>NZ_JAAABD010000005.1:0-320370 GCF_009900725.1 Serratia sp. Z4
GCGGGCTGCGTATACTACGCTTTTCGCCCGGAGAGTCAAGCGTTTATTTCGCTTTCTTCTCGCTGACCCGGCGGCTTGTCAGTCGTTGTTCCCGGTCAGTGGAGGCGCATTATAGGGAGTTCTCGGCAGGCCGCAACCCCTAATTGCAAAAAACTTTTCAAGCGCGGGTTTTTTCGGCAAAACGCTGGCCAAACCCGCGTTTTTGTCACTTTTCGTACTGAATCTGGCTAAATTCCTGGGCGAAACGATCGACCTGCTGCCAATCTGTGTACTCCACTTCCTTACTGGTATCCGTTTCACCGCCCGTCATACGCATAATAAATTGAATCATGATGCGGTCGAACCAACGATAGCGCGGATACCGCAATGCGCCGGCAAACACCGCGCACTGTTTTGGCTGCCACGGCGAGGCCAGCAGGAACTTGCGGGTATAAGCGTTGGTTTGCGGCGAACGCTTTTCCGGTTTACGCGCGGTCAGGTTCACGGCGAAGAAGGCGCTCGGCATCCTATTCAGCTGTTCGGCATGGCGCTTAACGAATTTATCCAGCACCGGGTTAAAGTGCCCGTAACGGATAGAAGCACCGATCATCACCTGCTGGTACTGACTAAGGTCGACCTGTTCCGCCTGCAGCAGATCAATCACCTCACAACGCAGCGTGTCCTGCAACTTGCTTGCTATATAAGAAGCGATAGCACGTGTTTGCCCGTCACGGCTCGAATAAAGTATCAATGCCTTCATGGCATACTCCTTATATCAGGCTCACTCACGCCAAAAAGTTGGCGTGAACAGCACCAGCAATGTAAACACTTCCAGGCGCCCGAACAGCATCGTCACCACCAGGATCCACTTGGCCGCCGCCGGCATCGTGGTGAAGTTATCCGCCACCACGCCCAGGCCGGGGCCAAGGTTATTGAGTGTTGCCGTCACTGCGGCGAACGCGGAGAAATCGTCAACGCCGGTGGCAATGATCGCCAGCATACTGACGATAAACACCAGCGCATAGGCGGAGAAGAATCCCCATACCGCTTCCAGAATGCGTTCCGGCAGCGCGCGATTGCCCAATTTGATGGTATAGACCGCGTTGGGGTGCACCAGCCTCTTCAACTCTCGCGAGCCCTGCAGGTACAGAAGCAGAATACGGATCACCTTCAGGCCGCCGCCGGTCGAGCCGGCACAACCGCCGATGAACGCCGAGCACAGCAACAACATCGGCAGAAACAGCGGCCACTTGGCGATGCTGTCGGTCGTAAAACCGGCCGTGGTCGCCATCGATACCACCTGGAAGAACGCCTGATTGAGCGTTTCCATACCGCTCTTATAGACGCCATGTCCCCAGAGCACCAACGTGCATACCACCACCAGCGTCAACTGAACGAAGATGAACATGCGGAATTCAGGATCGCGCCCGTACACCTTCAGACTACGGCCGCTTAGCAAAGCGAAGTGCAGGCCGTAGTTACAGCCGGAAATCAGCAGGAACACGGCGATGATGGTGTTGATAGTCGGACTGGCGTAATAACCGATACTGGCGTCGTGGGTAGAAAACCCGCCAATGGCGATGGTCGAGAAACTGTGGCCGATGGCGTCGAACACCGACATCCCGGCCCCCCAGAGCGCCAGCGCACAGGCGACGGTCAGCAACACATAGATTAGCCACAGGGTTTTGGCGGTTTCGGCGATGCGTGGACGCATCTTGTTATCTTTCAGCGGCCCGGGCATTTCCGCTCGATACAGCTGCATGCCGCCGACGCCAAGTATCGGCAGTATCGCCACCGCCAACACGATGATCCCCATGCCGCCCATCCATTGCAGCATTTGGCGATAGAACAGGATGGCCTTCGGCAACGAGTCCAGCCCCACCAGCGTCGTTGCGCCGGTAGTCGTCAATCCCGAGAAGGATTCAAAGAAGGCGTCGGTCAGCGACAAGTTGGGCCGTTCCGAAAACAGGAACGGCAATGCCCCCACGCTGCCCAGCACGGTCCAGAACAACACGACAATCAGGAAGCCTTCACGGGGCTTCAGCTCGTGTTTCTGTTTGCGGTTCGGCCACCACAGCATCAGACCGATGGTCAGCGCCACGAAGAAGGTTTGGCTGAACGCGCGCCCCGCCCCATCGCGGTAAATCAATGCCACCAGGCCGGGAATAAACATCGTCCCGGAGAACAGGATGACCAGCAGACCAACGATACGGGTTATGGCGCGAAAATGCATTTCAGCACGATCCTTAGCAATTCAATTGGGAGGAATTATTGCGAAATGGGGGTTAATTGCAAATTACCGCGACTGAGATCACGCAATTTATTCCCAAACAGTTCGACCTCGGTGGCCGGCAACGCCAGATGCAGCACGACGGCGGCGCCGTATTCGCCCTGCAGGATCCGACCTGCGGTTTGCTGCAGCAAGTTCTCCACCAACGCCAACTGCGCATAGTCGCACTGCAAGATATATTCGGCTTCCGGCACCTTTTGTGCCAACGCCAACTGCTTCAACGCCTGTTGAACACCGTTGCCATAGGCTTTCACCAGCCCGCCGGTGCCCAGCTTGACGCCGCCATAGTAACGAACGACCACGGCGGTCACTTCACCGATGCCGCTCCCCATCAGCTGCGCGAGGATCGGTTTGCCGGCGGTGCCCGACGGCTCTCCGTCGTCTGAGAACCCCAGTTGCTGCGAGTCATCGGGGCTGCCGGCGACGAAAGCCCAACAATGGTGTCGCGCCGCCGGATGCTCATCCCGCACCTGCTGAATAAACGCCTTTGCCGCTTCTACCCCGCTGGTCGGCGCCAGCAGGGTGATGAAACGGCTCTTCTTTATTTCTTCGGTAAAGCAGGTGGCTTCCGCCGGTATCGGGTAAGGCCGCATCAGGCCAGATTCAGATCGCGCGTCATGTTCTCGATGCGCTTTTCGTGGATCACGATGTTGTCTTCGATACGGATGCCGCCATACGGCTTCAGCGCATCGATGCGATCCCAGGCGAAGTGCTGCTTGAATTCACCGCTGCGCCACGGTGCCAACAGAGACTCGATGAAGTACAGACCTGGCTCGATGGTCAACACCATGCCCGGCTGCAACACGCGGGTGCAACGCAGGAATGGATACTTGGACGGCGCCGGCAGATGGGTGCCTTGCTCGTCCTGCATAAAGCCGGCGGCGTCGTGCACCTGAAGGCCCAGCGGATGGCCCAGCCCGTGCGGCAGGAACGGCGTGGTAATACCCGTTTCAACCATCGCCTCTTCGCTGAGGCCGTTCACCAACTTGTGATTCTTGAGCAGCTTGGCGATGCGCTGATGCATTTGCACATGGTAGTCGGTATAGCGCACGCCGGGCTTGATGGTGTCGATCAGCGCCAGCTGTTCACCATTGAGATCTTTCACCAAGTGGGCGAACTCGCTGCCGCTTTGCGCCGCGTAGGTGCGGGTCAGATCGGCGGCATAGCCGTTATATTCCGCGCCGGCGTCGATAAGGAAACTCAGGGGTTCGGCCGGCGGCTGATGATCCAGCTTGGTGTAGTGCAGTACCGAAGCGTGTTCGTTCAGCGCTACGATGTTGTCGTAAGGCACGTCGGTATCGCGGTGGCCTGTCGCCGTCAGGTAGGCCAGGTTGATGTCGAACTCGCTCATACCGGAGAGGAACGCCTCATGCGCCGCACGATGGCCGGTTACCGCCGTCTTCTGCGCTTCGCGCATGCAGGCCAGCTCGTAGCCGGTTTTGATAGAACGGTGGAAATCCAGGTAGTTCAACACCGCTTTCGGGTTGATGTTTTCAGAAGAAATGCCGAGATCGCGTGCGCGCTGTTGCGCATAACCGATATAGCCCACGCGCTCGCGCTGCGGCGGAAGCTGCTGGGCGATGGCGTCGGCGTTGGCCAACGGCATCAATTCAAGGGATTTGGTCCAGAAACTGTCCGGCAGCGGCTCTACGCTGTGCCAGTAGTCGACCGGGGAGTAGAACCACAGCTTCGGCTTATTGACACCGTCGATCCACAACCAGCAGTTCGGCACCGACGTCACCGGCACCCAGGCTTTGAAATGCGCGTTCACTTTGAACGGATAGCTATGGTCGTCCAAAAATACCTTTTGCAGCTCACCGGAGTGAATCAGCAGCGCAT
Source organism: Serratia sp. Z4 (assembly GCF_009900725.1). Classification (NCBI taxonomy): domain Bacteria; kingdom Pseudomonadati; phylum Pseudomonadota; class Gammaproteobacteria; order Enterobacterales; family Yersiniaceae; genus Serratia; species Serratia sp. Z4. The sequence continues at coordinate 4,109 of NZ_JAAABD010000005.1, forward strand.
CCAACTTGTTGCGCTCCAGCACTTCGCGCGCGCGTTTTTGCAGCTCTGCCAGGTGGTCGTTATACAAAGAAGCCAGCGTTTCCATCACAGTACCCTTATGCCTTAGCACGAAAGAAGTCATCTTAACACAGCGCTCCGGCGCACCAACCTCATCGCGTTGGGCATGCGGAGCAGCTCGCAATTCCCTGCAAATGCCGTTACATCCGCAGCTTAACCATTAACCAGCCGCCCAAACCGAGCAGCGCTATCGCCAGCGCCCACAGGCCATGGTGTTCCAACAACACCGCGCCAGCCGCGGCGACGCCCGCCAGACACTGCTGCAGAAAGCCACACAGCGCCATCGCATAAGCGCCGTACTCTTTGGCATCGCTGACGGCCATCGCCATGCTGTTGGGAAACAGCACCGCCTGGCCAAAAATGGTCAGGCAATACAGCGCGATGAACAGCGCCATACCGGAAAGGCCGGCCAGAATGCCGCTCCACCACAACAGCAGGATCGCCGCCGTCGCCAGAGCCACGATACCGCTGCCGGTTTGCATCAGTTTTTTCCCGCCGACACGCGCCACCGTGCGGTTCACCGTCAGCGCCCCGCTGAAGTAGGCGACGCCGATCACCAGCCCCAGGGCACCGAACGCCGTGACGTTGAGACCAAAACCCTGCTGCATGACGAACGGACTCACCTCCTGCAATGTCACCGTGGTGGCGAAGCCCAATCCGCCGACGCAGGCCGGCCAGAAGAACCCCGGCCGCCGCAGGATGGCAAAGTAGGTTGCCGCCATCGCCGGGCGCACGCCCCCTGCCCGTCCCGCCTCCAGCGGCAGCGTCGCCATCAGCGCCAGAATGGCCAAACCGGTGGCGCCCATCAGGACGAAGCCCATCTGCCAGTGCGAATATTGGCTGAGCAGGCCGCCGATAAACTGCCCCCCGCCCAGCGCAGTGATGAAAGCGATGGAGAGCACCGACAGACGGCGCGCCAGCTCATCACCGCTCCAGTTATCCCGCACGATGATACGCGCAATGATCGCCGCACCGCCGGCACCGACGCCCTGCAGAGCGCGCAAGGTCAGCAGCTCGGCGCCGTTGCTGCACAGCGCCAACAGCCCGCTGCTGCCAATGAAAAGCAGCAGGGAAAGCGTCAGCGGCGCTCGGCGGCCAAAGCGATCGGCGGCCGCGCCCCAGAACAACACCGGCAAGGCAGCGCCGATGACGAAGATCGAAATGGACAGCTCGGTGGCGCGCCGGCTCATCGCCAGCTCGCGCATCACCGTCGGCAGCGAAGGCAGATACACGGTCGTCGCCATCTGCGCCATAAACACCAACAGACACGCCAGCGTCATGGTTCTGGCGGGAATGCTCCATAAGCCGCTGCGTTTGACACAAACCGCCTTAGTCATGCCTAACCTCGTCTGAATGATAAATCGCTGCAGGCAAGTGTATGAGGGCCGACAACCACCAGCAAATGCCGATAGCACATAAAATATAACTCCGTTTTAAATCAAAACACTAACTTGGTGAGATGTGATCAGACCAGCAAATATGCAATCTCTCATTTGCATATTTTTAACATAAAAACCACACTCCTCTTCATCTGGTCATACCAGATCATACGCTGATTCAGGAGATAGACATGCTCTACCAAGGCGAAACATTACAACTGCACTGGCTCGATAACGGCATTGCCGAGCTGGTGTTCAACGCATCAGGCTCGGTCAACAAGCTGGACACCCGCACCGTCGCCAGCCTGGGCGAGGCGCTCACCGTGCTGGAAAACCAGCCTGAGCTCAAGGGGCTGCTGCTGCGCTCCACCAAAGCCGCATTTATCGTCGGCGCCGATATCACCGAATTCCTTTCTCTGTTTGCCGCACCGGCTGAAAAGCTGCACGAGTGGCTGGTATTCGCCAACAACGTCTTTAACCGGCTGGAAGATTTGCCGGTACCGACCATTTCGGCCATTAACGGCTATGCGCTCGGCGGCGGTTGCGAATGCATTCTGGCGACCGATTTCCGCGTCGCCTCGCCGGACGCGCGCATCGGCCTGCCGGAAACCAAATTGGGCATCATGCCGGGCTTCGGCGGTTCCGTCCGTCTGCCACGCCTGCTGGGTAACGACAGCGCGCTGGAAATCATCGCCGCCGGCAAAGACGTCAGCGCCAAAGACGCGTTGAAAGTCGGCCTGGTCGATGCGGTAGTGGCGCCGGAAAAACTGGCCGAAGCGGCGCTCAACATGCTGCAACAGGCGATCGACGGCAAGCTGGACTGGCGCGCCGCGCGTCAACCTAAGCTGGAGCCGCTGAAACTCAGCCCGATTGAAGCGGCGATGAGCTTCACCACCGCCAAAGGCATGGTACTGCAGACCGCCGGTAAACATTACCCGGCGCCGATGACCGCGGTGAAGACCATTGAAGCCGCCGCCAAGCTGGGCCGCGATGAAGCGCTGAAACTGGAAACCGCCAGCTTCGTGCCGTTGGCCCGCTCCAACGAAGCGCGCGCGCTGGTCGGCATCTTCCTTAACGATCAGTTCGTGAAGGGCCAGGCGAAAAAGCTGGCCAAGAATGTGGATGCGCCAAAACAGGCGGCGGTGCTGGGCGCCGGCATCATGGGCGGCGGTATCGCTTACCAATCGGCGCTGAAAGGCGTACCGGTGATCATGAAGGACATCAGCGACAAGTCGCTGACGCTGGGCATGAGCGAAGCGGCCAAGCTGCTCAACAAGCAGCTGGAGCGCGGCAAGCTGGATGGCCTGAAAATGGCGCAGGTGCTGTCGACCATTCAGCCGACGCTGGACTATGCCGGCATCGAGCGCGCGCAGGTGATCGTTGAGGCGGTCGTCGAGAATCCGAAAGTCAAAGCCGCCGTGCTGTCGGAAGTGGAAGGCCTGATCGGTGAAGACACCGTTCTGGCGTCGAACACCTCGACCATTCCGATTAATCACCTGGCAAAATCGCTGAAGCGCCCGCAAAACTTCTGCGGCATGCACTTCTTTAACCCGGTGCACCGCATGCCGCTGGTTGAAATCATCCGCGGCGAACAGACCAGCGATGATACCATCGCCAAAGTGGTGGCCTACGCCAGCCGCATGGGCAAAACGCCGATCGTGGTGAACGATTGCCCGGGCTTCTTCGTCAACCGCGTGCTGTTCCCGTACTTCGCCGGCTTCAGCCTGCTGCTGCGCGACGGCGCCGACTTCCGTCAAATCGATAAAGTGATGGAAAAACAGTTCGGCTGGCCGATGGGCCCGGCCTACCTGCTCGACGTCGTGGGCATCGACACCGCGCACCACGCGCAGGCCGTGATGGCCGCCGGTTTCCCGGATCGCATGAGCAAAGACTACCGCGACGCCATTGACGTGATGTTCGACAACCAGCGCTTCGGTCAGAAAAATCAACTGGGCTTCTACCGCTACAGCCAGGACAGCAAAGGCAAACCGCGCAAGGACAACGATGAGCAGACCGATGCGCTGCTGGCCGAAGTGAGCCAACCGCGCCAGATCATCAGCGACGAAGAAATCATCGCGCGCATGATGATCCCGATGATCAACGAAGTGGTGCGTTGCCTGGAAGAAAATATCGTCGCCAGCCCGGCCGAAGCCGATATGGCGTTGGTCTACGGCATCGGTTTCCCTCCGTTCCACGGCGGCGCGTTCCGCTACCTGGATACGCTCGGCACCGCCAACTACGTTGAGCTGGCCCAGCGTTACGCACACCTCGGCGCCCTGTACCAGGTGCCGGCCGGTCTGCGCGCCAAGGCCGAACGCAATGAAAGCTACTACCCGGTGGCGACACCGCTGTCCGACGTCGCTACCCGCCAACCGGCATGAGGTCATAAAGATGGAAAACGTAGTTATTGTTGATGCCGTACGCACGCCGATGGGCCGCTCCAAGGGCGGCGCATTCCGCCAGGTACGCGCCGAAGATCTCTCCGCTCACCTGATGCGTGAAGTGCTGAGCCGCAATCCGGCGCTGGACGCCGCCGAGATTGATGACATTTACTGGGGCTGCGTGCAGCAGACGCTGGAACAAGGCTTCAACATCGCCCGCAACGCCGCGCTGCTGGCCGAGATCCCGCACCGCGTGCCGGCGGTGACCGTCAACCGCCTGTGCGGCTCTTCGATGCAGGCGCTGCACGACGCGGCACGCGCCATCATGGTGGGCGACGCGCACATCAGCCTGATCGGCGGCGTGGAACACATGGGCCATGTGCCGATGAATCACGGCGTGGATTTCCATCCGGGCCTGAGCCGCAGCGTGGCCAAGGCCGCCGGGATGATGGGGCTGACCGCCGAAATGCTGGCCAAGATGCACAACATCAGTCGCCAGATGCAGGATGAATTTGCCGCCCGCTCCCACCAGCGCGCGCATGCAGCAACGCTGGCCGGTTACTTTAAAAACGAGATCATACCGACCAACGGCCACGACGCCGACGGCGTGCTGACCCGTTACGATTTCGATGAAGTCATTCGCCCGGAGACCACCGTCGAAAGCCTGTCGGCCCTGCGCCCGGCGTTCGATCCGGTCAACGGCACCGTCACCGCCGGCAGCTCCTCCGCCCTGTCGGACGGTGCTTCCGCCATGCTGCTGATGAGCGAATCGCGCGCCAAAGCGCTCGGTTTGAAGGCCCGCGCCCGCATCCGCTCGATGGCGGTCGTCGGCTGCGATCCGTCCATCATGGGCTACGGCCCGGTGCCGGCCAGCAAGCTGGCGCTGAAACGCGCCGGTCTGAGCGTGCAGGACATCGATCTGTTCGAGCTGAACGAAGCGTTCGCCGCCCAGTCGCTGCCGTGCATCAAGGATCTGGGGCTGATGGACAGCATCGACGACAAGATTAACCTGAACGGCGGCGCCATCGCGCTCGGCCACCCGCTGGGGTGTTCCGGCTCCCGCATCTCGACCACCCTGTTGAACAACATGGAACGTCGCGACGCGCAGTTCGGCCTGGCGACCATGTGCATCGGCCTGGGCCAGGGTATCGCCACCGTGTTTGAACGCGTTTAGCTGTGTCTATCTTGGGATGACCGCGTCACCACTTCAAATCGCGGCATCCCGCCAAGTTTAGTTGCCGTTCTTCCCGCCTGTCAGGGGCGGGTTTTTTATGCCTGAAATTTGCCGACGCCCAAATAAAAACGGGGCGACCCTCGGCCACCCCGTTCACTGCGCATCGCCTGTGTCAGATAAACGAAAACGCGTCGCCAAACATATGCGCTTCCAGCGCGCCGCGCTCGGCGCAGAAACGCTCGCGGGCGATTTTCGCCATCTCGAAACGCCCGGCGATGTAAATGTCATGCTCCGCCAGCGTGCCGAAATCCTGCAGCACCGCGCTAAGCACGGTGCCGCTGCGGCCACGCCATTCAGCCTCCGGCTGCTCGACCACCGGGATCACCTTCAGATTCGGATGCTGCAACGACAGCGCTTCCAGCTCGCTCAAATCGTACAGGTGCTTCAGCTCACGCCCGCCCCAGTAGATTGAAATGTCGCGATCGGGTTGCTGCTCCAGCGCGGTCAACAGGATTGAACGCGCGTAAGAGAAACCGGTACCGCCGGCGATCAGCACCAGCGGACGGCTGCCCTCTTCCCGCAGCCAGGCGTCGCCATGCGGCACGTCAACGGTGATCGCCTGCTCTTTCAGGATGCGATCCATCACCGCCATGGCGTACAGATTCAGCTCAGAAGCGCCGATATGCAGCTCGATGTAATCTTGCTGCGTCGGGGTTGATGCCAGTGAGAACGGGCGCTTGTCGCGCTCATCCATCACCACCATCAGATATTGCCCTGCCTTGAAAGAAAACGGCTGTTCGGGCACCAGACGTACCCGATAAACCGTATCGGTAATGGCCTCTACCGAGGTCACTTTACAGCTCAATATTGTCATGCGTTCCCTCTGTCGGGTCATCAATGCAAAGCTGAGAACAGGGCCTGACGCTATAACGTCGGTTCCCTGTCACTGAAGATTGCGAGCTCATCCCAGATTTCGTCGACGCGCGCACGTACCTTTTCATCCATCTGAATCGGACGGCCCCATTCGCGATCGGTTTCACCCGGCCATTTATTGGTGGCGTCCAGCCCCATCTTCGAACCCAGGCCGGAAACCGGCGAGGCGAAGTCCAGATAGTCGATCGGCGTATTCTCCACCAGAACAGTATCCCTTGCCGGATCCATTCGTGTGGTGATCGCCCAAATCACGTCGTTCCAGTCGCGCGCATTGACGTCATCGTCACAGACGATAACAAATTTGGTGTACATAAACTGCCGCAGGAACGACCAGACGCCCATCATCACGCGTTTCGCGTGGCCGGCGTACTGTTTTTTCATGGTCACTACCGCCAGGCGGTACGAGCACCCTTCCGGCGGCAGATAGAAATCGACGATTTCCGGGAACTGCTTTTGCAGGATCGGCACGAACACTTCATTCAGCGCCACGCCCAGGATCGCCGGCTCATCCGGCGGCCGGCCGGTGTAGGTCGAGTGGTAGATCGCGTTGCGGCGCTGGGTGATGTGGGTAACGGTGAACACCGGGAACTGGTCGATTTCATTGTAGTAACCGGTGTGGTCGCCGTAGGGGCCTTCCGGCGCCATTTCACCCGGCTCGATATAGCCTTCAAGCACGATTTCGGCGCTGGCGGGCACTTCCAGATCGTTGGAAAGGCACTTGACCACTTCGGTTTTATTGCCGCGCAGCAGCCCGGCAAAGGCATATTCAGACAGGGTATCCGGCACCGGCGTGACCGCACCGAGGATGGTAGCGGGATCGGCGCCCAGCGCCACCGCGACCGGGAAACGCTCGCCCGGATGCGCCTGGCACCACTCCTGATAATCCAGCGCGCCACCGCGATGCGACAGCCAGCGCATGATCACTTTATTCTTGCCCAGCACCTGCTGGCGATAGATGCCGAGGTTTTGCCGTTCCTTATGCGGGCCGCGGGTCACCGTCAGCCCCCAGGTGATCAGCGGCGCAGCGTCTTCCGGCCAGCAGTGCATCACCGGAATACGGCTGAGATCGACATCGTCACCCTGCCATACCTGCTCCTGACAAGGCGCGGATCCCAGCACCTTGGTCGGCATGTTCAGCACCTGCTTGAACTTTGGCATTTTGTCGAACAGATCGCGGAAGCCTTTCGGCGGCTCCGGTTCTTTGAGGAACGCCAGCAGTTTGCCGACTTCGCGCAGCGCGCTGATGTCTTCCTGCCCCATGCCCATCGCCACGCGATTGGCGGTGCCGAACAGGTTACAGAGCACCGGCATGTCATACCCTTTCGGGTTTTCAAACAGCAGTGCCGGACCGCCCGCTCGCAGGGTGCGATCGGCAATCTCCGTCATTTCCAGGTAAGGATCGATCGGCTGGCTGATGCGTTTTAGTTCCCCTCTCTTCTCCAGCAACGAGAGGAAATCGCGTAAGTCACGGTATTTCATGCTGATCATTATAACGGCCAGTGGGGAGGGCATTATAAGCCCTCTTCACGGTTGTTGCTGCAATTTTGTTAACGCCGCCCGCCGCCGGGTGGCCCTCAGCCGCAGTTGAACGGCACCAGCGCAGCCAGCGCGCGCGTATCCTGATATTCACGCGTCTCCTCACCGTGGCGGAACACCTTGAAGCCCTGCCCGTTAGCGCTGAAGTAACGCAGCGCATTGCCTTCAACGTGCAGCAGGCTACCTTCACGCAGCGCTACCACCGACTCGCTTGGATTGACCGCGCAGAACTCCGCCAGGCGCTCGTCACGGGTTTCGCCCATGTGGCCGCTGATATGTGCGTCGATGTAGTGCGGGTTGATCTGCGCCGGGAACAGCCCCAGCGCCGGCAGCACCACGCTGCAGCGCACCGGCATGTCATTGGTGGTGCGAATGCTCGGCGTGGCCACGTTGCAACCGGCGCTCCAGCCGACGTAAGGCACTTCACGCTCGCGCACCGCGCGCTGGATGGGCACGATCAGGCCTTGTTCGTGCAGCATTTGGTTCAGCAACCAGGTATTGCCGCCGCTGACCAAAATGCACTCCGCCTGCGCGATCGCCGCCGCCGGCGAAGCGGCGTGGTGGATGCTGGTGACTTCGATGCCCAGCGTTTGCGCCAGTTCCTGCGCACGCTGGTCGTAGTCGTAACGGATCAGGGCGTAAGGGATAAAGACGGCGGATTTGATGCCGCGACGCGCAATCATCGCCAGCAGTTGGCTTTTGGCGTACCCCAGCAGCTCGGCTTCGCCAGACAGCTTGCCGTTGCTCAACAGAAACAGCTCCATTTCTTTCCCTCTCGGTCAAAACGATGAATAGCGTCACAGCCGGCGGCGCAGCGCCTGCCATACTGTGACGGTAACAAATTTTTAGCCCTCTGTTATACCAGCACCGTATCGATAAGTGTGTGACCCCTCGCTAATAGCCGCAGATTCATAGAGATAGGTGATGTTACACACTGAAACTTGCATCACTATGTATCCGGAATAGCTTTTGATATGCTTACCGGCTGGCAGAAAGGCATGTGAAATTATGGAATCCTGGTATCTACTTTATTGCAAACGCGGTCAGCTGTTGCGGGCGCAGGAACATCTGGAGCGGCAGCAGGTAAACTGCCTCAGCCCGATCATCACGCTGGAAAAGATCGTGCGTGGTAAACGTATCGCGGTCAGCGAACCCCTGTTTCCCAACTATCTGTTTGTGGAGTTCGATCCGGAGCGCATTCACACCACCACCATCAGCGCCACCCGTGGCGTCAGCCACTTCGTGCGTTTCGGCACGTTGCCGAGCGTCATCCCGAGCAAGGTGATCGATGAGCTGCGCACGCACGCCAGCGAAACCTATGTCGATCCGGAAACCCCACAGCCAGGGGATACCGTTCTGATCGTCGACGGCGTGTTCGAAGGGCTGCAGGCGATCTACACCGAACCGGACGGCGAGGCGCGTTCCATGTTGTTGCTGAACCTGATCAACAAGCAGGTCAGTCAAAGCATCGACAACCGACAGTTCCAGAAGATGTAATGCAAAAGGTGCCCTCAGGCGCCTTTTTGAACGCTTCAACATGATGAAATAAAATGATTTATTTCAGGTCGCGTCCACATGTTGACCACATCGAAACAAGAAGTCCCGCGCAAGCGGGCTTCACTAAATTTAAAAAAAAATATCAACATTCTAAACTTTAATTAAATCCAGCTGTTCAAATCTTTTAAAAATATTTTGTAGTTTCATGATCTCTAGCTTTAAATCTTCAGCACTGAGATCTTTTGAATTCAAAAGATCGTTTTGTTTTTGCAATAATAGCCTCAATATCAAGGCGGCCTTATTTTTCACAAGTCTACGCTTTCTGATAAAAACCCTATTAGTACGATTCAACAACATCTTACGTATCATATAATCTCCAGGGCCATTGTCATCTATTGATACAACCATTCCATTTTCATTTACAGAAATATAATTGCTAATATCAACTTTGAATCTGTCAATATAGCCTAATCTTGATACATATGTGGCGCCATCTTGAGTTTCTCTGCACCCCTTCCAGTCGTTTGTTTTCAGTACATTGCACTTCTGACACGAAAGGTGTAGATTGAAAGGATGTGTTTTAAGTATACCGTCAAATTTTTCAAGAAAAACATCCATTGGCCTAAAGTGGTCTAATGAAAAAGGCTCCCCACCGCACTCATCTATACTTGCATCACAATAGACACATCTGTATTGGCAGTCCTTACTAATGTTAGAATAATTCTTTTCGCAATTATATGTAGCGTAGAACTCCCCGGCTGATTTATAATAAGCAGAAATATCCTGCCTAGATAGATGAGGATAATAAAAGTTATTTATCATCATTCCCTTTCAACTCCAAATATATTGCATCCAATTCATTTGAGGCTTCATTTAACTTCCCGAGCGATTCCTCACTAATGATTCCTTCACTAGAAACATTTTTTATTCGAGACAAATCCAAAGCTTTAAACTCTTCAAGCTCATCTTCAGTTAAAGTTGAGAATATTGACTTTTCGAGAAGAACCTCGAATCTCTTTGCTTGTTGTGACTTTATGTCTTTATAGGTATTAATATGTCTCAGAAATCTTTGTTTTAGATTTGTATCGTCAAGATCCCAATCGTTTTTATCAATTACAAATTCTATATCGCCAAGATACTTCTCTATTTCATCTGCAAAACTAGTTAAGATATAAATAGGAATTTTTGAATCAAACACCCTAATTCTTTCAGCTAATTCGACCCCGTTATAAGTAGCAACGCCAGAGTGTTTAAGTTTCTCATCAATAAAAAATGTAATTTTTTCCGGTATATCTTTTAAAACTTGAACCATGCTATCCAATGACGGTTCAACATCTAAACATAATACCTCAAACTCGCCTGAGAACATTAAACTCATAGATAGTTGATACGTTGCTCGTACATCGCTGTCATCGTCGATGAATATAATAGTATTCATTTATTTATCCTGCAAAACTTCGATGAAAAAACCGGCCCCACCCAAATCTGAATATTGCTGGGCAGATATTGTACCTGATGGCATATGCTCTTCAACCTGACTTTTAATAATAGACAATCCCATCCCAGTACCTATCGAATTTCCTTTACGATCAACTTTACGACTGTGCATAGGCAAAAATATAGTATTTTCTTGCCCTGTTTCAAGACCGCATCCAGAATCCATAAACGCCAATCTTAATCGAGAACCACCGACTCTCTCGAAAACAATCTTTATCTTTCTCTGACGATGATTTATATCTTCAAGAGCCCAAGTAGCATTAGTTATCAAATTGATTGCAATGCTCTCCCAATCAATTTCAAATGATCGAACATTGAAATCTTCTTCCGCAATTCTAACAAATTCAATTTCATATTGAATCCCCATTTTTAAGAAAGTTGCAGACATCATTTCACATATATACTTAAAAATCTTAGGAACATTTATTTTTGAACGGGTTCGTTTATCAGGCTTAATATTATTAATGGCTAACTTTGAAAAAGTATCAACATACTGGGCTCCTGTTATCATGAGTTCAGTAACACTAATAAGTTGATCATAATTTATAGCAGCACCTGTATCTTGTGCTAATTTAATTAATGCTTTAAGATTTTTCGAGTTATTTAATGCTAATGCAGAATGAGTACGAATTTCGTGTCCAAAACTGACTGTTAACACCCCTAAAGAGGCAAGATTAGAAAGTGTGTCTTTTTCACCCTCTAACTTTTTACGTTCTTTTTCCAGATATAAATAATAATCATCAAGGGCTTTTTGATGAGAGGCTTTAGCTCTCTCAAGCTCACGTAATTTTTGATTAAGCACCTGAGCGGGAGGTGTTTTTTTACCTCTTCTTTTGGTTTTTTTGGAAAAAGCTCTTATCTCGTCAATTGCGCCCTTTAATTCAGTATCTTTCTCTTTAATTATACGCTCAAGTTCAGCGGCAAGATCAGTTTCCTCATTTGCTTGAGCATCTTTTGTAGCAAGCACTTCAAAAGAAGAAATGACTTTGAGTATAAAATTCCTGAGTTGCAGATAAGCTTCATTTTCAACTATACCCTCTCGATTAGCCTGATCGTTAAGAATGGCATTCGTCGTTTTAGAAATACTAACCGCACCAATAATTTGATTAGGGGCAATTCTCCAACCACCTTGCTTAATCCCGCCAGGGCTAGAGGCTTTTCGATAACCTAAATCTAACCAATCTCCCTTGCCCGTAGGTTCGCCATAAGGCCTGACGCGAAAATCATCACGGTAAATTCTCACCCCCCGGTTCAATTCCATAAATCTTGACCAGTTTCTCGCGGACATATCTATTTTAGAAAGAAACTCTTTTTTTCGTACCATATAATGAAATTCAAACTTCAGAGGACCAAACAATGGATTTTCACCTTGTTTTGAAATCCAATTTTTCCATGGTGTTGGTATTTGCTCTATTAACTCTCCAGTACTATTATTTTTAAAGGAAAGTTTAACTTTATTGCTGGAGTCTATTACAGCTTTTACTTCCCAACTGGCCGCCTTGAGTAATTCTTGAGTATCAACAACCTCTTTAGGGAATGAAATATTGTCAATTGTCCTATGGATTGTAATTGAAAAATCATTAGTAGATCTATATGGAGAAATTAAAAGCCTTAACTCTTGTTTTAAATCCTCAATAAATTCTGAACACCAATAATCTTTCAACCCAATCAATACCATATAGGTACCAGAATCGTCTACAGATGAGAATATTTCTCCATATTTACCTGATAATGGCAAATCATGCTCATAAATATCATGCTGGATTTCTGAGATTGAAGCATTGGTTCCCTCATATTTTCTCCAATCAACAATCAACTGAATGACCGAGCTACTTCCTTTTTTCTTAGTATATAAGACAACTTTTTTACTTAATCTGTCTAAGCCAAGACGCCCCAACCCTTTAGCACCCGTTAGAACACGTTTTTTGTTTAATGATAATTCGACTCCATTCTTAAAGTCAGTACCAATCTTTAGCCAATGATCATAGATTGTTTCCGCATCCATACCATTACCGTCATCCCTAATTACTAATGTTGAGAGAGCCGGTGATTCTCTTAAAAAAAACTCTACGTGAACACTCTCAGCATCAGCATCATATCCATTTTTTATCAGCTCAGAAACAGCAACTGTTGAACTTGAAATACTTTCACGACCGAGTTGCATAGGAACACGGGCTGAAAGATCAAATGGTTTCTTTCCTAAATATCTACGTGCCATAATTCATGCACCCTCAGCAAATGGAATATCTTTTATCACACCAACGGTTAGATGTCGTAATCGAATTCGTTCATTAAGGAAATCATTTGTTTGTTGGCTTTGAAGTACTTTCATAAGTTTTTTACACGTATTAACTTTCCCATCCTTAGGTGTGACTACGATCATATGATTTTCGATCGCAACCAGTTCATTTAAATTAATAAGCGTAGCTGATGCCCTACTCCTATCTGATGGACTAGAAGTTCTTTTGATAACAATAAAAGGTGGTTGTAAAACTTTCCCCGAAAATCTTCTTCTTTCGGATGCATATTTTACGATTTCCCATTTAGGACAGTTTTTAGGATAAAAGTATGCATACTCATTACCTTCTTCGGGATCACGATATGCAACTAATGGTCCGGTTCTAACATCAAAGTAATCAGCTACAGAAGTTTCTTTATTTATTGCCGTATGCCAATGTATTTTATTTTCGTTGCCTTTGCTAATTCCTGATAATAAGAATACATCAACATCAGTTTTCCTATTAAATCGACCACAAATTGTGACATCCCCTTCCATTGAAGCTGATACAAATTGTCTAAACTCGCTGTATCGACTTCCAGAACGAAGGACATCAGGTAATATGGCACTAATAAGGCAATTATTAGGAATCACTCTCAAGTATTTGTCAAAAATTATACCAGCTGCGTTGACATTCCCTTCTTTCCAATAATTTATTTTTGGGGAAGGCCAAATTGTAAACGGAGGGTTCATGACAATATGAGTGACCCTTTCAAGCTCCTTTGAATCTATTGTTAACGCATCTTTTACATATATATTTGAGAGAAATTTTAATGCTTCATCCAACTCACAATTTTGCTCCACACCTCTATTAATAGCCTCAATTACTATACGTATTTTGGCTGCTTCTATGAAGTGGTGATGAATATCATAACCCCAAAGCACCTTACCCCAGACTTTTAAAGTTTCAGTCAGGGTAGTTTCAATGCCTAGCTTTCTAGATGCTTCAATTAATAAATTGCCCGCGCCGCAGGTTGGATCCAAGATCACGGAACTCAGAGTTATTGGCCTTTTAAAGGACGATATCGCTTTTGATGCCAATGATTGACCAGTAAAGAAACTTCCCGCCTCACGCATTTCATCAATCGAAAGTAACTTTCTCAGGACATCATCAATGTCATCTAGATCAACTGAATTTCTCAGTCGTTCAACGTCTGAAGAGAGTAGAAACTCTCGCATAGCATCATTATGTGAAGTCAAGGGGTTCATAGTTTTTGTTCTGCAGAAAATTTTAGCCATGATAACATGAAAACAAAAACAGCTCCACCACCGATTAAAACACAAGTTATTGACTTATAAATGTTTTTTAACAAGCCCTTTAAACTATTATCTGCAGGTTATTTATAGCCATAACGGTCAAAAAACTTACATTCGAGTTTGTCTATTCAACGTAGCTGGCATCACATAAGCAATCGAGAGAAATAATTCGTAAGAAACGTCAAGCGATATTGTAAGCACACCCGTTTTAGTTCCACGCACTTTTTGAGATTTCCGGTTTTCGGCCATCAGCCGGTACTCCTCCGGTGTCAGGTTATTCAGGGATTCATGAGGTCGCTCGCTGTTGTATTCCATCAGCCAGTGCTCTGTGATTTCCCGCGCTTCATTCAGGGTTCTGAGCAGATAAAAATCCAGGATTTCTGTCCGGTACGTCCGGTTAAACCGTTCGATAAAGGCATTCTGCGTTGGTTTTCCCGGTTTGATAAATTTCAGCATCACTCCATGCTCTTCAGCCCACTGTGCCAGCGTCAGTGAGACCAGTTCTGGTCCGTTGTCCATCCGCAATTTCAGTGGATAACCCCGATTTGCCACTATTCTGTCCAGCACCCTGACCACCCGCTGTGCCGGGATATTCAGATCGATTTCTATTGCGAGGGCCTCGCGGTTAAAGTCATCAACCACATTGTAGGTCCGGAAGCGTCTGCCGCAGACCAGCGCATCATGCATAAAATCGATGGACCAGCTCTGGTTAAGCGCTTCCGGCGTTGCCAGTGGCGTCGGGTTACGCGCAGGTAAACGCTGTTTTCCCTTGCGACGAAAATTAAGTTTCAGCAGGCAGTAAATCCGGTGAACGCGTTTATGGTTCCAGCTGTTACCCTGCCTGCGCAGCAGCTGGAATAGCTTCTTAAAACCGTATCGCGGGTAGCGCTCTGCCAGCTCAGTCAGCACCTGGATCACCGGTTCATCGCGCCGGGTATCGGGCTGGTAAAAATAGACCGTCCTGCTCAGCGATAACGTCCTGCCGGCCTGGCGAATGCTCATGGTAAATTGCGCAGTCAGGTAACCGACGAGCTCACGCTTTATCGCTGGTTTTAAAGCTTTTTTTCGATAACGTCTTTCAGTGCCCGGCATTCAAGGCTGAGATCAGCAAACATCTGTTTGAGGCGATGGTTTTCATCCTCTAGGTCTTTCATCTTTTTGATATCATAGGCCTCCATACCGCCAAACTTCGCTTTCCAGTTGTAATAGCTGGCTTCAGAGATACCAGCTTCACGGCAGACATCCTTAACGGTACGTCCGGCTTCGACAGACTTCAGGACGGCAATGATCTGGTGTTCGGTAAATCGGGCTTTACGCATGGTGATCTCCTCACAGGACATAATCAGTATGTAGGAAGATCTCTAAAAGTGAATGGTTCGGTTTACCGGGATGCTTACACCCTAATTGAGTCAGAACTATATAACGGTTAGCATCCATTCAGGGGATTCAAAAAACTGAAAGAGCAGACAGCCGAAACGGGCTATCTAACTCTTGAGGAAATTGACGCCTTACTTGCTGCGCTCTCAGGTGATAATCGTAAAATTGCGGTTTTGTGTTTGAGTACCGGGGCAAGATGGGGAGAAGCTGCGCGATTGAAGGCGGAGAATGTGATTCATAACCGGGTGTCTTTCGTTAAGACGAAAACCAACACACCGCGCACGGTCCCGATCTCTGATGACGTTGCGGCTTACGTAGTCGGCAAAGCACGAGGATTTCTGTTTCCTGAAGCCAGTTATGCTGAATTCAGGCGAATCCTCAAAGAAGTTAAGCCCGACTTACCGGCGGGGCAAGCAACGCATGCGCTGAGGCACTCTTTCGCCACACACTTTATGATTAACGGAGGCAACATCATTACACTGCAGAGGATTTTAGGTCATACGAAAATTGCGCAAACGATGGTCTATGCGCACTTCGCTCCTCAGTATCTGCAGGACGCGATTTCGCTTAACCCGTTGAAAGGTGCTAATGGTGGTCAGAGTGTCCACAATGTGTCCACACCCTACCCGCTTTTTATGGCTTTTGGCTGCTAGTAGTAAAACGTGAAGCCTTGTCTGACGCGGCTTTCCAGCTACGCCAGACATTAAAAAGGCGCCCTCAGGCGCCTTTTTGTTGGCTCATTTTACGCTTAGCGACGCATCGCATCGTCGTGCAGCCACTGCGCGACACGCTTGGCGAAGTAGGTCAGCACGCCGTCGGCGCCGGCGCGTTTGAAGCACATCAACGATTCCATCACCGCAGGTTGCTCCTGCAGCCAGCCGTTCTGAATCGCCGCCATATGCATGGCGTACTCGCCGGACACCTGATAAGCGAAGGTTGGCACACCGAAGGTATCCTTCACGCGGCGCACGACGTCGAGGTACGGCATGCCCGGTTTCACCATCACCATGTCCGCACCTTCCTGCAGATCCTGCGCAATCTCCTGCAGCGCTTCGTCGCTGTTGGCCGGATCCATCTGATAGGTCTTCTTGTTGCCGCCCTTCAGGTTGCCGCTGGAGCCCAACGCATCGCGGAACGGGCCGTAGTAGCAGGAAGCATACTTGGCGGAGTAGGCCATGATTTGGGTATTCACCAGGCCCTGCAATTCCAGACGATCGCGGATCGCCCCGATGCGGCCGTCCATCATGTCGCTCGGCGCCACGATTTCCGCCCCCGCTTCGGCATGGGACAGCGCCTGACGCACCAGAATGTCTTTGGTCACGTCGTTAATCACATAACCCTGCTCATCGATCACCCCGTCCTGCCCATGCGTGGTGTAGGGATCGAGCGCCACGTCGGTCAGAATGCCCAGTTCAGGCACCGCGTCTTTCAGCGCGCGCACCGTGCGCTGTACCAACCCTTCCGGGTTATAGGCTTCTTCCGCATGCAGCGATTTCAGGCTCGGTTCGATCACCGGGAACAGGGAAATCACCGGCACGCCAAGTTTGGCGATGGTTTCCGCTTCCTTCACCAGAAGATCGATCGTCATGCGCGATACGCCCGGCATCGAGGCCACTTCTTCCTGGCGGTTGCTGCCTTCCATGACAAACACCGGATAAATCAGGTCGTTGACCGTCAGTTGATTCTCGGCCACCAGGCGGCGGCTGAAGTCGTGACGGCGCACGCGGCGCATACGGCGACCAGGGAAGGTGCCCGGAAATGCATAGCTCATAGTTTTCTCCTAGCTCAAACCAGCCGGAATAGCCGGCGGGCGTTCTCATCGGTTTTTTGCCCCAGCCATTGCGGCTCTTCCTGTCGCCAGACGGCGACCTGCTGCACGATGTGGGGCAGGAAACAGGGTTCGTTGCGGCGAGATGCGGGTTTAGGCTGTAAATCCCGGGGCAACAGATAAGGGGCGTCCGTTTCCAGCAGCAGACGCTCGGCCGGGATCTGCGGCAACAGGGCACGCAATTCCAGGCCGCGCCGCTCGTCGCAGACCCAACCGGTAATCCCGATCGACAGGCCCAACGACAGGCAGCTTGTTAATTCTTCGGCGGTGCCGGTGAAGCAGTGCACCACGGCCGCGGGCAGTTTATCCAACCACGGCGTCAGTAGCTCGGCAAAACGTGCGTGTGCGTCGCGGCAATGAAGAAACACCGGCAGCGCCAACTCCGCCGCCAGCGCCAGCTGCGCGGTGAACGCCGCTTCCTGCTGTACGGGCGTCGAGAAGTTGCGATTAAAATCCAGGCCGCATTCGCCGATCGCCGCCACTTCAGGGCGTGCGGCTAACGCATAAATCTGCTCGGCAGTGTGTTCATCCCAACCGCTGGCGTAATGCGGATGCACACCGGCGGTAGACCAACCGTAGCCCGGATGTTGTTGCGCCAGTTCGGCGGCTTCGCGGCTCTCCGGCAGATCGGTGCCGGTAATCAACATCCCGGTCACCCCTGCGGTGCGGGCGCGCTCCACCACCGCCTGGCGGTCTTTGGCGAATTGGCTGCTGGTGAGATTAACGCCGATATCAAACATGATTTTTTCCAAAGCAAAAGCCGCCCAATGGGCGGCTTCGCAATCAAGATGGATCAGGGAGCTGGCGGTTCGTCACCCTCGTCTTCTTCTTCCGCCTGCGGACGACGTTTGCCGGTATAGAAGCGGGCGAAGAACACCCCCACTTCAAACAGCAGATACATCGGTATTGCCAACAGGGTTTGCGAGAACACGTCCGGCGGCGTCAACAGCATGCCGACCACAAACGCGCCAACCAACACATACGGCCGTTTCTTCTTCAGATCTTCCGGCGAGGTGACGCCACTCCAGCACAGCAGAATGATGGCGACCGGCACTTCGAAAGCGACGCCGAACGCCATAAACAGCGCCATGACGAAATCGAGGTAGTTTTTGATGTCGGTGGCAATGGTCACCCCCATCGGCGCGGTCTTGGCAAAGAAGCCGAAGGCCAGCGGGAACACGATGAAGTAGGCGAAAGCCATGCCGAGGTAGAACAGCAGGCTGCTGGACACCAGCAGCGGCATCATCAGGCGGCGTTCATGCTTGTACAGCGCCGGCGCGATGAATGCCCACACCTGATACAAAATCATCGGTGCGGAGACGAACACCGAGACGATCATGGTCAATTTGATCGGCGTAAAGAACGGTGACGCCACGTCGGTAGCGATCATGCTCGCCCCGGCCGGCAGCTGCTTGAGCAGCGGCGCAGAGACCAACTGGTAGATGTCGTTGGCGAAAAACACCAGCACCACGAACACCGCCAGCACGCAAATAATCGAGTTCAACAGCCGCTTGCGCAGCTCTATCAGATGACTGATAAGGGGTTGGGTATCTTCAACAGCCATGTATTAACGATCGCCACTAGGTTGGTGAGACGCTGGGGTTTTATCCGCAACAGGTTCGACAGGTGCCGGCGCGGTTTCCGCCGGCGCCTTAGCCGGTTGCGCCGCCACCGGCGGTGCTGGTGACACGGGCGCGACGGCTTCAGGTTCCGCTGCCGGTTTTGGCGCGGCGGCGGGCGCACTGGCGCGGGTTGCCGCTTCCGCCGGCGTCACGCCGTCGTGCAAGGCTTCCGGATCGGTGATCTGCGGGTTATGAATGGTGTTCGCCAGCTCTTCTTTCTCGCCCTGGTAGGTGCGTTTCAATGATTCCGCCGCGTCTTTCAGCTCATCCATCGACGCCTTCAGTTCCGGCGTCAGGTTCTGCAGGCCGGCCTGTTCCGCTTTTTTCAGGCTGTCCTGCAGCTCCTGCAGCTTCAGCTCCTGAGACAGTTCGTGCTGCACCGAGGCCGCCAGCGAGCGCAGCGCGCGGATCCAGCCCGATACCGTTCTGACCGCGACCGGCAAGCGTTCCGGCCCCAGAACAACCAGGCCGATCACCAGCACCAGCAGCAGCTCACTAAACCCAATGTCAAACACGGTTTATACCTGCTCTTTGTTCTTCGACTCTTCCGGTTTCACTTCCGGCTGCTTATCGGTAATAGGCTTGGCCGAGAAGTCAGCGTCATCCAGGCTGCTTTTCTCAGCCGTGTTGGGGGTCGACGGCGTATCGTCGCCGATCGCCTTCTTGAAGCCCTTGATCGAGGCGCCGAGATCGGAGCCCAGCGTGCGCAGTTTTTTGGTACCGAACAACAGCACCACGATCACTGCGATGATCAACAATTGCGTAATACTAATACCGCCCATTTTAATTACCTCTAATTTTAAAGGGTCTTTTAAAGCCAGCCCGCATTATAGAGCCGACTTTACCAGAGTAACGAATTAAATCAGGTGGTTCGCTTCCAGCCAATCACCCAGCATACGATGCCGGCGGCCATCATCCAGGCGGGAAACACCTCGATTTGCCCCAGCAGCAACAGCGTGCCGCTTACCAACAGTGTAGCGCCAACGCCGAACAAATAACGTGACTGCCCCTGACGAACCCGCTGAGCCTGCATCTGGTTGGTCAGCTTATCAACGCTTTGTTGCAACAGTTTATGCTGCTGCAAGCTATCGTAAAACAGCTCGGGCAGTTCCGGCAGCTTCTCCGCCCAGAACGGCGCTTTCTCTTTCAGCGCACGCACCACGGCGGGAATGCCGACCTGATCGCGCAGCCAGCTCTCGAGGAACGGCTTGGCGGTGGTCCACAGATCCAGTTGCGGATAGAGCTGACGCCCCAGTCCTTCAACATACAGCAAGGTCTTCTGCAATAACACCAGCTGCGGCTGCACTTCCATATTGAAGCGTCGCGCGGTGTTGAACAGGTTCAGCAGCACGTTGCCGAAGGAAATCTCCGCCAGCGGCTTCTCGAAAATCGGCTCGCACACGGTGCGGATGGCGAATTCGAAGTCTTCCACGTTGGTGTCGCGCGGCACCCACCCGGAGTCGACGTGCAGTTCCGCCACCTTGCGGTAATCACGGTTGAAGAAGGCGATGAAATTTTCCGCCAGGTAGCGTTTATCATCCTTGTTCAGCGAACCGACGATGCCGCAGTCGATGCCGATGTAGCAAGGATCTTCCGGATGTTCGTAGCTGACGAAAATATTACCGGGATGCATGTCCGCATGGAAGAAGCTGTCGCGGAAGACCTGGGTAAAGAACACCTGGACGCCGCGTTCCGCCAACAGTTTCATGTTGGTGCCCTGCTGTTCCAGCGTGGCGATGTCCGAGACCGGAATGCCGTAAATGCGCTCCATCACCAATACGCTTTCGCGGCAGTAGTCGGAATAAACTTCCGGTACGTACAGCATTGGGCTGCCGTCGAAATTGCGGCGCAGCTGAATGGCGTTAGCCGCTTCGCGCAGCAGGTTCAATTCGTCCAGTAGAGTTTTCTCATACTCGCGTACCACTTCGCGCGGGCGCAGACGGCGGCCGTCCGGCAACAGCTTCGGCACCCAGCCTGCCAACCGGTACATCAGACGCACGTCGGCCTTGATGATCGGCCCGATATCCGGCCGGATCACCTTCAGCACCACTTCCTGGCCGGTGGTTTTCAACCGCGCGGTATGCACCTGCGCGATCGAGGCAGAGGCCAGCGGCTGCTGATCGAAGTCATCGAACCAGGTCTCCAGCGGGCCGCCCATCGCCAGCTCGATATGCTTACGCGCCAACGCGCCATCGAAAGGCGCCACCCGATCCTGCAGCAGCGTCAGCTGATCGGCAATGTGCGGCGGGAACAGATCGCGGCGGGTCGACATCATCTGGCCGAACTTGATCCAGACCGGCCCCAATTCCTGCAGCGCCAGCCGCAGACGTTCACCCAGCGGTTTGTCCTTGTGCCGATTCGGCATCCAGAACAGCAGCCGGCGGCCAAAGCGCAGCGGCAGCGTCAACCGCATTTTAGGGATCAGCTCGTCCAGCCCGTAGCTGAGAAAAACGCGGACGATAAAATACAAACGGCGCAGTTCGCCTGGGGTCATCGCTTGCCCTCCAACTTGTCCATGCGGGCAATCAGCGCTTCCGCGCTGCGGGCGAGTGCGTCAACTTCTTCGTTGAACCACACCACTTCCAGCGGCCCCGGCGCCAGGCGCCACTCTTCTGTCAACGCCTCAGCCATGTCTTGCTGCCGGCGCATAAAGCCGGCTTTCAGCAGCGAGGCGCCTTTTCCCAGCGCCTGTGTAATGCCTTGGGCGGCGATATCGCCGATGTAGGGCGCCAGCCACTCCGCCGGATCCCACTCCGCCAGATCGAGCAGGCCAACCAGCTGTTGCACCACCTGAATATCGCCTTCCACCGTCAATTCGCCGCTGCGCATCAGCACCGGCAACTGCTGGCGATCGCGCAGCTTCAGCAAGGAGGGAATGCGGCTACGCACGGTGCAATCGGCGCTGTCTTCAGACTGCCCCAGCACATCCACGCGCAGTTCGCTGAACACCAGCACCAGCGGCGAAGCCAACTCTTCCAGTTCGATGCGCAGCACCTTGCCCGCCAGGCGTTGGCGGGCGGCTTTCATGCTGCGATCGCGAAACAGCAGGTTATTCAGCGAGGTTTCCAGCGCACCGGTCAGCAGAGGGGTAAACAGCATCGGCATCTCCCTCTCAGAACTTGAAGCCGCGATGCAGGGCGACAATACCACCGGTCAGGTTGAAATAGGTGACGTTTTCAAAACCGGCGTTGCCCATCATGCCCTTCAGGGTTTCCTGATCGGGGTGCATGCGGATCGATTCCGCCAGGTAGCGGTAGCTGTCCGGATCTTTCACCACCAGCTCGCCGATCTTCGGCAGCACGTGGAAAGAGTAGGCGTCATAGGCTTTGCTCAGCGGCGCCAGCAGCGGCTTGGAGAATTCCAGCACCAGCAGACGGCCGCCCGGCTTCAGCACGCGGAACATCGAGCGCAGCGCTTTGTCTTTGTCAGTGACGTTACGCAGGCCAAAGGAGATGGTGATGCAATCGAAGTAATTGTCCGGGAACGGCAGCGCTTCGGCGTTGGCCTGCACGTAATTGATGTTGCCGACGATGCCGCGATCGCGCAGCTTCTCGCGTCCCATCTTGAGCATCGAATCGTTGATGTCCGCCAGCACCACCTGCCCCTGCTCGCCCACCATGCGGGAGAACTTGGCGGCCAGGTCGCCGGTACCGCCGGCCAGATCCAGCACGCGCTGCCCGCGGCGCACGCCGCTGCAGTCAATGGTGAAACGCTTCCAGATACGGTGAATACCGAACGACATCAGGTCGTTCATCACGTCATACTTTGCCGCTACCGAATGGAAAACGTCCGCCACCATGGCCTGTTTTTCGTCTCTAGCGACGGTGCGAAAACCGAAATCGGTGGTTTCCTGCGATTGATCTGCCATTGTCCTGCCTGCTATTCAGTCAATTTTGTGTGGATGAGTGTACCAGAAGCCCGGTGAATACCCCACCTCGCCACGGCCTCAGCCGTGCGAAACGAAGCCCGGTTCCCCGGCGGTATCGTCATCGTCGTTCGTCTGCGGCAGCGCGGCGA
Organism: Serratia sp. Z4; assembly: GCF_009900725.1. Lineage (NCBI taxonomy): Bacteria > Pseudomonadati > Pseudomonadota > Gammaproteobacteria > Enterobacterales > Yersiniaceae > Serratia > Serratia sp. Z4. The sequence continues at coordinate 26,942 of NZ_JAAABD010000005.1, forward strand.
CATCATCGTCGTTCGCCTCTTCCGCTTCATCGTGTTGCGCGCCGGCTTGCTGCGCCAGCAGCGGGTTTATCGGCCGTTTGACCTCAACCCCCAACGCGCGGAAACCTTCAATTTGGCCGATAAGATTACCACGGCCTTCGCTCAGTTTGTTCATCGCCTGACGATAACTGCCCTGCGCCTTGTCCAGGCTCTGCCCCAGCGCGGACATATCGTCCACGAACAGCCGCATCTTGTCATACAGTTTCGCCGCGCGATCGGCGATGCGCTGGGCGTTCTGGCTCTGATGCTCATAGCGCCACAGGTTGGTGATGGTACGCAGCGCCACCAGCAACGTGGTCGGGCTGACCAGCATGATGTTGTGCTTAAGCGCTTCGCTGATCAGCTCCGGCTCGCGATCGATAGCCAGCAGGAAGGCGGGCTCGACCGGAATGAACATCAGCACATAATCCAGCGAACGCAGCCCCGGCAACTGCTGATAGTCCTTGCGGCCCAGCATGCGGATGTGGCCGCGCAGCGAGGCGATATGTTCGCTCAGCGCCGCTTCGCGCTCCGCCTCATCCTCGCCGTTGAAATAGCGCTCGTAGGCGATCAGCGACATCTTGGCGTCAATCACTACATCCTTACCCTGCGGCAGGCGCACGATCACATCGGGCTGCATGCGGCTCTGATGATCCACCCGCACGTTGACCTGCGTTTCATACTCATGTCCTTCGCGCAGGCCGGAAGCCTCCAGCACCCGGCTCAGCACCACCTCGCCCCAGTTGCCCTGCGTTTTGTTGTCGCCTTTCAGCGCCTTGGTGAGGTTGATCGCCTCGCGCGCCATCTGCGCGTTCAACTGCTGCAGATTGCGTATCTCGTGCGTCAGCGTATGGCGCTCCCGCGCCTCCTGGCCAAAGCTGTCCTGCACCTGCCGGCGGAAACCGTCCAGCTGTTCGCGCAGCGGCAACAGTAAACGATCCAAACTTTGCTTATTTTGCTCGTCCACCTTGCGGCCGCTGTGTTCAAAAATGCGGTTGGCGAGATTTTCAAACTGGGTGGTGAGCCGCTGTTCGCTGTTGATAAGCAGGCGCTGCTTCTCCTCCGCTGCCATACGCGTCTCTTCCAGACGGATGGTGACTTCGCGCAGTTCGGCTTCCTGCGCGCTGTTAACCTCGCGCTGGGCGCGCAGCTCCTGATTGAGCAGTTCGCATTCGTTGCGCCAATGGTTGAGCTGTTGCAGCTTCTCATGTCCGGCCGCCAGTTGGCTGTGCAGATTGCGCAGCTCCAGCTCGCTCTGGCGCGACTGCTGTTCGTGGCGCTGCAGCGTTTCCTGCCGCGCCGCCGTTTCCTGCTGCGCCTGCTGCAACGCTTGCTCCAGCAACCGCAGCTCGGTTTCATGTTGCGCATGCGTCTGCTGCACCCGCAGACTGGCGATCAGCCACCCCAACAGCATGCCGATCGCTACGCCGCCAATCCCATAAATCAGACTGGTATCCACCCTGCCTCCTGTTGCACCTTGCCGTTGCGGCGTTTTGCACGCCCATTGCCCGTCACGTTAAGGGGAGGCTGTATGGATGTCCAGCCTGATTTTGCCGGCCGCGCACAATATTGCGCGGCGCTGCGCAATTTAGCGAGAAATCAACCCAGCCACTGGCTGAGCCACTTGATGCCGAACGCCCCCGGCGCCAGAATGCCGAACGCCCAGATCATCGCCGACGTGACGTTGGCCAGTTGGAAATAGCGCTGCGGCATGCCGCAAATGCCGCCCACCAACGGCACCACGGCGCGCAGCGGGCCGAAGAAGCGGCCGATGAAAATGCCCAGCACGCCCCAGCGTTCAAAGAAGGCGTGGCCGCGCGCCAGCAGCTGCGGATTGCGCGACAGCGGCCACATATGGGCCACGCGATCCTGATAGTGATAGCCGATCCAGTAAGAGAGCCAGTCGCCGAAAAACGCCCCGGCGGCGGCGGCGGCCCAAATCGGCCAAAAGGCGATGCCGCTTTCGCCGATCAGCGCGCCCAGCGCCAGCAGGATCACCGTGGCCGGCAGCAGCAGCGACAAAAACGCCAGCGACTCGCCGAACGCCAGGAAGAAGATGATGGGAATGGCCCAGCCTTCGTGCTGACGCACGACGTCGCTGACCCAGTTGATAACGTCATTGAGGCTCAATACGGGGCTCCTGATACGCGATGGTTCGCCGCCTAGGATAAGCCGGGGCGAGTTAAACCCCGGTTAAACACGCAGCGATTTACTCGAGGTAGAACGCCTGCAGCGCTTCGCGCTGGGCCGCGCCCAGACCGTATTCCGCTTCCAGCCAGCGGTCGGTGGAGCCGTATTGCTGACGGATGCAGCCCAGCGCCGTCATCAGGAACTCCTCGCGCGCGCTGAGCACGTAGGCGAATTGCTCCAGCGCCGCCGCATTCAGCTTGATAGAGAGCTGATCCAGCATCTGCTCGCGGAAAGTGGCCAGCGTGGTTTCAGTCAGCAGATAGTCTTCCAGCACCGTCGCTTCGTCGGCCCCCAGCGCGAACAGCACCAGTGCCGAACCGACCCCGGTGCGATCCTTGCCGACTGCGCAGTGCTGCACGATCGCGCCGCCGCCGGGGTTGCTCAGCAGCTGCGCCAACCGCTGATAGGCCACATTGCCGAACGGCAGGCGGCGATACAGTTCCAGCATGAACGCGCGGGCGTCGAAAGCGGCCAGCGTTTCGTTGGTGAGCTTCTCCAGGTTGGCGTTGACTTCGCTGCTCAGCGGGTTGGCCGGCACGTGATGATAGTCGGCGCCATTCCACAGAATATCCGGTTTGGCCTGCACTTCGTCGGCATCGCGGTAGTCCAGCACCGAACGCACCGGCACGCCGGCGAGAAAGGCGCAGTCGTTTTCCGTCAGCCGCTCGAGGGAACCGGAACGAAACAGCAGGCCGCGCTTGATGCGGCGCCCGTCGGCCACGCCGTTGCCGCCGAAGTCACGGAAATTAATGCCGCCGTCGAGCGGCGCAAGCGAAGGATGAAGCAGGATCTGGGCGGTCATAAACGTCCTCATTGTTTTTGTTATGACAACGCGCGGCGGCCATCGGCGCAGCGCTGAGGAGTATCACCGTAACAGATTAGTCGCGAATGGAAAAACGGGCCGCGGCGGCGGCCCGTTGAGGGAAGGCGATTACAGCAGACGGCGGGCGGCATCCACCACGATCTGCACCGCTTTGCTTTCGGTGTTTTTCATGGTCTCGGCGTTCGGGATCTCTTGCTGGGTGCGGTTAACGATCACCCCAGCCACCATGCCGGCACGCAGGCCCTGGCTGGCGCACATGGTCAGCAGCGTGGCGGACTCCATTTCATAGTTCATCACGCCCATCGCCTGCCACTCTTCCATCGAGCCTTTAAAACGGCTGACCACGCGGCCGGAGTAGGTGTCGTAACGTTCCTGGCCCGGGTAGAAAGTATCGGAAGAAGCGGTTACGCCAATGTGGGTGGTCGCGCCGCTGGCTTTGGCCGCTTCCACCAGCGCGGTGGTGCAGGCGAAGTCCGCAACCGCCGGGAACTCCATCGGCGCAAAGTGCAGGCTGGCGCCGTCGAGGCGTACCGCCGCCGTAGTCACCAGCACGTCACCGACGTTGATATTGGCCTGAATGGCGCCGGTGGTGCCGATGCGCAGGAAGGTGCGAATGCCCAGCTGCGCCAGCTCTTCCACCGCGATAGAGGTAGACGGGCCGCCAATACCGGTGGAGCAGACGATCACCGCCTTGCCGTCCAGCTCTGCGCGCCAGGTGGTGAATTCACGATGGGAGGCCAGATGCACCGGATTTTCCATCAGCTTGGCAATCTTCTCTACGCGCTGCGGATCGCCCGGCACGATGGCAAGCTGGGCCCCTTGTAAATCGTTCTTGGTGAGGCCGAGATGAAAAACGTCAGACTGAGACATACGAGACTCCTCATGGATCATGTTTATTGGGAGGAACAAAAAAGCACTCTACTGAAAATCGCCGCTTAATTTCGTGACGACAGTCACTATGAAAAGAGAAACAAATTACATGCTACATATTTTTTGTGATTTTTATCACAAAAAATCACTATCACTATAAGGCATCCAGAATGCACCGCTAAACCTCAGTCTAGCCGACAAACCTTGCAGCTCCCTGCCCGTTGGTTGCCGGCTGAAACTATTTAGCTCATCAATCCGAAATAACTCCATCTTATCGGTTGCTTAGGGGCAAAAAAGCCCTCTAACGCACCTTATGGCACTTACGCGGGCCAAAACGCGTAATAACATGATAAAAAGCGCTTAAAAATGCCGCAAAGCCAGATAATTAGCCGTTTTTTATCGACTTGTCCGAAAGTGCGCCACGCAGCGCCAATAATGGGTAATCTTTCCTATAGTTAATCTCAGCGCTTTTTTCTATTGCACGGAGACCGCAATGAAAACCGAACATGTGATGACATTAGAACAGGCTCAGGGGGGATTCGCCCCGGCCGCCGCGCCGTTGGCCGCCTCCGCGATTATCACCGACGAACAGGGCATTCATGCCGGGCAAACGACCATCCCTTCTCAGGGCGACGCGCTGCCGGCCTACGTCGCCAAACCCGCCGACCATAACGGCCCCTTTCCCATCGTGCTGGTGGTGCAGGAAATCTTCGGCGTCCATGAGCACATTCAGGATCTTTGCCGTCGCCTGGCCAAGCAGGGCTATCTGGCGATCGCGCCTGAGCTCTATTTTCGCCAGGGCGATGCCAACGACTACAGCGATATCGGCGAGCTGTTCCAGCAGTTGGTGACCAGGGTGCCGGATCGTCAGGTGCTGTCGGATCTGGATCACGCCGCGCACTGGGCTATCCGCCACGGCGGCGACGCCGGCAAGCTGGCGATCACCGGCTTCTGCTGGGGCGGCCGCATTACCTGGCTGTACGCGGCGCACAACCCGCAGTTGAAGGCGGCGGTCGCCTGGTACGGCAAACTGGTCGGCGAGAAAACGCTGAATTCACCGAAGCATCCGGTCGATGTCGCCACCCACCTGTCGGCGCCGGTACTGGGGCTGTATGGCGGGCAGGACAGCGGCATTCCGCTGGAGACGGTGGAAACCATGCGCCAGGCGATACGCGCCGCCAACGCCGAGGCCGAAATCGTGGTGTACCCCGAGGTTGGGCATGCGTTCAACGCCGATTATCGTCCCAGCTACAACGCCGAAGCGGCGCAAGACGGCTGGCAACGCATGCTGGCGTGGTTCGCCCAGCACGGCGTCAAGTAACCTCCCCCGCATAAAAAAGGGCGCCGAAGCGCCCAATCATCACACCAGTCAATCTGTAAGCGGCGGAGCTCATCCGCCGCACGCCATCACGCCTGCTCGCGCAGGCGCTGCGCCGCCAATACCATGTTGGCCAGCGACTGCCGGGTTTCCGGCCAACCGCGGGTTTTCAGGCCGCAGTCCGGGTTAACCCACAGGCGTTCCGCCGGGATGTTCTGCGCCGCTTTACGCAGCAGCGCTTCGATCCATTCCACGCTCGGCACGTTCGGCGAGTGGATATCGTAGACGCCCGGCCCGATTTCGTTCGGGTATTCGAACTCTTTGAAGGCTTCCAGCAGATCCATATCGGAACGCGAGGTCTCGATGGTGATCACGTCGGCGTCCAGCGCGGCGATGGAGTCCATGATGTCGTTGAACTCGCAGTAACACATGTGGGTGTGGATCTGGGTGTCATCCTGCGCCACGGCGGCGTTCAATTTGAAGGCGTCCACCGCCCAGTTCAGGTAGGCGGCCCAGTCGGATTGGCGCAGCGGCAGCCCCTCGCGCAGGGCGGGTTCGTCGATCTGAATGATGCCGATACCGGCTTTTTCCAGATCTTCCACCTCGTCGCGCAGCGCCAGCGCAATCTGCTTGGCAATCACTTCGCGGGTCACGTCTTCACGCGGGAACGACCAGCACAGGATGGTGACCGGCCCGGTCAACATGCCTTTTACCGGCTTGTCGGTCAGCGACTGGGCGAATTTGGCCCATTCGACGGTGATGGCTTCCGGGCGGCTGACGTCACCGATGATCACCGGCGGCTTCACGCAGCGGGAGCCGTAGCTCTGCACCCAGCCGTTCTGGGTAAACACGAAGCCGTCGAGGTTCTCGCCGAAATATTCCACCATGTCGTTGCGCTCGGCTTCACCGTGCACCAGCACGTCCAGCCCGAGGCGCTCCTGCTCAACGATCGCCTGTTTGATGTGCTCTCCAATGCTGGTGCGGTAGTTGTTGCCGTCCAAACGGCCCTGTTTGAAATCCAGGCGCAGGCCGCGGATCTCGGTGGTTTGCGGGAACGAACCGATGGTGGTGGTCGGCCAGGCCGGCAGGTTGAAACGTTCGCGCTGCGCCCTGGCGCGCTCGGCGTAAGCGCTGTGGCGCTCGCTGTCCTGCGCAGTGATCGCGGCCAGACGGCGCTCAACCTGCGCATTGTGTACACGGCTCGACTGACGGCGGGCGCGGATCGGTGCGCTGTAGGCGTCCAGTTCGGCTTGCTTCGCCGCGTCAGGCGCGTTCAGCGCCGCAGCCAGCAGCGCCAACTCGGCGCATTTTTGCAGCGCGAAGGCGAACCAGCTTTTCACTTCTTCATCCAGACGGCTTTCCACGCTCAGGTCGATCGGGCTGTGCAGCAGTGAACAGGAGGAGCCAATCCACAACGGGCGGGTGCCCACCAGCGGCTGAAGACGTTCGAACCAGCGGCTCAGATCGGCGCGCCAAACGTTGCGGCCGTTGATCACGCCCAGCGACAGCAGCCAGTCTTGCGGCAATGCGGCGCTCAGCGCGGCGATATCGTCGTGACCGGCGACCAGATCGACGTGCAGCCCCTGCACCGGCAGCGTGCGAACCGTATCGAGGTTGTGGCCGACGCTGTCGAAATACGTGGTCAACAACAGCTTAACCTGCCCCTGCAGCGCGTCGTAAGCTGGTTTAAAGGCGTCCAGCCAGGCCTGCGGCAGCTCCAGCACCAGCGCAGGCTCGTCAATTTGCACCCACTCGACGCCGCGTTTCGCCAGCTCGGCCAGCACCTGCTGGTAAACCGGCAGAATGTCTTTCAGCAGCGACAGGCGATCGAACGGCTCGCCCTTCACTTTACCCAGCCACAGATAGGTCACCGGGCCCAGCAGCACCGGTTTGATGCGGTGACCAAGCGCCAGCGCTTCGTCCACTTCATCCAGCAGTTGGGTCCAGCCCAGCTTGAACTGCTGGCCTTGTTGGAACTCGGGCACCATGTAGTGGTAGTTGGTGTTGAACCATTTGGTCATTTCTGCCGCGGCCGCCGGCTCGCCGGTCGGTGCGCGGCCACGGCCGATGCGGAACAGCGTGTCCAGATCGATCGAGCCATCCGCATTCTGATGGCGCGCCGGCACGTTACCCAGCAGCAGGCTGGTGGTCAACACATGATCGTACCAGGCGAAATCGCCGACCGGCACCAAATCCACCCCGGCCTGCTGTTGCTGTTGCCAATGGCGAGCGCGCAGCTCGCGGCCAACCGCCAACAGCTCTTCCTGCGTTGAGTTGCCGGCCCAGTAGCTTTCCTGAGCTTTTTTTAGCTCACGTCGTAGCCCAACGCGAGGAAAACCCAGTGTGTGATTCAAAATTGCCATCGTCTTATTCCCCATTTAGCCGTCCAGATGTTTACACATCCATAATCAGCAGGTACTGTATTAACCACAAGCGCAATTTATTCACTGTCAATGTGAAGGACTCTCATGATCGAACTGAAACATTTACGGACGCTGCAGGCCCTGCGCAGCAGCGGTTCGCTGGCGGGGGCGGCGGCCCAACTTCATCAGACGCAGTCTGCCCTGTCGCACCAGTTCAGCGATCTTGAGCAACGTCTGGGCTTCAAGCTGTTCGTGCGCAAGAGCCAGCCGCTGCGCTTCACCGCCCAGGGCGAGATCTTGCTGCAGCTGGCGGAACAGGTGCTGCCGCAAATCTCACAGGCGCTGCAGGCCTGCCACGAGCCGCACCAGACCACGCTGCGCATCGCCATCGAATGCCACAGCTGCATTCAGTGGCTGACGCCGGCACTGGACAATTTCCGCCAGCGTTTCCCGCAGGTGGTGATGGACTTCACCTCCGGCGTGACTTTCGATCCGCAGCCGGCCCTGCAACAGGGCGAGCTGGATCTGGTGATGACGTCGGATATTCTGCCGCGCAGCGGCCTGCACTATTCGCCGATGTTCGATTTCGAGGTGCGTCTGGTGCTGGCGCCGGATCATCCGCTGGCCGGCAAGCCGCACATCGAGCCGGCAGACTTGAGCGATGAAACGCTGTTGATTTACCCGGTGCAGCGCCAGCGGCTGGATATCTGGCGGCATTTCCTGCAGCCGGCGGGCGTCAACCCGGCATTGAAGAACGTCGATAACACGCTGCTGCTGATCCAGATGGTCTCGGCGCGGATGGGGATTGCGGCGCTGCCGCATTGGGTGGTGGAGAGTTTCGAACGGCAGGGGCTGGTGGTGACCAAAACCCTGGGTGACGGCCTGTGGAGCCGCCTGTACGCCGCCGTGCGCGACGGCGAACAGCGCCAGGCGGTGACCGAAGCCTTTATCCGCTCGGCCCGCCAGCACGCCTGCGATCATCTGCCGTTCGTGCGCGACGCGGCACGCCCCGGCGCGACCGGCGCCAAAGCATTGGCGGCCGGCGTATAAACTGTCGCCCTCCCGTTTAGCCGAGCTGTTTCGGCGCCACCCAGCGGCGGTGCACCCACAGCGAAGCGACGATCACCGCCCCGCCGATGATAAAGCTCGGCCAGTGCGGCTGTTGCTGCCAGATGGCAAGGTTGACCAACAAGCCGGCCGGCACATGCATGTTGTTCATGATGCCGAGCGTGCCGGCATCCACCTGCGTCGCGCCGTAGTTCCACATGAAATAGCCCAGCCCCGACGCCACCACGCCCAGCCAGATCAGCACGCCCCACTGCAGATTGGTCGTCGGCAGCTGCTGCGGATTGCCCCACAGGAACCAGGCCACCACCGCCACCACCGCCGCCCCCAGGTAGAACCAGGAAAAGGCGGTGTGCTGCGGCAAGGGGTGCACTTCCATCAGGCGCTTATAGCCGACCATGCCGATGGCGAAGCTGATGTTCGCCGCCTGCACCAACAGCAGCCCCCACCAGAAGTGTTCGCTCAGTTGGTGATAGCGAATGATCGCCGCGCCCAGCACCGCCAGCAGCGCGCTGAACACATAGCCCCAGCGTAAACGTCGGCCGCTCAGTAAGTCGTAGATCAGCGTGATGTACAGCGGCGTCAACACGGTGAACAGCAGGAATTCGGGTACCGTCAGGTAGAGATAGGCGCGGAAGCTGAACAGATACATGATGCCCAGTTGGAAGGCGCCCACCAGCATATACAGCAGGATCACCCTGGGCTTGATATTGCGCCAGCGCAGGAACGGCAGGAACACCAGCGCCGCCAGCCCGATGCGCACCAGCGCCGAAAACCCGCTGTCGACCTGACCCGCCAAATACTCGCCGATCAGGCTAAAAGAAAACGCCCACAGAATGGTGGTGATAACCAAGAGCAGCACGATGGGTTCATCCTAGCAATTCATAAACCGCGATTGTAACGGAAGATGGGCACCGCGTTGGCGAAAAGGCGGTTTACATTTGAACAAAAGACAAACTACCAGCAAAATTTCACCGCTGGGTTAGGCTTAATAAAAAAGCGAGGTAACCATCATGAAAACGTCTCACATCCTGTTCGCTCTGCTGTTGCTGCCCGGCCTGGCTGCAGCGGCCAACGGCGTAACCGATCTGCGTTCACAGCAGCAGCTTCTCAACCAAAACAGCCAACAGGCGCAGCAACAGCGCTTGTTGAACAACCGGCAGATGGATCAACGCCGCCTGCAACAGCAGCGCCAGTTCGACAATCAACGGCAACAGCTGTTGCAAACCACGCCGAACGGCGGCCAGCTGCTGCCTAACGGCAACCAGCCGCGCGATCCGTTCAACCGTACCGCGCCGGCGGTGCCGCAGGCCCCGCTGCCGGCTACGCCCGCACGCCCATAACGGTGAGGATCAGCGGCGTGGTGATCGCCGCCAGCACGGTGGACATCACCAGGCTGGTGGCGGCCGGGCCGGTGAGCGTATTGAACTGGCGCGACATCAGGTAGACATTCACCCCCACCGCCATTGAGCCCAGCAGCACCACCACGCGGGTCTCCATCGGCGGCAGATCCATCATCCAGGCCAGCAGCCAAATCACCAACGGCTGTACCAGCAACTTCAGCACGCAGATGGCGCTGCTCAGTTGCCAGCCTTCGCTGATGCGGTACTCGGCGAGCCCCATGCCAAGCACCACCAGCGACAGCGGCGCCGCCACCTGGCCGAGCATGCTGACCGGCCGATCGACGAAGTCCGGCAGCGGCAGGCCGGTCAGGCTAAACAGCGTGCCGGACAAAATGCCGACGATCAGCGGGTTGGTCAGCACGCTGCGCGCGGTTTTAGCAAAGCCCCCCAGCGTCGGCGAGCCGTTGCGCGCCCATTCGATCGACACCGTGACCAGCGTCCACAGGATCAGGCCGTTGAACACCAGCACCAGCGCCACCGACGGGATCGCCGCCTGCCCCAGCATCACGCTGGCGATCGGTAAACCGAGCATCACGTTATTGGAGAAAATACCGCCCAGCGCAAACACCGACCCGGCGACGCCATCCAGCCGGAAAAGGTACCGGGCAACCAGGCGGCCGAGCACGAACACGATCAGGCAACTGCCGAAGAACGCGATCAACAGCCGGGCATCGACCGCCGGACGCTGCGAGAAGTCGCACATCATGCGAAACAGCATGGCGGGCAAGGCGAGGGAAAACACAAAGCGCGTCAGGCCATCGGTGATGCTGGCGGGCCATTTCCCCCAGCGAATCAGCCCATAACCCAACGCGATCAGGACGAACAGCGGTAATGACAGCACCATCTGGTGCCACAGTGACAGGATAAAGCCAGGCATCGCATTCCTTCCGGTGGTGCGGCGGCAAGGCTTGTCGTCGCAGGATTCATCGGCGCCGGATTAGAACTCCGGGCCAATCAAATCTATCCGGTCGGTGCAAATGCAGTCAACGCCCCAGTCGAGCAGCAGGCGCGCGCGATCAGGCTGGTTAACGGTGTACACCAGAATGCGCAGACCGGCGTCTTTCAACGCTTTCACCCGCTCGGCGGTCAGCGCCTTGTGGTCGATATGCAACGAGACGCAGTCCAGACGTTCGGTCAGCTCGCGCCAGTTGTCGTCCCAGTCCTCCAGCAGCAAGCCGCGCGGCAAATCCGGCACGGTGCGTTGCGCCGCCGCCAGCGCTTCCACCGAGAAGGAGGAGAGCAACGGGTCGGTCTGCCCTTGCCACAGCAGCCGCGCCGCCAGCGCCACCACCCGGCCGGTTTCGTCGTCGCTGCCGGTGGTCGGTTTGATCTCGATATTGGCCATCAGGCCGTGTTCCCGGCAGCGTTCCGCCACCTCCGACAGCAGCGGCAGCCGCTCGCCCTTGAAGGCCGAGCTGTACCAGTTGCCGGCGTCCAGCTGCACCAGCTTATCCCACGGCAGCTCGCCCGCCACGCCCCAGCCGTTGCTGGTGCGATCCAGCGTATCATCATGCAGCAGGAAAATTTGTCCGTCCTGCGCCAGTTTGGCGTCGAACTCGATCATCTTGTGGCCGTGGCGCGCGCCGACGTCGATCGCCGCCAGGGTATTTTCCGGCGCCAGAGAACCGCCGCCGCGGTGGGCAACGATATGAGGGTAAGGCCAGGGTCTCGTCATCAATCCATCCGTAATCCGCTGTGGGTGTCAAAGAAGTGCAGCGCCTGAGCAGGCAGCTGCAAATATAGCGTACTGCCCGCCGTCGGCAAGGTTTCATGCGACAGCCGCGCGATCACCCCGTGACCGCCCCACTGGCCGTGCGCCAGATTGTCGGCTCCCAGCAGTTCCAGCGTCTGCAGCTGCAGCGGCACGCCCTGGCCTTGCGCCACCAATTGAATATGCTCCGGCCGAATGCCCAGCGTCAACGGCCGCCCCGCCCACTGCGGTTTGGCCGCAGGCAACGGCAGCGCCATGCCGTCCGCCAGCAGCAGCTGGCTACCGTCGGCACTCAGGGTGCCGGGCAGCAAATTCATCGCCGGCGAGCCGATAAAGCCGGCGACGAACAGCGAAGCCGGCCGTTGGTACACTTCGCTCGGCGTGCCGATCTGTTCCGCCACGCCCTTGTTCATCACGATCACCCGCTGCGCCAGCGTCATCGCCTCCACCTGATCGTGGGTCACGTACAGGCTGGTGGTTTTCAGGCGTCGGTGCAGCTGTTGCAGCTCCAGGCGCATCTGCACCCGCAGTTTGGCGTCCAGGTTGGACAAGGGTTCATCGAACAGGAACACCGCCGGTTCGCGCACGATGGCGCGCCCCATCGCCACGCGCTGACGCTGGCCGCCGGATAGCTCGCGCGGTTTACGCTTGAGCAGCGGCTCCAGCTCCAGAATGCGCGCCGCCTCCTCCACCCGCTGGCGGATATGCTCCTTGCCAAAACCGCGGATCTTGAGGCCGTAGGCCATGTTGTCGTATACGCTCATGTGCGGATAGAGCGCGTAGTTCTGAAACACCATCGCGATGCCGCGATCCTTGGGCTCCAGATCGGTCACGCGCCGGGTATCGATATAAATATCGCCGCTGGTGGTGCGTTCCAGCCCGGCCACCATCCGCAGCAGCGTGGACTTGCCGCAGCCGGACGGGCCGACCATCACGATGAACTCACCGTCCGCCACATCGAGATCGATCTGTTTGATCACCGGCGTTTTACCGTCGTAAGACTTGGTGACCGCCTGTAGTTTTAATCCTGCCATCGTCGTTATTTCTCGCTATCAACCAGACCGCGCACAAACCAGCGCTGCATCAGAAGCACCACCGCCAGCGGTGGCAATAAAGTCAGAATCATCGCCGCCATCACCTGGTTCCACTGGGTCGGCGCGCCGGAAGTGGAGATCATGCTCTTGATGCCCGCTACCGCGGTGCCCATCGAGGCGTCGCTGGTGATCAGGATCGGCCACAGGTATTGGTTCCAGCCGTAGATAAAGGTGATGACGAACAGCGCCGCCAGATTGGTTTTCGACAGCGGCAACACGATGTCCCAGAAGAAACGCATCGGCCCGGCGCCGTCGATGCGCGCCGCCTCCAGCAGCTCATCCGGCAGCGTCATGAAGAACTGGCGCAGCAGGAAAGTGGCGGTAGCCGAGGCCATCAGCGGCAGCGTCAGGCCGGTATAGCTGTCCAGCAGGTTGAGGTTGGAGATCACCTCCACCGTCGGGAAAATACGCACTTCCACCGGCAGCATCAGGGTGAGGAAAATCAGCCAGAAGAACAGGCTGCGCAGCGGAAAGCGGAAGTACACGATGGCGTAAGCCGACAGCACCGACACCGCGATTTTGCCGCAGGTGATCGCCAGCGCCATGATCACGCTGTTGAGCAACAGCAGCGAGAACGGCACCTTGAGGTTGCCCACGCCGCCCTGCCAGATATTGCGGATGTTCTCCCGCAGGTGGCCGCCGGGCACCAGCGTCATCGGCACCTGAAACACCTGTTTGTCGTCCAGCGTGGCGGCGACAAAGGCCACGTACAGCGGGAACAGCACCACCAGCACGCCGATAATCAGCATCACATGGCTGAAGATGTCCAGCCCGCGTCGATTCTCAATCATTGGTAGCGCACCTTACGTTCAACGAAGCGGAACTGGATCACCGTCAGGCCGATCACCAGCAGCATCAGGATCACCGACTGCGCGGCGGAGCTGGAGAGATCCAATCCGGCGAAGCCTTCGCGGTAGATCTTGTAGATCAACGTGGTGGTGGACTGCACCGGCCCGCCGCCGGTGGCGGCGTCGATCACCGGGAAGGTATCGAAGAAGGCGTACACCAGATTGACCACCAGCAGGAAGAAGCTCACCGGCGCGATCAGCGGCAGCACCAGATGGAAGAAGCGGCGTACCGGGCCGGCGCCGTCGATGGCCGCCGCCTCCACCAGCGAACGCGGGATCGACTGCAGCGCCGCGAGGAAAAACAGGAAGTTATAGCTTATCTGCTGCCATACCGAGGCCAGCACCACCAGGAACATCGCCTGGCCGCTGTTTTGCGCATGGTTCCAGTTATAGCCCAGCCCATTGAGGAAGTGGGTGATCAACCCCAGACCGGGATTGAACAGAAAGATCCACAGCACCGCCGCCACCGCCGGCGCCACCGCGTAGGGCAGGATCATCAGCGTGCGATAGAGGCGGCTGCCGCGCAGCACGTAGTCCACCAGCGCAGCGAAGAACAGCGAGACCGCCAGCCCGATGCCCGCCACCAGGAAGCTGAAGATCAGCGTGGTGTAGAACGAGTCGAGGTAGTAAGGATCCTGGAACAGCTGCTTAAAGTTATCCAGCCCGACAAACTGGCTGGACAGGCCGAACGGATCGAGACTCTGCACCGAATACCACAGCGCCTCGCCGGCGGGCCATAAAAAGAAGACGGCGGTAATCAGCAGCTGCGGCAGCACCAATGCATAGGGCAACCAGCTGCAGCCGAAACCGGGACGGGAAGATGACATAGACGTTAAACCATTAATCGGGTGCGGGAGGATCGGCGTGAAGACGCGAGCCCGGTCCGCCGGGCCCGCGACGCAGGGTTATTTGGTTGATGCTTCGAAGCGACGCAGCAGTACGTCACCGCGCTGCACGGCGGCGTCCAACGCCTGCTGAGGCGTTTTCTTGCCGGTCCACACGCCTTCCAGCTCCTCATCCACCACGCTGCGGATCTGCGGCATGTTGCCCAGGCGCAGGCCCTTGGTGAACGGCAACGGCGGCTTGTTCAACATCTGGCGAGTGGCGACGTCGGCACCCGGGTTCTTGTCGTAGAAGCCCTGCTGCTTGGTCAGATCGTAAGCCGCGGTGGTGATCGGCAGATAGCCGGTCTTCTGGTGCCATTCGGCGGCGATTTCCGGTTGCGCCAGGTACTGCAGGAACTCGGCCACGCCCTTGTAGGTGGCGGCGTCTTTGCCGTTCATCACCCACAGGCTGGCCCCGCCAATGATGGCGTTCTGCGGCGCGTTTTTCGCGTCGGCATCGTAAGGCATCATGCCGACGCCGTAGTTGAATTTGGCGTAGTGCTTGATGTCCGCCAGCGAACCGGAAGAGGCGGTGGTGATGGCGCAATCGCCGTTGTAGAACTTCTCGGTGGATTCGTCTTTGCGGCCGAAGTAGGTGAAATCACCCTTCTTGTTCATCGCTTCGAGCAGCGCGATATGCTTGACCTGCAGCGGTTGGTTGAACTCCAGCTTGGCACTGGTGCCGCCGAAACCGTTGTTTTCACTGGCGAACGGCACGCCGTGCCAGGCGCTGAAGTTCTCCAGTTGGATCCAACCTTGCCAGCCGCTGGCGTAACCGCACTTCATGCCGGCTTCGCGCAGCTTGGCGGTATCCGCCGCCAGTTCCTGCCAGGTTTTCGGCGGTTGATCCGGGTTCAGGCCGGCCTTTTTGAAGGCGTCTTTGTTGTAGTACAGCACCGGCGTGGAGCTGTTGAACGGCTGCGACAGCAGATGGCCGCTCTTGTTGTCGGTGTAATAGCCGGCCACCGTCGGCACGAACACCGATTCGTCGAAGTTGATGCCGGCCTCTTTAAACACTTCGTAGACCGGCTTGATGGCTTTGCTGGCCATCATGGTGGCGGTGCCCACTTCGTAAACCTGCAGGATCGCCGGCGCCTTGCCGGAGCGGTAAGCGGCGATACCCGCCGCCAGGCTCTGTTCGTAGTTGCCTTTATAAACCGGCACAATCTTGACGTCGCTGTGCGACTGGTTGAAGCGATCCGCCAGAGAGTCCACTTCTTTACCCAGTTCGCCTTCCATCGAATGCCAGAACGGGATTTCTGTCGCCGCCAGCGCCTGGGCGCTGACCGCCAGGGTCAATGCGACGCACAGCGTGGTTTTGCGAATAGCGTAGGTGAGCATGCCTAACTCCTGAAAAAGCTGGTGTAAAAGCGCGTGAGCGAAAAGAATCAGTTTTTTGTTCGGAAGCTAACATGCCATGCGCGGATGACAGAAAAATAACCGTTAGATGACAGCCACATGACGGCAAGGTGAAGTGAAGATGGCGGTTTGATGTCGGCGGCGGGCATCAGCTCCGCCGCCGCGAGGCTTATAGCGAACGGCGCAGGCGCGCCACCGCTTCTTGCATCTGCTGCTCGGTGGCGGTGGCGAACGACAGGCGGAAGGTCGAACGATCCGGGTTGTCGGAGAAGAAGTATTCCCCCGGCACGAACACCACGCCCTGCTGCAGCGTGGTGTTCAGCCATTCGGTGGCGTTGAACGGCTGGCGGAAACGCGCCCACAGGAACATGCCGCCCTTCGGTTTATCGAAGGTGATGTAGTCGCCCAGCTCCTGCTCCACCAAACCGGCCAGGATCTCGCCCTTCTGTTTGTAGGCGGCGCGGATCTTGTCGATCTGGGCCGGCAGGCGATCCAGGCCGAGATAGCATTCGACGATGCTCTGCGACAGGGCGCTGGCGTGCAGATCCGCCGCCTGTTTGATGATCGCCACTTTATGCAGCAGGAACGGCGGCAGGATCGCCCATCCCAGGCGCAGGCCCGGCGCCAGGATCTTGGAGAAGGTCGAGGTATAGATGATGTGGTCGGTATTGCCCAGCACCCGCTGCGACACCTGATGCAGCGTCGGGTGGCGCTCTTCGGTGAAACGCAGCTCGCCGTACGGATCGTCTTCGATGATCAGGAAGTTATGTTCGGCGGCCAGCTTCACCAGCAGTTCGCGGCGCGCGGCGCTGAGGGTGATGCCGCTCGGGTTGCCGAAGTTCGGCACCACGTACACGCCCTTGATACGCTGGGTTTTCAGCAGCTCGGCCAGCTCTTCCACCACCATGCCGTCGCTGTCGGACGAGACCGACATGATGTTGGCTTCCGCCAGTTCCAGCGTTTGCAGCGCCGCCAGGTAGGTCGGGCGCTCCACCACGAACACGTCGCCCGGGTTGACGATGGCGCGCATCACCAAATCCAGTGCCTGCTGAGAACCGGCGGTGACCATCACCTCTTCCGCGCGCGCGGTGACGCCGCGCTCGGCGCACAGCGCGCAGATGCGCTCACGCAGCAGCGGGCTGCCCTCGGTCAGGCCATACTGGAACGCGCTTTTCGGCTGTTCGGTGATCGCCTGCTGGGTGGCAATGCTCAATCCTTCGAAATCGAACAGCGCATCAGAGGGGATGCCGCCCGCCAGCGAAATGACGTGTTCCATCTTGCTGTGCTTAAGCAATTCACGGATGGCCGAACTTTTTACGTTAACGATGCGCTGCGCGAGTAACCCTTCTGTCTTCATTTCTTCTTCTCGTACCTGATTATTTTAATTCGTAGGGGGGCGGATTAACCGCCCAGATACGCCGACCTCACTGCTTCGTTGGCTAACAATGCAGCCCCCGTATCTTCCAACACCACGCGGCCGTTTTCCAGCACATAACCGCGGTCCGCCAATTTCAGCGCCTGATTGGCGTTTTGCTCCACCAGGAAGATAGTCATGCCCTCTTCCCGCAGCTGCTGAATGATGTCGAAGATCTGCTGGATGATGATGGGCGCCAGCCCGAGCGAAGGTTCGTCGAGCAGCAGCAGCTTCGGCTGGCTCATCAGCGCGCGGCCGATGGCCAGCATTTGCTGTTCGCCGCCGGACATGGTGCCGGCACGCTGGCTTCGGCGCTCCAGCAGGCGCGGGAACAGCGTGAACACCCGTTCGATGCGCTGTTGATACTGGTGACGATCGGCGAAGAAGCCACCCATCGCCAGGTTTTCTTCCACCGTCATGCGCGAGAAGACGCGCCGCCCTTCCGGTACGATCGCCACCGCTTCACGCATGATGCGCGAGGTTTGCCACTGGGTGATGTCCTGGCCCTGAAAGACGATGCTGCCTTCGCTGGCGCGCGGTTCGCCGCACAGGGTGCCGAGCAGCGTGGTTTTACCGGCGCCGTTGGCGCCGATTAACGTCACGATTTCGCCCTGACTTATCGTGAGACTGACCTGATGCAGCGCCTGAATTTTGCCGTAATGGGCGGATACCTGATTGAATGACAACATATTATTCTTCGCCCAAATAAGCCCGGATCACGTCCGGGTTGTTACGGATCTCCGCCGGTGTGCCCTGCGCCAGCGGCGTGCCCTGATTCACCACGTAAATGCGATCGGAAATGCCCATCACCAGCTTCATGTCGTGCTCGATCAGCAGCACCGAGACCTTATGCCGATCGCGCAGCTCGACGATCAGATGATCCAGCTCGTCGGTCTCTTTCGGGTTGAGGCCGGCGGCCGGTTCGTCCAGCATCAGCAGCTCCGGCCGGGTCACCATGCAGCGGGCGATCTCCAGCCGACGCTGCTGCCCGTAGGCCAGGTTGCCCGCCGAACGGTTGGCCATCGATAGCAGGCCAACGCGCTCCAGCCACTCCGCCGCGCGCGCCAGCGCTTCGGCTTCGGCGCGGCGGAAGGCCGGGGTTTTCAGCAACCCGGCGAACACGCCGCTTTTCAGGTGCTGATGCTGCGCCACCAGCAGGTTCTCAATCACCGTCATTTCACGGAACAGCCGCACATGCTGGAAGGTGCGTACCACGCCCATACGGGCAATGGCCTGCCCCGCCAGCCCTTCCAGATGGCGATCGCGCAATTTGATGGTGCCGCCGCTCGGGCGGTAAAAACCGGTCAGGCAGTTGAATACCGTGGTTTTACCGGCGCCGTTGGGGCCGATCAGCGACACGATTTCGCCTTCATTGAGCGTCAACGCCACATTGTTGACCGCCAGCAACCCGCCGAAACGCATCGACAGGCCTTCCACCTGAAGTAAAGGTTGAACGCTCATGCCTGTTCCCCCTTGCCCGCGTGAATGTCCGCCGCCTGCAGCTTCAGCTGCGGCCGTTTCATCGGCAACAGCCCCTGCGGCCGCCAAATCATCATCAGCACCATCAGCGCACCCAGCAGCAACATGCTGTATTCATTCAGATCGCGCATCAGCTCGCGCGACACCACCAGCAGGATCGCCGCCAGAATGACCGCGAACTGCGAGCCCATGCCCCCCAACACCACGATCGCCAATACGAAGGCCGACTCGACGAAGGTGAAGGATTCCGGGCTGACGAAACCCTGGCGCGCGGCGAACAGCGTGCCGGCAAACCCGGCGAAGGCGGCGCTGATGGTAAAGGCGGTCAGCTTGATGCGCGTCGGGCTGAGGCCCAGCGAGCGGCAGGCGATCTCGTCTTCACGCAGCGCTTCCCAGGCGCGCCCGAGCGGCATGCGCAGCAGGCGGTTGATGACGAACAGCGTCAGCACCACCAGCAGCAGCGCCACCAGGTACAGGAACACGATGCGATCGCTCGGATCGTATTTCAGGCCGAAGAAGTTATGGAAGGTATCCCAACCGCCGTCGCGCACGCTGCGGTTAAATTCCAGGCCGAAAAAGGTCGGTTTCGGGATCTGGCTGATGCCATTCGGCCCGCCGGTGATCTCGGTATTGTTCAGCAGCAGGATGCGCACGATCTCGCCGAAGCCGAGCGTCACGATCGCCAGGTAGTCGCCACGCAGCCGCAGCACCGGGAAACCGAGCAGGAAGCCGAAGGCGGCGGTGACGATACCCGCCAGCGGCAGGCTCTCCCAAAATCCGAAACCGTAATAGTGATTCAGCAGCGCGTAGGTGTAGGCGCCGATGGCGTAGAAACCGCCGTAGCCCAGCACCAGCAGACCGGACAAACCCACCACCACGTTGAGGCCGAGGCCCAGCATCACGTAGATCAGCGTCAGGGTGGCGATATCCACCGTGCCGCGCGACACCAGGAACGGCCAGGCGACCGCCGCGACGATGAGCAGAGCCGCCAGCAGCTTTTGCCGCGGCGTGGTGCCGTCGAAGCTCGGCAGCACGAACGCCGGGCCGGAGACCTTTTTCAGGCCCTGCAGCAGCAGCGGGCGCAACAGCTGGAAGAAAAAGACGATGACGCAGCCGATGCCGATCCACATCCAGCGCACTTCCGCCGCGCCGTGCACCACCAGTTTGGTGCCGTCCAGGCTGAGCTGCATGCCCATCAGGAACGAAGCCATCACGAACAGCACCGCCGTGGCGATCAGCGCATTAAGCAGATTGAGTTTCATACTTTCTCAACCTCCGGACGCCCAAGAATGCCGGTCGGCATGATCAGCAGCACCACGATCAGCAACGCGAACGACACCACGTCTTTGTATTCGGTGCTCAAATAAGCGGAGGTCAGCGCTTCCGCCACGCCCAGCACCAGGCCGCCGATCATCGCGCCGGGAATGCTGCCGATGCCGCCCAGGACCGCAGCGGTAAAGGCTTTCATACCGGCCATAAAGCCGATGTAAGGGTTGATGACGCCGTAGAACTGGCCGAGCAACACCCCGGCCACCGCCGCCATCACCGCACCGATGACGAAGGTCAGCGAGATCACCCGGTCGGTGTTGATGCCCAGCAGGCTGGCCATCTTCAGATCTTCCGCGCAGGCGCGGCAGGCGCGGCCCATGCGTGAATAGCGGATAAACAGCGTCAGCGCCAGCATCGCCAGGAAGGTCACGAGCCAGATGGTCAGCTGCATGGTGCTGATGGTGGCGGCGAAGCCGTTGCTTTCCCCCAGCACCCACTGGCCGGTCACCAGGCTGGGCAGCGCCAGATCGCGCGAACCCTGCGTCAGGCTGACGTAGTTTTGCAGGAATATCGACATGCCGATGGCCGAGATCAGCGCAATCAGGCGCTTGGAGTTGCGCACCGGCTTGTAGGCCACCCGCTCGATACTCCAGCCGTAGGCGCTGGCGATGACGATCGAGACCAGGAACGCGGCGCCGATCAGCAACCAGCCGACGTCGATGCCGAGCATCATCAGGGCGGCGATAACGATAAAGGAGACATAGCTGCCGATCATGTACACCTCGCCGTGGGCGAAGTTGATCATGCCGATGATGCCGTAAACCATGGTGTAACCGATGGCGATCAATGCATAGGTGCTGCCCAACGTTAAGCCGTTGAACATCTGCTGCAGAAAATAGAGGAGCTGCTCTGACATACTCTGAACCCTTGGCTGCGAAACCCGCCGGCGGAGAACCGGCGGGTAAAGGGAGACGGGGCCGGCAAGCCGACCCGCCGGGCGCAGCGGGCTGCGCCCCACCCTAATCATTATGGCTTATTTGATCGGTGTGGACGTGCCGTTGGCATGCCATTCGAACACGCCGAACTCGAAGCCTTTCAGATCGCCCTTGTCATCCCAGCTCAGCGGTCCCATCACGGTGTCCACCGGCTTGCCGGTTTTCAGATCCTTGACGATGTCCGCCGGCTCCTGACTGCCGCTGCGCTCCATGCCGGTGGTCAGCGACTGCAGCGCGGCATAGGTGGTCCAGACGAACGGGCCGGTCGGATCCAGCTTCTTGGCTTTCAGCGCATCGACGATCGGCTGGTTGGCGGGCACCTGATCGTAGCGTTTCGGCAGCGTCACCAGCATGCCTTCCGAGGCGGCGCCGGCGATGTTGGACAGCGAGGAGTTACCCACGCCTTCCGGCCCCATGAAGCGGGTGGTCAGCCCGGCCTGTTTGGCCTGACGCAGGATCTGGCCCATTTCCGGGTAGTAACCGCCGAAATACACGAAATCGATATTCTCTTTCTTCAGGCGCGCCACCAGGGTAGAGAAGTCTTTGTCGCCGGCGGTGATGCCTTCGAACATCGCCACTTCGGTACCCTGTTTTTTCAGGCTGTCGCGCACCGAGCGCGCCAGGCCTTCGCCGTATTGCTGCTTATCGTGCACCACGGCGATGCGCTTCGGCTTGATGTCGCTGAGGATGTATTTGGCGGCGGTCGGGCCCTGATCCGAATCCAGACCGGTGGTGCGCAGGATCATCTTGTAGCCGCGAGTAGTCAGATCGGCGTTGGTGGCCGCCGGGGTAATCATGATCACGCCTTCGTCTTCATAGATATCGGACGCCGGCTGGGTGGAAGAGGAACACAGGTGGCCAATCACGTAGCGAATGCCGTCGTTGATCACCTTGTTGGCGACCGCAACCGCCTGTTTCGGATCGCAGGCGTCGTCGTATTCCACGCCAACCAGCTTGTCGCCCTTGATGCCGCCCTTGGCGTTGATGTCGGCAATCGCCTGGCGCGCGCCGGTAAACTCCATGTCGCCATACTGCGCGACCGGGCCGGACATCGCCCCGACGATCGCCACCTTGATGTCTTTCGCCATAGCCGCCTGGCTCATGGCCATCGCAATGCAACCCGCCAGCAGTGCCTTACCTGTTGTTAATTTCATCCGCAAATCCCCATCTGTCGTTGTGAACGTACCTGTTGTGTTTGCCTGCGCCCGATCGTTATTGACCGCTTTTGTTATAAGTAATAATGATTTAGGCAATTTGTCGGCATTATTTTCTAATAAGACTTTATTTTTCATGCCATTAAACAGGAATTTTCTGCTGCAAATCAACTTCATCAGGCAGAAACAAGCGGTGTAAACAGGATAAAATTCGAATTAAATCTGCGCCGTTTACCTTGAGGCGTAGCGCGTTGTGCTGGTTAACAATCCCTTTACTAACTATTTACTCGGAAAATGCCCCGTGCAAAAAACATATTGCACAGTAATCGTACAGAAAAACTTACACAACGCTCTGCACAAGATCTATTACACTGTCGGCATCATTTAGCTGCGCGGAAATTCTGCATGAAACTGACCATCGAGCGCCTGACCGCGCTGTCCCCGCAAGACCTTATCGATCTCGGTAAAATTTGGCCGCATCAGCAGCCGGAACAGTGGCAGAGCTGGTTGAGCGGCGGCAAGGCGCTGTTCGCCGCCCGCTTCAACGAGCGTCTGCTGGGCGCGGTGAAAATTGCGCTGCAGGATGACCGCGCCGAGCTGCAGGACTTGCTGGTGCGCGAAGTGACGCGCCGCCGCGGCGTCGGTCTTTACCTGGTGCAGGATGCGCAGCGTCAGCTGCCGCAGGTCGCTCACTGGCAGCTGTCGACCGCCGGCCTGGCACCGCGCGAACGCGGGGAAGTCGAGAACTTCATGCGCGCCTGCGGCTTCGCACCGCAGGGCGATCTCTGGCAAAAATGAAACGCCGGTTGGCGGCGCTGGTCTTGATTGCGCTGGGGCTGGCGGCCTGGTTCGCCGGGCGCCAGCAGGCGCTGCGCCTGGCCTCAGACTGGGATCAGCAGGTTTATGTCTGGCAGCGGGTCTGGACGCCGCAGCACGCCGATGCGCTGGCGCACAGCCGCGATCTGTTCGCCGGGCTGCGGGTGCTGGCGCTGCAGGTGCATCCACGCGAGGGCTGGCGGGAAATCCCGGCCGACCTGCGCTTATTGCAACAGGATGGCCGCCCGCTCTGGCTGGTGGCGCGCCTCGACGGCCAGCTGCCGCAGCTGGACCAGGAAGCCATTATCCAGCGGCTGCTGGCGCTCGCCCAACGCTGGCAGACGGCTGGGCTGCCCGTCACCGGCGTCGAGATCGATCATGACGCCGCCACCGCCCGCCTGCCGGACTACCAACGCTTTCTGCAGCGGCTGCGCCAACGGCTGCCCGCCGCTTTGCAACTCGGCATCACCGCCCTGCCCGCCTGGATCGGTTCACCCGGCCTGCCCGGCGTACTGCAACAGGCCGACAGTTCCGTCCTGCAGGTGCATGCGGTGCTCTCGCCGCAGCAGGGGCTGTTTGACGGCTCCTTGGCGCTACGCTGGGTGCGGCAGTACGCCGCCGTCACACCGAAGCCGTTTCGCGTCGCGCTGCCGGCTTATGGCATGGCACTGCTGGGTTTTGATGCACAGGGCGCGCAGGTGGAGAGCGAATCCTCGCTGCGCGTGGCCGGCAACGGCCGCGAACTGACGGTCGCGCCGCAGCAGATCGCCGATTTTCTGCAAACGCTGGCGCAGCAAACGCCGCCCCGGCTGCGCGGCATTATCTGGTTCCGCTTGCCACTGGCGGACGATCGGCGTGCCTGGTCGCTCGCCACGCTGCGAGCGGTGATCGAACGGCGGCCGCTGAATGTCGACTGGCAGGTAAAATTTAGGCCTCAGCCACAGCAAAACGGGCTGTATGATCTGATAATTCATAACAACGGGCCGGTGGACGCCCCGCTGCCGCAAGAAGTCATCATCCGCGCCGACGACTGCCTGGCGGCGGACGCGGTCGGCAACTACCGGCTGGAATCCGCACCGCAACGGCAACGCTTTATTCGCATCAGCGGCGATCAGCTGCGCGCCGGGCAATCCCGGCCGCTGGGCTGGCTGCGCTGCCAACAACTGACGCCAGGAGGCACCCTTGTCACACCTTGATACGCGCGCGGCACGGAACACCCGCCGCCTTCTTCCGCTGGCCATGCTGATCGGCGCCGCACTGCCGCTGGGCGGCTATGCCTGCGGCCCGGATTTTCCTAACCGGCTGCTGATCGATCGCAACGGCACCCTGCTGTATATGCCGGAGGGCAATTTCGCCTTCGAAGCCGGCCGGCTGGTGCCGGCGGACAGTCAGTTGCCGCACTGGCAGGCCCCGCCGCCGCCGATGCCGCCGAAACCGATGCCGCAATCGCCGGAAACGATAGCGATCGGCAAAATGCGCGCCGCCAAAACGGTGGAAGAAGCTGACGCCGTCAATACGCAGGGGCTATCCAACGCCGCCCGCCTTTATCAACTGGGTGCCGTGGCTTTCGCCAGCCACGATCCGCGCGCCGCAGACTATTTCCAGCAGGTGCTGAAGCTACCGGCCGTCGAGCAGGGCGATTGGGGGCTGCGGGCGCAGTATTCGCTGGGGCGGGTACTGATGGCGGACCACGGGACGCCGGTGAACGAATCCGGTGAAGCGGCCCCCGCCGCCGAGCACCCGCCAAAAGCCGCGCTTGAACAGGCGCTGGCTGCATTCCAGCAGGTGATCGATCGGGTGAAAAACGGCGCCGCCGATCCCGATCAGCTGGCGCTGAGCAGCCTTGGGCAGCAGGCGCGCATCCACCTGTGGCTGGGTGAGGTCGCCCCCGCCGCCCACCTGTACGCACAGCAGGCGGCGCAGGGCGATCCGAGCGGCGGGCAGTCGCTGCAGTACGTCTCCAGCTTCCTGGTCAATCCCGACCATTTGGACACGCTGAAACAGATTATCGGCGATCCGTTGATCCAGCAGCTGGTGACCATTGAGCTGTTCGCTCGCAGCGGCAACCTGCAAATGGCGGATACCGACGGCAACGGCCGCTCCGCACAAATCATCAGCCAGATCCTGACGCTGCTGGACGGCTCAGTGAAAAGCGGCTTCGCCGGCAGCGATCGGCTGGCGGCATTGGCTTACCGCTCCGGGCAGTACCCGATGGCGGCAAGCCTGCTGAAAAACGCCGGCGACAGCGGCCTGGCGTGGTGGCTGCGCGCCAAAATGGCGCTGCGCGACGGCGATGTGAAAGCCGCCACCACCGCCTACGCCAAGGCGGCAAGCGCGTTCCCCGCCGACGAAAGCTGGGGTGAACAGCGCAACGCCGACTTCGTCGCGGAAACCATCGTGCCCGAATGCCGGGTGGCCGGCGAACAGGCCATCCTGGCGCTGAACCGCGGCGACTATCTGCAGGCGATGGACCTGCTGTATCGCGGCAAGGCGCTCTATTGGGCCGACGTGGCCGACGTGGCGGAGCGAGTGCTGACCGTCGATGAGTTGAAAGGCTTTGTCGATAAGCATGCCCCGGCGCCGACGACGCCGCTCAAGCCGGTTAACCCGGACGACTACGGCGGCCAGCAGATCACGCCGGAGGTGCAGCTGCGCGAACTGCTGGCGCGGCGGCTGATGCGCGTCGGAAGAGCGCCGGAGGCGCTGGCCTACTTCGATATCCCCAACTACCGGCAGGCGGCGCAGCAGTACGCCGACGAGCTGAAGGCCGCCAAGGACAAATCCGCTGCGCCGCTGGCGCGTGCGCAGGCTTACTATCGCGCCGCCAACCTGCTGCGCGCCCAGGGGCTGGAATTTACCGGCTATGAGATGACGCCGGACTACGCCATCTATGGCGCCGGCTATTCCTATCTGGGGGATGCGTTCGATACCCGCGAGCTGAAGCACAAAAGTTGGATCGACAGCGCGGAAGCGGTACGCGCCAAGGCGGCGCTACCGGCGGAAGACAACCGTTTCCTGCACTATCGCTGGCAGGCGGTTGGGCTGGCGCAGCAGGCGGCCGATCTGCTGCCACCGAAGAGCCAGGCCTATGCCGCCGTGCTGTGTAACGCCGCCAGCTGGGTTATCAAGCGCGACGCCAAAACCGGCCGAGCGCTTTATCAGCGCTACATCAACACCGGCACCCGCTACCCGTGGGCGGCGAAATTCGGCTACGACTGCCCGGCGCCAGACTTTGCCGCCGTGGCGCCATAGCGCCGAATTTCAGGCACTAAAAAGCCCGGCTTGCCGGGCTTTTTTTATCGAATCTCGCATCGACTCAGGCTTCGATCGCCATTTTCAGTTTCTTCATGGCGTTCTTTTCCAGCTGGCGCACGCGTTCGGCGGAAACGCCATACTGATCGGCCAGCTCCTGCAGCGTCGACTTGTTGTCGTCGTCCAGCCAACGGGCGCGAATGATATGCTGGCTGCGTTCGTCCAGACCTTCCAGCGCATAGGCCAGTTTGTCTGCGGCGTTGCTTTCCCAGTTATCTTCCTCGATGCCTTCGGCGAAGTCCGAGCTCTTGTCCTGCAGGTACAGCACCGGCGCCATCGACTGGCCGTCGCGGGCCTCGTCGTCCGGAGTCGGATCGAACGTCATGTCCTGCGCCGCCATGCGCGATTCCATCTCGCGCACGTCTTTGCTGGTTACGCCCAGCTCACGGGCCACCAGTTCCACTTCGTCCTGGTTGAACCAGCCCAAACGCTGTTTGGTTTTGCGCAGGTTAAAGAACAGCTTGCGCTGCGCTTTGGTGGTCGCCACTTTCACGATGCGCCAGTTGCGCAATACGTACTCGTGGATTTCCGCCTTAATCCAATGCACCGCAAAGGAAACCAGACGCACGCCGACTTCAGGGTTGAAGCGGCGAACGGCTTTCATCAGGCCGATATTGCCTTCCTGAATCAGATCCGCCTGCGGCAGACCATAGCCTGAATAGTTGCGGGCAATATGAGCGACAAAGCGCAGGTGAGACAGGATGAGCTGCTTAGCGGCATCCAGATCGCCCTGATAATGCAGCCGTTCAGCCAGCTCCCGCTCTTCCTCTGCCGTCAGCATCGGATAGGCGTTGGCTGCCCGGATATAGGCTTCCAAGCTACCTTGGGGTACTAAGGCTAAAGTTTGCATTTCTTTGGTCATTCAAACCCTCTCTATGAGAATACAAAATCATGCAGGTGATTATTACAGCGGGGAAATGATTGATTCTACGGCAGTTGCTGAAGCAAAAGCGGTTCCACACGCCGGGCACCTTAACATTTGCTGCAATTTTTGACCGTATTCCGCCCCAGAAGTTCACCCTTTTTGCAAGCATTGTTGCTGACAATACGTGACGAAGGTGCAGGCCGATAGGGAATTTGTGCGCTAAGAAGAGAGGGATGGTGCTGACTTCGCTTGAGGTCACTCTTCTCCCGCAACGCGATCAAAAGCAGCAGGAGAAGAGTATACCAAAAAAATCTTACTGTGGTGTAAATCGGCGTAAATGTTGCACCGTCGCCAGCCAGGCGGCGATCCAACCGATCATCGCGGAGATGATCAGCAGCAGCAGCGCCTCATCCCAACCCAGCCCGTGCAGGGTGAAGGTGGTGCCGAATACCTTGGCCACGCCGGCGACCACCGACTCCAGTTGCCATACCAGCGCCCCGGACAACACCAGCGACAGCAGCGCGCCGGCAAAGCCCAGCATCGCCCCGCCGTTGAGGAACGGCCGCAGGATAAAACCGTCGGTGGCGCCGATCAGTTTCATCACGTTGATGGTGTCGCGACGGCTGAAGATGCTCAGACGCACGCTGTTGCCGATCACCAGGAACACCGCCACGATCATCAGCACGCCGATGATCGCCGCAATCTGACCCGCCAGCCCGGTCAGCGCCGCCAGGCGGGCAAACCAGCTGTCATCCATACGCACTTCTTCCACGCCCTGCACCGCCGCCACGCGATCGCGCAGGGTGTTGAGGGTGTCCGAACTCTGGAAGCTCAGCTTCGGCGTGACGATCGCCACCGCCGGCAGCGGGTTCTCTTCCAGCATGTCCAGCGCGCCGCCAAAGCCCGACCAGTTGCGGAACTCGCCGCGCGCTTCTTCACGCGACAGGTAGTTCACCTTCTCCACGCCGGCTTCCGCCTTGATGGCGTCGAGCACTTTCAGCGCGGCGTCGTCATCGAGCGATTTATCCAGATAGACGGTCAGCTGCGGCGTTGGATACCACTGGCTGGCCGCGGTGCTGACGTTTTTCCACACGATGTAGCACACGCTCGGCAGCGTCAGGGAAATAGCGATCACCATCACCGTCAGCAGCGTCGCCAACGGCTGACGCAGCATGTCTTTGATGGCGTTCATCCAGGCGTAACGCCACTGTTCGCGCCAGCCGCCGCGCAGCGCCTTGCTCTTGGCGGTTTTTGCGTTATTGGCCATGGTGAGCGCCTCCTTGCATGCGGCCCTGGCTCAGCGTCAGGATGCGGTAATTGCGGCGGGCGATAAGCCCGGTGTCGTGCGTCGCCATCAGAACGGTCACGCCGACGCGGTTGAATTCTTCAAACAGGCGCAAAATGCCTTCCGACAGCGCATCGTCCAGGTTACCGGTCGGTTCATCCGCCAGCAGCACCGCCGGCTTGTTCACCACCGCGCGGGCGATGCCCACACGCTGCTGCTCACCGCCGGACAGCTGAATCGGGAAGTTCTTCGCTTTATCCAGCAGACCGACCTTGTCCAGCGCGGCGGAAACGCGGCGGCGGATATCTTCGGTGCTGGCGCCGGCGATGATCAGCGGCATCGCCACGTTGTCATACACCGTGCGATCCAGCAGCAGGTGGTGATCCTGGAAGATCATGCCGATCTGCCGGCGCAGGAACGGCACCTCGCGGTTTTTCAAACGGCTGATGTCGTGGCCGCCAAACCAGATGTGGCCGGCGCTGGGCCGTTCGATACCGCAAATCAGTTTCAGCAGGGTACTTTTCCCCGCGCCGGAATGGCCGGTCAGAAACGCCATCTCCGCCGGGCGCAGATGGAAATCAACCCCCTGCAGCGCTTGCCGTCCGCCCAGATAAGCTTTACTGACCTGTTCAAAGCGAATCATCCGTATTAATCCTCTCGGGCAAAAAGTGCCTCAATAAAATCGTCAGCCTTAAACGGCCGCAAATCTTCGATGCCTTCCCCGACGCCGATATAGCGGATCGGGATACCGAACTGATCGGCGATGGCGAAGATCACCCCGCCCTTGGCGGTACCGTCCAGTTTAGTCAGCGTGATGCCGGTTAAGCCCACGGCCTCATTAAATAATTTCGCCTGACTGACGGCATTCTGGCCGGTGCTGGCATCGAGCGTCAGCATAACCTCATGGGGGGCCTGGTCGTCCAGTTTTTTCATGACGCGGACGATCTTCTTCAGCTCTTCCATCAGGTGCGATTTGTTCTGCAGACGGCCGGCGGTATCGGCGATCAACACATCGATGCCGCGCGCCTTGGCGGCCTGCACCGCATCGAAGATCACCGAAGCGGAATCCGCGCCGGTATGCTGCGCCACCACCGGAATGCGGTTGCGTTCGCCCCACACCTGCAGCTGTTCCACCGCCGCGGCGCGGAAGGTGTCCCCCGCCGCCAGCATCACCGACTTGCCTTCCGCCTGGAATTGACGCGCCAGCTTGCCGATGGTGGTGGTTTTACCCACGCCGTTCACGCCGACCATCAGGATGACATACGGGGTTTTCCCGCTGACATCCAGCGGCTGATCGACCTTGGCCAGAATTTCGGACATTTCCTCCTTCAGCTTGCCGTACAGCGCTTCGGCGTCTTTCAGCTGCTTGCGGCTGGCGTGCTGGGTCAGGGAGGTGATGATCTTGCGCGTGGTGTCCACGCCAACGTCGGCGATCAGCAGCTGTTCTTCCAGCTCATCGAACAGGTCGTCGTCGATCTTTTTACCACGGAACAGCCCCATAAAGCCGGAGCCGAGGTTCTGCTTGGTCTTCAGCAGGCTGCGCTTCAGGCGCGCGAAGAAGCCCTCTTTGGTCGGGCGCTCCTGCTCTTGCGCAGCGGCCGGCACGACGGGTTCCAGCGGCTCTTCTTCCGCTTCCGGCTCTGGCTCAACGACCAGCTCGGGTTCGATGACCGGCTCGGGCTCGATGACCGGCTCGGGTTCGACGACCGGCTCAGGCTCAACGACCGGCTCAGGCTCAACGACCGGCTCAGGCTCAACGACCGGCTCAGGCTCAACGACCGGCTCGGGTTCGACGACCGGCTCAGGTTCGATGACTGGCTCGGGTTCGACGACCGGCTCGGGCTCAACGACCGGCTCAGGCTCAACGACCGGCTCAGGCTCAACGACCGGCTCAGGCTCAACGACCGGCTCAGGCTCAACGACCGGCTCAGGTTCGATGACTGGCTCGGGTTCGACGACCGACTCGGGTTCGGTAACAGGTTGCTGCTGCGCCGCCACCTGTTCGGTGACGCTGACGATCTCTTCGGCCAGCGCTTGCGCCGCCGGATGCTCGGCCGCTGCCGGCAGATTTTCCGCGATTTGCTCGCCGGCCTGACCGTTATCCCACTCTCCCGGGGTGTCGACGGAGGCGGCAGGTTCAGATTCCTGGGCGGGGAGCTTGTCGTCCAGCTTGGCGGTGACCGGTTCAGCCGGCGTCTCCGCGGCCTGAGGTTCCGCCTGCTCTACCGACGGCTCAGGTTGCTGTTGATCTTCTTCCTTCTCCTTCTGGCCAAACCCCAGCCAGGAGAAAAACCCACGTTTCTTATCTTTTGCCATGTTATGACTCTACTCCGTACCGAAGGCTCGCTTACCCTCCATACCTGAAGGATATATGCTGACAATAATCCGCCGAGTCTATCACTTTCCCTCGCCCAGCAACACGCATCCGGCATGCTTTCCGGCGTGAAATCAGACAACAACGTTTTACCGTTCCCCCCGACGCCCGTCACCGGTAGAATAGGGACAACTTTTCGTTAACCTCGGCGGCCCCGCGCCGCGAAAGAAACCAAACAACGCTTATGACAAGACTCTCGCCACGGGCGGCGGCCAAAAAACCGCCCCAGGCCGCAGCCGGACAGATCCGCATCATCGGCGGCCAATGGCGCGGTCGCAAACTCCCGGTGCCGAACAGCCCGGGGCTGCGCCCCACCACCGATCGGGTACGCGAAACCCTGTTCAACTGGCTGGCGCCGGTGATTCAGGGCGCGCGCTGCCTCGACTGTTTCGCCGGCAGCGGCGCATTGGGGCTGGAAGCGCTGTCGCGCTATGCCGGCAGCGCCACGCTGCTCGAATTCGAACGGCCGGTGGCGCAGCAGCTGGAAAAAAATCTGGCGCTGCTGCAGGGCAAAGGGGTGGTTATCAACACCAACGCGCTGAGCTGGCTGGCGGGCGATGGCCAACCGTTCGACGTGGTGTTCCTCGACCCGCCGTTTCGCAAAGGCCTGCTGGCGGAGACCGCCCTGTTGCTGGAGCAACGCGGCTGGCTGGCCGACGAGGCCTGGATCTATGTAGAAGCCGAGGCGGAAAGCGCCGCGGCGGACGTGCCTGCCAGCTGGCAGCTGCACCGGGAGAAGGTCGCCGGCCAGGTGGCCTATCGCCTTTATATTCGTTCGCAAGAGAAAACCGACCATGTTGATTAATCTGGGCCGCCTGCTGATGCTGTGCGTGTGGGGCTTCCTGCTCTCTAACCTGTTCCATCCGTTTCCCAAGCCGCTGAAGTATTTCATCGACGTGGCGCTGTTCTTTATGGTGGTGATGCACGGCCTGCAGCTGGTGCTGTTGAAATCCACCCAGCCGAAGGATCAGCCGATCAGCTACTGGCAAGAGGCCAAGATCTTTATCTTTGGCGTGTTCGAGCTGCTGGCCTGGCAAAAGAAACAGCCGCCCATCAAGAAGAAGTGACCGCTACGGCTGAGCGGTGAACGAGACGAAGCGCGTGCCCTGCATGTTCAACGTGCCCTGCGCGCCCTTTTCTATCGGGTTGTACTGCCATTGCTTCAGCCGCAGCTGGATATCTTCACCTCCCTGTACCGGGCTGAACACCACCTCGTAATTCATCGGTTCATTGACCAACGGCTCGCGCTGCGGCGCGCGGGTCTTGGTGACCGGCACCGCGCGTTTGTCGCTCACCGTCACCTGCAGACTGCGCATCGGCGCGCGATCGTTTTCCGCCTCCTGCTGCCGCTGCTTGAAGTAGCGTTGCGTGGCCAGCACGGCGATCAGCGCAATCACGGCGACAAAAAATAACGGTGGCTTACTCATCGGTTTCCCATTTCCTTCGCGGCTAAATCAGCGTAAACATAGCATTCTCAAGAAAGCATTGTCGATCGCCGGCAGGCTACCTACACTGAAATGAAGAAGTGACATTGGTGACAGTTTGGAGCCGGTTGTTGCGGCTCCCTCATACATAAGGAAGACATTAATGAGTTGGCCGTTCCTTGCCGTATTCTTTTCCGGTTGGCTGTTCGTCGACGCCTCTTACCGTGGGCCGCGCTGGCAGCGCTGGGTGTTCAAACCCGTCACGCTGCTGCTGCTGTTGCTGTTGGCCTGGCAGGCGCCGGTGCTCGGCGCTGCGGGTTATCTGATCGTACTCGGCCTGCTGGCGACGCTGATCGGCGACGCATTGCTCCTGTTGCCGCGCGAACGGGTGCTGTATGCCATCGGCGCCTTTTTCCTGTCCCACCTGCTGTACACCCTGAGTTTCGCCAGCCAGATGACGTTCAGCCTGTTCTGGCCGCTGCCGCTGGCGCTGCTGGCGATCGGCGCACTGCTGCTGGCCACCGTCTGGACCCGGCTGGAAGAGATGCGCTGGCCGATCGTTACCTACGTAGCGATGACGCTGCTGATGGTCTGGCTGGCGGGCGAACAATATTTCCTGCGCAGCACCGATTTCGGCTTCTCGCTGCTGACCGGCACCTCGCTGCTGCTGCTGGCCAACGTGGTTTGGCTGCTCAACCGCTACCGCTTCACCTTCCGCGCGGCGGACGCCATCGTGGCTTTCTGTTACTTCTCCGGCCACTTCCTGATCGTGCGTTCGCTCTACCTGTAGAGACCTACCGCGGGTTCGGCGCGCCGAACCCGTTTCTTCATCAAGCCAGCGCTTTCAACGTCAGAGCATCATCCGCACCCAGCTGATTGCGGTACAGATCGCCGTCGCGCGAGAAGAACGCCAGCGTGCTGCCATCCGCCCGCAGCAGGGCGATGCCGTCCGGAGCCGGGCGCCAGCCCACGACTTCCGCCGCAAACACGCTCTGCAAACACTGTTGCCGATCCACCAGCTGATAGCCGTTGGTCTCGCTTTGTTCATGCGCCAGAAACTCGATTTGGCATTGCCGTTCGCTGTCGGCCACCTGCCATTGCCCCGCCAGCGACTGCGCGGTCGGCAATGCCAAACTGCCGGCCATCACCGCACTCGTCACCATCATGCCACCCGCCGCCAAAGCGGCGCGCGTTAAAGTACCTTTCATACCGGGCTCCTGCATCACGCCCGGCCGAGACTGCGCCGGGCGTTCCGTTGCTGTGTTACACGATAAAGTCCGTGGCGACGTCTACCTGGCCGACGATTTTCACCAGGAAGTCCGGCGCCTGATGCCCGCCGATGTTCACCGACAAATCGGTCACGTTGCTGGACGCGTTGTAGCTCAGCAGCGCCTCACCGGCCGTGCCGCTGAAGTGATCGACGAAGTGGATGAAATCACTGCTATTCGCTTCTTTATTG
Organism: Serratia sp. Z4; assembly: GCF_009900725.1. NCBI lineage: Bacteria > Pseudomonadati > Pseudomonadota > Gammaproteobacteria > Enterobacterales > Yersiniaceae > Serratia > Serratia sp. Z4. The sequence continues at coordinate 60,734 of NZ_JAAABD010000005.1, forward strand.
AAGAACGACAGGTCGATCTTGTCGATCCCTTTCTGGAAGTCGCGGATCCAGTCGGAAGCACCCGGTGCGGAATCGCTGGCGGCAGAGAACACAAAGATGTCTTTGCCGGCACCGCCCCACAGTTCATCCGCCCCGCCGCCGCCGAACAGCACGTCGTTACCCGCGCCGCCTTTCAGCACGTTGTTGGCCGCGTTGCCGACGATCACGTCGTTGCCGGAACCGCCAATGGCGTTCTCAATGGTCACACCGGCGGCGATCGAGACGTTGCCCTTCAGGCCGCCCACGTCGGAGAACGATTTCTCATTCAGGTTGATGCGCTGGTTAGCGGTATAACCGGAGAAGTCGAAGGTATCGTTGCCACCCGCATCCCAGGCCGCAAAGATCACTTTCTGCGAATTGCTGGTGGTGCTGAGGAAGTCACGACCGGTATTGGAGTTAAAGCCGTACACGGTGTCGCCGGTGCGGGTCGACAGGTTGGCGCCATACAGATGCTGAATGGCGGCAATGTCATCCAGCAGCGGAGCCGCGGCATAGTGACCGCCGTTGTCGCCACCGGTGTTGGTTTCACTCCAGTAGCTCATCAGGCTGAACTGGCGGGTATCTTCCGCATAGGTGACGTCGTTATAGGTCGGGTTGCCCTCACCGGCGTTGTAGTCGCCCGGGTGGCTCAGGCCCAGCGCATGGCCAATCTCATGGGTGAACGTCTGGCGGCCGTAGTCTTCGGTCGCCGGATGCTTCACGTTGGATTGGTTGACGTTGTACCAGGTCTGGCCGCCCAAATCCTGGCCCTGCCAAATGGTGTTCGGCAGGAAGGCGTAGGCCTGGGTACCATAATCATAGTGGCCGGGACGATCCTGGCTGTAATTGCCGAAGGTGATATTGGCCTTTTGACCGGCAGCCACTTCGGTGAAGGTGATATTGGCGACGTCAGCCCAGGACTGCAGCGACAGCTTAGCCTGCTGCTGCTGTTCCGCGCTGAACTTGCTCAGCCCGGTATCGCCGGCGACGTTGGTGGAAGAGAACTTATAGTCCGGGAAGGAGAAGGTTAATTTGACCGGCTGGCCAAATACCTTGTAACCGTTCCAGGTTTGGTTCTCGCGGGTAATAAACAGCCCAGCTTGCTCGTTAGAAAATGAATCCTTGCCATTAATCTGAATCCCGTTACCCCGCTCATGATAATGCAGCAGGTCATCTACAGCATCGTAGCCGGTTGTCGCGGCCGCAAGGCTGGATTCAGTAATTTCAATTGCCTTTTTAGTAGATTGCATTGGTTCGATTCCACTCATTACCTGATTGATATCAATCAGACAGATAGACATAACCTCCCCGTAAGCCACGGTTAATAAACCTTAAGCTTGCTGGAAGGGGCTTATGCGCCGTTACCGGCAGTGTGTTAGGTAGAATTAATGCATATATATCAGCAAATAAGATCACCATTAAAAATGGTAATCGATTCCAATTATAGGCAGGGTCGCAAAACTGCACATAAAATAATCAACCATTTATTATCGCAACGAAAGTTTGTTATGCTGCTTTTTAGGCTTATTTACAAAACAAATGAAACTTGATGAGGATAAGTTGGCACCAAACTTCAATAGCAATGCGGCCTGCAGACTCAAGCGAATCATGCTGGCTTTACTCAGGGGAAAAGGTAAATTTTGCTAAAGCGTTATAGATTAATAACTCTTTATTATTAGGTCGGGCGATTTTTTAGTTTCTATAGGAATATTATTTTCTTATTTAAACTAACGGTGGCGTGCCTTTTCGCCCCAATAGGGGATAAGAAAAGCCGATAGATTAAAATCCGCATTATTCATTATTGAATGAATACCCCCCTTTCTACGCTTGAACGCCGTTAGCAATAATTCTCATCCGGCGCTTGACTCTGGAGTGGACTCCAGGGTGTAGAGTCAGTTGAGCAAACCCGTTTAACAGCCCGCAGGGGGACGTTATGCACAATCAGCAAAACCATAATCATCAGGAACATCACCACGCCGAAGGCGGATGCGGCTGCAACCACAGCCACAGCAAAACTCAGCACGGCTGCAGCAGCGAACCGAAAAACGCCACCGCACAGGCCGAACACGCCCACCATCATCACGATCATGGCGATAGCGGCTGCTGCACCGCCGCGCCCGACGATCCGGACGAGGAAAGCGACAGGCTGGCCGCCGCTCCCCCTTCCGGCAGCCAACGTTTCAGCTGGAAAGTCACCGGCATGGACTGCCCCAGCTGCGCCAAGAAAATCGAAAATGCCGTCACCGCACTCCCCGGCGTCGACAGCGCGCGCGTGTTGTTCGCCACCGAGAAACTGGTGGTCGACGCGCAGTCCGACATCAGCCTGCGGATCCAGGATGCGGTCACCCAGGCCGGCTTTACCCTGCTCGGCGCTCAGACCGCCAAAGCCGCCGCGCCGAAAACCTCACGCTTCGGCGAATTCGCGCCGCTGCTGCTGTTAACCACCCTGATGGTGGTCAGTTGGGTGCTGGATCGGGTTAACCCGGAGCTGGGCCGCATCGCCTTTATCGCCACCACGCTGGTCGGGTTGGCGCCGGTCGCCGCCAAGGCGCTGCGTCTGATTCGCTCCGGCACGCCGTTTGCCATCGAAACGCTGATGAGCGTGGCGGCCATCGGCGCGCTGTTCATTGGCGCCACCGCCGAAGCGGCGATGGTGCTGCTGCTGTTTATGGTCGGCGAACTGCTGGAATCCTACGCCGCCAACCGCGCACGGCGCGGGGTGAAGGCGCTGATGGAGCTGGTGCCGGAAGATGCGCTGCTGCTGCAAGGCACGGAACGCAAACGCGTGCCGGTCGCCAACCTGCGCCCCGGCGACGTGATTGAAATCGCGCCCGGTGGGCGCCTGCCGGCCGACGCCGAGCTGCTCAATCCGTTCGCCAGCTTCGATGAAAGCGCCCTGACCGGCGAATCGGTGCCGGTCGAGCGCCAACAGGGGGAGAAAGTGGCCGCCGGCAGCCTGTCCGTCGATCAGGCGGCGCAGATGAAGGTGATATCCGAGCCCGGCAAAAACGCCATCGACCGCATCCTGCAGCTGATTGAAGAGGCCGAGGAGCGCCGCGCGCCGATCGAACGCTTCCTCGATCGCTTCAGCCGCTATTACACCCCGGCCATTATGCTGCTGGCCGTCGCGGTGATCCTGGTGCCACCGTTGCTGTTCTCGCAGCCGTGGGATACCTGGATCTATCGCGGCCTGACGCTGCTGCTGATCGGCTGCCCATGTGCGCTGGTGATCTCAACGCCGGCGGCCATCACATCCGGACTGGCGGCCGCCACGCGGCGCGGCGCGCTGATTAAAGGCGGCGCGGCGCTGGAGCAACTGGGCCAGATCCAAACCATCGCCTTCGATAAAACCGGCACCCTGACCGAAGGCAAGCCGACGGTGACCGACGTGCTGCCGATCGGCGCGCTCACCGAACAGCGGCTGCTGCAGCTTGCCGCCGCGGTGGAAGCCGGTTCACATCACCCGCTGGCGCAGGCGATCATCAACCGCGCCGCCGCAAGCGGGGCTGAGTTGCCGCTGGCGCAGGCGCGCCGCGCGCTGGCCGGCGTCGGCGTGGAAGGGATCGTGGACGGCAAGACCGTGCTGATCAGCGCGCCGGGCAAGCTGGCGCCGGGTCTGCTCGACGCCCAATGGCAGAGCCAGGTAGACAAGCTGGAAAACGCCGGCAAAACGGCGGTGGTGGTGCTGGAAGACGGCGCGCCCATCGGCTTGCTGGCGCTGCGCGATACGCTGCGCGGCGACGCCAAGCAGGCGATAGCCGAACTGAACGCGCTGGGCATTCGCGGCGTGATGCTGACCGGCGACAACCCGCGCGCCGCCGCCGCGATCGCCGGCGAGCTGGGCCTCGACTATCGCGCCGGTCTGCTGCCGGAAGATAAGGTCAAAGCGGTCACCGAACTGAGTGAACTGCGCCCGACGGCGATGATCGGCGACGGCATCAACGACGCCCCGGCGATGAAAGCCTCCAACATCGGCATCGCCATGGGCAGCGGCACCGACGTGGCGCTGGAAACCGCCGACGCCGCCCTGACCCACAACCGGCTGCTGGGCGTCGCGGAGATGATCCGCATCTCACGCGCCACCCACGCCAATATCCGGCAAAACATCACCATCGCGCTGGGGTTGAAGGGGGTCTTCCTGATCACCAGCCTGCTGGGGCTGACCGGTTTGTGGCTGGCGGTACTGGCTGACTCCGGCGCCACCGCGCTGGTCACCGCCAACGCGCTGCGGCTATTGAGAAAGCGCAGCTAAGCTCTGAAACAAACACGGGCGCGGCATACCGCGCCCGTTGTCATTTGGGGGAGGAAACTTTTAACTCGGCCGCGCCGCCGTTAGACGCCTTTACGTAACAGATAACGGTATGGCGCCTGTTCGGTCTCCTGCGCCACCAGCGTGTGCTCCATAAAGCGGCAGAACCCCGGGATATCGCGGGTGGTGGCCGGATCGTCGGCGATAATCAGCAGCGTTTCGCCGTTGTCCATATGGCGCACGGTTTTACGCACCATCATCACCGGTTCCGGACAGCGCAGCCCCAGCGCGTCGAGCGTCTGGTCTGCCTGGGCAAATAAGTCAGTCATGCAATTTTTCTCGTTCAAAAACGATCGGCGAACGCTCGCCGCATCTCATTAGCGCCTAGTTTACGCCGGTAGTTTTTCTGCGCAAGATGCGTTAACGTTTGCGTTAAATTTAACCATTGCATTGGTTGCGCAAACGCGTATCATGCCGCCGCGCAGCGTTTTTTGCTGTTTTGACAAGACACACTGGGTTCCCTCACCCCACTGCTAAAAAGGCTACAACATGTATTCGTTTACCGCACAGCAGCGCTTCACCGCGTTGGTCTGGCTTTCGCTGTTTCATATCGCCATCATTACCTCCAGCAACTACCTGGTGCAGCTGCCGATCACCGTTTTCGGCTTCCATACCACCTGGGGCGCCTTTACTTTCCCGTTTATCTTCCTGGCGACCGATCTGACCGTGCGCATCTTCGGCGCGCCGCTGGCGCGGCGCATCATCCTGGCGGTGATGGTGCCGGCGCTGTTCATCTCTTATGTGATCTCCACCGTCACCTATCAGGGAGAATGGCAGGGCTTTGCGGCGCTGAACAGTTTTAACCTGTTCGTGGCGCGCATCGCCGTCGCCAGCTTTATGGCCTATGTGCTCGGGCAGATCCTCGACGTACACGTCTTCAACCGCCTGCGTCAACGCAGCGCCTGGTGGGTGGCGCCGGCGGCGGCGATGTTCCTCGGCAACATCAGCGATACGCTGGCGTTCTTCTTCATCGCCTTTTATAAGAGCAGCGATCCCTTCATGGCCAACAACTGGGTGGAGATCGCGCTGGTGGATTACAGCTTCAAGGTGATGATCTGCCTGCTGTTCTTCCTGCCGATGTACGGCGTATTGCTGAACATGCTGCTCAAACGCATCGCAGCGCGCAGCGGCGGCCTGCAGCCGGGTTGAGTCGTGTTATTCTGGGCGGCCCTATCCTTTGGAGGCCGCTCATGACCCCAATCGTCCGCACCGCCACGCTTGAAGACATCCACCGCCTTTACCAACGCATCCCCGAATTCGGCGGCCTGCATAGCCTGGCCGATCTGCAGCGGCGCATCGGCGCCGCCCCCGCCAGCCTGTTGATCGCCGAGATAGCCGGGCAACCGGCCGGTTTCAAACTCGGTTATCAACGGCAGGAAACGGTGTTTTACAGCTGGCTGGGCGGCGTGTTGCCGGCATTTCGTCGCCACGGCGTGGCGCAGGCCTTGTTGGCCGAACAAGAGCGCTGGGCGCGGGCGCAGGGCTATCGCCAACTGACGGTCAAAACCCGTAACCGGTTCCGCGCCATGCTGACGATGCTGATCGCCCACCACTATCAGATTGTTCAGCTGGAAAAGAAAGGCGAAGTGGCTGATTATCGGCTATTACTGGAAAAAAACTTGTGACAACATCTGCCTTGCATTTCAACCTGGAATAGGTTGCGATACGACAGTGAATCCCTACCGGAAAGGAAGAAGGAAGCCCGATGCGTAAAGTAGCGAAATTGATGGGTATCAGCCTGCTGGCGCTTGGCCTCGCGGCCTGCGACGGCGAAACCAAAGACACCAAGGCGGCAACGGACGGCGCGGCGGCCAGCGCGCCGGCCGGGCAGCAGGTGAGCCTGCTGGACGGTAAACTGGCGTTCACCCTGCCTGTCGGCATGGCGGATCAGAGCGGCAAGCTGGGCAACCAGGCCAACAACATGCATGTTTACGCAGACAGCACCGGCCAGCGCGCGGTGATTGTGATCCTGGGTGACAAGACCGCCGACAGCCTGGAGACCCTGGCCAAGCGCCTGGAGAATACCCAACGCGCGCGTGACGCCAACCTGCAGGTGATCACCAACAAAGCGCTCGACGTCAACGGTGTGCCGCTGCGTCAGCTGGACAGCATCATCACCAGCGGCGGCGAGAAAGCCTATTCTTCCGTCCTGATCGGCTCGCTGAACAACAACATGCTGACCATTCAGGTAACGCTGCCGGCGGACAATCAGCAGCAGGCGCAGACCGAAGCCGAAGGCATCATCTCCACCCTGAAGCTGAAGCAGTAATCCCACAAAGGGCCGGCTTGCCGGCCCTTTCGCTTTATGCCAGCGCCTGCGCCAGCAGGGTGATCGGATGTTCGCAGCGTTTGCTGGTGGACATTTCTATCTGCCATTTGCAGGTCTCGCAGTCGGTCACCACCAGATCCACCCCGCTCTCTTCTATCTGCCGGAACAGCGGTGCGCCGATACCCTGCGACGTGGCGTAGTTCTCCGATTTGAACCCGTAGGTGCCGGCGATGCCGCAGCACTGCGAATCCAGCACCACCAGCTCCAGCCCCGGTATCTGCCGCAGCAGCTCCAGGGTGTAGGCGGTCCAGCCCATCTTCTCCATATGGCAAGGCGTGTGATAAGCCACCCGCAGCGGCGTGCGCTTGAGCGGCAGGCTGCGCCCCTGATTGATCAGACGATAGAGATAGCGCGTCGCCAGCTCCACCCGCTCGCGCACCGCAGTGGTGTCCACGTCCAGCAGATGAGGGTATTCGTCACGCAGGGTGAAGGTGCAGCTCGACGAAGTGGCCACCACCGGAATGCCGCGCTCCAGCACCGTTTCATGCAGCGATTCGGCATTGACCCTGGCCTGCTTTTTGGCCTGCTCGATAAACCCGTTGGCGATCAGCGGCACGCCGCAGCATTTCTCGCGTTTCAGCAGCTGCACGCCGATATCCAGCGCGTTGAACACCCGGACCAAATCCTTGCCCAGCTGCGGGTGGTTATAGTTGACGAAGCAGCCGTGGAAGAACGCCACCTGCTCGGCGTAACGCTGCTGCGCCTGCGCCTGTTGCCGGTACCAGCGGCGGAAGGTGCCGAACGAGTATTTCGGCAGTTCACGACGGTGATCGATCTTTAGCGCCTTGTCCAGCAGCTTGCGCACCGGTTTCAGCCCGGTGGCGGCGTTGACGATCGGCGCGAACGGCGTCGACAGCGATCCCATGATATCGGTGTGGCTGAGGATGGCGTCACGCAGCGTCGGCTTGCTCTGGGCAAAGTCGGCGCGGGCGCGCTGAATGATGTCGCTGATTTTGACATCGGACGGGCAGGCCACTTCACAACGCTTGCAGTTGGTGCAATATTTCAGCGCTTCATCGTACAGCGTCGGGTCTTTCAGCCGCAGCCGCTCGCCGTCCGGCCCCGCCTGTTTCGGCCCCGGGTAGAGCGGGTTCACTTTGGCGACCGGGCAGTAGGTGGTGCAGACGGTACATTTGATGCAGCTTTCAAAGCTGTGATCCTGATGCAGGCTCATGCGTTCTCCTCCGCGGCGATCTGCTGCGCAACGTGCAGCGCACCGATCAATGACACGCCGGCGCCGCAGCCCTGCTGCAGCGGATCGTAACCGCCGGCGACCGCACCGATGGCATACAGATTGTCGAACGGCATTCCCTGCTTCATCGCCCGCAGCCTGCCGTCGGTACGCACGCCGAACTGCAGGTAAGGCTGCGGCGCGAACAGCTCGCGTCGGCTCCAGTCGGCGCGATCGGCGCGGCTGTGCACGTCCAGCCCGAAGATCGGCTCACGCACTTCATCGAAATCCGCCACCAGCCCGTTGCTGAAGAAGCTGCCGCTGGCCAGCACCACCTGCTGCGCCCGCAGCGGAATATCGCCGTGGTTGCGGGTATACAGGCCGGTGACGCGGCCGGCTTCACACTCGGCGCGCAGCACGCTGTCGCCCGGCATGAAAACGCCGCCCAGCTGTTGGAAACGCCGCCGCAACGCCTGGTGCAAGCGCATGCCGGGCACCGAAGGCGGCAACGTCGGCAGCAGTCGGACCGGCTTGCCGACCGCATCCTGCAACACCGCCAGCGACGCGTCGTCCTCCAGGCCCAGACAGGCCGGCAGGAAGAGCGCCTCGGCCTCGCCCGCCAGCCGCCGCAGCTCTTCAGCCAACGGCGGCAGGCTTTCCATCAAATCCAGTACCCGGGCGATGTTCACCGCGCGGAACTCGCTGGGGTTATTGCGCAATCTGTCCAGCGCCGGCATGTGCAGATAGGCCACGTCCGTCTGCACGCCGAGCTCGCGGCTTAAGGCGTCGGCGGCCATCTGCGGTTGGAAGTCGAGGAACCCTTCGATGCCGATCACCGCAATGCGCCGCCAGGGCAGTTGGCCGGTCAGCGGCAGCGTCGGGATCGCCTTCGGGCTGAGCCAGGTGGCGCGGCGCGTGCCGAGCGGCGTGATGCGCAGATGGTTGTTCACCCCCTCGCCCTGCAGATTCAGCCCGCAGCGTTCCAGCAGCCGCTGCGCGGCGGCGGACAGCGCCGCCACCCGGCCGGGGCCAATCAGAGAATACGGATGCTGCGGCGCCTGTTGCGCCAGCTGCGGCAGCGCCGCCAGTGGCATCTCGACCGGCGTGCCGTCCGGCAATCTCGCCAGCAGATCGAGCGAGCCGGAGGAGAAGTAGAGCGCGCTCTGGCCGGAACTGACCACCGCACAGCGTTTGCCCTGTTCGGCCACGGCAATGGCGCAGCTCAGGCCCGCCAGGCCGCCGCCAATCACCACTACGTCAAATCGCATCATCCGCCTCCTGCTCTTTGTCTGCCTGGGCCTCAAGCCCGCATAATCCCTGGTAAACCCAACTGGTAAATTCACTCTCGCGCAGCGCATCGCCCCAGGCGATCGGCCGCACGCCTTTCCAGCGTTCGTTGAGGAACTGCGACAGCTGCGCGATGGATTGCTGCGGCGTGCTGACCTTGAAGCGCGTCAGCAGTCCGGCGGCGCGGCAGGCGCAGAGTTCACCCTGGCAGGTGCCCATGCCGACGCGGGTGCGGCGGCGCAGATCCACCAGGTTATTGACGGTCAGCGAATTGACCGCATAGCGCACTTCCCCGGCGGTCACCGCCTCGCACTCGCACACCAAGCTGGTGTCGAGCCGATCGGCCGCCGGCACCTGGCTGGCGCGATCGCCGTGCCGGTAAATCGCCGAGCCGCGGATGCTGGCGGGCAGAGAAACCACGCTGCGCACCGTTTCCTCCGCCGACTGACGGGATCCGGGCAACGCGTCCTGCGCGGTGGTGCACGGACTATTTACGCCGAGCTTTTCACATACCTTGTCGGTGGCCCACTCCGCCATCAGGCGGTAGGTCATCAGCTTGCCGCCGGTGATGGTGATAAACCCTTCCAGCCCGTCGCGGGCGGCGTGATCGAGCAGCACGATGCCGCGGCTGACATTGCGCCCGCTGGGATCGTCGTCGCTGGCCACCAGCGGCCGCACCCCGGCATAGGCGCGCAGAATGCGGGTCTGCGCCAGGGTGGGCGCCAGCAGCGCCCCCTCGCGGATCAGAATGTCCACCTCCTGCGGGGTCACCAGCATGTTGTCAATTTGGTCGTAGTCGATATGGGTCGAGGTGGTGCCGATCAGCGAGATGGTGTCGCCCGGCACCAGGATGTCGGCGTCCGCCGGTTTGCGGCAGCGGTTGATCACCATGTTGTTGATGCGGTGACCGAGGATCAGCAGCGCTCCCTTGGCCGGGAACATGCGGATACGCAAATCGGCGTATTCGGCGATCTGCTGGCCCCAGATGCCGGCGGCGTTGACCACCACCGCTGCGTGCAGCTCATAGCGCCGCTGATTCTGATGGTCGTAAACGCGCACGCCCGTCACCCGGTCGCCGCTGCGCAACAATCCGACCACCTGGTGGTAAGTCAGGATCTGCGCGCCGTGTTCGCGCGCATCCAGCATATTGGCGGCGGTCAGCCGGAAAGGATCGACGGTGCCGTCCGGCACCCGCACCGCGCCAATCAGCGCCGGATTAGCCGCCGGCTCCAGCCGCAGCGCCAGCTGCGGGTCGATCGCTTCGGCGTCGATGTCGGCCTGGCGACAGGCGGCGATAAACTGTTGCTGATACTCCAGCGAGTCCTGCGGCAGGGTGATGAACAGCCCATCGGTGCGCTCGATACAGTGATGCGCGATGCGTTTCAGGATGCGGTTCTCTTCGATGCACTCGCGCGCCGACTCGCCGTCGGTCACCGCATAGCGCGCGCCGCTGTGCAGCAAGCCGTGGTTGCGGCCGGTGGCGCCGGTGGCGATGTCGTGACGCTCCAGCAAAATGCAGCGCAAGCCGCGCCGCGCACAATCGCGGGCAATGCCTGCGCCGGTGGCGCCGCCGCCGATGATGATCACATCCGTTTCGCCGCCGTCAAAATAGCTGCTCATGTCGCTCCCTCAGGATCGGTAGTTATGAGCCTATTGAGCCACGGTTATTAGGGTCTTTGTTTGATAAGGAACAAGAACGAACATAAAACGAAATAAAAATGTCCACAAAAAACCATCAATGTGATCATAATCACGATTTTTGGACGTTTTTCTATTTCATAACGTTAACGAATCGCTCAAAATCCGCCGTGGTTTCATGAAAGTGTAACAATTGCGCCATTCGTCACAGCGACACCAGGCGTATTTGTCGACAATGGCGCTCGTTATGGAACACAAAAACACCACATTCGATATCCGCTCAATCATCAAATGAACGTAAAAGGTCATATTGATGTGATAACAGATAAAGCCATCGGAGGCGCTCATGTTGAGTATTTTTAAGCCGGCCGCACACATCGCCCGTGTGCCGAGCGATAAGGTAGACCCGCTCTACCGTAAGCTGCGCTGGCAAATTTTCCTGGGGATCTTCTTCGGTTACGCCGCTTACTATCTGGTGCGTAAGAACTTCACCCTGGCCATGCCTTACCTGATCGAACAAGGCTTCAGCCGCGGCGACCTCGGCTTCGCGCTGTCGGGCATCTCCATCGCCTACGGCTTCTCCAAATTCATCATGGGTTCGGTCTCCGACCGTTCCAACCCGCGAGTGTTCCTGCCTGCCGGCCTGATCCTGGCGGCGGCGGTGATGTTGTTCATGGGCTTCGTGCCGTGGGCCACCTCCAGCATCGCGGTGATGTTCGTTCTGCTGTTCCTGTGCGGCTGGTTCCAGGGCATGGGTTGGCCGCCGTGCGGCCGTACCATGGTGCACTGGTGGTCGCAGAAAGAACGCGGCGGCATCGTTTCCATCTGGAACTGCGCCCACAACGTGGGTGGCGGCCTGCCGCCGCTGCTGTTCCTGCTGGGTATGGCCTGGTTCAACGACTGGCACGCGGCGCTGTACATGCCGGCCTTCGGCGCCATCCTGGTGGCCCTGATCGCCTTCGCCCTGATGCGCGACACCCCGCAATCCTGCGGCCTGCCGCCGATTGAAGAGTACAAAAACGACTATCCGGACGACTACAGCGAAAAAGACGAAGAAGAGCTGACCGCCAAGCAGATCTTCATGCAGTACATCCTGCCGAACAAGCTGCTGTGGTACATCGCGGTCGCCAACGTGTTCGTCTACCTGCTGCGTTACGGCATTCTGGACTGGTCGCCGACCTACCTGAAAGAAGTGAAGCACTTCGCGCTGGACAAGTCTTCCTGGGCCTACTTCCTGTATGAATACGCCGGTATCCCGGGCACTCTGCTGTGCGGCTGGATGTCGGACAAAGTGTTCAAAGGCAACCGCGGCGCCACCGGCGTGTTCTTCATGACGCTGGTGACCATCGCCACCGTGGTGTTCTGGATGAACCCGGCCGGTAACCCGACCGTGGACATGATCTGTATGCTGGTCATCGGCTTCCTGATCTACGGCCCGGTGATGCTGATCGGCCTGCACGCGCTGGAGCTGGCGCCGAAGAAAGCCGCCGGCACCGCCGCGGGCTTCACCGGCCTGTTCGGCTACCTGGGCGGCTCGGTCGCGGCCAGCGCCATCGTCGGTTACACCGTGGACTTCTTCGGTTGGGACGGCGGCTTCATGGTGATGATTGGCGGCAGCATCGCAGCGGTCATCCTGCTGCTGCTGACCATGCTGAACGAGAAGAAACACCACGCGGAAATCGCCGCCAAGCGCGGTTAAGCGTCACACGACTTTTGCATGATTTAAAGGCCGCCCTGCGGCCTTTTTACTACCCTGCCCCCAACAACACGGAGAAAACGGAATGCGGACTCAAGTCAAAGCCCTGCTGACAGGGATCATTCTCGCCACCTCGATGGTCAGCGCCGCGCAGGCGGCGGACAAAGTGGTCATCGCCCACCGCGGCGCCAGCGGCTACCTGCCGGAACACACCCTGCCGGCGAAGGCGATGGCCTACGCGCAGGGCGCCGATTACCTCGAACAAGATCTGGTGATGACCAAGGACAACGAGCTGGTGGTGCTGCACGACCATTACCTCGATCGCGTCACCGACGTCGCCGAACGCTTCCCGGACCGCGCGCGTAAAGACGGCCGTTATTACGCCATCGACTTTACGCTGGCGGAGATCAAATCGCTGAAGTTCACCGAAGGCTTTGAAATCGAAAACGGCAAGAAGGTGCAGGGCTACCCTGGCCGCTTCCCGATGGGCAAATCCGACTTCCGCGTGCACACCTTCCAGGAAGAGATCGAGTTCGTGCAGGGTCTGAACCATTCGACCGGCAAGAACATCGGCATCTACCCTGAAATCAAGGCGCCGTGGTTCCACAAACAGGAAGGCAAAGACATCTCCAGCAAAGTGCTGGCGGTGCTCAAGCAGTACGGTTACACCGGCAAGAACGACAACGTCTACCTGCAGTGCTTCGACGCCAACGAGCTCAAGCGCATCAAGAACGAGCTGGAGCCGAAGCTGGGCATGGATTTGAAGCTGGTGCAGCTGATCGCCTATAACGACTGGCAGGAAACCTATGAGCAGAAAGCCGACGGCAAGTGGGTGGAATACGACTACGACTGGATGTTCAAACCGGGCGCGATGAAGAAAATCGCTCAGTATGCCGACGGCATCGGGCCGGACTACCACATGCTGGTGGTGGCGGATCAATCCAAGCCGGGCCACATCGTGCTGACCGACATGGTGAAAGAAGCGCACGCCAGCAAGCTGGCGGTGCATCCGTTCACCATCCGCGCCGATGCGCTGCCGAAGTACGTGACCGACGTGAACCAGCTGTATGACGTGATTTACAACCAGGCCGGCGTCGACGGCGTGTTCACCGACTTCCCGGACAAGGGCGTGCAGTTCCTGCAGAAGCAGGGCCAGCACAAGTAATGCCAAGGGCGCCGCGAGGCGCCCTTATTATTTAATGGTTATTTCAAAGGAACATCTTGCGCAGGTAGTGCGGCACCGCGTTATCGACGTTGGAGCCGATCACTTCCAGCTCCGGCAGCATGTCCTTCAGGCGCTGATGCGCGTCGCGCATGATGCAGCCCTTGCCGGCCATCGACAACATCTCCAGATCGTTCATGCCGTCGCCGAAGGCGATGCACTCTTGCAGCGTATAGCCGATGATCTTGGCCACTTCTTCCAGCGCATGCCCTTTCGACACGCCGCCCGCCATCACTTCCAGGCAGGTAGGGAACGAGAAGCTGACGTTGACCCGATCGCCCCAGCGCGCGTTGATGGCGTCTTCCACCTGCAGCAACCGCTCGTGATCTTCACAGGTGAAGTAAACCTTGCAGACGCCGTCGGTTTCCAGCAGGCCCGGCTCAAACAGCTGATATTTGAACACCGACTCCTGGAAGAACTCTTCCTGCTCCGGGCTTTCGCGGTTGGTAAACCAATCGTCGTTACGGTAGACGTTGGTGGTGATATCCGGATCGTCGTGCAGCATGCCGTACAGATCGCGGGCGATATCCCCGTCCAGGTTGTGGCTGAAAATCAGTTCGCCGGCGGTGTTGTGCACCCGTGCGCCGTTGGAAGTGATCATAAAGGCGCTGATCTCCAGGCTGTCGCGGATCTGCGCCACGTCGATATGGTGGCGGCCGGTGGCGAACACGAAATGCACGCCGCGCTGAGTCAGCAACTTCAGCGTTTCTTTAGCGTACGGCGACAGGGTATGGTCGGGAGACAGCAGCGTGCCATCTAAATCGGAAGCGACGACGTGATACATAGCGTTATGTTCTAACCTCTGATGGAGTTGTCGGCGGCAGCGCGCCGCCTAAGTGTTGAGCAAAGAAGCGCAGAATTGCGTTCAGTGCTTCGGCGCGCAGCGCGTCCCGCTCGAACAGGATCTCATGGCGTGCGCCGTTGATAACCCACGGGAGCCCCCCTTCGCAAGGGCGCCCCGCGTCTGACAGAGCCTGACAAAAAGCCTGGTGCGAACGGTTGTCGACTACCCGTTCTTCACCGGCCTGCAAAAGCAACAGCGGCGTGGTGATCTTCCCGGCCTGCGCGATAATCTGCCGGCCGGCGCGGATGCTCTCCCGCACCCAATGGTAGGTCGGCCCGCCCACCTGCAGCTCGGGGTAATCGGCATAATAACGCAGGCTGCGCCGGTAACGCTCGCGGCTATGGGTCAACACGTTGACCACATAGGGCAGCGGACGCCACTGGCCGGTGCCCACCGCGTAATAGTCGCGGATCGCCGGGCGGGTCTCCGCCCAGTCGAGAATGCGATCGGCCAGCCAACCCGGCATCGGCAGCCGGATGCCGAACATCGGCGCGCAAAACGCCGCCGCGTCGAACGCCTGCGGCCGGCGCTGCAGAAACTGCGCCAGGATCGCGCCGCCCATCGAATGCGCCAGCGCGAAGCGCTGCCGATAACCGTGCGATTCGACCTCGCGCAGCCACAGCTGTTCGAAATCGTCCACGTAGTCGGCGAAGTTTACCACATGACCGCGGTGCGTATCCGCCAGTAAACGCCCGGAACGCCCCTGGCCGCGATGATCGACGATCACCACGTCGTAGCCGCAGTGGAACAGATCGTAGGCCACCTCAGGGTATTTCACGTAGCTTTCGATGCGGCCGGGGCTGACCACCACCACTCGCTGATGCCGCGCAGAACTGAAGCGCACAAAGCGGATCGGCACGCCGTCCACGCCGCTGAATTCGCCTTCTTCGCGCTGCCGCCAGAAATCCAGCAGCGGCCCGGTGGCGAAGGCAGCGAACTGCGTTTCACGCGTTAACCAGTCATCGGAGCTGAGAGTGAACGAGGTCATCGAGAGCGTTTTCCCTGTGGGGCCGGCGGAAAATGTGACCGCTGGCACAAGAAATCATACTAGCGTATTGTGATTCAATTCTGACAAAAACGGCGCCGCATCGGCGCATTGTGGCACAAAACGACACTTTCAGGGAGCCGAAGCACCATGACCTTGGACTGGTGGTTAACCTATCTGCTGACCACGCTTATCCTGAGCCTTTCCCCCGGCTCAGGCGCCATCAATACCATGAGCACCGGCATCAGCCACGGCTATCGCGGCGCCGCCGCCTCGATAGCCGGGCTGCAGGTCGGGCTGAGCGCGCACATCGTGCTGGTGGGCATCGGTCTCGGCGCGCTGATATCGCAATCGCTGCTGGCGTTCGAACTGTTGAAATGGTTGGGCGCCGCCTACCTGGTGTGGCTCGGCATCCAGCAGTGGCGCGCCGCCGGCGCGCTGGATCTGCATGCGCTGGCGGGCAGCATGCCGCGCCGCCGTCTGTTCCGCCGCGCGGTGCTGGTCAACCTGACCAACCCGAAAAGCATCGTGTTTCTCGCCGCGCTGTTCCCGCAGTTCATCTTGCCCAATCAGCCGCAGGCCGAGCAGTATCTGGTGCTCGGCGTCACCACCGTGGTGGTGGATATTCTGGTGATGATCGGTTACGCCACTTTGGCGACGCGCATCGCCGGCTGGCTGAGAACGCCGCGCCAGATGCAGTTGCTCAACCGACTGTTCGGTTCGCTGTTCATTCTGGTGGCGGGGCTGCTGGCGACTGCCCGCAAAGCCTGACAAAAAAGGCCGGGCATCGCTGCTCGGCCTTGGGCATTTCACTGCCGGTCAGCGGGTAAAGATCAGGTGTAACCCGAAGCCGGTAAACAGCACGCCCGCCACCCCGTCTATCCACTTGGCCAACCGCTGATAGCCGCGGCGCATCGCCGGCAGCGCGAACACCACCGCCACCAGGCTGAACCAGACAAAGGTCTCGGCGACGATCAGCAAGAACAGCCCCCAGCGCGCTCCGGCGCCAACGCTGTCGCCGACGAACAGCGAGAACACGCTGCCGAAATAGATCACCGCTTTCGGGTTGGACAGATTGGTCAGGAAGCCGCGAATAAAGCTGCGCCCGGCCTTGGGCAACGCCACCTGGGCCTCCGCTGCCGGCTGCGCTTGCTGCGCCCGCGCGGAACGCAGCAGTTGCCACCCCATCCAGCACAGGTACATCCCGCCGCCGACCATGATGATCTGATGCAGCCAGGCCATCTTCTGCAGGATCAGGTGCAGCCCCATCAACGCCACGCCGGCCCACACCACGATGCCGAGCGAAATGCCGACCACGCCCATCATCGCCTCGCGGCGCGAACGGCTGGCGGCGGTTTGCGACACAAAAAAGAAGTCCGGCCCCGGGCTCATCAGCGCAATCAGATGCACCAGCGCCACGGTGAGAAACAGCATTAGCATGATTTATCGCCCTCAGTCTTCGTCATTGTCGAGATGGTCGCGGATCATCGCCATAAAGGGCGCGCCGAAACGCTCCAGTTTGCGCTGGCCGACGCCGTTGACGCTCAGCAGATCGCCGGCCTTGATCGGCATCTGTTCGGCCATTTCCAGCAGCGTGGCGTCGTTGAACACCACGTAGGGAGGAATGTTTTCTTCGTCGGCGATCGACTTGCGCAGTTTGCGCAGCTTGGCGAACAGCTTGCGATCGTAATTGCCGCCGTAGGATTTCTGGTTGGCGCTGCTGCGCGACTTCAGGCTCTGAATGCGCGGCACCGCCAGCTGCAGTGCCACCTCGCCGCGCAACACCGGGCGCGCCGCCTCGGTCAATTGCAGCGCCGAGTGCATGGCGATGTTCTGGGTGATAAAACCCAGGTGGATCAGCTGACGCAGCACGCTGGTCCAGTGTTCGGTGGTCTGATCGCGGCCGATGCCGTACACCGGCAGCTTGTCGTGGCCATATTCGCGGATACGCTGGTTGTTGGAGCCGCGCAGCACTTCCACGATGTACCCGAGGCCGAAGCGCTGGCCGACGCGGTACACGCAAGACAGCGCCTTGCGCGCGTCCTCCAGCCCGTCGTAGCGCTTGGGCGGATCGAGGCAGATATCGCAGTTGCCGCAGTTTTCGTGCTTGCCTTCGCCAAAGTAGTTGAGCAGCACCAGGCGGCGGCAGGTTTGCGCCTCGGCGAACGCCCCCATGGCATTCAGCTTGTGGCGCTCGATGTCCAGCTGTTGCCCGGCGGGTTTCTCTTCCAGGCAGCGGCGCAGCCAGGCCATATCGGCCGGATCGTACAGCAGGATGGCTTCGGCCGGCAGGCCGTCGCGCCCGGCGCGGCCGGTCTCCTGATAATAGGATTCGATATTGCGCGGGATGTCGAAATGCACCACGAAACGCACGTTGGGTTTGTTGATGCCCATGCCGAAGGCGACGGTGGCCACCACCACCTGCAGATCGTCACGCTGGAACGCTTCCTGCACCTGGGCGCGGCGATCGTTGTCCAGCCCGGCGTGATAAGCGCCGACGCTCAGCCCGCGGCTTTGCAGGCGCGCGGCGGTGTCTTCCACCTTGGCGCGGCTGTTGCAATAGATAATACCGCTCTTGCCGCGCTGATCCTGCACGAAGCGCCACAGCTGATCGAGCGGTTTGAATTTTTCCACCAGCGTGTAGCGGATGTTCGGCCGGTCGAAGCTGCTGACCTGCACCAGCGGGTCCTGCAGCGACAGCAGGCGCACGATATCGCCGCGGGTGGCCTCGTCGGCGGTGGCGGTCAGCGCGATCACCGGCATCGACGGGAAGCGCTGTTTCAGCTGACCCAGCGCGCGATATTCCGGCCGGAAGTCATGGCCCCACTGCGAAATACAGTGCGCCTCATCCACCGCCAGCATCGCCGGCGGACAGTGATCGAGCAGGCTGAGGAAGCTTTCCATCATCAGCCGCTCCGGCGCGATGTACAGCATCTTGATGGTACCGTTGCGGCAGCCGGCCATAACGTCCAGCTGCTCCTCGCGGGTTTGCGTCGAGTTGTAGCAGGCGGCGGAAACGCCGTAGGCCAACAGTTGGTCGACCTGGTCCTTCATCAGCGAGATCAACGGGGAAACGACCAGCGTCAGGCCGTCCATCACCAGCGCCGGGATTTGGTAACACAGCGACTTGCCGCCGCCGGTCGGCATCACCACCAGGCAATCCTGCCCGCCGATCGCGGCGTTGATAATCGTTTGTTGGCCCGGGCGGAATTGCTGGTAGCCAAAGGTATCGCGCAATACCTGCTCGGCCAGCAACTCTCTGTTAATCACTGCTGCGGTTGACACACACTTCCCCATTTTTTCATCGGTACACACCCATCGGGTATGATTACATAATATCGTTCAGCATGACACCAACGCCCACCCGTGTCTGCCGGAAGTTGTAGTCGATCAGCGATTCGCCGTAGCCGCTGAACACCTGGGTATAGAAACGCACGTTGCGGGTGATCGGGTAACTCCAGCCCAGTTCCGCGCCGCCGTAGCCGCTGTTCCAGTTGTAGTGGCTGTCGACGCTGAACACACTGTCGCCCCAGGCGTAACCGACCTTCAACCGGTAGTATCCCATGTATTTGGTGATGTCCGGGTTGTCGTCGTTGCTCGAGCTCTCCGAGAAGCGGAACCAGGGCTTGAGATCCACCTGCCAGTTGCCATTTTGCGCCATCAGCCGCGCATAGCCGCGATTCCAGCTGCGCGACGTCGGATCTGAGCGGCCGTTAGACTGATGGTTAACGCCGATTTCAACATCGCGCAGCGTCCAGCCGGCAAAGCGGTAATCGGTCGCCCACCCCACGAACAGCTGCGGCTCGTAGTTGGTCTCGCGGAACGGCGAAGACTCGCCGCGGTTGGACAATTGCCACCAGGAGCGCTGAGTATAAGACGCGCCGAGCACCGAGTTGTCGCCGGCAATGCCCCGCCACAGCGGAAACGCCAGGCTAAGCTGGTATTTCACCTCGTCCTTGCGCGCCTTGTCGGCCCAGTTGTACGTCTTGATGGCTTCTTTGTTGATATCGCTGGTGTCGGTGTACAGCAGGTAATTGGGATCGTAAGGATACAGCGTGAATGGATTATCGTGCTCCTGCAGCAGGTTGGCGATAATGCTGCCGCGCACCGTCGGCTTATCGTGAATCTGCTGCTCTTTGGCTTCCTCAGCCAATGCCAGCGCCGGCATCAACAGCGTGGCGGAAACGATCCCTGACAAAATGCGCATAACCTCTCCTTACTCCAACGAAAAAGGGCAAGCCCGGAAAAAATCAGGCCATTTTACACACAAAGGAGGATTTACCGCAGCGCGGTCCGGTTTTATTGGAATAGTCTGGAAAGCAACAAAGGTTAAGCATAAAATCAACATTCCATTAACCTGGACTGACCAGTTAGCTCCCTTAAAACGCAAAAGAAAAACGGAACCCCGCTATGTCAACCACTGCTCTGACCCTGGAAGCCGCCCGCCGCAAGATCGGCGAAATCTTTGTCTACCACATGCCGTTCAACCGCGAGCTTGGCCTGGAGCTGCGCCGCTTCGACGATGACTACGTCGAGCTGAGCTTCACCAACCAGCGCAAGCTGGTGGGCAACGCCGCGCAGGAAATTCTGCATGGCGGCGTGATCGCCGCGGTGCTCGACGTCGCCGCCGGGCTGGCCTGCGCCGGCGGCGTGCTGACGCGCATGGAACCGCTGATCGAAGAGGAGATCGCCGCCAAACTGTCGCGCATGGGCACCATCGATCTGCGCGTCGACTATCTGCGCCCCGGCCGCGGCGAACACTTCGTCGCCTCCGCCAGCGTGCTGCGCAGCGGCAACAAGGTCGCCGTCGCGCGCGTAGAACTGCATAACCACGACGGCCTGCATATCGCGACCGCTACCGCCACCTATCTGGTCGGCTGATGATTGTGTGCGGTGAGCGACTTCAGTACACTCACCGCATCTTACGTTCCCCACCAGAGTGACGTCATGGACGCAAAGCAAACGCGTCAGGGCATTTTCTTCGCCCTGGCCGCCTATTTTATGTGGGGCATCGCCCCGGCCTATTTCAAACTGATCCAGCAAGTATCCGCGGACGAGATCCTCACCCACCGGATCATCTGGTCGTTTTTCTTCATGCTGGCGCTGATCACGCTGGGCCGCAACTGGCCGAAAGTGCGCGCCGCCTGCCAAAACCGCAAACGGCTGCTGTTGCTGGCGGTCACCGCGCTGTTGATCGGCGGCAACTGGCTGCTGTTCATCTGGGCGGTGAACAATCACCATATGCTGGAAGCCAGCCTGGGCTACTTCATCAACCCGCTGGTTAACGTGCTGTTGGGGATGCTGTTTCTCGGCGAACGTTTCCGCCGCATGCAGTGGGTGGCGGTAGCGCTGGCGTTCACCGGGGTGCTGGTGCAGCTCTGGCAGTTCGGCTCATTGCCGATCATCGGTCTGGGCCTGGCGTTCAGCTTCGCCTTCTACGGCCTGCTGCGCAAGAAAATCGCCATCGACGCGCAGACCGGCATGCTGATTGAAACGCTGTGGCTGCTGCCGGTGGCGGCGGGCTAACTGTTCCTGTTCGCCGACAGCCCCACCAGCCACCTGAGCGCCAACCCGTGGTCGCTGAATCTGCTGCTGGTCGCCGCCGGTATCGTCACCACCGTGCCGCTGCTGTGCTTCACCGCGGCGGCTACCCGGCTGCGCCTGTCGACGCTCGGTTTCTTCCAGTATCTCGGCCCGACGCTGATGTTCCTGCTGGCGGTCACCTTCTACGGCGAGACCGTCGGCCAGGACAAGCTGGTGACCTTCGGCTTTATCTGGGCGGCGCTGATCCTGTTCACCCTCGACGCGCTCTATACCCAGCGCAAGCTGCGCTGAGCCCGGCGCCGCCGAGTTACAGCCAGTTCTTGCGCTTGAAGTACAGGTAAGGGGCCAGGCCCGCCAGGATCATCAAGGTGATGGCGCCCGGGTAGCCGAACGACCATTTCAGTTCCGGCATGAATTCAAAGTTCATGCCGTAGCTGGAGGCCACCAGCGTAGGCGGCAGGAACACCACCGACACCACCGAGAAGATCTTGATGATGCGGTTCTGTTCGATGTTGATGAAGCCCATCGCCGCCTGCATCAGGAAGTTCACCTTCTGGAACAGCGATTCGTTGTGCGGCAGCAGGGATTCGATGTCGCGCAGCACTTCACGCGCCTGCTCCAGCTGGCCGGTCGGCAAACGCGCCTTGCGCACCAGGAAGTTGAGCGCGCGCTGGGTATCCATCAGGCACAAACGCACCTTCCAGCCGATATCTTCCAGCTCCGCCAGCGTCGACAGCGCGGCGTCGTATTCGTCGCCCTGATGCCCTTCCATGATCACCCGGCTAAGCTGTTCCAGATCGCTGTAGATGTTCTCTATCTCATCCGCCAGCTGTTCAATCTTGGTTTCGAACAAATCCAGCAGCAGTTCGTAGGCGTTGCCTTCGAGCATGGTCTGGTTGCGGGCGCGCATGCGGTATAGGCGAAACGCCGGCAGTTCACGCTCGCGCAGGGTATACAGGCGGCCGTCGCGGATGGTGAACGCCACCGTGGAGTTGCCGGCGTGATCTTCCGCATCTTCAAAGTAGAAGAAGGAGTGGATATGCAGACCGTCTTCGTCTTCGAAGAAACGGGCGGAGGCTTCGATGTCGTCCAGTTCGGGACGCGTCGCCAGGCTTTGTCCCAGCTCATTCTGCACGCGCTCACGCTCGCCCTCTTCCGGCTCGACCAGATCAACCCACAGCGATGACGTGAGATCATCCGAGTCGTCCAGTTCCAGACGGGACAAGCGGCGGTTATCTAATTTAAAAGCGCTCAGCATGTGCCAAAACTCCGTGAAGGTAACGGGTGCGGACAACGCGTTGAAGCACAGAAACAGAGGGGATGCGTATCACCGATTTGTTTCAGACCATGAAGAGATCTGACTCATAGCGACGCTTTGCGGGGTCGCCGACAACCACGAAGGCTATCAGCAAAAACGGAGAGCCTTAGAAGTTATACCTGCGGCGCAGGTCAGTGAGCCAGTATCTACTGGGTGTGTCCAAGGCGTCTGTCCTCAATGATAATAGTGCGCGCATGTTACGCCGAGAAGAAAAAGCCTGTCAACACGTTAGGCGGGATAATTGCGCAACAAATCATCACGATGATCAATGGCAGAAATAGCGCTTAAACCGTACTGAAAAAGTCGCGGCGATCGCTTACCACCTCCCAGAATGTTGCTAAGATGACATCACCCTAATGGTACGACAAGCATGCGGATTTAAACGATGAAACAGATTACCGCCCATGAACTGACCGCGATGAGCGAACAGGCCGCCAGCGTGGCCCGCCTGCGCGCGCACCGCACCTTACACGAAGAGCTGAGCGACCCGGTGCAACGCCTGGCGATCGCCATGGAACCCGGCACCTATATCCGCCCGCACCGCCACCCGCAAACCTGGGAGCTGCTGACGCCGCTGCGCGGCCGTTTCGTCGTATTACAGTTCAACGATGACGGCGTCGTGACGCAGCGCACCCTGCTCGGCGAAGAAACCAAAGTGCTGGAGATGCCGGCCTTTACTTGGCATGCGGTGCTGTCGGTCGATGCCGGCGGCGTGGTGTTCGAAGTGAAGCAGGGACCGTATCAGGCGCTGACCGAAGAAGACTGCATGCCGTGGGCGCCGCAGGAAGGCGGCGAAGGTACCGAAGCAGTGATGCGCTGGTACGCCACCGCACAGGTCGGCGACCGCTACCCTCACTGATGGTGAACGATTGCAGGGGCTTGCCCCTGCAACGCCTCTCTCGTTAGACCGTTTCCAAACGCGCGTAGGCCGCCACCAGCCATTTGATGCCTTCACCCGGGAAGGCGATCTGCAGCCGGCTGTGCTCGCCGCTGCCCTCCAGATTGACGATGGTGCCTTCGCCAAACTTGGGATGGCGCACGCGCTGGCCCAGCTTATAGCCGGTATCGTTCTCGCTGATCGGCGTGCCCATGCGGCGGTGATTGACCGGGCGCGATACGCTGGCGCGCAGGCGCACTTCTTCCACGCACTCCTCCGGCAGTTCGCCGATAAAGCGCGACGGCCGATGGTAAACCTCTTTGCCGTACAGACGGCGCGTTTCGGCATAGGTCAGCGTCAGCTTCTGCATGGCACGCGTTACGCCCACATAGGCCAGACGGCGCTCCTCCTCCAGACGGCCGCCTTCATCCAGCGACATCTGGCTCGGGAACATGCCCTCTTCCATGCCGACGATAAACACCAGCGGGAACTCCAGCCCCTTGGCCGAGTGCAGAGTCATCAGCTGCACCGCGTCCTGATAGGCGTCGGCCTGGCCTTCGCCCGCTTCCAGCGCCGCATGCGACAGGAACGCCTGCAGCGGCATCAGATCCTGATCTTCGTCCTGATAGCTGAACTGGCGCGTCGCCGTCACCAGTTCCTCGAGGTTTTCGATACGCGCCTGCCCCTTCTCGCCCTTCTCCTGTTCATACATGATGAACAGCCCGGAGTCGCGGATCACCCGGTCGGTCTGCACATGCAGCGGCATGTCGGCGGTTTCATGGGCCAGCGATTCCACCAGTTCGATGAAACGCTGCAGCGCCGACGCGGCGCGGCCGGCCAACACCTTGTCCTGCATCAGCTCGCGCGTCGCCTGCCACAGCGTCAGCTGGCGATCGCGCGCCGCCTGGCGCACCACGTCGAGGGTACGATCGCCGATGCCGCGCGTCGGGGTGTTGACCACGCGCTCGAAGGCTGCGTCGTCGTTGCGGTTGGAAATGAGGCGCAGGTAAGCCAGCGCATCCTTGATTTCCTGGCGTTCGAAGAAGCGCTGGCCGCCGTAGATGCGGTACGGCATCGCCGTCTGCAGCAGCGCCTCTTCCAGCACGCGCGACTGGGCGTTGCTGCGGTACAGGATAGCGCAGTCGTTCAGCGCCCCGCCGTTGTCCTGCCAGGTCTTGATGCGGTTGACCACGAAGCGCGCTTCGTCGAGTTCGTTGAAGGCACAGTAGATGGAGATCGGTTCACCTTCGCCGCCTTCGGTCCACAGGTTTTTGCCCATGCGCCCGTCGTTGTTGGCGATCAGGGTGTTGGCCGCTTTCAGGATGTTGCTGGTGGAACGGTAGTTCTGCTCCAGACGGATGGTTTCCGCGCCGGGGAAATCCTTCAGGAAGCGCTGGATGTTTTCCACCTGCGCGCCGCGCCAACCGTAGATTGACTGGTCATCGTCGCCGACGATCATCACGCTGCTGTTGCCGCCCGCCAGCAGGCGGATCCAGGCGTACTGGATGCTGTTGGTATCCTGGAATTCATCCACCAGCACGTTGGTGAAACGCTCGCGGTAGTGGTTGAGGATATGCGGCTTGTTCAGCCACAGCTCGTGCGCGCGCAGCAGCAGCTCGGCGAAATCCACCAGCCCCGCGCGATCGCAGGCTTCCTGATAGGCCTGGTAGATGCGCAGCCAGGTGGCCTCCACCGGGTTGTTGTAGGTTTCGACGTGCTGCGGGCGCAGGCCCTCATCTTTCTTGCCGTTGATGTACCACATCGCCTGACGCGGCGGCCACTGCTTCTCGTCGACGTTCAGCGCCTTGATGATGCGCTTGAGCAACCGCAGCTGGTCATCGCTGTCGAGGATCTGGAAATCCTGCGGCAGGTTGGCTTCCAGGTGGTGGGCGCGCAACAGACGATGCGCCAGGCCGTGGAAGGTGCCGATCCACATGCCGCCCTGGCTGGTGCCGATCAGATGTTCGATTCGGTGACGCATTTCCGCCGCAGCCTTGTTGGTGAAGGTCACCGCCATAATCGAATACGGCGAGCAGTTCTCCACCGACAGCAGCCAGGCGATGCGATGCACCAGCACCCGCGTCTTGCCGCTGCCCGCTCCGGCCAGAACCAACAGGTTGCTGCGCGGCGCCGCCACGGCTTCACGTTGTTTTTCATTCAGGCTGTCGAGCAGATCGGAGACGTCCATAGGCACCACTAATGGTTAAGGGAAAACCCGCCGGTGACGAGTTTTTCACTGGAAATTTATACAGAGTTCTGGCAGGGATTATAACAATGCTGTCAGCGATGCCAACTGCGAAATCTCAATATGCGGCAGCAGGCGGCTGTCGGCGGCCTGCATCAGGCAGCGTTGCCGATCGTTGATCCAACAGGCCTGCAGCCCCGCGCGCAGCGCGCCGGCGACGTCGGTAGTCAGATCGTCGCCCACGTGCAGGATCTGCCCGGGCGCCACGCCCAGCCGTTCGACGGCCAGGTGATACATGTCTTGATACGGCTTGGCGCGCCCGTCCGGCCCGGATCGCAACACGAACTGGAAGTAACCGTCCAGGCCGCACTGCGCCGGATCGGCGTTACCGTTGGTGATCGCCACCAGCGGGTAGCGCGCGGCCAGCGCCTTCAGCGTGGCGTGGGTCGCTTCCGGCACCTCGATGCGGCTGCGCCACAGCGCGAAGTTTTGCATCGCCGCATCGGCTCCGATCGCGGCTTCGGCGTCGCGCAGCCCCTGCCGGCTCAGCGCCAGATGAATGGCGCGCCAGCGCCACTGGGTGACGTCGTGGTAGATCTCCGGATCCTGCTCACGCAGCTCCTGGCGCAGACGGTGGAAATCCGCCGACTGGAAGCTGTTCAGGCCGGGATGGTAGCTCTGCAGGAAGGCCACCGACTGCTGCTCGGTTTGCCGGATCACCGGACGGTTGTCATACAGCGTGTCGTCCAGATCGAAAGTCAGCGCCGCCAGCGGGCGCAGCGGGCGATAAAAATGCATCAGGATTTCCCCCGTTTGGCGCGCGGATGCGCGGCATCGTACACGTTCGCCAGATGTTGAAAGTCGAGGTGGGTATAAATTTGCGTGGTGGTCAGGTTGGCGTGGCCGAGCAGCTCCTGCACCGCGCGCAGGTCGCCGCTGGACTCCAGCATGTGGGTAGCAAAGGAGTGACGCAGTTTGTGCGGGTGAATGTGGCTGTTGACGCCCTGTTTCACGCCCCATTCGGCGAAGCGCTTTTGCACGTTGCGCGTCGAGATGCGTCGCCCCTGATTGGACAGAAACATCGCATCATCCTGCGGCCCAAACAGATCGCGCATCGCCAGCCAGTGTTCCAGCCAGGTGACGGCGGTGCGTCCGATCGGCAGTTTACGCTCTTTGCTGCCTTTCCCCATCACCCACACCTCGCCGGCCGCCATATCGACATGGCGGCAATCCAGCCCCACCAGCTCGGAAAGACGCAGGCCGGCGCCGTACATCACCTCCAGCATGGCGCGATCGCGCACCGCCAGCGGATCGTTGAGATCGATCTCCAGCAGTTGGTTCATTTCATCGACGTCGATATTTTTCGGCAGATGGCGACCGCTGCGCGGCGTGCGGATGCCTTTGGCCGGGTTGGCGTGCAGCACGCCCTGGCTGACCAGCCAGTCGAGGAAACTGCGCAACGAAGAGAGCCGCAGCGCCAGGCTGGCGGACTGCAGGCCGGCGCGTTTGCTGCGCGCCGCCAGCATGCGCACCCGGGCGGCATCCAGCGCCGCCCAGTCGGTGACGCCGATCTCCTGCGCCAGGCACATCAGCGCCGTCAGCTGGCGTGAATAGCTGAGCTGCGTCAGCGGGCTGAGTTGCCGTTCTACCTTGAGATAACGCAGAAAAGCGTCCACCGGCTGCTGCAGGCTGGGCGCAATCGGCGTCATGCGCGTTCGATCCAGCGTTCCAGCAGTTCCGGCAGCATGCGCGCCAGTTGATTGAGCATTACCGTGCCCATGCCCTGCTGATAATGTTGCGTATCGCGGCTGCTGAAGATCACCATGCCCAGCTCGCCATCGTCGCCCAGCATCGACAGCGCTACCGAACCAATCTGGCCGATCTGTTTGGCCTGCGGCAACAGCAGCAGCAGTTCGGGGCCGTTCAGGCCGCCGAGGTAGTGTTGTTCGCTGCCCAGCCGCTGGATGCGGAACGGCTCGAACGCCGAACGCGTCAGCGCCAGATGGGTGAAATCGGAAGGCGCGCCGATATTCCAGCGCTCGGCGAACAGACGCACCGTGGCGCCGGCCAAACCGAAGCCGCGCGCCCAGCGCTGCAGCCGGTTGAGCATGTCCTGCAAGCTGTCGGCGGTGGCCAGATCGGCCTGCAGGTGCAGCAGCCTGGCGAACAGCCCTTCGTTGGCGCTGGCCTGCTCCATCAGCAGCGTGATCTCTTCTTCCAGCCGTTCGATATGATTGCGCTGGCGGGCCAGATGCCATTCCACCAGCGAAACGGTGCCACGCACCGGGTGCGGCACGCGCATCTGCTCAACCTGGCGCGCGTTGCGAATAAAGAAATCCGGGTTCTGCAGCAGATACTGCATCACGGTGTCGTCATCCAGCGCCAGGCCGGCGACGCTCTGTTCTTCTACGCTTTTCATAGATGAATAAATCCGTCATAGACATGGGTTGCCGGACCGGTCATAAACAGCGGGTTGCCCGGCCCTTTCCAGCGAATATGCAGGCTGCCGCCCGGCAGCTCTACATGCACTTCTTCTGACAGCAATTCCTGTTGGATCCCCACCGCCACCGCCGCACAGGCGCCGCTGCCGCAGGCCTGCGTTTCACCGGCGCCGCGCTCATAAACGCGCAGCTTGATATGATCGCGGCTGACCACCTGCATAAAGCCGATGTTGGCCCGTTCCGGGAAGCGTTCATGCCCTTCCAGCACCGGCCCGAGCAGCTCCACCTTGGCGGTGTTTACGTCGTCCACCTGCAAAACACAATGCGGGTTGCCCATCGACACCACGCCGCACAACACGGTATGTTCCGCCGCGCGCATGATGTAGGTCTTTTCAGCCTTGGCGGCGCGGAACGGCACCGCCTGCGGGTCGAAATTCGGCTCACCCATGTTGACGCACACCAGATCGTCGTCGGTGACGCTGAGCACCATGCGCCCGGTTTGGGTGCTGACGCGGATGTCGCGTTTGTTGGTCAGCCCTTTCAGCCGCACGAAGCGCGCGAAGCAACGCGCGCCGTTGCCGCACTGCGCCACTTCGCTGCCGTCGGCGTTAAAAATTCGGTAGTGAAAATCCAGTTCGGGATCGTAAGGCGGTTCTACCACCAGCATCTGGTCAAAGCCGACGCCCAGGTGCCGATCGGCCAGCCGGCGGATCAGCTCAGGTGAAAAATAGACATTCTGTGTAACGGCATCGACCACCATAAAGTCGTTGCCCAGACCGTGCATTTTGGAGAACTGCATATCATACTCCGCTATCTGGACGCGCTATCCGTCTTGATTTTACGGCGGCGCTCGCCACCGCAAACAGGGTGTTACTGGTCAACCATCGACGGTTTTTGCTGAGAGCCAGACTGCTCCTGCTGGTTCTTTTGCACCTGATCGCCCGTTTGCACCGGCGGCTTGGCCGGTTTTTGGCTGGCGGGGTCGGCAGGCGGGAAGTAAAGCGGGCCTTTCAGACCACAGCCGGCGAGGCCGGTAACCAGAACTGCCATCAGCGCATAGCGTAGTTGTTTTTTCATTTGCATTAATGCCTGTAATTCATGCGTCCAAGGTCTCTATAATCGCAGGTGGATCATGAAAAGCAATAGGAATTGAATATGAACGACAGCGAGTTTCACCAGTTGGCCGACCAGCTGATGCTGAATATTGAAGAGACACTGGACGATTTTGACGGCGATGCGGACATCGATTACGAAACCAATGGCGGCGTGATGACGCTGAGCTTCGAAAACGGCACCAAAATTGTCATCAACCGCCAGGAGCCGCTGCACCAGGTGTGGCTCGCCACCAAGGCCGGCGGTTACCACTTCAACTACCGCGACGGCGTCTGGTTATGCGATCGCAGCGGGCAGCCGTTTTACCAACTGCTCAGCGAAGCGGCCAGCGCGCAGGCCGGTGAGGAACTGCGTTTTTCCTGAGGCAATGCGGGGCTCGGCCACCGAGCCCTTGCGGCGTCAATGCAGCTGGAACTGCTGCTTCAGCGGCTGAGCGGCGCCGTCGGCCACCGTCACGCACAGGCTGGACAGCACGTTGCTGCGGAACGGGATCACCTGCGTGCGCCCGTCGAGCTGCACGATTTGATAGAACTGCGGCAGGTTAAAGTTGATGAAGCTGGAGCCGTAGGTGAAACGATCGTGCGATGAAGAGTAGAAGCGGCTGACGTCGCGCACCAGCTCTTCTTTACTGCCCTCGCAGTGGTGATACACCTCCACCCGATTCGACTCGTCCAGAATATAGATGTTGAAACCCTTGTCATCCGAGGTGTCTTCGAAGAAGAACTGGATGATCCCTTCGCTGGCGAAGCCATCCACCACCGGCGGCAGATGCACCTGATCGGTTTCCACCTTGATAGACAGGCCGTGCAGCTTGTTGTTGGAGATGGCGCCGTAAAACTCCACCGCATTCTCCAGTTTTTGCACCGACACGCTCAGGCGCTCGAAGAACAGCCCCCAGGTCTGCCCGGCGACGCGCACCGCCTTGAAGCGGCCGGGTTCCAGCCGGGTGCTGGACAGGCGCAGCTCGATGCATTCCGATACCAACTGCTGAATGCGGGTGCGGATCAGGCCGCGCAGGTGCTGGCTGTAGCAGAACACTTCCACCGACTCCGGCGGCGCGGCGTCCTGATGCATTTTGCCGAGAATGGTTTTCAGCGCTTCCAGCACCGACTGCTCGCCGCTGAAATGCAGAGTGCGCACCTCGTTCCAGGAGTTGCGGTACAGCAGATCGATGCTGCCCACCAGACACTGCTGCTGCTGGCCGAAGCTGAACACGTCCAGCTTGCGGAAATCGAAGTGCACCACCTGATTGCGGAACGCGGCGGTCGGATCGTTTTCCAGATTGACGATGATCGCCAGATGGCGAATTTCGCACGGGCTGTACAGCGCTTTCGGCGTCGGCGCCGGCAGGCGCAGCGGGAAGTGATGGGAAACGTCGGCCACCAGCTCCTGCAGCTTGGCGGTATCGCACAGGTTGCCGCTCTTGATGTGCAGGCGGGTCTGCGGCGTCAGCAGGCCGTTGAAATAGGCCCAGGCCACCAGCTTGTTCAGGTAGCGGTTATATTCCAGCGGCTGATGGCTGACTATCGAATCCATGGCCGGCGCCTGATTGTACAGGTACCAGCCGGTGCGGTTGGCGCGGCCAACCGGCACATGAATAAAGGTTAAATCGTTTTCCGACAGGTCCGGCGAAATCTGCGGGTTCACCAGCGTCACCTTGCCGGGCAGCGCTTCGAACGCCGCATACAGTTTGCGGGTCAGCACGCCGATATCCTGCGGGCTGGCGCTGACGCTGAGGTTATTGCGGCGGGCGAAACGGATCAGGTTGCGGTAGCTCTGCATCATCGCATCGAGCAACTCGTTATGCGCTTCGCGCACCCGCTCGATCTTCCAGTTGGCGCGGTTGTCCAGCATCGCCAGACGCTCGTCGCTCCAGCCCCACTCGCTGACCAGTTGGCTGAGGATCTCGCGCCGCCAGCCGACGCAGGCCTTGGCCAGCGACAGCTTTTCACACACTTTCAGGTAGAAACAGCGGCGGGCCAGATCGAGGCGGGTGGTGTCGTTGATGTCGGTCAGATAGCGGGTCACGCGCTCGAGCATCATGCAGTAGGCGTCGAGCCCGAAGCTGACGATCTCGCCCTGGTGCAGGCGATGTTTGATGTCCGTCGCCAGCAGCTGGGTATTGGGGTATTCCCAGGAATAGGCTTCCAGCAGCAGGGTTTTCAGCACCGCCTTGTAAGGCGAATCGATGCTCTTGTACAGCTGCCACAGGCTGGCGCCGAAGTACTCTTCCGCCGACAGCGAACTCAGGCCGCCGAGATCCAGCCACTCGTTCGGCGTCAGCGCGCCCTGCGCGTACAGCGACAGCACGTATTCATCGTAGTGCGCTTCTTCTTCGCCCGGCACCATGTTCCACAGGATGCGTTTGCCGGCCAGGCGCACCGCGGTGCGGTAGAACTCGTCCAGCAACAGGATGTGCTGCGTCGAGCCGCAGTCTTCGCCGCCCAGGCTGCCGCTTTCATTATGGCGGAAACGGTTTTCGTCGATCAGGAAGAAGCTGACTTCCACCCCCATCGAGGCGGCCCACTTCTCAAGCAGGCTGCATTTTTGCTGCAGGCGGGTGCGTTCTTCGTTGTCCAGCCAGGACTGGTGGCAGACCCAGATATCGAGATCCGAGCTGCAACTTTGGCCGATAGACGAGGTGCTGCCCATCGAATAGACGCCGGTGATCGGCAGCTCGCCGCTGGCCGGTTTGTCAAACGGGCTGCCCCATTTGTCTTCTAAATCGTTCAGGTAATCTTGTTGAGTTTCATCAGGCGTGTAGAGGCAAATGCCGTGGGGAACGTTACCGTTCAGGTAACCCGGCATCAGCGGGTGGTGGTGGTGCAGTAAGGTGGGCAGCAGACTGTATACCCGTTGAAACGCGGGCTTCATAGCCGCCAGGGCGCGATCGACGCGTAGCTGATTGATCGCATCCAGTCTCTGCTTCAATGTCTCGATGTAGAGGTACAAGACGTCTCGCCTGATTATCCCGGTGTTTAGAAAAAAACCCGTATTCCATAAGCGCCGTTAGTGTAAGAAGAATATTTGGCGACTTATTGCTGGAAACGTGATCAATTTAACACCTTGCTGATTGACCGTAAAGGAGGTAACGCTTCACAATTATTGTAGCGCTTCCCTAAACGATTTACCCGCAGTGTTAACTGCCCCAAAGCACATCACACGTCCCTTTGATTCCGTTGTCCTTTTTCCGCCTCCGGCTTCTTGCACTGACAGTATTGGCTCTCAGTGGTAGGATGGATGGCGAAATATAAAAACGGTAACAAGCATGTTAGACAAAATTATTCGAATTGCCACCCGACAAAGCCCGCTTGCTCTTTGGCAAGCACATTATGTGCAGCAACGTCTGATGGCCTACCATCCCGGCCTGCAGGTCGAGTTGGTGCCGATGGTCACCCGCGGCGACGTTATTCTGGATACGCCGTTGGCGAAAGTCGGCGGTAAAGGCCTGTTTGTTAAAGAACTCGAGCTGGCGCTGCTGGAAGGCCGCGCCGACATCGCCGTGCATTCGATGAAAGACGTGCCGGTCGATTTCCCTGCCGGGCTCGGTTTGACCACCATTTGCGAACGCGAAGATCCGCGCGACGCTTTTGTTTCCAATCGTTTCGCCTCGCTCGATCAGCTGCCGCAGGGCAGCGTGGTCGGCACCTCCAGCCTACGCCGCCAGTGCCAGCTGCGTGAACGCCGCCCGGATCTGATCGTGCGCGACCTGCGCGGCAACGTCGGCACTCGCCTGGCCAAGCTGGACAACGGCGACTACGACGCGATTATCCTGGCGGTGGCCGGCCTGAAGCGTTTAGGTCTGGAGCAACGCATCCGCAGCCCGCTGAGCGCCGAAGAGTGTCTGCCGGCGGTCGGCCAGGGTGCGGTCGGCATTGAATGCCGTCTCGACGACAGCGTCACCCGCGCGCTGCTGGCGCCGCTGAACCATGCGGCCACCGAAACCCGCGTGCGCGCCGAACGGGCGATGAACACCCGCCTGGAAGGCGGCTGCCAGGTACCGATCGGCAGCTATGCCGAACTGGATGGCGACAGCCTGTGGCTGCGCGCCCTGGTCGGCGCGCCGGACGGCAGCCAGATGGTGCGCGGGGAGCGCCGCGGCCCGGCCGCCGAGGCCGAACGGATGGGCGTTGAGCTGGCGGAAGAGCTGCTGGCGCGCGGCGCGCGCGAGATCCTGCGCGAAGTTTATCAGGGAAATCCGCCGGCATGACCATTCTGGTAACCCGCCCATCGCCTTCGGGGGAGCTGTTAGTGAGCCGGCTGCGCGCACTCGGCCGGGTTGCCTATCATGCACCGCTGATCGACTTCGCCCCCGGCGGCGATCTGCCGAAGCTGCCGCAGGCGTTGCAGCAGCTTAGCGCCGGCGATCTGGTGTTCGTGCTATCGCAGCATTCGGTGAGTTATGCCGATTCGGTTATCGGCCGCGCCGGGCTGAGCTGGCCCGCGCACCTGACTTATTACGCCATCGGTCGCACCACCGGGCTGGCGCTGCACCGCATCAGCAGTTTGCCGGTGGAGTACCCGCGCGAACGCGAGATCAGCGAAACGCTGCTGCTGCTGCCGGCGCTGCAAAAGCTGGCGGGCAAACGCGCGCTGATTTTGCGCGGCAACGGCGGCCGCGAACTGTTGGGGTCGACGCTGAGCGAGCGCGGCGCCGACGTCAGCTATTATGAATGCTATCAACGCAGCCCGGTGCACTATGACGGCAGCGAGCAAAGCGCCCACTGGCAGCGTGCCGGTGTGGATACGCTGGTGGTGACCAGCGGTGAAATGTTACAACAGCTCTATACTTTAGTTCCTGATTACTATCGTTCTTCATGGCTGCTGCGTTGCCGCCTGGTAGTAGTGAGCGAACGCCTGGCTACCCTCGCCCGGGACTTGGGCTGGCGTACGATTCGGGTAGCTGACAACGCCGATAATGACGCGCTGATCCGCGCGCTACAATAATCTGACTATGGGATGTGCCACTATGACGGAACAAAATACCCCATCCGCCCCGGTTGAAGAGCCAACCACCGCGGTTGAGAGCTCCCAGCAGCCAGCCGCTGCCAGCCGCAAAGGCAAGAACACCGGCCCGGTGCTCGGCGCGATCGCTATCGTGCTGGTCATCGCCCTCGGCGCGGGCGGCTATTACCACACGCACAAGCAGGCGCAACAGCTGATCGCCGCCAATCAGGCACTGCAGCAGCAGCTTGAAGGCGTAAAGCAGAGCCAACAGCAGGAAAGAAATGCGCTGGAAGGCCTGCTGCAGCAGCAGGGTAAAACCCTGGACGCCGCCGATCGCGAGCAGGCGAATCTGGCGCGCCAACTGAGCGAGCTGCAGGAAAAAGTGGCGACCATCTCCGGCAGCGACGCCAAAACCTGGCTGCTGGCGCAGGCCGATTTCCTGGTGAAAATGGCCGGCCGCAAGCTGTGGAGCGATCAGGACGTGACCAGCGCCGCCGCGCTGCTGAAAAGCGCCGACGCCAGCCTGGCGGACATGAACGATCCGAGCCTGCTCGACGTGCGCCGCGCCATTACCGAAGACATCAGCACGCTTTCCACGCTGACCCAGGTCGATTACGACGGCATCATCCTCAAGGTCAATCAGCTGTCCAATCAGGTGGATAACCTGCGCCTGGCGGACAACGACACCGACGAAGCGCCGATGGATCAAAACAGCAGCGAGCTCTCCGGCTCGATCGGCGAATGGCGGCAGAACCTGGCCAAGAGCTGGCGCAATTTCATGGCCGACTTCATCACCATCCGCCGCCGCGACACCAGCGCCGAACCGCTGCTGGCGCCGAACCAGGACATCTACCTGCGCGAGAACATCCGTTCGCGCCTGCTGGTGGCCGCACAGGCCATCCCGCGCCATCAGAACGAGACCTACAAGCAGTCGCTGGAAACCGTCTCCACCTGGGTGCGCGCCTATTTCGACACCACCGACCCGGCGACCAAGGCCTTCCTGGAAGAACTGGACAACCTGAGCCAACAGTCGATCTCGATGGATGTGCCGGATGAGCTGAAGAGCCAGCCGCTGCTGGAAAAAGTGATGCAGACCCGGGTGCGCAACCTGATGACCCAGTCCCCTGCCGCTCACCAGGAGGGTTAAGCCATGTTACGCGTGCTATTTCTGTTCCTGGTGGTGATCGCCAGCGTGGTGCTCGGGCCGATGTTGGCCGGGCATCAGGGCTATGTGCTGATCCAGACCGATAACTACAATATTGAAACCAGTGTCACCGGCCTGGTGATCATGCTGGTGCTGCTGTTCGTGGTGCTGCTGGCGATCGAGTGGATCCTGCGCCGCATCTTCCGTACCGGCGCCCGCACGCGCGGCTGGTTTATCGGCCGCAAGCGCACCCGCGCGCGCCAGCAAACCAAAGCCGCGCTGATCAAACTGGCGGAAGGCGACTACAAACAGGTTGAAAAGCTGATGACGCGCAACGCCGATCACGCTGAGCAACCGGTGGTGAACTACCTGCTGGCCGCCGAGGCCGCACAGCAACGCGGCGATGACTTCCGTACCAACCAATATCTGGAGCGCGCCGCTGAAGCCGCCGATACCGATCAGCTGCCGGTGGATATCACCCGGGTTCGCATCCAGCTGGCGCAGGGCGAGAACCATGCCGCGCGCCACGGCGTCGATCGCCTGCTGAACCAGGCGCCGCGCCATCCGGAAGTGTTGCGCCTGGCGGAACAAGCCTATCTGCGCACCGGCGCCTACGCGTCGCTGCTGGAAGTGCTGCCGTCGATGCGTAAAATCGAGCTGCACAGTGAAGAGCAGCTGCAGGCATTGCAGCAACAGGCTTATATCGGGCTGATGAATCAGGCGATGGCGGACGAAGGCAGCGAAGGCCTGAAGCGCTGGTGGAAAGATCAGAGCCGCAAGACGCGTCACGAAGTGCCGCTGCAAATCGCGATGGTGGAGCACCTGATCGAATGCAACGACCACGAACTGGCGCAGGAGATTGTGCTCGATAGCCTGAAGCGCCAATATGACGAGCGCCTGGTGCTGTTGCTGCCGCGGCTGAAGTCCGGCAACCCCGAGCAGTTGGAAAAAGCGCTGCGTCAGCAGATGAAGCAACACGGCGCGACGCCGCTGCTGAACAGCACGCTGGGGCAACTGCTGATGAAGCACGGCGAATGGCAGCAGGCGGCCGACGCCTTCCGCGAAGCGCTGAAACAGCGTCCGGACGCCTACGATTACGCCTGGCTGGCCGATACGCTGGAGAAACTGCATCGTTCGGATGAAGCGGCGCAGATGCGACGTGAGGGACTGATGTTGACGCTGAAACAGAACGGCGGCGAATAACGCCCTGCCCAAGTGAGAAAAGCGCGGCTCCGATGCCGCGCTTTTTTTTGCCCGGGGTTTTCTGTGGCGCAAAAAAAAACACTTGCCGTATGGCAAGTGTATAAAGAAGCAATCAGGTCTAGGACAACAGGGGCGGTGCCTCACTCAACGTTTTGCCCTGAGCGTGATGACGGGTTAGTCATCGTTCTCGTGGGCGATAGGCACCCTAAATCGGCTCTGCGTCATTCCCAGGGTTTATGAAGCCTAAGGCGAACATAAGAGGTGGAATGAGCATCTACGCTATAGGTATTGCATTTGACGTGCCAACTTTTAGATTGAGCCCATTTCCAATGGGAAATTTAATTCAATGCATTGAAATATAAATAATTTATACTTCCCCCCACCCTTCCTGCCTGATACCTCTCCCTGGCATTCCATGCCAGCGGCCGTTATAAGAATGTCGCTTCAAAACGACGGCTTAAGCCAAATCCGGTTTTATCTTTTAAAATCAATAAATTATTTGTCTCAACCTGACGACAGCGCTGGATGGTCATGTCGCTGAAAACCAACATGCTCACAAGCAGGCACAAGATGCCAGCCCTCATGGATGCAAAAAGCCCGCACATTGCTGCGCGGGCCTGCCTTCTCGTCTCGCTTCGCGAGGCTCCTCCTGCGGAGGTGCTCATCCTCATAAACTGCAGACGAAAAAAAACCTGCTTTAAAAAGCAGGTTTTTCGAATGTGGTCGGCGAGAGAGGATTCGAACCTCCGACCCACTGGTCCCAAACCAGTTGCGCTACCAAGCTGCGCTACTCGCCGATTTGTGTTGCTCATACTACTCGATTTATCAGACCGTTGTCCATATAAATCTTATATTTATCAGATATTTTGCGTGGTGCGAAGAGAGGGACTTGAACCCTCACGTCCGTAAGAACACTAACACCTGAAGCTAGCGCGTCTACCAATTCCGCCACCTTCGCACTGTCACAAAATACTGCTAAATCTTCACTTCATCAGGAAGTGGGGTGGCTAATGGGACTCGAACCCACGACAACTGGAATCACAATCCAGGGCTCTACCAACTGAGCTATAGCCACCATTACTACTTCTTCTTACTCACGCGGTAATATTACCACCGCAGCTCCTGCGCACAAACTTAATGGCGCGCCCGACAGGATTCGAACCTGAGACCTCTGCCTCCGGAGGGCAGCGCTCTATCCAGCTGAGCTACGGGCGCGTAGCGCCGTTGCGGGAGGGGATACTACGGATTTACGCCAATCCTGTCTAGTGCTTTTTCGCAGAAATGTTGCGTTTGATTACGCTTTGCTCACTCCTGCGCGGGAAAGCGCACTCCGTAGTCCCTTTTCACCGTTTATTGCCGTGTTTCTACCCGATTTTCAGCCGGATGATGTTTCTTATGCATGCCGAAAGCGAAGTAGCACAGGCTGACGCCCGCTAAGAAAATCGCCCCGACCAGCAGGGAAATCCGCGTATCCGGGTTGATTCCCATGCCGACCAGCACGCAAACCAGAAAAGCGATGGTCAGATAGTTCACATACGGGAACATGATCGACTTAAAGCTGTGGTTTTTGATCGCTTCCTTATGGGCGCGGCGGAAATAGAGCTGGCTTATCAGCACCACGAACCACGGCACCATGCCCGGCAGCACGCTGGCGCTGTAGACATAGACGAACACCTGCTCCGGATTCGGGATAATGTAGTTCAGCGCAGATCCCACCAGCAGGCAGCCGATGGTGACGGCGATGCAATTCACCGGCACGCCGCTGGCGGAAAGCTTGGTCAACGCCGCCGGCAGTTGGCGATTCTTGGCTAGGGCGTACAGCATACGGCCGCCGCTGTACATGCCGCTGTTGCAGCCGGAGAGCGCGGCGGTCAAAACCACGAAGTTGATGATGCCGGCGGCGGCAACGATGCCGATCTTGGCGAAGGTCAGCACGAACGGGCTGCCGGTAGTGCCGATGCCGTTCCAGGGGAAAATGGTGACGATGACGAAGATCGCGCCGACATAGAAGATCAGGATGCGCCACAGGATATTGTTGATCGCGCGTTTCAGCGTCACCTGCGGGTTCTTGGCTTCCCCGGCGGTGATGCCCACCAGCTCAACCCCCTGATAGGACGCTACCACGATGCACAGCGCAAACAGGAAGCCTTTCCAGCCGCCGGCAAAGAAACCGCCGTGCGCCGTCAAATTGGCGAAACCGATAGGTTCACCGCCGTTGCCGAAGCCGAAGAAGATCACCCCCAGCCCCACCAGAATCATCACGATGATAGTGGTGACCTTGATCATGGCGAACCAGAACTCCAGCTCCCCATACAGGCGCACCGCCGCCAGGTTGGCCAGCGCCACCATCGCCACGGCGATCAGCGCCGGCACCCACTGCGGTATTTCCGGGAACCAGAACTGCACATACACCCCGATGGCGGTGATCTCAGAAATGCCGACGGCGATCCACATAAACCAGTAGCCCCAGGCGGTCAGATAACCGAAGTAGGGATTCATGTATTTATGCGCGTAAACGGCGAACGACCCGGCGACCGGCTCAAGGAACAGCATCTCCCCCATCGAACGCATAATGAAGAACACGAACAGCCCGGCGATGATGTAAGCCAGCAGTACCGACGGCCCCGCCCACTTCAGCGTACTGGCCGATCCCATAAACAGGCCGACACCAATGGTGCCCCCGAGAGCGATAAGCTCGATGTGCCGGGCCTCAAGGCCTCGGTGTAGCCCTTGCGGTTTCTCTTTGTGTGCCATAAATCCTCAATAATTTTTCTCGGGTTGTGTTTGCCTGCCGGCCGCTGCCGGTCGTTATTGTCATTATTAAAAGAATAAATCATCCCCTGCCGTTCGGGTTGGCATCAACGGGTAGTCGGAGCGAAGTTACCGTGAGAAGAACATCGTTCAGCGCTGTCGCATCAGGCTTCAGCGGCCAGGGATAATTTCCGGGCGGTATCGTTTCGCATTTCGCCGCTATAAGCAAACCGCAATTTAAAACTTTATGGAATAAATGCGGCGACGTTTAGGGCTGGGGGTTATAGATATGCGGGAGAAATAGGCAAAAGCAGATTATTGGTACAGCAGTCCGGAGCGGAACAGCACTTTCCACCCCGGATGAGAGGTTACATCTTGCCGCTGTAGTAGTAGCCGACAAACTTCAACAGCTTCAACTGCCGGCCAATGCGGCTGGGTTGGCTGAGCAGGCGGTAGAGCCATTCCAGACCAAGGTTCTGCCACACCTTGGGCGCACGCTTCACATGGCCGGTAAAAACGTCGTAGGTGCCGCCCACGCCCATATACAGCGCCTGCGGATGCACCTTGCGGCAGTCGCGCATCAGGATCTCCTGCTTCGGCGATCCCATCGCCACCGTCACGATAGCGGCGCCGCTGGCGCGAATACGCTCGAACAACGCCTCTCGCTGATCCGGTTTGAAATAGCCGTCCTGGCTGCCCACCAGGTTGACATTCCACTGGCTGCGCAGCTTCTGCTCGGTTTCCGCCAAGACTTCCGGCTTGCCGCCGACCAAGAAGACCGGCGTGCCTTCGCGGCCGGCGCGCTGCATCAACGCTTCCCACAGATCGGCGCCCGCGACGCGCGACACATCCGCCGCCGGGTATTTGCGGCGAATCGAGCGCACCATGCTGATGCCGTCGGCGTACTTGTACTCCGCTTCATCCAGCAACGCATGCAGCGCCGGGTCCTCTTCCGCCTTCAGGATCTTTTCCGCATTCATCGCCACCAGCGTGCCCTGTTTGACCCGGCCGCCGTCGAACAGAAAATCCATACAGTGCGCCATATCGCGAAAGCCCCACAGGCTGAAACCGCGCAGCTCATACTGCGGCACCGAAATCTTTGTTTCCATCGTCGTCATTACCCTTACAAAAGACCGTCCGCCCGTGGGGAAGAGGCCAGCGCGCGGGCGCGCGTCACTCTGGCCTTGATCAGCCCGGCGGTATCGAACAGCCAATACAGCAACTTCGCCAGCACCAGACAGGCGCCGAAAATAATGCAGAAGAACACCACGCGCGAAACGAATGAGTCCACCCCTTCGCGCGCCAATACAATCATGTTGAACACCGCGCCGAAGCAGAATCCTTGCAGGATAGCCGCCTTATAGCGGTTCGGCTCTGTTTTGCCCAGCTCATACAGCCAGTCGAACCACTTGATGATCATGCCCACCAGAATCGCGCCGAGCGGGATGAACAGCGCGCCGCCCATCACCACCAGCGAACCGATCAGCGTCGGGGATATCGCCAGCCCGGAGTGGTTGTTCAGCACTTCCCAGGTGAAATAGTTGGCCGAGTTCAGCACCACGTCCGGCCGGCCCGGCCATAGCCAGGTTGGGATAAAGACGTAGAAATCACGCAAGATCGGCGCCAGGCCCTGGAAATCGATCTTGTCGTAATTTTGCAGCAGCAGCGCCAGGTTTTCCCACGGCGAGAAGGTGTCTCGGGTCAGATAGAGGAAGGTATAAAACGCTTCCGCGCCGCTGACGTCCAGGCTATAGCGCTTCAACGCCAGCCAGAACATGCCGACCACGCCGAATATGCCCGCCGCCGCCAGCATCCACAGCGTGATCCAGCCGCGCACGATGCCGATAAACAAGAACAGCGCGAAAGCGATAATGATGTTGGCACGGGTGCCGCCGACGATCACGTAGGTCAGAATACCGAACGCCACCGTCGCCACCAGGAACAAAAACCAGGCGCGCAGATCCTGCCGCAGGAAATAGACCACCAGCATCGCCGGAATGAAGAAGTAGAAGAACCGCTTGAGCGCCACGCCGGACACGTCGCTGGAGAAGATCTGACTGTAGGAATTGAGCTTGAACAGCAGGAAGCCGTTCTGCATGAAGAAGATCCCAACGGTACCGATCGCCACCAGCGCCAGCAGCACCCAGGTCATATGAGTCTCTACCCGGTTCATGGTAAACAGCGCCGCGCGCGGCTGAGTGCGGCGCTTGCGCAGCCGGGTCTTGTAAGTGACGTAATAGATGGCGTAAAACGCCGTCGCCGACAGCAGGGCATACAGCAGAAACTCCA
This sequence comes from Serratia sp. Z4, assembly GCF_009900725.1. Lineage (NCBI taxonomy): Bacteria > Pseudomonadati > Pseudomonadota > Gammaproteobacteria > Enterobacterales > Yersiniaceae > Serratia > Serratia sp. Z4. The sequence continues at coordinate 102,045 of NZ_JAAABD010000005.1, forward strand.
CCGGCACCACCTCGACGTCAAACTGAAACACCAGCAGGCAGGTTAACGGGAAGCCGAAATAGAACGTCAGCAAATACAGCAGCGAGAAGAAGACGTTGAAGTTAAAGCGCACGCGCCGAAACTCCTGGTAGGTCAGCGTCAGGATAAACGTCAGGCTGACCAGATAGACGACAAACAGGCCGCCGAATTGCGCCAACGTCATGAGTGCTCTCCCGCCGCCAGCGCCAGGGCCTGCTGCCAGCCGTCAACATAGTTCGGATTGAAGAAGGCGATCGCCTGTTTATCCACCGCCGCCAGCTGACGCTGCGCTTCGCGCACCACCGCCTCGTCCAGCGAATCGCCGTAGAACAGCACCGGCAGGTGCTGTTCCGCCAAATCCTGCCAGAACGGGTTTTGCCGGCTGAGCACAAAAGGCACGCCGAACTGAATCAGCAGGCACAGGGTGCCAATCCCCTGCTGGCGATTGAAAATGAAATAGCCCAGATCGCAGGCGCGCAGAATATTGAGGTAGTCCTCGAATGCCACCTGCTGCGTGAGCAGCTGCAGGTTTTTCTCGCCGAACAGCGGCAACCCGGCGGCGCGCACCTGCTCGATGTAAGCATCGTTGTTGGCCGGATAACCCATCGGCAGGATCACGCGCACGTCGGCGCCGAACTGCTGATGAATCGCCTGCAGCGCTTCGATATGCCGATTGCTGCGATCGCCGGAGTTGCCCACCAGAATCGTCATCGGCCCGGCCAGGTTTTTCTCGACGTGAACGTCGGTCAGCGCCGGATCCATGCGGGTAGGGAAATACAGCAGCGAGGCCGGCACCCGCGCATGGCGCTGCTGGTAGTGAATCACGTCGCCGCGAGTGGCAAACACATTCCCTACCCGCCCCTGCGCAATGCGGCGCAGCAGATAGAACAACCGGAATTTCCAACTGGTGGCGTCCTCATACAGATCGGCGCCCCAAATATGCCAACTGACCTGACGCGCCTTGATCTTGCCGCTCAGCAGCGCCAGCCACAGCCCCGGGTTGAACTGGCCGTGCAGGAAGAAACGCGTATCGCGATCGGCTTGGGCGCGCGCGATGACCGCCGCCGCCAGGCTTTTCTTGTCCGCGTAGGGCTCAATGTTCAGGGCGGGGAAATCTCCCAGTGCCGCCACATCCTTGGCCGCCACCATAAAATGCCGCGTCTGCTCAGCCGGCAGACGCGGCGCCAACACGTCGTTGAAGAAGCGTAGCACCGTCTGGTTATGATGCGGGATATCGGATCCCAGAACGTGAATCAGTATGGTCATACTCGTCTACGATAAATAAGAAACACGCAGCTACAGAGCGCGAAATACACGATGTAGGTTGCCATATAGGCCTGAGCCGCCCCCAGCGCGCCGCGCAGCGGGATCAGCCAGTGCGAGAACAGCGTCAGCAGCAGAAACTGGCTGACTTCCGTCAGGATATAAAAGCGCAGCGACGCTTTGGCGATCACCAAATAGCCGAACACATAGGCCCCGACTTTCAGCACGTCGCCCACCAGTTGCCAGGCAAACAGATCGCGCATGGCGACGAACTTGTCCGAGAACAACAGCCAGATGGCGAAATCACGCAGCAACCACACCGTAAAGCTCGCCGCCGCTACCGCCGGCAGCACGAATTTCAGCGAGCGCACGATCTCCCGCGAGATGGCGCCCTTGTCCGTCAACCGCGACAGCGTCGGCAGCAGATAGACGGTAAACGAGGCGGTGATAAACTGCAGATAGGCATCGGAAATGCTGCTGACGCCTTGCCAGATCCCCACCTCATCCCAACCGTAATGCGCGGCCAACAGGTTACGCATCATCACGTAGGCCACCGGCAGCGTCACCGAGGTGATCAACGCCATGAGGGTGAATTTGCCGAGGTTGCCGGCCACCCCTTTGTCCCAGCGCGGCGCCAGGTAGCGCAGCGGCAACGTTTTGCGCCGCCACAGCATCAGCCCGGCCGGCAGCACCACCAACGCCGGCACCAACGCCAGCCCTGCCAGCGCGCCTTCATAGCCCCCCAGCTTGAAGCACAGATAATAAGCCATCACGCCGATCAGGCTGCCGCCGATCACCGCCAGCGCGTTGCCCATCGCGTCGCGATAACCTTTCAGCACCGCCATGAACAGGTTGGCGTAGGCGATGCCCATCTGAATGAAGGCGACGGCGCGCACCACGCCGACGTAATCGGCATGCCCGAACAGCCCGATGCTGATCGGCTCGGCGGCGAACAAAAACACCAGCGCCAGCAAGGTCGAAAAGCCCAGCACGATGCTCGACGCGGTGCCGACCGCCAGACGCAGACGCTGCGAGTCCTGGTGGTACTCCGCCACGTATTTGGTGATGCCGTTAAAAATGCCCGCGCCGGACAGCACGCCCAGCACGGTGATCAACTGGCGAAAGTTACCCGCCTGCCCCACGCCGCTGGGGCCAAACGCCACCGCCAGCAGTTTCACCACCAACAGCCCCACGCCAATCTTGATCAGCGTGGAGCCGGCGGTCCATATCGACGCTTTTGCCAACGACATATCAGGCGAAGAAGCTCAGGATGGTATTGATTACCGTACGTTGATTAGCATCGGACATATTGTAGAACAGCGGCAAACGCACCAGGCGCGCGCTTTCCTGGCTGGTATAGCGATCTTCACCGGCAAAGCGGCCAAACTGTTCGCCGGCCGGGCACGCATGCAGCGGGATATAGTGAAACACCGTCATGATCTCAGCTTCCTTCAGGTAGTCGATAAAGGCGGTGCGATCGTCGATATCACGCAGCTTGATATAGAACATGTGCGCATTGTGCTCGCAGTCCGCCGGCACAGTCGGCAACTCGATACGGCCGGCCTGCGCCAACGGCAGGAAGCTGTCGTAGTAATTCTGCCACAGAGCCAAACGGCGCTGGTTGATGCGTTCCGCCACTTCCAGCTGGCCCCACAGGTAGGCGGCCTGCAGGTCAGACATCAGATAGCTGGAACCGATGTCGCGCCAGGTATATTTGTCGACCTGGCCACGGAAGAACTGACTGCGGTTGGTGCCCTTCTCGCGGATGACTTCAGCCCGATCGATCAGGGCAGGATCGTTCACCAGCGTCGCGCCGCCTTCGCCGCCGGCGGTGTAGTTTTTGGTTTCATGGAAGCTGAAGCAGCCGATATGGCCGATGGTGCCCAATGCCTTGCCTTTGTAGGTCGACATCACGCCCTGCGCGGCGTCTTCCACCACGAAGAGGTTATATTTCTTCGCCAGCGCCATGATGGTATCCATCTCACAGGCAACGCCGGCATAGTGCACCGGTACAATCGCGCGGGTTTTATCGGTGATCGCCGCTTCGATTTTGGTTTCGTCGATGTTCATGGTGTCCGGACGCAGGTCGACGAACACCACTTTGGCACCGCGCAGCACAAAGGCGTTGGCGGTGGAAACGAAGGTAAAGCTCGGCATGATCACTTCGTCACCCGGCTGGATATCCAGCAGGATGGCGGCCATTTCCAACGACGCGGTGCAGGAAGGCGTCAACAGCACTTTCGCGCTGCCGAAACGCTGTTCCATCCACTGCTGGCAGCGACGGGTAAAACCGCCGTCGCCGCACAACTTGCCGCTGCTCATCGCAGCCTGCATATATTCCAGTTCAGTGCCAACAACCGGTGGAGCGTTAAATGGAATCATGTCTACCTCTGTATAACCAGTACGCGGTGCTTTCAATCACGGCACCCTGTCGTTGATAGAGTCGTAATGCGGCGATATTGCCTACCTGGGTCGCAACCCGCAGGCGTTGCATCCCCTGCCGCCGACATTCGGCCAGCGCCGTCGCCATCAGTCTGGAACCAATGCCCCGGCCTGATGCGCCGGGGTAGGCCGCCAGCAAGCCGATACGCATTTCCTGGCCGCCAATGTCGCGCAGGCTGACAAAGCCTTCAGGTTGCCCCTGGTTACCCAATACCAGCAAGCATTGATGATCGAAGGTGCCCAGCACCGCTTTTTCGATCCAGGCCGCATAGAATCGCCCGCTATCGGTGCGCTCGTACCACGGTGCGCGAAATCGGCTGGCGGCGAACACGTCACCGGCGGCAGCCCGCAACGACGGGATGTCCTCGGGCACGGCCATGCGCACCCCGGCCGCAGCGGTATCGACCGTCTCGCGTCCAGTTGCAATGTTCACGGCCAGATCCACTTCGCCTTCGACCAGCCGGAAGCCCAGCGCCGACAGTGCATCGGCCCACTCCAATCGGTAAGCGGGGATTTTAGCCTGCACCAACGCATAAGCATCCAAATCAGCGTTGCTCACGGGGGCCGCAGAGTCGTCGAAATGCAACTTGGCGCTCTTCAATTGGAAGAAGTCGCTCTCCCAATTCAGCGGTTCAATACTGGCGTGGACGTGCATGCAATAAATCCAGTAAGTATTTGCCGTAACCTGTTTTGGCCAGCGTCTGAGCCGCGCGTTTCACGCCCTCATCATCCAGCCAGCCATTGCGCCAGGCGATCTCTTCAAGACAGGCGATTTTAAAGCCCTGACGTTTCTCTACCGTCTGCACGAAGCTACTGGCTTCCAGCAGGCTGTCGTGAGTCCCGGTGTCCAGCCAGGCAAAACCGCGCCCCAGCAGCTCGACGGTCAGCTCGCCACGCTCCAGATACATCTGGTTGATGCTGGTGATCTCCAATTCTCCCCGAGCTGACGGCTTGATCTGCTTGGCGAACTCCACCACCTGAGCATCATAAAAATATAATCCGGTCACCGCCCAATTGGACTTCGGTTTAACCGGCTTTTCTTCGATCGACAGCGCGCGGAAGTGGTCGTCAAACTCCACCACGCCGAAACGCTCGGGATCCATCACCTGATAGCCAAATACCGTGGCACCGGCGGTGCGCGCCGCAACGCTTCTCAGCTTGGGACTGAACCCCTGACCAAAGTAAATATTATCGCCCAACACCAGGCAGCTCGGCTCGCCGGCCAAGAATTCTTCGCCAATCAGAAATGCCTGAGCCAGGCCATCGGGGCTAGGCTGCTCGGCATAGCTGAGATTGATGCCAAACGCTTCGCCGCTGCCCAACAAACGCTTGAAAGAAGGCAGATCTTCCGGCGTGGAGATAATCAGAATGTCTTTGATCCCTGCCAACATCAGTACCGACAGCGGGTAATAGATCATCGGCTTGTCATAAATCGGCAGCAGTTGCTTGGACACGCCGCGCGTGATCGGATGCAGACGCGTACCGGAACCGCCAGCCAGCACAATACCTTTCATACTTACTCCAAAACCCGCCGCACCGCCGCAAAGCGACGCGGCGTTAAATTAATCTGACAACCCCAAACGCTCACCGGCATAAGAACCGTCTTGCACCCGGCGCCACCAGGTTTCGTTAGCCAAATACCAGGCGACCGTCTTGCGAATGCCGCTTTCAAACGTTTCCTGCGGCCGCCAGCCCAACTCGCGATCGATTTTGCCGGCGTCGATGGCGTAACGCATATCGTGGCCTGGGCGATCCTTCACGTAAGTGATCAGATCGCGGTAGTTCGTCACGCCCTGCGGTTTATTTGGCGCCAATTCTTCCAGCAGATCGCAAATGGTCTGCACCACTTCGATATTCTTGCGCTCGTTATGGCCACCAATATTGTAAGTTTCGCCTACCACGCCTTCGGTCACGACCTGATAGAGCGCGCGCGCGTGATCTTCAACATACAACCAGTCACGCACCTGCGCGCCGTTGCCGTATACCGGCAGCGGTTTGCCGGCTACCGCATTCAGGATCACCAACGGAATCAACTTCTCCGGGAAGTGATAAGGGCCGTAGTTGTTCGAACAGTTGGTCACGAGGGTCGGCAAACCGTAGGTGCGCAACCAGGCACGCACCAGATGATCGCTCGATGCCTTGGAGGCGGAATACGGACTGCTCGGCGCATACGGCGTGGTTTCGGTGAACAGATCGTCGGTGCCGTGCAGGTCGCCGTACACTTCGTCGGTGGAGATATGATGGAAGCGGAAAGACTGCTTCTTCTCCGCCGCCAACGGCTGCCAGTAATGGCGCGCCGCTTCCAGCATCGTGTAAGTGCCAACCACGTTGGTCTCGATAAACGCCGCCGGGCCGTCGATAGAACGATCGACGTGGCTTTCCGCCGCCAGGTGCATCACCACGTCCGGCTGATAGCGTGCAAATACCCGGTCCAGCTCGGCACGATCGCAGATGTCGACCTGCTCGAAAGCATAGCGCTCGCTGTCGGCCACCACCGCCAGCGACTCGAGGTTACCGGCATAGGTCAGCTTATCCACTACCACCACGCTGTCGCCGGTGGCTTCGATGATGTGCCGCACCACTGCGGAGCCAATGAAACCGGCGCCGCCGGTGACTAAGATACGCTTCAACGCCAGACTCCCTTGGTATCCACCACCCAGCTTTGCTTGATCTCTTCCGGCCGGATGGCCTTGAACTGTTGGTGATCGACCAACATCACAATCACATCGGCCTGCTGCAACGCCTCAGCGATTGGCGTCAACGTCACGTGGCCCGCCAGCGACTTCGGCAACTGTTCGACGTTCGGTTCCACCGCCAGCGTTTCGCCGACGTGCCATTCGGCGATCAGGTGCGCCACTTCCACCGCCGGACTTTCACGCAAATCGTCGATATTCGGTTTGAAGGCCAGGCCGAAGCAGGCGATTTTCACCTCGGACGCGCGCTTGTCGGTGGCGGCCAGGCAATCGGCCACCGCCGCTTTCACCCGGTCGACCACCCACAGCGGTTTGCCGTCGTTCACCAGGCGCGCGGTGTGAATCAAACGCGCCTGCTGCGGGTTTTGCGCCACGATAAACCACGGATCGACGGCGATGCAGTGACCGCCTACGCCCGGCCCCGGCTGCAGAATATTCACCCGCGGATGGCGGTTCGCCAGGCGGATCAGTTCCCAGACGTTGATCCCCTGTTCGGCGCAAATCAACGACAGTTCGTTGGCAAAGGCGATATTCACGTCGCGGAAGCTGTTTTCCGTCAGCTTGCACATCTCGGCAGTGCGTGAGTTGGTGACTACGCATTCCCCCTCGAGGAAAATCTTGTACAGCGCGCTGGCTCGTTCCGAGCACTTCGGCGTCATGCCGCCGATCACTCGGTCGTTTTGAATCAGCTCTACCATCACCTGCCCCGGCAACACGCGCTCCGGACAGTAGGCGATATTCACGTCCGCCGCTTCGCCCGCTTGCTGCGGGAAGCTGAGATCGCTGCGCGCCTGCGCCAACCAGTCCGCCATTTGTTCAGTGGCGCCCACCGGCGAGGTGGACTCCAGGATCACCAGATCGCCTTTTTTCAGCACCGGCGCCAGCGATTTCGCCGCTGCTTCGACATAAGCCAGATCCGGCTCGTGATCGCCCTTGAACGGCGTAGGTACCGCGATCAGGAACGCATCGGCCGCCAGCGGTTTGGTCACCGCCCGCAGGAAACCGCCGTCGACGGCGTCCTTGACCACTTTGTCCAGATCCGGCTCGACGATATGGATCGCGCCGCGGTTAATGGTATCTACCGCATGTTGGTTAACATCTACGCCCACCACTTTTTTCTTGCGGGAAGCAAACGCCGCCGCCGTTGGCAAGCCGATATAACCCAGGCCGATAACCGAAATAGTGTCAAAACTCATAGTGTCACCTGATGATTCTTTAAAGCTTCGAGGATACGCTGACAGGCATGCCCGTCGCCGTATGGGTTATGCGCCCGGCTCATCGCGTGATATTCGCTTTCGTCCGTCAACAGCCGGGTCACCGCTTCAACAATTTTGGCCACATCGGTGCCGACCAGGCGCACCGTGCCCGCATCTACCGCTTCCGGGCGCTCGGTGGTGTCGCGCATCACCAGCACCGGCTTGCCTAACGAGGGCGCCTCTTCCTGAATGCCGCCGGAGTCGGTCAGGATCATGTAAGCGTGGGTCATCAAATAGACAAACGGCAAATAATCCTGCGGCTCGATCAGCATGACGTTGTCGATGCCTTTCAAAATGCGATTCACCGGCTCGCTGACATTCGGATTGAGATGCACCGGGTACACCACCTGCACTTCCGGGTGGCTGCGGGCGATCTCCGCCAGCGCACTGCAAATCCGCTCAAAACCGCCGCCAAAACTTTCCCGGCGATGGCCGGTGACCAGAATCAGTTTTTTGTCGGCATCGAGGAACGGGTAACGCTGCGCCAGGCTGGCGCGCAGCGCAGCATCGCTCATCACGCGATCGCGCACCCAGAACAGCGCGTCGATCACCGTATTGCCGGTCACAAAAATACGGTTGTCCGGCAGCAGCTCGCGCAGCAGGTTTTGGCGCGAGTTCTCGGTCGGCGCGAAGTGGTACATCGCCAGATGGCCGGTCAGTTTTCGGTTGGCCTCTTCCGGCCAGGGAGAATACAGATTGCCGGTACGCAGCCCGGCCTCGACATGCCCGACGGGGATGCGTTGATAGAACGCTGCCAGACTGGTCGCCAGCGTGGTGGTGGTATCGCCGTGCACCAGCACCACGTCCGGTTTGAAGTCTTCCAGCACCCCTTTCAGCCCTTCCAGGATGCGACAGGTGATTTCCGTTAGCCCCTGGCCGGGTTTCATGATGTTCAGGTCGTAATCCGGCGTGATCTCGAACAACCGCAATACCTGATCCAACATCTCACGATGCTGTGCCGTTACGCAGACTCTTGCTTCAAAGGCCTCATCCTGGGCCAGTGCATGTACCAGCGGTGCCATTTTAATGGCTTCAGGTCTGGTGCCGAAAACAGTCAACACTTTCACAGCGAATCTCTTTTGGTCGGTTAATCGCAGGCCCCGCCTGCGAATGGGGCGCTCACGCGCCCTGCATCAGATTATTATATTATTTTTTAACTACGCGGCCGACGCGCCAGGGCAACACCCGCGCCAACCAAAGCGCCCATCGCACCCCACAGAATCAGCCAGAATACCCGGCGCGGGCTGTCGCGTTTTACCGGCTCTTCCGGCGTGCGCAAATAACGATAGGTCTGGAACTTCTCATCCAACGTCGGGCCAACGTTCAGCGTCGCCAACATTGCGCGATTCTGATCGTAATCCAGATCGTAGGTCGGGCCGGAGGCCTGCAGGCCTTCCAGACGCGCCTGCAGCATTGGCCGGCCCAGCAGGAACAGATCCGAATCCGGCAACTGTTCTGCCGGGGTGTCGGTTTGCGTGCGGCTGATCCCCTGGCTTTCGGCGATTTTCAACGCCTGCTGCGTGGTGTTCAGCTCGCGCTTGTAAACCGACTCCGCCACCGCTTCCTGGCGCTTGACCTGTGCCTTCATCGAAGTAGTGCGAGCGGCCCACGCCCCCTGAATCTCTTCGTTCAGATGCAGGGCAGCGCGGTGGCTGGCGAAGGCCACATATTGGCGCAGCAGGCGGTTGGCGTCTGCGGCGGTTTCCGCCGTCAGCTTCACGCCGTCGTTCGGGACTTTTTTGTCGTCGCGCGGCGTGAACAGGATGTTATTGATCAACTCGTCGAGCAATGCCGCATCGGCGCGGGCATCCCCTTCCTGACGCTGTTTGTAGTAATCGCTCTGCAGCCAGAAATCGCGACGCGTGTCGTAAGCCGCCAGCTGCATGATGAACTCATTGTACGCTTCATCCGCGATGCTCGGCTGATCGCCGGCCATCGCCGGCAGCGTGCGCACGTCCAGATTGCGCAGGAACTGCTGCTGGGAATAGTAACCACCCAGCGCATTCACCGTGGGTTTGTCGGTGATTGCGGTCGCGCTCCACTCTTGCTTAACCAGGTAAGAAACGATCAGCGCGACCGCCGCGAACAGCACCGCAATGCCGATAATCCACGGTTTGCCGCGCCACAGGGTGCAGCACAGGCCGCGGATATCGAGTTCGTTATCCACCGCCGGGGTATGCTTGTCAGACGTTGTTTCTGGATTCATCACAGCCAAAAAGCCTCTGGTTAAGATACTTGCTTGTTATCGCTCGAACGCCGCAGCCGGCGCTTGATACGCTTAATGTACCGCGCAACCCGCCAGGCGCGCTTGATGCAGTAACCGTACAGGAAGAAAGCAAGCAAAAATAATGCCAACATAACCCACTCAGGGATAAAAGTCAGGCGTTCGCCGATCACGCCCACCGCCGCCAGCAATGCGGCCGCCAGGGTGATCAACACGAAAGCCTGCCGCGGCGTAAAGCCGGCGCGCATGATCAGGTGGTGAATATGTTGACGATCGGGAGAGAAGGGGCTCATCCCCTTGCGTAAACGACGGTACATGATTGCTATCATGTCCATCAGCGGAATAGCGATGATCCACAGCGCGGTCACCGGGTTGATCGAGTGTGCCTTACCCTGCGAGCTTTGCAGCAGCAGCCAAATGGCGGTAAAGCCGATCAGGGTGCTGCCGGCGTCCCCCATAAACACCTTATAACGGCGGCCGAGGATGCCGAGGTTGAGCAAAATATAGGGAACGATGGTGGCGATCATCGCAAAGCACCAGAACGCCAGCTCATGATGGCCGCTCAGGTACAGCAGCAGGCCCAGCGCCCCGAAGGAAACGCACGACAGCCCACCCAGCAGGCCATCAATGCCGTCGACCATGTTGAAGGCGTTGATCGCCGCCCATACCGCGAACAGCGTCACCAGATAGCCGAACGGCCCCAGCAGCATCTCCCAGTCACCCAGCACATGGCCGAAGCTGCGCAGATACAGACCGGCGAACACCATCATGGCGATGCCGACCAGCGCCTGCACCAGGGCGCGGATTTTAACGCTGATATCGAAACGATCGTCGAGCGCGCCCACAAACACCAGAATGCCGGCGCAGGTGAGATAAAGCTTGGCGTGCGCGATAGGTTGTTCGGAAATCCAAAACGCGAAGCACAACCCGGCATAAACGGAAATACCGCCGACCAGCGGAATCAACCCCTGATGGCGTTTGCGATAATTGGGTTTATCTACCAGACCAATACGTTTTGCCGCCTTGCGGGCAACAAAGAGAAAAGCCAAAGAAAACAGGAAAACAAATAGAATTTCAGTACTCATAGTGAGTAAGTTCACAGTTAACAGATCTCTGTAGAAGATAAGGCAGCTTACCACGGGCAATAGCTTGTGCCATCGACCCCCGCCACCTTTCGGTCATTTCCTATGACAACGGTGATTCATGCCTATTTTCTTCGCATCGGCTGACAAAACGACAGCAGCAAAGCCGACCGGCACCGGGCCGACCGACAAACAAGATGAATTCTCAATAAGTCGAGGAAACAACTTACTTTTCCATTACTGCTACTTATCGTATCCGCCAAAAGCGAAAAACGCCACGACTAGGCGTGGCGTTCAGCGAATTTTTTAACGAATTATGAGCGTTTCATCATATCGAAGAATTCATCGTTGGTTTTGGTCATCGCCAACTTATTAATGAGGAACTCCATCGCGTCAATCTCACCCATCGGGTGAATGATTTTGCGCAGGATCCACATTTTCTGCAGCTCTTCGGAAGTGGTGAGCAGCTCTTCTTTACGGGTACCGGAGCGGTTGTAATCGATCGCAGGGAATACGCGTTTCTCGGCGATTTTACGCGCCAGATGCAATTCCATGTTGCCGGTACCTTTAAATTCTTCGTAGATCACTTCGTCCATCTTCGAACCGGTATCAACCAGCGCGGTCGCGATGATGGTCAGGCTGCCGCCCTCTTCCACGTTACGCGCCGCACCGAAGAAACGCTTCGGACGATGCAGGGCGTTGGCGTCCACACCACCGGTCAGCACCTTACCAGAGGCCGGTACCACGGTGTTGTAGGCACGCGCCAGACGGGTGATGGAGTCGAGCAGAATGATCACGTCTTTCTTGTGCTCAACCAGGCGCTTGGCCTTCTCGATCACCATTTCGGCCACTTGCACGTGACGCGAAGCCGGCTCGTCGAAGGTCGAGGCGATCACTTCGCCTTTCACCAGGCGCTGCATCTCGGTCACTTCTTCCGGACGTTCATCGATCAGCAGCACCATCAGCACGCAGTCTGGGTGGTTGTAGGCGATGCTCTGCGCAATATTCTGCAGCAGCATGGTTTTACCGGCTTTCGGCGGTGCCACGATCAGGCCACGCTGGCCGCGGCCAATAGGCGCCGCCAGATCCAGTACGCGCGCCGTCAGGTCTTCGGTCGAGCCGTTGCCGCGCTCCATCCGCAGACGAGAATTGGCGTGCAGCGGCGTCAAGTTCTCGAACAGGATCTTGCTGCGGGCGTTTTCCGGCTTGTCGTAGTTGACTTCGTTGACTTTCAACAGGGCAAAATAGCGCTCGCCTTCTTTTGGCGGACGAATCTTACCGGAAATGGTGTCACCAGTGCGGAGGTTGAAGCGGCGGATTTGGCTAGGGGATACGTAGATGTCGTCGGGACCGGCGAGGTAGGAACTGTCTCCAGAGCGGAGGAAACCGAATCCATCCTGCAATATCTCGAGCACGCCGTCGCCGAAGATATCTTCTCCGCTTTTCGCATGTTGCTTCAGAATGGAGAAGATAATGTCCTGCTTGCGCATACGGGCAAGGTTTTCCAGCCCCATATTTTCGCCGAGAGTAATCAGCTCAGAAACCGGCGTATTCTTTAATTCGGTAAGATTCATAGTGGTGGGTTCTTAAACTCGGGGTATGTCTCGAACTTGTATCGTGAATGGTATGGCAGCGAAATGCGTGCCTGTTTACTGGACGTTCGATCACCGGGCGCAGAGCCGTCGCGGTAAGAAATGGCTTACATCGGGCGCACGCATTGACGGTTGAAGATCGAAGGTACCTTAAAAATGATTTTTGCAAAACCGTTTGATTGCCAAAACACGGGCTGAGTTCAGTTTACTTTCAACGCCAGTGATTCGACACAGAGTATAGCTTTAGATTCAAACTCTTTAGATTTAAAACTTCGGGCAAGTTCTATATGCAGTGTGGTTAAACTTAACACGCTTCTTGGCAGGCGTCTAGCGGTGAATTGAACATCACCGCCAGGCGCCTGATACTGGGCTTCCCGCCCGATTACAGATTCGCGTTCAGGAAATCTTTGAGCTGACCTTTGGACAACGCGCCAACCTTGGTCGCGGCCACTTCACCGTTCTTGAACAGCAACAGCGTAGGGATGCCACGGATACCGTACTTAGGCGCGGTAGCCGGGTTCTGATCGATATTCAGCTTGGTGATGGTCAGTTTGCCTTCGAACTCTTCGGCAATCTCATCCAGAATCGGAGCAATCATCTTGCACGGCCCACACCATTCAGCCCAGAAATCGACCAGGATCGGCCCTTCCGCTTTCAGCACGTCAGCTTCGAAGCTGCTGTCAGTCAGGTGAATAATTTTATCGCTCATGTTCTACTCCACAGGATTATGTCTACCTTGTTGGTGTAGCATTAACCAACTCAAGGTGATTTTATTGCACCGCGTTTATTTCAACGGATGTGCTTTCGTAAAGCAATAGTTAGCTGATATTCTACCACACTATGAGCAAAACACACTTGACCGAACAGAAGTTTTCCGACTTCGCCCTGCACCCGTTAGTCCTTGAAGCCCTTGAGAAAAAAGGGTTTCACAATTGCACGCCCATCCAGGCGTTAGCATTGCCGCTCACGCTCTCCGGGCGTGACGTTGCAGGTCAGGCGCAAACCGGTACCGGAAAGACGCTGGCGTTTTTGGCGTCTACTTTTCACTATTTGCTGACTCACCCGGCGAAACAGGATCGCCAGACCAATCAGCCGCGCGCCTTGATCATGGCGCCTACGCGTGAACTGGCGGTGCAAATCCACTCCGATGCGGAAGCGCTCTCCCAGAGCACCGGCCTGAAACTGGGCCTGGCCTACGGCGGCGACGGCTACGACAAACAGCTGAAAGTGCTGGAAAGCGGCGTGGACATTCTGATTGGCACCACCGGCCGTTTAATCGATTACACCAAACAGAACTATGTCGATCTCGGCGCGATGCAGGTCGTCGTGCTGGATGAAGCCGATCGCATGTACGATCTTGGCTTTATCAAAGACATCCGTTGGCTGTTCCGCCGCATGCCTGCGGCCGATCAACGCCTGAACATGCTGTTCTCCGCTACCCTGTCCTATCGCGTACGCGAACTGGCCTTCGAGCAGATGAACAACGCCGAATATGTTGAAGTGGAACCGGAACAGAAAACCGGCCACCGCATTAAAGAAGAGCTGTTCTACCCGTCCAACGAAGAAAAAATGCGTCTGCTGCAGACACTGATCGAAGAAGAGTGGCCGGATCGCGCCATCATCTTCGCCAACACCAAGCACCGCTGCGAAGACATCTGGGGCCACCTGGCCGCCGACGGTCACCGCGTCGGCCTGCTGACCGGTGACGTGGCGCAGAAAAAACGCCTGCGCATCCTCGACGACTTCACCAAAGGCAATCTCGATATTCTGGTCGCCACCGACGTCGCCGCGCGCGGTCTGCACATCCCTTCCGTCACGCACGTCTTCAACTACGATCTGCCTGACGACTGCGAAGACTACGTGCACCGCATCGGCCGTACCGGCCGAGCAGGCGCCAGCGGCCACTCCATCAGCCTGGCGTGTGAAGAGTACGCGCTCAACCTGCCGGCGATCGAGACCTATATCGACCACAGCATTCCGGTGAGCAAGTACAACAGCGATGCGCTGCTGACCGATTTGCCGGCGCCGAAGCGCCTGTCGCGTCCGCGCGGCGGCAACGGCCCACGTCGCAACTCCGCGCCACGTCGCGGCGGCGCGCCGCGCAACAACCGTAAACGTTCGAGCTGATCGCCATGCTCAGCTCCAGCACGCTTTATGCTGCCATCGATCTCGGCTCCAACAGCTTCCACATGTTGGTAGTGCGCGAGGTGGCCGGCAGCATTCAGACTCTGGCGCGGATCAAGCGCAAAGTGCGCCTGGCGGCCGGGCTGGATCAGAACAATCACCTGTCGCATGAGGCCATGCAACGCGGCTGGCAGTGCCTGCGGCTGTTCTCCGAACGCCTGCAGGACATACCACGCGAGCAGATCCGCGTCGTCGCCACCGCCACGCTGCGTCTGGCGTCCAACGCCGATGAGTTCCTGCAGGCCGCCGAGCAAATCCTCGGCTGCCCGGTACAGGTGATCAGCGGCGAAGAAGAGGCACGGCTGATCTATCACGGCGTCGCGCACACCACCGGCGGGCCGGATCGTCGGCTGGTCGTCGACATCGGCGGCGGCAGCACCGAACTGGTCACCGGCACCGGCGCACAGGCAACGCAGCTGTATAGCCTGTCGATGGGCTGCGTCACCTGGCTGGAGCGCTACTTCAGCGATCGCAACCTTGGGCAAGAAAACTTCGAGCGCGCCGAACAGGCCGCGCGCGAAATGGTGCGGCCGATCGCACCGCAATTGCGCCAACAAGGTTGGCAGATCTGCGTCGGCGCTTCCGGCACCGTGCAAGCGCTGCAGGAGATCATGGTGGCGCAGGGCATGGATGAGCGCATCACCCTGCCCAAACTGCGCCAGCTGAAACAGCGCGCCATTCAGTGCGGCAAGCTGGAAGAGCTGGAGATCGAAGGGTTGACGCTGGAGCGCGCGCTGGTGTTCCCGAGCGGCCTGTCCATCCTGTTGGCCATCTTCCAGGAGCTGGGCATCGAGAGCATGATGCTGGCCGGCGGGGCGCTGCGTGAAGGTCTGGTTTACGGCATGCTGCATCTGCCGGTGGAGCAGGATATTCGCATCCGCACCATCCGCAACCTGCAGCGCCGCTACCTGATCGACACCGAGCAGGCCGAACGCGTCAGCCAGCTCGCCGCCAACTTCTCCCAGCAGGTCGCCAACGAGTGGCAGCTGGATGCGCGATGTCGCGAGCTGTTGCACAGCGCCAGCCTGATCCACGAACTCGGCCTCAGCGTCGATTTCAAGCAGGCGCCGCAACACGCCGCCTACCTGATCCGCCACCTGGACTTACCCGGCTTTACCCCGGCGCAGAAAAAACTGCTGGCCACCCTGCTGCAAAATCAGAGCAACACCCTCGACCTGTCGCTGTTGAACCAGCAAAACGCCCTGCCGCCGCGCACTGCGCAGCGCCTGTGCCGCATTTTGCGCCTGGCGATCATCTTCGCCAGCCGCCGCCGCGACGACACGCTGCCGGCGGTGCGGTTACGCGCCAATCAGGACGATGAACTGACGGTGATCTTGCCGCCGGGCTGGCTGGAACAGCATCCGCTGCGCGCCGAGGCGCTGGAGCAGGAAAGCCACTGGCAGAGCTACGTCCACTGGACGCTGCGGTTGGAAGAACAACGTTGACATGACCAGGGCGCGAATCGCGCCCTTTCTTTTTAATTCCCGCCTTTGGCCTTGGCCAGCTGGGCGCGGATATTGGCCAGATGGCTCTGCCCCTTCTGCATCCGCTCCTGCGGGCTCACCACTTTGCGTTCGGTTTCCCACGCCAAATCGTCCTGCGGCAGCTCCAGCAGGAACCGGCTCGGCTCCGGCCGCACCAGCTCGCCGTACTGACGGCGCTCGCGGCACAGGGTGAAAATCAGCTCTTTTTGCGCGCGGGTGATCCCTACATAGGCCAGACGCCGCTCTTCATCGACATTGTCTTCGTCGATGCTGCTCTGGTGCGGCAGCAGCCCCTCTTCCATGCCCACCAGGAACACGTAAGGGAACTCCAGCCCCTTTGAGGCGTGCAGCGTCATTAGCTGCACCTGATCCAGCTCCTCTTCACTTTCGCCGCGTTCCATCATGTCACGCAGGGTGAAGCGCGTCACGACCTGGGTCAGCGTCATCGGCTCGTCCAGATCGTTGCCTTCCAGCATTTCCGTCATCCAACCGAACAGCGTGTTGACGTTTTTCATCCGCATTTCGGCGGCCTTCGGGCTGGTCGAGGTTTCAAACAGCCAGCTCTCATAATCCACGCCGCGGATCAGATCGCGCACCGCCGCCACTGGCTCACGTTCCGCCTGCTGGGCGATGCCGCCCAGCCAATGGGTGAAGCGCTGCAGCGATTCCAGCCCGCGTCCGGTCAAGTGCTGGCTCAGCCCCAGATCGAAGCTGGCATGGAACAAACTTTTGTTGCGCTGGTTGGCCCACTCGCCAAGCTTCTGCAGCGTTGCCGGGCCGATCTCACGCTTGGGGGTATTGACGATGCGCAGAAAGGCGCTGTCGTCTTCCGGGTTGGTCAGCACGCGCAGGTAAGCCAGCAGATCCTTGATCTCGGGGCGCGAGAAGAACGAGGTGCCGCCGGAAATCTTGTACGGGATACGGTTCTGCATCAGCATCTTTTCAAACACCCGCGACTGGTGATTGCCGCGGTACAGGATCGCATAGTCGCCGTAATTGGTCTTTTTCACGAAGTGGTGGGCGATAAGCTCCCCTACCACCCGCTCGGCTTCGTGATCCTCATTGTTGGCGGTCACTACCTTCAGCTCTTCGCCATACCCCAGCTCAGAAAACAGCCGCTTTTCAAACACGTGTGGGTTATTGGCGATCAGAATGTTGGCCGCCTTCAAAATGCGCTCGCTGGAACGGTAGTTTTGCTCCAGCTTGATCACCTGCAGCGCCGGGAAATCTTCCTTCAGCAACACCAGGTTCTGCGGCCGCGCGCCGCGCCAGGAGTAGATCGACTGGTCGTCGTCGCCCACCACGGTAAAGCGCGCGCGGTTGCCCACCAGCAGCTTCACCAGCTCGTATTGGCTGGTGTTGGTATCCTGATACTCATCCACCAGCAGATAGCGGATGCGCTGCTGCCAGCGTTCGCGCACCTCTTCGTTGCGTTGCAACAGCAGCGTCGGCAGCAGGATCAGGTCATCGAAGTCCAGCACATTGCACGCCCGCATATGGGCGTGGTAAAGACCGTAGCAGTGGGCGAACAGCTTGTCGCGTTCCGAGCGCGCCAACTCTGCCGCCCGCTGGGGATCGATCAGGTCGTTTTTCCAGTTGGAGATGGTCGAAATCAGCTGCGCCACCAGCGTTTTGTCGCTTTCCAGCCACTTTTCGGTCAGCTCTTTCAATAGCGCCAGCTGATCCTGATCGTCGAACAGCGAGAAGTTGGACTTCATCCCCAACGCCACGTATTCCCGCTTGATGATCTCCAGCCCCAGGGTATGGAAGGTGGAAATCATCAGTCCGCGCGCCTCTTTGCGCCCCAGGGTTTGCGACACGCGCTCTTTCATCTCGCGTGCGGCCTTGTTGGTAAAGGTCACGGCGGCGATGTGCCGCGCCTGATAGCCGCAGTGGTGGATCAGGTGGGCTATCTTGTTGGTGATAACGCGCGTCTTGCCGGAACCGGCGCCGGCCAACACCAGGCAGGGCCCGGTAACGAATTCGACGGCTTGTTGTTGGCTGGGGTTTAATCGCATGGTGCTGGCTTGCTCAACTGTAAAACGTGGAAGGGAATTGTAGCAGAAAGCGCCGATGAGATTTAGCGGGTATAATCAGCGCAATTTTCGCATCGACAAAGGCAATACCATGGCAAAAACGGCGTGCGCCCTGCACATTCTGGTAGACAATGAAAAGCTGGCCAACGAGCTGCTGGCCAAGCTGAAGCGCGGTGTCAGCTTCGACACGCTGGCACGCAAATATTCGAGCTGCCCGTCAAAACGCAACGGCGGCTCGCTGGGCGAATTCAACAAGGGCGCGATGGTGCCGGCGTTCGATAAAGCGGTGTTCAGCATCCCGCTGCTCAAACCTTACGGCCCGGTCAAAACCCAGTTCGGTTACCACATCATCAAGGTGCTGTACCGTAACTAGGGGGCCTGCGCCCCCTGCTGCGAATTACTGCGCGCCGGCGTCCGTCACCGGCGCAGCCACCGCGGTGTCGGCCGGTTTGGCTTCTTCCGTCACCACCGCCGGCGCCGGCATCATGATGCCGTCATAGGTTTCCTGCAGCTGCTTCATGCTCATTTCCGGCTCACCTTTCGGCTGCATCAGCACCAGGGTCGCCTCCTGAGACAGCTGCAGCTTCAGCGCCTGATTCAGCGTCTCCAGCGTCAGGCTGGACAGGAATTCCTGGCGCAGTTTCTGATACAGCTCCGGCGCGATATCCACCACCCCGCTCTGCTGCGAACGCAGGCGCTGGCTCATCAGCACATCGGTGTCGGTGCGGGCGTAGGTGGCGAACAGCTTGCTCAGCTGATCGTTTTTCTGCGCCAGCAGCGCATCGAATTCCTCTTTCGACAGACCGTTATCACGCACGTTGGCCAGCTCGCGGGCGATAAAGCCCAGGCTGCCGTTCAGATTGTTGTTCGGCGTATCCAGATGGATGGCGCACTGCCCACGCTGGTACTGCACGCGGCAGTCAAAGCCCAGATGCAGGCTCTTCTGGTCGCTTTTTTCCAGCGTCTGCTGAAGATGCCAGAACAGCGCCTCGCGGGCGAGATCGCCACGCCAGTAACGGAGCAGGCTCTGCGAATCGCGAATCGGGTGCCACGGCGAATCCCACATGATCGACAGCGTATCCTGTTTCACCTGCTCGCTGATCAGGCTCACCGGCTGCTGCGGCAGCGGCGTCAGGGTCGGCATCGGGGCCGGGGTTTCACGTTTGCCCTGCAGCGGCGAGAACGCCTTGTTGATCTGCTCGCCCAGGCTGCGGCTGTCGACCTTGCCGACCACGAACAGCGTCATGGCGTCCGGGGTATACCACTGCTGATAGAATTTCTTCAGCTGCTCGAGGTTGACCGGCCGTTTCGCCGGCTGCGCCGGATCGTGCGCCAGCAGCGTCGAGCCTTTCAGGCGGTAACGCCACCAGGCATCTTGGGTATTGGGCGGGAAAGTGCCGACCGGATTGATGCTGGAATTCATCACCGCGTGCACCGTATGCTCGTCGATCGCCAGTTTGCCGGTGGTGTCCGCCAGCCAGGCCAGCGCTTCTTTCAGCAGGTCGGGCCGGTTGTTCGGCAGGCTGAGGTTATACATGGTGAAATCATACGAGATGATCGCCGGCGGCAGCGGCCGCTCGTTATCCACGCTCTGTTGCCACAGGGCTCGCAGCTGCGGCGCGGTAAAGCTTTCGCTGCGCGCCAACGCCAGCCGCGGCAGCAGATGGGCGAAACCGGTCTGCTGCGAAGACTCCACCAGAGAGCCGGTATTGACGATCAGCCGCAGTTCCACGCGGTCGCTTGGCCGCTGCGGCGTATCGAGAATCTGCCATGAAAACCCGTTGGCCAGCGCCCCCTGCTGCCAGGCAGGATCGGGTTGTAGTGCTTCAGCCTGCACGCTGCTACTGGCTGCCGCCAGTAGCAGCCCACCAACTATAAGATGAATTCTGGTGCCCTGCATGTGAACCCCTACTTAATGACTATCCAATTTCTTATGCAAATGCGTGTATTCCATTCAATGGAATCATAAAAATACGCCCTGAGTTTCACAGTGGGGCGGAAAGCAGAAAGTGTACCATCGTGTTAGACCGCGCGCCTTTGCGGATGTCACTCATTAGAGTGAAAAATAATAGATTGCGGGGTTTTTAATGCAAAAAATCGTTACGAGGCAGGGGAAGAAGCTCACCGGCCGCGGCTGCGGCCGGTGATTTACCGCCGAAATCAGGCGGAAGGCAGCGTTTTGTCCGCGCCGGTATTTTTGTTGTTCAGGGTGTCTTTCAGCTGTTTCTCATCCAGCTGATTACACCATTTGGCCACGACCACGGTCGCCACGCCATTGCCCACCAGGTTGGTCAGCGCGCGGGCTTCCGACATAAAGCGGTCGATGCCGAGGATCAGCGCCAGGCCGGCCAGCGGCAGGTGGCCTACGGCGGAGATGGTGGCGGCCAAAACGATAAAGCCGCTGCCGGTCACGCCCGCCGCCCCTTTGGAGGAGAGCAGCAACACCACCAGCAGGGTAATCTGATGCATGATATCCATGTGGGTGTTGGTCGCCTGAGCGATAAACACCGCAGCCATGGTCAGGTAGATAGAGGTGCCATCCAGGTTGAAGGAGTATCCGGTCGGGATCACCAGACCCACCACCGATTTCTTGCAGCCCAACTTCTCCATTTTATCCAGCATGCGCGGCAGCGCGGATTCGGACGACGAGGTTCCCAGCACGATCAGCAGCTCTTCTTTGATGTAGTTGACGAATTTGAAGATGCTGAAGCCGTTGGCGCGGGCGATGCTGCCCAACACCACCACCACGAACAGGATGCAGGTGATATAGAAGCACACGATCAGCTGGCCGAGTTGCACCAGCGTGCCGACGCCGTATTTACCGATGGTAAACGCCATGGCGCCGAAGGCCCCCAGCGGCGCCAGGCGCATGATCATGTTGATGATGCCGAAAATCACCCGCGAGAAGCTGTCGATCACGTTGTAGATCAGCTGCCCTTTGTCGCCCAGACGATGCAGGGCGAAGCCGAACAGTACCGCGAACAGCAGCACCTGAAGAATGTTGCCGCTGGCGAACGCGCCGATCACGCTGCCGGGGATGATATCCAGCAGGAACGGAATGATGCCCTGCTGCTGCGCCTGCTCGGCGTAGATCGCCACCGCTTTGGCGTCCAGCGTGCCGGGATCGACGTTCATGCCGGCGCCCGGTTGCACCAGGTTGACGATCACCAGGCCGATAATCAGCGCAATGGTGCTGACGATTTCAAAATACAGCAGCGCGATGGCGCCGGTGCGCCCCACCGCCTTCATGCTTTCCATGCCGGCGATGCCGGTCACCACGGTGCAGAAGATCACCGGCGCGATGATCATCTTGATCAGTTTGACGAAGCCATCGCCCAGAGGTTTCATCTCGGCGCCAAGGTCAGGGTAGAAATGGCCAAGCAGGATACCCAGCGTGATCGCCGTCAGCACCTGAAAATAGAGGCTCTTAAAGATCGTTGTTTTCATATGAACATCCTATGGGGGGAAGACACGCACCAGGCAGCAGTCTAAAAATCCAGCCTGTTCATCGCTTGCGCGGAAAATAACACCCACTTAACAACATGGAAATAATTTGTTGCACCCACCGTGTGGGGTTGATGTGAATTTAAGAGCTGAAACGCGTCAGTCGGGGTGCAAAGCTGAAAATTGCGTAAGCCTTTGTTTGCACTAACGCAAAAGAGGTAGATAAAGAATGGCGATTTTCGGACGAGGAAAAGTACCGGAAAGGTATCGCGACGCTCACGGCGCCGCGCGGCAAAACTCGGCTTCGAACGCTTCGCGCGGCAGCGGCCGAGCGAACAGGAATCCTTGCCCACTGCGAATGCCGTGCTGCAGCAGCCAGTCACGCTGTTCGGCGTTTTCCACGCCTTCGGCCATCACCGGCAACGCCAGCACTTCGGAGATCGAACTGACGATGCGCACCATCGCATCGTCGCCCGGCAGCCCCTGAATGAAACTGCGGTCGATCTTAATCAAATCGATCGGCAGGGATTTCAAGCGGTTGAGGTACTCCAGGCTGGAGTAGCCCATGCCGAAGTCGTCCAGCGCGATCGACAGCCCCAGGTCGTGCAACTCGCGCAGCAGCGCCAGGGCGCGATCGAGATCGTCGATGCGTACCGTCTCGGTGATCTCCAGCAGCAGCTTGCGCGGATCGATCCGATACTGCGCCAGCAGGTTTTTCAGATGCGGGACGAACGCTTCATCCTGCATCTGAATACCGGAAACGTTAACCGCCAGCGGCAGCGCAATGCCGCGTTGCTGCCAGTCCGCCAGGATACGGCAAGACTCTTCCAGCACCCAGTTGCCGAGAGGCACGATCACGCCCAGCTCTTCCGCGAGCGGGATAACGTCGGCCGGCAGGGTATAGCTGCCGTCATACTGTTGCCAACGCAGCAGCGCTTCGGCGCCGATCACCTCGTTGGACTGCATGTCGATCTGCGGCTGCAGGAACAGCGTGAAATGCCGCTGCTCGATGCCGTGCAGGATCTCACTCTCCTGCGTCAGCCGCTTCTGCGTGCGTTCCGTCAGGCTGGGTTCGAAGAACAGGATCTGATTTTTTCCTTCGCGGTGCGCGGACATCATTGCCGAGGTGGCGCTGCGCAGCAGCTGTTCCGCGCTCTCCCCCTGATTGAGGTAGTGCGCGATGCCGATGCTGGCGTTGGGCCGCAGCGCCAGACCTTCCAGCGTCAACGGCGCATTGATCTCCGCCATGATGCGCCGCGCCAGCTGCATGGCGTGGAACGGCCGCTCAATGCCCTTGGCCAGAATGGCGAATTCGGTATTGCTCAGCTGTGCCAGCACGCCGTTTTCGTCGATGCAGCCGCGCAGCTTCTTCGCCAGCGCCAGCAGCAGCGCTTCACGCATCGCCGGGCTCATCACGCCAGACGCTTCATGCAGCGTCTCGATGCCGATCACCAGCAGGTTAAAACGCTCAGGGCGCAGACTGGAGGCGATATGCTGTTCCAGCAACGCGTTCAGCAATGCAGGATTCGGCAGTTCGGTCACCGGGTGGCGGGTGCTCAGGCGGCTCATATCGGCATGCGCCTTGGCCAGCGTCTGTTGATTGCGGTTGTAATTGCGCACCAGCAGGCCGAGCTCGTCGTCCTGGTGCAGCGCCGGCAGCATCAGCTGGTGATAGGGCGCTTCGTCCTGCGAGATGTTCTCCAGCTCTTTGGCCATCGCGCGCAGCGGATGCACCATCAGCCGGTTCATGCACCAGGTGATGGCCACCGACAGGATCAGCGCCAGCAGCAGGTAGGTCGACAGCATGGTCGACAAAATGCTGAGGATAAACTGGTACATGCGGAACGAATCGGCCTGCAGCACCAGATAGGCCAGCGGCTGCTGGTTGGCGGGCACCCGCTCCAGCGAATAGAGCGGCACGGAAATTTGGATAGGCAGTTCAAACAGCCGGGCGATCAGCGTCGGCACCGGCCGCTCCGGCGGGAAATTGGCGTGCAGCGCCTGAAACTCGTTCGGCAACACGATATCCGCCCGGCTGAGAATGCCGACCGGCAACAGCGTGTTCAGCACCTTTTTGGCTTCCGGCACGTCCATGCGCAGCACCGCTTCCGCCAGCGGCTGGCGCACGGAATGAGCGATATTCTCCAGTTGCTGGGCGTAGTCATCCCTGCGCTGCTGCACAAAGTGGAATAACTGGATCACGATAAAAATGCAGATCGTGACCAGCGCCACGCCGGACACTGTCGCCATCTGCTTAATCGTTAACGAACGCCTGACCCGCAAACCTGCTCTCCGTGAAATCGGGCTGAAACAAAAAGGGGGCTGACTCTCACCCGCCCCCTCGAACCGGGCTGAGTATACTCGATCATCGGCTGTTTTTATCTGGCTATGCCGCAGGCAAAACCAAGAAAATCGCGGGTTTCAGTCTTTTCCTAAAGCGGACAAACGCGACCCGGACACAGGGTAACAAAACTCCCCGGTGTCCGACACTCCGAATCTTCCCCTCCCGGCTACTTGAAGTCGGCGTATGGCGTCAGCGGCTGCGGCGGCAAATCGAGATCCCCTTGCCAGCCGGCCAGGGAATAACGCAGATAAATCAACGCGTGGCTCGGCGTATAGTCCTTCGCCTGTTGGATATCGATGCCGGCGCCGAGCGTCCAGTGCGAACTGAGACGGCGTTCGACGATCGCCCGCAGGGTATAACCGACGCCGCTCGAAGAGCTGCCGTCCTCGACGGCGAACTTATCGGGCAACGAATCCGGGATCAGCCCCTGCAGCGGATAGCGGCGCTGGCTGTCGGTCTTCGAATGGGACAGCGAAACCGAACCGCCCAGCTCCCACGACCAGTTCTCGGTGCGCTGGCGGTAGTTGACCGGTAGCGACAGCGACAGATATTGCTGCGGGCTGTAATAGCCGCCCTGCCCCAGCGAATAGCCGCTCAAATCCTTCTGGTAGTGCCACAGCATGGTATTGAGCCCGACGCTCAGGCGGCGATTGTCTTCGTTGATCAGCTTGTAGTAGTAACCGGCCATCAACCGCTGCCGCTGGTTGTCCGCCACGTTCTTGCCGGTAATCTGGTGCGCGCTGAGATCGGCCCAGACGCCGTTCGCCTCGCCGCGATCGTAGCTGG
Organism: Serratia sp. Z4; assembly: GCF_009900725.1. Taxonomy (NCBI): domain Bacteria; kingdom Pseudomonadati; phylum Pseudomonadota; class Gammaproteobacteria; order Enterobacterales; family Yersiniaceae; genus Serratia; species Serratia sp. Z4. The sequence goes on from NZ_JAAABD010000005.1 coordinate 126,893, forward strand.
CGCTCAGGCTGACGCCGGTAGCGCGCACGCCGCCCCAGGTGATGCCGGTATTCGGGTCTTTGGCGCCGCCGAACGCCAGCAGCGAGCTGGAGATCGGCCGTCGCGAGGCCGCCAGCGTCCAACCAATGTGGTTCCAGTCGCCGCTGTAGGCCAGGCCGCCGGTCCAGTCGACCACCTCAAAGCCCATCGGCGTCGTGCCGATGTCGGCGGCCCAGCGATCGTTTTTCCAGCCGGCCGCCACGCTGGTGCCGGTGGTTTTCTGATGTTCATCGCCGCGGCACCCTTGCGTGTGGCAGGTGCCGAAGGTTTCGTAGTATTTGCCGCTGCCGTCGGTCGAGAAGCGGCCGGCATCCAGCTGCACGGTGTCGGTGCGCAAGAAGGCACGCCCGTCATGCAGCGGCATGTCCACCTGCAGCATGGTGTCGTGCGCGTTGAAGTCGGAGATGCCGCCGGTGCCGCTCGAGCGCCAGTAATCGTGATCGAGCGTGACGTTCACGTCTTGCTGTCGATACAGATCCGCGGCGTCGGAGCTGATGCCGCGTTTCAGCCAGTCGTCGCTCGGATTATTGCGCGTCAAATAGGTGTAGCTGTCATTATCCTGCGGCAGCGTCGGCGTAATGCCGCTGGCCACCATCGCCTGGCGGTAATCCTGCTGCGCCCGCTCAGGCTGTTGCTGAGCCCGCTCCAGCCGGGCGGCGTCACGGTAAACCAGCGCCTTGGTCTGTCCGACGGGCTCCGAAGCCGCCGCCGTTTTCAGTCGGCCGAAGATAGCTTCGGCCTGCTGCGGATCGCCGACCGCCCCCCAGGCGTTGGCGACTCGCCGCTGGCTGTTGAGCGAAGCGTCTTGTGGCTGCGGTTCGGTTTTAAGCCGTTGACGCGCCGCGTCCAGATCCCCCTGCGCCACATAGGCTTCGATCTCGCCCAGCTGCGCATCCGGGTTGTTCGGCTCACGCCGTTTCACCCGCTGATAGTCGTCCAGCGCCGCCGCATACTCCCCGCGCGCCAGTGCCCAGTCGGCCAGCAGCAAATCGATGCGCGTGTCCGCCGGCTGCCGGCGCAGATAGGCTTCCGCCGCCGGTTCGTCACCGGCCGCCCGCAGCCGTTCGGCATGCTCGATTACCGCCTGCATTTTCAGCCGCTGCGCCAGCTCGCGCATGTTGTCGTTCCACTGTGCCGCAGGCAGCGTATTGAGTTGTGCCAGCGCCTGCCTGTCGCGATCGCTGCCGGAAAGATAGAGCGCATAGGCGTAGGTCAGCTGCGGATTGGCATGTTGGCGCTGCGCCAGCTGCCGGAACAGAGCGTCTGCCTGCTGCGGCTGCCCGGCCTGACGCAGCGCCTGCGCATAGCGATAGGTCAGCCAGACGTCGTCGGGATCCATCGGCTGAGCGCGGCGATAGATTTCTGCCGCCTGCCGCCACTGCTGCTGTGCCGCCAGCGTCTCCGCCTGCTGCTTCAACATATCGAGCCGCAGTCCGTCGAGGGTGCTGCGCAGCTTGGCCTGTTGGCTGCGCGGCAGGCCGTTGAGGTAGGCCAGCGCTTTTTCCGGCGACTGGCGCTGATAGATATTCACCAGGCCGCGCAGCGCGCTGCCGTTGCCGGGATCGCGTCGCAACGCCTGCTGATAAAACCCTTCCGCCGCGGCGTCATCCTTGCTCGCCACCGCCACATCGCCCAGGCCGATGAACGCATCGCCGTCGCTGTCGTCGAGCTGGCGCGCCTGCTGATATTTCTGCCGGGCCAGCGCGAGATTGCCGGCCTTCAGCGCCTTGTCGCCCTCGTCGATCGCCAGCCAGTAGCTGGTGCTTTTGATCAGGCTCTGCCACTTGCCGCTGTCGTAGCCGTTCTTGTCGGCCGCCAGCGCCTGGCGAAACAGCTTCAGCGCCTGCGGGCGGTTGCCGGCGCGCGAGTAGGCCTGGCCGAGCGCCCCCAGCACCTCGGCGTCGTTCGGCGCCGCCGCCAGCGCCTTTTGCAACTCAGGAATGGCTGCCCGGCTGCCGCCTTTATCCACCTGCGCCAGGCCGCGCACCCGCGCCTGATAGGCCGGATCGGCCAACAATTTCTGCTGTCTGGCCAGCTCTTCGCGGGCGCTGGTCGCCTGATCGCCAGTGTCGAACACGCCGAGGAAGCGGTTGAGCGCCGCCACGCTCTGCGCGCTGACCGGCATCGCTTTGACCTTGTCCAGCCACAGATCGGCGGCATCGCCGCGCCCGGCCGGATCGGCGGCGATCTTCTGCAGCAGTTCATAGGCCTGCGCGTCCTGGTTCTGACTGAACAGCATACGCGCCAGCGACATACGCAGCGCCACATTGCCTGAATATTGCTGATCCAGCGCCTGCAGCTGCTTTAACGCCTTCGCCTCCTGCCCCGGCAAACGCGCCACCAGCCGCCAGTATTCCACCGCCAGATCGAGCGTCGGCGGCTCGCCGTGAAACAGCGCATCGTACTGCGCCTTGGCTTCCGGCAACCGGCCGGCGGTCGCCATCAGACGCGCCTGCTGCAGCTTTTGCCGGGTTTCCGGCTGGGTCAGCAGCATGTTCATTTGCGCCTGGCGATAGGCGCTGGACTGTGGCGCGAGGGTTTTCAGCTTGTCCAGCTGCTGCTGCGCCAGCGCCAGGTTGCCCTGCCGCAGCGCCAAACGCATGCGCGCGGCGATCACGTCCGGGTTGTTCGGATCCATCAGCTCGAGCCGGTACAGCGACTGGCGCACCAGATCGTCCTTGTTGCCGGCCTCGCCAATGCGCACCTGTTCCAGCAGCCACTGTTCCGGGGCCACGGCCTCCGCAGCGCGCGCCTGCGGCAGCATCGCCAGGCTCAGCGGAATCAAATTCAGCCAGTTTATTTTGAAGTTGTGCATTGGCCGTCCCACGAGGGTTGCAATTCACCCTGACGATTAAAGCGATAACGTTGTTGATCCCACCCCTGACCGAACAGCGTCAGCGAAGCGCTGAAATAGGCGTCGTCACCCGGCGGGTGCTCGCTGATGCGCTGCCGCTGCACCGCCAGCGCTTCAGCCTGCGTCGCCAGCATCGGCAGCACAGAAGCGGAGAAACCGACCGGGCCGTCTCCGGTGGTTTTGCCGCTGGCGGTATCGGTTTTCTCCGGCGGAACGCCCTGTTTGGCAGTGAACTGCGCCATCGGCTGGAAGCGTTCAAGCAGTGCCGCCTTGTGTTCATCGTCGTCCGCCAGCATGCCGGCCCACAGATAAACCCGAATGGCGTCGTAGCTGCCGACGTTCGGCTTGACGGTGTCCGGCTGCCAACCGGCACCGACCCGCCACACCACCCAATCCGGTGAGAAACCGTGCGGCGCGGTGTCCAGCCACAGCCGTTGATTGACCTCGCGCATCGCGCGCCATGGGCCGTTCAGCGCCGCAAAACGCGCCAACAGCTGCGGCGGCAGGTAGCTGGGATTCAGCCGCCAGCGATCTTCCGCCACGAACCCGACTTTGCCCGGTAGCAGCATCAGGCCCAGGCCGGGAATGTCGGCCACTTCCTCGCGGCCGATGCGTTGCAGCAGCAGCGTCCCCAGGGTTTGATAACGCCGGCTTTTCCACAGGCGGCCGGCTTCGAGCAGGTTGTAGGCGATCCACAGATCGGCGTCCGACGCCGAGTTGGCGTCCAGCACCTTCCACTGCTTATCGTCGCTCTCGCCCCACAGCCAGGCGGGCAAACGGGCGCTGAGATCGCCCGCCGCCAGATTGTTCTCCGTCCAGGTCAACAGCTGGTCGAAGGTCGGCCGGTCATTGGCCACCAGGGCGAAGAACAGGCCGTAACTCTGGCCCTCAGAGGTGGTGATTTTGTTCGGGCTGCTCGGGTCGATCACCCGTCCCTGTGGGCTGATGTAGAACTGCTTGTACTGTTGCCAGCCCGGCCACTCGCAGGCCGCCGCCGCGCTGAAAGCGCACAGCAGCAGCATGCCGAGCGACAGGCGTTGCAGCATCGCGTTCACCGCCGTCAATCCCGATCTTCAGGCGCCAGACGCCGCCGGCTGAAGGCCTTCAGGCCGCGCCACAGCATCAGCCCCAGGATCACCACCAGCACCACCGCGAGCACCGCCAGCAGGACCGGATGGGTGGAGAGGGCATACCACAGCCGCTCCCACCAAGGCAGGTGGCCGACATAGTAAACATCGCCGACGCGCAGGCTGTTGACCCCCGATTCGCGGATCACCGCCACCGAGCCGAACACCGCGGCGCGCTTGCCGCTGTCCAGCAGGGCATTGTTCAGCAACTCATAGCCGCGCGGGCTGTCCGCCAGCAGCGCCACGATGCTGCGCTGATCGTTGAACGGCGATTGCACACCGATGATCGCCGACATTGCGCCCTCGGAGCTGACGGTGGTTTTGCTGTCCGGCTTGGCGTCCTCCGCCAGCAATTCCGCGCTCGGCAACGGCGGTTGGCGCGTCGGCTGCTTCACCCAGCTTTGAGTGGCGTCCACCAGCAGGCTGATTTTCTTGTCGTCGCGCAGCGCCGGCGGAATGGTGCCGATCATCAGGATATCGTCGTCACGATCCTTGGCCTGCGACCAGTCGTCGCTCAGCGTAAAGGCCAGCGCCGGGTAGCCGGTTTGCGCGCCGATCACGCCGAGCGCGTTCAGCAGCGCGCTGACCTGCGCCGGCTGCGGTTTCTGGTTCACCAACACCAGCGTTTGCGACAGATCCGCCAGGCGGCTGAACGGGAAGCCGGCGTTGGCGAAGGCGCGCAAATCCGGCATCGCCATAAAGTGGCGATAGCCGGAGAAATCGATGGTGGACGCGCCGTCGATCACCGCGTGGTTTTGCGTGAAGGAGTAGGTTTCGCAGCGCCCTTCCGCGCCGCTGGCCAGCAGCGTGGTGTAGTCAAAGTCAAAGCGCAGCTGGTTGGTGGCGCCCAGCCGCAACGCCGGGATGCTGACGTTCCTGTCAGAGTCGAGCAGCCCCTGCGTCAGCGGCAGTCGCAGCAGCTGCGCGCCCTGCTCGTGTTCCGGCACCAGCGAGTAAGCCTGCACGAACTGGTTGTTCAGGCTGACGCTCAGCCGCGAACCGTCCTGAATGCGCGGCGCGGTATAACGGTATTTCAGGTGCATGTCGATGCCGGTGCTGCGGATCAGGAACAGATCCGGCGGCAGGTTCATGGTCAGCGAAATCGGGCCGGGTTCGATGCCGCTGGTTTGCAGCTGTTCGGCATATTGCTGCAGCTCGGCGAAGGTCATCGGCCGATCGGTGCGCACCCAGTTCGGCGCGTCGTAAGGCTGGCGCGCCGCGAGCTGTTCCACCTTGTCCACCGTCACGTTCTGGCCGCGGAACAGGATGTTACCCTGCGCGATACCCTTCACCGCGGTGATCAAATCGTTGTCGTCACGCCCCTGAATCAACAGCAGTTTGACGTACGGATTGTCGGGGTGGCTGATCATCTCCACCGTCGGGCCGTTGACCGCCGGATAATCGCGCAGGAAATCCGGGCGCTGTGAGTTGGTGGCGAACACCACCGCGTGCTGCGCCGGCAGCGCATTGTACAGCGTCGGGAAGGATTGCCCGCGCCACTGCGCCTTGCTGCCGAACCAGGAGGCCAGAATGCCCGCCGCGCGCTGCTGGGCGAGATCAGGCTGGCCGGCGAATACCATCGGCAGCGTCAGCGGCCGATTGTCGCGGCTGTCGAAGAACGGCTCAGGGAAGTGCGACAGCTCGTTTTTCACCGGCAGCGTCTGGAAACGCAGCTTCAGCGCGCTGGATTGGCTGACGTCGAGCCACAACGAAGTGCTGGCCGGGTTTTCGCAGATGTTCTGATAATGGCCGACGAACACCAGCCGGACGCGGTTAAAATCGGTGATATAGCGCGGATCGATCGCCATCTGGATGCGATTGGGCTTGCCCAGCTGCTCTTTGGAGATCGTGGTCACGCCCATCAGTTCGTCGTTCAGATAGACCTTGACGTGCGACTCGACCGGGATCAGCGCCGGCGACGGCGTAAATTCCAGGTCGAGCATCGCCTGCGAGACCACCTCATCGCTGCGCACGCCGAACTCGATCTGCCCGTCCGGCCGGGTGCCGCGCAGAACAAAGGTGCCCGGCGGCGGCGCTATCTGCGCGAACGGCAGCGACACGTCGCGCACCGGCGCATTCGGATCCTGCTGCGCGGTCGCCGTATCGGCCGCCGCGGCGATCGGCGGCTGGGCCGCCACGGTCGGCGCGGTGGCGGTTTCGGCCTGCGACAGGGTGCTGATGCCTAAGGCCAGAGCAGTTAACCAGGTTATTTTTCTCGTCATCGTATCATCATCAATGTTGGAGCCTGTTCACCGGGCGAGTGAGCGGGCGGTTGAACTCGCAGCTAACCCACGGTTTCTTGTTGACCCAAGGTCGGATCCCTGCCGACGCCGCGCGGAATAAACGACACTACCCAGGCGGTCAGCGAAGTGACCCCGACCAGCAGGCCGCGCACCAGCGGCGGCGCGTAGTCCGCCATGCGCACATAGCCGCGGAAGCCCAACGCCAGCACGTCGCGCAGGCTTTCGATCGGCCGGTCTTCAGGGAACCCGTCCTGCCACAGCGCCCAGGTATCGGCGCGGGCGAAGGTGCACTGAATGAAATCGATGTGTTCACGGGTGGAGAGACTGACCAGACGCACCCCCACCTTGTTGCCGAAGGCGCGCGTCACCACACAGGGGAAGCTGTATTCCTGCTGGCCACGTTTGAGCAACAGCGAAACCTTGTCGCCGTCTTTCAACGCATTCTCCACCCGCATCTCAATGCCCACGCCGCCATCGGAGTAATCGCGCAGCGTGCAGGGGTAGAGGTGGCCATCAGCACGCGCGATCGCCGCCGGCATGGCGATCTCCACGCGGTGCGCCTGGCGCACCTGCTTGGCCTCCACCGCCACCGCCACCGCGCCGCCGAGAATGGTCATGTTGTACAGCACCCACACCAGGCTGATGATCACCGTCATCACCTCGTCCGTCGGGCCATAGGCCAACCGCCAGGCGCCGAACGCCAGCCCAGCCAGGTTAAGCACCACCAGGAACATGTAAGGCCGGGTGATCACCCAGTCGACGTGCTCCTCCTCCACCAGCCCGCCCTTGGCGGTCACGTTGAATTTGCCCTTGTGCGGATTGAACAGCGCCACCGTCGTCGGCCGCGCGATATACCAGGCCAGCACCGTTTCATAGATTTCGCTCCAGAACGAATGGCGGTATTTCCCCTGGATGCGCGAGTTGGTCAGGCTGGCGTGGATCATGTGAGGCAGCACATACAGCGCGATCGCCAGCGCCGGCGCGAAGATGATGTAGGCATGCAGCAGTAAAAACGCCAACGGCGCGGTGAGGAAGATCAGCCGCGGAATGCCCGACAGGAAGTGCAGCATGGCGTTGGCGTAGCACAGGCGCTGCGCCAGTTTCAGCCCCTTGCCCAGCAGCGGGTTGTCGAGCCGGAAGATCTGCACCATGCCGCGCGCCCAGCGAATGCGCTGGCCGATGTGCGCCGACAGGCTTTCGGTCGCCAGCCCGGCGGCCTGCGGAATGCGGATATAGGCCGAGGTGTGCCCGCGCCGGTGCAAACGCAGCGAGGTATGGGCGTCTTCGGTGACGGTTTCCACCGCGATGCCGCCGATCTCGTCCAGCGCGCTGCGGCGCAGAATGGCGCAAGAGCCGCAGAAGAAGGTGGCGTCCCACATGTCGTTGCCGTCCTGCACCAGCCCGTAGAACAAAGTGCCTTCGTTGGGCGTCTGGCGGAAGCGGCCGAGGTTGCGCTCGAACGGATCCGGCGAGAAGAAGTGGTGCGGGGTCTGCAGCATCGCCAGCTTTTTGTCTTTGAAGAACCAGCCCATGGTCAGCTGCAGGAAGGAGCGCGTCGGCACGTGGTCGCAGTCGAAAATCGCCACGAACTCGCCGGTGGCCTGCTTCAGCGCATTGTTGATGTTGCCGGCCTTGGCGTGTTCGTGGGTCGGCCTGGCGATGTATTTCACCCCCACTTCGGCGGCGAACGCCCGGAATTCGGGGCGATTGCCGTCGTCGAGGATATAGATGTTCACTTTCTCTTTCGGCCAGTCGATGCCCAACGCCGCATAGAGGGTGGGCTTCACCACCCCGAGGTCTTCGTTGTAGGTCGGCACCATCAGATCGATGGTCGGCCAGGTGGCGCTGTCTTCGGGCAACGGCACCGGCTGGCGGTTAAGCGGCCAGATGGTCTGGAAATAGCCCAGCACCAGCACCACCCAGGCGTAGGTTTCCGCCACCAGCAGCAACAGGCCGCACACCAGGCTGAGCGGATCGTCCCAGTTCAGCGTGGCGGTATAACGCCACCACAGGTAACGACAGGACACGGTCAGCGACAGCACGATCAGCATCAGCGCAGGCAAACGCCCCGGCACCCGGCGCACCACCATCGCGATCCCCCACAGCAGCACGACGAACACGAACTGCGCCGACAGATCGAACGGCTGCGAAATGCACAGTATGGCGAGGATCGCCGCCAGCACGCCGACCAGAATAAACAGCGCGCGTCGCATGCCGCGGTTCATGCGGCCGAGGCGCTCTACCGAACGCTGTTCCACGCCGGCGTTTTTCAGCCGTTGCGGCAGGCTCTGCAGCCAATCGGCGTAGCGCTGCTGCAGCCGCCGCCACCCGGCGAAATAGTCGCGCGGCACCGGCGCGCGACCGCTGCGAAACAGCAGCAGCCACAGGCCCTGCAGCAGATAGCGCAGCGCATCCGCCGGGCGCGGGCGTTCGGCGGACAGATGCGGGAACCAGTAAGCGCGGCCGACGCGCACGCGCTGCCAGGCCGGTGACTCGAAGCGCAGCAGCATCCACCCCAGCGCCACCAACAGCGTGGCGAAAAAGGCGGTCAGCGCCGACGCGCCGTTGCGGCGATAGCCGCGGTAGCGCGCCTGCACCGCCTGACGCACCGGCGGTACCAGCAGCAGGCTCAGCACCCGGCTCATGGGGCAACGCCCCGTTTGAGGTTGATCAGGCACCAGTTGGCCAGCGTCAGCACTTCATCCGCCGCCAGGCTCTCGGGGCGATACTCGCCCAACGGCTGTTTGACCGCCAGCGCTTCCGCCAACGCTTCGTCGCGGTGGATCACCACCGGCAGCAGGCCGCTCAGGGTTTGCAGCCACAGCTGATGCAGATCCTGCTGCAGCTGGCTGGCGGAGGAGTAGTGATTGACCAGGAAACGGCAGTCATTCGGCAGCGTCTGTTGATGGAGCCGCACCTGACAGTTGGCATCGGGGTTCAACAGCACGAACACGCTGTCGGCAAGCTGCAGCGCCTGCTGCGCCAGCACGCCGTCCCCGACCGGGACATCCAGCAGGATCCAGCGCTGCGGATCGCCGGCGATCAGTTGGCGCAGGTTGTCGCGCCAGCGTTCCGGCTGTTGCCGACACTGGTGCTGCACTTCCAGCCGTTCCGCCCCATTCAGGCGGCCAAAAGGCAGAAAGTCGAGGTTTTCACAATAACGCAGCGCGCCTTCCTGCCAAACGCCGCCATCCCGCTCCGCGCGGGCCCAGCCGCGCGCCAGCTCGAACGGGGTGTTGAAATGCAAGCGCAGCAGATTATCCGGCGTGAAGTCGATCGCCAGCACCGACTCGCCCAGCTGCTGCAACGCCCAGGCGAGCGCCGCCGTGACCGAGGTCGTCCCCATTCCACCCCGCAACCCTTGCAGCGCGAGCACCGGCATAGATCAGTGGCTCCCCGTGGTCTGCGCCAATTCGGCCAACAGTGGCCAGCGCGTCATCATTTGCGTTAACCGCTCCTGCCGCGAAATATCGACATAGCGTAATTTCGGCAATGAAAAAGCCTGGCTGAGCGCCTGCAGGTCATCCTGGCTCTCCCCAGGCGCCGCTGCACGAAAATGGGTGGGTGCGTTATTCATTCTTCCGCCTTGGCGAAAATAGGCTATGTTAATTAACTATAGCAACGATACAAAAAGAGAGAGGCAATAAGATGATTCTCAACAAATATTGTTGAAGAGCGTCGGAGATTTGTTATTGCCAGCGTAAAAATGGCTATCTTTAAATATAAACGCCTTTAGTCGGCTTTCAACGAAAGTAGAATACATCCTATGGCGCACTCTTTTTCTCTAGGCATTCGGCAGATTTGGGAAGAGCTGTCGGTGATGCAGGCCCCCGGGCTTTATTGGATCAATATCGACAGGCAAAGCGACGCCGCGCTGCTGTGTCGCCAGGTCATCGCCGCTCAACCGGCCACTCACAAAGTCGCCCTGATCTGCAGCGGCGACAAACCCGAGCGCCTGCTGGCCGAACTGGCTGCGCCCGCGTTGCAGAAGCTGCCGCTGTATCAATTACCGGAGAAAAAAGCCGCGCTGACACAGTTGAACGACGATCTGATGCGCGCCCTGCGGCCGCAAAATCGCTTACTTATCCTGCTGGCCCACGCCAGCCTGTGGCAAACCTTCACCACCGAAGAGCTGCGCGAGTGGACGCGCACCCTCGCCGCCTGGCTGCGGCGGCAGGGCTGTACGCTGTTGATCCTCAGCCACGGCGGCGGCATCAATAAGCTCAAAGGGCAGCTCAGCGCACAGCACCGCATCCTGAACGGCCTGTCCAGCCTGCAATGGCAGCAGGACAGCGCGCAATACCTGGTGAACTGGTGGAGCACCGAAAACGGCATCAACGCCAACCAGCTGCTGACCTTGTATGCGGCGGAAGGCGGCTGGCAGGGCGAGGATGAAAATAGCCAACCCTCCCCCACCGCCTTACGCAGCGACGAAAGCCAGTATCTGGCCGAGCGCAGCATCCTGGAAGGCGCGCCGCCGCTGTCCGCCAACTGGCAACTGCTGGAGAGCAACGACGAACTGGCGCAGCACGGCATGCTGAGACTCTCGGCGACGTTGATTTTCGCGTTGTATCAAAGCGACCAAATCGATCATCTGGCGCACCAGATCCACACCCTGCGCCGCAGCCGCGGCAACGGCCTGAAAATCGCGGTGCGCGAGATGAGCGCCAGCCTGCGCTACAGCGACGAACGGCTGCTGCTGGCCTGCGGCGCCAACCTGATCGTGCCGCACGTCGCGCCGCTGTCGCGTTTTCTGACCATGCTCGAGGGCATCCAGGGGCAGCGCTTCTCACGGCATGTGCCCGCCGACATCGATGCGCTGCTGGCCGGGCTGCGTCCGCTGCAGCTCAAAGGCTACATGCGGCCGGAAGCGTTCAGCCAAGCGGTGCTTTCACTGATGGGCAACACGCTGCTGCCTGAGGACGGCAAAGGCGTGATGGTGGCGCTGCGCCCGGCCACCGGCCTGCGCGCCGAACAGGCGATGACCCTGTGCCACCTGCGGCGGTTCGGCGACGTGATGACCGTGGTGCAGGGGCGGCTGGTGCTGTTCCTTTCCACCTGCCGCATCAACGATCTGGATACCGCGCTGAAGTTCATCTTCCGCCTGCCGGTGGATGAAGCCTTCAGCAACCGGGTGGTGTGGCACCAGGATGTCGATATCATTTCGGAAATAAAACGCATGGCCCAGGGGCGCTGGCAGATTTCGGCCACCGGCGCCGCCGGTGCCGCGCCGCGCCCCCGCGTGGCGGCAGCCGAGGTGCCCGCGGAACGGCGGCAGCCGGTCGCCTTCACGCTGCCGCTTGGCCCGCAGGAGGAACCGCATGCTGAACCTTAACGACATCGTGCAACTGATCCTGCTGTGCGCGCTGATCTTCATTCCGCTGGGCTACGCCTTTCACCGGCGTTTTCCGCATTTGCGTCAATACTGGCAAAACCTGTTGTTATCGCCGCGCTATTTGAAATCCGCCGGTTTATGGGTGCGCACAGGCTCCTCATCTCAGATTAAACGTAAGAAGCAGCCATGAATCCAAACTCGAAGACGCAATCCGATAACGCTCTGTGGCGCTACTGGCGCGGGCTGGGCGGCTGGAACCTCTACTTTCTGGCCAAATTCGCCCTGCTGTGGTTCGGCTACCTGAATTTCCACGCGCTACCGAACCTGGTGTTCATGGCGTTTCTGCTGATGCCGATCCCTTCGCAACGCCTGCATCGCTGGCGCCATTACCTCGCTATCCCGATCGGCATCGCGCTGTTCTACCACGACACCTGGCTGCCGGGCATCAACAGCATCCTCAGCCAGGGCTCGCAGCTGGCCGGTTTCAGCGCCCAGTATCTGCTGGAGCTGATCAACCGCTTTATCAACTGGCAGATGATCGGCGCGGCCTTCGTGCTGTTTATCGCCTACCTGTTCGTCGCACAGTGGGTGCGCGTCACGGTGTTCACCGTGGCGGCGCTGGTGTGGCTCAATATCGTCAACATCGCCGGGCCGGCGGTTTCACTGCTGCCCGCCACTTCCACGGCTGCCGCCGGCGGCGCCAATACCCCGGCCACATCAGCGCCGGCGGCGGGGGACGCTGCGCCGGCAGACAGCCTGCCGCCGACCAGCGCCAACCTGACGGCCTACCTGAACCAGTTCTACGAGCGGGAAAAAGGCCGCGCCACCGCGTTCCCGGCCACCTTGCCCGCCGACGCCCAACCGTTCGATCTGCTGGTGATCAACATCTGTTCGCTGGCCTGGGCCGATATGGAGGCGGTCAACCTGCAGAATCATCCGCTGTGGTCGAAGATGGACATCATGTTCGACAGCTTCAACTCGGCCACCGCCTACAGCGGCCCGGCCTCGATACGGTTGCTGCGCGCCAGCTGCGGCCAGCTTTCGCATCATGATTTGTACCAGCCGGTGAACCAGCAGTGTTACCTGTTCGACAACCTGGCGAAGCTCGGCTTCAGGCAACAGCTGATGCTCGATCACTCCGGTGTGTTCGGCAACTACCTGAAAGAGCTGCGTGAACAGGGCGACATGCAGGCGCCGTTAATGTCGCAGGCCGGCATCGGCAACGAGCTGACGTCGTTCGACGGTGAGCCGATTTATAACGATCTGGAATTGCTGACCCGCTGGCTGGATCAGCAGCAAAAAGCCGGAGACGCCCGCACCGCCACCTTCTTCAACGTCATCCCGCTGCACGACGGCAACCGCTTCGTCGGCTCCAACAAGAGCGCCGACTATCAGCCGCGCGCGCAGAAGCTGTTCGATCAGCTGAACACCTTCCTCGATCAGCTGGAAAAATCCGGCCGCAAAGTGGTGGTGGTGATCGTGCCGGAGCACGGCGCGGCGTTGGTGGGCGACAAGATGCAAATGTCCGGCCTGCGCGATATTCCCAGCCCGAACATCACCCATACGCCGGTCGGCATCAAACTGGTGGGCATGAAGGCGCCGCATCAGGGCAGCCCGCTGCAGATCAAAACGCCGAGCAGCTATCTGGCGCTGTCGGAGCTGGTATCACGTCTGGTGGACGGCAAGGTCTTCAGCGAATCCAGCGTCGACTGGCAGGCGCTGACCCAGGGGCTGCCGCAGACCCCGGTCATCTCCGAAAACGACAACGCCATCGTGATGCAATATCAGGGGAAACCTTACATTCGCCTGAACGGCGGCGACTGGGTGCCTTATCCGCAATAAGCGCGGCCTCATCAACCTAAAGCGCGCCGACGGCGCGTTTTTTTTGGGCTTTTATAATAAAAATGGTGAAGCCGATAGGCCGATATAATGTTATTAACAACAACCCGTTGAATTCCATAATTAGATTATTATTCTCATGCGAAGATTCTTAGAAAAATAACTCTTATCAGAATTTAATTAGGGAGGTAATTAAAATGGCGGACTGTGGTAGTTTTCTACTTATTAACCCTTTGATTGAGTAATAAAAAACGCCGGCGTGATGCCGGCGTGAATTTAAGCGATGACGTTCGACGCTTTACGCCCCCGGATGTTCGTCCTGATCGACCGCAAAGCAGGCCACCATCTGCTCACCGTACTGTTTTAGCTGCGGCTGCAGCTGCACACAGGTGCCGAAAGCGCGGCGGCAGCGGGCATTGAACGCACAGCCCGGCGGCGGATTCATCGGGCTGGGCAGTTCGCCGGTCAGCTTGATGCGCTCGCGGCGCATATCCGGGTTCAACCGTGGCGTCGCCGACAGCAGCGCCTGGGTGTACGGATGGCGCGGGTTGTTGAAGATCGCCTCTTTGCTGCCCTTTTCCACGCAGCGGCCGAGGTACATCACCATCACCTCGTCGGCGATGTGTTCCACCACCGACAGATCGTGCGAGATGAACACATAGGACAGCCCCAGCTCCTGCTGCAGATCCATCATCAGATTCAGCACCTGCGCGCGCACCGACACGTCCAATGCCGACACCGGTTCATCGGCGATCACCACGTCCGGATTCAACATCAACCCGCGGGCGATAGCGATACGCTGGCGCTGGCCGCCGGAGAACATGTGCGGGTAGCGGTCATAATGCTCGGTCTTCAGGCCGACCTTCGCCATCATCTCCAGCGCTTTTTCCCGCCGTTCGGCGGCGCTGAGCGACGTGTTGATCAACAACGGCTCCTCGAGGATCTGCCCGACCTTCTTGCGCGGGTTGAGCGATCCGTAAGGATTCTGGAACACGATTTGGATCTTCTGGCGCCGCAGTTTCTCGGCCGAGACGTCCGGCTTCAGCAGATCCTGCCCCTGGTAATACAGCTCGCCGCCGGTCGGCACTTCAATCATCGTCAGCAGGCGGCCGAGCGTTGATTTGCCGCAGCCCGACTCACCGACCACCGCCAGCGTTTTGCCGCGCTCCAGGGTGAAGGACACGCCGTCGAGCGCCTTGACCAGCCGCTCCGGCGCGAACAGGCCCTTTTTTACCGGGTAATGCTTCTTCAGGTCAATCGCCTGCAGTAAAGGTTGATTCTGGCTCATACGGTCGGCCTCCCCGCATCATCCAGCGGTGTGTGACATTTAACCTGACGGCCGGGAATGCTGCGCAGTTCCGGCTCCTCGTTACGGCAGCGTTCGTTGGCGTACGGACAACGCGGGTTGAGCAGGCAACCGGTCGGGCGATCGTATTTGCCCGGCACCACGCCCGGCAGCGAAGCCAGCCGCGCCTTGTCGGCGGCGAACTCCGGCAACGCGCGCAGCAGCGCCTGGGTGTACGGGTGGCGCGGCGCGCGGAAAATCTCCGCCGCCTTGCCGGATTCCACCACCTGGCCGGCGTACATCACGATGATGTGATGCGCCGCTTCCGCCACCAGCGCCAGATCGTGAGTGATCAGCAACAGCGCCATGTTTTCGCGCTGTTGCAGATCCAGCAGCAGTTCGATGATCTGCGCCTGGATAGTCACATCGAGCGCGGTCGTCGGCTCGTCGGCGATCAGCAGCTTCGGCCGACAGGCGATGGCCATGGCGATCATCACGCGCTGGCTCATGCCGCCGGAAAGCTGGTGCGGGTATACGTCCAGCCGCGAAGCCGGATCGGGAATGCCCACCTGCGTCAGCAGGTCGATAGCGCGCTGACGGCGGGTGCGGCGGTTGCCGCCCTGATGCACCTTCAGCGCCTCCATGATCTGGTAACCGACGGTATAGCACGGGTTCAGGCTGGTCATCGGATCCTGGAAGATCATCGCCACTTCGGAGCCCACCAGCTGGCGGCGCTCTTTTTCGGAGATCTTGCGCAGATCCTGGCCGTTGAACTCCAGCTTGTCGGCCATCACCTTGCCGGGGAAATCGATCAGGCCCATGATCGCCAGCGAGCTGACGGATTTTCCGGAGCCGGATTCACCGACGATGCCGACCACCTGACCTTGCTCCACGCTGTAACTGATGCGGTCTACCGCGCGGAACGGGGTGCCTTCGTCACCGAAGTGCACCGAAAGCTTGTCTACATTCAATAACGCCATCTCTCTCGTCCTCTGTTACTGCTTGAGTTTGGGGTCGAGAGCGTCACGCAAACCGTCCCCCATCAGGTTAAATGCCAGCACCGTCAGCAGGATCGCCAGGCCGGGGAAGGTCACCACCCACCAGGCGCTTTGCGCGAACTGCAGCACGTCGGAGAGCATGGTGCCCCACTCCGGCGTCGGAGGCTGCGCGCCCATGCCCAGAAAGCCGAGAGCGGCCATGTCCAGAATGGCGTTCGAGAAACCGAGAGAAGCCTGCACGATCAAAGGCGCCAGGCAGTTAGGCAGAATATTGACGAACATCTGGCGCAGCGCGCCGGCGCCCGCCACCCGCGAAGCGGTGACGTAGTCGCGGTTGACCTCCACCAGCACCGCCGCGCGCGTCAGACGCACATAGTGCGGCAGGGCGACGAAGGTCAGCGCCAGCGAGGCGTTGACGATCGACGGCCCGAATACCGCCACCAGCACCAGCGCCAGCAACAGGCTCGGCAGAGCCAGCATGATGTCGACGATGCGCATGATAATCGCGTCCACCACGCCGCCGAAGTAACCGGCCAGCAGGCCGAATATCACGCCCATGATCAGCGACAGCACCACCACCAGACAGCCGACCAACAGCGACAGCCGTGCGCCGTACATCAGGCGCGACAGCACGTCGCGGCCCACGTCGTCGGTGCCGAGGATATATTGCCAGCTGCCGCCTTCTTGCCACACCGGCGGCTTGAGCAGCGCGTCGCGGAACTGGTCCGCCGGCGCATGCGGCGCCAGCACGCCGGCGCCGAGCGCGATCACCAGCATCAGAACGATGTACACCAGGCCGACCACGGCCCCTTTATTGCGCTTGAAATAGTGCCAAAACTCCTGAAACGGGGTCATCGGCTTCGGCGCACCTTTAACTGCAGACTCAGTGATTTGAGACATGAGAGCGCCCCTTATTTCTTGTGGCGAATACGCGGGTTGACCACGCCGTAGAGCACGTCTACCAGCAGGTTAACCAGAATGATCATACAGGCGACCAGCAATACCCCGCCCTGCACCACCGGGTAATCGCGGCGCTGCAGCGCGTCGATCAGCCAGCGGCCCAGCCCCGGCCAAGAGAAGATGGTTTCCGTCAGAATAGCGCCGGCCAGCATGGTGCCAACCTGCAGCCCGATCACCGTCACCACCGGCAGCAGCGCGTTGCGCAGCGCGTGGACGACGATCACTCGCATGCGGCTCACGCCCTTGGCGCGCGCGGTGCGGATATAGTCTTCGCCCAACACTTCCAGCATCGAGGAACGGGTCATGCGCACGATCACCGCCAGCGGGATGGTGCCCAGTACGATGGCCGGCAGGATCATGTGCATCACCGCGTCGACGAAGTCGCCAGGCTCGCCCCAGATCAGGGTGTCTATCAGCATGAAGCCGGTCAGCGGGTGGCTGTCGTCGAGGAATACCGTGTCGCTGATGCGCCCCGACACCGGCGTCAGGTTAAGCTGCACCGACACCAGCATGATCAGCATCATGCCCCACCAGAAAATCGGCATCGAATAGCCGGTCAGCGAGATGCCCACCGCGGTGTGATCGAAGACCGAACCGCGTTTGACCGCCGCCAGCACCCCGACCGGGATGCCCACCAGCACCGCGAACAGCATCGCGCAGAAACCCAGCTCCAGCGTGGCCTGGAAGCGCGGAACGAACTCGCTCCAGACGGAGATGCGGCTTTTGAGTGAGGTGCCCAGATCGCCGTGCAGCACGTTGGACACGTAGGAGAAATATTGTTGATAGAGCGGCTTGTCCAGCCCCATTTCCGCCATCAGCTGCGCGTGGCGCTCGGCGGAGATACCGCGTTCCCCGGCCATGATGGTCACCGGGTCGCCGGGGATCATATGGACGAATGCAAAAGTCAGCAACGTAATGCCGATAAACGTTGGGATAACTAACCCCAAACGTCGGAGTATGAACTGCAACATATCCCGAACTCTCTGTATCAATGCCCGGCAGCTCATCGTCCGCCAGGCTTATTAACGCTCACATGCCTTTGAACGATTCGACGGCCATACGCCGGAGACTGGTCAGCAGAGGCGCAAACCTGTTGCGCCCCTGCAAGTCCATTCGTGCGTCTCCGGTAAAGCGGTCGAAATCAGTCTACAGAGACATTCTCGAAGTGATGCTTACCGAGCGGATCCACGACGTAGCCTTTCACTTCCTTACGCACAGGCTCATACACGGTGGAGTGTGCGACAATCAGCGCCGGAGCCTGATCGTGCATCACCACCTGCGCCTGTTTGTACAGTTCGATACGCTTGTCGTGGTTGGATTCGGCGCGCGCCGGTTGAATCAGATCTTCAAACGGCTTGTAGCACCAGCGGGAGTAGTTGGAGCCGTCTTTCGCCGCCGCGCAGCTGAACAGCGTGGCGAAGAAGTTGTCCGGATCCCCGTTGTCGCCGGTCCAGCCCATCATCACCGTCTGGTGCTCGCCCGCTTTGGCGCGCTTGAGGTATTCACCCCACTCGTAGGTCACGATTTTGGCTTTCACGCCGATCTTGGCCCAGTCGGCCTGGATCATTTCCGCCATGCGGCGCGCGTTCGGGTTGTAAGGACGCTGTACCGGCATCGCCCACAGATCGATGCTGAAACCGTCGGCCATGCCCGCTTCTTTCAGCAGCTCTTTCGCCTTGGCCGGATCGTAAGCGTAATCCTGCACCGCGTCGTTATAGCCCCACATGGTCGGCGGGATCAGGTTCTTGGCCGCCTGGCCCGCGCCCTGATAAACCGCGTCGATGATCGCCTGCTTGTTGACCGCCATGGTCAACGCCTGACGCACCTTCAGGTTATCCAGCGGCTTTTTCTCGACGTTGAACGACAGATAGCCCACGTTCAGGCCCGGCTGTTCCATCAGGTTGATGGACTTGTCCTGCTTCATGCGGGCGATATCGGCCGGGTTCGGATACGGCATCACCTGGCATTCGTTTTTCTGCAGTTTGGCGTAGCGCACGGAGGCGTCAGGCGTGATGGAAAACACCAGGCGATCGATCTTCGGCTTGGTGCCCCAGAAACCGTCGAACGCCTTGTACAGGATCTTGGAGTCTTTCTGGTATTGCAGCAGCTGGAATGGGCCGGTGCCGATCGGGTTCAGATCGACTTTCTCCGGCGTGCCGGCTTTCATCATCACGTCAGCGTATTCGGCGGACAGAATGGATGCGAAGTCCATGCCCAGGTCAGCCAGGAACGGCGCCTCCGGGCGGTTCAGCACGAAGCGCACGGTGTTGTCGTCCACTTTTTCGATCTTGGCGATCAGCTTCGGCATGTCCATGCCTTCAAAGTATTCGTAACTGCCGCCGGACACTTTGTGATAGGCGTTGTTCGCATCCAACTGGCGTTCAAAGGAGAACACCACGTCGTCGGCGTTGAAATCGCGCGTCGGTTTGAAGTCTTTGCTGCTCTGCCACTTCACGCCTTTGCGCAGGTGGAAGGTGTAGGTTTTGCCGTCTTCGCTGACGTCCCACTTCTCAGCCAGGCCCGGCTGCAGCTCGGTGGTGCCGGTCTTGAATTCGACCAGCCGGTTGTAGATTGGTACCGAGCTGGCGTCATAGGTGGTGCCGGAGGTAAACAGCTGCGGGTTGAACCCTTCCGGGGAACCTTCAGAACAGTAAACCAACGTCTTGGCCTGTACGCTGGCCGCCACGGTCAGCGCGATCAGCCCAATACCGAATTTCAGAATCCCCGATTTACCCAAGGAACGTGTCATCGTTAGTGCTCCATTGTGTGATGTGATGTGTGTAATTGCCGCCAGACCTGTATTTTTTATTGCGTGGCCTGTGCGATCGGCGCCCGAAGGCAGAAGGCGTACGAGGAGAGAATGCCGGATGGAACGCATCGCGGCGGGGACGTCTGAGCGCGTGGAATTCACTCAAACAACTCTCGCTCTTACCCCTGAGGCTATCAAGTTGCCAACTGTTTGGGGTGTCGTCAATATAACCAGTGGGGATTTACGCAGACTGTGAGAAACAGCAAACAAACATAAAAAAAACTTTTTGTTAACAGTTCCAGCATGAAAATTTATGCTAAGCGGCCATTTTTAGCGCATTGGTCTGACCCTCACAAACTTACTGGTTTTTAACTCCGTTAAAAAACGCCAAAACTTTGTTGCTGAATGATGAATATCTGAACGGTTATTTTTGTGATCGCCGTTAAAGACAGGAGGAAATGCTGAAGGATTACCCAAAAGGGTGAGTCCGATGAGCGCGTTTTGCTCGGGGCAGAGCCACAATCTGTGCGGCGTAAAAAAACTTTCGGCGGCGAAAAAGCCGGGGGCGAAAGGATATCCCCCGGCAACGCACTGCAACCGATTATTGAACGCCGGCGCTGTTGCCCAGGCTGGCGTTCATGCTGTTGAGAATATCGCCGTTATCCGCATCGATCTCCCAGGAGAACAGGCCGCCCAGCTGCTTATCCAGCACGTACTTGCCTTTGGCCTGCACCGAGCGGGCATCGTCGAAGGTGATCAGATCGCCGGTGGAAGGCTTGAACACGTATGGCGCTTCCGCCGTGGCGTCGTAGGTGTACTGCCACTCGCCGCTCATGAACTGGCCGGCGATTTGGCGGTAGTCCACGATGCCGTTCTCCCAGGTGCCTTTGACCGGCCCGGTGGCGGTACCAGTGAACGGAATGTTGTTCTGGTAGCCGTTCACCCCGGTCCAGCCGCGGCCATACATGGCGGTGCCGACCACGATCTTGCCCGGCTTGACGCCCTGCGCCAGCAGCGCATTGACGCCGTTCACCGTGGTGTAAGCGGTGTCCGGCTTCCAGGCCGGCGCATTCAGCGCGGTCTGATGCCCCAGGTTCTTCAGATCGAAGGCGCCATAGAAGTCGTAGCTCATCAGGAAGATGTGATCCATCGAGTTCTGCGCAACGTTGTAAGCCACCTTGTCGATCTTGTCCTTGCCGGCGCTGATGGCAGAGGTCAGTTCATATTTGCGGCCGGTTTCCGCCGACAGCTGATCCAGCATCGCCCGCAGCTCCTTCATCAGCAGCACATAGGTTTCCCCGTCCTGCGGGCTGCCCAGGTTCGGGTTGGCGCCTTTGCCGCCCGGGAACTCCCAGTCGATATCCACGCCATCGAAGAACTTCCAGGTCTGCAGGAACTCTTTCACCGAACCGACGAAGCGATCGCGCTTCACCTTATCGCCCATGAAGAAGAACGGGTCGGACAGCGTCCAACCGCCGATCGACGGCAGAATTTTCAGGTCAGGATGCGCCTGTTTCAGCGCCATCAGCTGGCCGAAGTTGCCCTTGTAGGGGTCATCCCAGGCGGTAACGCCCTTCTGCGCTTTTTGCAACGCGGCGAACGGATCGTGGATCGAGACTTTGAAGTCCTCGCGGCCCTGGCAGGAGCGCTGCAGCGCCTGGAAGCTGCCTTCGATCTCTTTCAGGCTGTCGTTGATGCCGTTGCCGCCGCAGATCGGGATAAAGCCGTACAGCAGGTGGGTCAGGTTCTGCGCCGGGATCTTGTCGACGGTGAAATTGCGCCCGTAAACGCCCCACTCGACGAAATAAGAACCGACGACTTTGCCGGAGTTCTGTTTATACGGTTTATTCTTTTCCAGCAGCGGCTCTTTCAACGGCGCCAAATGGCTGCCGTCGGTGTCGGCCACCACAATTTCGGTGGCGTCGCTGGCGCTGCAGCCGTCGGCATTGCACAATGCCACCTGCATTTGATAACGGCCGCCTTTATTGACTTTAAAATTCGCCGTACCGGAAGAACCGGTTGACGGGCCGCTCCACGCCTCTTTGCCATTTAATAAAACTTTTGCCGTCGTACCGGTGTCGCCATTCCATAAATTCCAGGAGACCGAAACATCGGCGGCATTTTTTACCTTCACCAAACTATTATAAGCGGTAGCCGCCTGGTCAACTTCAACGATGGCGAACTTGGTGTTGCCCCAGGCGATGGTCGGCTTGCCCGGCGCGGCGGCCTGCGCCGCGGAACACAGCGTGCTGCCGATCAACAGCGCCAACAGCGGTTTATTAAATTTGCGCATAACTGATTCCTTTATTCCGAGAGGATAAACATAAAAGAGTTAATCGTCGCGATGCATTGCCGAAGCGAAAAAATTCCGCAATAATCCTCGAAGATTAAAATCAATAAATAGCAACAGCGTCTTTCCACGTGGCGAAATAATCATTCCCACCGCGTACATTAAGACTATAAATAAAAAAGGCGTGAAAACAAGAGCGCTATCAACTGGGTTTTATTCAGCAAGCGTGAATTTATTTTAATATAAATAAAAGAAAGCACGACAAATATGGATAGTGAATTTTTTATTAAGGAAAGATAAATATTTATCAGGATTGCACCACACTCTGCAGTCAGGGTGTTGTCATTATTGACAACACCCTGACTGTGTTGGTACTGTGAACAACACTTAAGGAAAGAGCATGCCTTCGCAGCTAATCTACCAAGACAGGATACCCTTGACGCCTGCCGCATTTGCGCAGCTCGTCATTTGGCGGGTGGTGCCGCCCGTCAAGGCCAGCGGCCACAGTTATAAATACCGATTTGCTTATGTAAAAGACGGCATTTGTCGACTGCGCTATGACAATGAAGCAGGTAAAGGCGATCACAAACATATCGATGGAAAAGAAGAGCCGCTTAATTTCACGACCATTGATGCCTTGCTCGACAGTTTCTGGCGCGAGGTTATGCTGCTCACAGAGGAGTCATGATGAATACAGTCACCATTCGAGTCGCTTCCGTCGAAGAAATGAAACTCGCACTGAAGGAAGCCGCAACAGGCCAGCAAAGCGCTCAAGGGCATTACATCACATTCCTGGATTGGGAGAGTCTGTGGAAAGCCTTATCACCCAAGAAAATGCATATCTTGCATACCATGACCGGCGCCGGCGAACTTTCCATTCGGGAAGTCGCGCGCCGAGTGAAACGCGATGTGAAAGCGGTGCATACCGATCTGCAGGCGCTGTTAGGCTGCGGCATCGTCGATAAAGGTCAACAAGGCGTGATTTTCCCCTATGACGAAATCCATTTTGACTTCGTAGTAGGCAAAGCCGCCTAAACGACAGGCGAAAAAAAACCTGCTTTAAAAAGCAGGTTTTTCGAATGGTGGTCGGCGAGAGAGGATTACGCGCATCGTTGATGCGCGCCCTGCGGGCCGTTGCTAAAGCAACGTTGTCTCGCTTCGCGAGGCTCGAACCTCCTGCGGAGGTACTCATCCTCATAAACCGCAGACGAAAAAAAACCTGCTTTAAAAGCAGGTTTTTCGAATGGTGGTCGGCGAGAGAGGATTACGCGCATCGTTGATGCGCGCCCTGCGGGCCGTTGCTAAAGCAACGTTGTCTCGCTTCGCGAGGCTCGAACCTCCTGCGGAGGTACTCATCCTCATAAACCGCAGACGAAAAAAAACCTGCTTTAAAAGCAGGTTTTTCGAATGGTGGTCGGCGAGAGAGGATTCGAACCTCCGACCCACTGGTCCCAAACCAGTTGCGCTACCAAGCTGCGCTACTCGCCGATGCGGGGCGCATCTTACTGCTGGCGGTTATAGGCGTCAATCACTTTTTTGCCCCTGCATTTCAAGTGGTGATAAAAGCGCCATAATACGCTGCGCCGGGGGTTGCGCAGCGTATTTTACTCAGGCGTTGGCCGGTTTCAGCGCCGGCGTCTGCGCGCGCAGGAATGGCAGCAGGAACAGCGCCGACAGGCAGGCGGCGATGGAAATCACCACGAAGAAGCCGTTCCAGTGCCAGATCTCCATCACTCGCGCGATCGGGTAGCCGGACAGCGCCGCGCCCAGGTAGGCGAACAGGCCGACGAAACCGGTCGCGGCGCCCGCCGCATCCTTGTGCGAGCACTCCGCCGCCGCCATGCCGATCAGCATCTGCGGACCGAAGATAAAGAAGCCGATGGCGAAGAAACAGCAGGCCTGCAGCAGGTAAGTCACGCCCGGCATCAGCCACAGCGCGGCTACCGACAGGAAGATACCGATAGCGAAGATCAGGTTCATCGGGCCACGGTTGCCGCGGAACAGCTTGTCGGAACCCCAACCGGCCACCAGCGAACCGATAAAGCCGCCCACTTCAAACAGCGAGATGGCCGAGTTGGCGGTCATCAGCGAATAGCCCTTTTCCTGCGTCAGGTAGAGGTTGCCCCAGTCGTTGATCGCGGTGCGCACGATATACACCAGCACGTAAGAGACCGCCAGCAGCCAGATGTACTTGTTGGTCAGCACGTAGCGCTTGATGATCTCGCGGTTGCTCAGCCCCTGGCCTTCCGATTCCTGCACCAGCTCCATGGCGTCGTTGCGCCATTTGCCGACGCTCGGCAGCCCCAGGGTGGATGGCTTGTCGCGCAGGCGCCAGCACATCAGCAGGCCGAGCACCACGCCGATGATGCCGGGAATGATCATGCCGTAACGCCAGCTGAAGTGCAGCGAGATAAAGCCGACCAGCAGCGGGATCAGCGCGCCGCCGACGTTGTGCGAAGTGTTCCAAATCGCCCACCAGCTGCCGCGCTCGGAGCGCGAATACCAGCTGGTGAGGATTTTAGAGCACGGCGGCCAACCCCAGCCCTGGAAGAAGGCGTTGAGGATCCACAGCGTGCCCAGCATCATCAACGACGAGCTGAGGCCGAAGAAGATATTCAGCACCCCGGTCATGATCAGGCCCAGCCCCATAAAGTAACGCGGGTTGGAGCGATCGCTGATCATGCCGGAAATGAATTTCGAACAGCCGTAGGTGATGTAGAACAGCGTGCCGAGGATGCCGACGTCGGACATCGTCAGACCCAGATCGCTCAGCATCGCCGGCATGATGAAGTTGAAGCTTTTGCGCGTGAAGTAAAACGCGGCATAACCGATGTACATGGTGCACATCAGCTGAATGCGCCAGTATTTGTAGCTGGCGTCGATCTGCCGTTGATCGGTGACCTGCGGCGCATCCGGGCGGCTTTTAAGGAAAGACCACATGTGGAACCTCAGAGGATTGAATTAAAGTGCCGCTATGATGCTCCTCGCGCGCGCAGGGGGCTTACGCCGGATTCTCGAGGCGGTTAGGAGTTTTTCCTAGTTTTGCGTTTGCGCCGGTGAAACTGTGGGCAAGATCACACTCAAACAGGCGCCCCGCTCAGCGGTGAACCGCAGGCTGCCGCCGAGGGCGCTGATGCGCTCCTGCATGCCGCGCAGGCCGTACCCCGGCTGATGGTTTTCCGCATCGAAGCCCACGCCGTTGTCGCGGATGGTCAAGGCGATCTGCGGCGCGGCGCCTTTGCGCGGCTGCAGGCGCGCATCCAGCTCCAGGCGGCTGGCGCCGGCGTGGCGGCACACATTGGTCACCCCTTCCTGACACACCCGATACAGCGTGATTTTCAGCGTTTCATCCAGCAGCTCGTCGGGCACCTGCCACTGCATGCTGCTCACCAGCGACGCGTCCTGCGGCAGCGACTCCCGCAGCATCGCCGCCACCGCCGCCGACAGCGGCAGGTTGTTCAGCGCCGCCGGCCACAGCTGGGTCAGCACATCGTGCACCCCGTCGTAGACCCGCAGCGCCAGCGCATCGATGGTGTCGGCGCAGCCGATCACCGCCGGTTCCGGCGCCAGACGTTTGACGATGCTGGCCTGAGTGCGGATCACGGTGATGGTCTGCCCCACTTCATCGTGCAGCTCGCGCGCCACCTCGCGCCGGGTTTGCTCCTCCGCCGTCACCAGCGCCCGCGCCAGCTGCCGATTCTCCGCCAGCCGCAGCCGCAGTTGCTGATTCAGTTCGCGCTGGCGCTGAATGCCGGCGCCCAGCAGCAGCCCGGTCAGGCTTTGGGCCAGCAGCGACAGCAGCAGATCGCGGTGCGACTCCGGCTGCGGCGGCTCGTTGACCATCAGCGCCACGCCGTTGAGCAGCGTCGCCAACAGCGCGCCCTGCCAGCCATAGCGATAAGACATGAACACGATGGGGATCGCCAGGCAGAACGGCGCGAAACGGCGCAGCTCGGCGGCGTTAACCTGCTGCTGCAGCCAGATGCTGAACGCAAACAGCAACAGATAGCTGGCCAGGTGGCCCAGACGCAGCTCCACCGGCTTGTGGATCAGCCCCGGCTCCAGCGGCACCCAGATTTGGCGCGCCAGATAGTGCCACAACAGCAGGCAGGTTGGCGCGATGGTGAAACCACCGGTCAGGCCGAGCAGCAGCGCGCGGGCGCCTTCGCCGCTCACCAGCTGCCATACCAACGCCTGCAGCAAGGCGGCGATGGCGACCACCGCACCCTGCAACAGCGGCCAGCGCCATTCGCTGTCGCTCTGCTGATGGCGCAACAGCCACGGCGAGGCCAGCAGGCTGAGCAGCACCGTCAACACCAGCACCGCCACCGACGCCCACAGCGCCGGGCCGTAGCCGAACTGATCCGCCAGCAACGCCATCAGCAGCAGGTCAGCCAGCAGGATCCCCGGCCAGAAACGGTACGGGCTCTGCAGCAAAATGCCCATGCGCAGGCCGAACGGAAACAGCAGCAGCGCCTGCCAGGGGGGGTCGATCAGCGCGGTGCCGATGCCCCACAGGCAAAACGCGCTGGCGGCGTAGATGAAAAACAGCGCCAGCTGGGTGATCAGGCGCTGCGTCACAGGTTCAGCATCCGTCTGGCCAGTTCGACGTTGTTGTTGATGCCCAGCTTGGCGAACAGGTTGGCGCGGTGCACATGCACCGTTTTCGGCGACAGCCCCAAGGCGGCGGCGATCTCACGCACCTCCTGGCCCTGCGCCAGTAATAGCGCGATCTCGCGCTCGCGGCGGGTCAACGGATCGACCCTCACCCGCGCCAGCTGCTGCGCGATTTCCGGCATCAGGTAGACGCCGCCGCCGGCGACGGTGCGCACCGCGGTGATCAGATCTTCCGGCTTGCAGCGCTTGGAGAGAAAGCCGCTGGCGCCGCGTTCCAGAGCCATTTCCACCAGCGCCGGGTTATCGTGCATCGACAGCATCACCACACGGATGCCGGAAGGAATGTCCGCCAGCAGATCCAGCCCGCTGCCGTCCGGCATCGAAATGTCGCAAATGCAGATTTCCGCCTCCAGCCCCGGCAGGCCGGCGCGCGCCTGTGCCGCGCTGCTGAACTCGCCCACCACCTGAATATCGGCCTCCAGTGACAGCAGTTGCACAAAGCCCGAACGCACAATGTCATGATCGTCGATAAACGCCACGCGCAGGGTCATGGAAATCTCCGGTTAGCAGGGGAAGTGCGCAAGTATACCGTATGCGCACACCGGAATAATTGATGAAGAGAATGTATTGGGTGAAATTACCGGGTGCGCAAGGCAGGCACCCGGCGGGAGGGATCACAGGCGGGCAGGCGCCGTTTTATCCTGCGGCAGATGGCACCAGTTGTTTTTATCCACGATGCCGCCATCAGGAGAGGTGTAGCCGAGGCAGCCGAGGATAGTGTCAAACAGCTCGACGTGGCGATGCGTTTTGCCGATGCGCTGCTGCGCCTGCAGCTGCTCAAAAGCGCTGAGGTGCTGCGGGTTTTCGAGGAACTTGTCCGACGCCCACACGATCATCGGCACGCGGAACTGCTCCGGCGGCGCCATTTCGCGCGGCGTGCCGTGCAGGTGCGTATTCTCACCGATCGATTCGCCGTGATCGGCGGCATAGAACACGATGGCCTTCTTGTCCCGCACCTGGTCGATCACATTACTGATAAAGCTGTCGGTATACAGCACCGTATTGTCGAACGCATTGATCAGCTGCGCCTTGGTGCAGGAATCGTCCACCCCCATGCACTCCGGCTGATAACGCGCATAGCTGCGCGGATAACGCTGCGAGTACAGGTAGTGCGAGCCTTTGGTATGCAGGATCACCAGGTGCTTGCCCTTCGGATAGCGCGCCAGCGACTCCTTCATTTCGTCCACCAGCAGCATATCGTCGACCGCCTTGCCGTCGTTGCGCTTCTCGGACGCGATCATCTCGCGGAACGAATAGTTGTTCACCTCGGTGTTGTTGTAGAACCACACCTCGCTCTGCATGGCGAACAGCTCGGAAGAGAAGCCCAGATCCTTCAGCACCGCGAACACGTTCTGCTCTTTCAGCGTGCGCTGCGGATTGTCTTCGGTGCCGCCTTCACGCACGAACATGCAGCGCAGCGACAGCTTGGTGGCGGTATCGCACGACTCGCCGCGGAACGCCACCAGATTCTTCTCTTTAGACAGCCGCGGCGTGGTATCGCGCTCGTAGCCCAGCATGCCCATGTGATCCCAGCGCGTGGTCTCGCCGATGATGAACACCACGTAGGTGTCGTCGATGTCCGCCGGCGGTACGTAGGTGAAGTGTTTGCCCGGATCGAACATCGTGCTCTGATCCTGGCTTTCGTCATAGCGGGTGTAGGCAAACAGCCCCAGCGCCGACAGCCAGTTGGACGGCAGATACGAGTGCGCCACCACGCCGCCGTAGCTCGGCAAATCGACGTTGGAAAGCTTCTCTTGCACGCTCTGCTCGTCGTCCAGCATGCGCAGCGGCAGCCAGACCAGCGCCACCACCGCCAGCAATACCAGCAGCGGCTTGATGCGATGACCAGGGGTTTTCAGCTGTTCTATCAGGGTATAGCGCAGGTTGTTTTTCCAGATCAACAGCAGCGGCAAGGCGCTGAGCGCCACCATCCACAGCACGAAGTGCAGGCCAACCACCTCTTTCGACAGATCGATATCGGTGGTCATCACCGACACCACGATGCCGTAGCCGATCACCACATTGAAAAACGTCATGTAGTAGCTGGCGGCAACCGAAATCAACACCAGCAGCGAGGCGACGATGCGATAAAACAGCCGGCCGCCGAGCGATACCAGCCGCATAATGAAGAACGTAAACAGGACGATAGCGATGACTTCCGTCACCGCCGAAATAAGCTTAATTCCCTGAATGCCGTGCGCCAGCGAATCAAAACGGCGATAGAAAACGGATAGGTTTAGAAAGATGCCGATATAGATCGCTAACAATAACGATAAATTCTGCTGTGATAGCGATTTAACTTTGTTCATGTAACGCGGTGGCTCCGGGGACGGTGTAGCGGTTCTGACTCAGTCAGACACTGATTGCGGCTTCTGGTTCAGCCAACCGGCAATAAGCGTTATTTTGCGGGTAATAATCAAGAGAATTCTCACAAAACGGACAAAATTTACCGTTTTTTTGAGCGGTTTTCAGACAGGGCACGCAAGAAAATGGAGGGATAAACCCTCCATTTTTTCCAGATATCGGCAAAAATCTTACTTAACGTTCAGAGTTACATCGATATTTCCACGGGTGGCGTTGGAGTATGGGCACACCACATGCGCCTTTTTCACCAGATCTTCCGCCACGCTGCGCTCGATGCCCGGCAGCGAGATATCCAGCTGCACTTCGATGCCGAAGCCATTCGGGATTTCACCGATGCCGACGGTGCCGTCGATCTTGGCTTCGGCCGGAATTTTGACCTTTTCTTTCGCCGCGACAAACTTCAACGCGCCGAGGAAGCAGGCCGAGTAACCGGCGGCGAACAGCTGTTCGGGGTTGGTGACTTCGCCGCCGGCGCCGCCCATCTCTTTCGGCACGCCCAGTTTCACGTCCAACACGCCGTCGGAGGAGGTCGCACGGCCGTCGCGGCCGCCGGTTGCGGTGGCGTGAGCGCGGTAAACCACTTTCTCAATAGACATCGTTCATTCCTTCTTGCTGGTTGGCGAGATGACTACGGCTTCCACGAGGTAAAGCCGGTCACATATTTATCTCTTGCGATTAAATCGCGCACTACTTATTTTTGACACTTATTAACCAGTGTAGACCACCCCTGCCGTTCTTGCGTCCGGCGCTGGAGGATCAAATCTGATCGATCAGGCTGCCGCGCAGCTTTTCCAACTGCTGTTTGAGCGAGACGATCTCGTCCAGGCTGCAGTCGGTGGCGCACATCACCGCCTCGGGCACCGATTGCGCCCGCTCACGCAGCGCGCGGCCGGCTTCGGTGAGGGCAATGATCACCTGCCGCTCGTCGGTGGTGGCGCGATAGCGCACCAGCAAACCGGCGGTTTCCAGCCGCTTCAGCAGCGGCGTCAGCGTGGCGGAATCGAGGAACAGCCGCTCGCCGATATCCGATACCGTCACCCGATCGCGCTCCCACAGCACCATCATCACCAGGTATTGCGGGTAGGTGAGTTCGAGCTGATTCAACAGCTTGCGGTAGACTTTGTGCAGCGCCAGGTTGGCGGAGTACAGCGCGAAACAGAGCTGCTGATCGAGCTGCAGCAGGTTCTTCGCGTTGGGTTGTGCGGTATCGGTGCTTTTCATGTTTGTGAATATAGATAGTGCACGATGTAATCGCAAGCTATTTCTTGTGAGGTATGCTACCTTTTTTTCATGCAGAGGATGCTCGGAGGGAAAGGAAATGACGAATACGCTTGCAGAACGCGCGCGCCGCTACGCCACCAAGGCGCATGCGGCCATCGATCAGCGCCGCAAATACACCGACGATCCGTACATCGTCCACCCACAGGCGGTGATGGAGCTGGTGCGCAGCGTGCCGCACACCGAAGAGATGCTGGCGGCCGCCTGGCTGCATGACACGGTGGAAGATACGCCCACCACCCTCGGCGATATCGAAAGCCACTTTGGGCCAAAAGTGGCGGAACTGGTGCGGATGTTGACCAACGTCAGCCGCGCCGAGGACGGCAACCGCTTCGAGCGTAAAAACCGCGATCGGCGCCACAGCGCCGGCGCGTCGCCGCAGGCCAAAACCATCAAGCTGGCGGATCTGATCGACAACACCCGCTCGCTGCTGGACTACGACAGCCACTTCGCCCAAACCTATCTGATTGAGAAACAACGCCTGCTGGAAGTGCTGACCGAAGGCGACCCGACGCTGTGGCGCCAGGCCAGCCATATCGTCGAACAGGGGCTGCTCAGATTACAGCAGCCGCCGCACAACGTGCCGGCCAGCTGGTTTGAGCACGCCCGCCGGCGCTACCGCGAGAGCGACGCGGCCTGATCAGAAGGTCACCACCGTTTTCAACGCCGTCACCCAGGCGTCCTGCGTCTCGCTGACGCCCGCCGGGTGATGCCAGTATTGCAGGCCCGGCTGCAGCTGCAGCCACGGCGTGACGTTAACGCGATAATAGAGCTCCGCCGTCACCGAGTGGCCCGGCACCGGCCGATAGTTCGGATCGTGATAATCGCTGATGCCGCTCATCTGGTTGAGATAACGCTGATTGTCTTTGTAGCGGTCGCTCAGCTTCACCACCGAGACGCCGAGCCCCAGCCAGTCGTCCGGCCGCGCATCGAACAGCCCGCGATAGCGGATGCCGGTCGAGGTGGACCAGTGCAGGTAGTTGCTGCGCTGATCTCCCAGCCCCAGGCTGTAGAACACGCTCAGACCGCGGTTGACGTCGTCCGCATGGCGCGTCACCTGCTGGTTGAAACCGGTATACAGGAACCAGGTGCGATCGTGGCTGCGATAGCCCTGCGGATCGCTGGCGCCCGGCCCGCCGGACACCCCTTCATAAAGATCGCTCTGGCGCGCGTTGGTGAACAGCACGCCCAGGTTATACACCCCCGGCAGCTGGTTGACGGCGTGGGTTTTCAGCTCCAGTTCCATCGGCAGCAGGAAGCCTTTGCTGCCCTTGGTGGACCAGCTCCAGGCGTGGCTGCGGCTGGGGGCGCTCGGGTTCTGTTCCATCACGCCGCCCTTGAGCGTCAGGCCATCGGTCAGTTTGTATTGCAGCGTCGTGCCCCAGTAATGCACGTTCCAGTTGTACCAGGTCAACGAGTTGGCGGACTTGCCGCCGCACAGCGTCAGCGTCTGAAAATCGCAGGGGATGATCTGATCGAAATCCTGCACCTTGTTCATCATGCCGATGCGCCACTGCAGCCGGCGATCGAGGAAGGAGCGGCTAAAGGTCAACCAACCCAGCCGGGTAATCGACTGCCCGCCAAAGCTCTCCTGCGACAGATCGGTCAGGCCGACGCGCGGATCCTGCAGGCGATCGCGGGTCAGGTTGTTGTCATGGTTGCGGTTGACGATATTGCCTTCGATCGCCGCGTCCGGAATGCCGGTCAGCGCCTGCAAATCCTGGCTGAAGGTCAGCGAAAACTGGTCGATATACGACGCCTGTTTATCGTGGTTGTAACCGCCACCGGCGTTATACGACAGCTGGCTGAGGTAGCCGAGATTATAGTGGAAGCCGTGATCCTCCAGGATCGGCCTGATCCCCAGCATATCCCCCAACAGCCCGGGCTGCGGCGGCTCAAAGCCGAGCGCCACTCCTTCCCATTTGGCGGTGGGGGCTTCGACGTCCTTGCCGGTTTGCAGCGTTTCCGCCTGCGCCTGGCTACAAAGCAGCGCCAGCGCCGCCAGGGTCATGGAACGAGGTAATAAGCTTTTCATCATTATTATATTTCTCCGCATAACGGCTGACTGCGGGCAACAGCATTCCCTGGGAGAGAATTTCCCATCATGAACAGCAGCGAATAACGTTAGGTTAACGCCCGGCGCTTGCCGCCGGGCTGAAGGGTTAGCGTCGGTCTTTCAGGCTGGCGCCGTTGCTGTGGATCACATCGCGGTACCAGTAGAAACTCTTCTTGCGGCGGCGCTCGAGGCTACCGTTGCCGGCATCGTCCCTGTCGACGTGAATGAAGCCGTAGCGCTTCGACATTTCGGCCTTCGAAGCGCTGACCAGATCGATCGGTCCCCAGCTGGTGTAGCCCATCACCTCGACGCCGTCGTCGATCGCTTCCGCCACCTGCACCAGATGATCATTGAGGTAGTTGATGCGGTAGTCGTCGTTGATGCTGCCGTCGGCCTCGACGCGGTCTTTGGCGCCCAGCCCATTTTCGACGATGAACAGCGGTTTCTGATAGCGGTCGTACAGCACGTTGAGCAGGTAGCGCAGCCCGATCGGGTCGATTTGCCATCCCCACTCCGAGCTGGCCAGATGCGGGTTCGGCACCATATCGAGAATGTTGCCGCGCGCCGTCTCATACTGCTCCGGGTCGGCGGTGACGCAGCCGCTCATGTAGTAGCTGAACGAGATGAAATCGATGGTTTCACGCAGCGTTCGCCGATCTTCCTCGGTGATCGCCACCTGAATGCCGTTTTCACGGAAGAAGCGCTGCATATAGGCCGGGTAATAGCCGCGTGCCTGCACGTCGCCGAAGAACAGCCAGTCGCGGTTTTGCCGCTGGGTTTCCAGCAGATCTTCCGGCTTGCAGCTCAGCGGATACAGAATGCCGCCCAACAGCATGTTGCCGATTTTGCCCTCCGGCACGATCTCGTGACAGGCCTTCACCG
The DNA here is from genome assembly GCF_009900725.1 of Serratia sp. Z4. Lineage (NCBI taxonomy): Bacteria > Pseudomonadati > Pseudomonadota > Gammaproteobacteria > Enterobacterales > Yersiniaceae > Serratia > Serratia sp. Z4. The sequence goes on from NZ_JAAABD010000005.1 coordinate 159,869, forward strand.
CTTTGGCGCTGGCCACCAGCTGATGGTGGATCGCCTGATAGATGGCGCTCTTGTCGCTCTCCGGCGGCAGACCGACGCCGGTGAAAGGCGCGTGCAGCGACATGTTGATCTCGTTGAAGGTCAGCCAGTGTTTGACCTTGTGCTTGTAACGTTCGAACACCGTGCGCGCGTAGCGCTCGAAGAAGTCGATGGTGCGCCGATCGCCCCAGCCGCCGTAGCGTTTCACCAGGCCGTAAGGCATCTCATAGTGCGACAGCGTGATCAGCGGCTGAATGCTGTATTTCGCCATCTCATCGAACAGCCGATCGTAAAACGCCAGCCCGGCTTCGTTCGGGGTCTCTTCATCGCCCTGCGGGAAAATGCGCGTCCAGGCGATCGAGGTGCGCAGGCACTTGAAACCCATTTCGGCGAACAGCGCGATATCCTCTGGGTAACGATGATAGAAATCGATCGCCACGTCCTTGATGCCGCTGTCGCCCGCCGTGCGCGGCGTGATGGCGCCGAAGATGCCCTGCGGCTGCAGATCGGAGGTCGACAGCCCCTTGCCGTCGGCCTGATACGCGCCTTCTACCTGGTTCGCCGCTACCGCGCCGCCCCACAGAAAATGTTGCGGAAACTTGCCGTTCATCGCTTGCTCCTCAATTAACGTAATAAAGTCAGCAGCGGCGCCTGTTCCTGCACCGGAGACAGGCCGCTGGTCAACACGTCCACGTAGTCATCGCTGTTGCTGATGATGATCGGCGTGGTGGTGTCATAGCCGGCGGCATGGATCGCCGCCTGGTCGAACTCGATCAGCAGATCGCCCGGGGCGACCCGCTCGCCTTCCCGCACGTGGGCGGTGAAATGCGCCCCGTCCAGCTTCACGGTATCGATGCCGACGTGAATAAGAATCTCCGCACCGTCGTCCGATTCGATGCCGATGGCGTGTTTGGTTTTGAACAGCGACGCCACGCTGCCGCTCACCGGCGCCACCACGCGCCCCTGCTGCGGCGCGATCGCCACGCCTTTCCCCAGCAGGCCGCTGGCGAAGGTCGCGTCGTTCACCTGATCCAGCGGCACGATGTCGCCGGCGATCGGGCTGAGGATGGCCTGTTTGCGGTTGAGCGGCGCGGCGGCTTCAGGCTGCGCCGCGTCTTCCGCCGGCGCAACGCCAAACAGATAGCTGGCCAGCGCGGCGAACACGAACGACAGCAGGGTGCCGCCGATCGCGCCCCATACCGTGGCGTCGATGCCGCCGCCGGGGATAATCTGCGCGAAGGTGAACACGCTCACCAGGCCGAACGAGTAAACCGAAGTATGGAAGTAGCCGATCACCGCGCCGCCCAGCGCGCCGCCGATGCAGCCGAAGATGAATGGGCGTTTGTTCGGCAGCGTGACGCCATACACCGCCGGCTCGGTGATGCCGAAAATCCCGGCGCCGATAGCCGAAGCGGACAGCGCCCGCAGTTTGGCGTCGCGAGTGCGCAGCATCACGCCCAGCGTGGCGCCGACCTGCCCCATCACCGCCGGCAACAGCAGCGGCACCATGGTGTCGCGCCCCAGCACGCTCAGGTTGTTGATCATCAACGGCACCAATCCCCAATGCAGGCCGAAGATCACGCACACCTGCCACATCGCTCCCATAAAGGCGCCGGCGATGATCGGGTTAAAGGCGTAAATGCTCTGATAGCCGTTGGCCAGCAGGTGGCTGAGCCAGGTCGCCGCCGGGCCGATCAGCAGGAAGGTCAACGGCACGGTGATCGCCAGGCACAGCAGCGGCGTGATGAAATTGCGCAGCGCGCTGTGGATCACCCGGTTAAACAGCGGCTCCAAGCGGCAGGACACCCAGGCCGCAAAGATGATCGGGATCACCGACGAGCTGTAGTTGATGAAGGTCAGCGGAATGCCGAAGAAATACTCGCGCACCGCGCCCGGCTGCTGCGCCGCTTCGAAGGCCGCCATCATCAGCGGATGCGTCAACGCGCCGCCGATCGCCATGGTGACGAAGGGGTTGCCGCCGAATTTTTTCCCGGCGGTGTAGCCGAGCATGATCGGGAAGAAGTAGAACAGTGCGTCGCTGGCGGCGAACAGCATTTTGAAGGTGCCGCCGCTCTCCAGCAGCCAGCCGCAGGCCAGGCTCAGCGCCAGGAAGCCTTTCAGGATCCCCGAAGCGGCCATCACCCCGAGCAGCGGGGTGAAAATACCGGACACCAGATCGATAAAGCGGCTGAGCAGATTGTCTTTTTTGCCGCCCGCGTCGTCGCTCGGCGCGCCTTCGGCCAACCCGCCGACCCGATTGACCGCGTCGAACACCTCCGCCACGTGGTTGCCCACCACCACCTGGAACTGGCCGCCGCTTTCCACCACCATGATAACGCCCGGATTTTTCTTCAGCGCTGCCGCGTTGGCGCGATTGTCGTCGCGCAGCTTGAAACGCAGGCGGGTAGCGCAATGCACCAGGCTTTTCACATTGTCGCGGCCACCGACGCCGGCCAAAATCTCACTGGCTAATGTGTCATATTTCATACTGTTATCCTTAGACTTCGCGTTCTGCCGCTCCCCGCCCCGCGCTGGCCTGGCGCTGAGGCGAAATTCGGCGCAAAAAAAAACCTAAACCTCGCGGCCTCTGCCCCATCGGGGAACAGAAACGCGAGGTTTAGGTTTTGCCTGCCGTAGCAGTAACAACCCTAAATCGGTTGAGTTATGACGTTAACACTGCGGATTTTGCCGGGGCAAGCCTTTGCGTCGGCAAATTGCCGAACTGTGATCGGGCGGGCAAAACCGACCTGAGGTATCAAATAAGGCCTGTCGCCCTCTATCGGCTTCAGCACAGCAGTGATATATCGCGCAGGCGGAATAGAGAGGGGGCGGAATATCGCCCGCCTCAGGCAAAAATATAAGATTAACTAACCTAATAATTCACGGTCAGGCGAAAGCAAAGCGCTCGTCCATCCACTGTCAATCCCCGCTTTTTTGGTCGAAATCGGCAATCCATAAGGCAAATAGATCGCCAAACTTGATTGCGCATCGTTAACATTCCACGATATTCACCTGTGCAAAAATCACCATACGCAATTGATAATGGTGAAAGAAACATCAGAATGACTAATTAAAACGACTGGACAAAAGTCACGCGGGCGATTATTACTGGTCAACGCGTAATCGATTGTAAGGATGACAGCGACCATGACGTTGCGGACTGAGTTGGGACGGATTCTGATCACCGGCGCCGGCGGCCGGGTAGCCACGGCGTTTCGCCAGGCGATGGGCGATCGCTACGCGCTGCGGCTGGCGGAAAGGGATGTCAGCCTGCTGCACGATCTGCAGCCCGGCGACGAAGTCATCAGCTTCAACATCGCCGATCTCGACGCCTGCCGCGCGGCCTGCGCCAATATCGACACCGTGTTGCACCTGGCCGCCGATCCCTCCCCCGATGCCGACTTTTGCGGTTCGTTGATGGACAACAACATTCTCGGCACCTTCAATATTTTCCGCGCGGCGAAAGACGCCGGCTGCCGCCGGGTGGTGTTCGCCAGCAGCGCACAGGCGGTGGAAGGCTATCCGCTCGATTACCAAATCCGCCCGGATGACGCGCCGAAACCGAAAAACCTGTACGGCGCCAGCAAGGCGTTCGGCGAAGGCATCGCCGCCTACTTCGCCCATCAGGAAGGGCTTTCCGCCCTGTCGGTGCGCATCGCCAACTTCACCACCCTCAGCCCGGGCGATCGGCTCAGCGCCCGCGACATGAGCGCGTTTCTCAGCCATCGCGATGCCGCCGATCTGCTGGAGCGCTGCATTCGTGTCGACGGGGTGCAATATGCGGTGGTGCACGGGGTTTCCAATAACCGCTACACGCGTTTATCGCTGGAAGAGACCCGTCGCCTGCTCGGCTACGCCCCGCAGGACGATGCGTTCAGCCTGCTCGGCTTTGAGTGAGCGCGGCGGGGAATCCCGCCGCACGCTGTCGTTTTAACCGTTGGCGTAGGCCACTTTTTCGGCCTGACGGTGGGTGAACAGCACCAGCAGCAGCGCCAATCCGGCAATAATCGCCCCCATCACCGGCACGAAGCTGTATCCCAGCCCGGCGGAGACTACCGCGCCACCGGCGGCGGCGCCCAGCGCATTGCCCAGGTTAAAGGCACCGATATTGACCGAAGACGACAGCCCCGGCGCTTCACTGGCGACACGCATCACGCGCATCTGCAGCGGCGGCACCACGGCAAAGGTCGCCGCGCCCCAAATCACCATGCTGACTGCGGCGCCGATTTCACTGCGCGCCAGGAACGGGATCACCAGCATAATGACCACCAGCAGCAACAGGAAGCCTTTCAGCGTCGCGCTTTCGGAGCGGTCGGCGAACTTGCCGCCGAGGTAGTTGCCGATGGAGAAACCGACGCCGATCAACACCAGCATGGACGTCACGAACAGCGGTGTCGCATCGGTGATGTGCTGCAACACCGGCGAGATATAGGTATAGAGCGTGAACATCGCGCCCGCGCCCAGCACGGTCGTCAGCAAGGCGGACAGCACCTGAGGGCGCACCAATACCGACAACTCGCGTTTTACATCCGGACGCGCGCCGGCGCTGCCTTGCGGCAACGAGAACCACAGCCCCAGCATGGCGATCACGCCCAGCCCGGCCGTCGCCAGGAACGACATGCGCCAGCCGATGGTTTCACCCAGCCAGGTCGCGGCGGGCACCCCGCCGATATTGGCGATGGTCAGGCCCATAAACATGGTCGCCACTGCGCTGGCCTGTTTCTCCTTCGGCACCACGCTGGCGGCCACCACCGATCCGAGGCCAAAGAACGCGCCGTGGTTCAGGCTGGTGATGATGCGCGACAGCATCAGGGTGGTGTAGTCAGGCGCAACGGCCGACAGCACGTTACCCAGAGTAAAGATCGCCATCAGGAAGATCAGCGCGCTTCTGCGTGCCCGGTGAGAAAGCAGCAACGTCATCAGCGGTGCGCCGACCATCACGCCGACGGCGTAGGCGCTGATCAACATGCCGGCCATCGGGATGGAGACGTCCACCCCTTTGGCGATGGTCGGCAGCAACCCCATCGGGGAAAACTCGGTCGTGCCGATGCCGAACGCCCCCACCGCCAGGGCTAATAAGGGAAAGTTAATTTTCATTCAACAACTCCGGTTAACCGCTGCCGAAGCGCGGGAAAGTTAAGATGCCAAAAGTATGACATTGATCACACCAAAGATAAGCAGGCGGGAGGCTAAAAGACTTTTGCGATTTTGTTAAAAATCGTGGGGAAAAACAGCAGCCGACTCTATCCCAACCACGCGCCGACAGGCAATAGCCGCCGTCGCCCGAGCGCACATCGGGTTCATTCCCGCCACCTGCGGCAAGCCGGCGGCCACCGCAACTATTGAACACAGAGCAAAAGTGTTTTGTTATTGTGCGCGTTTTTAGAATTAAACGACGAAATATAATGGCCTCAGTAAAACATCAATGCCCTACGGCCCCATTCACACAGAGGGAAGCGCCATGCTTTTTGACTCGTATTCTTTAAACGGTTTATCGCTGAACAATCGCATCGTCATGCCGCCCATGACCCGCTCTCGGGCCGGCGCCGGCGACGTCGCCACCGACATGATGGCTGAATATTATGCCCAGCGCGCCAGCGCCGGGCTGATCGTCAGCGAAGGCACGCAGATTAGCCAGCAAGGCCAGGGTTATGCCTGGACGCCCGGCATTTACACCCCGGAACACATCGCCGGTTGGAAAAAAGTCACCGACGCCGTACATCAGGCCGGCGGCAAGATCTTCGCGCAGCTTTGGCACGTCGGCCGCGTGTCGCATACCATTCTACAGCCTGGCCACGCCGCGCCGGTCTCCTCCTCCGCTATCCAGGCCGATGGGGTCAAGGTATTTGTGGATGTCGAAGGCCGCGGGCCGGAACATGGCGTGGGTGAAATGGTGCAACACTCCGCACCGCGCGCCTTAACGCGGGAAGAAATTCCGGCGATCGTCAATGACTACGCTCAGGCGGCCCGCAACGCCATCGCCGCCGGTTTCGATGGCGTAGAGCTGCACGGCGCGAATGGCTATCTGATCAATCAGTTTATCGACTCGCGGGAAAACCAGCGCGACGACGAATACGGCGGTTCACTGCAAAATCGCCTGCGTTTCCTGCGGGAAGTGGCGCAGGCGGTAGCGGACGCCATCGGCAAAGAGAAACTGGGCGTGCGCCTGGCGCCGCTGACCACCCTGATGGGCTCGCAGGACGATACCCCGGAAGCCACCTATCTGGCGGCGGCCAGCGTGCTGAACGATATCGGCGCCGCTTACATTCACATCGCCGAAGCGGACTGGGATGACGCCCCGGTGATGCCGGCGGCGTTCAAAGAATCACTGCGCCTGATTTTCCGCGGCACGCTGATTTACTCGGGCAAATACACGCGTGAACGCGCTGAAGAAGCGCTGGCCAAAGGCTGGGCGGATCTGATCGGCTTCGGCCGCCCGTTCATCGCCAACCCGGATCTGCCTCACCGCCTGCAACACGGGCTGGCGCTGAATGCGCCCATTAAAGAGAAATTTTTCGGCGGCAGCCGTGAAGGCTACACCGATTACCCGGCGATCGGGTAACGCTCGCCGACAACGCCGGCTCAAGCCGGCGTTATTTTTTTCTGTGCTTCGATCCAGTCAAGAAATTGCATCATTCTGTCGCTAAAATCCGCGTCATTCGCCTCCCCTGCCGCGTGCGCTAACCAATAGTCCATTTCATCGCGCTGCTCTGCATAAAGCGCCAACAGCTGATCGGCATAGTCGGTTAGCGTTATCGGCCAGAACGGGCTCCCCTCGGCGCGCAACATATTGGTGGCGCGGATCAGCTTTCTGGCCGCTTCGCGCTTTAAGCGCCTCTCATCCGATACCGTCCTTGCCTGCAGCAGTTGCTCCCGATAACGCGCCAACGCGGGCCGTAAATCAGCATTGACCGCCAGCGCGATGCGCCGATCGGGACGAAACAGCGAAAAAGCGGCGGACACGTCTTCGCCCCACAGGCATCGGCAGTGATGCTTCAGCCAAAATCCCCAGGAATCGTGATGCTCCGGCGCCAACGCTTCATCAACGCTGCCGATGTCAAAGTCGACCTTGCTCACGATCCGCTGCTCCAGCTGAAAGGCTTGCCGCCACGCTTCAAGGCGCTGCAACGCCCCGCTATCGGCCGGCTTGATGAGCAACAGCGTGATGTCCAGATCGGACACGCCGGGAAGGGCTTCGCCGCGCGCGACGCTGCCGTAGAGGTAAATGCTGTGGATGAGCGCCGGGAATTGGCGCGGCAGCCCCGCCGTCAGCGCCTCCAGCAGCGGGATAAAAGCCTGCTGCAGCGGAAATGCCGTCACCGTGGGAATCAACGCCACCTCATCCCCTCCCATTGCGCACTTTGCCCGCGCGCAGTTCGATGTTCCGCTGCAGTTCGCGCAGCCCGCCGGCCAGGAAGCAGGCTTCCGCCAGCACGAACAGCGGGCCGATGATAAGGCCCGTCACGTCGTCCATAAACGCCGGTTTTCGCCCCTCCCAAAAGTGCCCGACAAACTGAAACAGCCAGCCGACGACGAAGCCGCCGATGCCGACGCTCAACCACGCCGCCGTCGACAGCGACGCCACCCAGGCGCCGAACCCGAGGCACAGCAGCAGCAACGCCAGCATCATGATGCCAAGGCGCAGGTTCAGCCGCAGGTAATAGAGCGCCGAGACGATAACCGCCGCGCAGGCCGGCGAAAACGGCAGCCCTCCCGCGCCCCACGCCGGCCGGGAGAGCAGCGCCAGCAGGCTGATGACGATCAGGGGGATACCGATAAAATGCGTGGCGATATTGCGCGCATCGCGGTGATAGGCGGCATAAGCGGCAAGGTGATCTTCCAGACTTCGCATGTTGACCTCCGGTATGTGCGGCCTTCGTCGCCGAACGCGCGCAGCCGCATGCGGCTGCCCTTACCCATAGCTTAGCGCGGGATCACCAATACCGGTTGACCGATCTCATCCAGCAGGCCACGCGTGACGGAAGCGTTCAGCCAGCGCCCCAACGAAGACAGGTGGCGGTGCGAGATGATCAACAGATCGCAGTTGAACAGCGCCATCTGTTCCGGGATCACCTCGATGGGCGACCCCGCGGCCAGCAAGCCCTGGGCATTGAAGCCCTGCTGTTTCAGCGCCCGCGTCACCTGCCCGACCTGCTTTTCCGCCAGCGCTTCTTCCCGTTGGGCGGCGGGATACTCCTCGCGCTCATCGCTGTCGAAACGCAGGCCGCTGCGGCTGAGCGTGAAGGCATTGTCCACCACCGTCAGCACAATCACGCCGCCGATGCTGCCTTGCAGACGCGCCATAAACTCCAGGGCGTTGCCGCTGTGTTCAAAGCAGTCCACCGCCAATAACACTCTCTCAATCATAACCATCCTCACTCGCCCGAGTTAAATCGCGCCCTTGAAATTGGCTTCGCCCTTTTTCCAATAACCTTTGGCAAACAAGGCGGCGCGGGAAATGCCCATTTCGTTAATAAAACGCGCCTTCAGATAGGCGGCGACCTGGTGCTCGCAGGCCAACCACACCTGCCCTTCGCCGGCCGGCAGCTCGCAATGGCTGACGGCCTGCACCAGCGGACTGTTCATCACGCTGTCGAAATGTCGGGTGCGGATTTGCCAGCTGTTCACCTGCAAAAAGGAGCAATCGACGTCCTGGATCTCCTGCGCATCGCCCACCTCGGCGAACCACAGCACCGGCAACGGGGCGGAGAGCGAGGCGATAATGGTGCGCATGGCGGGCAGCGCGGTCTCATCACCCAGCAACAGCAGCCAGCGAGTTTGCGGCAACAGCCGAAAGCCGCCGGAGCAAGGGCCGGCGAACCCCAGCTTGTCGCCCGGCATCGCGTCGCGCGCCCAGTTCGACGCCGGGCCTTCGCCGTGCAGCACCATGTCGATATCGAAGGTGCGGGCGAGTTTGTCGATGCCGCTCAGGGTGTAGGCCCGCCCGGCCAGCGTGTCGCGCCACGGGAAGAACACCTTGACCCAGCTGGCCGGCTCCTGCGCGCGCGGATCGGCGATAAACTTATCCACATCGTCGCCGCTCAACGTGATGCGCCTGATCCGAGCGGTGACTTGCCGCACGGCGCTCACCCGGGCCTCCCGTTTGCGGCGGGTGTCCCTTTCCAGCATCTCGTCGACAATCTTATTCAGCGTGTTGTGCATCAGCCTTCTCCTGTGGCGCCGCAGACGGGTAGGTGAGTTCCCAGCCGCCGCCCAGCGCTCGATAGATATTCACCACGGCGATCGCCGTCTCCTCCTCTGAAACAATTTGCGCGGACTGCAGATCCAGCAGCGCGCGCTGCGTGCTCAGGACGTGGATAAAATCGCTGGCGCCGTTCAGATAGCTGTCGCGCGCCAGCGCAAACGCGTGTCGGTTGGCGGCCAGCGCTTCGGCCAGGTGCATCTGGCGGCGCTGTTGGGCGCGATAGCCGGAAAGCGCGTCGTCGATCTCGTGCCAGGCGCGCAGCACCGTTTGCTGGTAGGCGATGGCCATTTCCTGCTGGCGATATTCGCTCAGGCGTACCCGCTGGGTGATTTTTCCCCCGTCGAACAACGGCAGATACAAAACGGGGCCGATGGCGAAGGTATGCGTGGACCAGCTGCCCATATCCGACAAGGCCAATGCCTGGTAGCCCGCGTTGCCGGTCAGCGTGATGCGCGGGTAGTAGTCGGCGGTGGCGACGCCGATCTCGGCGGTCGCCTGATGCAAACGCTCCGCCGCTTCGCGAATATCCGGCCTGCGCAGCGCCAGATCCGACGGCACCCCCATCGGCACCGCGCGCGCCAGCGTCGGCAGCGGCCCCGGCGGCGACAGCATCGCGTTCAGCGCGCCCGGCCGCTCACCCAGCAACAGGCCGATGGCGTTAATCAGCCGTTCTTGCCGGTCGGCCAACGTCGGCAGCAGAGCATCCACCTGCGCCAATTGCACCTGCGCCTGATCGATATCCAGTTCGTTGCCCGCGCCGCTTTGATAGCGGCTTTGCGTCAACTGCAGCGTGCGCAGCGCCGTGGCGCGGTTTTCCTGCGCCACCGCCAGCTGCTGCTGCGTGGCGCGCAGGCGCAGATAGTTGCTCGCCACCTCCGCCGTCACCGACGTCAACAGCGCGCGTCGATTCTCCTGCGAAGCGGCAAAGCCGGCGCGCGCGCTTTCCGACGCGCGGCGCAGCTTGCCCCACATGTCCAGCTCCCAGGCGGCGCTGAAGCCGCCGCGCCAGAGGTTGTAATCCGCCTCTCCGCCGTTGCCGGACGGATCCATGCTGCCCACCGAGGTAGCTCGCTGGCGCTGATAGGCGCCGTCCAGGCTCAGATCCGGCATCAGCGCCGCCTCCGTCACCCCCAGCAGGGTGCGGCTCTGTTGCAGGCGCGCCGTGGCGAGCTGCAGATCCAGGTTACCGGCCGCCACGCGCTGCACCAGCTGCGACAGCGGCACATCGTTGAATATCGACCACCAGGCCACCGGCAATGCCCCGCCGCCGGCCTGCTCACCCCAGCTCTCGGGCAGCGCGCTCTGCGGCCGAGCGTAGTCCGACCCTACCGCCCGGCAGCCGCTCAGCGCCATCAACAGCAGCGGGATCACGGCTCTGTTCATTGCAGGCCTCCGTCCAGCGTATTGATGCTGACGTCCGCAGACATGCCGACGCGCAGGGCGCTCAACAAGGCGGCATGCTCTTTGTTGATATCAAATACAATTTTCACCGGGATGCGCTGCACGATCTTGGTGAAGTTGCCGGTGGCGTTCTCCGGCGCCACGGCCGCGAAGCTGACGCCGGAAGCCGGCGCGATGCTGTCCACCTGCCCTTTCAGCGTTTGGCCGGGAAAGGTATCGATATGGATGTCTACCGACTGCCCGTGCGCAATGTTTTCCAACTGGGTTTCCTGGTAGTTGGCGATGATGTACAGCTTGTCCTGCGGCACGATGGCCAGCAGCGCATCGCCCGGTTTGACGAACTCCCCGACCCGCAGACTTTTCTTGCCGATCACGCCGCCGATCGGCGCGGTGATGCGGGTGTAAGACAGGTTCAGTTCGGCCATCGCTTTCTTGGCCTGCGCCAGCATCAGCTCGGCATCGCTGTCCGCCAGCTTGGCCTGCAGCACCTGCTCCATGTTTCGCGCCGCTTTGAGCGTCGCCTCCGCCTGCGCCACATTGGCGGAAAGCGTGTGCACCCGCGTTGTCGCCTGCTGCGCCGCCTGCTGCGACCCCGCGCCGCTGCTGGCCATTCTCTGGTAGCGGTTCTGCTCCTGACGCGCAAACGCCAGCTCCGCCTGCGCCGCCTGCCGCTCCGCCAGCGCGGCGGCGATCAGCGCGCTCTGCCGGGTGAGGTTGGCCCTGGCGTCGTCCTGCCGGGCGCGGGCGGATTGCTCCTGCGCCGTCGCCTGCGCAAGGGCAACGTTGAATTCACGCGGATCGATCACCGCCAGCAACTCCCCCTGTTTAACCCACTGGTTGTCCCTGACCAACACCTGCGCAATTTCACCGGCAATCTGCGGAGAAATACGCGAGATATCGGCGCGAATATAGGCGTCGTTGGTATTCTGCTGTGTCTCTTTAATAAAAAACTTATTCATTAATAACCCCAGCGTAATGACGGTAACCGCCAATACGGCAACGGCGACTTTTTTGTTAGCCATAAAAGTGACTCCACTTAATATTTATTTCTGATGATAAAATGTCAGGCGGCGACCGAACGCGGCGGATAAATACGGGTCGGCATAACTAAAATCAGCGCGGTCAGTAATAACGCCAGGCCGGCAACCAACAGATAAAGATCGGCGCTGGCCAGCACGTGGCCCTGCCGGGCGGCAAGCTGCGCCAGCTGCTCCGCCGACCCCGATGCGCTGCTGTAGGCCGAGCCAAAACCGTCGGCGATCGTGCCGGCGTGATAGTCCCCGCGCTGTCGGCTGAGCAGCGCGATGGCGCCGCCGGCCGCGGTGGCGGCGAAGCCCTTCACCGCGTTAAACCAGGCCGCCGCAAACGGCCCGTCGGTCGGTAACAGCCCACCGGTCGCCTGCATCAGCAGGGGGATGATCGCCATCGGTTGCGCGACCGCCTGCAACAGCGCGATAACGCGAAACGTCTCGCCGTTCCATTCCGGCGTCAGCTGGGCGGCCAGCACGCAGGCGGTGGCCATCAACAGCAGGCTGATCGCCAGTACCCAGCGGCAATCCACCCGCGGCGTATTGCAAATAATGGCGACAATCGGCAGCGTAATTAATTGCGGCAACGCCACCCACAGCATTAAGTCGGAAGTTTGTTCCTGACGATAGCCCTGAATCGCGGATAAATATCCCGACGTAATATTGACCAGCGACACCATAATTAACAGCACGCCACCCAGCGTAATTAAGGAGAAAGACAAATTCCTTTTGCTTAATAGCTGCAAATTAAAAAAAGGCAGCGGGTGATACCATTCGTTAATCAGAAATAACGCCAATAATCCGCCGCCGCCCAATAATAAAACGTAGATCAGCGGCGAGTTCAGCCAGTCGAGCCGCTCCCCCTGTGAAATGCCCACCGTCAGCATGCCGAGCGCCATGCCGCCGAGCAGCAGGCCGCGCCAGTTGAACTGCCGCAGGCGCTCCAGCCGCAGAGGATCCTGCGGCAGACCGTAGCCGATACACACAGCGGCAATCGCCATCAGCGGCAGGTTCCAGTAGAAGTACCCACTCCAACCCCAGTGAAAGGCGAAAGCGGCGGCGGTGGCGCCCAGCGTAGCGCTCCAGGCCGAGACCCAGCCGTAGGCGCCCAGCCCCAACACCTTGATCAGCGGCGGCATAAAACGCAGCACCACCGTCATCAGCATCGGCGGCAACGCGCCGCCGGCGAAGCCCTGCAGGCTGCGCACCGCCAGCAACACGCCATACTGTTCTCCCAACCAGGGCGTCAGCAGCCCGCCGGCCAGGTAAATGCCGCACATCGTCAACGCCACCCGGCGCAACGAAAAGGTCGGCCAAAAACAGGGGGTGAACCCGGAACCGATCACAAAGCCGGTAACGTAACAGGTGGTCAGCCAACTGCCGGCATCGAAACTCAGCAGCATGCCGCCCTGTATATCCGCCAGCGCGAACTTGCTGGCGTTTTCCCCCACGCCGCTGGCCATCACCGCCAAAAACACGCCGAACAATCCCAGCCAGGTGCGGCCGTTGATTTCGCCGGCGCTGGCGAGCCACCGATTTTTGTGGTGCGGCGTAACAGACACCTCAACCATTCCCCACTCCTGCTGTTTCAGCCTCAATCTTTGTTGTCGTGGGCAGTATCCGGACTTATTTCGATTGTTTAAAATGAAATGATGTAATTAACTAATTGCACAAAACGCAATCCATTGAACGCACCACCACCGGAGAGGCCATGCCGCAAAAAATTGATTTCAACCTGATCTATGCGCTGAATCTGCTGCTGGAAGAAGGGAGCGTGAGCGGCGCCGCCGAGAAGATGAATCTGAGCGCGCCGGCGATGAGCCGCATTCTGGGGCGCATCCGCCGGCAGTTCGACGATCCGATCATGGTCAGGGCCGGCAAGCATCTGGTGCCGACGCCGCGCGCGCTGGAGTTGAAACGCCAGCTCGGCGAGATCATCGAGCAGGCCGCCGCGCTGATCGCACCGAATGATGCGTTCGAACCCGGCAAGCTGACCCGAACCTTCACCATTCGCGCCAACGACATTTTTATCGGCGCGCTGGCGGGCGGCTTGCTGGAGACGCTGCGGGACATGGCGCCGTTAAGCGGCCTGAAGTTTATCGCTGAAAGCGACGGCGAGGATGACGCGCTGCGCAGCGGCAAGGTGGATCTGGTGATCGGTTCCTCGCGCGACTGGCACCCGGAAATCAAGACGCAGAGCCTGTTCACCAGCACCTTTCAGGCGCTGGTGCGCCCTGGGCACCCAATCATCGGCCGGGTAACGCCCGAAACCCTGACTCATTACCCGCATATCAGCGTCTCCCGCCGTGGGCGCACGCAGGGGCCGATCGACGACGCGCTGCGCGATCTCGGCCTGCAGCGCAACGTCGCCCTGACCCTGCCGGGCTTCCATTCGGCGATGATGCTGACCATGAAATCGGACTTTATCCTGCCGCTGCCGCGCCACGTACTGCAGGGGGTGAGCAACATCCACCTGCCGTTGGCGGAGATCGAGCTACCGCTCGAGCTGGAATCGGTGTTTATCGTGCAGGCCTGGCACCCGCGCCTGGATCGCGATCCGGCGCATCGCTGGCTGCGGCAGACCATCAAGCAGTTCTTTTTGCAGAGGGAGTGAGGGGGTTAGGGGTTGGGGAGAAGAGACGCTCGCGGCAGAACCCAAATACGCCTGCCAGATAAGCCGGTAATATGGCATTTTGCCGAAGCCCTGCGCATACTCAGACGTCTTGGGTAAACCGAGCGGCGCGGGCAATGGCATCGATGTTCCATTTCGCCAAGCACGAAACAGAAAGGAACTCATGCGCAGGGAGGCGAAAATGACCAAAGTGTATTATTGGAAAAGTCAGGCGTGGGGCGTGACTTACTTTTTTATCGCGCTTTATTACATCTATTCTTTCCAGGACATGGTGAATATCGCACTTTCGTTGATCCTCTCCATCCTGAGCTTTTTACTGTATCCCTGTGCTAAAAAAGGCACTGAAACGGCCGCCCTGCAGTTCACGAGTGAAGAATTTTGGCACCGCGGACTGTTCGCCGATACCATAGGCAAAAATGGCGTGCTGATCCTGTATTATGCATTCTGTTATGTCATGGCCCTGCCGCTGGGCGCCCTGTATCTGCTTGCCCTGTTTCTCAGAAATAAAAAGGCCGCGTAAGCGGTTTTTACGTCAACGGCTTACTGCCTCATAGTCCTTCTTCATGAACGTTTCTTCTACCCACGCAAGCTGCACTAACACAAAGCGAAAGAAGCAAACTCACTCTACCGGAGCCGACAATCACAGAGGAGGTTGGGAGATATTGATTGGCGGAAGATCACAGGAGTAAAAAACAACACCTATATCGTTCATATATAATATATTTTTTATTAAGGAATTTAATTTTATACACCATGCTATACGCAAACACCACCATGAACAATTTATACTCAACTTCTACAAATCGGTACGGACAGGCTTTGTTGAATAAATCAAAGTGAGGCGACAGGATGGTTCCCTCCGGGATGAGCGATAAATCGGCACAGGTAATCTCGTGCGTTGCACTGTCTGCGGCCAGATGAAGCTTGCGCCACACCCTTCGTCTGTCAGACTCATGCTGCCTGGCTTTCCATTCGCCTTCGCCATAGACCTTCAGACCGGTAGTATCAATGACCAAATGCGAGATTTCACCACGGGTTGGTGTTTTTATGCCGATGCTCTTTGCCCGTTTGCTGACCAGAGAATAATCCGGGCAGCGTAACGGCAAAACCATCAGTTTAAAAATCGAGTCAACAAAGCCCTGTAAAGCCCGAAGCGACAAGTTGAATACGCGCTTCATCATCAGGGCCGTGGTAATAGCCATATCAGTGTAGTGAAGCGGTCGGCCACGACCTTCACGCTGTGCACTGTCAACCCATGCGGCAATGGCAGACTGTTAGAGAACCGCGCTGCCTGAGTGCGTTGTTGTAATCTGGCCAGTTGGTGATTTTAAACTTTTGCTTTGCCATAGGGACCTGAGGCTAAAACAACTGTAGCGTTCAGATCCGTCAATCATCTAAAAGTTCGATTTATTCAACAAAGCCGTACGGACATAAAAAAGATTTATCGAAAAACACGTCACAGTAGTCATCATTAATCTTTCTCTCAATAAATCATGCAATTACACAGTTAAGAGTTAGTTCAAACTATGCATTACCGTTCACTTTTAGGGAGCTTCGGGATATGATTACGAGGAGATCGCTATGCGTCACTGAGCACCAAAACATCACCCTTCTGAATCTGTCGAACGGGCGCTTAGCATGACAAACCGTCCCGACGCCGGACTCACGCACAAACATAGTCAAAAGAAAAATGGCGACGAATTAACAAAATAGAATGCATGTGCCCTGACCCGCTCCATGTATGTGATCCATTCATAATCAGGAATAACCGGCTTCAGTCTGGCTGCATATAATGGCAACCGGCAAATTCGGAGGGTGGTATACAGTCCAGTGCAGAATGGGGACGACTCTGATTATAGTGTTATGCGCCTAGCCTCAATTTGCACCGTTGGAAGAACCAGAGCACGAACCACTTCCCGTTAAGACGTTGTGGGCCTCAGCCAGCCGTTGAAGGACTCCATCATAGAGTTGTTCCTCGGTGTTCATGGACGTGAAAAGTCGACTTGATGCCTCTTTCATCACCCACCGTCCAGCATTTTTCCCCAAATCCAGTGCCGCAGTCTGCGCCCGAAAAACAACGCACCAGCAAAACTATGCCCAAGGCGGAGGTTCAGATATAAGCCCTGTGGCTGTCGTCGTCGCCGCAGACTTTACTGCGGCGCGGCCTTTTGAGACGCAACTACAGATGTATCCCACAGTAATGACGGTAAATACGTTGGCGCTCGTCGCGCCAGCCCTCATCCCTGAGCATTATGAACGAACTGCGGCTGAACCGTAGCCCAAAATAGATTTGTCCTTCGCTGGCACCATGTCGGACCTTTTAAATCCCCGATCCTTTCGCGCAAGCGTGCCAGCGAAGCTGTCAACAACGGGTAAAAAGTGATCCACTTACATCTCCACCGACGGCCTAATATTGATCCACCGTTTTACTCAGGATTAGCTTCAGCGATAACCCCGGCCTTTCTTTTCTGTTTAAGTCGATAGCTCTCTCCTTTGATCTGAACAACATGTGAGTGGTGTAAGATCCGGTCCAGCATCGCGGATGTTAGCGCCGCATCACCGGCGAACGTTTGATCCCACTGCCCGAACGGCAGGTTAGATGTCAGGATCATCGCGCTCTTCTCGTAACGTTTGGCGATGACCTGGAAGAACAGTTTTGCTTCTTCCTGGCTGAACGGCAGATAGCCTATTTCATCGATGATGAGCAGTTTCGGCGCCATCACGCCACGGTGAAGCGTTGTTTTATAGCGGCCCTGGCGTTGCGCTGTAGACAGCTGAAGCAACAGATCCGCTGCTGTTGTGAAGCGTACCTTGATACCCGCCCGTACCGCTTCGTAGCCCATGGCTATCGCCAGGTGCGTTTTCCCCACACCAGACGGCCCCAGCAACACGATGTTTTCGTTGCGCTCGATGAAGCTGAGTGAACGCAGCGACTGGATTTGCTTCTGTGGTGCGCCGGTGGCGAAGGTGAAGTCATACTCTTCGAACGTTTTCACCGCCGGGAAGGCCGCCATCCGGGTGTACATCGCCTGTTTACGCTGATGGCGCGCCAGTTTTTCCTCATGAAGCAGATGCTCCAGGAAGTCCATATAGCTCCATTCCTGATCCACAGCCTGTTGTGACAGCGCAGGGGCAGCACTGATAAGGCTGTCCAGTTGCAACTGTTCAGCAAGTACCATCAGCCGTTGATGTTGCAGCTCGACCATCATGCGACTCCTCTGCTGAACGTATCATAGATAGACAGCGGATGATGCAGTGGCTGTCTGTCGAAGGTCACCAGGCTTTCGTCTACCTGCACGTCATACTGTTTTTTCTCCGGCGGCAGGGCCAGCATGGACTGCTGTTCCTCGATCCAGCGATCACAGGGGCGGGTCTGGATAGTTTCATGTTTCCGTTGGTTCGCTACATCGTGCAACCAGCGCAGGCCGTAGCGGTTGGCTGTTTCAACGTCAACGGTGATCCCCATCGGGCGCAGGCGCGTCATTAGCGGGATGTAGAAGCTGTTGCGGGTGTACTGCACCATCCGCTCCACCTTGCCTTTAGTCTGTGCCCTGAAGGGACGACACAGCCGTGGGGAGAAGCCCATCTCTTTGCCGAACTGCCAGAGAGATGGATGGAACCGGTGCTGGCCGGTCTGGTATGCGTCACGCTGCAGTACCACTGTTTTCATATTGTCGTACAGCACTTCCTGCGGCACACCGCCGAAGAAGCTGAACGCATTGCGGTGGCAGGCTTCCAGCGTGTCGTAACGCATGTTGTCAGTGAACTCGATGTACAGCATTCGACTGTATCCCAGAACGGCAACGAATACGTGAAGCGGCGATTTGCTGTTACGCATGGTACCCCAGTCAACCTGCATCTGCCGTCCGGGCTCGGTTTCGAAGCGGATAACAGACTCTTGTTCCTGAGGTGTGGCGAGTGAACGTATGAACTCTCTCAGGATGGTCATGCCACCACGATAGCCCTGCGCCATGATCTCGCGGGCGATAACCGTCGCCGAGATTTTATAAGGGTGAGCATCAGCGATTCGCTGGCGAACATAGTCTCGGTATTCATCCAGAAGTGAAGCGACGGCAGGACGTGGCGTGTATTTCGGCGGCTCAGACTGCGCCCGCAAATAACGCTTTACGGTGTTACGGGAGATACCCAGTTCCCTGGCGATCGCCCAACTGCTCATACCCTGCTTGTGCAGGATTTTAATTTCCATAACTGTCTCAAAAGTGACCATAAGCTCTCCCGAATCAGGAGAGCAGATTAACCCCTGGATCTGATTTCAGGCGTCGGATATGGATCACTTTCGCACCGTTAGTGACACGAAGCTCTTATGGTGCCAGCAATGACCCGAGATTTGATCCACTAATGCTGAGGTCAGCAACCCAGCCCCTCTCACCGGTAGGTTTTCGTCATCCGTATGCCGCCACTCTAGTTCAGAAGACGGTATCTCGACCAGTTTTTACGCATGTGTAGAACGACGCATGCATGTGCGACACCGAGAATGCGGCGGGATCAGGGTCATACGCGCGCGGAGCGCCCTGGTCAGGACATCGGCCAGCAATCCGTTCGCACCTGCGCATCGATTGGTCGGCGGACTGTACAACCATGAGAGTCCCTGTCGCACTACGGCACAGGGCCTCGATCATCCACTATAGGTATTGGATATACAGGACAGTCGCGGCGCTGTACGTCCCGGCATCCGCCCCCGTGAGGGACAGGTCACTTTGCAGTGTTATTGGATTGTCGCCAGCATGGAGCACCACTTTACCCCCGCCCCCCGCCTCCGGTACTGAGACACGACTCTCGACCCCTTTACCGAGGGCGAGTACATCCGAGCCCAGCGAGAGGCGTATGGTCATGGGCGCCGTACAGTTGACAGGAACGGATGCCGTCACTTGGGATGGTGCTGTGTCCCCAACTGATATGGTCCCGTGGTCGAGTACGACTCCCGGAGTCACGAATTCGCACCACTCACGGCCGGGTGGCGCGTACACACAGGACCCGGGCGGATAGATCGCTTGGGACCATGGGGCGTTTCCGCGCGGAATTGCGATGAACCCAACACACTCCCCCCCGTTCCCCTTCCCACCATGTCCCACTATCCCCGACGCCGAGGGCCCAATCGACGAGAATGCGCGCATGGCGGCGGAAGACATAGTGTCCCCCGGTACGGCGATCGTAGTACAACTTGCAACGTCGCGGCACATCTCGGACCAAGTCGGCATGGCTGCAATGTCACTTCCACCGGGGAACGCGTCGTGACGGTGGGCCGACCCAACCAGCCACCCGGGCGGTACCATTTGTTCAGCGCTAGGAACATCGCGGACTTCATACACAACATAGTAGTTTGCGGAGGTAGGACTTGTAATGGTAGTCTGCATGGACGTGACCACTGGGTAGGGCGCTGAACACACGGATGATGTAGTACCGAGGAGGAGCGTAAGAGTGGCGGGACGAAGTAATCGCATGGTATTTCCTATACATTTTTTGATAATACAGGCAATCACCCTGCTTTCATCAGGTGGTGCTTTGCCCATGTCATCCACCGGATTTCATATTTCCGCACACGGTTATCGGTCTCTGCCTTCGACAGCTTCCTCAAACGTGCCTGCTCATAAAGCCGTGCAATATGTGCCCGATGGTTCTCTATTGCTCTCGGGGCTATCCGGGGCCCTTCGGGGGCATACCATTTCCCCAGCCAGTCAAAGCCATTTTCAATTTTCCCCAGTTGTGTTTTATCCAGGTGAATATCAAAACCACCCAAATCGAAAAACTCATACAACGATTTGATCGTTTTACGTAAATGCCAACGCGTTTTGGTGAAGAAAACAAAGTCATCCATATACCGGGCGTACAACAGTTCCTCGCGCGTCGAAAAATAATGGTCAACATGCCGCAATATACTGCCGCCAACCAGCGGACTCAGTGCGCTGCCGCGACAAATACCTTTTTCAGGGGTATGTATTTCACCGCCGTCTTCAATGCTGTAATAAAGCCATTGCAGGTATAAGCTCCGGCAAACCGCATCCTCGATATGCCAATGTAATTGCCCTACTACCTGATGCTTTAAGATATGCCGGGAATAACCCCGGATACGCCCTATCCCAGTCCTGCGCGGCACTATTTTCAGTCTGGGTGTTTATCACTGCCGGTTTGATGTCCTTACTCATATTCCAGGTTAAAGGTGGCAACTGCACTGAACGCACCCCGACCAATCGTCTTGTCGGCTATCGCTAAGGGCTCGCCTTGGACATAAGCTCTCAGCGCAATGATGTTACCCCCGTCTTGCAACAGGGACTTGTCACTCTGGGTATTGAGCGGAAGGGGTTTAGCCGACGGCGTCTCAAACCCGATTGCAATCCCCGTGGCCTCACTGCCGCCACCAATGGCCAGCAGGCCCGGCAAGGAGCGGTTTTCCGTACCGGTAAAGGTTACGCTCACCGTCTTGCCCAGCGTCAGGTCGCATTCCTCCAAGTGTATCTCGAATGCTTGCCCCAAAGTGCGCGTGTTCAGGTACAGGTACTTGTCGATGATGGTGCCAAAATCCAGCGTGATTTCTTCATCACCCGGCGGTATTACGCAGGGCTCCGCGACCAGAGCGCCATGCAGGTACAGGTTATTGTCACCAGCGGCTAGGGCCGATAGCGGCGCGGCCATCAACATCGGTACCAACAACAGAGCGGCCACCCGAGAATGCACCTCCCCAGTGTGCTGCCACCAGTCCGATTTCCTTTTCATGTCACGCTCCTTATTCATAGTCGGCACGCAGCGTGGCCCAGGCCTCAAAGGTCCCTTCGGTCAGCGTGGCGCCCGCTTGTTTTATCGGTACCGCCTCCAAGCGCGGCGGGTTGGCCAGGTTTATCTTCATCGTGCTATTTGGAGTGAAGGGTTTATCGTTCTGGTACACCCGAATACCGAGACTGCCTTTGTTCGTCAGTAAGGCTTCACGGTCGAACCCTGCCGCACTGCCTTTCAGGCTTAACGTTAACGCCCAACTACCGCCAGCGGCGCTGTCACAGGTGATTTGGTAGTTCAATCCCTGCCGGTAATTCTCGCCATCTACTTTATTGATGCCTACCCGCTCGCCGAAATCGACCTCCACCTGGTTACCGTCGTTGATGGTGCAGGGCGGCGGCTCTATCAGGGTGCCGTGAAACGTCATGTCTGCTTCACCGTCCTTTGCCTGCACCGGGGCAACGCCCCCTATCAGGCCACAGCTCAGCAACAGGACTTTTAGTGTTCTGCACATACTCCTCTCCCGTTACTGGTAATCCACGGCCATTGTGGCCCCTGCGCTAAACTCCCCTCCCGTCAGGGTCGTACCAACTTGTTTCACCGGGATCGCCCACAATTCTGGCTTGTTTGGGTAGCTGAAATGTAGCCACTTGTTGACTGCCAGTTTGTTGCCGCCCTGACGCAGTTCTATACCCAGCCCGGTTTTATTGGTCTGCAACACCTTCGCGTCAAACGCGGCACCATTGCCTTTTATCTGCAGTTTCATCGCATTCGCGGTGTCCCCGGTGCACGACAGCGTGTAATTGACCGGCATCTTGTAATTGTCGCCATCCACCCGGGTGGTCATCACATCGCCGAACTCCACTTCAATCGGCCGGCCATCGTTTATCACGCAAGGCGGTGGTGCCACCACGGTGACCTTGACGGTGACCGTGGCCGAGGGGGCTGCAAAAACCAGCATCGGCAAGGCCGTCAGCACACCTGCCAGCGCTCTCGGCAGCGTTACGATCCCATTCATTGCGGCCGCCTCAGTCATAGCTCAGATGAAAATCCACTACGGCCCGATAGCTGCCTGCCATCAGAGTGGCGGGAGTGCGTTCCGGGGTTATCGTGTAGCTTAGCGTATTCTGCCCCGGCGTCAGCAACAGCGGCTGGCCACGGCTGCCCAGGCGAACGTCTTCACCTTGCGCGTTTTCCATACGCAACCCGAGCCCCGAGACGCCCTGCACCTTCACCAACTGCGGGTTATCGGCGTCACGCGTCGCACGGAAACTCACCGTTACCGCCGGCTGATTGTCCGCCCAGGTCAGGCCGCCGGTACGCTCATCGCGGCTACCGGCCGGGCTTCGCAGACAATCCTCCAAACGCAGCTCGAATCGAATCGGTTCGCCGCGCGCGCCAACCGTTCTCAGGCGCCCCGCCCCCGTCTCACCGAGTGCGATATCCTGGTGGGCGCTGGTCATCTCCAGCCGACATGCGCTCTCGGTTAACGCCCCATGAACGTACAGGGTGCCGTTGGCGCCTTCAACATCCCAGTTGTCCACCGCAGCCTGCGCCGGTGGCAACAACCACACCGCTGTCCCCAGCGTTATCGGGGCCATCAGCATCAATCCGAACAACGCGCCGTAATACTTCAGCTCAATCGCTCCACACAGGCCCCGTCGGTGTCTGCCCGTCTCATGTGTCATGCCCATATTCTTGTCTCCCTTCGCTTGACCGGTGCACGCACCGCAAGACCGTGCTCTGCTACGCTTTCTTCGCCGGTATCACCGTGCATGTGCTGCCAGAGCAACTGAAGCTCAGCTGCGGCCGGCCGCCATAGTCGTTAACGTAGGTCAGCACCGGGCTGTTACCTGCCTCAGTCGCACTCACCGTCAACGGCAAATTGCCCTTTGGCGGCACCATCATCGGCTCGAAGTTTTTGATCCCCGCACCGTCTTTTTTGGTGGCGGCATCAACCAGCGTGACGTAATACGCCGTCGGATTGTTGACCACATACTTGTTGCCTTGTTTGCTCAGGGTCAGCTGTTCCTGCGGCGGCGGCGCATTTTTGTCCATCGCAATGGCGGCCGGGCGGTAGAACAGCTTGATACGTGTCTGCAACGCAATTTGCAGCGTATTCGGCTTGGTGCTCTTCGGCGGAATTTCCCGCAGGTTGAAGTAATAGACCGTCTCGCGATCCTGCGGCAGCGCCTTCGCCACCGGCAGTGCCTGGATTTTCACCTGGCTCGGTTTGCCCGGCTCGATGCGCTGAACCGGCGGCAGTACCGTGAGGGGGCTCTGGATTTTGTTGCCCTTGTCGTCTTCAATCCAGCCCTGCGCCAGGTAAGGCAATTGCTTGTTTTGGTTGCTGACGCTCAGGCTCACCGATTTTTGGCTACCATCGAAAATAATCCGCGTGCGGTCCAGCGCTATCGCCGCCTGAGCCTGCTGGGCCAACAAGGCCGCGAGCAGGGCACCGGCCACTGCCGCCGTCGTCAGGGCCTTTTTCCGCCTGGACGCAACCGGACGGCCCTCGTGATGTTGTTTAATGTTCAATTCGCTCTTTCGCATGTTTTCATTCCTGGCCGTAGCGGCCCTCATAGCATTTGGGTTAAATCTGCACGCCGTGTTATCCCTCGGCGCAGCAGTTACGAAGCCGGTTCCGGCTCGGGCGCAACCACTGGCACGCCCTGCGTCCGCGCGTCAGGCTCTGTGCGCGCCCCCAGCGGATGACACGGCAACAGCAGCGTATTCATCAGCATATCTGCCGGCAGCGGCGTTGGCATGCGCACCTCACACTGCGCGCCGCCGTTCCAGTGCACCGTCATGGCATCGCCGGCGTTAAGGCCGCTCAGGTAAACACTGCCGCCGTCATTGACGATACCCGTCTCCTGCTTGCGGGCGTTCATCACCGTGGCGCCGAATGGGGGTTCACTGCCGTCGGCCAGTTTGATGACCGCCATCGCCTTCTCGCCGGCAATCACGTCGAACTGGCGGTAACCGATAGCGCCTTCGGTGAGCGTGGCCTGCACCACCGACTTCGTGGCTTCGGCGTTATCACCGAGTTTGTTCACATCGATACTCGCCCTGTTGCGGTAATAGCTGTTCACGTCCCCGATGACCGCCTTGCCCCAGGCATTGGTGTTGGTGGTGTTGCCATAGCCCCGCACCGGCACGTCCGCCACCCCCTGCGTGTCAATCAGCATGCGGGTGCCGCCCGGCACCCCGGCCCGATGCAGCGCCCCGCCGTTCGCCGTCATCGTCATGCCGCCCTGCATCGACATCCCGAAGGCGCTGTAACGGTTTTCCTGATAACTGGCGTTAGCGCTCATACGCGCCTTATCGCCTTCATGGTTGTAATACCCGTTCACATTCACCCCGCTGCGCGAACTGCCGGCCCGCAACTGGTAGTTGTTATGCTCATCAATCCGGTCGTAATAGCCCACCTGATGCGTGGTGTCGTCGCGGTTCACCGTGGTGTTGTAGCTCACCGTCGAGTTATCCCCCCACGGCATCGACAGTGAAAGGTAGGCCCCATCGTCTTTCGTCCCGTTGTATTCATTACGGTACGCCGACAGCGATAGGCTCAGGTTGCGGAACCGGCCCACGTCGAAATAACGCGACAACGTCAGGTTGTAGCGGTCGTTGGCCGGCCGGTCCCAATACGTCTCGTGGCTGTAATTGAGATAGGTGCTCAGCCCCCAGTCGCGAAAGTGCTTGTTGAAGGTAATGGTGTACATCTCCTTGCCATTCCCCGTTCGGGTACCGTAATAACGCGCGTCCAGATACTCGCTCATGCTCATAAAGTTCTGCTCTGAGAAGCGATAGCCGGCAAAGGTTACCTGGCTATCGTATTCGTCGAAGTTCTTTGAGTAACTGAGGCGATACGAACCGCCGCTCAACGTGCCCTCTTCCTGTGGCAACCGCGCCCGCGACTGGGTGGCGTCAAATGACAGTGCTCCCAACGCCATCAGGTCACGGCCGATACCCAATGACAGCGCGTTGTAGTCGCCGCCCGCCAGCACACCGCCATACAGCGACCAACCGTTGCTGACACCCCAGGAAAATTCGCCGGTGCCGAACAGTGGGCCACGCGAATGGTGCTGCCAGTCTGACGGTTTACCCGTCGCCAGCTTGAAGCGCACCGAACCTGGCCGTGTCAGATAGGGGATATTCGCGGTATTCACCACAAACTCCTGCACGCCACCGTCCTGCTCTTCCACCCGGACGTTCAGCTCGCCGCTGACCGCATCGTTGATGTCCTGAATGCGAAATGGCCCTGCAGCAACCGTGGTCTCGGACAGCACACGTCCCTGCTGGCTGATAACCACTTTGGCGTTCGTTTTCGCTACCCCCACCACTTCCGGCGCATAACCGCGCAGACTAGGGGGCAGCATGCTGTCGTCCGATACCAGGCTCGCCCCGGTGAAGCGGAAGCTGTCGAACATACCTGAGTCCAGATAGTTTTCACCCAGCGTCAGCTTCGAGCGCAGCGCCGGTATTGCCCGATAGGCGTAATACCGGCTCCAGTCCAGTTGCTTATTGGTCGGTTGTCCGCTCCCTGTCTGATGGTCAAGATTTGCCTGCCAATCGGCACGCAAACGCCATGCCCCCAGGTTGGCACCCGCCGTACCGTTGCCGCTGAGGCTATAACCACGCGATCCGTCCCGCTGCTGATGCTGACTACGTGCGTTGACGTTGTAATCGAAGAGCAACCCTGGAATGCCCTCATCCCAGCGAGACGGCGGATCCCAGTTCTCGTCGCTGTACTCCAAATAAGCCTGAGGAATGCTCAGGTAAAGAGAGGACGTGGGCAGATCGCCACGCACTTCCATTCCCTGTACGCTGGTCTCGTTAAGACACTCTCCCTCGCGCCACCAGGTCAGGTCTTTCAGCACGCCGGGTTTAAATCCTAGTTGTTGCACCAATTCGGGGTTGAGGCAGGCGCGACTGCCGTTTGGGTCCCCCTCAGGCGCATAAAATGCGATCTGTTGCTCCTGCAAACCATTCTTATTAACGTGCACCACCATGCCGTAGGTCCCCGGCATAATGTAGCCACTGCGCGAGAATTGGCTCAGATCGATGTTTTTCCGATCGTTGACATCCAGTACATCTGTATTGAACTGAATATTATCGGCAGCATGGGCGCTTATCACTGAAGTACCCAGCGCAAGGGAAATAAAAAATCCTAACGAATGCAGAGGCGCAATTTTTCCAAGCGAAGAAAACTCCATGCCATTACCTTATTAGTATAAATAAATCCATTGCGCGAAGCGAAAAACAGCGCTCTTCCAGAAGGAATTTAAAAATAGTCCAGTTTAAATCGAATAGATGATAAATAATCGCCCGCTTTCAACGCATGATTATTGGCTACCAATCTCATGGCGTAATTCAATTGACTGTCGCCGGGAATAATATCCATTGGCGGCATAGCCTTGCCCGGTATTGCGACATTACCCTGGGTATCGATGATTCGCAGCGCCACACCGGAGGCATCCCCGTTAACACCAAATAACCCGCCATGAGCTTCACCATCAAAAGTAACCTGAAATTTCCTCCAGCCTTCCTTTCCCGGGCGTTCAGTGATGCAGTTAACCAAATCAATGGAAAAAGGTTGGCTGCGGCCCTGCCCATCGCGAATAATATCGGATAAGGGTAAAACCCCCATATCAATGGTTTGTTCTCGGCTGTCAACAGCAATAGCACAAGCGGTGTCGATGATGGATCCTTGCATATTTACCCGCCCCCATCCGGCAATGTGCTCATCGGCAAAAACAGAGACCACAGGAAAGGAAAACAGGCAAGAAAACACTACAACAGCGGTATTATGCAGCCTCATAAAACGTGCTCCATACTTTGTAATATTGTCAAAAAGGCATGCGGGGATACCGCATGCATATATACACATACAGAGAAAACACTTACTTTATGTGGAGTGAGCTTTTAGTTATAAGCCAGAGTAAAATCGGCCACCGCCTGGAATTCACCTTCAGTAATAGACGCGGAAGAAGCGGTATCGCCCTGCATGTAGGCGGCGAAACTCAGCGTGTTATTACCGTCCTGCAATGTTTGCTCTTTAGTTGGCTCGCCCAGTTTGATGATTTCACCATCAGCCTGAGTGATGGCTACACTGGCGCCTTTAGCCGTGCCGGTAATCCCCAGAAGGCCATTTTTAGCCGCAGATTCCATACCTGTAAAGGTTACCTGCACCTTATTTTTGGTGGCAGGTGAACCGAACGTGCAGTTCTCCAGATCGATCGAGAAATTACGCGGGGTAGATTTCCCCCCGCTGAGTAAAGCCACCTTAGAGATCTGGCCCAGCTCAACTGTCTGGTCAATAGACTCTGGAGTAATAGAGCAAGGCGCATCAATAATAGAACCCGTGAAGGTCACTTTACCGTGCCCTTGGTCAGCAGCTTGCACACCAGAAATAGTGCCGAAAGCCAATACGGCCGCCATCATAATCTTATTCAGTTTCATTTCCACTTTATCCTTGGTTAGGGACTATTCCCTTTTTGTAAAAAGTCGCCATTTATTCGAAATCATAAAACCCAGTACGCAGGAATGAGTCTATCTTTCCTTCCACCGCACCACGTCATAGCTACCGGCAACTGGAAACAATGGTATAGACAACCAAACAAAAAAGATACATAATCTGTTTAATTGAATATAATTAGATAAAAACACCAAAACAAAACAAAAAAACAATAATTATTAGAGTATAACAACAACTACGCAATGAAAATTAAACGATAAAACCTCTTTAATTTCAAAGCCATCCCTGACTGAAATTAATTTATTCAGAAGTAGTTGACTGCCGCCATCGACCTCCCATAGATTCTATTAAAATCCAAATAAGACTAATCTTACCGAAGGCTATTTTAAAGATTACGCACTAGGGTTATTGAGGTATCCTTATGAAATATATAATAAATTTGACACTGGTTTTCGATCCGGAAAGTAGATTGCTGGTGCTTAGAAACAACAGTCAATTAGCAATAGGGTTATCTAACCCCGCTACGCGGTTGTTATCCGAGTTGATAAAGAATAATAAAATGGAGTTAACGCGTGAAACACTGATCAAACATGTCTGGGAGGATTTTGGCTTCTCTCCATCCAGTGCTACGTTAAGCAACCATATCAGTGAGCTGAGAAAAGCCTTTGAAGCGCTCGGAGTAAGTAAAGATATTCTGCTTACGGTGCCACGTATAGGGTTCAAGATGGATGCAGAAATCCATCCGGAAACCAAACCGCCAAAAGAACCACCTCTGGCGGAAGATATTGCGCCACTGCCGCCAGTAAATGAAAAGGTAGCGGTAGAAGATATCATCATGAGTGATTCGCTCGTCAATTCAAAAAAGCCATTACGTAAAATGAATGTGCGGATATTGTCATTTCTGCTTGTGTTGAGTGTCACCGCTACAGTGTTCGCATGGAGCATATTGAGCAAGCATGAACAACATGCGCTCATCGGGATTCAGGCTAAATGTCGTATCTATACTCTGGATGAAGGCAAGGAGGGGCCAGAGCAATTAGAACATGCTCGAAAAATGCTGGCTGAAGAAGCGATAGATTGTTCACAAACTAACCTCGATATTTACTATATGGAAGCACGGCCTGCGAATGAGTTACTTAAAGTTAATTTTATGGCAGTTTGCACCAAGAGCAATGATATGAGCTATAAAAAATGTGATAACTTCAAGCAGGTTAAGTAGGCTAAAATGAACAGAATTGTTATCTTTTTCTCGGCACTGGCCCTCATCATCTTGGGTGGCATTTTTCTTTACCTTAACCATTCAAATTGGAAGCCATTTCGCTGTAACACCCATGTAAATTCAAACATATTCTCAAAGGATGGGCATCCCTTAGTGCTCAACATGGACATCAACATAATTACCGCTCATGAAGGAAGTAGTGAGTTAATCGCTGTAGGGTCGTTGAAAGGGGAAGATAAAAATTATGTTATTGCCAGGCGAATTTTCATCACTATGAGAAAATCCGATTTTACAGGGCTCACAAAAACCACGATAGATCGGCAAGAGCGCCGCCCAATAGATAATGTCCCTGAGGCCCTATGGGAAAAATACGTACTACCAGAAACACCTGGCGTAGTGTTCTACATGGAAACAAAAAAATTAAACAATAATTTATACCTTATCAAAGGACTATCAAATCCTCATTTTGTTTGCGCACTAGAAAAAGATTAATTTCACTTAAGGCTTAATCATGCATTGCATGCATGATTAAGCCGCACCGCATCCCATACAGCAACACCAATAATTAAATAATTAATTTCAAAAAAATGACCAATTAACGATCTAAAAGGCAATAAAAATCAGAACTTATCACTCTTAAACGCCAGTTAATTTTATTAAATTGCGCACGCCGCGAATTGTCAGTTATTTTATAGCGTTACCGATGCAGCTGTTCCACTCAGGATAGCCAAGAACGACACGCATTCAAAATAAACCGGCGACGTATTACCAACACAAAAATTCGAGATACACCATAATTTATCAAAAAGTTAAGAATATTTCCCGAGAATGAGCAAGATGGAAAAAACAAAAAATCTAAATAGGAATGAGACATTGAGAATTGTCATTATTGACGATGATAAATTTTATGCCAAGGGATTAACAATGGCTCTGTCCATGCATCTAAAAAACACGAGTCATAAAATGGAGGTTCTCTTCGAAAAAAAGATAGAGAAAACAACCGACATTGTATTTCAGGCAATACGCTGTGGAACGTTCATCTCTCCCTGCACCCTGACATGCAGCGGTAACAGTAAGCCGTTGTATATCGCCATCGCGGAAAGGAAAGATGCACATTTGCAGCACTTATACCGCAACGCTAATAAATCCAACATCCTTTATCGACATCAATCGGTGAACCTAATCCTGCAGCTCATGGAAAACCTCTTAATTTCTCTACAGAGAGCACCGGTAAAATCACCACCTACTTCAGCGACCTTGCTTCATGCCCCACTCACACCGCGTGAACAAGAAGTTCTGCATCAACTCAAGCAGGGAAAAACACATGCCGGCGTAGCCAGCATCTTGGGCATTAAGGAGAAGACCATAAGCTCGCACAAACGCGCGGCGATGAAAAAGTTGAACTTTAAACGAACCAGTGAGCTGCTCCATTGGATGATCCAGGGTGGATTAACCCACCACCAACCGAGAAAAGGAAATTGAACATGAGCCATTCTTCTCTAACCATCACGGCGGTATTGATGGGCGTACTGTTGGTCAGCGGTTGCCAGTCCACCAAAACGCCGCAGATAAAAACCGCCTCGGCCAGCACGTTGCAGGATGAAAAGGTCAAGCGTGAAACCCAGGATTTAAAGCAGTGCCAACAGAATTTAAACGCACTGGGGACGCTGAAAACGGCAGATTACCCGACTAAAAAACAGGTGTTCGACAACCTGATGTCCGGCGCTTCGCAATATGCCGGTGTGCGCACTCAGGTCAACGAGCGCACGCAAGAGACCGTTGATGCCCTCTATCGTTATCAGGTGAGCTATCAATGCGCCGAGATTAATCAGGCATTGCTTACCGAACTGGCGAAACGCGGTGGTGCGATAAAATGATCGCCTGGAAACGGCTGACCTACCGTTTTTTGGCCTGCCTGGCTGGGGGGATGATGCTGCCAGCGGCTTCATCGGCGCCAAGCAAGGGTAATGCCGATATTCCGGCTTTGCTGCAGTTTGCCGAGCAATACAGCGACAAAGGCTACCCGGCAGAAAAAGCCCCTGCCGCGCGGAATCATCCTCGCACCGAAAAACGCCCAACCCCAAGCGCCGAGAAAGGTAAGCCCGACAACAAACCGCCAGCACAGCGCGAATCCTGGCGAATGAAGGATAAGGCGATCCAGCAACAGCGCACGGAAATAGCCCAGCTAAAATTACAGATAACCCGTCTGCGGCAAAACGCCGTAACGGCAACGGCAACGCCGGATTGGGCCGCGCTATCCCAACTGGCGCAAAGCTTGCGCCAGGCGCTGGGGATGACCCCGACAGAGCGTCAGGCAAAAGTCAACCTGGTACAGATACAGCAGCGGTGGGATCAGGATCGGGCGGTATTACAGCAACAGTTATCCAAAGCAAAAGCAGAAAACCAGGCCTTATCAGCGGCAGCTAACCAGCAAAAAAATTTGCTGCTGGAAGCAGAAAAGCGCGACGCGGCACAGCGGGAGCAACAGGCTGAATTGCAGTCGCAGCGCCAACTGATGCAAACCGAGTTGGATGATACCGTCAAGAAACTGGCAGATACGCGAGCCGACATGGCTTCTTTGCAAACGCGAAGCCCCCGTCTGGTGACGGCCGATGCGCTCAAAGGTGCACAGCCGCGTGAGGATTACGCCGCAGGCATTTCACTAGGAGAGGAAATTCTGCAAATGCAGGAAGAACGGCAGCGTTGGGGAGTGAGATCGGAGAAGGGAATGCTCTTGGCTGGCATTGCAGATGCCTTTGCGGGCAAGCGGATGTTGTCGGATGATGAACTCAATAACACCCTGGCCGCCGCCGAGGAAAAGATGGTATCCGCAAGAGAAAAAATCAGCGCAACCCAACGGCAAAAAGGCGCGGCCTATCTAGGGGAGTTCAAGAAAGATAAGCGCGTTCACCGGGCATCGTCCGGGTTCTGGTACCGTATCGACTATGCGGGTGATGCACAGATCCCCGCTATCGCCTCGGTGGGTGTCGTGGTAAAAGAAACGCTGGTCGACGGCACAGTGGTGCAAGATATGGAAGCGACTGGTGCCACGCTGTCGCAGCCGGTGGCGGATTTCCCACCGTTGTTTAAAGAGGCAATTTCGTTGCTGAAAAACCACGGTACGATGACCCTGGTGGTTCCTCCTGAACAGGCTTACGGAGAGAAAGGCTACCCACCGAAAGTTCCCCCCAACGCCACCATGATCTACACCTTGCGCATAGCGGAGGTATACCCACCTGCTCAAGCTAAAACACAGCCCTACCCCCACTAGCCCTGATATCTCTCATGAATTTAATAGGGCTATCAGTCTGATGCGCAACCTATCAATGACAGATAAAACCCGGTATTGCGATTAATAAAAATTAAATTAAATTAAATCACGAAAATAAACGCCTTCAGAACCGAGCTGCCATCAATACATTGTTAAAATAAATATGAATTATAAAAATTACATGATAACAAATCAAAAAAACCATCCTATTTATATTGACTTTAATGAGAGCAAAAAACATGATTAATGCGACAGATAATTACAAACCTCATTGCCCATAAAATAGCTATTGAATTCACCACCATTAGCTGGCTATACATTGATAACAGTGATTTCAACCCAGGTTACGTAAAGGGCTATCCGGGCCCATTATTTCTGTTTTCCCTTACGTCTATGCGTAAATATTTCCCTAACCGAGGAGTTGTTATGTCGGACCATCAAGTCACCTGTATCAAAAAATCCGATCGCCAAAACGCGCATGAGTGCATTCAGGCTATTGGCGGCGTCAATGCCTATGGCACACGCTGGTCACTGCCCCAGGCCGACGCCATTGCCGGTATCGAGGCAGGCACCTGGCGCTTTTGGGTCACCGCAAATGGCCATTCCGTCTGGGTGATTGTCTCAACCAGCGCGGCGGGCAATAAATACCTCAAGACGCAAAATGACGGCGAACAGCCCAATAACCTGCTGAGCCTGCCGGAATGCCCCTGACGTCACCCGAGTTTCATGATTGATACGGTTTATGGGCACGCTTGCGGCCCATCGCTTCACCCCTTTTTATTATTGGCCGCTGTGGCGTTCTCACGCCCGCAGTACAGCGGCCCCCATAGAATAAGGAAATACTATGTACGGTTCCACTACCGCCAGAAACCTGCCTTCAGGGAAAAAACAGCGTATCGCCGATTTATTATCGCAAATTATTGAAACGCTGGATCTCACCAAAACCCAATATGCCAACATCGAAAGCGCCTATAACGGCGTCGGCACCTTTCTGTCCGAAGGCGACGATCCGCTATTGCAAGACGCCGTTATTTACCCGCAGGGCAGCGTGCGGCTCAACACTACCGTAAAACCCAAAAACGAAGAGCAGTACGATATTGACCTGATTTGTTATCTGCCCCATGCCACCCAGGCGGATTATACCGGCGTGATATCGGCCATTCGCCAGCGGCTGGAATCGCATAAAACCTACAAAACGCTATTAAGCGAGTTACCGCGCGGGTTTCGCATCAATTACGCCGGGGATTACCATCTGGATATCACGCCAGGCCGCGATCACACCAGTGCAGCAGAACGTTTAGGCCAGCCGCTATGGGTCGTGGATGCACAAACCGCCTGGAAGGAGTCCAACCCCAGCGGCTACGCCGAGTGGTTCGAGAGCAGCGCCAGCGCGCAGCCCCTGCGCTCCATTCTGGTCATGGATTCCGCCAGCCGCGTCGGCACCGAGGCGTTACTCCCGTTGCCGGACAGCACCGACAAGAAATTGCTTAATCGCATCGTGCAAATTCTCAAACGCCACCGTGACGAATGGGCCGCAGAACAGGATGAGGTCCAGCAGCGCTGCCGCCCAATTTCGGTCATCATCACCACGCTGGCGTGCCATGCCTACAACCACATCATTGCTGACAGGCGCGCCTACGACAACGACCTGGATATCCTGTTAGACGTGCTGGAACTGATGCCGGATTTCATCGTGTCGGCACAGGGAGAAATACAGGTCAGCAACCCGCACATGCCGGAGGAAAACTTCGCCGAGAAGTGGAACCGTTCAGAGCAGGATGAAGGCCCTCAGCGCAGCGAAGCCTTTTACCAGTGGCATGCCACGGCCCAGGCGACGTTTAACACCATCGCCGCCAGCGTGGGGGAAGATAACCTGTTCCTGAGCCTCGAAGACAGCTTCGGCAAAGACCCGGTCGATGTCGTCAGGCAACGTCTGATGGAGCATATGCAGTCAGCCAGAGAACAAGGCAGCCTGCATTTGGATAAGAAAACCGGCGGGCTGATTGCCACCGGCCTCGCCGGTACGGCAGCCCAGGCCGGCGTGCCTAAAAACACCTTCTACGGTGAATAACGTGGTTATCAGGCATCACTGCAAACCGCTGACCATCGCTCAGCAATATCGCGCGTTGAAAGCCGGTGGTCCGTATGAACGGTTGCGCATTATCCATCACGACCGCACCCTGCTGTGGGAAGGGTGGTTGCAACCCTCGCTGTTTAGCCGCCGCTACAAGGTCGTGGTCCGGTACAGCCTCGGCACCCCACCGATTTGCGTGGTGACAGAACCGGATCTCTTCACGCTGGCTGGCACACGGGCCATCCCGCACCTGTATCCCGCCGACAAGCATATTCCCGGCGCCAGGCTGTGCCTGTTTTTGCCCCTTTCACAGGCCGACGACGGGCTCAGCGAATGGCGCGCCCAGTTAAAAATCAGCGACACCCTCATTCCCTGGGCGTCGCTCTGGTTGTTTTATTTTGAACAGTGGCTGCACACCGGCCACTGGGAAGGCGGCGGT
Organism: Serratia sp. Z4; assembly: GCF_009900725.1. Lineage (NCBI taxonomy): Bacteria > Pseudomonadati > Pseudomonadota > Gammaproteobacteria > Enterobacterales > Yersiniaceae > Serratia > Serratia sp. Z4. The sequence goes on from NZ_JAAABD010000005.1 coordinate 194,363, forward strand.
AAGCACCCACGCACCTGCGAGGTTAAAAATGAGCGTTGAACATGAAGGCTTTATCTCGGTCGATATTGAAACCGCCGGGCCCATCCCCGGCGTGTGCAGCCTGCTCTCTATTGGCGCCTGCGTCATCGACCGCCCGGCGGAACGCTTTTACATTGAAGTGCAGCCGCTGAATCTGCATTACGAGCCTGAGGCGCTGGTCGTCACCGGTTTCAATCTGCAGACCCAAATAGCGCGCGGCATCGACCCAAAAGAGGCCATGCAACAATTTGCCCACTGGGTAACTTCCGTCACCAACGCCAGGAGCAAACCGATTTTTGTCGGTTTCAATGCGGCGTTCGACTGGTCATTCATCAATTACTACTTTCACGTTTATCTCGGCCATAACCCGTTTGGCTTTGCCGCCCTCGATATCAAGGCTCTGTACATGGGCGCCACCGGCTGCGACTGGCAGGACACCCGCTCCAGCCGTATCGACGCCCGATTTAATCTCAAAAACCACGGCAGCCACAACGCGCTGGATGACGCGCTGTATCAGGCTGAGATGTTTGTGAAAATCAACGCATACATGAGGGAAAAGCACTGACATGGAAACGGTAAAATACATTCTGATAAAGCTGGTCGACTGGAAAACGCGCCAACGGAAAATTCAATACCTCATCATGCTGCTGGGTGCCGGGCTCCTGGGGGGGAACAACTTGCTGGGGCAGGCGTTAACGCTGGAGAAAGGCGATGCCCGCTTTTCGCTGGCCGTCTCGGAGGGGAATGTCATCACGGACTACGTCGTCAATTTCGTGGCGGTGTTTATCATCCTGGGGGGATTTGTCTGGCTGCTGGTCGACGCCTACCGGGAGGCTAAAGTCACGGTGCGCAAAAAGGGGGTGGTTATCGAAGGGAGAGCGCTGCGGAAAGTCGCGACAACGCCGCTGCATAAAACGGTCTCGCGTCATTTTAACGGAAAGATAGACGCATTAACCCTCGATATGACGCAGCGGATGCGGGATGGCGCAATCAGTCACCCGGAAGAGGCCTTTGACGACAATATCAGCACGCTGGCCAGCAATATCGCCACCCGCATTGACGGTATCGACCATCAGGATTTGACGCTGGTGTACGGCGGGCAATTGCCGGTTCCGTTCACCTTCTACATTGGCGCCATTCTCGATGACAATGGCCCGGTTTGCGTCTATGACTGGGACAGAGCGCAAGAGGCCTGGCGGTTGATTGACAACGAGGCCGACGACGACGGCGCCGATTTTACCCTGATGGAAAGCCTCGTCACCTCAGCGGCCAAAGATGTGGTGCTGGCGGTCTCGGTGTCCTACCAGGCCGACATTACGGCCATACGCCAAACCTTCCCCGCCTACCCGCTGTCGCATCTCTCGCTGAATGCCACAACGCTCGGTAATCACTGGTCGCTGTCCAAACAAACCCGGCTGGCGCTGCAATTTATCGAACAGGTCAAAATGCTGACGGCGTGCGGCGCCGAACGCATCCACGTGATTCTGGCCGCCCCCAGCAGTATTGCGCTCAATTTTGGCCGCCGTTATGACAATCGCAATCTGGCGCAGCTCATTGTTTATCAATACGAGAAAGAACAGCAACCGGCCTATCCCTGGGGGGTGGTGATGCCGACGCAGGGGCAACGCCGGGGCGCGGTGGTTAAGCCTCCCGCCGCTCCCTCATCCGACTGACTGTCGGGCTGTCCTGCGACTCAGTACAGCGTCAATAGGGGGGGCGAAACGAGGATATAAAAAAACCGGCCTGAGCCGGTTTGGGAGCGCTTGTCGTTATGATACCGGCCGCTCTGCGGCCGGGGTAATGCCCTGGTGTTGCTGCGTATTTTTCACTGTCACTATAGGCGGTGCGGCGAGTGAGCGTCCAATGGGTTCGGCAGATCAATAAAGGACAATTGATCGGCCCGGCCGATCGTCCTGCTCATCGTCACAGCGCCCCACATTTCGGCAGCCAGTCCGCTTCGCACTCTTCACTCAATACCACATTGGTCTGCATCCCCAGCCGGGTTTTACGTTTGAGCAGGGTTTTCTCATACTCTCTCAGCGTCTGCGGCACCGCCAGGCCAAAGGCCGTCAGGTTCATCACGTGCTGATAGCCCCGTGCGGCCATAAACGACAGGTAGGCGTGGTAGAGGTAGCGGCGCGGGTTCGGCGGGGTGATGTTGGCGTTGCCTATCATCATCCCTTCCGGGGTACCCAGCACCGTCAGGTAACCACAAAAATCGACCAGCGGATCGGCCTGACGCTTGATAGTCAGCGCCTCGTCCGAGCTTTGCTGCGCCTGGAGCAGGGTGCGGGCCTCGTTCGGGTTGGCGAAGCGCTGCATCAGGTGACGCACAATCACCGCCAGCTCCTGGGTGATTTTGTCCAGCAGCTGCGGGTCACGTTCTGCCAGCGGTATCGCGTCCGGGAAGGTGATAATCACCCGCCGCCGGGAGACCCCGCCGCTGCGGTCGCTGAACTGCATCGGGTTGTTGTTGACCGCCAGTATCACTGCCGAGATGTGGGCGGCGTAGGCGTCACGGTATTTGGGGTCGATGGCGACCGCATCGCCGCCGGTGATGGCCTTGATACCCGCCCCGTCACCGCTCCACTTCTCCTGATCGGGCAGGAGTATCAGCGAGTAGCCGACCACCGAAGCCCGTTCGCGCGCCGACTCCAGGTTGTCGATGGTGGCGGAGGTGGTGTTGTCACTTCCTGCCAGCAACCGGGCAATGGCTGCCATCACGCTCTTGCCGCTGCCGCCCGGGCCGGTCACTTCAAGGAACAGCTGCCAGTCATAGCGGTTGGCCAGCACCATAAAAAGCGCCGCGAGAATACGTTCTTGCTTGTCGTAATTGCCCCCGGCAGCCCGCGCCAGCCACTGCCAGAAGTGCGGCGCATGGTCGGCCAGGTTCTCCTCGGCACGCGGTGGCGTGTAGTCCACGCTGTTGACGGTGCGCAGCCAGTGCGCTTGCCGGTGGGCGCTGAACTGGCCGCTGACGGTATCGAATACCCCGTTACGAAAACCAATCAACCGGCGGGCAGGCTCACCCATCTGCGGCACCATCAGCTTGAGGGTATCCAAAATGCTGTTGATACCGGCGGCAGAGAACGGCGCACGCACCTTCTGGAACAGTGCGGCAATCTCCCGGCTCAGCTGTCGGTGTGGCAGCACCTGCCAGGCGCCGCGCGTATAGCGGCACAGCTCTTCCCCCACCGGCGGCACCGCCAGGGTGTTGCCGTAGTGCTCGGCCAGCAGCTCGGCTTTCTCGCTGGCGCTCATGGCTTTCAGGTCGGCATCGCTCAGTGTGTCGAACGGGCTCGGCTGCGGTGGCTGACTGAACGCCTGGAGCTGGGCGCGCGTGGCCTCAGTGCCTTGCTGGCAGTAAATATCGTTCCAGTCGCCCTCCGTGGGCGGCAGTGCCGGGATACCGCCGGTGAGTGTGGCCGCCTCGGCGGCGCGGGTCTGCCCGGTGCCGCTGCGGTCATTATCGGCCGCCAGCAGCAGCCGCGCATCCGGGTAGTGGCTGCGCAGCTGCTGCGCCACCGCCGCCAGGTTGTTGGCGCTCAGTGCCACGCACACCGTTTCGCCGGTCAGGCGGTGCACGGTGAGGCCGGTGGCATAACCTTCGGAGAGCCAGATAACCGCGTTGTCCGGGCCGCAGAGGGTGTGGCAGGTGGCTTTCACCTGCCCGCCTGCCAGCATGCGTTTGTCCCCGCTGGCGTTAATCAGCTGCACGTTGACCACCTCACCCCCGGCATTGTGCAGTGGCAGCAAGAGGTCACCGGGCTGGAAGGTGATACCGCCAACGCGCAGCGGCTGGCCCTGCAAGGTCAGGGCTTCTGCCTCCGGCCAGCCTTTGGCGCTCAGATAGGCGTTGCCGGTCTGACGTTGAGCAGCAGCTACCAGAGCCTGTGCCTGTCGCGCGGCCTTGCGCTGAGCCTCGGCCTTGTCTTGCCCGCCGGTCTTCTGTGAGGCATGGCCGGTCTCAGCGGCCGGAGGCAAGGCGCTGGCGTTATTCCCCATCACGGCGGCCACCTGTTCGGCGGCGGCCTTTGCTGACAGCGACAGGGCCTTTTCCACCAGGTTGAGGCCGTCACCGGCCCCGCACTGATTGCAGAACCAGGTGCCGCGCCCGTCCTGGTTGTCGAAGCGGAAGCGGTCTTTACCGCCGCAGGTCGGGCACGGCTGCGGCTTGCCGTTCGGCTGCAAGGCGATGCCGAGGGCCGGGAGTATCACCGGCCAGTGGCCGGTGGCAGTGCGTACGGTCTGGGAAACGAACTGGGCGCTCATGCTCTTCTCCTCAGTGTACGGTGGCGTTCTGTGCCGCCGACAGGCGCTCGCAGCACAGCTCGTCCATCATCTTTTGCCCCAGCGCGGTCAGGCGCGGTGCGGCCACCAGAACGTCCGGCTGCACCATGTCGCTCAGCATGGTGCACGCCATGTCCATGCCGTCTTCTGCGCCGTACTGACGCACAAAATGCCCCTCCAGGCGCAGGGCAATCGTCATCTGCAGCTCGTCCAGCGTGTACCCCAGACTCACCCGGTAAAAGGCACAGGTGTCCAAATAGGCTTGTGCCACGGCGCGGCGAAAAACGGCGGTGCGGACTTCAATCGGTAAACAGGATGAGGTGTTCATGCGGCGGTGGCCTCCATGCGGGCAAGGATTTGGGATTCACAGGTGTTGACGACGTGGCCGAGCTGGTCGGTCAGCAAGGCAATGACCGAAGCAAACGATGCCTGTTGCGCGACGTCGGGGCGCTGCCCGCCGAGGTCGAGGGTGTCCAGCAGGTCAAGGAACAGCACGCCGGTGGCGTGCGCATGCTGGAGACGCAGAAAATCGGCGTGCGGAATAGGGTAATGGGTGTCGCGGTAGTAGCGGTCGGCCAGGGTGTTCATGCTGCCGCCTTAACCGGCAGACGACCGGCAAAGGACAACACATAATCACGGGCCAGCACGCGGCGGGCGTTGCGCTCAGAATCCGCCACGATGCGCACGATACGCGGGGCGGCAGTCAGCGCAGAACGGCGCACGGCCGCAAACAAAAAGCAGAATGTAGGGTGAGTCGGGGTGAGGGTCGTAGCCATGGTGGCAGCCTCCATTGAGTCATGGTTATTGCTACCACCGAAGTTCTCACGCAAGGGTGGTAGCCCAGACGGGGGTGAGAAACCGGCCTCAATGAATACCGGCCAGCCCGAAGGCTGCCCCGCCTGAGCCACCATTGATTGACTGCTGCGATAGCATAACATCCACCGCGCAAAAAATGAGCAAGCAAAGGCTGCGACATAAAAAAACACGCAAGGCGCGTGTTGTGTCGCCATTGAGTAACACGGGTTCTCACGCCCGGCTGCCGATTGTGCGGCAGCGGGAGGACTATAGCGCAGGGCCGGACGTGGGGGCAAGCCGTAAGACGCCCCCGGACGTTCAATCGATCGCATAGTGATCAACAGTCGGTCAGTGGGTCGTTGCGAGTATCGGCAGCCACGCTGGTCAGCGGCACCGGCCCGGCACGGAACAGGCGCGGTTCGGCCTGGCGACTCGCCAGACGAATAACGCCATGTTTTTCGCTGCGGTGCTCCGGCAAGACGATATCCGGCTGCTTGCGCTGCAACAGGATAGCTTCCGCGATAAACAGTGCGTCGTTGTCGCTCAGGGTAAAGTGCTGGCGACCCAAGGTTAACTGCATCATGCGGCGGCCTCCTGGTGACGGTTAGCGATACGTTCGTCCATCCACTGCTCGACCTCAGAGGCCAGCCAGGCGACGTTTTTACCGCCGAGGGAGACCTGAGCCGGGAACTGCCGGCGGCTCATCATCTCGTACACGGTGGAGCGGGACAAGCCGGTGGTGTAGAGCACTTCCGGCAGGCGGATAAAGCGCTCGCGCGGGGTGTAACTGCCAGGAATAACCGGCGACAGGGTGGATGGAGTGGGGGTGGAAACGGTCAACATAAAACGCTACCTCTTTGTGTCCGGCCAACGCTGGCCGGGACTGTGTGAACTTCGGTAGCGCCCTATTATGTGAATATTTACCGGGGTGGCAACAAGGCGTTGTTGTGTGGTGGGACAGCTTTTATGCCTATTTTTCAACCAAATGGGCATATAGGTTAATATTGACCTTTATTGGCAAACCTTGGCAAACCCGAAGAAATGAACAAGCCATGAATAGCCGTTTATTAATAGGCAGAAACAGGCTCACAGGTGCAACCCCAGGCTAGCCAGAGAAAAGACCCTTCTTAGCCGAGTGAACAGCAGTGAACACCGGGTGATGAGTGAAGAAATAACTCATCACAGTTTATTTATTGATTTAACTACTTTTTTATCTAAGTGAACAGTAGTGAAGAGTTTAAAGAAGAACTAAAACCGCAGAGGTGATTTTGCAATCAATATCTGAGGCGGCTGCAAAGAAAGCGCTGGCGGGAAAAATACAGTAGGCCCACTCCCATCGCACTATCTCCCCCCCCCCCCGAAAACAGCCTTTTTCCTGGCTAGCGGGTGTCAAATAACGCGTGCATGCATGGAGTGCATGATTTTGCATGCAAGAAAATGCATTTTTTATCCCCTGCCACGCCAGTACTGGCGCGGCCTGCGGCCGTTCATGCAACTGCATGAAAAGCGACACATGAAGCGCGCAGGCGAGGCGGGGGTAGCATTGCGCGCCAGGGGGTTTTAACGATTTATTGACGGTGAGGTCGCTGGGCCAAACCCGCGATAAAATCGGCGTACCACTGCAACATGTCACGACGCTTCTCAAGGTACTGGGCATGGTTGTATGTGCCACGAATGCCGTTCTTGTCTACATGGGCGAGTTGCATCTCTATCCAGGCAGAGTCAAACCCTTGCTCATGCAAAATAGTAGACATCGTATGCCTGAAACCGTGACCGGTGGCTCGCCCCTTATACCCCAGCAGCTCTATTACCTGATTCACGCTTTCTTTACTTATGGGTTTCCTGCGATTGTTTCGTCCAATGAAAATGTAAGGATAGTGACCTGTGATCGGTTGCAGCTGTTTAAGCAATTCAACCGCCTGAGTAGAGAGCGGTACAATGTGCGGGCGGCGCATTTTCATGCGCTCGGCGGGAATCTCCCAGATACCCCGTTCAAAATCTATCTCCTCCCATGTAGCAAAGCGCATTTCTTGCGTGCGCACACCGGTCAGCATAACGATCTTCGCTGCATTCTTCGTGATGATGCTGCCGGTATACCCTTCCAAGTCCTTAACAAAGTAAGGCAGCTCTTCAGCAGAAAGGAACGGATGGTGCTTTTGCTTAGGCACAGCCAGCGCACTGGCGAGATCTGGGGCCGGGTTATATTCCGCCCTACCGGTAATAATTGCGTAGCGGAATACCTCTCCGCAGCGCTGGCGTACCTTACGGGTCTTTTCCAATGCTCCGCGCTTCTCAATGCGCCGCAGCACTTCCAGCAGCTCTAAGGGCTTAATTTCTGCAATCGGACGTTGACCAATGTACGGAAACACATCCTGCTCAAAGGTACGCATGATTTCTTCCCTGTAGGCCAGAGTCCACCGGTCAGCCTTGTTCGTGTGCCACTCGCGGCTAATAGCTTCAAAGGAATTCTCAACAGAAAGCTTCTGAGCGAGCTTTTGCGCCTTTTTCTCGGCTACAGGGTCAATGCCATTAGCAACTTGCTTACGGGCCTCTCCGCGCTTTTCTCGCGCGTCGGCCAGCGTTACCAAAGGGTAGGTACCAAAGGACATTAGCTTGGCTTTTCCAGCATAGCGATAGCGAAAACGCCAACCTTTACTCCCGTCAGTGTTGATAAGGAGAGACAGGCCTTGGCCATCGTTGAGGGTGTAGGGTTTTTCCTGCGGCTTGGAACGTCGAATTTGTAAGTCAGTTAGGAGCATGTGTATAAGTGGATTCTGTGTATAAAAACATTATACGCACCATTATACACATTTTTCTCGGATTCAGGCGGTAACGCACGGATACCAGCGGACAATAGAATCACATAATCAATTGATTTAATGCATTTTAATGGACATCACAGGAACCACCCGGACAAGCTTTGGCGGAAGATCACAGGAGTCGAACCTGCCCAGGACCGCTGGCGGCCCCAACCGGATTTGAAGTCCGGCCGCCCCACCGGGGACGAGGATCTTCCTTGGAGAAGAGAAGAAGCAAGGCGCTGATTATAGCGCAGTTTGTTCGCTGCGCTAAGCGGGAAATGGCGGCCGCCGGCGATTCGGCGGCCGGGGGGAGCTACTTCAGGAAATCCTTCACGTCCAGCAGGATGAACTCGTTGTCATCCGCCATATTGGGCTGGCGGCTGGAGGAGAAAGGGAAGTTGTTGTCGTTGCCGACGATGATGTGGTTGGCGTCCACCACGTCCACGTTCTCGATGGTGAAGAACGGGAAGGTCAGCACGCCGTCGTTCAGCGGCTTGCGCGCCAGCTTGTTCGGATCCTGAATGTTCATCAGGTCGATATAACCCAGTTTCTCGACCGGTTTGCCGACGTTGGCGTCCGAGAAGGCGATTTTATACACCCGCTTGAACTTGGCCAGCTGGCTGAAGCAGTTGTCGGTCGGCGCGCCGGCGGCGCAGGCTTTATCCGGCGTGCCTTCGCCGTTGTCGCGCTCGATCACCAGCCCGTGGGTGGCGTCGATCATGTTGAAGTCGCCGATGGCGTTCTGGTTGTCTTCCAGCACGTACTGCCAGCTGCGGCCGGTCCAGGCCTGCCGTTTGACGTCAAACTCCAGCACCCGCAGGTAGCGTTTGCCGCCGACGTTCTCGAACTGCTCGCCGTCCCACAGCGCCCCTTCCAGCAGCGGGTACAGCTTGCTGCCGTCCGGCGAGGCGGCCATGCCTTCAAAGCCTTTGGAACGCGCCACCTGGAAGTTCTGTTTGCCGTCCGGCGCGCCCGGCAGGGTCAGCGTCGGGTTGTCCGGCGATTTCACTACTTTGCCATCCACCTGGGTGTCGAACACCGCCAGCACTTTGCCGTTCAGGTCGGCCTTGATCAGGTAAGGCCCAAATTCTTCGCCGATCCACAAGGCATCGTCGGCAAACTGGAAGCTTTCCGGATCGAAATCGCTGCCGGTCAGATAGCGCTGTTCGGTGCTCTCGTTGATGATGTGGAACGGCACCTTTTTATCCGGATCGTGCAGGAACACCGTCTTCAGCGGCGCGACCGTGCCGTCTTTGAAATCGATCTTGTAGTGGTTGAGGTACAGCATGGCGTCCGGCGAGTTAGCCTTGCTGCCGAAACCGTTGTCGGTCAGCACCCAGTAGGTGCCGTCGGGCATGTGTTTGATGCCGGAGTGGCCCTGCAGCGGCTGGCCGTTGATCGGCAGGCCGAGGCCGGTCAGGCGATCGGCCGATTTGCCCGCCACGCTGCCCAGCTCGGTGACGCGTTTGCCGCTGGTGTATTTGCCGCTCTGTTGCAGATCGCTCGGTGCATCTTTCGGCGTGGAAACGGCGGATTTTACCGGCAGCAGCGCATGCCCGGCCAGCGTCGCCTGCACCGGCTGCGCCTCGGCCCACAGGTTGGCGCTCAGCGCCATGCAGCCGACCAGCAGCGCCAGCCGGGTTTTGGTGTTGTGCATGTCATTGTCCCTTTTCGTTGTTATCGCCCAGAAGTAAAAGCAACGTCACTATAGGGAGCGGCAATGACAGAAATATTATTCGGCGAACGCCCGCCGGTAGCTGTGCGGGTGGAAGCGCCAGGTAATGGCGATCAGCACTACCACCAGCAGCGCGTGGATCTGCCAGTCCAGCACGAAGCCGCCGCTGTAGTCGCGCAGCAGGCCGGAGAGGTAGGGCGTCACGCCCGCCAGCAGGAAGCCGACGCCCTGCATAAAGGCCACCAGCCGCCCTGCCGCCGCCGGCTGGTGCAGGTGATCGAGCGCCAGCACCAGGCACAGCGGGAACGCGCCGCCCAGCCCCAGCCCGGAAACCAACACCCACAGCCACGGCAGCGTTTGCGGCAGGTAAATCAGTCCGATAAAGCCGATCAGTTGCATCATCAAGGCCAGCAGCAGCAGCGGCCGCCGGTCATGATTGCGCGCCAGCGCCGGCAGCAGCAGCGCGCCCATCACCTGGCCGAAGGTCATCAGCGCCAGCAGCGAACCGCTGGCCTGCGGCTGCCAGCCGAGCTGCATGTAATACGGCGGCAGCCAGGCGATCAGGCTGGTATAGCCGCCGTTGATCAGGCCGAAATAGGCGCCGAGCAGCCAGGCGCGCCGGTTGCGCAGCAGGCTTGGGCCGCGGTGTTCGCCCGCCGCGCCCAGGCGAGACAGCCCGCGGCTGACCGGCCACCAGGCCAATAGCGCCACCAGGGCCGGCAACGCCCACCAGGCCAGCGCGCTGTGCCAGTCATGCCCCGCGCTCATCAGCCATGGGGTGATCGCCGCACCCAGCCCGCCGCCGCCCATCAGCGCCGCCGACCACAGCCCGGCCACCAGCGCCATGCTTTTAAGGAAGTGATGCTTGATGATGCCGGGCATCACCGCCTGGATCACCCCGATGCCGAGCCCGCCCAGCACCGCGCTCATCAGCAGTTGCACGCTGCCGGGGGCCAGTTCGCGCCAAAGCGCGCCCAGCCCGATCGCCAGCAGGCTCAACGCCACGGCGCTGCGTTCGCTGAACAGTCGGTTGATGGCGCCGCCCGCCAGCGCCATCAGCCCCATCATCAGCACCGGCAGCGTGGTCAGCAGTGCCGCGCCGCCAAAACTCAGCCCGGTGGCCTGGCGCAACGTCGGCAGTAACGGGCCGATCGAAGTCAACAGCGGCCGCATGTTCAGGCCGATCAACACCAGCGCCAGCAACAGAGGATTGAGCCAGCGACGTGGAGAAGGTGAATTAACAGAATGATTTAACACGGTATATTCCTGGTACTGCGAAATGAAGAGTGCGGCGTCACAGTGCGATCGCCGCAGCGTTGCGTTACTGTAGGTAACGCCGCTAGTATTGGGAAATTAAATAATAAAATAGCCAACAGTGGGAAAATGAATCGTTACCCGATGTTCAATCCGCAGCTGCTGCTCAGCTTCGTCGCCGTGTGCGACAGCAACAGCTTCACCCGCGCCGCAGAGCGGGTGTTCTTGTCGCAGTCTACCGTCAGCCAGCAGGTGCGCCGGTTGGAAGAGATGCTGGGCAAGCCGCTGTTTGAACGCTCCTCGCATCAGGTGCTGCTGACCGAAGAAGGCGTCAAGTTGTTGAGCTACGCGCGCCGCATCATCGCGCTGAATGAAGAAGCCCACGACGCGCTGACCGGCATCTGGCGCGACGGCGTGCTGCGAATCGGTATGCCGGAAGATTTCGCCGTGCCTACCACCGAGCTGCTGGCGGAATTCAGCCGCGAGCACCCGCACCTGCGGCTGGACGTCGCCAGCGGCCTAAGCGCCGATCTGCACAGCGCCTACGCGCGTGAAGAGCTGGATCTGATCCTGGTGAAGCAGCGCCGCCGGCAACCGCCGCGCGCCGCGCGGCCGGAACCGTTGCTGTGGCTGGACAGCCTGGCCTTCCCGGCCATCGAGCAATCGCCGGTGCCGCTGGCGGTGTTTCCACTGAACGGCCTGTACCGCGACGAGCTGTGCCAGGCGCTGGACAACCTCGGCAAACGCTGGCGCATCGGCTACAGCAGCGCCAGTCTGGCGGCGCTGACCGCCGCCTCCGCCGCCGGGCTGGGCGTCACCCTGCTGCCGGCCGGCTGCCGTCTGCCCGCGCATCGGGTGCTGGGCGAAGCCGAAGGATTGCCGCCGATAGACAGCTTCGAACTGGCGCTCTACTACCGCGACGGCGCCCCCGCCGCCACGCTGGCGCTGGCCCAGCGGCTGACGGTGTTTTGCGGGTTGATGTGAGATCGCTTACGCCACTATCTGCGGGTATTCACGCTGCAGCCAGTCGATAATCCGTACCCACAGCGCTTCGGTCTGCTCAAGGCAAGCCTGTACCGCCGCGTCCGTCACCAAATCGCCGGAGTAATCCGCCACATTGCGCTGCTTTCGCAATGCATCCAGGCAGATCATTGCCTCGCGCGGCAACCCTACGGTGAGCGGCAACGTTTGGATCATGGTCTGGTGATGACCGGGTTTGCTGGTCAGCGTACGGTACCCCTTGGCTTGTAAAGCGGCATTAGCCATTTGCATGATCGCCTTATATGCCGTGTCGAAACGGCTCTCATTGCTGAGCTGAGTGATACCGCATCGCGTCGGTTGCGCGCGGCGGCCAGCAATTTTTTAATCGCCCCTGCGTCAGGCGTTATCACCTCCAGTCCCAGCCCGACCAGATTGTCCAGCGTCATCCTTGTCTCCCGCAATCCAAAGTTGGGGTTTCTGCATAATGTCCTGTATAAACGCGGAGTTCTCGGCCAAAGCCGCCCGCCACTCCTCCGGCGAGTACAGTTTGGGGTTAATTTCCCGACCCAGCGTTTCCTGCAGCGGGTAAACCGCCTGAATCACCTCCGCAAAAGACAGTTTGCCGACAATCAGAACATCGATATCACTGGCCGCCGTCGCTTTGCCACTGGCGACAGAACCAAAAATAAAAGCGCGTTCAATAGCTTCGCCAAACGCTGCCAATGTCTGCCTTAAGCACTCCGCCGGCCCGCAAACCTTGCGGAAAATCGCCGCCAGCTCTGGGAAAATCAGGCAATCAGCGTTGGCCTGATAGCAAATTTGGTTGCCCTGCCGCTGCCTGAGCAAAATGCCCCCCTCAGCCAGCCTGCTCAACTCTTTATGTAAAGTCCCGGCCTGAGTTGCGGTACGCCGCGCAATTTCCCGCACGTGAAACGCTCGCCCGGGCTCAATAAACAGCAGGCTTAGCACTTTTCTACGGTATTCGCTGAACAGCAGTTCGAGCATCGGATCGTGCATCACGCTGACCTCAATGTAGCTTTAATGACTACAAATGTAGCCATTAAAGCTACGAAAGAGCAAGCCAGGAAAGCCATTCAACCGATAGGCGCCGGTCATTACCAAATCGAATAGTCACCAGTGGCAAATGTCGCTGCCAACCGGCCGCTTCCTCTCCTAAATTGGGGGATGTTTTCACTCCCTCACCTCTGGATTAAGGAACCGAACGTGGAAAACCCTCAACAACCGGGCCGCAGAGCCTTCCTCAGCCAAACCGGCAAACTCACCACCGCCTGCGCGGTGATCGGCCTGACCGGCGGCGTGGCACAGGCCGCGTCTCTTGGCGGCGAGCAGTGTGCGCCAACGCCGATGACCCTGACCGATCGCCACTACTGCCTGAGCGAGGTGCGGCTGGAAGACGGCTTTGAATACGACGGCGACACGGTGATCGGCACCCGCACCGCGCTGTACACGCTTGAGATCAAAGACGGCAAGATCGCCGCCATTCACGCCGCCAACGCCGTGTTGCCCGCCGGCGTGCCCCGCTATCAGGCGCAGGGCCAGCTGCTGCTGCCGGCGTTTCGCGATATGCACATCCACCTGGACAAAACCTTCTACAGCGGCCCGTGGCAGGCGCCGCGCCCGCGCCAGGGCAAAACCATCATGGACATGATCGCGCTGGAGCAGACGCTGATCCCGAAACTGCTGCCCACCTCGCAGCAGCGGGCGGAAAATCTGATCGCCTTGCTGCAGTCCAAAGGCAGCACCGTGGCGCGCAGCCACTGCAATATCGATCCGGTCAGCGGCCTGAAAAGCCTGGAGCACCTGCAGCGCGCGCTGGAAAACCACCGGGCGGACTTCAGCTGTGAGATCGTCGCCTTCCCGCAGCACGGCCTGCTGCACTCCAAAGTCGATGCGCTGATGCGAGAAGCGATGCAGATGGGCGTGCAGTACGTCGGCGGGCTCGATCCGACCAACGTCGACGGCGCGATGGAGAAATCGCTGGACGCCATGTTCCAGATCGCCCTCGATACCGGCAAAGGCGTGGATATCCACCTGCATGAAACCAGCCCGGCCGGGGTCGCCGCCATCAACTACATGATCGCCACCGTGGAGAAAAACCCGGCGCTGCACGGCAAGGTCACCATCAGCCACGCTTTCGCCCTGACCACGCTGACGCCGGGCGAACTGGCGGAAACCGCCACCCGGCTGGCGGCGCAGCAGATCACCATCGCCTCCACGGTGCCGATCGGCAGCCTGATGATGCCGCTGCCGCAGCTCAGCGAGAAAGGGGTGTTCGTGATGACCGGCACCGACAGCGTGATCGACCACTGGTCGCCGTTCGGCACCGGCGACATCCTGGAAAAGGCCAACCTGTACGCCCAGCTGTACCGCGGATCCGACGAGTATCACCTGTCGCGCGCCATGGCCATCGCCACCGGCGGCGTGCTGCCGCTGGACGATAAGGGCCAGCGCGCCTGGCCGAAAGCTGGCGATGCCGCCGAGTTCGTGCTGGTCAACGCCAGCTGTTCCGCCGAGGCGGTCGCCCGCCTGCCGGCGCGCAGCGCCACCTTCCATCAGGGGCGCCTGGTGGCTGGCCAGGTGAGCAAAGCCTAAGGTCGGTCCGCTGTTGTCATCATGATGGCCGTTTTTGGCCTTCTGCCAGAGTAAGGTGCAGCGCAAGATGGTCGCTACACACACTGGCGGAGGGCCGAAAATGTCACAGAGCGCGTTATTGATCATCGATGTCCAGCAATCATTCCAGCACCGTCCATTCTGGCAGGAGGACGATCTGCCGGCGTTTCAACAGGCGCTGACCCACCTGATCGCGGGCTGTCAGCAACGCGGCGCGGCGCTGGTCGACGTGCTGCACGTCTCGCCGCAGGGGCCGTTCTCGCTGGCTTCAGGCCACGTGCAGCGCCTGCCGTTCCTCACCCACCAGGCGGATATCACCGTGCATAAGCATGTACACAATGCGCTGACCGAATCTGGCCTCGACGCCTGGCTGCGCGAGCGGGATATCAACCACCTGATCATCTCCGGCATCCGCACCGAACAGTGCTGTGAAACCACCACCCGGGTGGCGTCCGATCTCGGTTATCGGGTGACCTTCGTCACCGAGGCGACGCTGACCTTCCCGATGCGCCATCCCGACGGTGAAGTCTTTACCCCCGCGCAGCTAAAGCGGCATACTGAAACCGTACTGGTCGATCGTTTCGCCCGCATCGCCAGCGTGGATGAGGCGCTGGCGCAACTCGCACAGGAGTAACCATGCCGCAGGCCGTCTATTTTCTGCTGTTGCCCAACGTGCTGTCGCTCGACGTCAGCGGCCCGGCGGAAACCCTGCGCCTCGCCGGGTCGTTCAGCCTGCGTTACCTCAGCCCGGCGCCGCAGATCGTCTGCTCCATCGGCATGACGCTGAGCGGCCTGCAGCCGTTGCCCGAACGCCTGGAAGACGGCGCCATTCTGGTGTTGCCGGGCGTCGGCGATTCGCAGCGCTATTTCGCCGGTGAAGAGGCCGAGCAGGCGCGCCGCTGGCTGGCGACGCTGCGGCCCGATCTGCAACGGCAACGCATCACCCTGGTGTGCATCTGCTCCGGCGCGCTGCTGGCGGCGCAGGCCGGGCTGCTCGACGGCTATCAGTGCACCACCCACCACGACGTCATCGAACGTATCCGCCTGCAGGCGCCGGCGGCGCAGGTGAAAGAGAACCGCATCTTCGTCGAAGACCGCGGCGTCTACACCAGCGCGGGCATCACCACCGGCATCGATTTGGCGCTGCACCTGGTCCACCGCCACTGCGGCTCCGGCCGGGCGCGCGACGTCGCACGCGACATGGTGGTTTATTTCCGCCGCGCCGGCGACGATCCGCAACTGTCGCCCTGGCTGCGATACCGCAACCACCTGCACCCGGCGGTGCACCGCGCGCAGGACGTGATGGCCGCCGAGCCGGAGGCCGACTGGTCGGTGCCGCAGGTGGCGGAGAAGGCGCACGTCAGCAGCCGCCATCTGGCACGGCTGTTTCGCAGCCACGTCGGCATCAGCGTACGGGAATATCATGAGCAGCTGCGGTTGGCGGTGGCGCAACAGCGCCTGCAGCAAGGGTATGGGTTGGAGAAGGCCGCGCTGGCGGCCGGTTTTTCTTCCGGGCGGCAGCTGCGCCGCGCCCAGCAGCGCCAGCGCTCGCCGCTATGACACCAGCCGGCGGGTATCCAGCCGCTGCAGGCCGACAGACAGCAGCAGGCTGAGCCCCAGCGCCACGCCGAACACCCAGAAGATATCCAGCAGCGGGTGGCCGGTGAAATCCAGGTGCCGGCTGCGCATCACGTTAACGATAAGGGCGTGAAAACCGTAAATCGCCAGCGAATGGCGGGAAAATACGCTCAGCCAGCCGATCGGCTGCGGCAAACAGTGTTTCACCCACACCAGCAGCGCCACCGCCGCCATAAACACCAGCGGGCCGCTGTAGATGTAGTAGGTATCGGCGAAGTTGCCGTTGATGAACAGCTGATGCTTGGTACCGCGCGCGATCAGCGCCACGCACAGCGCAAATCCCAATGCCGCCAACCAGCCCACGGCGCGCCCGCGCGCCTCCATCATGCCAATCGCCCGCCCGGCCAACGCATACAGCAGGTAGTAGAAGGTATCGCCGTAGATATACAGGTTAACCGGCAGCAGGTGCGCGTTGCCGAAGGCCAGCTTGTCGGTATTCGGGTTGGCGATCGCCGCCAACACCACCAATGCAGCGGCCAGGTAGCGACGCGACACCGGTTTAACGCTGATCAGCGGCGACAGCAGGTAAATCACCGCGATGGCGTAGAAAAACCACAGGTGGTAAAACACCGGCTTTTGCAGGATGCCGCGCAGCGACGGCCAGAAACCGATCTTGGTGAAGGCCGCGATATAGATCAGCGCGATGGCGCTGTAGAACAGAATGCAGCAGATGATGCGGGTGAAATGCCGCCGGCCGGCGCTCTTTTCGCCGAAGAACAGGTAGCCGGAAATCATAAAGAATAGCGGCACCGACACGCGCGACAGTGAGTTCAGCACGTTGGCGATGTCCCAGTTGTGCAACCCTATCGCCGCGCCGTTGGTGACGTAATAGGTGGTGGCGTGGATCATCACCACCATCATGCACGCCATCGCCCGCAGGTTGTCTATCCAGCCGATTTTCTCGCTCAAACGCTCGCCCGATCTTGTGTCATATTGATATGTTAAGAAGAGGTTATCGGGCACGGCGTTCGGCGACAACCCAAAAGCGAAATATCAGAATGCACTTAAACAACACTTTATGATTGCGAAGGTGAACAATTGGCGGCAAAATAGCCGCCACAACTCGCTCAGTTTGCGCTTCCCGCCCTGGCAGTTCCTTTTTCTCTTTTACTATCAGTACAATAATATGAAAACGACATTACCACCTGCGGCACGTTTGGGCCGGCAGGCGCTTTTATTCCCTCTTTGTCTGGTGCTGTTCGAGTTCGCCACCTATATCGGCAACGATATGATTCAGCCGGGCATGCTGGCCGTCGTGGCGGATTTCAACGCCGGCGAAGAGTGGGTGCCCACCTCAATGACCGCCTATCTGGCCGGCGGCATTTTCCTGCAGTGGCTGCTCGGGCCGCTGTCGGATCGTCGCGGCCGTCGCCCGGTGATGCTGGCCGGGGTGGCGTTCTTCATCGTCTCCTGCCTGGCGATCCTGCTGGTCACCACCATCGAGCAGTTTATCGCCATGCGTTTCCTGCAGGGCATCGGCCTGTGCTTTATCGGCGCGGTCGGCTACGCCACCATCCAGGAGTCGTTCGAGGAGGCGGTGTGCATCAAAATCACCGCCCTGATGGCTAACGTGGCGCTGATCGCCCCGCTGCTCGGGCCGCTGGCCGGTGCGGCGTTGATCCACGTCGCGCCGTGGCAGAGCATGTTTGTGCTGTTTGCGGCGCTGGCGGCCATCGCCTTCTACGGCCTGTGGAAAGCGATGCCGGAAACCGCCACGCTGCAGGGCGAGGCGTTTTCCGCCGCCAACCTGTGGCGCGACTACCGCCAGGTGCTGGGCAACCGCCGCTTCCTGTGCGGCGCCCTGGCGATCGGTTTCGCCAGCCTGCCGCTGCTGGCCTGGATCGCCCAGTCGCCGGTGATCCTGATCAGCGGCGAGTCGCTGTCGACGTTGGACTACGGCCTGCTGCAGATCCCGGTGTTCGGCGCGCTGATCCTCGGCAACCTGACGCTGGCGCGCCTGACCGGCAAGAACAGCGTGGAGCGCCTGATCAAGCTGGGCGCGGGCCCGATGCTGCTAGGGCTGCTGATCGCCGCGCTGGCGACCCAGTTCTCCAGCCACGCCTACCTGTGGATGACCGCCGGCCTGAGTCTGTACGCCTTCGGCATTGGCCTGGCCAACGCCGGGCTGTACCGCCTGACGCTGTTCTCCAGCAACGTCAGCAAGGGCACAGTGTCGGCCACTATGGGCATGCTGAGCATGATGGTATTCACCGTCGGCATCGAGCTGGCCAAGGTCGCCTACGTCTGGGGCGGCAGCGGGCTGTTCAACCTGTTCAACCTCATCAGCGGCCTGTGCTGGCTGACGCTGGTGGCGCTGTTCCTCGGCAAACGCCGCAACGGCGACCCCACGCCGCAGCCGAACGGCGCGGCGTAAACGCGACGATAAAACGCCGGTCCGGTTTCCCGACCGGCGTTTTTTATGCGGCTTCAGCCGAGCAACCCCCACAGTGCATACCCCGTTCCCACCACCGCCACCGCCAACAACAGCAACGCCGACAGGACAGAGATCGCCCGCCGCGCGCGCTGCAGCGCCGTTCCCGACAGCAGGGTGATATAGGTCAGCAAAATGGCGAAGTCCGCCAGCACCCACAGCGCGGTCAGCAGCGTCAGGCTGGCGCCGATCGAGGGGGTGACGGCGATGAACTGCGGGAAAAAGGCGACGAAGAAGATAATGTCTTTGGGGTTGGCGATGCCCACCAGAAAACCGTTCAGGATCGCCGAGCGTTTTTGCGGCGGCGCAACGGGCTGCACATCGGGGGCTCGCGCGGATAAATCCTCATACAGCGAGACGATCGCCATACGGCCAATAAACAGGCAACCCAGCAGGCCTATCCACTGCAGCAAGCGCATATCCACGGCGAACAGCCCGGTGATAATCAGCGCGGCGACGCCGATCAGCAACAAGGAGGCTCCGTTGCTGCCCAGCGCGGTCAACAGCGCACGCCGGGCGCCAAAGCGCGCCGCGGTGTTGGCCACCACCATCACCACCGGCCCCGGCGTGGCGATCAGCAACAAAATGGCGGCGAAATACGCCGCCAGCAACGACAGGTTCATCTTTATTTCACTCACATTCAGTCAGTTGGCGTCGCGCCATTATCATGCCGCCGCCCCCGCCTTGAAAAAGGAGTAATCCTGTCGTTTACTGTGAATCAGACTCATTATTAGAGACGCCGCGATGGCCAGTTCCCTTCCGCCGCTTTACGCCCTGCGCGCCTTCGAAAGCGCCGCCCGCACCGGCTCGTTCACGCTGGCCGCCGAGGAGCTGCATCTCACCCCGAGCGCGGTCAGCAAGCACATCAAAACGCTGGAGCAGCACTTCGGCTGCCGGCTGTTCCAGCGCAACGGCCCGCGTATCGAGGTCACGCCGCAGGGGAAAATCTTCGCCGCCGAGCTGCAGCAAGGGTTTGGCCGCATCGAGCAAGCCTGCGAGCTGTTCAGAAGCCACCGCGATCTGCTGCGGCTGAAGGCGCCCTCCACCCTGACCCTGCGCTGGCTGCTGGACTGCCTGAGCCGGTTCCGGCAAACGGCGCAGGCGTTCGAGGTGCAGGCAGCCAGCGTCTGGATGGACATCGACAGCGTGGATTTTTTCAGCGAACCCTACGACTGCGCCATCCTGCTCGGCAACGGCCATTTTGGCGCCAATACCGCCGCCGCCAAGCTGTTCGACGAATGGCTGATCCCGATTTGCGCCCCCGCGCTGCTCGCCGACGGGCAGCGGGATCTCGCCGCCTGCCCGCTGATCCACCCGTCGCCCGATCGGCGCGACTGGCGGCGCTGGCTGCAGAAAAGCGGCATCGCGGCCCCGATCGATCTCATGCGCGGCCAGGTATTTGATTCGCTGGAACAGGGCAACGCGGCGGCCATTGCCGGGCACGGCGTCTCGATCGGCGATCTGGCGCTGAGCCTGCGGACGATTGAGGAGGGATTATTGGTGCTGCCTTGTGACGTCGCCGTGCGCACCGGCGACGGTTACTATCTGGTATGGCCGGAAGAATCGGCAAAACGGCCGCTGATCGAACGTTTACAGGCGTTTCTCACCGCCCAAACGCCCGACGTCAGCCGGGCCGCCGTCAGGTTTATCGGGTAGGGGACTCGCTACCGAACAACCCGCCGTCGCGCAGCAGATGCTCGTTGCCCTTGCGGCGGGTAAAGCCGCTGCGATCGAAGAACTCCAACACCTGGATCGCCAGCTTGCGCCCGACGCCGAGCCGATCGCGGAAATCGGCGGCGTTGGCGCCCCCGCGCTCCGCATCCAGCTCGCGGATCAGCGCCGCGAACTGATCGATGCGTCGGCTGAGGTAGTAGCGATCCACCACCACCGCCGTCACATGGCCCAGTTGGGCCGCCTTGCGCAGCAGCGCGCGCACCCGGCTCTCCTCTTCGCCCAGCTCGCTCGCCAGATCGCGCACCCACCACGGCTCGTCGCCGAACAGCGGTTCGATGCGCGCCCACAGCGGCGCCTCTTCGGCGCTGAACGCCAGGCCATGTTCCGGCAGGTGCAGCCAGCCGCGCGTATTGCGCAGCGCGCCGGCCCGCTGCAGCCGATCGATCATCATAAACACCAGCGTTTCCGGCTGCTGAGGCAGGGCCATGCGCCGCAGGCGGGCGCGCCCTAAGCCCAACTGATCGGCGTGCTGTTGGTGGTACTCCGCCAGCACCTGCAGCAGGCGGCTTTCCGCCTGTTGCACCTGATCCTGCGCCAGCGCCCGGTCACCGACGATCAGCAGATCGCGGTTCGCCAGCAGCTCGTCCAGGCCATCGTCCGTCAATTGACGCGCCCAGGCGAACGCTGCCAGTGACAGCGCGCCGTGCGGCAATTCAAGCGCCAGCGCCTGCGCATCGTCCTGCGCCAGCGCCAGGGCCTGCAGCCATGCCAGATAGTCCGGCTGACGCTTGCCGCGCTTGGGCGCATTCAGCCTGAGCACCCGAGCCGCGCCCAGCGTTTGCCGCGCGCCGATATCGCGCAGCACCAGCCGATCGTTCTGCGCCAACCACAGCGGACGATCGAGGATCAGTTCCGCCAGCCCGTCGTTCAGCAACGAAATGCGCCCGGTGATGTGGCTGGCGGCATGGTGCAGATGCAGCGGCTGCCAATGGCGGATCGGCCGATCCGTCTCCAGCGCCACCAGAATGCGTTCCGCCGCTTCGTGCGGACGCTGCGCCAGCAGCCAATCGCCGCGCGCGACCCGCTCTTTATCGACATCGCCGCTGATGTTAAGCGCAATGCGCTGCCCGGCCTGCGCCTGCTCCACGGTCTGATTCTGGGCATGCAGGCCGCGCACCCGCACCGGCGCGTCGGCGCCGGTCAGCCACAGCGTATCCCCCACCTTCACCCGGCCGCCGAGCGCGGTGCCGGTCACCACCAGCCCCGCCCCTTTGACGCTGAACGCGCGGTCTACCGCCAGGCGAAAACGGCGCGTCAGCGCATGTTCAGCGGGCGACAACGCCAGCAAATGCGCGCGCAGCGCCTCGATGCCCTCGCCCGCCACCGCCGCGGTCACGAACAACGGCGCATCGGGCCAGCCCTGGCCCGCCAGCTCGTCGCGCACCTGACCGCGCACCTCATCGATACGCGCCGCGTCCACCCGGTCGGCCTTGGTCAGCGCCACCGTCAGCGCCGGGCGCCCGCTCAGGCGCAGGATCGCCAGATGCTCGCGGGTTTGCGCCATCACGCCGTCGTCGCAGGCCACCACCAGCAACGCATGATCGATGCCACCGACGCCCGCCAGCATGTTGGCGAGGAATTTCTCGTGGCCGGGCACGTCGATAAAGCCCAGCACCCGGCCGTCCGGCTGCGGCCAGTAGGCGTAACCCAGATCGATGGTCATGCCGCGGCGCTTTTCTTCCGGCAGGCGATCCGCGTTGATCCCGGAGATCGCCTGCAGCAGGGTGGTTTTGCCATGATCGACATGGCCGGCGGTGGCGATGATCATGATGCGCTCAGCGCTGCGATCAGCGCCCCTTCCTGTTCCAGGCAGCGCAGATCCAGCCACAGCCTGCCGTCGCCGAGGCGGCCGATCACCGGCTGCGGCAGACGGCGCCAGCGTTCGGCCAGCGCTTCCAGCGTGGCGCCGCGGCCGTCGCGCGGCGTGAAGGTCAGGGCATAGCTGGGCAGGCGATCCACCGGCAGCGAACCGCTGCCGATCTGCGACCAGCACGGTTCGGCGCGCAGGTCGAAATCGGTGGTGAACCGCGGCGTCAGCGCCGTCAGCAGCCGCTCGGCCGCCTGTTGCATCTCCTGCTGCGGGCGAGTCAACAGCCGCAGCGTCGGCAGCTGCTCAGCCAGTTTTTCCGGCTGCAGATAAAGCCGCAGCGTGGCCTCCAGAGCCGCCAGCGTCAGCTTGCCGACGCGCAGCGCGCGCTTGAGCGGGTGCTGCTGCAGGCGCGCGATCAGCGCCTTTTTGCCGACGATGATGCCGGCCTGCGGGCCACCCAGCAGCTTATCGCCGGAGAATGTCACCAGATCGACGCCGGCGGCCAGCAGCCGCTGCGGCATCGGCTCGGCGGGCAGGCCGTACTGCGCCATATCGATCAGCGAGCCGCTGCCCAGATCGGTGGCGGTCGGCACGCCCTGTTCGGCCCCGAGCTGCGCCAGTTCGGCCTCGTCGACCGCCGCGGTAAAGCCCTGAATGCTGTAGTTGCTGGTGTGCACTTTCATTAACAAGCCAGTCTGCTCGTTGATGGCCTGGCGGTAATCCTTCAGATGGGTGCGGTTGGTGGTGCCGACCTCGACCAATTGACAGCCGGCCTGGCGCATCACGTCGGGAATGCGGAACGCGCCGCCGATTTCCACCAGCTCGCCGCGCGACACCACCACCTCTTTGCCGGGGGCGATCGCCGCCAGCATCAGCAGCACCGCCGCCGCGTTGTTATTGACGATGCAGGCGTCTTCCGCGCCGGTCAGCCGACACAGCAGACTCGCCACCGCCCGATCGCGATGGCCACGCCCGGCGCCGTCCAGATCGTACTCCAGCGTCACCGCCTCCCCCATCACCGCGTTCACCGCATCCTTCACCGGCTGCGCCAGCAGGGCGCGCCCGAGGTTGGTGTGCAGCACGGTGCCGCTGAGGTTGAACACCGGCAACAAAGCCGGGCGTTGCTGCCGGGCCAGCTCGTCCCGTAGCGCCTGCGGCCAGTCGCCGCACCAGGCCGGCAAGCGTTGCCGTTGTTTGATCGCGTCGCGCGCCTGGGCCTGCAGCCGGCGCAGCAGTTCGCCGATCAGCGTCTGGCCATGCTGCGCCACCAGCGGTTCAATCGCGGGTTCACGCAGCAGGCGGTCGATGGCGGGCAGTTGGCTGTAAAGAAGGTGGGATTCAGTGCTCATGGTCGCTCGGTTTTCAGTTTAAACGTATCGGCATAGCAAAACCCCGCCGCGGCGGGGAGAAAAAACTCAGGGCGGCGCCGTGCGGGCGAAGCTTTCGCGGGCGAACAGGCGTTCGGCCAGTTTGACCAGCGCCGGGCGCTCGACGCACCAGTTGGGCAGGATGCGGCGGAAATTGAGGTAGCCCAGCGCGCAGCCGGTGGCGATATCCGCCAGCGTCAGCCGCTCGGCATTGAGCCACGCTTTTTCCCGCGCCAGCGCCTCCAGGGCGTCCAGGCCCTGCGTCAGCTTGTCACGCTGGCGCAGCATCCAGTTTTCGTCCTGTTTTTCCGGCGCGCGCCGGCTTTCATGGAACAGCGTCGCCGCCGCTTCGGTCACGCCGTCCGCCAACGCCGCCACCTGCCGGACGCGCAACGCTGCGGCGCGTTCGGCCGGCAAAAACGCCGGCTCCACCGCCAGCAGCTCGAGGTATTCGGCCACCACCGGCGAGTCGTAAAACACCTCGCCGTCATCGGCGATCAGCACCGGCACCTTGGCGAGCGGGTTCAACTCCTTCACCCGGCTGCCGGGCTCATACGGCGGATCGTTGACGAACTCGAACGCAATCCCCTTCTCCAGCAGCATCACGGAAATCTTGCGCACAAAGGGGCTGGTGTAACTGCCGATAAGCTTCATCCGGTCTCCTCCGCTTCGTCCTGGCTGCGGCGTCCTTACTTCACCGCCAGGGTATCGATAATCCGCTGCACCAGCGCCTGATGCACTTCCGGCGTTTTGGCCGGCGACAGCATTTGCAACGTCACCACCCGCTTGTTGAACACCGTCAACACCAGGGTGGAGACCACCTTTTGCCCGTTGACGGTCTGTTCGGTATCCACCCGGCGAAACTTCTGTTTGCCGACGCTGAAGTTCTCTTCTTTGGTGGTCTGGATATTCTGATAGCGCTCGGCCAGCACCGTGATGGCGCTCTGCGTCAGCTCTTTCAGCATTTTGTCGCTGGTGTTGAGCTTCATGCCGTCCGGCGGGATCACTTCGGACGAGACCGCGCTCTGGCGCGACTTGCCGTCAAGGAAGCGCTGAATGGTGGAGGTGCTGTCGTTGATGATGCCGCTGTTCAGCGTTTGATCGCTAAAGCCCGGCGGCAGCTCGAAGGTGATCTTGCCCTTCTGCAGCGACACGTTCAGCCCCGGCGGCGCGGGCGGGGTTTCTACCGGCGCAGGCGGCGGCGGTGGCGCGGGCTGCGTCACGGTCGGCTTGGTGTCCGGCGGCGGCACCGCCGGTTTGGTGTCGTCTTTGTTGTCGCAGGCCGCCAGTCCAACCGCCAACACGGCGACCGCGGTCAGTTTTGCCAGGGTGTTTAACATCGTGGTTCCTTTCGCTTGGCGCGTTATGGCCTAAACGTAGCAACTCGCCCGGGCGATTGCCAGAAGCCCGTTCTGAAATTGCTCATCCGGCCCCGCGCGAACGGGGCCGGGCGGTTACTCCGCCGGGAACAGGAACGGATTGATGCTGCTGCGGCCGAAGCCTTCTTCTTCCATACGGGCATCCAGCACCAGCGAAGCCAGATCGTCGGCCACCGCTTCGACCTGCGGGTCTTTTTCCTGATAGAGGATCTTCAGGTAAGTGCCGCAGTCGCCGCAGCTCTCCGCCTTCACCGCCGCCTGCTCGCTGTCCAGCGACCAGTAGTTGAGATCGCGAGTCTGCTCGCAGTTGCTGCACTTCACCCGCACCACGTGCCATTCGCTTTCGCACAGGTTGCAGTGCAGGTAGCGCAGGCCGTTGACGGTGCCGATGTGCACCATGCTGGAGACCGGGATGCTGCCGCACACCGGGCAGAACTGGCGCTGCTCGCCGTATTCGGCGCGCGCCTTGCCGGGGATCAGGCTGGCCATCTGCGCCCAATAGAGCGACAGCGCGGCCCAGAGAAACGGCGCCTTCTCGCTGCCTACCTTGCCGAACTCGCGGTTGAGCAAGGCGTCGGCCATCAGCTCCAGCTCGTGCGCCGAGGCCTTCTCCAGGTTGTCCAGCACCGCCAGAATGTGTTCCGGCGCCTGCGGGCGCAGCTCGGCGATCAGCGACGTCAACAGCTTGCGCCAGTGCTCGCTGCGCGGGAACACGCTCAGATCGAGCGGCGGTTTGCCGCTGGCGGCGCCCTGCGCCAACGCTTCGCTAAGATCGAGCGCCAGCGGGTTATCGTGCAGCGCATGCTGCTGCGCCTGCGCCAGCTCGGCGGCAAAGTTCAGGTAGTCACCCAGCGGGTTGTCGACAGCCAGCTGACGCAGACGTTCGGCGCGGCGGCTGTACAGGCTTTTCAGGTTGGCGAAAAGTAACGGCGGGATGTTCTCCGCCGTTGTGGACTTCTCACGCTGTGCCCCTAACTGCTCTTTAGGAACGATGCGGATACTCATCAGGGTTTATCTTCCTGTCGTTTCTCGCGGACCTCACGGTACCAGCGCGGATGATGTTTCTTGGCCCAGGCCGCCGGCACCCAGCCTTCCACCATCGCGGTAATGGTGCCTTTTACCCACAATGCGGCGTAAATGTGCACCATAATTACGATGATAAGGCCGACCGCGGCCAGCGAATGTACCAGCAGCGCGATGCGGATCAGCGGAATGGAGAACGACGGCGCAAAATACGGCCGCCAGATCACCACGCCGCTGGCCAGCAGCAGCACCAGGCTGATAATCGCCGCCCAGAACACGCACTTCTGGCCGAAATTATAGCGCCCGGTATCACCCACTTCCTCGTTCATGGCGATTTTGTGGATGTTCTTGGCCCAGACGATATCTTCCCGGTTGATCAGGTTGTGCTTCCAGTAGCGCAGGAACATCAGCAGGAACGCGGCGAACATGATCACCCCGACAAACGGGTGCAGAATGCGCGCCAGCTGCGGCGTCCCGAAGATGTTCATCAGCCAGTTGAAGGAGGGGAAGAAGAACCCCAGCCCGCTGATGGCGGCGAACACGAAGCAGAACGCCACGATCCAGTGGTTGATGCGCTCCGGCGCGCTGTAACGCTGAATGGGCTTTTCCTTTCTCATTTGCGCGTCTCCTCGTCGTGCGACTCGTCGTGCTCGTCCTCATCTTCGACGCGGTTAGGCCCGACGCCGACATAGTGGAACACGCTGGCCGCGAAGGTGGCGGCAAAGCCGATGGCCGCCAGGGGTTTCCACACGCCCTTCCAGAAGGTCACCGCCGGGCTGATGCTCGGGTTGTCCGGCAAACCGTGGTACAGCTGCGGTTTGTCGGCGTGGTGCAACACGTACATCACGTGCGTGCCGCCCACCCCCGCCGGATCGTACAGACCGGCGTTCTGGTAGCCGCGGGTATTCAGCTCGCTGACGCGATCCGCCGCCACCTGCTTCATCGCTTCCTTGGTGCCGAAGTGAATCGCGCCGGTCGGGCAGGTTTTCACGCAGGCCGGTTCCTGGCCGACGTCCACGCGGTCGACGCACAGGGTGCACTTGTACACCCGGTTGTCGTCCTTGTTCATGCGCGGCACGTCGAACGGGCAGCCGGCGATGCAGTAGCCGCAGCCGATGCAGTGCTCGGACTGGAAGTCGACGATGCCGTTGGCGTACTGAATGATCGCGCCTTCCGACGGGCAGGCCTTCAGGCAGCCCGGATCGGCGCAGTGCATGCAGCCATCTTTGCGGATCAGCCATTCCAGCTTGCCGTTTTCCTCCACCTCGGAGAAGCGCATCACCGTCCACGACTTGGCGGTCAGATCGGCGGGGTTATCGTACACCCCGACGTTGTGTCCCACTTCGTCGCGGATGTCGTTCCATTCGGAACAGGCCACCTGACAGGCCTTGCAGCCGATACAGGTGGTGACATCGATCAGTTTGGCCACTTCTTCCTGGTGGTCACGGGCGCGCGGCGCCGGCGTGAAACCATTGGTGGCGGATTTACGAATGATGTCTTGAGATTGCATGGCCATAATTCGTCTCCGTTACACCTTTTCCACGTTGACCAGGAACGCCTTGAACTCCGGCGTTTGCGTATTGGCGTCGCCGACGAACGGCGTCAGCGTGTTGGCGATAAAGCCTTTCTTCGCCACCCCTTCGTAACCCCAGTGGATCGGGATGCCGATGGTGTCGACTTCCTGGCCGTGCACCTGCAGCGTGCGAATACGCTTGGTCACCACCGCCTTGGCCTTGATGTAGCCACGGTTGGAGCTGACTTTCACGGTATCACCCTGCTTGATGCCCTTCTTCTCCGCCAGCTTTTCGCCGATTTCCACGAACTGTTCCGGCTGGGCGATGGCGTTCAGCCGCGCGTGCTTGGTCCAGTAGTGGAAGTGCTCGGTCAGACGATAGGTGGTGCCGACGTAAGGGAACTTGTCGGATTTGCCCATCGCCGCCAGATCGTCCTTGAACACGCGCGCCGCCGGGTTGGACACCACGTTCGGGTGCAGCGGGTTGGTGCCGAGCGGCGTTTCGAACGGCTCGTAGTGTTCAGGGAACGGCCCTTCCGCCATCTTGTCGGTGGCGAACAGGCGGCCCATGCCTTCCGGCTGCATGATGAACGGCCCGACGTCGCTGCCCGGCGCGGCGGTGCTGTAGTCCGGGATATCGGCCCCGACCCACTTGGCGCCGTCCCACTCCAACAGCTGGCGTTTCGGATCCCACGGTTTGCCCTGCGGATCCGCCGAGGCGCGGTTGTACAGAATGCGGCGGTTGAGCGGCCATGCCCAGGCCCAGCCCAGCGTATTGCCGAGGCCGGACGGATCGGCGTTGTCGCGCCGCGCCATCTGGTTGCCGGCCGGCGTCCAGCTGCCGGCGAAGATCCAGCAGCCGCTGGCGGTGGTGCCGTCGTCGCGCAATTGCGCGAACGAGCTGAGCAGTTCGCCTTTTTTCACCAGCACTTTGCCGTCGGCATCCAGCAGATCCGCCAGCGCCTTGCCGTTGTTCTCCTGCGCCACCTCTTCCGGCGCCGGGTTGTCCGGCGTCAGGTAGTCCCAGGTCATGTTCAGCACCTGCTCAGGCACCGCGCCACCGTCGCGCGCATACATCTCGCGCAGGCGGCTGAAGATGCCCGCCAGGATCTCGCCGTCGTTCAGCGCTTCACCCGGGGCGTCCGCGCCTTTCCAGTGCCACTGCAGCCAGCGGCCGGAGTTGACGATCGAGCCGTTCTCTTCGGCGAAGCAGGTGGACGGCAGGCGGAACACTTCGGTCTGGATCTGCGACGGATCCACTTCGTTGAACTCGCCGTGGTTCTGCCAGAAGTTGGAGGTCTCGGTGTTCAACGGATCGATGGTCACCAGGAACTTCAGCTTGGACAGTGAAGCCACCACCTTGTTTTTGTTCGGGAACGACGCTACCGGGTTAAAGCCCTGGCAGAAGTAGCCGTTGACCTTGCCCTGCGCCATCATCTCGAAGTACTGCAGCACGTCGTAGCCTTTGTCCCACTTCGGCAACCAGTCAAAGCCCCAGCTGTTGTCCTTCTGCGCCTTGTCGCCGTAGAAGGTCTTCATCATGCTGACGAAGAATTTCGGGTAGTTGCCCCAGTAGTTCACCTGGCCCGGCAGCAGCGCCTTCGGCGTGTTAGCCTTCAGGTAGGTCTCGAGATCGGTCTGTTTCTCCGACGGCAGCGTCAGGTAGCCCGGCAGGCTCTGCGACAGCAGGCCGAGATCGGTCAGACCCTGGATGTTGGAGTGGCCACGCAGCGCGTTGACGCCGCCGCCCGCCATGCCCATGTTGCCGAGCAGCAGCTGGATCATCGCCATGGTGCGGATGTTCTGTGCGCCGACCGAGTGCTGAGTCCAGCCCAGGGCGTACAGGAACGAAGCGGTCTTATCCGCCACGCAGGTTTCGGCGATGTATTCGCACACCTTGAGGAAATCGTCCTTCGGCGTGCCGCAGATGTTGCTCACCACGTCAGGCGTGTAGCGGCTCACGTGCTGCTTCAGCAGGTTCCACACGCAGCGCGGATCCTGCAGCGTGACGTCGCGCTTGGCGAAGCCGTTCTCGTCGAACTGGTAGTTCCAGGTGGTTTTGTCGTACTTGCGGTTTTCCGCGTCGTAGCCGCTGAACAAGCCGTCTTCGAAGGCAAAGTCTTCCCGCACCAGCAGGCTGGCGTTGGTGTAGGCCTCGACGTATTCGCGGTTAAATTTGTTGTTGGTCATCAGATACAGCAACACGCCCGACAGGAAAGCGATATCGGTCCCGGAGCGGATCGGCGTGTAGAAGTCCGCCACCGATGCGGTTCGGGTAAAGCGCGGATCGATCACGATCAGCTTGGCATTGTTGTGTATTTTGGCTTCCATCGCCCAGCGGAACCCCACCGGATGCGCTTCCGCCGCATTACCGCCCATGACGATAATCAAATTCGCGTTCTTGATATCAACCCAGTGGTTGGTCATCGCACCGCGACCAAATGTTGGAGCAAGACTTGCTACCGTTGGTCCGTGTCAGACACGCGCCTGGTTGTCTACGGCAAGCATGCCGAGAGCGCGACTAAATTTTTGCGACAGAAAACCGGTTTCGTTGCTGGCGGCCGAGGCGCACAGCATGCCGGTGGTCAGCCAGCGGTTGACGGTAACGCCCTGGTCGTTGGTTTTGATGAAGTTGGCGTCACGGTCTTCCTTCACCAGCTTGGCGATGCGGGTAAAGGCGTCGTCCCAGCTGATGCGCTGCCATTTGTCCGACCCTGGCGCCCGGTATTCCGGGTACTTGAGGCGGCTTTCGCTGTGGATGAAGTCAACCAGGCCGGCGCCTTTCGGGCAAAGCGCGCCGCGGTTTACCGGGTGATCCGGATCCCCTTCGATATGGAAAATGCTTTCTTTGGCGTTTTTGGCGCCATCACCAAGGCTGTACATCAACAGCCCACAGCCGACGGAACAATACGTACAGGTATTACGGGTCTCGCGGGCTCGCAGCAGTTTGTACTGCCGGGTTTCCGCCAACGCCACTTCGGGGGCAAAGCCCAGCGCGGCCACCGTCGTTCCTGCCATACCGCCAGCGCAGATCTTAAAGAACTGCCTTCTGCTGACCTGCATGGGGGTCTCCTTTACTCTCGATTGTCACATTGTTCAAATGCGCCTGCCCGCTAGCGCGGCAAACGCGAATGTCACTGTTGTTATGCTTGCTACGAACGCCGGCCATATTACCACAGCGTGCTTGTGGTTGTTACACACTCGTGCTCATTCAGTGAACGCATTGGCACATTTCGATACATTTCGGCGTTGGCGCTCCCTACAGTATAGAGAGTAACCAACGCGCCGGGGCGGCGGTTCGACGCGGCACCCCAGCGCCCTCTTCTATCAGCATGTTAACGCAACGATTTGTTCATTAACCACACAGTTCACAGGGCATTGATAATCATTTTCAATATCATTTAATTAACTATAATGATCCGACTGCTTACGCGGTGCTCGCCCTTTGCGCCGCCCATACACCACTGGAGATGATGATTATGAGTTATTCACTGCCATCCCTGCCTTACGCTTACGACGCACTGGAACCGCATTTCGACAAGCAGACGATGGAAATCCATCACACCAAACACCACCAGACCTACGTCAACAACGCCAACACCGTGCTGGAAGCCTACCCTGAGCTGGCCAAATACAGCGTTGAAGAGCTGATCCAGGATCTGGATAAAGTGCCTGCCGACAAACGCACCTTCATGCGTAACAACGCCGGCGGCCACGCCAACCACAGCTTCTTCTGGAAAAACCTGAAAACCGGCACCACGCTGGGCGGCGATCTGAAAGCGGCCATCGAGCGCGATTTCGGCAGCGTTGAGAAATTCCAGGAAGAGTTCGAGAAAGCCGCAGCCACCCGCTTCGGTTCCGGTTGGGCCTGGCTGGTGCTGAAAGACGGCAAGCTGGCCGTAGTGTCTACCGCCAACCAGGACAGCCCGCTGATGGGCGAAGCCGTCGCCGGCGCTTCCGGTTTCCCAATCATCGGCCTGGACGTGTGGGAACACGCTTACTACCTGAAATATCAGAACAAACGCCCTGACTACATCAAGGCGTTCTGGAACGTGGTCAACTGGGACGAAGCCGCCGCGCGCTTCGCCGCGAAGAAGTAATTCGCCCCTGTTGATGAAGATGCCCGCCGCCGGCGGGTATTTTTTTGCCTGAAATCCGCTAAAGTTTGACCACTTCCTGCCGATGGTTTGTTCAATTGACGTTCGCCCGGAGAAGGAAAAACGCTATGGCGGCATTGCAAGCATTGGCAGGAAAGTTCACTCATCTCACCGTAGGTAAAAAGCTCGGCCTCGGCTTCGCGCTGTTGCTGCTGTTGGCGGTCGTCATCGCCGGCACCGGAGCGCAATATCTGCACATCATCGAATCCCGCGCCGATCGCATCGACTTCAGCAACCGGCTGAACGAGGAGATCAACCAGGCCAAATACAACCGCGCCATGTACGGCCAGACCTACCAGCCGGAGTATCTGCAGAACAACCGCGCCAATATTGAAAACGCCGTCAAACTGATAGATCAGGGGCAGGCGCTGGACTGGGACGCCCAAAGCCGCAAGGATCTGCAGCGTCTGGTGACACTGATTGGGGAATATCAGCAACAGCAAAAAATCTTTGAGCAGGCGGTCTCGGCGAAAGACGCGGTGCGCCAGAGCTGGAACATGTCGGAAGTGCAGGCCAGCCTGAGCCAGGTGGAGCGCCAGCTCACCAACGGCGATCTGCAGTTGGCCTTCATCCAGCTGAACCAGAAGCTGACCCAGGTGCGCTACGGCGCGCGCGGTCTGCTGCTGAGCCTGAACAAGGAAACCGAAGCGCCGCTGATGGCGGCCATCGACGACGCGCGCGACGCGGCCAACGCCCTGAGCCGCCGGGTCAGCGACGCGCAGCGCCCGCAGCTGCAGTCGCTGCTGGCCGCCCTGGACGATTACAAAAACCGTATCGCGGCCTACCTGCCGGCCTATGAGCACGAGCAGCAGATCAGCCGACAGCTCGGTGAACGCGCACAAGCGATCGGCACGCTGGTGAACGCCTTTATGCAGGACGAATTGGCGCAGACGCGCAGCAACATCAACCTGGCGCAGCTGCAGATGGGCATCACCACCCTGATCGCGATTATCGCCGGAGTGCTTATCGCCTGGCGCATCACGCTGCAGATCACCCGTCCGCTGCAAAGTACGCTGGCGATGGCGGAACGCATCGCCAGCGGCGATCTGCGCCAGGCGCAGACCAGCACCCGCCGCGATGAGTTGGGGCAGTTGCTGAACGCGGTGGCGGCGATGAGCCAAAATCTGCGCACCATGATTGAGAAGATCCAGATGGGGGTCAGCCAGGTCTCCACCGCCTCCGCGGAAATCGCCGCCGGCAACACCGATCTCTCTTCCCGCACCGAGCAGCAGGCGGCGGCGGTCGAGGAAACCGCCGCCAGCATGGAACAGCTGACCGCCACGGTGAAACAGAACGCCGACAACGCCCATCATGCCAATCAGCTGGCCACCGACGCCTCGCAGACCGCGCAACAGGGCGGCAAGCTGGTGGAGAACGTGGTCAGCACCATGCGCGATATTTCCAGCAGTTCGCAGCGTATCGCCGAAATTACTACCCTGATCAACGGCATTGCCTTCCAGACCAACATCCTGGCGCTCAACGCCGCGGTGGAAGCAGCGCGCGCCGGCGAACAGGGACGCGGCTTCTCGGTGGTCGCCAGCGAAGTGCGCAGCCTGGCGAGCCGCAGCGCCCAAGCGGCGAAGGAGATCGAAGGGCTGATCGCCGAATCGGTCAGCCGGGTGAAAACCGGCACCGAACTGGTGGAAAGCACCGGCAATACCATGGAGCAGATCGTCCGCTCGGTTACCCACGTGCGCGACATCATGGCCGAGATCGCCGCCGCCTCCGATGAACAGACGCGCGGCATCGCCCAGATTGGCCAGGCGATCGTCGAAATGGACCATACCACCCAGCAGAACGCCGCGCTGGTGGAAGAGTCCGCCGCCGCCGCCGATTCGCTGGAAGAGCAGGCCGACATGCTGTTGCAGAGCGTTTCGGTGTTCCGTTTGGCGGAGCAGACCGAACCCGCCGCCGTGAAAGCCGCCGCGCCGAAAGCGCCGGCCGTAAAACCCGCGGCCGCCAACGCCGCAGCGGAAGAGAACTGGACCACCTTCTGACGCCCGCAGGCGAGGAATATCCGTTCCTCGCCCTATCTTTGTGGCAACAGGTGGGTCGCGACTCCCCAATTCAACAAATTAAAACCAGAGGCGGTCGCATCAAGCATTGCGTAGCCGCAATTGCGATGACCGTATCTGCGGAGGTCCTCCTGCGGGTCAGCCCCTTTAAGCCACCAAATCAGTGCCTGCAGAGCATGGCCGTGCGTAACAACACCAAGCGTTTGATTTTGTCCATCGACAGCCAGATCGGACAGACAAGCCATCAGGCGCCAGGCAACCTCATAAGCATTCTCCCCTCCCGGAGCCGACGCCTCTGCCTTACCGGCAAAGAGGCACTGCGTCGCTTCTGGATAATCGCGCATGGCCTGCGCATAAGATAATCCTTCCAGTCGGCCAAAATCTTGCTCCTGCAAACGCTCATCCATTTGCACAGTGCAGCCACATCTCTCAGCCAACGTCTCCGCTGTCGTAAAAGCCCGACCAGCCGGTGAACTGATCAACAAAGTGACCGATAACATTTGCAAGCGAGCGCCAAGCCCAGCGATTTGACGTCGCCCCTCTTCTGTCAGCGGACTGTCACTTCGCCCCTGAATAATCCCCGAGCGGTTCCATTCTGACTCCGCATGCCTCAATACAATGAAACGCATGGTTTTTTCTCGACGATAAAAGCCTAAATATAGACAGGAAAAACACATCCTTCCGTACAGGTAAACGCCGGGTAGTGTACGGGCACAACTCAGGCTATGCTGAGCCCTCGACGCGAGACACGGAGGCGCACATGCATCACCCAGACGTTTACATCGGCAGCATCCAACCCTATGAAGGCGGGCGCCCCAGCGCCATCGCCAAACGCCAGGTGGATGGCGCCATCCGGCTCACGCAGCTCGGGCTGGAAGGCGACGAACAGGCCGAAAAAAGCTACCACGGCGGGCCGGACCGCGCGCTGTGTCACTACCCGCGCGAGCATTATGCCCACTGGCGCGAGCAGTTTCCGGCGCAGGCCGAGCAGTTTTGCGCCCCGGCCTTCGGCGAGAACATCTCCACCGAAGGGCTGACCGAACACAATGTGTTTATGGGCGACATCTTCCGCTGGGGCGAGACGCTGATCCAGGTCACCCAGCCGCGCTCGCCGTGCTTCAAGCTCAATTATCACTTCGCCATCGAGGACATTTCGGTGCTGATGCAGCAAAGCGGCCGCTGCGGCTGGCTGTATCGGGTGGTGTCGCCGGGCGCGGTCAGCGGCGATCGCCCGCTGGCGCTGGCGGCGCGCAACAGCGATGTGTCGGTGGCCGAAGCCATCGCCATCGCCTGGCATATGCCGTTCGATGCGGAACAGTATCGCCGTCTGTTGGCGGTGGCCGGCCTCTCCGCCAGCTGGAGCAAGACCATGCTCACGCGGCTCGCCGAAGGGCGCCTTGAGGATTTCAACCGCCGCCTGCTCGGCCGTTGAACGCGCGAGCGGAAAATGAAAAACGTGCGCCGAATGCCGCGTTAACCCTTTTCTTCCGCCTATACTGTAGCCGCACGTTTTTTCAGCCAGGAGCCAGGATATGACCACCCCGACCCATTCGATTCATCACGCCGCCGCCGAGGGCTATCAGGCCAATGCCGATCGCTATGTGAAAGGCCGGCCGGATTACCCGCCGGAAATCGCCGTCTGGCTGCGTGACGTCATCGGCCTGCACGCCGGCATGACGGTCATCGATCTCGGCGCCGGTACCGGCAAGTTCACCCCGCGCCTGCTGGAAACCGGCGCGCAGGTGATCGCCGTCGAACCGGTGCCGCAAATGCTGGAAAAACTGTCGGCGGCGCTGCCGCAGGTGAAAACGCTGGCGGGCACCGCCGACGCGATCCCGCTACCGGACGAGTCGGTGGATGCCGTGGTGTGCGCCCAGTCCTTCCATTGGTTCGCCACGCCGCAGGCGCTGGCGGAAATCCAGCGCATTCTCAAGCCCGGCGGCAAACTCGGCCTGGTGTGGAACATGCGCGATGCGCGCGTCGGTTGGGTGCGTAAACTGAATCAGATCGTCGATAGCCACGAAGGCGATGCGCCGCGTTTCTATACCGGCGAATGGCGCAAATTCTTCCCGTTCAAAGGCTTTGAACCGCTGCAGGAGCAGGTGTTTATGCTCGGCCACCGGGGGGCGGTGGAGGACGTGATCTACAACCGGGTACGTTCAACCAGCTTTATCGCCGCGCTGCCGCAGGCGCAACAGGAGCAGGTTATCGATCGGTTGCGCCAACTGGTGGCGGAAGAAGAGGAACTGCGGGGCCAGGACACGGTCACCGTGCCCTATCAGACCAAGGCGTATTTCACCACCAAGGTCTGACGCCCGGGATTCAGAACGCTTTCTTGGCGTAGCCGGTGACCGCTTTCAGGCCCATCTCGCGGCCCAGCGCGGTCATCGGGTGTACCACAATCAGCCCGCGCGCGCTTTTCTTCAGCGCGCCCATATCGGCCTGCTCTTTCTTGGTGATCTCGCGGCTGAACGGCAGCTGGCTCAGCTTCTGCGCTTCGGCGCTCAGCTTCTCGCCGCGCACGTTTTTCAGGCGCTCGATCTCCGTCGCCAGCTTCTCTTTCTCTTTGGTGTGCTGCGCGATCAACTCAGGGTTGCCCTGTTGGATCACGGTGGCGTCTTTGTGGTTCAAGGCGTCCAGCAGGTCGCTCAGACGCTTGATCTCTGCCTTTTCTTTCTCTTTCATGGTCTCTGGCCCATTGTGCCCAAAATGGCACGCTAATCAATGATACCGGCATTGTAGCAAAAGGCGCGCGCCGTTACCCGTCCTGCGCAATGCCGGGCGGCAGGCCGCTCATCTCGCAGGCCCTGGCGCCGAGCCGAGCCAGCGCCTGGGTGTAGCGCGCGTTGAACGGGTAGCAGCAGGAGAGCCGCAGCGCGTTGCGGTAGCGCCCGCTCGGGGAATACAGGGTGCCCGGCGTCAAACAGATCTGCTCCTCAAGCAGCTGATGGAACAGCGCCACGCTGTCCACGCCGGGGGGGAATTCGACCCAGAACACGAAGCCGCCCGCCGGCTGCGTGGCCAGCGTGCCGCGCGGGAAATGCCGGGCGATCAGCGCCCTCGCCTCGTCGACCTGCGCCGCATAGCGCTTGCGCAGGTTGCGCAAATGGTGATCGTAGCCGCCGCTCTCCAGGAAGGTCGCCAGCGTTTCCGACAGCAGCTGCGACTCGGACATCGACGACACCGCCTTCAGCTTGCGCAACGCCTCGTGAAAACGGCCGCCGCAGATCCAGCCGACGCGAAAATCCGGCGCCAGCGTTTTGGTGAAGCTGGAGCAAAACAGCACCCAGCTGTCGCGATCGAACGCCTTCACCGCCGGCGACAGCGCCCCGCCGAACTGGATCTCGGCATACAGCCCGTCTTCAATCAACGGCACCTGATGATCGTTCATCAGCCGCGCCAGCCGCTTTTTCGCGGCCAGCGGCATAGTGCAACCCAGCGGGTTTTGCACCGTCGGCATGGCGATCACCGCATTCAGCCGCTTCTCGTTCAGCAGCAGCTCCAGCGCGTCCAACGACAGCCCCAGCTGCGGATCGGTAGGGATTTCCAGCGCTTTCAGCCCCAGGCTGGCCAGCAGCGGCAGCAGATAAAAGTAGGTCGGCGACTCCAGCCCGACGCAGTCGCCCGGTTTGGTGGTAACGCGCAGCGCCAGCTGCAGCGCCTCCATGCAGCCGTGGGTCAACACCACGTCGCCCGGCTCCAACAGCATGCCGAGCGTCATTGAGCGGCGGGCGATCTGCTGACGCAGCCGCAGGCTGCCGGGCGGCAACGGATACTGCCCGATCAGATCCGGCTGGCGGCGCAGTTGGGAAGACAGCATGCGCCCCAGTTTGCCGCCGGGATAGAAATCGCTGGTCTGCGGGCAGGCCAGCGCAATGTTGGTGAAGGCCGGGTTCTGCTGGGCGGCGAACACCGTATCGATCAACGCCAGCACGTCGTCCGCCGGCGGTTCGATGCGGCCGCTGGGCGCCGAGGCCATCTTCAGCGCCGGCAGCGTGCTGCGGACATAAAACCCCGACTGCGGCCGCGCTTCGATCAGCCCGCGATCCTCCAGCGTGCGGTAAGCCGACACCACGGTATTGATGCTGACGCGATGGGTTTGCGCACAGCGCCGCACCGAAGGCAAGCGGTCGCCGGGCTGCAGCGTGCCGCGGCGAATGGCTTCGGCCAGCGTATCCGCCAGCTGCAGGTAACGGGTATCCGGGGTTTCATCGAGCAGGGTCACAGTTTCTCTCCAGGGAATGGGTACAGTTTACATTTTGCACAACTGTAACCATGACAATAGCCGATTTGTGGTTCTGTCACCATCCCATTGCAGCGATTATGCTGATCCTCTCGTTATCACCGTCATTTTCAAGGAACCTGCCATGCTGGACTCCGCCTTTGTCAGCTACGTCACCGTCATGTCGATCACCCCCGGCCCCAACAACCTGCTGCTGGCCTCGTCGGGCGTCAACTTCGGCCTGCGCCGCACCCTGCCGATGCTGTTCGGCATCTGCGTCGGTTGTGCAGTACAGCTGGCGATCATTATCCCGCTGCTGGCGCTGGCGCTGAGCTGGGCCGGCGTCATCCGCTTCCCGCTGGCGGTGATCGGCTGCGCCTACCTGCTGTGGCTGTCGTGGAAACTGTTTCAGGCGGCCTCGCCGGACGCCAAAGAGCAGGCGCAGCCGATGAGCCTGCTCAACGGCGCGCTGTTTCAGGCGGTCAACCCCAAGGCCTGGCTGATGGTGATCAACGTGGCGATCCTGTTCACCCCGCGCGAAGGCGCCACCTTTGTCCATACGCTGTCTATCATCGCCGGTTTCGCGCTGCTGAACTTGCCTTGCGTGCTGCTGTGGGCGGTGCTGGGCGATCGGTTGCGCAACGCGCTGCGGGTCACCTGGAAGCTGCGGGTGTTCAACGGCGCGATGTCCGGGCTGATGGCCGCCACCGCGCTGTGGTTGTTGTTCGACGAGTGGCGCGCGGCCTTTGCCTAGCCGCGGCCGAGAGGAGAAAGCCGAGAGGGTTGCTTGGCGCCGATGCCGGCGATCAGATCGGTAATGGACAACACCATGGTGGAGCGCACCATCTGCTGATAGCGCTGGCGCTGCATGGCGATCAGCGCTTCATCCGCCTCGCCCGGCTGCAGGAAAGTCGGCACCGGCGGCAGCGCGGCCACGCAGTGCAGCTCGCCGAACGGCCCGAGTATTTCGTCGTCGACGAAGCGGTATTCCGATCCGTCGTGGTTCAGCTCTTCGCGCATCGCCATCAGCAGCTCGGCGTCTTCATATTCGTGGCGGGAAATCACCCCCAGCCCGTACATCAGCTTCAGGCGCACCGACAGCTCCCCCAGCGGGCCGCTGCCGGACAATAGCGGTTCGACGGCATATTTCACCGCATAGTCGTCCTTGCGGAATACCTGCACCACCAGCACGTTGAGCGCTTCCGCCAGCAGCTCTACCGCCGCGATCAGGAAGCTGCGCACCGTTTTGCCCGCGTTCAGCTTTTCCAGAACCTGGTTTTCAAATGCCTGTGCTTCTTCCATCGTCGCTTTTCGAAAGGCGTGGGGAGGGCCGTCGATGCCGAACTCGGGTTCCAGGAGCGCAGCAAGCTGCGCTCGGGTGTTCATCATCACGATTCTACTTGTGCATGGCGTTATACACAGCAACGGCCTCTTCTACAACCTCGCTTTCCGCCGGCAGGCCGGAAATTTGCGCCAGCGCGGCTTTCGGCCCGAGCGTGTTCAGCAATTCCGCCAACTCCAGCGCCTGCGGATCCTGTTCGCTGCGGTAACTCATGGCGGCGGCGATGCCCTGGATCAGGTTGGCATGCGGCAGGCCGTATTCCAGCGTGCCCAGCAGCGGTTTGATCAGGCGATCGCCGGCGCTCAGCTTGCGCAGCGGCTGGCGCCCTACGCGCTCGACGTCATCGTGCAGATACGGGTTTTCGAAGCGGCCGAGAATTTTGTTGATGTAGGCGGCGTGCTTGTCGGCGTCGAAGCCGTAACGCTTGATCAGCACCGCGCCGCTCTCTTCCATCGCCCCTTTCACCACGCGGCGGATCGCCGGGTCGAGAATGGCGTCGCGAATGGTTTGCAGCCCGGCCCGTTGGCCGAGGTAGGCGGTGATCGCGTGGCCGGTGTTGAGGGTGAACAGCTTGCGCTCGACGAAGGCCATCAGGTTATCGGTCAGCTCCATGCCGGCGATCGCCGGAGGCTGGCCTTTAAACTGCGTCTGATCGACGATCCATTCGCTGAAGGTTTCCACCGTCACTTCCAGCGGATCGCTGCTGTCCGCCGGCGGCACGATACGATCGACCGCCGAATCGACGAAGCCGACGTGCTGCTCAACCCATGCCTGCTCGTCCTGCGGCAGCGCGGCAAACACGTGCTGCTTCAGCTGGCTGGTGCCGCGCACCATGTTCTCACAGGCGATGATGTTCAGCGGCTGCACATTGCCCTGCTGATGGCGCAGCACCAGCCCTTTGGCGATCGTGCCGGCGATTTTGGCGAGAATTTGCGGGCCAACGGCGGTGGTCACCAGATCCGCCTCGGCGATCAGCGCCACCGCGGCTTCGCTGCCGCTGTTGACGGCGCTGACGTTGTTGACGCTCTCTACGCGCTCTTGCTCGCCCACCACGTGCACCTGGTAGCTTTTACGGCTGTTCAGCAGATCCAGCACCGTTTGATTGACGTCGGCGAAGGTCAGCTCAACCCCGGCGTCCGCCAGCAGCTTGCCGATAAAACCGCGGCCGATGTTCCCTGCGCCAAAATGTAATGCTTTCATAACTCTACCTTCTTAATGTCGAAGGGTGCAGCACGCTGCACCCTTGAAAATGATTCTGTTATCCGGCTTTTTTGCCGCCGAGCAGGTCCAGCACTTCCTGAACGCTGGTGGTATTCGCCAGCCGCTCGATCACGCTCTCGTCATCCAGCGCGTTGGTCAGGCTGGTGATCACCTGGATATGCTCGTTGTTGCGCGCGGCGATGCCGATCACCAGACGGGCCACTTCATCCTCTTCATCGCCGAAGCGCACGCCCTGCGGGTATTGGCAGAACACCACGCCGGTACGCAGCACCCGGTCTTTGGCCTCGATGGTGCCGTGCGGCACGGCGATCGATTCGCCCAGGTAGGTGGAGGTGAGCTTTTCGCGCTCCAGCATCGCCGGCACGTATTCCGGCTCAACGTAGCCGCCCTTCACCAGTTGCTCGCCGGCGAAGCGGATCGCCTGCTCTTTGTCGCTGGCCTGCAGGTTGAGGAACACGTTGCTCTCGCTTAGCTTGAACAGCCCCGGTTCGCCGGCCTCTGCAGCCGCGTGCGCGCCGCTCTGCGGGGCCGCTGCGGCAGCGGTGTTCACCGCCAGCAAACGCTCGACCAGATCGCCATACAGCTTGCTGTCGAGGAAGTTAGTCAGCGAAATGTGCTGGGCCTGCGGCGCATGGCGCATCGCGCGCTCGGTCAGATCGCGGTGGGTGATCACCAGATCCACATCGTCCGGCAGGCTGTTGATGGCGCTGTTGGTCACCGAGATGTTCTTCAGCCCGGCGTCGGCCACTTTCTTGCGCAGTACCCCGGCGCCCATGGCGCTGGAGCCCATGCCCGCATCGCAGGCGACGATGATTTTGCGCACGGTGCTCAGATCGCCATCGACCGCCGCCGGCGCGGCCGCGCCGCCCTTGGACTGCGATTTCATCTCTTGCACGCGGCGGGTCGCGGCTTCCAGATCGTCATCCTCTTTCACCTTGGAGGTTTTCAACAGGAAAGCGGACACCACGAAGGAGACGGCAAAGGCTGCGCACACCGCCGCAATGTTGGCGAAGTAGGCGCCTTTCGGGGTCATCGCCAGCACCGCCAAAATCGACCCCGGGGAAGCCGGAGACACCAGGCCGCCGTTCAGCATCGTCAGGGTGAATACGCCGGTCATGCCGCCCAGGATCACCGCCAGCAGCAGACGCGGGTTCATCAGCACGTACGGGAAGTAGATTTCGTGGATGCCGCCCAGGAAGTGAATGATCGCCGCACCGCCGGCGGATTGCTTGGCGCTGCCGCGGCCGAAGAACATGTAGGCCATCAGCACGCCCATGCCCGGGCCTGGGTTGGCTTCGATCAGGAAGAACACCGATTTGCCGGCTTCCGTCGCCTGCTGGATGCCCAGCGGCGAGAAGATGCCGTGGTTGATGGCGTTGTTCAGGAACAGGATTTTCGCCGGTTCAACGAAGATGGACGCCAATGGCAGCAGGTTGTTCGTCACCATCACGTGCACGCCCGCCGCCAGCAGCTTGGAAAGCACCTCCACCAGCGGCCCGATGCCCAGGAAGGCCAGGATCGCCAACAGCATGCCGATGATGCCGGCGGAGAAGTTGTTCACCAGCATTTCAAAGCCGCTTTTGATCTTGCCGTCCACCCAGCGGTCGAAGTGCTTGATGGCCCAGCCGCCCAGCGGACCGGCGATCATCGCGCCGAGGAACATCGGCATGTCGGCGCCGACGATGACGCCCATGGTGGTGATGGCGCCGACCACGCCGCCGCGATCGCCGCCCACCAGCCGC
Source organism: Serratia sp. Z4 (assembly GCF_009900725.1). Taxonomy (NCBI): domain Bacteria; kingdom Pseudomonadati; phylum Pseudomonadota; class Gammaproteobacteria; order Enterobacterales; family Yersiniaceae; genus Serratia; species Serratia sp. Z4. The sequence continues at coordinate 236,402 of NZ_JAAABD010000005.1, forward strand.
CCGCCGGTATAACCGATCAACAGCGGCAGCAGGTAGGTGATCATCGGGCCGACCAGCTTGGCTAAGGTCTCATTCGGCAGCCAGCCGGTTGGAATGAATAGCGCGGTGATAATCCCCCAGGCGATAAAGGCGCCGATGTTGGGCATCACCATGTTGCTCAGGAAGCGGCCAAAGTTTTGCACTTTAACCTTGATGTCTGGTGAAAACATAAAACACACCCCTATTGTTACGCGCTGACAATAGAGCGCGTGATTATTGTTGTGACGATCCAGCCGTGTTGCCGCTGTATGCGAAACGGACTCTATCACGCTGTTTTTGTCACGCGAACTTCACGAATTTTTTGTGACACAAGTCACACACAACACCCCAACAACCCCTCATTTATGGTGATAAAGATCACATTTATGGCGTGTAAAAAAAGCACAGTGAGAAAAAAACCGCCCAAAAACCGACAATAAAGTGATTAATGTCACATTTTTAACTTGGTTGTTTGTTTTTAAATTGTGATAAACATCACAATTTATTTTTAGCTGCAGCGCCCGAACGCGACGCTCTGTTTGATCTTCCCTGTGAGCACTCATCCCGCCGGGAACTAGCGAAGTGATGAATGAAAGAAAACTACAATGCCGAATGAATGGATTAATTGAAGTGTAGTACAGAAGCCTGCGTAATAAACCAGCAAGCTATTGGAAACGCTGAGGGGAAATAAAACAGGCCGGCCAATGCCGGCCTGTAGATCGTCGTAGGCGCGTTATTGCGTCACGCTTTGAATGGCTTTCTGCGCATTCACCAGGTTCTGCTGTTTGGCCACCAGATTCGACATCATGGTGTTGTACTGCGCCACCTGCTGCGCGGTGCGGAACTGCACGCCGTTGTTGTTGAAGCTGACCTGATTGCCCTGGCTCTGCAGGAAATCGCCAACCTGCACCAGATCCTGCACAAAGCTGGCGGTGGTCGGGATTGCCGGCATCAGGGCGTTGGCCGGCGCGGTGACGATTTTGTCATAGGCCTGGTTATACACCGCCTTCAGATCGTCGGGCTGTTTCAGCGCCGTGCGGGCGGTATCCGCCTGCGACTTGGCGGACTGGATCTGCTGGCCCAGCAGGTTCAACGCCCCGACCGATTGCTGCAGCGCATCGCGTTTGTTCAGATAGTCCTGTGCGGTGCGGATCTGGTTAATCTGATCCAGCGCTGGCGTCAGGCTGGCGCCGACCGACTTGGACAGCTGCTGTGAAAAGCCGACCAAAATCGCGTAATCGCCGGCATAGTTGCCGAACTTCTGCTTCTGGTCTTCGCTCAGCGTGGGGATGTTCGCCCCGCTGCGCATCACGGTATTCTGTAAGTAATCAATGAATGCTTTGCGCTGTTCCGGCTCTTTATCGCCGCAGGCGGTCAATTGCATGACCACCAACAATGCCAATACCGGTGCCAACCAACGCGCGAAACCTCTGCTCTGGATCCCTACCGCCATGTGACATAACTCCTGTTATAAACCTGCTTTTTCATTGGACTCCGCCCCTTTTTCCGCACTCCGTGCGCCTATAAGAATAGATCAACTGGCGGCGTTCCGATACGCGATTCCGTTTGCGGTGAACATTGTCTCGGCCGGAGGCGGTTGAACATCGTGCGCAAAACGCACTGAGGTTCATTGCCGTCGGCGACCGGATGCTTCAATTTCCCCAAGTCGCCCCCCAAGTCGCCCCCCAAGTCGCCCCCCAAGTCGCCCCCCAAGTCGCCCCCCAAGTCGCCCCCCAAGTCGCCAGGCGACCTTGCCTTCGCACCCAGGAAACGGAAATAAAAAAGGCGCCCGCAGGCGCCTTTTCACAGCACAGAGCCGTTTACTGCAGTACGGAGATATCCGCCACCTGCAGGAACAGTTCACGCAGTTTGCTCAGCAGCGTCAGACGATTCACGCGCACTTCCGCATCGTCCGCCATTACCATCACGTTGTCGAAGAACGCATCCACCGGTTCACGCAGCGCAGCCAGTTCCACCAGCGCTTCCTGGTAATTGCCCGCCGCGAAGTACGGCTGCAGCTTGTCGCGCAGCACCACCAGGTGGGTCGCCAACTGGATCTCCGCCGCGTCCTTCAGCACCGAGGCGCGCACGCTGTCGTTCAGCGTTTCGGTAGATTTGGCCAGGATATTGGAGACGCGTTTGTTGGCCGCAGCCAACGCCGCCGCTTCGTCCAGCGTGCGGAAGTGGGATACCGCCTTGACGCGCGCGTCAAAGTCGGCCGGCTTGGTCGGACGGCGCGCCAGCACCGCCTGAATGGTATCGACCGCGTGGCCTTCTTCCTGATACCAGGCGCGGAAGCGGCCCAGCATGAATTCCACCACCTCATCGACCACTTTGGCGTTGGTCAGCTTGCTGCCGTACAAGCGCACGGCCTCTTCGGTCAGGGTCTGCAGATCCAGCGGCAGGTTTTTCTCGACGATGATGCGCAGCACGCCCAGCGCGGCGCGGCGCAGCGCGAACGGGTCTTTATCGCCTTTCGGATGCTGCCCGATGCCGAAAATGCCGGCCAGGGTGTCCATCTTGTCGGCGATCGCCAGGGAACAGGCCACCAGTGACTGCGGCAGCGCATCGCCGGCGTAGCGCGGCTGATACTGCTCGTTCAGCGCAACGGCGACGTCTTCCGCCTCACCGTCGTGGCGCGCGTAGTGCATGCCCATCACGCCCTGGGTGTCGGTGAATTCAAACACCATGTTGGTCATCAGGTCGCACTTCGACAGCAGGCCCGCGCGGGTGGCGTGGTTGACGTCGGCGCCGATCTGGCCGGCAACCCAGCCCGCCAGCGCCTGAATGCGATCGGTTTTGTCGCGCAGGGTGCCCAGCTGCTGTTGGAACAGCACGGTTTCCAGGCGCGGCAGATTGTCTTCCAGACGTTTCTTGCGATCGGTGTTGAAGAAGAACTCGGCGTCAGCCAGGCGCGGACGCACCACCTTCTCGTTACCGGAGATGATCTGCTGCGGGTCCTTCGACTCGATGTTGGCCACGAAGATAAAGTTCGGCAGCAGTTTGCCCGCGGCGTCGTACACCGGGAAATACTTCTGATCGCCCTTCATGGTGTACACCAGCGCTTCCGCCGGCACCGCCAGGAATTTCTCTTCGAATTTGGCGGTCAGCACCACCGGCCATTCCACCAGCGAGGCCACTTCTTCCAGCAGGCTGTCGCTCAGATCGGCCTTGCCGCCAATCTTCTGCGCCGCCAGCTCGGCGTCGCGCTTGATGAGCGCTTTACGCGCTTCGTAGTCGGCGACCACTTTGCCGCGCTCCAGCAGGATCTGCGGGTATTGGTCGGCGTTGTCGAGGGTAAACTCGGCTTCGCCCATGAAGCGGTGGCCACGCACGGTGCGCGCGGATTCGATGCCCAGCACGGTGCCCGGGATCAGATCGGCGCCCAGCAGCATCGTAACGGTGTGCACCGGACGCACGAACTGCACGTCGGAGTCGCCCCAACGCATCAGTTTCGGGATCGGCAATTTAGCCAGCGCGGTGCTGACCATGCCGGCCAGCAGTTGTTGCGCCGACTGGCCTTTGACGTGGGCGCGGTACATCAACCACTCGCCCTTGTCAGTCACCAGGCGTTCAGCCTGATCGACGGTGATGCCGCAGCCGCGCGCCCAGCCTTCGGCCGCTTTGCTCGGTTTGCCTTCGGCGTCGAACGCCTGGGCGATCGCCGGGCCGCGTTTTTCAATTTCGCGATCGGCCTGCGCCGCGCTCAGGTTAGCCACTTTCAGCGCCAGGCGGCGCGGTGCGGCGAACCAGCTCACTTCACCGTGTTCCAGGCCGGCGTTGTCCAGCTCGGCGGTGAAGTTGGCGGCGAAAGATTCCGCCAGGGAACGAAGAGCCTTCGGCGGCAGCTCTTCCGTGCCGATTTCCACCAGGAAAGTCTGTTGAGTCATGGCTGCCTCTTAGTTCTCGTTCTTCTTGTTGCACATCGGGAAGCCCAGCGCTTCGCGGGAAGCGTAGTAGGCTTCGGCAACGGCTTTGGTCAGCGTGCGGATACGCAGAATGTAGCGTTGGCGCTCGGTCACCGAAATCGCCTTGCGCGCATCCAGCAGGTTGAAGGTATGGCCCGCCTTCAGGATGCGTTCGTAGGCCGGCAGCGGCAGCGGTTTTTCCAGCGCCAGCAGCGATTGGGCTTCTTTCTCGTACTGCTCGAAGCAGGAGAACAGGAAGTCGACGTCGGCGTATTCGAAGTTGTAGGTGGACTGCTCCACTTCATTCTGATGGAACACGTCGCCGTAGGTGGTGACGCCCAGCGGGCCGTTGCTCCACACCAGATCGTACACGCTGTCCACGCCCTGGATGTACATCGCCAGACGCTCCAGACCGTAGGTGATCTCGCCGGTCACCGGCTTGCACTCCAGGCCGCCGACCTGCTGGAAGTAAGTGAACTGCGTCACTTCCATGCCGTTCAGCCACACTTCCCAACCCAGGCCCCAGGCGCCGAGCGTCGGGTTTTCCCAGTTGTCTTCCACGAAGCGAATGTCATGGATGGTCGGATCCAGACCCAGCTCTTTCAACGAGCCCAGGTAGAGTTCCTGAATGTTGTCCGGCGATGGCTTAATCACCACCTGGAACTGGTAGTAGTGCTGCAGACGGTTCGGGTTTTCGCCGTAGCGGCCGTCGGTCGGGCGGCGAGATGGCTGCACATAGGCGGCGGCCATCGGCTCCGGCCCCAGTGCGCGCAGGCACGTCATCGGGTGTGAGGTTCCCGCGCCGACTTCCATGTCCAATGGTTGAACGATGGTGCAGCCCTGGCGCGCCCAATAATCCTGCAGTGTCAGGATCAGGCCCTGGAAGGTCTTGGTATCAAACTTTTGCATGTTGAATTCGCACGCGATACAAGTGGATTTAGATGGAATGAGCCAGTATACCCGTTGACCGTAAGATATACAGCCAGAATCCGGCAACAAGTGCGAATCGGGGCGAGAAACGCTGGATTTTCGCGCGCGGCGCGCGCAGGACAGGGCGCCGGTTAGCCGGCTAATTTCACCGGCGACGAACGGGGCGAAAATATGACCCGCCAAAAACATTAGAATAACTTAACAAAAAACGAGACTAATCGTTGCTTAAATCGTCACTTATTCGCCCGCAGCTCCTGTTCTCACCAACCCTATTTACGCAGATTGAAATGCACACATGCTTATATTTGCCACAGGGCAAAGTTACGCCAATGTTATTTTTGTTAATTTTATCAACTAAAAAACTCGCCTCACCGGCAGATAATGTGACTAACCGCCAAATTATTTCTTATATCGTGAAAAATAAGGAGAGATCACGCGATGGGCCGCTGCAGCGACTCGAGGAGAAACAAGCGGATATGTAATACGCCAACAATGAGCCACATAAACCCATTGACAGTTAATCTTTGGTTATACAATAATAATTAAAATTTTCCCTGGTGTTGGCCAAGTGGCTACCTGATCCTTTCATAGGATCAGTTTTTTTTTGTATTTCCGTCAGCATTATGGCGGCCCGCATAATTAATTCCCGTCCTCTTCCTCTTAATTAGCTTCCCTTATAAGAACGTATCGCTTACGCAATGCCATTTAGCACGCCTTTGGCAAACGCGCTCTGCAGGCACCCCATTCAAAAACGCGCGCTGACGCCGACGTTATACATAAACTGCTCGCCGCTGCTCAGGCCGCCGGTTTGCGAGACGGTGGCGAAGGCCGACACCCTGTCCGTCAACGGCATGTTGGCCCCGAGCGTGACATCCACCCAGTTTTTGTCCTGACCCGCACTGTCGCGAGTAAATGAGGTTTGCGTCGATTTCAGGCCGCCGCCGGCGCGGTAGACGTCGTCGCCGAACTGATGCTGATAACTCACTTCCGCATAAGGGTTAAACACGCCGAATTGCGTATCCAGCCGCCAACCCAACGCACCGATCTGCGAGTGGTAGGTTTGATCGTTGAAGCGCATGGCGGTGCTGTCATCGCCGTCTTCGCTGTAACCGGAAACGCGGCTGTAATCCCAGGCGAACTGCGCCACCGGCCCGGTGGTCAGGTAAGAAGCGATCGGGAAGTCATAGCCGGCGGTCACGCGCGCCCCCCACTGCCTGCCGGTGGTCGAACCGGTTTCGGTGCGCGTCAGCGGCCCCAGCCGCATGCTGCGGCGGATGTCGTCATAATCCATCGTCGCATAGTGCAGATCGGCGTTGACCCAACCGTGCTCGAATATCGCCAGTGAACTGAAAGCCGAGAGCAGCAGCCCGCGCGCCTTGTAATCAAAGCGGCTGGAAGGATGCTGATCGTCGTTGGAACCGGCGATCAACGCACCGATCAACCAGCTGTCGGTCAGCTGATAGTCCACGCCGACGGTCAGGTTGTGGGTGGTAGCGTTGCCGTCCCCCGCGGCCCGGTTATCGGCATAGTCGTAGTGCTGGCCGGCGTAACCGCCGAACACGCCCAGCGAACCCTGCGGGTTGTCGCCGTTGCGCAGCTGCTGGAAGCGGCTGTCGAGCGTGGCGCGGCTGTCACGCGCCATCGCCGCCGTCGCCTGATTCAGCGCCACCACCTGCGCCGGGCCATCCAACACCGCCTGGATATAATCCGCAATCAGCAGATGCGCCTGTGGGCTGGGGTGGAAATGGTCGGAGAACAGATAGGACTGGCCGGCGTCGAAGCCGGGCATGTCGGAACGGCAAACCGCCGAGGAAACGCCCGGCGGGCAAGCCATGCCGGCGGTGTTGGCGAAGCCGAACTGCGCCGGATTGGCGATCGCTTCGGCGAACAGCTTGTTGACGTCCACCCGCACGATATTGCCGCTCCCCTGCGCCAGCAAACGGTCTTCGCTTTGATTATAGAAATCGGTCAGCTGAGCGGCCTGCGCGCTCAGGCCGTCATACGCCGCGATAAGCTGCGCGGCGATCGCCTGCTGCACCTGAGGAATGGCGCTGCCCTGTTTCGCCGCAGCGGCCAACGCTGCGTGGATCGCCTGCGTGCGTGAAGCGTTGTCCGGCGTCGCCACCGAATTAAGCGTGGCATAGGCCGCCTGGATCGCCGCCCCCTGCACCGGAGACAGCGCCTGTTGAATGATCAATTCCATCAGCTGCGGCGTGGAGCCGATGTTCGGCACCGTCGGCACGATCACCGTGCCGGCACCGGCGTTCAGCAGCGAATGCACCTGCGCGGCCGCCGCGGCGGCGCTGTTATAGGCCACGCCGGGCGCGGTAGCGGCATTCAGCGCCGCCGCCGCCAGATCGTTGCCGCCGATCCAATGAATATACAAACCGTCGCCGTCGGCCTGGCCATTGACCCGGTTCAGATAGCGCTGCACCTGCTCCTGGGTGTTGTCGGCCGGGTTCAGGCCCGGCACCGCCACGGCGCCGCCGGCGGCGTAGTTCTCACCGCCGTTGTCCGAAGCCACCAGCGCCGCCCCGATGCGTTGCGCCAACGCTTCGTCGTACAGCAGGTGCTGGCTGCCGTCATAGGTGAACCGGCCGTTGTTGCCGGTATCGCTCAGGCTGTCGCCAAAGACGTAGAGTTGATCGTACGCCTGAGCCGGAAGGGTCACACTGCAAAGTAACGCCACTGCAAGCGCCGCCGGGCGGGGCATGCACGTTATTTTTAGAGGCATGAATCGACTCCTGAGAGCCTGCAAATGAAGGCCATGTCGTTTTTATCGTTGGTCAGTTTTCCACCGGCCATGTAGTAACTATTGTCGGCTTTTTCGTCACGTCAAGCGGGCTGATGACAAAACAATCAGAGACTTGCCAAGTTCGGCGCTTCGAGCGATGATTACTGTTCATAAACACAGCATAAGGACATTCAGGATGGCAGACGAACGTTGCGGTTGGGTGACGGCCGATCCGTTGTATCTCGAATATCACGACAAGGAATGGGGCGCGCCCACCACCGACGCGCGCGAGCTGTTTGAAATGTTGTGCCTCGAGGGGCAGCAAGCCGGCCTTTCCTGGATCACCGTCCTGAAAAAGCGCGAGAACTACCGCCGCGCTTTCCACGGTTTCGATCCGCAGCGGGTTGCCGCCATGACCGAACAAGACGTGGAAAACCTGCTGCAGGACAGCGGCATCATCCGCCATCGCGGCAAGATAGAAGCCATCATCACCAACGCCAAGGCCTATCTGGCGATGGAGGCGGCCGGAGAGAATTTCGTTACCTTCATTTGGGACTTCGTCGGCGGCCGGCCGCAGCTCAACCGCTGGCAAGCGCTGAACCAGGTGCCGGCCAAAACCGAGCAGTCCGACGCCATGTCCAAGGCGCTGAAAAAGCGCGGCTTCAAGTTTATCGGCTCCACCATCTGTTACGCCTTCATGCAGGCCAGCGGGCTGGTGAACGATCATCTCACGGGGTGCATGTGTTACCCAAAGCCACGGTGATCCGCCCCTGTGGCCCGGAGGATATCGAACGGCTGATGGCGCTGTGGCTGCCCAGTACCATCGCCGCCCATCCGTTCGTGGCGGAAAAATACTGGCGTGAGAGCGCCGCGCTGGTGCGGGAAAACTATCTGCCGCGCGCGCAAAGCTGGGCCTGCTGGCACGAAGGCGAGATCGTCGGCTTTATCAGCGTGCTGGACGAGCTGTTCATCGGCGCGCTGTTTGTCGATCGGGCGTTTCACGGCCGCGGCGTCGCCCAGGCGCTGATGACGCACGTGCAACAGCGCTACCGCCGACTCAGTCTGGAGGTGTACCAACAGAACCTGCGCGCCTGCGCGTTCTACCACAAGCACGGCTTTCAGATAACGCAGCGCCTGTTCAATGATGAAACCCAGGCCTATACGCTGATCATGAACTGGCCGGCAGTCGAAAACTCAACCGGTTACGCTTAAAAAAGGCGCATCCGCACCCCGGATGCGCACAATTAGGAATCCGCTGCATGGCGCCGCCCGGCGTTTTGCCGCATAACTCCCCCAGCACTTACCCGCGCTCATCATTTGTCACGTTTTTCTCCGGAACTGCCGGCGAAAGCGCGCGTCATAGGTAGCGCGGCGATGCGGGCTCCCTGCGTCACCCACTTTTTTGCGTCCCCGTTTTGGGCCGGCGCGTACAGATTCTGATGCCATTAAGGACAAGAACATGAAAAAACGCATTGCAATTATTGCCGGCGCCGTGAGCCTTACGCTCGCGCTGTCGGCCTGTACCACCAACCCTTACACCGGTGAATCCGAAGCCGGCAAATCCGGCATCGGCGCAGGCCTCGGCGCCGCACTGGGCGCCGGCGTCGGCGTGCTGTCCTCTTCCAAGAAAGATCGCGGCAAGGGTGCGCTGATCGGCGCAGCGGCCGGTGCAGCCCTCGGCGGCGGCGTAGGCTATTACATGGACGTGCAGGAAGCCAAACTGCGCGACAAGATGAAAGGCACCGGCGTCAGCGTCACCCGTCAGGGCGACAACATCGTGCTGAACATGCCGAACAACGTGACCTTCGACAGCAGCAGCGCCACGCTGAAACCGGCGGGCGCCAACACCCTGACCGGCGTCGCCATGGTGCTGAAAGAGTATCCGAAAACCGCGGTCAACGTGGTCGGCTACACCGACAGCACCGGTTCCCGTTCGCTCAACATGAACCTGTCGCAGCAGCGCGCCGACGGCGTAGCCAGCGCGCTGATCACCCAGGGCGTGGCGGCGAACCGTATCCGCACCACCGGCGCCGGCCCGGACAACCCGATCGCCTCCAACAGCACCGCGGAAGGCAAGGCGCAAAACCGCCGCGTCGAGATCACGCTCAGCCCGCTGCAGTAATCCCGTGCGGGGCGCCACCTGCGCCCCGCCGCCTCCCTGCGATTTTCTCCTTACCCTTCAACATTCCCGCCCGCACATCGGGTATGGTAGTCTCCTTGGCAATTAACCGCAGGAGGGATCGGCTGTGAGCACTGTCAAGGCAACGCGCGCATCGGGACGCGCCACCATCAGCGATGTGGCCAGCATCGCCAAAACCGGCAAGACCAGCGTGTCGCGCTATCTGAATGGTGAACAACACCTGCTTTCCGACGATCTCAAACAGCGCATCGAACAGGCGATCCAGCAGCTCGACTACCGGCCAAGCCAGATGGCGCGCAGCCTGAAGGGCGGCCAGACCCGCCTGATCGGCCTGATCCTCGCCGATATCACCAATCCCTACTCGGTGGACGTGATGCGCGGCATCGAGGCCGCCTGCCGCCAGCACGGCTTTACCCTGCTGGTGTGTAATACCAACAACGAAGTCAATCAGGAACAGCACTACCTGCAGTTGCTCAGCAGTTACCGGGTGGAAGGTATCGTGGTCAACGCGGTCGGCATGCGCGAGGAAGCGTTATCCACGCTGCAACAGTCGATGCTGCCGATGGTGTTGATCGACCGCAAAATCCCCGATTTCGCCTGCGACGTGGTGGGCCTGAACAACCGCGAAGCGGCCACCGTCGCCACCGAACACCTGTTGCAACAAGGTTTCGAAGCGATCCTGTTCCTCAGCGAGCCGCTCGGTACGGTCAATACCCGCCTGGAACGCCTGCACGCCTTCAGGCATACCATGGCGCAGCACCCCGCGCTGTTGGCGGAGCAGGCCGAAACGCCGCTCAACGATCGGCAGAAGCTGGAGCAGGTGCTGAGCGATTTCAGCGGCCGCCACCGCGGCATGCGCAAGGCGGTGATCTCCGCCAACGGCGCCCTGACGCTGCAGGTGGCGCGCGCCATGCGTCGGCTCGGCATCCAGTGGGGCAACGACATCGGCCTGCTGGGCTTTGACGAACTGGAGTGGGCGGAACTGGCGGGCGTCGGCATCACCACGCTGAAACAGCCCACCTACCAAATGGGGCACGCGGCGCTGGAGCGGCTGGTGCAGCGCATTCAGGGCCTGGCCGCCCCCAGCGGCGAGCAGATGTTCTCCGGCGAGCTGATCGTCCGCGGCTCCACCACCCGCTAACCCGCCTTTTCCGGGGCGTTAACCGCCCCGCCCTCACCGGCTGTTTTTTGCTCAGCTTCGTGATTGCGATCATATTTTTACACTCTGCCGCTTTTCGCTGGAACCGGTTCCATTTAACGTACCGGTAACAGCAGCGGCGGCGACAATGCCGCCTCAGGAGTCAAAATGAAAACAGAAATCATCGTGGTCACCGGCGCCTACGGCACCGATACCGTCAAACAACACGGCGGCCAGCGCGCGCTGTTGCCCCTCATCGCCGGCGCTGGCGCCGACGGGGTGGAGATCCGCCGCGAACTGTTCGCCGCCGGCGAGCTGGACAGCCTGCCGGCGCTGGCGCAAGAGATCGATCGCCAGCAGCTGTTCGCCGTCTACTCCGCCCCTGAGGCGCTGTTCACCCCGCAACATACGCTGAACCCCAACCTGCCGGCGCTGCTGGCGGAAGCGCAGGCGCTGAACGCGCGCCAGCTGAAGCTGTCCCTCGGTCATTTCCGCCCCGGCTTCGATTTTACCGAGCTGAAAGTGGCGCTGGAGCAACACCCGGTCAAGCTGGTGGTCGAGAACGACCAAACGCCGGACTGCGGCATTTTGTCGATGCTGAACGCCTTTTTCCACGCCGCGGAAGATAGCCATCTGCCGGTCAGCATGACCTTCGATATGGCCAACTGGCTGTGGGTGGGGCAAGACGCCTTCGCCGCCGCCGAGCGCCTGGCCCGCCACGTCGGTTACGTGCACGTCAAAGCCGCCACCCAAGGCCCGCGCGGCTGGCGCGCCGTCGCGCTGGACGATACCGACGGCAGCTGGCGCGATCTGCTGGCCCGCCTGCCGCACGATGCGCCGCGCGGTATCGAATTCCCGTTGCAGGGCGATGACCTGGAGGCCGTCACCCGTCATTACGTCAATATTTTGCGTGCGGAGTAACCCCATGATGACAACGTTAACGGCAACGACGGCGCAGCAGACGCCCCTGGATGTGGTCACGCTGGGCGAAGCCATGGCGATGTTCGTGGCGGCGCAAACCGGCGACCTGGCGGAGGTGGAAACCTTCACCAAACGCATCGCCGGCGCCGAACTGAACGTGGCGATCGGCCTGGCGCGTCTGGGCATGAACGTCGGCTGGGTCAGCCGCGTCGGCAATGACTCGTTCGGCCGCTTCGCCCTGCAGCAGCTGAAAAAAGAAGGCATCAACTACCGGCAGGTGACGGTCGATGGCCACTATCCGACCGGTTTTCAGGTGAAATCCAAAACCACCGATGGTACCGATCCCAGCGTGGAGTACTTCCGCAAGGGCTCGGCGGCCAGCCACCTGTCGATTGCCGATTTTAACCGCGAGTATTTCGGTTCCGCGCGCCACCTGCACCTGAGCGGCGTGGCGGCGGCGCTGTCCGGCGAATCGCTGGCGCTGTGCCACCATGCGGCGCGCGAGATGCGCGCCATGGGCAAAACCATTTCGTTCGACCCCAATCTGCGCCCGGTGCTGTGGCCCAGCCGCGAGGTGATGATCGAGCAGCTGAACCAGCTGGCGTTCGCCGCCGACTGGATGCTGCCGGGGCTGAAAGAGGGGCAGATCCTCACCGGCCAATCGACGCCGGAAGGCATCGCCGATTTCTATCTGGAACGCGGCGTGCAGGCGGTGATCATCAAAACCGGCCCGGACGGCGCCTGGTTTAAAACCGCCGCCGGCGATAAGGCGGCGGTGGCCGCAGTCAAGGTCGACAACGTGGTGGATACCGTGGGGGCGGGTGATGGCTTTGCCGTCGGCACCCTCAGCGCCCTGCTGGAAGGCAAAACGCTGGTACAGGCGGTGCAGCGCGGCAACAAAATCGGTTCGCTGGCGATCCAGGCCATCGGCGACAGCGAAGGCCTGCCGACCCGCGCGGCGCTGGCCGAATAACAATAAAAAAACGACTTCTCCGCATGACGTCAGCCTCTGGCCCTACAACCGGGACGCGTCGGGAGAGCATCTGCCCCTTCTTCTGGCATGCCGGGCGAAGGGGATGCAACACCACTGAAGGATACTGAACATGAACAAAGCGACTGTCGCGGCCAAACGCTGGTGGTACATCATGCCCATCGTGTTTATCACCTACAGCCTGGCCTATCTCGATCGCGCCAACTTCAGCTTCGCCTCCGCCGCCGGCATCAATGAAGATCTCGGCATCACCAAGGGCATGGCCTCGCTGCTTGGCGCGCTGTTTTTCCTCGGTTATTTCTTCTTCCAAATTCCCGGCGCCATCTACGCCGAACGCCGCAGCGTCAAAAAATTGATCTTCTGGTGCCTGATCCTGTGGGGCGGTTGCGCCTCGCTGACCGGCGTGGTGAGCAATATCCCGATGTTGGCCGCCATCCGCTTTATCCTCGGCGTGGTGGAAGCGGCGGTGATGCCGGCGATGCTGATCTACATCAGCAACTGGTTCACCAAATCGGAGCGGTCACGCGCCAATACCTTCCTGATCCTCGGCAACCCGGTGACGGTGCTGTGGATGTCTGTGGTGTCAGGCTACCTGATCCACGCCTTCGGCTGGCGCGAAATGTTCATCATCGAGGGCATTCCGGCGGTTATCTGGGCGTTCTGCTGGTGGGTGCTGGCGAAAGACAAACCGGCGCAGGCCGGCTGGTTGAGCGCCAATGAGAAACAGGCGCTGCAACAGCAGTTGGACGAAGAACAGAAAGGCATCAAGGCCGTGCGCAACTACGGCGAAGCCTTCCGCTCACGCAACGTGATCCTGTTGTGCGTGCAGTACTTCGCCTGGAGCATCGGCGTGTACGGCTTCGTGCTGTGGCTGCCTTCCATCCTGCGCAGCGGCATGCAGATGGGCATGGTGGAAGCCGGCTGGCTGTCGGCGGTGCCTTACCTGGCGGCAACCATCGCCATGATCGTCGTCTCCTGGGCGTCGGACAAAATGCAAAACCGCAAGCTGTTCGTCTGGCCGCTGCTGCTGATCGGCGCGCTGGCGTTCTTCGGCTCTTACGCCGTCGGCACCAACCACTTCTGGATCTCCTACGGCCTGCTGGTGGTCGCCGGCGCCGCGATGTACGCCCCTTATGGGCCGTTCTTCGCCATCATTCCGGAAATGCTGCCGAAAAACGTCGCCGGGGGCGCCATGGCGCTGATCAACAGCATGGGCGCGCTGGGTTCGTTCTTCGGTTCGTGGTTCGTCGGCTATCTGAATGGCGCCACCGGCAGCCCGGCGGCCTCTTACATGTTTATGGCCATCGCACTGGTGGTGGCGGTGGTGCTGACGCTGATCGTCAAGCCCGCCCGCAACGAGATCCAGCCACAATTGGCTTGATCCGGTTATACTTTTTCTCTGTTAACCCAACCGGGGGGGCGCCATGCCCCCTTTGGCCCAGCTGGAGTTCGTGATGAAGCCTTCTATCGTATTGTACAAAAGCCTGCCCGCCGATCTGCGTGAACGTCTGGAACAGCACTTCACCGTGCACGCCTTCAACGGCCTGCAGCCGGAGAACCGCGACGAACTGCGCCAGGCGCTGCAGCAGGCCGAAGGGATCATCGGTTCCGGCGGTAAAATTGACGAAGCTTTCCTGCAGCAGGCGCCCAAACTGCGCGCGGCCTCGACCGTTTCCGTCGGCTACGACAACTTCGACGTCGAGGCGCTCAACGCCCATAACGTGCTGCTGATGCATACCCCGACGGTGCTGACCGAAACCGTCGCCGACACCATCATGAGCCTGGTGCTGGCGACCGCGCGCCGGGTGGTGGAAGTGGCGGAGCGGGTGAAGGCCGGCGAATGGCGCGGCAGCATCGGGCCGGACTGGTTCGGCGTCGACGTGCACCACAAAACCATCGGCATCCTCGGCATGGGGCGCATCGGCCTGGCGCTGGCGCAGCGCGCGCACTTCGGCTTCGGCATGCCGGTGCTGTACAACGCCCGCCGCACGCACGAAGAGGCGGAGCAACGCTTCAACGCCCGTCGCTGCGATCTGGATACCCTGCTGGCCGAATCGGATTTCGTTTGCATCACGTTGCCGCTGACCGAACAAACTTTCCATCTGATCGGCCGCGATCAGCTGGCGAAAATGAAGAAAAGCGGCATTCTGATCAACGCCGGCCGCGGGCCGGTGGTGGATGAGCAGGCGTTGATCGAAGCGCTGCAAAACGGCGTGATCCACGCCGCCGGGTTGGACGTGTTCGAGAAAGAGCCGCTGCCGGCCGACTCGCCGCTGCTCAGCATGCCGAACGTGGTGGCGTTGCCGCACATCGGCTCCGCCACCCATGAAACCCGCTACGGCATGGCCGCCTGCGCGGTGGATAACTTGATCGCGGCATTGACCGGCACGGTGAAAGAAAACTGCGTCAATCCGCAGCTGTTGCAGAAATAACTTAGCGCGGCCGGTGGTCTGCGGATAACCGGCCGTGTTGCTCTTCCTGCTGCGGCGCGAACAGCGCCTGCAGCTGATGTTCTTCGGCGAAGTGCTGCAATTCGGCATCCTGAATTGCCCGAACGATCTCTTCTCGCCAGTTTTTGTCCGTCATCGCTAACCTCCTTTGATGTTCATCGTTTAATCTGCCGCAGCGCGCGCGCAAAGCCAAGCCGAATCAATCCGAAAACGCTCCGCCCTTCTCCTCCTCCCCGAAAAACCCTCGCAGGGAGGAGGCCATTTTTCCGCCGTTTGCCACACTGGCGCTACCCAGCGGAAAAAACGCTTCCTGCCACGCGTAAGGAGAGCCATGAAACTGTTACCCCTGCCCTTGTTGATACTGCTGTCGCCTTCGGCACTGGCCGGCTGGACGTTGGCGGGTTTCCCGGCCTTCGACGAAACTGCCGCCGGGCTGTTCGCCAGCCAGGCCGCGCTGCCCAAAGGCCAACTGCCGCTGCGGCTGTATCAGGATAACCACTGCTGGCAGCCCGCCGAGGCGGTGAAGCTTAACCAAACGCTGTCGCTGCAGCCCTGCGGCGCCCATCCGCCGGCCAGCTGGCGGCAGTTCCGCGCCGGCGATTATCAGGTGCGCATCGACACCCGCAGCGGCACGCCGACGCTGCAGCTCAGCCTGAGCAGCGCGCCGGAAAGCGCCGCCGTTGCCGTGCGCAGCTGCCCGCGCTGGGACGGCAAGCCGGTCACGGTCGACGTCGCCTCCACCTTCACCGAAGGCGAAACGCTGCGCGATTTCTATTCCGGCCAAACGGCGCAGGTGAGCCAGGGGAAAATCACGCTGCAGCCCGCCGCCGCCAGCGGCGGCCTGTTGCTGCTGGAATCCGCCGCCACGGCGAAACCGGCGGCGTTCAGTTGGCATAACGCCACGGTCTACTTCGTGCTGACCGATCGCTTTGAGAACGGCAATCCGGCCAATGACCACAGCTACGGGCGCCGCAGCGACGGCCTGCAGGAAATAGGCACCTTTCACGGCGGCGATCTGGCCGGCCTGACGCAGAAGCTGGATTATCTGCAGCAGCTCGGCGTCAACGCCTTGTGGATCAGCTCACCGCTGGAGCAGATCCACGGCTGGGTCGGCGGCGGCACCCAAGGCGATTTCCCGCATTACGCCTATCACGGCTATTACGCGCTGGACTGGACGCGCCTCGACGCCAACATGGGCACCGAACAGGAGCTGCGCACGCTGGTCGAGCAGGCCCATCAGCGCGGCATTCGCATTCTGTTCGACGTGGTGGTGAACCATGTCGGCTACGCCACGCTGGCGGATATGCAAACGTTCCACTTCGGCTCGCTGTATCTGCAGGGTGCAGAGGTGGAGAAAACCCTGGGGAAAAACTGGAGCGACTGGCGCCCCGGGCCAGGGCAAAACTGGCACAGCTTCAACGACTACATCAATTTCAGCGACAAGGCGGGCTGGCGCCCATGGTGGGGGAAAAACTGGATCCGCACCGACATCGGCGACTATGACGCGCCGGGCTATGACGACCTGACGATGTCGCTGGCCTTCCTGCCGGACATCAAAACCGAAGCGCCCGGCGCCAGCGGCCTGCCGCTGTTCTATCGCCACAAACCCGACACCGCCGCTCGCGACATGCCCGGCGCCACCACCCGCGATTACCTGACCGTCTGGCTCAGCCAGTGGGTGCGCGATTACGGCATCGACGGTTTTCGCGTCGACACCGCCAAGCACGTGGAAAAACCGACGCTGGCGCTGTTGAAGCAGCGCGCCACGGCGGCATTGGCGGCGTGGAAAGCGGAGCATCCACAGCAGGCGCTGGATGACGCGCCGTTTTGGATGACCGGCGAGGCCTGGGGCCACGGGGTGATGAAAAGCGACTATTACCAAAACGGCTTCGACGCGATGATCAACTTCGATTTCCAGGACCAGGCGTCGCAGGCGCTGGGCTGCTTTGCCGACATCGATGCCACCTACCGGCAGATGGCCGAGCGGCTGCAGGATTTCAACGTGTTGAGCTACCTCTCTTCACATGACACCCGGCTGTTCTTCGCCAGCGACGCCAAAGGCTCGCAGGTGCGCCAACAGCGGGCGGCGAACCTGCTGTTGCTGGCGCCGGGGGCGGTGCAGATTTACTACGGCGATGAAAGCGGCCGCCCGCTCGGCCCAACCGGTACCGATCCGCTGCAAGGCACCCGCTCCGACATGAACTGGCCTGAGTTGCAGGGGGAAAAAGCCTCGCTGCTGGCCCACTGGCAACGGTTGGGGCAGTTCCGCGCTCGCCACCCGGCGATCGGTGGCGGCGTGCAAACGCCGCAGCCGCATGCCGCCTACTATGCCTTCAGCCGTCGACTCGGCGACGATAAGGTGATGGTGGTATGGGCCGGCGAACGGTCACAATAATCCAGCGTAATATGCTGACAATCGGCTAATGAGCGAAGCTTTTGCCCATTGGTCGATTTGTCGGCCGCATTGCAGAGGAATTTGTCTGGCGGTATGGTGGGGGATTACCTGCTAAAAAACAGTACTGCTGCACCTATGACTTTCTCACTTTTCGGCGAAAAATTTACCCGTTATGCGGGCATTACCCGTTTGATGGACGACCTGAACGAAGGCCTGCGCACCCCCGGTGCCATCATGCTCGGCGGCGGCAACCCGGCGCAGATCCCAGAGATGGAAGCCTACTTCAAACAGCTGTGCCAGGAGATGCTCGATCAGGGCAAACTGACCGAGGCGCTGTGCAACTACGATGGCCCGCAAGGCAAGGACGCGCTGCTGAAAGCGCTGGCCAATCTGCTGCGCGACGAGCTCGGCTGGGAGATTTCGCCACAGAATATTGCACTGACGAACGGCAGCCAAAGCGCGTTTTTCTACTTGTTCAACCTGTTCGCCGGCCGCTACGCCGACGGTTCGCGCCGCCGCGTGCTGTTCCCATTGGCGCCGGAATATATCGGCTATGCCGATGCCGGGCTGGACGAAGGGCTGTTCGTCTCCGCCAAACCGAACATCGAGCTGCTGCCGGACGGCCAGTTCAAATATCACGTTGATTTCGAACACCTCACCATCGGCGACGACATCGGCATGATCTGCGTTTCACGGCCGACCAACCCGACCGGCAACGTGATCACCGACGAAGAGCTGATGAAGCTCGACCTGCTGGCGCAGCAGCGCGATATTCCGCTGGTGATCGACAACGCCTACGGCGTGCCGTTCCCCGGCATTATCTTCAGCGACGCCACGCCGCTGTGGAACCCGAACACCATCCTGTGCATGAGCCTGTCCAAACTCGGCCTGCCGGGCTCGCGCTGCGGCATCGTGATCGCCGACGAGAAGGTGATCACCGCGCTGACCAACATGAACGGCATCATCAGCCTGTCGCCGGGCAGCATGGGGCCGGCGATGGCGACGGAAATGATCGCGCGCGGCGATCTGCTGCGCCTGTCGAACGAGGTGATTCGCCCGTTTTACAAACAGCGCGTCGAACACACCATCGAGATTATCCGCCGCTACTTGTCGCCGGAGCGCTGCCTGATCCACAAACCGGAAGGGGCCATCTTCCTCTGGCTGTGGTTCAAGGATCTGCCGATCACTACCGAGGTGCTGTATCAGCGCCTGAAAAAGCGCGGCGTGCTGATGGTGCCGGGCCACTACTTCTTCCCGGGGCTGGAGCACGACTGGCCGCACACCCACCAGTGCATGCGCATGAACTACGTGCCCGACCCGGAGAAAATCGAACGCGGCGTGGCGATCCTGGCAGAAGAGATCGAACGCGCGCATCAGGAAGCGAACTAAGCGCAATCCATTGGGGCGCCACCACGGCGCCCTGATGGATTACAGCGTCCAGAACAGCACCGCCAGCAGCTGCGGCGACATGATGCGCAGGAACATCGCCAGCGGATAAACGGTGGCGTAAGACAGCGCCGCGGCACCGCTGGTGGGATGCAGACCGTTGGCGAATGCCAGCGCCGGCGGATCGGTCATCGATCCCGCCAGCATGCCGGACAGCGTCAGGTAGTTCATCTTGCCCACCGTGCGCGCCAGAATACCGACGCTCAGCAGCGGAATCGCGGTGATCAAGGCGCCGTACCCGACCCACGTCAGCCCCTCGCCGTGCAGCAACGTATCGATGAAGTTACCGCCCGATTTCAAACCAACCACCGCCAGAAACAGCACGATGCCCAGTTCGCGCAGCGCCAGGTTGGCGCTCGGCGGCATAAACCAGTACAGCTTGCCGATGCTGCCGATGCGCCCCAGGATCAGCGCCGCCACCAGCGGCCCGCCGGCCAGCCCCAGCCGCAATGCCGCCGGGAAGCCGGGCACGAACAGCGGAATGGAACCGAGCAACACCCCGAGGCCGATACCGATAAAGACCGGTAGCATCTGCACCTGCTGCAGTTTTTGTTGGGCGTTGCCGACAATCGCCGTCACCGCGTCGATGGCCTCCGGCCGGCCGACCAGGTTGAGAATGTCGCCAAACTGCAGCGTCACGTTGCTGCCGGCCACCAGCTCCACGCCGGCGCGGTTGAGGCGTGAAATCACCACGTCATACTTTTGCTTCAGATTCAGATCGCGGATTTTCTTGCCCAGCACCTGCTCGTTGGTCACCACCGCCCTCACCACCTGCAGCGCAGTGCCGCGCGTCGACAGCGAGGCATCCACCTCTTCGCCGATCACCAACCGGGCGTTCTCCAGATCTTCGCGTTTGCCCACCAGATGCAGGTAGTCGCCAAGCTCCAGCCGCTCGTGCGGCGCCGGCACCATCAACAGCTCCCCGCGCTTGAGGCGCGAACAGACGATCGCTTCACCGTTGAGCAGCGGCACGCTTTTGATCGCCATGCCCTGCAGATTGGGGTTGCGCACCGCCACGTTGATGGCGTGCAGCAACTCGCGCTGATTGCCCAGACTGCTTTCAAACGCCTGAGCCTCACGCTCGATGTTGATGCGGAAAATCAGCCGGATCAGCCACATCACCAGCAGGATGCCGCATATGCCGAACGGATAGGCCATGGCGTAACCCATCCCCATGCCGTCCACCAGCGCCGGATCGGAACCGAGATCGGTCAGGATTTGTTGACCGGCGCCCAGCGCCGGGGTGTTGGTGACCGCACCGGAGAACACGCCGAGGATGATCGGCAGCGGCACGTCGAACAGCTTGTGTACCGCCGCCGCCACGATGCCGCCGGTCAGCACCAGCAGCACCGCGAAGGCGTTGAGCCGCAGACCGGAGACGCGCAGCGAAGAGAAGAAACCGGGGCCGACCTGGATGCCGATGGTGTAGACGAACAGGATCAGGCCAAACTCCTGGATAAAGTGCAGCATGTCCCCATTCAGGCTGATTTGCCCGCTCTGGGCAAAGTGGCCGACCAGGATACCGCCGAACAGCACGCCGCCAATGCCCAACCCGACGCCATACAGCTTCCAGTTCCCCATCCACAGCCCAATGACGGCCGCCAACGCCAACATGCTGACGGTCAGGGCGATATCGCTCATAGGTCACATCCTTGCCAAAGTTGAACATGGGATTTGCGGCCAAAGACACACAATTAACAAGGATTATGGCATCGGGCAGACGAGGGGACTGTGGCGTGCGCCACATAACGCAACGGGGGAGATCCGTTTGGATCTCCCCCGCATGATGATGGCCGTTTTTCAGCCGGTTATTTCGCTTCCAGCTCCGGCGTCGCGCCGATGGCGATGCGCTGAGGCTGCAAGGCTTCCGGCACCTGACGCACCAGATCGATGTGCAACAGGCCATTTTCAAATTTGGCCTCGGACACCTGCAGGTGTTCCGCCAGGGTGAAGGTCAACTGGAACTCTTTGCACACCAGCCCCTGATGCAGGTACTCGACCTGTTTTTCCGGCGGCGTGGGTTTACCGCTGACGGTCAACCGCGGCCCTTCCACTTCAATATTCAGTTCGCTCTGCCGGAAACCGGCCAGCGCCAGAGAAATGCGGTAGTGATTGTCGTCACTTTTCTCGATGTTATACGGCGGGAACCCCTGGGGTTCCTGGCCGCCCATTGAACTGGCCAATTTATCAAAACCAATCCACTGACGCAGAAGCGGGGATAAATCGTAATTACGCATAGGAACAACTCCTTTCATTAAGCGAGATGTGTTTATTCAGCCCCCTGACGGCAGGCTAATCATGACTTCATATTTACCGGCAGCGTACCTGCCGGCGAAACGGAAATTTATTTAATTTCGATGCGGCGCGGTTTTAATGTTTCCGGCACGATGCGTTGCATGTCGATATACAACAGGCCATTCTCCAGTTTGGCGCCTTTAATTTGAATATGTTCGGCCAGCTGGAATTTACGCTCGAAATTACGCTCGGCGATGCCCTGGTATAAATAGGTTTTTTCTGCCGGTTCATTGTTGTGCGCCCCGCGCACGATCAGCAGATTGTCCTGCGTGGTGATCTCCAGCTCCTGCTCGGCAAACCCGGCTACCGCGATGGCGATCCGATAATGATTTTCATCCACCAGCTCGACATTATAAGGGGGATAACCGCCGTTGCCCTGACTCTGGCCAGCCTCCAGCGCGTTGAACAGGCGATCGAAACCAATGGCGGAACGGTATAGCGGGGAAAGATCAAAATTACGCATAAAACAGCCTCCTAAGGCACTTCAGCGAGGTTGAAATAAATACGCCTTCCACTCTGGACAGGCTAATTAAGCCAGAATTCCCTTACGGCGAATTCTCAATTCGGCTCTGATGATAAAATGGGGGTTGCTTTCATCAATTCAACAGGCGAGGATCAAAAAAATTTGCACCAATAAGGTAAAAGTTTTTTTTACCACTTACACTAAAGTGAGAGAGCCGCCACAGAGCGGGATTTTGCTTCTTTTAAAGCAGCAACAGGATGTTATAAATCAGCTTAATTTAGGGGCACAGCAACCCTGCAGGATGGATTAATGACGATGATGAAAGCGATAGCGACGGGCTGCATGTTGTTGGCGACCAGCGGTTGCTCCAGCGTGATGAGCCATACCGGCCCGAATCAGGGTTACTATCCCGGCACCCGCGCCAGCGTGGACATGCTGAAGGACGACAACACCAGTTGGGCGATGATGCCGCTGGTGGCGCTGGATCTGCCGTTCTCCGCGGTGATGGATACCGTGCTGCTGCCTTACGACTATCTGCGATCCGGCAACGACGCCACCGCAGACTCGCCAAAAGCGCGTATCCTGCGCAGCGAGCAGCAGAATTTGGCGGCGACCGGCAATCCCGGCCAGGGCGACGACAGCACCGCCACGCACTAATCGCGCACGCAGCGGGTCATCAGGCCCGCCTTACGCCTCAACCACGAAGATCTGGTTGAACCCCGCTATCTCGCGCATAAACGCCACTTTCTTGCCATCCGGCGAGAACACCACGGCATCCCCCGACGGCGGCTGCACGCTGCGCTGCGTCAAACGCTGCAGGCGACCGCTGGCCACCTCGCACAGCATCACGCTGTTGTCGCACACCAGGGCTATCGTCCCGCCCTGCGGGTGCCAGCTGAACGCCGACTGGATGTCATGCTCGCTGCGGCTCACCTGGCGCGGCTCGCCACCGTTAGGCGACACCGTCCACAGCTGCACCACGCCGCCGTCGTCCTTCATCAGAAAAGCTATCTGGCTGCCGTCCGGCGAACTGCGCAACCAGTGGCGCGGCGCACCAGCCACGCCAGGAAAACGGCGATCCCCGGTAAAGGTTACCCGCCGCTGCCTGACGCCAAGCGGCGGCGCCGGCAGCTCGCTTTCCGTCCCCTGCAGCGGCAGAGCGCCCGCCCGGGCGTAGTCGACGTCGTTCTCCGGCAGATCGACGATAAACACCTCAGACAGCTTCTCTCCGGCAGCGGACAACGTATCGCCGATAAATGCCAGCGCCCAGCGCTGCCGGCTGCCGTCGGCCTTACGGTAGCCTTCGCGCCCGATCCAGCCTTCTTCGTAAGCGCGATTGATCTGATCGCTACCCGGCTGCGGCTGCGGCACCGTCTCGCTGACCAACACGCAATAGTGGCTGCCGTCGTACTCACGCGGGTGCTGTTTTGGCGGATTAACCCCGTGCAGCGGCACGGCCACGCCGACGTTGCGCAGATCGCGCGCCGGATCGCGTTCATGCATCACGTGATCGTTGTAGGTAAAGCTGAGGCGGCTGCCGTCCGGACTGAAAACGTGCACGTGGCTGCCGCCGCGCAGCGCGCCGGGGGTATAGGGCGCGGTGATATCCAGCGCGTCGAGGGTGATGGCCAACTCGCGATCCGGTTCGCTGACGATCACCCCGCGGCGGTGGTGAAAATCATACTGCCAGGCGCTGTCCGGGTGCTCAGGTCCGTGAATAAAGGCATAGCGCGCCGGCGCATCGGGGCTGACCGTGACCACGCCAACGTGGGCGCCGTGCTGGGCGCGATAAATCACCTCCACCGCGCCGCTGGCGACGTTGACACGCTCGATGCTGAGGCCGGTGAAAGAGGCGCCGCGCGGGCGCACGTCATAAGCCAGCCATTGACTGTCCGGCGTCCAGACGTTGATATTGGTTAACTGATGCCCACGAGGGTCGAAAGTCAGTTGTTTTTCCCGATGGCTCATGGCGGCTCTCCTGCACATGCTGGCACTGAGCCGTCATCTTACCGGATCGCCCGCAGCGTTTCATATGGCCTGTGAGGGTGAGGCGGGAGGATTTTTCGATTCGAAATCACGCAATTATTTTCCAGCGTCTTATCATTTAAGCCGATCGACGGCGTCGGCAGGAAATAAGCGGCCGACCAGGCGATCGAATTCCTGCCGGCGAGACTCAACGGTGCCAATGTAATAGAGGTGGGTGATGCAAACGCTATTTTTTCATTCTCACTTCCCTTATAAGAATAAGGCAGCGGCAGCGCCTTACTTAACGCAAATAAATAAAAAATCGTGCCGCTAAACGACAGGTTTATGATTATTTTCACCGAAAACGGCAATGCTCCCGCCGACCGTTGCCGTTTTCTGATCGGTGTGCCCGAAGGTCGGGCCGCGGGGTTTACAATCAATACAAAAAAGTACAAACTGGATTTTTAAGTCCAAATTAATTTTCTGGAGCCGGTATGAACACCCTCTTCGATGCCATTGTTTCCGCTCATCAGCAACTGCGCCCTCAGGTGCGAGTCACGCCATTGGAGCGCAGCGTGCTGCTTTCACAGCAATTGGGTTGCGAGCTGTATTTGAAATGCGATCACCTGCAGCACACCGGTTCCTTTAAATTTCGCGGCGCCAGCAACAAGCTGCGGCTGTTGGATAACGAGCAACGCCGGCGCGGCGTGATCGCCGCCTCAACCGGCAACCACGGCCAGGCTGTCGCCCTGGCGGGGCAACGGATGGGCGTTGGCGTCACGGTTTATGCGCCGGAGACGGCGGCGAGCATCAAGCTCGACACCATCCGGGCGCTGGGCGGCACCGTGGAATTGGTGCCGGGCGACGCGCTGAACGCCGAACTGGCGGGGGAACAAGCCGCACGCGAACAGGGGAAAACCTACATCTCGCCGTATAACGACGAGCAGGTCATTGCCGGCCAGGGCACCTGCGGCATGGAGCTGGTTGAACAACTCGCCGATCTTGACGCGGTGTTCGTGGCGGTCGGCGGCGGTGGCTATATCGCCGGCATCGGCACCGTTCTGCGGCAACTGTCGCCGAACACGCAGCTTATCGCCTGCTGGCCGGAAAACGCCACCAGCCTGTACAGCGCGCTGGAAGCCGGCCATATCTTCCCGGTGGAAGAACAAGAAACCCTGTCCGACGGCACCGCCGGCGGCGTCGAGCCGGGTGCCGTGACCTTCCCGCTGTGCCAGCAGCTGATTGACCGTAAAGTGCTGGTCAGCGAGGCGGAGATCAAACACGCGATGCGCCGGATCGCCGCCAGCGATCGCTGGATTATCGAAGGCGCGGCCGGCGTGGCGCTGGCGGCGGCGATCAAACTGGCGCCGGAATACCAGGGTAAAAAGGTGGCGGTGGTGCTGTGCGGCAAGAACATCGTGCTGGAGAAATACCTCAAGGCCATCGCCGATGCGCATCCTTAATCAGCAGCAAATCCTCGCCGCGTTCGACGCCGAGGCCATTACGCCGCTGCTGAAGCAGGGTTTTATCGCCTACTCGCAACAGCGGGTGCAACAGCCGCCGGTGCAGCATTTCCTGTTCGAGCAGGCCGCCGGCGACTGCTGCATCAAGTCCGCCTGGTTGGAAGGCGACAAACTGTTCGTGGTCAAGATCTCTACCGGTTTCTACCGCAATGCCGAACACGGCCTGCCGAGCAATCAGGGGCTGATGATGGCGTTCTCCGCCCAGACCGGCGAGCCGCAGGCGCTGCTGCAAGATGAAGGTTGGCTGACCGCGCTGCGCACCGCCCTGGCCGGCCGCATCGTCGCCGAGCTGTGCGCGCCGCCGCATATTCAGGCGATCGGCATGGTCGGCACCGGCCTGCAGGCGCGGCTGCAGCTGCAATGTCTGAAACCGGTGACCGATTGCCGCGAGGTATGGGTGTGGGGCCGCAACGAACAGGCGCTGGCGGCGTATCGGCGCGATGCCGAGGCTGAGGGTTTTCGGGTGCGGGTCACGCAGGATGCGGCGGAGCTGGCGGCGCACTGTCAGCTGATCGTCACCACCACGCCCAGCCGCGAACCGATTTTGCAGGCGGCGGATATTCGGCCCGGCACGCACATTACCGCGGTGGGTGCCGACGCGCCCGGTAAGCAGGAGCTGGCGACCGAGCTGGTGGCCCGCGCGGACGCGCTGTTGGTCGATGCGCTGGCTCAGTGCACAGACTATGGCGAGATCGCGACGGCTTATCGGCAGAACAAGCTGACTTCAACGCCGATCGTCGAAATGGGCGCCGCATTGGCGCAGGGCGGGCGGGTACGACGCGAGCCGCAGCACATCACCATCGCCGATCTCACCGGCTTGGCGATTCAGGATCTGCAGATCGCCAAAGGGGTGTTGGCGAAAGTATAAAGGGGCGCCGCAGCGCCCCGTTTTCTCAGGCGTTGAGCACGAACTTCTCGATAGCGCGCGCCACGCCGTCTTCGGTATTGGCGCTGGTGACAAACTGCGCCACCGCTTTCAGCTCGGGAATGGCGTTGCCCATCGCCACGCCGACGCCGGCATATTCGATCATCGCCGTATCGTTAGCCTGATCCCCCAGCGTCATGATGTTTTCCCGCGCCACGCCGAGGTGCTCGGCCAGCATTTTCACCCCGGCGCCCTTATCGACGTTTTTATGTAAGATCTCGAGGTAGTAAGGCGCACTTTTCAAGATAGTGTAACGCGCGCGCGTTTCCTCCGGGATGCGCGCGATGGCGCTGTCCAGCAGCGCCGGTTCGTCGATCATCATCACTTTTGGAAAACGCATCTGGCGATCCATCTCTTCCACGCTGCGGTATTTCAGCGGAATGCCGGTCATTTCCGCCTCGTGTATGGTGTACTTGCCGATGTCCTTGTTCGGGGTATACAAGGTATCGAAATCAAACGCCTGGAAGTGAACGCCTAACTCGCGCGCCATCTGCTCGAAGTGCAGATAATCCTCGAAGCCCAGGGTTTCCTGCAGGATGCAGGCGCCGTCGACCGCGCGCAACACCAGCGCGCCGTTATAGGTGATACAGAAATCGCCGGGGCCCTGAATGTCCAACTGGCGCAGATAGTCCTGCACGCCGACATAAGGCCGCCCGGTGGCCAGCACCACGTGCACCCCTTTGCGCCGCGCCGCCGCGATAGCCTGCTTTACCGCCGGCGTGATTTGATGCTGCGGATCCAGCAACGTGCCGTCCATGTCGATCGCAATCAGTTCAATAGCCATTCAACGCTTCTCCCAGTGGTTTTTATTCATGCTAACGCGTTTCAGCCTCGGCTGTCAGCGCCAAAAAAGGCAAAAAAAAATCCGCGCGGGTCGCCCGGCGCGGATTTTCACAGCCATTAACGCATCAGATATCGATGTTCGCCGCTTTCAGGGCGTTTTCTTCGATAAAGGCGCGACGCGGTTCAACCGCATCGCCCATCAGCGTGGTGAACAGCTGATCGGCAGCGATGGCGTCCTTGACGGTCACGCGCAGCATGCGGCGGCTTTCCGGGTCCATGGTGGTTTCCCACAGCTGCTCCGGGTTCATCTCGCCCAGACCTTTATAACGCTGCACCGACAGGCCGCGGCGCGACTCTTTCACCAGCCACTCCAGCGCCTGCTCGAAGCTGTCTACCGGCTGACGGCGTTCGCCGCGCTCGATGAACGCGCCCTCTTCGATCAGCCCGCGCAGCTGCTCGCCCAGCTGGCAGATCTTGCGGTATTCACCGCCGTGGATGAAGTCGAAGTCCAGCTTGTAGTCGGTATCCACGCCGTGGGTGCGGATGCGCAGCGCCGGCTCGAACATCTGGCGTTCGCGGTTCTCGAAGATCACGAAGTCATAGCTGCTGCCGTGCTGCTCTTTGTCGTTCAGCGCCTGCACCAGCGACGCGATCCAGGTCTTCACCTTGGCTTCATCGCTGAGATCGCCTTCGTTCAGCGTCGGCTGATAGATCAGGCTGTTCAGCAGCGCGCGCGGGTAGCGGCGCTCCATGCGGCCGATCAGCTTCTGCACGCCGTAGTGCTCGGCCACCAGTTTTTCCAACTGCTCGCCGCCGAGCGCCGGCGCGCTGGCGTTGGTGTGCAGCGTAGCGCCGTCCATCGCGATGGCGATCTGGTACTGATCCATCGCCTCGTCATCTTTGATGTACTGCTCCTGCTTGCCTTTCTTCACCTTGTACAGCGGCGGCTGTGCGATGAACACGTGGCCACGCTCGATGATTTCCGGCATCTGGCGGTAGAAGAAGGTCAACAGCAACGTACGGATGTGCGAACCGTCGACGTCGGCATCGGTCATGATGATGATGCTGTGATAACGCAGCTTGTCTGGGCTGTACTCGTCGCGGCCGATGCCGCAACCCAGCGCGGTGATCAGCGTCGCCACTTCCTGCGAAGAGAGCATTTTGTCGAAACGCGCTTTCTCGACGTTGAGGATTTTACCCTTCAGCGGCAAGATAGCCTGATTCTTGCGGTTGCGCCCCTGCTTGGCAGAGCCGCCCGCGGAGTCCCCTTCCACCAGGTACAGTTCGGACAGCGCCGGATCGCGTTCCTGGCAGTCCGCCAGCTTGCCCGGCAGGCCGGCCAGATCCAGCGCGCCTTTGCGGCGGGTCATCTCACGCGCTTTACGCGCCGCTTCGCGCGCGCGCGCCGCGTCGATGATTTTGCCGACCACGATTTTCGCGTCGCCCGGATTCTCCATCAGGTAATCCACCAGCTTCTCGTTCATCAGCGTTTCAACCGCGGTTTTCACCTCGGAAGAGACCAGCTTGTCCTTGGTCTGAGAGGAGAACTTCGGATCCGGCACCTTCACCGACACCACGGCGATCAGGCCTTCACGCGCGTCATCGCCGGTGGCGCTGACCTTGGCCTTCTTGCTGTAGCCTTCCTTCTCCATGTAGCTGTTCAGCGTACGGGTCATCGCGGTACGGAAACCGACCAGGTGCGTGCCGCCGTCGCGCTGCGGAATGTTGTTGGTGAAGCAGTAGATGTTTTCCTGGAAACCGTCGTTCCACTGCAGCGCCACTTCCACGCCGATGTCGTCTTTCACGGTGGAGAAGTAGAACACGTTCGGGTGGATCGGGGTTTTGTTCTTGTTCAGGTACTCGACAAACGCCTTGATGCCGCCTTCGTAATGGAAGTGGTCTTCACGGTCGGTGCGCTTGTCCTTCAGGCGAATAGACACGCCGGAGTTGAGGAAGGACAGCTCGCGCAGACGCTTGGCCAGAATGTCGTACTCGAATTCGGTCACATTGGTGAAAGTCTGGTGACTCGGCCAGAAGCGCACCATGGTGCCGGTCTGCTCGGTTTCGCCCACCACGTTCAGCGGCGCCTGCGGCTCGCCGTGGCTGTAAGTTTGTTCGTGCACTTTGCCTTCGCGGCGGATCACCAGCTCCAGTTTCTCCGACAGGGCGTTAACCACCGAGACGCCCACGCCGTGCAGGCCGCCGGAAACTTTATAGGAGTTGTCGTCGAATTTACCGCCGGCGTGCAGCACGGTCATGATGACCTCTGCGGCTGAAACCCCTTCTTCCGGGTGAATGCCGGTCGGAATGCCGCGGCCGTCATCCTGTACCGATACCGAGTTGTCGGCATGGATGGTGACCTGAATGTCACTACAGTGGCCCGCGAGCGCTTCGTCGATAGCGTTGTCCACAACCTCGAATACCATGTGGTGCAGACCGGTGCCGTCATCGGTATCGCCGATATACATGCCCGGGCGCTTGCGCACCGCATCCAGCCCTTTTAATACCTTGATACTTGAGGAGTCATAAGAATTCGACATCAACGTTTCTCGCTCATTTTAGTCCTGTGGTTGAACCTCTATTTTACCCTGTTCCACGCGGAACATCTTGCCCTTTTCACCGGCCATGTCGGTCACTTGTTCAGCGCTGACCGCGCTGACAAAAACCTGGGCCTGGGTGGCTTTCAGGCGATCGGCCAGCAACCGGCGACGGCCGGTGTCCAGCTCGGAGGCAAAATCATCAATCAGATACAGGCAACGCCGCCCGCTCTGCCGGGTGAGAAACTCACCCTGCGCCAAGCGCAACGCGCACATCAGCAGCTTAAGCTGACCGCGCGATAACAAATCCTCTACCGGCGTGCCGTCGGCACGAATGCGAAAGTCCGCTTTATGCGGCCCCACCGCGGTATAGGTCAACGCCCTGTCGCGCTCAAACTGGCGCTCCAGCAGCTCGCCGTAGTCGCTCTCTTTGTCCCAGCCGCGCTGGAAGGAGAAGCTCAGGGCGAATTCAGGCAGAAACTGCGC
This sequence comes from Serratia sp. Z4, assembly GCF_009900725.1. NCBI lineage: Bacteria > Pseudomonadati > Pseudomonadota > Gammaproteobacteria > Enterobacterales > Yersiniaceae > Serratia > Serratia sp. Z4. The sequence continues at coordinate 266,450 of NZ_JAAABD010000005.1, forward strand.
GCAGGTCGCGGTGATATCCGCGGCGATCGCGTCGCTGTATTCCGCCCGCCATTCGCTGATGCGCTCCGCGAGCGGGATCAGTTCCTGATCCCAGGCGCGGATCTGCGCATAGCGACTCACCTGGCGCAGCGCGGCATTGCGCTGCTTCAGTAACCGTTTCAGGTTGCTCCAGGCGGTGAAAAAACCGGGTTCGTTATGAAAACAGCCCCAGTCCAGGAAAGCGCGCCGGAATTTCGGCCCGCCGTTCAGCAGGGTAAAACCTTCGGGGGTGATCAGCTGCATGGGCAGCAGCTGCGCCAGCTCGGCCACCTTGTGGCCGTCGCTGCCATCGATGCGTACTTTGCTGTCACCCTGACGGCTCTTGCTCAATCCTACCGACAGCTCGCGCTCCGCGCCTTCGATGCGGCCATGCAGCACGAACTCCGGTTGGTCGTGGCGGATCACCCGACCGGCCTGCAGGCTGCGGAAGGCGCGGCCATGGCCGAGCGTATACACCGCCTCCAGCACGCTAGTCTTGCCGCTGCCGTTGGCGCCGACCAGGAAGTTGAATCCCGGCGCCAGCGCCAAATCCGCCGCCTCGATATTGCGGAAATCTTTAATCAATAAACGCGTCAGAGCCATGCAATCTCTTTACCGATGACGGTGCTGTAATTCAAGGTAACGAGACTACAACCGCATTGGCATGACAACGTAGGCCGCCGCCTGGCTGGCGCCATCTTCGATCTGCACGCTGGAGACCGAGTCGGTCAACAGCAGGCGCACGTCTTCACACTTGAGCGCGTTCAACACGTCCAGCACGTAGCTGACGTTGAAGCCGATCTCCATCTCCGCGCCGTCGTAGCTGACGTCGAGGATCTCTTCCGCCTCTTCCTGCTCCGGGTTGTTGGCGGTGATCTTCAGCTGGTTCTGGCTGACGTACAGCCGCACGCCGCGGAATTTCTCGTTCGAGAGAATGGCAGCGCGGGCAAACGCCTGCTTGAGCAGATCGCAGCCGGCTTCCAGCGTTTTGTCCGGATTCTTCGGCAAGACGCGGCGATAGTCCGGGAAACGGCCGTCAACCAGCTTGGACGTGAAGATGAAATCGCCAACGTGGGCGCGGATGTTGTTGCTGCCGATCTGCAGCTGCAGCAGCGAGTCGCCGCCGTCCAGCAGACGCACCAGTTCCATCACCCCTTTACGCGGCACGATCACCGAATGCGATGGCAGCTGCTGGCCTATCGGCATCGAGCACACCGCCAGGCGGTGGCCGTCGGTCGCGACGGTGCGCAGCTCTTCGCCTTCGGTTTCAAACAACATGCCGTTCAGGTAGTAACGCACGTCCTGATGGGCCATCGAGAACTGGGTGGCTTCGATCAGGCGCTTCAGCGTCGCCTGCGGCAAGGTGAACTCCACCTCGCTCTGCCAGTCGTCCAGGTTCGGGAAGTCCGCCGCGGGCAGCGTGGACAGCGAGAAGCGGCTGCGGCCGGACCGCACCAGCATGCGCTCGCTCTCCAGCGTGACGGCAATCTCCGCCCCTTCCGGCAGGCCACGGCAGATATCAAAGAATTTGCGCGCGGGCACAGTCGTCGCGCCCGGCTCGTGCGGCTGGGACAGGGCGACGCGCGCCACCATCTCCATCTCCAGATCGGTGCCGGTCAGCAGCAGGGAGCCTTCCGTCACCTGCAGCAGCAGGTTGCCCAGGATCGGCAAGGTCGGGCGGCCGCCCAGCGGGCTGCTCACCTGTTGCAGCGGTTTTAGCAGATGCTCACGTTCAACGATAAATTTCATAGCGCTATGAAGATAATGTTCTGATTAAATTGGAGAAATCTTCTTTGATGTCGTGACTTTCCTCACGCAACTGCTCGATCTTCCGGCAGGCGTGCAACACCGTGGTATGGTCGCGGCCACCAAACGCATCGCCGATTTCCGGCAGGCTGTGGTTGGTGAGTTCCTTCGCCAGCGCCATCGCCATCTGGCGCGGGCGGGCAACGGATCGCGAACGCCGCTTGGACAGCAAATCCGCGACTTTAATCTTGTAATACTCCGCCACCGTCTTTTGGATATTGTCGATGGTGACCAGCTTTTCCTGCAGCGCCAGCAGATCGCGCAGCGCTTCGCGCACGAAATCGATGGTGATGGCCCGGCCGGTAAAGTTGGCGTTGGCGATCACGCGGTTCAGCGCCCCTTCGAGCTCACGCACGTTGGAACGCAGGCGCTTGGCGATGAAGAACGCCACTTCACCCGGCAGGCGAATGTCGTTTTCGTCGGCCTTTTTCATCAGGATCGCCACGCGGGTTTCCAGTTCCGGCGGCTCGATCGCCACCGTCAGCCCCCAGCCGAAGCGGGACTTCAGACGATCTTCCACCCCGTTGATCTCTTTAGGGTAGCGATCCGAAGTCAGGATGATCTGCTGATTGCCTTCCAACAGGGCGTTAAAGGTATGGAAGAACTCTTCCTGCGAACGCTCCTTGTTGGCAAAGAATTGGATGTCATCGATCAGCAACGCGTCGACCGAACGGTAGTAGCGCTTAAACTCTTCGATGGCGTTGTTCTGCAACGCTTTGACCATGTCCTGCACAAAGCGTTCCGAGTGCATGTAGACCACTTTGGCGTTGGCCTTGCGCGCCATGATGCCGTTGCCCACCGCGTGCAGCAGGTGAGTTTTACCCAGGCCGGTGCCGCCATACAGGAACAAAGGGTTGTAGGCGCCGCCCGGATTGTCCGCCACCTGGCGAGCCGCCGCGCGCGCCAGCTGGTTGGACTTACCCTCGACGAAGTTGTCGAAGGTGTGTTTAGGGTTGACGTTGGAGCGGTAAGAGAGCTCGGGCTGCGCCGCCGCGTTGTCCCAGCTCGGGCGCGAAGGCGCGGCCGTGCGCGCCGCCGGAGCCGCAGGGGCGCTGCTGACGCTGGCGGTCACGCTCTGGCTGATCACCTGCGTGATCGGCTTGCTGCCGACTTCAAAACGCAGCAAAGGCGCATCCGTGCCGCAGAAATCATTCAGCAGACCATTGATGTTGTTTAAGTACTTATCGCGAACCCAATCCAGCACAAAACGGTTAGGCGCGTACAGCGCCAGGGTGTTGTCACTCAGTTCCGCCTGCAATGGGCGAATCCACATACTAAATTCTGTGGCAGGTAACTCATCCTGCAATCGGGCAAGACACTGCTGCCAAAGCGAAAGTGACACGGCGGACTCCACTCGAACAAGATCAATAAAGAAAAGAAACGGGCAACTTTTTTATAACTCATGATTTTTGACACATACCCGGCATCGGCTGTTTGCCTGTGGGGGATGCGAACCGCCTTTCACGGTTTGTGTCCCTCACGATCCCGGCATGAGGGATCGCGATCGGAATGACGGATCATAGCGCAATCCGCGCAAGAGATCCTCCCCTTCCTCACAGATTAGATCCATTTTATCCACAGGCCGCGGCCGGCGGCGATCTTTTCGCCGCCAGCGCCGAATGACCGCGCAGATCCCGGCCGCTGCGCCGCATTTTTTACATTGTCAACCGGTTATACCCTGTTATCCACGTCGGATCCTGCGATCGCGCGCAAAGGATCTCACGGGGATCCTTGCGATTTCACCCCGAGTCCGTATAATCTTCGCCCTACGTGTGATACCTGGTTCCTTATGGTGCGTCATTAGCCAGACAGGATTCTGCGGTGACCACGGGCCAAGAGCGGATTTTGTTCCGTTATTGGCAGACAACCAGGTAGGCTGGCGCGATGCGAATTGACTCAGGACTGTACAATTATTACAATCCCGCTTCTTTATGTATTGCGATTGAGGCGTCGGTCATCTTCACGCCGAGTAGCCAAACGCGTTTACTGATCAGTAATTATTTTAAGTTTAGGTAGAAATCGCTATGAAACGCACTTTCCAACCGTCCGTATTGAAGCGCAACCGTAGCCACGGTTTCCGTGCTCGTATGGCCACCAAAAATGGTCGTCAAGTTCTGGCCCGCCGTCGTGCGAAAGGCCGTGCTCGTCTGACTGTTTCTAAGTAATAAAGCTAACCCGCTGAGTGGTTAAGCTCGCTTTTCCCAGGGAGTTACGTTTGTTAACTCCCACTCATTTCACTTTCGTCTTCCAGCAGCCACAACGGGCTGGCACGCCGCAAATCACCATCCTCGGCCGCCTGAACCAGCTGGGGCATCCCCGCATCGGTCTTACCGTCGCCAAAAAACACGTCAAACGCGCGCACGAGCGTAATCGGATCAAACGCCTAACCCGCGAAAGCTTCCGCCTGCGCCAGCACGAATTACCGGCGATGGATTTTGTCGTGGTGGCCAAAAAGGGGATAGCGGATTTGGATAACCGCGCGCTGACGGAAGCTTTGGATAAATTATGGCGTCGCCACTGTCGCCAGGCTCCCGCATCCTGATCGGGCTGGTGCGGGCCTATCAGCTCGTCATCAGCCCGCTGCTAGGGCCTCGTTGTCGCTTCCAGCCGACATGCTCTCATTACGCAATTGAGGCATTAAGCAGGTTTGGCATGATAAAAGGCAGTTGGTTAGCATTGAAACGCGTATTAAAATGCCACCCTTTGAACCCAGGTGGCGATGATCCGGTGCCGCCAAAAACCGACGATAACAGAGAACACTAACGATGGATTCGCAACGCAATCTTCTTCTCATCGCTCTGCTGTTCGTGTCTTTCATGATCTGGCAGGCATGGCAAACGGACAACGCTCCGCAGCCGGCCGCACAGACCACGCAACAGACTTCGAACGCAGTAGCCGGTGATGCCGCCAGCCAGGCCGTGCCAGCCAGTGGTCAGGGTAAGCTGATTACCGTGAACACCGACGTGCTGTCACTGACCATCAACACCCGTGGTGGCGATATCGAGCAGGCTAAACTGTTGGCCTACCCGGATACTCTGGGTTCATCGACTCCGTTCCAACTGCTGGAAACCACTCCGTCGTTCGTCTATCAGGCGCAAAGCGGCCTGACCGGTAAAAACGGCCCGGACAACCCGGCCAACGGCGAACGCCCGCTGTATCAGGCGGCGCAAGACAGCTACACCCTGCCGGAAGGCCAGGACGAGCTGCGCATCCCGCTGACCTACACCGGTAAAGACGGCGCGATCTACACCAAGACCTTCGTGCTCAAACGCAACCACTATGCGGTCGGCGTGGATTACAGCATCGACAACAAAGGCGCGACGCCGCTGGAGCTGACCCTGTTCGGCCAGCTGAAGCAGACCACCGAATTGCCTAAGCACCGTGATACCGGCAGCAGCAACTTCGCGCTGCACACCTTCCGCGGCGCGGCGTACTCGTCCAGCGAGGACAAGTACCAGAAATACGCGTTCGACAAAGACGAAAACCTGAGCGTCACCACCAAAGACGGTTGGGTTGCGATGCTGCAGCAGTACTTCGCCACCGCGTGGGTGCCGGCGACCAAGGGTGACAACACCTTCTACACCGCCAAACCGGGTGACAACCTGTCCACCATCGGCTTCAAATCTACGCCGGTCGTGGTGCAGCCGGGCGCTCAGCAACAGCTGAACGCGACCCTGTGGGTCGGCCCGGAGCTGCAGGACCAGATGGCCCAACTGGCGCCGCACCTGGACCTGACCGTGGATTACGGCTGGCTGTGGTTCATCTCCCAGCCGCTGTTCAAACTGCTGAAGTTCATCCACGGCTTTATCGGCAACTGGGGCTTCTCCATCATCATCATCACCTTCATCGTGCGCGGCATCATGTACCCGCTGACCAAGGCGCAGTACACCTCGATGGCGAAAATGCGCATGCTGCAGCCGAAGCTGCAGGCGATGCGCGAGCGCATCGGCGATGACAAACAGCGCATGAGCCAAGAGATGATGGCGCTGTACAAGGCGGAGAAAGTGAACCCGCTCGGCGGCTGTCTGCCGCTGATCATTCAGATGCCGATCTTCCTGGCGCTGTACTACATGCTGATGGGTTCAGTCGAACTGCGCCACGCTCCGTTCGCCCTGTGGATCCATGACCTGTCGGCGCAAGACCCGTACTACATCCTGCCAATCCTGATGGGCGTGACGATGTTCTTCATTCAGAAGATGTCGCCGACCACCGTGACTGACCCGATGCAGCAGAAAATCATGACCTTCATGCCGGTGATCTTCACAGTGTTCTTCCTGTGGTTCCCATCCGGTCTGGTGCTGTACTACATCGTCAGCAACCTGGTGACCATCCTGCAGCAGCAGCTGATTTACCGTGGTCTGGAAAAACGCGGTCTGCACAGCCGCGACAAGAAAAAAAGCTAAGCGTAGTGTAGGGGTTCGGCGCGCCGACCCTTGCAGTCACACCAAAGGCGGTCATTAGACCGCCTTTTTGCATCTTAATCGTCAGAGAGAACCGTTATGAGCACCACCGATACCATCGTAGCCCAAGCCACCCCGCCGGGACGCGGCGGCGTCGGCATTCTGCGCATTTCCGGAAGCAAGGCCAAAGACGTCGCCCTGGCGTTGCTCGGCAAGCTGCCGAAGCCGCGCTACGCTGACTATCTGCCGTTCCGCGACGCCGCCGGCGCCACCCTCGATCAGGGCATCGCGCTGTGGTTTCCGGGGCCAAACTCCTTTACCGGCGAAGACGTGCTGGAGCTGCAGGGCCACGGCGGGCCGGTGATCCTCGATCTGCTGCTCAAGCGCGTGCTGGCGCTGCCCGACGTGCGCATCGCCCGGCCCGGCGAGTTCTCCGAGCGCGCGTTTCTCAACGACAAACTCGATCTGGCGCAGGCCGAAGCGATCGCCGATCTGATCGACGCCAGCTCCGAGCAGGCGGCGCGTTCGGCGATGAACTCGCTGCAGGGCGCATTTTCCACCCGCATCCACCAGCTCGTGGAAGCGCTCACTCACCTGCGAATCTACGTGGAAGCGGCGATCGACTTCCCGGACGAGGAAATCGACTTCCTGTCCGACGGTAAAATCGAGGCGCAGCTCAACGACGTCATGGCGGATCTGGACAACGTGCGCGGTGAAGCGCGCCAGGGCAGCCTGCTGCGCGAAGGGATGAAGGTGGTGATCGCCGGGCGTCCTAACGCCGGTAAATCCAGCCTGCTCAATGCGTTGGCCGGGCGCGAGGCGGCGATCGTCACCGATATCGCCGGCACCACCCGCGACGTCTTGCGCGAACATATCCATATCGACGGCATGCCGCTGCACATCATCGACACCGCCGGCCTGCGCGACGCCAGCGACGAAGTGGAGCGTATCGGCATCGAACGTGCCTGGAACGAGATCGAACAAGCTGACAGGGTGCTGTTTATGGTGGACGGTACCACCACCGCCGCCACCGAGCCGGCGGAGATCTGGCCGGAGTTTATGGCGCGCCTGCCAGGCACGCTGCCGATCACCGTGGTGCGCAACAAGGCCGACATCACCGGTGAAACGCTGGGCCTGACGGAAGTGAATAACCACTCACTTATTCGCCTGTCGGCCCGCACCGGCGAAGGCGTCGATGTGCTGCGCGATCATCTGAAACAGAGCATGGGCTTCACCAGCAACATGGAAGGCGGCTTCCTGGCGCGCCGTCGCCACCTGCAGGCGCTGGAACTGGCGGCGCAGCATCTGGTGCAGGGCAAAGAACAGTTAGTGAGCGCTTACGCGGGCGAGCTGCTGGCCGAGGAACTGCGTCAGGCGCAGCTGGCCCTGAGCGAAATCACCGGCGAATTCACCTCCGACGACCTGCTGGGCCGCATTTTCTCCAGCTTCTGTATCGGTAAATAACGCGCTGCCAGAGGCCTTCACGGCCGGGATAAGCCCTTGTTCCGGCCGTTTTTCTTTCCCGCTCTCGCTCTGCGCGCTGGCTCACAGCGCCACCGCAACTGCCCGCGATATACTGGACGGTCAGGTGTCTTTCTCAGGAACGAGTCAACATGGCGTTAACCCTCAAGGTATTGCTGGAAAACCGCCGCGCCGCCGGCGCCAACCCGCTATTGCAGGCCAAGGCCGGGTTAAGCCTGCTGATTGAAGACGAGACGACCTCCATACTGTTCGACACCGGCCCCGACGACAGCTTCCTGCACAATGCGGCGCTGATGGGCGTCGATCTCTCCCGCATCACCGCGACGGTGCTCTCCCACGGCCACTATGACCACTGCGGCGGCGTCGCCTGGCTGCCGGACAACAGTCGCATCATCTGCCATCCCCAAATCGGTGATGAACGCTATGCGGCGCTGAAGGTGCTGGGCCACACCCACAAAATCAAAAAGCTCTCTTTGGACATCGACTACTCACGCCATAACATGCACTACAGTCGCGAACCGCTGGCGATCGGCGATCGCTTTATGTGGTCAGGTGAAATCGCCGTGCCCGCACCGCGCGCCTACGGGGTGATTACCGGGGAAAACGCGGCGGTGGATTACGTTATCGACGAAGGGGTGCTGATTTACAAATCGGATCGCGGTCTGGTGATCGTGACCGGCTGCGGGCATCGCGGGATCGTGAATATCGTGCGCCACTGCCAGAAAATCACCGGTATCGATCGGATCCACGCCTTGATTGGCGGTTTTCATCTGCGTTGCGCTTCCCCGCGCACGCTCTGGCGCGTCCGCCGTTTTTTACGGCAGCACCAGCCGGAAAAGATCATGGGTTGCCACTGTACCGGCGCGTGGGGTCGGCTATGGCTGCCGGAAGGGATCGCGCCGGCCACCGGCGATACGCTGATTCTGGCTTAGACGTACCGCTTTACACGAATAGCGTCGCTATCACCGCGATGCCGCAGCACAGCACCGCTATTCCTACCATCTTTTGCTGGCCGTCGCCCCGCTGTAAAAAATACAGTGATGGGATGAAAAAGACGGTCATCACGATAACGGGTATCGACCAGCTTGAGATGATCTTGATGATGCTCGGATTAATCGTGCCGATAAGCGTACAGACAACAATGTTCCCCGCGATGATGCCCTTTTTTCCCACCATGCCGAAGGACGTAATACCGTCGATGACCCCGGTCAAGGTGCCGATATAAGCGCCGCCGGTGAGCAAGCACAGCAGCAGGGCTGCGCCTAACCACGCCATCGAGTTACCGGTCAAACCTGCGGTATAAAACAGCGAATCCACATTGCGGCCGTTAATGATCGAGATATCATCCAACGTCAGCAAGCGACTGATAGCGATAACGATCATGGCGATAAACGCCAGGATCAGTATCTTGCCGAACAGAATACTGCGCGCCTGCGGCCGCACGGCACTTTGTGCAAACCGCTGGATACACGGGGTAAAGTTAAACGTAAAAAGAAAAATAGGCAGCAGCACCAACGTTTGCAATGAAATGCTCGGCGGCGCAGGCGTCCGCTGAGCCCCTGCAGGTTGTAACAGGAAAAACAGCGTAAGGATCGCCACCAGAACGATAGAAACCAGTGCCATTCTGGAGATCAAGTGCTCGATTCGCTGGCTAAATGCCAGCCATGCGGCCGACAGCGCCGCACTCAGCAACAGCGAAACACCGCCCCGAACCCAAAATCCATCGTGGAGAAAAGACGCGACCACGTTAACCAGGGTGATGAAATTTATCAGCACGATAATGATCATCGACAGAATAAACAGCACACAGACGATTGCCGCCGCCCGCTCACCGATAAACGTCGACGATGCCGCCAGGAAATCTTTCTGCGGGTGCGAGATGATGAATTTGAAAAAAAGATAGTGCGCCATCATCGATACCGACATGGCGATGACGATAAACAGCATGAACGCCTTCATCCCCAGCACGCCCGGCCCCACCGCCTGAGGCAAAAAGAAAATCCCGGCGCCGAATGCCGTGGAGAAGAAAGTGACTGGCCAATACAGGTGTGAAATTTTCATGATAATGCTCGACCATCATGGCTATGCAGCGACACATAGCCAGCTGGCACAAAAAATGTCATTCAAAACATGATCTTCCGAAGAAAACCAGTAAGGAAGGCAAGGAAAAGTTATCGTAAAAAGTCGCGGCCGCGCGATAGCCGTTAAGTACGTTAACGCGTGAACACAGCGGAAAAACGCCAATATGCGACGTGTAATTATCGAAGACTTTATTAGAGGAAATACGATACCGAATAGCCCTGAACGTCGCGGCATTGCCCGCCGCACAGGTCGGTTTATTTTCCTTGATGATATCGAACTCGTGCTCTCCCACCGCCATCTTCACATTACCGTCTTGGCGCTGAAAATACGCCTCTTTATCCATACGGTTTTTAATGTGGCGTTTAAAGCGATCCGCCATGTTTTTCTCACTGACATAAAATGCATTGATATCAATGTTATGACGTTGATTCGACGCCAGAATGTAGTCGTTTATTTTTTCTGGAATAATATACGGAGATGTCGCCATCCTCCTGAATTCGTTAGCGCCGTCTATCTCGCTGCCATCGTTTTTTTCCATATAGAAATCATTTATTTCCATCAAGAAGTCAGGCTGAACGTTGAGCTGTCGGATGGATTCGGCTATGTAGTCAATGCAGAATCGCGCGGACTTTTCCACTTCACTGCTGACAGAAAAACGATCGTCCAAATTAACCACGGTATGCCCGCCGGAAATCACCACCTTATCCGTCAAAAAAGACGATGCCAGCGCGATGAGCTCTTCGAGGTTATTATTTGAAACCTCATTGTTGACGACCTCAATGATTCCATTCTGATCGGCCTTGTAGACGATAAAGCGATCTTCGCCCTTCCAACCTTTTTTGCAGTTGCATTTATATTCTTTAAAAACAACACGTTCAGCTGTCTTATAAAATTCGGCGCTTTGCAGCGGCATTAACTCGAGATCTGGCATGCCCTTCTTCCCTATTCGTAGCCAATGACGCCAACTTTTTATAACAATAGCTAATGTAAATTTAGTGATCTGACTCCGATAATTAACAAACACACATATAAAATAGGGCTTTTGTGGCTTTAGTCACATTTCCAAGTTTAGGTTATTTTAACCATTTTTATTTTGTGGTTTTATGTTTCCAACAAACGAATGCGGAGAGGTGGGCGAGTGGTTTAAGCCAGATTTAAGAAACTAACCGTTTCTTAAATCCACACGAGTTATCGTGTCGTAGGTTCGAATCCTGCTCTCTCCGCCAACTCTTTCTTGTCTGATAGCTACTTTTATAGGCTCATTGGACGCCGTCGATTCGGATGTGGTTGGTTTCGGAACTGATTAATTTTGTGCACGCACCTATTCAGGTCCGTACGATCTTCTCCCCCCGCCTATACAGCGCAAAGCCAACAAATCGGATAAAACGCATAGTGTTTTTTGATGATAAATCCTCAACTTAGTCTTAATCTAACACCCCTGCGTTCTTAGCGACCCTCTGTCATGGAGCGAACAATGGCGTGTCATTTTGCCCGATGGACCCCGGCCTCCGCTGTCCTGGATACCCAGAGACTCGCCGACGAAGTGATAGCCGCCACCCGCACCTTTTCCGTTAAGCGCCGCACGCGCTACCTGCAAGGGCGCATTCTGCTCGCCGAAATGATGTTCTACCTGTACGGCCTGCCGACGCTTCCCCCTATAGCCACCACGCCCACCGGCCGCCCCTGCTTCGCCGACCATCAGCTGCCCGATTTTAGCCTCGCCTATGCCAGCAACACCGTGGGCGTGCTGCTCAGCGACGAAGGCAAAGTCGGACTGGATATCGAAGTGATGCGGGCGCGCGGCAGCCGGCAAAGCGCGCTGCAGAACGCACACCAGACGCCGGCGGAAAGCGCCTGGATCGGCGCGCAGGACGATCGGCTGGAGGCGGAAACTCAGCTGTGGAGCATTCGGCAAAGCGTGCTGAAAATTTCCGGCCTCGGCAACAGCGGCCAGTCTACGCTGCGTCTGCATCCCTTCTCCGGCCACCTGCGCTCCAGCGCCACGCCGGACGTTCAGGTGATGAGCGACGCCGACGAATATCTGAGCTGGGCCTGCGCCGGCAGCCCCGGGCTGGATCGCCTGCTGTGCTGGCGCTACGAAGAGCGTGGCGGCCTGCACAAAGACGGGGAAATCTCGCCGCGCAGCCCGGCGGCATCCTCACGCTTCGTTAAACTGACGGGCCTGAAGACGCCAGGTTGACGCGGCGCAAAGCGGATAACGCGGTCTTTACCGCACCAGTTACTGGATTAAATTGTAAAGACAGCTAAATGTTGAGCAATCGCCTATTCTCGACCCGCGCTTTAGCCTACTATTCGCCCATGTTGTACGCTGAATCTGCTCATTCGAAAGGGAGAATCACCATGTCAGACCAAGCCTTAAAAATCGTCACTCTACTCGGCAGCCTGCGCAAAGGCTCCTACAACGCCATGGTGGCCCGCGCCCTGCCTGGCCTGGCCCCGCAGGGCGTCACCATTGAAGCGCTGCCCTCCATCCGCGATATCCCGCTGTACGACGCCGACATGCAACAGGGTGAAGGCTTCCCTGCCGCGGTCGAGGCGATCGCCGAGCAGATCCGCCAGGCCGACGGCGTGATCATCGTCACCCCTGAATATAACTATTCCGTGCCCGGCGGGTTGAAGAACGCCATCGACTGGCTGTCTCGCGTACCGAATCAGCCGCTGGCCGGCAAGCCGGTCGCCATTCAAACCAGCTCAATGGGGCCGATCGGCGGCGCGCGCTGCCAATACCATCTGCGCCAGATCCTGGTGTTCCTCGATGCGATGGTAATGAACAAGCCTGAGTTTATGGGCGGCGTGATCCAGAGCAAGGTCGATGAACAGGCCGGTGAACTGAGCGATCAGGGAACGCTGGATTTCCTGACCGGCCAGCTGTCCGCGTTCAGCGATTTTATTCGCCGCGTGGAGTGAAGGTCTCGCGGCGCCCGCTGGGCGCCGCAACAGGACATGACGTCCGTCAATTTATTGAAATTAAAGCCATAGCATCATGTATTTTTTCATTTTAGCGTTATTTTTCGTTTCCATCACCAGTCCCGCTTTCGCCGCAGACATGCGTTATCCCGCCGGTGAAGAGCCGCTGGAGCTGCCGGCGCACAGCGCGCTCAACGCCCAACTGTCGCGTTCCGCGCAAACCCAGGAAGACAAAAAGCTCGGCGCCATGTCGCTGTACCTGACGCTGATGCGCGAAGACGGCCGCAACGTCTGGGCACCCTACCAGCTGGCGGTGTCGTCGGCGGAGAAAGGGCAAACCGAACTGGCGGAGCGCTACCTGCAGCTGAGCGCCGACCGCGGCCTGTGGTACTACTACAACCTGCTGGAGGACGACGCCTTCAACAGCATCCAACACTCCGCCACTTACCAATCCATTTTGGCCGTCACCAAAGCGCGCTATCTGCAGCACGCCCGTCAGTATGAAGGCAAAGCCAGCTACGCGGTGCCGGACGGCGAAGCGCCGCCCGCAGGCTGGCCAACGGTGATCTTCCTGCATACCTACGGCAAAGCCGCCGCCATCAGCCCCGAGGAGCGGCTGCTGTTCGGCGAAATGGGCGTGGCCTACATCGAGATCAACGGCACGCAGATGCTGTCGGAAAACAGCTTCCGCTGGTCAAATTACAGCGACGAGAGCACCCAAACCGCCCTGCAGCGCACGGTGCAACAGCTGGCTCCGCAGCTAAAGCTGGATCCCCGGCGAATTTATCTCAGCGCCCGCGGCCAGGGCGCGCTGCATGCCGCTAACCTGCTCGCGAAGTACCCACAGTTTTACGCCGGCGCGCTCCTGATCGCCCCCCACGGCGAGATCAAGCCGGCCCAGCAGTCGCTGGCGGCGAAAAAGAAAATCGTGATGGCGTATTACGATCGGCAGACCTTCAGCGAGCAGGCGCTGGCGTTGCACTTCGCCAATCTGTTCGGGGAGGATAATCAGGTGCAGACGCTGCACTTCGCCCAGGGAGAGGATGCCGCCGGCAGCTGGCAGGCGCGCTTCAGACGGCCGTTGCAGTGGGTGTTGGATCAGGCGCCGGATGCGACGCCGGGCGCCTAGGGATTCAGGGCCGACCGCCGTCGGCCCTTTGGCTGTCAATGGCCGTCGACGAAGACGATCTTAAGCACGAACAGCAGCGCCACCACCACCACGCACGGGCTGATTTCACGCCAGCGGCCGGTGCCCAGCTTCATCACGCAGTAGGAGATAAAGCCGAGCGCGATGCCTTCGGTGATCGAGAAGCTGAACGGCATCATCACCGCGGTGACAAACGCCGGCACCGCTTCGGTCAGATCGTCCCATTTCACCCGCGCCAGGCTGGAGGTCATCAGCACGCCGACGTAGATCAGCGCGCCGGCGGCGGCATACGCCGGCACCATGCCCGCCAGCGGCGACAGGAAGATCACCAGCAGGAACAGCAGGCCGGTGACCACCGCCGTCAAACCGGTGCGGCCGCCGACGGCGACGCCGGATGAGCTTTCGATATAAGCGGTCACGGAAGAGGTGCCCGCCAGCGAACCGGCCACCGAGCTGATGCTGTCAACGTACAGCGCCTGCTTCATGCGTGGGAACTTACCCTGGTTGTCGGTCAGGCCGGCTTTATCGGTGACGCCGATCAGGGTGCCGGAGGAGTCGAACAGGTTCACCAGCATAAACGAGAAGATGACCCCGGCCAGCCCGATGTTCAGCGCGCCGGCCACGTCGACCTGGCCCACCACCGAGGTAATGCTCGGCGGCAGCGAGAACAGACCGCCGTATTTCACGTCGCCCAGCATCCAGCCGATCAGGGTAGTGACCACGATCGACACCAGCACCGCCGCGTGGAAGTTACGCGAAGAGAGCACGGCGATAATGAAGAAGCCGAGCGCCCCCAGCAGCACGTTGTGCGAGGTCAGGCTGCCGATGGTCACCAGGGTGTCCGGGTTGGCCACCACGATGCCGGCGTTTTTCAGCCCCATCATGCCGATGAACAGGCCGATGCCGCTGGTGATGCCGACCCGCAGGCTGACCGGAATGTTGGCGATCATCCAGTAGCGAATGCGGAAAATGGTCAGCAGCAGCAGGCCGACCGCGCCCCAGAAGATGGCGCCCATGCCCACCTGCCAGGAGATGCCCATCGCCCCGACCACCACGAAGGCGAAGAAAGCGTTCAGCCCCATCGCCGGCGCCAACGCCACCGGCAGGTTCGCCAGCAGGCCCATAAAGATGCTGCCGAAGGCGGCGATCAAACAGGTGGTGACAAATACCGCCTGGGTATCCATGCCCGCCGCGCCTAAAATTTGCGGGTTAACGA
The DNA here is from genome assembly GCF_009900725.1 of Serratia sp. Z4. Lineage (NCBI taxonomy): Bacteria > Pseudomonadati > Pseudomonadota > Gammaproteobacteria > Enterobacterales > Yersiniaceae > Serratia > Serratia sp. Z4. The sequence goes on from NZ_JAAABD010000005.1 coordinate 281,529, forward strand.
ACACGATATACACCATGGTGAGGAAGGTGGTGATACCGGCAATCGTTTCCGTACGCGCCGTCGTGCCATGTTGCTTGAGTTTAAACACGCGCCCAAGCAAGCCTTGCTCAGCGTCAAGGCCAGATACTGGTTTGGTCATTATCAGAATTCCGAAAATGGGAATGGACAGTCGCCGGCTATCCTATAACAAAAAGTGGGGCTTTTGACGCCGGTCACAGGTTTTTTTCGCCGTCTTTACGGCTAAACGCGTCAACGGCTTGTATTTACAGACATTCATCCCCCGACCGCCCGCTGCGTTGCCGTTTGTCGGCACGGCCGATAAAATGGCCTATCGCCCCCTCTTTCCCTATCCGTTAACAAACAGGAATCCGCATGTCTTCGACCTTTATCGATAAGCTGGCGTTGATCGCGCTGAAAGATGACAAAGTGGCGCTGGTGCGCTCACACAACAAGACGCTGTTTTATATGCCAGGCGGAAAGCGCGAAGCGGGTGAAACCGACGAACAGGCGCTGTGCCGCGAAATCGACGAAGAGCTGACCGTCGCGCTGCAGCCGAACTCCATCGCGTTTTACGGCGAGTTCACCGGCCCGGCAGACGGCAAGCAGGACGGCACCCAGGTGCGCATTCGCTGCTACCAGGCCGGCTTTACCGGGCAGTTGCAGCCGGCCGCCGAAATCGCCGAGCTGAAGTGGTGCGACAGCCGCGATCTGCCGCAGTGCTCACACGTCGCCGCGCTGATTTTGCACGATCTCAAGGCGCGTAACCTGATCAAGTGATCGCTGAGTCGCCTCAGCGGCGTTAACCCGAAGGAACCTGTCCCGCATGAATCAGATTGACTGCATTTTGTTCGACTGCGACGGCACGCTGGTGGACAGCGAAGTGCTGTGCAGCAAAGCCTATGTGCACATGTTCGCCCGCTACGGCATTCATCTGTCGCTGGAAGAGGTGTTCAAGAAATACAAAGGGGTGAAGCTGTACGAGATCATCGATCGGGTCAACGCCGAGCAGGGCACTGACCTGGCAAAAGAGACGCTGGAGCCGCTGTATCGGCAGGAAGTGGCGCGGTTGTTCGACAGCGAGCTGCAGCAGATTGCCGGCGCCCGCGAGCTGCTGGCGCAGGTGACGGTGCCCGTCTGCACCGTCTCCAACGGGCCGGTCAGCAAGATGCAGCACTCACTCGGCCTGACCGGCATGCTGCCTTATTTTGATGACCGGTTGTTCAGCGGCTATGACATTCAGCGCTGGAAGCCGGATCCGGCGATCGTGTTTCACGCCGCCGAACAGATGCGGGTGCCGGTGACGCGCTGCATCCTGGTGGACGACTCGCCCGCCGGCGCGCAGGCCGGCATCAATGCCGGCATCCCGGTCTTTTACTTCTGCGCCGATCCGCATAACCCGCCGATCGATCACCCGCTGGTGACAACGTTTGACGACCTGGCTCAATTGCCCACGCTGTGGCGCGAACGCGGCTGGCGGCTGACGGCCGATTAACTGGCCGGCAACGGCGGCTTGTTGCGCCACCAGCGCCAGGACCGTTTCAGCGCGCGGGTTTGCGCGCCGAAGCGGCGGTTGACCGCATTGGCCAGCAGATCGAGCGCCAGGCAAAACACAAAATAGACCAGCGCCACGAACAGGAACACTTCCATCGGGTAGACCATGCTGCGGTTGTTGACCTGGGTCGCCAGGAAGGTCAGTTCGCCAACGCCGACGATATAAGCCAGCGAAGTGTCTTTGATCAGGGAGATCCACTGGTTGATGAACGACGGCACCATCATGCGCAGCGCCTGCGGCAGCACGATCATGCGCAGCGTCTGCCAGCGGGTCAGCCCCAGAGAGAGCCCGGCCTGCCACTGGCCGGGGCCGATCGCGGCGATGCCGGCTTTCACCGCATGGGCCAGATAGGCCGAGGCGATCAGCGCCAGCGCGCACACGACGGTGGTGATTTCCGGGATCTCTACGCCAAACACCATCGGCAGCAGGAAATAGGTCCAGAAGATCAGCATGATGACCGGAATGGCGCGGAAAAAGCCCAACACCGCCGCCAGCAGCCCGGCGGCGATGCCGCGCGACATCGCCAGCGCCACGCCGAGCAGGGTGCCGAGCACCGCCGAGGCGACCCCGGCCATCAGACTGATCGCCAACGTCAGCGCCGCGCCGCCCAGCGGCCCATCCGGCCAGGTGCCCCACAGCAGGTAGCCCAGGTTGTCGTGAATCACGCTGAAATCCATCTCAATGCCCTCCCAGCGGTTTACGCTGTTGTCGCCACATGCCCCAGCCTTCCAGCAGCGCGATGATGGCGATGTACAGTACCGTCGCCACGCCGAACGCCTGGAAGGTGCGCAGGGTTTCGGTTTCGACCTGACGCGAGGCGTAAGAGAGTTCGGCCACGCCGATCGCCATGGTCAGCGACGAGTTCTTGATCACGTTCATGTATTGCCCCAGCAGCGGCGGCAGCGCGATTTTCAGCGCCTGCGGCAACACCACGTAGCGCATCGCCTGCCAGCCGGTCAGCCCCAGCGCCTGAGCGGCATATTTCTGCCCGCCGGCGACGCCGCGAATGCCGGAACGGATCTCTTCGGCGATAAAGGCGGTGGAGTAGAGCGTCAGGCCGAAGAAACCGGCGAGAAACTCAAACGACGGCCACTCAAGCGGGCCGATCTGATGGGCGCTGTTCAGCCACTGCATGGCGGCGGACGGCAAGATCTGCCCGGCGGCGAAGTACCAGAAGAACAGCTGCACCAGCAGCGGCGTATTGCGAAACAGCGAGCTGTAGCCCATCGCCAGCCAGCGCAATGGCCGCAGGCTGCTGTCGCGCATCGCCGCCAGCACGAAGCCCAGCAGCGTGGCCGCCAGGCCCGCGCAGGCGGAAAGCCACAGCGTCAGCAGAAAGCCGTGCCACAGCCAGCTCAGGTATTGCGGCGCCAGCAGCCAGTCCAGATTCATGTTCAATCCTTGTCTTGCAGAATGCATCAGGGGCGCAGCAAGCTGCGCCCCTCCGTACCGATCTCACCGCGCGCGGTTAAATCAGGCTTTCGGTTGCTGATCCAAAGGCGCGATTTTGAAATCGCCGCGCGGCTGGGCGGATTGGGTTTCCGGCCCGAACCAGCGATCGTAAATCTTAACCGCTTCACCGTCTTTTTCCAGCTTGATCAGCGTCTCGTTCACCGCGGCGGTCAGGCGATCTTCGCCCTTGGGAATGCCGACGCCCTGATACTCTTTGGTCAGGCTGAACGGCGAAATTTCAAACTCCGCCTTTTGCGCCGCCGGCAGGTTGCCGAGCAGGCCGACCAGCTTGGCGTCGTCCTGAGTGATCGCCTGCACGTTGCCGTTACGCAGCGCCACGAACGCCAGCGGGGTATCATCGTAGGAGATCACTTTCGCCGTCGGGAAACGCTCGCGCAGGGTGATTTCCTGCACCGTGCCCTTATCCGCGCCGATGCGCAGCTTCTTGATGTCCTCCGGCGTTTTCAATACGCCTTTGCGGGCGATGAATTTCTGGCCGGTGGCGAAATACGGCACGCTGAAGTTCACTTCCTTGGCGCGCTCGTCGGTAATGGTGAAGTTGGCGGCAATCAGGTCAACCTTCTTCGACACCAGCAGCGGAATGCGGTTGGCCGGGTTGGTGGCGCGCAGCTCCACTTTCACCCCCAGCGCTTTGCCGATCGCGTCGGCGACATCCACATCGTAGCCCACCAGCTTCTTGCTCTGCGGATCGATGTAACCGAACGGCGGATTGCTGTCGAACACCGCGATGCGCACCACGCCGGCTTGCTTGATATCGTCAAGTTTGTCCGCGTGCGCGGCGCCGGCGGCGAAACCGGTCAGACTGGCTAACAACGTTAAGGCCAAAGCGCGATGTTTCATAGAAAGCTCCTAAGTGGTTGATGTCCTGCTGGCGGATAAGCTAGCAAGCGCCACATAGGTCAGGAAATAATATAAAAAGCTATATTTATAACCTTTTTATCTTTACGCGCTTAAGATGGAATAAAGGCGCGGGAAACCGCGCCTTGGAAGGATATTACCCGGAAAGGGTTAGTCGTCTTTTTCGTCTTTACCGCCCGGAGACAGCAGCTTTTCCAGGGCGTCGCCGCCCAAATGACGGAAATCCTGTCCTTTGACGAAATAGAAGATAAATTCGCAGATGTTCTGGCAGCGATCGCCGATACGCTCGATAGAACGGGCGCAGAACAGCGCGGTCAGCACGCTCGGAATGGTGCGCGAATCTTCCATCATGTAGGTCATCAGCTGACGCACGATGCCTTCGTATTCCTGGTCGACCTTTTTATCTTCCCGGTAAATACGGATTGCTTCGTCCAGATCCATGCGCGCGAACGCGTCCAGCACGTCGTGCAGCATCTGCACGGTGTGGCGCCCCAGCGACTCCAGGCTGACCAGCAGCGGCTGGTGCTGGTGCGAGAACTTCTCCAGCGCGGTGCGGCAGATCTTGTCCGCCACGTCGCCGATGCGTTCCAGTTCGGAAATGGTTTTGATGATCGCCATCACCAGACGCAGATCGCTGGCGGTCGGCTGGCGCTTGGCGATAATGCGCACGCAGGCTTCGTCGATCGCCACTTCCATCATGTTGACCTTGGCGTCGCCTTCGATCACGCGCTTGGCCAGCTCGCCATCCTGATTGTGCATCGCGGTGATGGCATCGGTCAGCTGCTGCTCCACCAGCCCGCCCATGGTCAGCACCTGGGTGCGGATATGCTCGAGCTCTGCGTTGAACTGGCCGGAAATGTGTTTGTTTAAATTCAGGTTATCCATGATGCTTCCTATCAACCATAACGGCCAGTGATGTAGTCTTCAGTCTGCTTTTTCTGCGGCGCAGTGAACAGGTTATCAGTATCACTGAACTCGATCAGCTCGCCCAGATACATAAATGCGGTAGAGTCGGAGCAGCGCGCCGCCTGCTGCATGTTGTGCGTCACAATCACCACGGTGTAATCGGCCTTCAGTTCGCTGATCAGCTCTTCAATCTTGCCGGTGGAGATCGGATCCAGCGCCGAGCAAGGCTCATCCAGCAACAGCACTTCCGGACGAATGGCGATGCCGCGGGCGATGCACAGACGCTGCTGCTGGCCGCCGGAGAGGCTGTAGCCGCTCTGGTGCAGCTTGTCCTTGGTTTCGTTCCACAGCGCCGCCTTGGTCAGCGCCCACTGCACGCGCTCGTCCATATCGGCGCGCGACAGCTTTTCAAACAGGCGAACGCCGAAGGCGATGTTGTCGTAAATCGACATCGGGAACGGCGTCGGCTTTTGGAACACCATGCCGACCTTGGCGCGCAGCAGCGCGATATCCGAGTTGTCGGTCAGGATGTTCTGGCCGTCCAGCAGGATGCCGCCTTCCGCACGCTGTTCCGGGTACAGCTGGTACATCTTGTTGAAGGTGCGCAGCAGGGTGGATTTGCCGCAGCCGGACGGGCCGATAAACGCGGTGACCTTGTTCTTGGCGATATCCAGCGTGATGTTCTTCAGCGCATGGAATTTGCCGTAGTAGAAGTTCAGATCGCGTACCTGAATTTTGCTGCTGGAAGCGTCAGTAACCATACTCATCAAGACTTCTCTCTTTTCATCAGCGCCGCCAAAGCGGCGCTCAAAATTTTATGAATGCTTTTTCTTGGCGAAAATTACGCGCGCCAGGATATTCAGTAACAGTACGCACAGGGTGATCAACAGCACCCCGGCCCAGGCCAGCTGCTGCCATTCGGCGAACGGGCTCATGGCGAATTTGAAGATGGTCACCGGCAGGTTGGCGATCGGCTGCATCAGGTCGGTGCTCCAGAACTGGTTCGACAGCGAGGTGAACAGCAGCGGCGCCGTTTCCCCCGCGATACGCGCAATCGCCAGCAGCACGCCGGTGATGATGCCGGACACCGACGCCTTCAGCGTGATAGCGGAAATCATGCGCCATTTCGGCGTGCCCAGGGCATAGGCGGCCTCGCGCAGCGTATCCGGCACCAGCTTCAGCATGTTCTCGGTGGTGCGAATGACGATCGGCACCTGCAGCAGCGCCAGCGCCACGATGCCGGCCCAACCGGAGAAGTGTTCCATCTTCGCCACCACGATGGTGTAAACGAACAGGCCCACCACGATCGACGGTGCGGAGAGCAGAATGTCGTTGATAAAGCGGATCACTTCCGCCAGCCAGGATTTACGGCCGTATTCCGCCAGGTAGATGCCGGCCATGATGCCCAGCGGCGTACCGAAGAGGGTCGCCCACAGGATCAACAGACCGCTGCCGGCGATGGCGTTGGCCAGGCCGCCGCCCGCGGTATTCGGCGGCGGGGTCATCTCGGTGAACAGCGCCAGCGACATGCCGTCGAAGCCTTTGGTGACGGTGGCGATCAGGATCCAGATCAGCCAGAACAGCCCGAACGCCATGGTCGCCATCGACAGGAACAGCGCGAGGCGGTTTTTCTGCCGGCGCCAGGCCTGCATTTTGCGGCGGCTTTCCGCCAGAACGACTGCGTTTTGCATATCCATCGTCGCCATGTTAACGCCCCTCATTCTTGGCCAGACGCATGATCATCAGTTTCGACAGCGCCAGCACGATAAAGGTGATAACAAACAGAATCAGGCCCAGCTCCATCAACGCGGCGGTGTGCACGCCGGACTCGGCTTCAGCGAATTCGTTGGCCAGCGCCGAGGTGATGCTGTTGCCCGGCATGTACAGCGAAGCGCTGTCGAGCTGGTAGGTGTTGCCGATGATAAAGGTCACCGCCATGGTTTCCCCCAGCGCGCGGCCCAGGCCCAACATCACGCCGCCGATGACGCCGTTTTTGGTGAACGGCAGCACGATGCGCCAGATGACCTCCCAGGTGGTGCAGCCGATACCGTAGGCCGACTCTTTCATCATTACCGGGGTCTGTTCGAACACGTCGCGCATCACCGCAGCAATGTAAGGAATGATCATGATCGCCAGGATCACCCCGGCGGCCAGGATGCCGATGCCGAAGGCCGGGCCGGAGAACAGCTCGCCGACGATTGGAATGCCCGACAGTACTTCGCCCACCGGCGTCTGGAAGTATTCGGCGAACAGCGGGGCGAACACGAACAGGCCCCACATGCCGTAGACGATGCTCGGAATGGCCGCCAGCAGCTCAATGGCGATGCCCAGCGGCCGCTTCAGCCAGTTCGGCGCCAGTTCGGTCAGGAACAGCGCGATGCCGAAGCTCACCGGCACGGCGATGATCAGCGCGATAAGCGAGGTGACCACGGTGCCGTAGATCGGCACCAGCGCGCCGAACTGCTCCGCCGGCGCGTCCCACTCTTTGGTCCACAGGAACGCAAAGCCGAATTTCTGCATGCTTGGCCAGGAGGCGAAGATCAGCGAAACGATGATGCCACCCAGCAACAATAGGGTAATCAGCGCAGCCAGTCTCACCAGCGCGCTGAAAATGATGTCACCGTTTTTGCCCGGTGCTTTGATGGTCGGCTTGTACTCAGCCATAGATTACTCTCTGTTTGAACCCTGGCAGCCCCAACCGGGATCGGAGCCTGAAGAACTGTGTGGGGCGCGGCGAACCCGCGCCCCTGCGTTGTTAGTACAGCGCTTTACCTGAACTGTCTTTTACGTTGGTTTTCCAGGCCGCACGCACCTGCTCAACCACTTCTGCCGGCAGGGTGGCGTAATCCAGCTCGTTAGCTTGTTTTGCACCGGTTTTATACGCCCAGTCGAAGAACTTCAGCACTTCGGCGCCCTGAGCAGGGTTTTTCTGCTCTTTGTGCACCAGGATGAAGGTGGTGGAGGTGATTGGCCACACGTTGTCGCCTTTCTGGTCAGTCAGATCCTGAGCGAAAGTTTTGCTCCAATCTGCGCCTTTGGCGGCGTTGCTGAAGCTCTCTTCGGTCGGGCTGACCGGTTTGCCGTCGGCGGACACCAGCTTGGTGTAAGCCAGGTTGTTCTGCTTGGCGTAAGCGTATTCTACGTAGCCGATAGAGCCTGGCAGGCGCTGAACGAAGGCGGCGATGCCGTCGTTGCCTTTACCGCCCAGACCGGTCGGCCAGTTAACGGTAGAACCGGCGCCAATCTTTTCTTTCCACTGCGCATTGGCCTTGGACAGGTAGCTGGTGAACACGAACGAGGTGCCGGAACCGTCGGCGCGGCGCACTACGGCGATGTTCTGGTCAGGCAGTTTCACGCCTGGGTTCAGCTTGGTGATAGCCGGATCGTTCCACTTTTTGACGTTGCCCAGGTAGATATCGCCCAGGGTTTTGCCGTCCAGCGTCAGTTCGCCGGATTTGATGCCCGGGATATTCACCGCCAGCACCACGCCGCCAATCACGGTCGGGAACTGGAACAGGCCGTCGGCCGCCAGCTTGTCGTCAGACAGCGGGGCGTCGGAGGCACCAAAGTCAACGGTGTTGGCCACGATTTGCTTCACGCCGCCAGAGGAGCCGATGCCCTGATAGTTAACTTTGTTGCCGGTTTCTTTCTGATAAGAATCTGCCCACTTGGCGTAAACCGGAGCGGGGAATGTCGCACCTGCACCGGTCAGGCTGGCAGCAGCGAACGCGGACACGGCGGTCAGGGAGAAGGTCGCTGCCACAATACTGGCGACGGTGGTACGCATCAGTTTCATAATCCCTCCTAATGGGATACTTAAAATCGACTTCGAGTCGTTTTAATCAGAGTAAGTATTGCTGCAGGAGGGAAAATAGGACAGTTTGGTGACAGAAAAATGTACGCAATATGACAGTTATATTACAGCGTATTTGATAGGTATTTGTTTTTATGTAAATCAGAAGGTTAACCGTGAAACAGCACATTTCCCAAGCAATAAAAAACCGGCTTGGCGCGGCCTATCCGCTTGAATATGACAACGTTTATCACCGAAACGGCAGCGCTGTCATCTTTAAGGTCACTCATGAAAAAAGCCGGCGCTAAGGCCGGCTTTTGCAGTTTACCTGTAACAAATTACTCTACGGTGACAGACTTCGCCAGGTTGCGCGGCTGGTCAACGTCGGTGCCCTTGATCAGCGCCACGTGGTAAGACAGCAGCTGCAACGGCACGGTGTAGAAGATCGGCGCGACGATTTCCTCGACGTGCGGCAGAGGAATGAGGGTCATGCCTTCGCTGCTGACGAAGCCGGCGTCCTGATCGGCGAACACGTACAGCTGGCCGCCGCGCGCGCGCACTTCTTCAATGTTGGACTTCAGCTTTTCCAGCAGTTCGTTGTTTGGCGCCACCACGATCACCGGCATATCGGCGTCGATCAGCGCCAGCGGGCCGTGTTTCAACTCGCCCGCCGCATAAGCTTCAGCGTGAATATAGGAGATCTCTTTCAGCTTCAGCGCCCCTTCCATGGCGATCGGATACTGATCGCCGCGGCCGAGGAACAGCGCATGGTGCTTGTCGGAGAAGCCTTCCGCCAGCGCTTCGATCTCTTTATCCATCGACAGCATCTGCTCGATACGCGCCGGCAGCGCCTGCAGACCATGCACGATCTCGTGCTCCACGCTTTCCGCCATGCCTTTCAGACGGCCCAGGCGCGCCACCAGCATCAACAGCACGGTGAGCTGCGTGGTGAAGGCTTTGGTCGAGGCTACGCCGATTTCCGTACCCGCTTTGGTCATCAGCGCCAGATCGGATTCGCGCACCAGCGAAGAGCCGGCAACGTTACAAACGGCCAGCGAACCGAGATAACCCAGCTCTTTGGACAGGCGCAGCGCCGCCAGGGTGTCGGCGGTTTCGCCGGACTGCGACAGAGTGATGATCAGGCTGCCCGGACGCACCGCCGATTTGCGGTAACGGAATTCGGACGCGATCTCGACATCGCACGGCACGCCGGCCAGCGCTTCGAACCAGTAACGCGCCACCATACCGGAGTGGTAAGAAGTCCCACAGGCGATAATCTGCACGTGCTGCACCTTGGCGAGCAACTCGTCGGCGTGCGGCCCCAGCTCACTCAGGTTGATTTGGCCATGACTGAAACGCCCTTCCAGGGTGTTTTTCAGCGCCAGCGGCTGTTCGTAAATCTCTTTTTGCATGTAGTGGCGATAAGCGCCCTTGTCGCCGGCGTCATACTGCACCTGGGATTCGATCTCAGGACGCTCAATGGCGTTGCCCTGTTTGTCGAAGATGTTGACGGTGCGGCGAGTCACTTCCACCACGTCGCCCTCTTCCAGGAAGATGAAGCGGCGGGTGACCGGCAGCAGCGCCAGTTGATCGGAAGCGATGAAGTTTTCCCCGACGCCGCGGCCGATAACCAGCGGGCTGCCGGAACGCGCCGCGACCAGCACGCTCGGATCGCGGCTGTCCATCACCACGGTGCCATAAGCGCCGCGCAGCTGCGGGATCACGCGCTGAACCACTTCCAGCAGCGTACCGCCTTGCAGTTGTTCCCAGTGCACCAGGTGCGCAATCACTTCGGTGTCGGTTTCAGAGCTGAAACGGTAACCGCGTTCAATCAGCAGTTCGCGCAGCGGCTCGTGGTTTTCGATGATGCCGTTATGCACCACGGTAATGTAGTCGGAAACATGCGGGTGCGCGTTCGCTTCGGTCGGTTCACCGTGCGTAGCCCAACGGGTGTGAGCGATGCCGGTACCGCCGTGCAGATCGGTTTGTTCCGCCGCTTCGGCCAGCTTTTGTACCTTGCCAACGCGACGCAGGCGACTGACGTTGCCTTTTTCATCGACCACCGCCAGACCAGCGGAGTCATAACCGCGATACTCGAGACGACGTAAACCTTCCAACAGGATTTCTGCGATATCACGTTGCGCTACTGCGCCTACAATTCCACACATCAGTTATATTCCTAATGAACGCCCTTCATGGGCGCTTTCGATGCCTTGACCTGATTTTTGCCGGTTTTTACCGTGCGTCCCCCGAGCCTGTAGATGGTGGGGGTTATTATGTTTTGTATTGGGCTCTGAACGGAGCCCAACGCAAAACACACTATGGCTTCTTCTTCACCGGACGTTGCCAACCCTGAATGTGCACCTGCTTGACGCGGCTCAGCACCAGTTCGTTCTCGGCGATATCGCGCGTCACCGTGGTGCCGGCGGCGATGGTGGATCCTTTGCCGACCGACACCGGCGCCACCAGCTGAGTATCGGAACCGACGAACACGCCATCGCCGATCAGCGTTTTGTGCTTGTTGGCGCCATCGTAGTTACAGGTGATGGTGCCGGCGCCGATATTCACGTCATCACCGATTTCGGCATCGCCCAGGTAGCTGAGGTGGCCGGCCTTGGAGCCTTTGCCCAGACGCGCCTTTTTCATTTCCACGAAGTTGCCGACGTGAGCCCCTGCCGCCAGCTCCGCGCCTGGGCGCAGGCGGGCGAACGGTCCCACCGTGCAGTCTGCTTCCAGCACGCTGTCTTCCAGCACGCTGTAAGGGCTGATCTCGCAGTTATCGCCAATCACGCAGTTTTTCAGCACGCAGCCGGCGCCGACTTTCACCCGGTCGCCCAGCTTGACGTGACCTTCGATAATCACATTCGCATCAATAGTGATGTCACGGCCGTGAACAAGTTCCCCGCGCAGATCGAAACGCGCCGGATCCAACAACATCACGCCGGCCAACAGCAGCTTTTCAGACTGTTCCGACTGGAATACGCGCTCCAGAGTCGCCAGCTGCAGACGGTTGTTCACGCCTTCCACTTCACTTAAACGCGACGGGTGCACGGCTTCGATTTTCTTGCCGTCGGCATGGGCCAACGCAATGATATCGGTGATGTAAAACTCGCCCTGTGCGTTGTCGTTATTCAACATTCCCAGCCAGCGCTTCAGATCGCGCCCGTTCGCCACCAGGATGCCGGTATTGATCTCGTTGATCTGGCGCTGTGCCTCACTGGCGTCCTTGTGTTCGACGATGCCCACCACGTTGCCCTGCTCACGCACGATGCGGCCGTAACCGCTCGGATCGTCCAGCTTGACCGTCAGCAGGCCGATGCCGCCCTGCGGCTTGGCCGCCAGCAGGCGTTGCAGCGTATCCACGGAGATTAACGGCACATCGCCGTACAGCATCAGCACGTCTTCATCGTCGGCAAAGTGCGGCGCGGCCTGCTGCATCGCATGGCCGGTACCCAGTTGCTCGGCCTGCAGCACCCAGTTCAGCGCGCCTTCGGTCAACGTGCTTTTCAACAGATCGCCGCCGTGGCCGTATACCAGATGAACCTGTTGCGCGCCCAGTTTCATCGCGGCATCAATGACGTGTTGCACCATCGGCTTGCCGGCCAACGGATGTAAAACCTTGGGAAGATCGGAATACATGCGTGTTCCCTTGCCCGCGGCGAGGATGACCACGCTCATTGCGCTGTTCGACATAAGCAACCTGATAACTCCATTTTGATAGACGAAAGTAAAACCGTTTAGCGACGATATTACTACATATTTCTCTGCACGAACCCGGCGCAGGCCGCGTGGGCCTTGGTCTGCCGCTATCACGGCTAATTCGGCGTCGGGACGAAAAAACTGTCGGCGATCGGCGACGTTTATTTCCCGATATCAGCGGTTATACACCACACCGCCCGCCGGGCTGAAATGCTTATTTTAAAGTAAAAAAAAAGCGACCCTATAGGCCGCTTTCTTAAAGTTGGGTGCCGGGCACCCAAACATTACATCGCTTTTCTGGTGAGCTCGATAACGCGCAGTTTTGCGATCGCTTTCGCCAGTTCAGCGGATGCCTGAGCATAGTCGACATCGCCATGAGAGCTGCGAATGTGTTCTTCAGCTTTACGCTTAGCTTCCAACGCTCTCGCTTCGTCGAGGTCAGTACCACGGATAGCAGTGTCCGCCAGCACGGTAACCACGCTCGGCTGCACCTCGAGGATGCCGCCGGACAGGTAGATGAACTCTTCTTCACCGTGCTGCTTAACAATACGCACCATGCCAGGCTTGATGGCAGTCAGCAGCGGCGCATGGCCAGGGAAGATCCCCAGTTCACCTTCGCTGCCTGTCACCTGGATCTTCTGCACCAGGCCGGAAAACATCTGTTTTTCCGCGCTGACTACATCCAGATGGTAAGTCATAGCCATATCACCCTCCTCTCAAGGCGTTACAGTTTCTTGGCTTTTTCCACTGCTTCTTCAATGGTGCCAACCATGTAGAACGCCTGCTCCGGCAGGTGGTCATAGTCGCCGTCCATAATGCCTTTGAAACCACGGATGGTGTCTTTCAGCGATACGAACTTGCCCGGAGAACCGGTGAAGACTTCTGCCACGAAGAACGGCTGAGACAGGAAGCGTTGGATCTTACGCGCACGGGATACGACCAGTTTGTCTTCTTCAGACAGCTCGTCCATACCCAGGATCGCGATGATATCTTTCAGTTCCTGGTAACGTTGCAGAATGGACTGCACGCCACGCGCTACGTCGTAGTGCTCCTGGCCAACAACCAGCGGATCCAGCTGACGGCTGGTGGAATCCAGCGGGTCAACGGCCGGGTAGATACCCAGAGAAGCGATGTTACGGCTCAGTACCACGGTTGCGTCCAAGTGCGCAAAGGTGGTGGCTGGAGACGGGTCAGTCAAGTCATCCGCAGGAACGTAAACGGCCTGTACGGAAGTGATGGAACCGGTCTTGGTCGAGGTGATACGTTCTTGCAGAACGCCCATCTCTTCCGCCAGCGTTGGCTGATAACCTACCGCGGATGGCATACGGCCCAGAAGTGCGGACACTTCGGTACCGGCCAGGGTGTAACGGTAGATGTTGTCAACGAACAGCAGAACGTCACGGCCTTCGTCACGGAATTTCTCCGCCATGGTCAGACCGGTCAGCGCAACGCGCAGACGGTTACCTGGTGGCTCGTTCATCTGGCCGTAAACCAGAGATACTTTGTCCAGAACGTTGGAGTCGGTCATTTCGTGGTAGAAGTCGTTACCCTCACGAGTACGCTCGCCCACGCCCGCGAACACGGAATAACCGGAGTGCTCGATCGCGATGTTACGGATCAGCTCCATCATGTTTACGGTTTTACCTACGCCCGCACCGCCGAACAGACCGACTTTACCGCCCTTGGCGAATGGACAAATCAGGTCCATTACCTTGATACCGGTTTCCAGCAGTTCCTGGGAGCTGGACAGCTCTTCGTAGCTTGGCGCCGCGCGGTGAATCGCCCAACGCTCTTCTTCGCCGATGTCGCCTTTCATGTCGATCGGTTGACCCAATACGTTCATGATACGGCCCAGGGTAGCTTTACCCACCGGCACTTCAATCGGGTGGTTCAGGTTGTTCACTTTCAGACCGCGACGCAGACCGTCGGAGGTCCCCATTGCGATACAGCGAACCACGCCACCGCCCAGCTGTTGCTGAACTTCCAACACCAGTTTTTCGGTGCCGTTTTCTACCTCAAGGGCGTCGTACACTTTCGGTACGGCATCCTGAGGGAACTCGACGTCCACCACGGCGCCGATTACCTGGATAATCTTTCCAGTAGCCATCTTGAATCCTCTACGTAATTCGTAAACCTAGCTTAAACCGCGGAGGCTCCCGAAACGATCTCGGTGAGTTCCTGAGTGATGCTGGCCTGACGCGCCTTGTTGTATACCAACTGCAGCTCTTTGATCAGGCTACCGCCGTTATCGGTTGCGGCTTTCATCGCGACCATTCGTGCGGCCTGCTCGCTGGCCAGGTTTTCCACGACGCCCTGATAAACCTGCGACTCCACATAGCGGCGCAGCAAGGTATCAAGCAGCACTTTTGGATCCGGTTCATACAGGTAATCCCAAGGCGTTTTCTTCAGCTCTTCGTCATCGGCTGGCGGTAACGGCAGCAGCTGAAGCACCTGCGGCTCTTGGGACATCGTATTAACAAATTTGTTGCTGACAATGTACAGCTTGTCCAAACGACCTTCGTCGTAGGCCTGCAGCATCACTTTCACCGGCCCGATCAGATCCGACAGGGAAGGTTTATCCCCCATGCCGGTCACCTGGGCAACCACGTTGCCGCCCACGGAACCAAAGAAAGAGGCCGCTTTAGAGCCAATCAGCGCCAAATCGGTTTCGACGCCTTTTTCGGACCAGGCTTTCATCTCCGCCAGCAGCTTTTTGAACAGGTTGATGTTCAAGCCGCCGCAGAGACCACGGTCAGTAGACACCACCAGATACCCAACGCGCTTAACGTCACGCTCATCCAGGTACGGGTGCTTGTACTCCAGATTCCCTAACGCAAGGTGACCAATCACTTTGCGCATGGTCTCTGCATAAGGACGGCTGGCCGCCATGCGATCCTGCGATTTACGCATTTTGGAGGCGGCGACCATTTCCATCGCTTTAGTGATCTTTTGCGTGTTTTGCACGCTAGCGATCTTACTACGTATCTCTTTTGCGCCGGCCATCTCTGCTTCTCCTCAGTGCCAGACGGCCTGCTGTCTTTCAACAGCAGGACCGTTCGGCGTTACCAGGACTGGGTTTTCTTGAAGGTCTCGAGGATGTCTTTCAACTTGCCCTCGATCTCATCATTGAAGTTGCCAGTTTGGTTGATGTGGTTCAGCAGTTCGGCGTGCTCGCGGTCCGCATAGGCGACCAGCGCGGCTTCGAAGCTCACCACTTTGGCGACTTCGACGTCGTTCAGGTAACCGCGTTCTGCGGCAAACAGCACCAGAGACTGTTGTGCAACCGACATCGGCGCATACTGTTTCTGTTTCAGCAGCTCGGTCACTTTCTGACCGTGGCTCAGCTGTTTGCGGGTCGCGTCGTCCAGATCGGAGGCGAACTGGGAGAACGCAGCCAGTTCACGATACTGCGCCAGCGCGGTACGGATACCGCCGGACAGTTTCTTCATGATCTTGGTCTGCGCGGCGCCACCAACACGGGATACGGAGATACCCGGGTTAACTGCCGGACGAATACCGGAGTTGAACAGGTTGGATTCCAGGAAGATCTGACCATCGGTAATCGAGATTACGTTGGTCGGAACGAACGCGGAAACGTCACCCGCCTGGGTTTCAATGATCGGCAGAGCGGTCAGTGAACCGGTTTGGCCTTTAACTTCACCTTTGGTGAAGGCTTCAACGTATTCGGCGTTGACGCGCGCTGCGCGCTCCAGCAAGCGGGAGTGCAGGTAGAATACGTCGCCTGGGTAAGCTTCACGACCTGGCGGACGACGAAGCAGCAGGGAAATCTGGCGGTAAGCAACGGCCTGTTTGGACAGGTCATCGTACACGATCAGCGCATCTTCACCGCGGTCACGGAAGTATTCGCCCATTGCGCAACCGGCATATGGCGCCAGGTATTGCAGTGCAGCGGATTCGGAAGCGGTCGCCACCACCACGATGGTGTTGGCCAGTGCGCCGTGCTCTTCCAGTTTGCGCACCACGTTAGCGATGGTGGACGCTTTCTGGCCGATAGCCACGTAAACGCATTTGATGCCGGAGTCGCGTTGGTTGATGATCGCATCGATCGCCAGCGCGGTTTTACCGGTCTGACGGTCACCGATCACCAGCTCACGCTGGCCACGGCCGATTGGAATCATGGCGTCAACGGATTTGTAGCCAGTCTGAACCGGCTGATCAACGGACTGACGCTCGATAACGCCTGGCGCGATAGCTTCTACCGGAGAGAAACCGTCGTTCTCAATCGGGCCTTTGCCGTCGATTGGTGCGCCCAGGGTGTTAACTACGCGGCCCAGCAGACCACGACCGACTGGAACTTCCAGGATACGGCCGGTGCATTTCACCTTCATGCCTTCGGCCAGATCCGCGTACGGACCCATGACCACGGCACCGACGGAGTCGCGCTCAAGGTTCAATGCGATTGCGTAACGGTTGCCAGGCAGCGCGATCATTTCGCCCTGCATAACTTCGGCCAGGCCGTGTACGCGGATGATCCCGTCGCTGACGGAAACGATAGTACCTTCATTGTGAGCTTCGCTCACTACATTGAACTGAGCAATGCGCTGCTTGATCAGTTCGCTGATTTCGGTGGAATTCAGTTGCATGCTCCAGTCCCCTTAAGACTGCAAGACGTCTGTCAGGCGTTCAAGACGACCGCGAACGCTGCCATCAATCACCATATCGCCGGCGCGAACAACGATGCCGGCCAGTACAGACTTGTCAATTTTGCAATTCAGCTTAACTTTGCGTGACAGACGTTTTTCCATCGCAGCGGCGATTTTCGCCTGCTGTTCGTCGCTCAGCGCGCTCGCAGAGAGCACTTCGACTTCGACGGTGGATTCCAGCGAGGCGCGCAGTTCGATGAACTGCTGCAGCACGGCAGGAAGAACCAGTAAACGTCCATTTTCGGCCATTACACGGATAAAGTTCTGGCCATGTTCGTCGAGCCGATCGCCACAAACCGCGATGAACGTCTTGGACAGCGTTTCTGGCGCAACCGCGCCAGACAGCAGTTCAGAAATCTGTTCATTGCGAGTGACTTCAGCCGCAAACGCCAGCATGTCCTGCCAGCGCTCTACGCTTTGGTGCTCAACGGCAAAGTCAAAAGCTGCTTTGGCGTAGGGGCGAGCTACAGTTACAAATTCAGACATCAGCCCCTCCCTCCTTACAGTTCAGCGACCAGTTTATCAACGATGTCGCTGTTAGCAGCTTCATCCACGGAACGTTCGATGATCTTCTCGGCGCCGGCAATTGCCAGCATCGCGACTTGCTTACGCAACTCTTCACGAGCGCGCTTACGTTCGGCTTCGATCTCAGCCTGAGCCTGCGCCACGATTTTGTTACGTTCCTGCTCGGCTTCGGCTTTCGCTTCATCCATGATCTGAGCTTTGCGTTTGTTCGCTTGCTCGATGATCACCTGAGCTTCTGCTTTGGCAGTTTTCAGCTGGTCGGTCGCATTGGCTTGCGCTAAGTCCAGATCTTTTTTGGCACGCTCTGCAGAAGCGAGGCCGTCAGCGATTTCTTTCTGACGCTTCTCGATGGCAGCCATGATCGGCGGCCATACGTACTTCATGCAGAACCAGACAAACAGAACGAACGCGATGGCCTGGCCGAGGATTGTTGCGTTAAGATTCACAGCACAATGCCTCTTTAAAAGTTAATAGTTTGGTTACGTCGTAGAGGGTTGCTCTACTTACGCGACGGCGAACATCACGTACAGACCCAGACCTACAGCGATCATCGGGATGGCGTCGACCAGACCCATAACGATAAAGAACTGTGTACGCAGCAGAGGAATCAGGTCAGGCTGACGAGCAGCGCCTTCCAAGAATTTACCACCCAGGATGCCGATACCGATCGCAGCACCGATTGCCGCTAAACCCATCATCACAGCGGCAGCCATGTACAGCAGATCCATACTCAGGTTTTCCATGACAGTCTCCAGTTTGTTTCAGTTTAAAAGTGCAAGTGTTTTAAGAAAATCAGTGCTCTTCAGACGCCATCGACAGATAGACGATCGTCAGAACCATGAAAATAAAGGCTTGAAGCGTAATGATCAGGATGTGGAAGATAGCCCAAGGCAAGCTCAGGACCCACTGTGACCACCACGGCAACAGGCCGGCAATCAGGATGAAGATCAACTCACCCGCATACATGTTGCCGAACAGTCGCAGACCCAGTGAAACAGGTTTGGACAGCAGGCTGACACCTTCAAGAATCAGGTTGATAGGAATGAATACAGGGTGGTTGAACGGCTGCATGGTCAACTCTTTAACAAACCCGCCAACGCCTTTCATTTTGATGCTATAGAACAGAATCAGGATAAACACGCCCAGCGCCATCGACAGCGTGACGTTCACATCGGCGGTAGGCACCACGCGCAGCGCAGGCAGGCCGAGGATGTGTTCGCCAACATAAGGCAGGAAGTCGATGGGCAGCAGGTCCATCAGGTTCATCAGGAACACCCAGACGAACACGGTCAGCGCCAGCGGCGCAATCACCTTGCTCTTGCCGTGGTACATGTCGCGCACGCTGCTGTCGACGAAACCGACCACCAGCTCCACGGCGGTTTGCAGTTTACCCGGCACGCCGCTGGTGGCGTTTTTGGCCACTTTGCGGAAGATCACCAGGAAAAGCGCCCCGAGGACGACGGAGAAAAACATCGAGTCGATGTTGATCGACCAGAACCCAGTCCCGACCTGAAGCTGCGTCAGGTGGTGACCGATATACTCCTGTGGAGTCAAGACTTCTCCTGCAGACATGATGCCTCTTACCCTTATTTAGTTAAGTTCGGTAACTGTTAATCACGGCCGGTGCCACTATCTGCACCACTAACACCGCTAAATAGGTCAGGCCAAGCGGTATAAACTCCGCCTTGAACACCCCCAGCGCCACGATCAGCAAAACGATGGTGATCACGACCTTTAGCCCCTCGCCGATGGCGAACGACCAGGCAACCCTACCGGGCGCCGGCGTTTGCGCCTGATGGCGCAAGGCAAACAGCATAAACATTGCACTCGGCAACCAGGCGGCGAGACCGCCTGCCAACGCCGAAGCGCTCCATTCCGGGCTTTTCAGCCAGAAAGCAACGCTGATCAGAACAAAAGTCATTAACTGCAAAAACAGCAGTTTGCGTGCGACTTTCCCGCTGTAAAGGGACACAGACATGACGTTTGTTCTCTCCGTACCCCAGAGGGGGTATGCTGAGTGACGTATACAACTGTTTTTGCTGTCCTGAGTCAAGCAGCAAAAAACGAGCAAATTATACGGGGCATACCAACGAATTCAATCGATAAGTAGCGAAAAGGTGAACAATTATTTAAATTTCCCTATTCCAGCCTATTTTCACAAGAAAACGGTCGGAATAATAGGGCGCATTTAATTGTCTGATTATTCCAGCGTTGCGTTTAGAAACGCGAAGCTGATCACAGTAATGTCCCTTCCTGATTTATAGCCGATGGTCAACCAAACCGTCTTTAGCAATTTGAGCGATCAAAAAATTATATAAATCAAAACATTACTAGTTAACTGTTCAAAAACAATCCGTATACCCGATGAAAACCTTTTATTGACAAGCAGCGGGGCAATATTCCAACAGCCAATTAACATTAGCAGCAAACGCCAATCTTTCGCACATGATTGCTAACGTGACTATTTCTAAATGCAATTACTCTATTGTCGCTAATTAGCCGCGTTTTTTGTGTTAATAGAAAGTAAATTAACTAAAAAAAGCGACCAACTAATTAGCCTGCTTATCTTTCTGCTGGGTACGACCTTTAATTCACGCTTGTTTGATCAAAAGCAAACTCAGTTTGCCTTAAGAATCACCAGATGACGTTCGCCTTCCAGTTCAGGCACCTGCAGCCGCACGATAGACTCCAGGCTAACGCCAGCCGGCAGCTGCGTCAGTTCTTCATCCGGGCGCACGCCTTTCAACGCGTAAAAACGCCCCTGCCCTTTCGCCGGCAGGTGATGGCACCAGGACAGCATATCCTGCAGCGAAGCGAATGCCCGGCTGATCACGCCATCGAACGGTGGCTCGGCCGGAAACGCTTCGACGCGGCTCTGCACCGGCTCGATATTGTTCAGGCCCAGCTCATGCTGCACCTGGCGCAGGAAACGCACGCGCTTGCCCAGGCTGTCGAGCAGCGTGAAATGCGCGTCCGGGCGCACAATCGCCAGCGGAATGCCCGGCAAGCCGGGGCCGGTGCCGACATCGATAAAACGCGAGCCCTGCAGATGCGGATTGACCACAATACTGTCGAGGATGTGGCGCACCAGCATTTGCTGCGGATCGCGCACCGACGTGAGGTTATAAGCCTTGTTCCACTTATCCAGCATGCCGACATAGCCCAGCAGCTGCTGTTTCTGCTGATCGGGCAGCTCAATGCCTGCTGCCGCGAGCAGCGAGTCTAATTTTTTTTGCACAACGGATCCTCTGGCAGGCGCTGAACGACCAGCGGATGGTTAGCTGGCGCAATGAGGCGACTATGATAATTCAGGGCGCAAGTGATGTCAGCGGCCGTTTGGCTACGGGTTGAGCAAACGGCCGCCTGGATGCGGGATTTATGCGCTGCGGCGCAGCAGTCCCTGCTTTTTCAGCCAGATCAGCAAAATCGAGATCGCCGCCGGTGTAATGCCGGAGATGCGCGAAGCCTGGCCGATGGAGTTCGGTTTGTGATCGTTCAGCTTGGCGATCACCTCGTTCGACAGTCCCGAAACCTGACGGTAGTCAAGATCCAGCGGCAGCACGGTGTTCTCGTTGCGCTGCTGTTTTTCGATCTCTTCCTGCTGGCGAGCGATATAGCCTTCGTATTTGACCTGGATCTCGACCTGCTCGGCGGCTTGTACGTCGTCCAACGGCGGCGCGAAGGCGTCGATGCCGGTCAACTGCGCGTAATCCATCTCAGGACGGCGCAGCAACTCTTCGCCGTTCGCTTCACGCGACAGCGGCGCTTTCAGCAATGCATTGACCTGTTCGACGTTCTCGGCATGCGGGTGCATCCAGATGTCGCGCAGGCGCTGACGTTCACGTTCGATCCGCTCCAGCTTTTCGCTGTAGCGCGCCCAGCGCACGTCGTCCACCAGACCGAGTTCACGGCCTTTTTCCGTCAGACGGAGATCGGCGTTGTCTTCGCGCAGCATCAGACGATACTCGGCGCGTGAGGTAAACATGCGGTACGGTTCTTTGGTGCCGAGGGTGCTGAGATCGTCCACCAGCACGCCGAGGTAGGCCTGATCGCGACGTGGCGCCCAGCCCTCTTGTTCATCGGCGAAGCGCCCGGCGTTCAGGCCGGCCAGCAGGCCCTGTGCGGCGGCTTCTTCATAGCCGGTGGTGCCGTTGATCTGGCCGGCGAAGAACAGGCCCTGAATAAATTTGCTTTCCAGCGTCGGTTTCAGATCGCGTGGATCGAAGAAATCGTACTCGATGGCATAACCAGGGCGAATAATACGCGCGTTCTGCATCCCTTCCATTGAACGGACGATCTGCATCTGCACGTCGAACGGCAGGCTGGTGGAGATCCCGTTAGGGTAAATCTCGTTGCTGGTCAGGCCTTCCGGCTCAAGGAAGATCTGGTGCGCGTTGCGATCGGCAAAGCGCATGACCTTGTCTTCGATCGACGGACAGTAACGTGGGCCGATCCCTTCGATGATCCCGGCATACATCGGGCTGCGATCGAGGTTATTGCGGATCACGTCATGGGTTTTTTCATTGGTGTGGGTGATGTAGCACGCCATTTGTTCCGGGTGCTGGCTGGCATCGCCCAGGAACGAGAATACCGGCACCGGCGTATCGCCGTGTTGCGGCGCCAATACGCTGAAATCGATAGTGCGGGCGTCGATGCGCGGCGGCGTACCGGTTTTCAAGCGGTTAACGCGCAGCGGCAGTTCACGCAAACGCTGCGACAGCGAGATCGAAGGAGGATCCCCTGCGCGGCCGCCGCTGTAATTCTCCAGGCCGATATGGATCTTGCCGTCCAGGAAGGTGCCTACGGTCAATACCACCGCCTTGGCGCGGAATTTCAGACCCATTTGGGTGACGGCACCCACGACGCGATCGTTTTCGACGATCAGATCCTCAACCGGCTGTTGGAAGATCATCAGGTTGGGCTGGTTCTCCAACGCGGTACGGATCGCCTGCCGATACAGGACGCGATCCGCCTGAGCGCGAGTGGCGCGAACGGCTGGGCCTTTGCTGGCGTTTAGTATCCTAAACTGGATGCCGGCATGGTCGATCGCCGTTGCCATCAGGCCGCCGAGCGCATCAATTTCCTTAACCAGATGCCCTTTACCAATACCGCCAATCGCCGGGTTACAGGACATCTGTCCCAGCGTATCGATATTGTGTGTCAATAATAAAGTCTGACGTCCCATGCGCGCCGCGGCCATGGCGGCCTCGGTACCTGCATGGCCACCACCGATGATGATGACGTCAAATTGATCTGGATAAAACATGGAACTGCACCTCGCCGTATTGCGAACGATCGTATTTGCCCTGGGGTCGGGGATTCTACTCAAGTTTAGACGATCGACCAAGTGGTCAGGATCGTCGGTAATTAAAAGAAGATCTTTTTTATTTAAAGATCTCTTTATTAGATCTCTTATTAGGATCGCGATCCTCTGTGGATAAGTGACTATTCACGATGAAGATCAGCAGATTAAGGAGGATCGTTTGCTGTGAATGATCGGTGATCCCGACGCAGATAAGCTGGGATCTAAAAGGCTTGTTATACACAGGACAAAAAGCGCACTACGGTTGTTATTGGGATAACTACGGCTTTTACCCTGCTTTTAAGTATAGTTATCCACAATCGTTCGCACGATCTTTAGACGAATTAGAGTAAATTAATCCAGTTTTTTACCCATTCCTCGGCCGGATCCTCGGGAATTTCATGCTCGGTCACGTCGATCTCGAGACGATCGCCGATCCTTTTAGCGCCTCTGGCGATCAACAGATCGTCGATCTGTTTGATCGCACCGCAGAAGGTGTCGTATTCCGAACTGCCCAAACCGACGGCGCCGAACTGTACCTCGGAAAGATCCGGCTGCTGCTCAGCGATCTGTTCCAACAGCGGTTGAAGGTTATCTGGCAGTTCGCCGGCGCCGTGCGTGGAAGAGACCACCAGCCAGCGGCCGGTCAACGGCAGTTCATCCAGTTCAGGGCCGTGCAGCATCTCGGTAGAGAAACCCGCGTCTTCCAGCTTTTCAGCCAAATGTTCAGCCACGTATTCGGCGCTGCCAAGCGTACTGCCACTGATCAGAGTAATGTCTGCCATGAACCAACGATCCCAACCTTCTCACTCAAAGTGGCTGCATTGTACGCTGTGAATCGGCTGGGATCTACCTGTGGATAATGTGGGTATGCAATTTGGCGGGTTACGGCACGATGGTGCGCATAATGGGGTTCTGCAGTGAGATCAGCGTTTCGGTGGACTGGATCTCGTCGATGGTCTGGATCTTGTTGATAAGTACCTGTTGCAACGCGTCGATCGATCGGCACATTACCTTAATAAAGACGCTGTAGTGGCCGGTGGTGTAATAGGCTTCCACCACTTCTTCCAGGCTTTCCAGCTTCTTCAGCGCCGAAGGGTAATCCTTGGCGCTCTTTAAGATGATGCCGATAAAGCAGCACACGTCGTAGCCCAGCTGTTTGGGGCTGACGTCGATGCGTGCGCCGGTGATGATCCCGGCCTGCTTCATCTTCTCCACCCGCACATGAATGGTGCCGGGGCTGACGGCGAAGTTTTTCGCCAGTTCGGCGTACGGTGTGCGCGCATTGTCCATCAGGGCGTTGAGAATGCCGCGATCGAGATTATCGATCTGATAAATTTCCGCCATTTAATCCCCCATTAATTAGCGATTGTTGAATTCTGTCCGGGTAAAAATGAACGATTAAAAGTGAAAAGGCAATATTGATTAATGGATATTGAATAGTCGTGTCATTTTGTTGCTTAATCGATGGCAACAGAGACAGGTTTACAAGAGATACGGCAATGAAAAAACAGTTTATCCAAAAACAACAACAAATCAGCCAGGTCAAATCCTTCTTCTCCCGCCAGCTGGAGCAACAGCTCGGTCTGATCGAAGTGCAGGCCCCGATCCTTAGCCGCCTGGGCGACGGCACGCAGGATAACCTTTCCGGCAGCGAGAAAGCGGTGCAGGTCAAAGTCAAAACCTTGCCGGACGCCACCTTCGAAGTGGTGCACTCACTGGCGAAATGGAAACGCAAAACCCTGGGCAGCTACGATTTCGGTGCCGGCGAAGGCCTGTATACCCATATGAAGGCGCTGCGCCCGGATGAAGACCGCCTGACGCCTATCCACTCGGTGTACGTCGATCAGTGGGACTGGGAACGGGTGATGGGCGACGGTGAGCGTAGCCTGGACTACCTGAAAAACACCGTGCGCAGTATTTACGCTGCGATCAAGGCGACGGAGGCGGAAGTCAGCCGCGAGCATGGCCTGACCCCGTTCCTGCCGGAACAAATCCACTTCGTGCACAGCGAAACCCTGCTGCAGCGCTACCCTGATCTGGACGCCAAGGGGCGTGAGCGGGCGATTGCCAAAGAATTGGGCGCAGTGTTCCTGATTGGCATCGGCGGCAAGCTGTCACACGGTAAATCGCACGATGTGCGGGCGCCGGATTATGATGACTGGACCACGCCGACGGCGGATGGCCTGGCGGGCCTGAACGGCGATATCGTGGTGTGGAACCCGGTGCTGCAGGACGCTTTCGAGCTGTCCTCCATGGGGATCCGCGTTGACGCCGCCGCGCTGAAACACCAGTTGGCGCTGACCGGCGATGAAGAGCGCATGAAGCTGGAATGGCACCAGTCCTTGCTGCGCGGCGATATGCCGCAGACCATCGGCGGCGGCATCGGTCAGTCGCGTCTGGTGATGTTGTTGCTGCAACTGTCGCATATCGGCCAGGTGCAATGCGGCGTGTGGTCGCCGGAAGTGCGCGGCGCGGTTGAAGGTCTGCTCTAATCCCGCCTAGCGCCGCCAGCGGCGCATCAAACGGCTTTTCAGCCCGGTATCAAAGCGCCAGATATGATCGAAGATGCGCATGATGCCGGGTTTGCCGTAGGCGGACATCGCCACCGCGTGGAAACGTTGCTGGTGGCTTTGTTGCTGCTGTTTCACCTTCTTTATTACCTCCTCCGGCAACCGCTGGGCAATAAAATCGGAAATGATCACCGCATCGGCGTCGAACCAGCCGCTCTCCGCCATTTTGGTGACGGTGGCGTTCAGGCAGGCCGCCAGATCGGTACCGCCACGAAACTGCTGGCCGAGAAAGCGCACTGCCTGCTCGATGCCGCTGGCGGCGGTGAGTTCGTAATGCACGATCTGGTTGGCGAACAGCATGATATAGCAGCGGCGGTTGTCCGCCAGCGCAATGCGCAGCAGCGCCAGACAGAACGCCTTGGCGCACTGTTCGTTGAAACCGCCCATCGATCCGGAGGTGTCCACGCAGACGATAAACGGCCCGCGCGGCTGTTGATCCTGCTGCTGGTGAGTGACCTGGCGGATCAGGATCTGTTCCTGCCAGACGTCGCCCTGCAGACGGTAGCTCAGCAGCCGCTTTTCCAACAGGCGGCGATAAAACTCGAATTCCAGCTCTTCAATCCCCAGCGTCGCCAGCTCCGGCGGCAGCAGGCGCAGAATGTCGTCGCTTTGATGAATGCCGCTCACTTCTTCTGGCAGCGTGGCCGGCACCTGCACCATGACCCTGAACGGCTCCGGCTGCGCGTCCTGTTGCTGCACCGCCTTGGCCTGATAGCTGCGGCCCAGCTGTTGCGCCAGTTTTTTCAGCTCCGGCTGCTGCTGCAAAAAGTTGCCGTACTCCACCAGCCGCTGATAATCGCCACGCTGCAGCTGGCCTTTGCTCATGTCCCACAGCCTGCCGGCGGCGGTGTCGTTTTCCGACAGCAGCGGTTCCAGCGCGCCGCTCAGCGCCAACCGCTCCTGCAGCTCCGCCATCAGCTGCTCGCGCTCTTGTTCCAGCAGTTGGTGGTGCAGCATGGTGGCCTGCAGCGTCAGGCTGATGCGCCAGCGCTGCAGAAACAGCGTTTGAAAGCTGTCGTCCAGCGGATGATTGGGCAGATCGGCGGCGTCCACCAGCGCGCGCGCCTGTTCATAAAACGGTGAGACCAGCTGGCGCAGCAGCTCCATGGTGTCGTTGAGGTTGTGATAGAACTGGGTGTTGTTCTCCAGCTGACACTGCTGGTAGCGATAGAATTCCTGCGCCAGCGCCGGCGGCACCATCGCCTCCTGCAGACGCTCCTTGAGCTGCAGCTTCCAGCGCGGCAGATCGCGATCCAGCGCTCGGCGAAGGGCCGGAAACTTTTTAAAGAATACCGACAGCTGCGGCGCCGCCAGCATGCCGACGATCATCTCCTCGATCATCTCGCCTTCGGTGATCGCCAGCAGCAGATCGAGCGTCTCCAGACTGAGCATGGTTACTGGCCGCGCATTTGCTGCAGTTGCTGTTTAACCTGTTCCGCGACCTGCAGCAGACTGGCTTCGATCTTGGCCAGGCCGGCGGTGGGGGTGAACAGACAGGGCTGATGTTGGCTGAAGGCGCGGCGTTGCTCCGCCAGGCGCTGGGCCAATCCGTCCATTTCATCCAGCAGCGCCTGCGGCGTGGCGGTGGCCTGTTTGCCCGGCAGCGCCAGCAACGACGGCTGGCGGCTGACGTCCAACACCGTGAGGTGCAGTTGGTCATCCACTTCCAGGTCGATCGGCTGCGCAAAGCCGATGCCGTTCAGCTTGGCGCGCACGTCGCCGCCTTTTTGCAGCCAGTTGTCCAGCGCGCTGCTTTCGATGCTCAGATGGTTGACCTGAATGTCATGCAACTGCAGCGGCTTTTGCAACAGCAGAGTGAGGGTGCCGCCGGCGAACGGCGTGGCCGGCGCGTATTGCGGTTTGCGGCTGAACATGCCGCCTTTTTTCACCAGGCTGATGGCCTGCCGGTCGCTTTGTTGCTGCTGGTCCTGCAGCCAGCGAGTGTGGATCTGTTGCAACTGGATCAGCATCGACTGCTGCTGATAGGCCGACTCGGTCAGCAGCTGATCTATCTGCTGTTGCAGCAGCTTCAGCGAGGTGAGATCGTGCCACAGGCAGTCCTTCAACAGCATCAGATCGAGCGGGGCGATGGCGTCGCGCCCGCTGAAGAAGGCGCAGGCCTGCAGCAGGCGCAGGGCTTTTTTCCAGCGTCGATCGGAGACGTATGGCGCCTGCTCCAGTGCGTCCAGCCGCTGGCGCAGTTGGAAAATCAGCTCAAAGCAGGCTTCCGGCAGCGCCACCTTATCGATCTGCGGCTGCCATTGCAGAAACTCTTCGTCGCTGATGCTCAGCGCCGCCGGCACCGGGTTTTGGCTTTCGCTCTGGCGGTTGACCAGCAGCGAGCGGAAATTCTGTTTATCCTGCACCTTGTCCAGCCACAGGCGGATCAGCATGCGGTCATATAAGGCTTCGAGGCTGTTGTCCGCTTCGGGCAGTTCGTTGGAGGCGGTGACCAGCAGGCGCAGCGGGATCGGTTCTTCGCTGTTGCCGTTGCGAAAGCGGCGTTCGTTGATCGCCGTCAGCAGGGTGTTGAGGATCGCCGGGCCAGCCTTCCAGATCTCGTCAAGAAACACGATCTCCGCTTCCGGCAGATAGCCGGCGGTCAGACGCTGATAGCGCCCCTCATCTTTCAGCGCCTGGATAGAGAGCGGGCCGAAGACCTCTTCCGGCGTGGAAAAACGCGTCATCAGGTATTCAAAGGAGCGGGCGTTGCGGAAGGCAAACTTCAGCCGGCGCGCGATCAGGCTCTTGGCGATGCCGGGCGGGCCGAGCAGGAATACGCTTTCGCCGCTCAGCGCCGCCAGCAGGCACAGACGGATTGCCTCTTGCCGCTCATAAAGACCGCTCTCCAGCGCGCTGCTGAGGCGGGAAATTCGTTCTGCCAGAAGGGATGATGGCGTCATATAATTGTCGCATTGTCCGAGAGTTAGCCAATCTTGGTCGATAATCCGATGATAAACCACCATTATTTTTAGTGGTATAGCCCGTTGATTAGTAATATTTTTCTACGTTAAGCCGGATATTCGGTTCACATTTTGTTTATTTTTCGGCTCTGATATAAGGGTAGGCAAGCGGTATAAATGGTGCATACTGTGCGGCTTTCTGGTGGGCGTGACGGATCTTTGAGCCCGTATTTTGCCTGATGCGGATGCATCGCTAACGGATGTTCTGATAAAGAAACGAATTATGAGCGCAGAGCATAAGCAGTCCTTATCGGCGGTAACCCTGGCTGCCATCGGCGTGGTCTACGGTGATATCGGCACCAGCCCTCTCTATACACTGAGAGAGTGTTTCTCCGGCCATTACGGCTTCGATGTTCGTCCAGACGTGGTTTTCGGCTTCCTGTCGCTGATTTTCTGGATGCTGATCGTGATCGTTTCCCTCAAATATCTCACCTACGTGATGCGCGCGGACAACGCCGGCGAGGGTGGTATTCTGACGCTGATGTCGCTGGCCGGGCGCAATACCTCGGCGCGTACTACTGCGGTGCTGGTGATACTGGGTCTGATCGGCGGCAGCTTCTTCTATGGCGAGGTGGTGATCACCCCGGCGATCTCGGTGATGTCGGCGATAGAAGGGTTGGAAATCGCCGCCCCTGCGCTCGATGCCTATATCGTGCCGCTCTCCATTCTGGTGTTGACGCTGCTGTTCGTTATCCAAAAGCACGGCACCGGCAGCGTCGGCAAGCTGTTCGCCCCGGTAATGCTGCTGTGGTTCATCGTGTTGGCGGTGCTGGGCGCGCGCAGCATCATTTCAAACCCGGAAGTGCTGCAGGCGCTGAATCCCAAATGGGCGCTCAACTTCTTCATTGAATATAAGAAGGTATCGTTCTTCGCACTGGGGGCAGTGGTGTTGTCGATCACCGGCGTCGAGGCGCTGTATGCCGATATGGGGCACTTCGGCAAGTTCCCGATCCGCCTGGCCTGGTTCACCGTGGTGCTGCCTTCGCTGGTGCTCAACTACTTCGGCCAAGGGGCGCTGCTGCTGAAAAATCCGGAGGCGATCAAAAACCCGTTCTTCCTGCTGGCGCCCGATTGGGCGCTGATCCCGCTGCTGATTCTGGCGACCCTGGCGACGGTGATCGCTTCGCAGGCGGTGATTTCCGGCGTCTTCTCGCTGACTCGCCAGGCGGTGCGCCTGGGCTATCTGTCGCCGATGCGCATCATTCACACCTCGGAAATGGAATCCGGCCAGATCTACATTCCGGTGATCAACTGGACGCTGTACATCTCGGTGGTGCTGGTGATCATCGGCTTCGAGCACTCCAGCAACCTGGCGGCGGCGTACGGTATCGCCGTCACCGGCACCATGGTGCTGACCAGCATTCTGGTCACTTCGGTGGCGATTAATAACTGGCACTGGAACCGCTTCCTGGCGATCGGCATCGTAACCATCTTGCTGATCATCGACGTGCCGATGTTCTCTGCCAACGCCCTGAAGCTGTTCTCCGGCGGCTGGCTGCCGCTGACCCTGGCGCTGGTGATGTTCATCATTATGACTACCTGGAAGAGCGAGCGCTTCCGCTTGCTGCGCCGCCTGCATGAACACGGCAACTCGCTGGAGGCGATGATTGCCTCGCTGGAGAAATCGCCGCCGGTACGGGTGCCGGGCACCGCGGTCTTCTTGTCGCGCGCCACCAACGTCATTCCTTTTGCGCTGTTGCACAACCTGAAGCACAACAAGGTGCTGCACGAGCGCGTGGTGCTGCTGACGCTGCGCACCGAGGATGCGCCTTACGTGCACAACGTGCGCCGGGTGACCATCGAGCAGCTGTCGCCGACCTTCTGGCGGGTGGTGGCCAGCTACGGCTGGCGCGAAACGCCGAACGTCGAGGAGGTGTTCCACCGCTGCGGGCTGGAAGGGTTGCCGTGCCGCATGTCGGAGACGTCGTTCTTCATGTCCCATGAATCGCTGATCCTCACCAAGCGGCCGTGGTACCTCTACCTGCGCGGCAAACTGTTCGTCGCCCTGAGCCGCAATGCGCTGCGCGCGCCGGATCAGTTCGAAATCCCGCCGAACCGGGTCATCGAACTCGGTACGCAGGTCGAGATCTAATCCGCCTGACAGGGGCTCAGCATGGCTGAGCCCCTTTTGTTTGCGCTTTCTCCGTGCGCGAACGAAACGTTTCGATAACGATCACACTTCTGCATTGTCCTGGTTGCCTTCCCCTGCCGTTTTTTTAAACTCCCCCAAAGAGCGAAACGTTTCGCTAGCGGAGTGAGAAGATGAAAAAAGGCGTATTACTGAATTCTGACGTGTCTGCCGTGATTGCCCGGCTGGGGCATACCGACCAGCTCACCCTGTGCGATGCGGGCCTGCCGATACCGGCGGCGACGCAGCGCATCGATCTGGCGTTGACGCAGGGCGTGCCGACCTTCATGCAGGTGTTCGCGGCGGTCACGCAAGAGATGCAGGTAGAAAGCGCCATCCTGGCGGAAGAGATCGTGAAACAGAATCCGTCGCTCCACGAGGCTCTGTTGGCTGAACTGACCGCACTGGGCCAACGCCAGGGCAATACCATCAGCGTGCGCTATATCAGCCATCAGGCGTTTAAAGCGCAAACCGAGCACAGCCGGGCGGTGATCCGCAGCGGGGAGTGTTCGCCTTACGCGAACGTGATCCTGTGCGCCGGCGTAACTTTCTGAGGCGTTTATGCAACCTTTACTGCAACTGAAAGGGATTGATAAAGCCTTTCCCGGCGTGAAGGCGCTTTCCGGCGCTGCCCTCAGCGTTTATCCCGGCAAGGTGATGGCGCTGGTGGGGGAAAACGGCGCCGGGAAGTCCACCATGATGAAAGTGCTGACCGGCATCTACCAGAAAGACGCCGGCAGCCAGTATTTTCTCGGTAAAGAGGTGGCGTTCAACGGGCCCAAGGATTCGCAGGAAGCGGGCATCGGCATTATTCATCAGGAGCTGAACCTGATCCCGCAGCTGACGATTGCGGAAAACATCTTCCTCGGCCGCGAGTTCGTCAACCGTTTCGGCCGCATTGACTGGAAGCGCATGTACGCCGAGGCCGATCGCTTGTTGGCGCGGCTCAATCTCCGCTACAGCAGCCACCGGCTGGTGGGCGAGCTGTCGATCGGCGATCAGCAGATGGTGGAGATCGCCAAGGTGCTGAGCTTCGAATCGAAAGTGATCATCATGGACGAACCGACCGATGCGCTGACCGACACCGAAACCGCCTCGCTGTTCAAGGTGATCAATGAGCTGAAGGCCGAAGGGCGCGGCATCGTCTATATCTCGCACCGTCTGAAAGAGATCTTTGAAATCTGCGACGACGTGACCGTGTTCCGCGACGGGCAGTTTATCGCCGAGCGGCCGGTGAGCGAGCTGCAGGAAGATTCGCTGATTGAGATGATGGTCGGCCGCAAGCTGGAAGAACAATATCCGCGCCTGGATTTGCCGCGTGGTGAAAAGCGGCTGGAAGTCAGTCATCTTTCCGGCCCCGGCGTTGAAGACGTCAGCTTTACGCTGTACCGCGGCGAGATCCTCGGCGTGGCCGGGCTGATGGGCGCCGGGCGCACCGAATTGATGAAGATCCTGTACGGCGCCGCGCCGCGCAAGGCCGGCACCGTCAGCCTGGACGGCCGCGAGGTGGTCGCCCATTCGCCTCAGGATGGGTTGGCGAACGGCATCGTCTATATCTCGGAAGACCGCAAGCGCGACGGCCTGGTGTTGGGCATGTCGGTGAAGGAAAACATGTCGCTGACCGCGCTGCGCTACTTTAGCCGCGCCGACGGCAGCCTGAAACAGGCCGATGAGCGGCAGGCGGTGGGGGATTTCATCCGGCTGTTCAATATCAAAACGCCGTCGATGGAGCAGCCTATAGGTCTGCTTTCCGGCGGTAATCAGCAGAAAGTGGCGATCGCCCGCGGCCTGATGACCCGGCCGAAGGTGCTGATCCTCGATGAGCCGACGCGCGGCGTCGATGTCGGCGCCAAAAAAGAGATCTATCAGTTAATCAACCAGTTCAAACAGGAAGGGCTGAGCATCATTCTGGTGTCTTCGGAAATGCCGGAGGTGATGGGCATGAGCGATCGCATTCTGGTGATGCACGAAGGGCATCTCAGCGGCGAGTTCCCGATTGAACAGGCCACCCAGGAAGCGTTGATGGCGGCAGCCGTCGGCAAGCAATACGGCGTAAAGCAGGAGTAATCAGATATGAGTTCCCAGACTATCGCAGCTAAGCGCTGGTTCAGTAAAGAATGGCTGTTAGAGCAGAAGTCGTTGATTGCGCTGCTGGTGCTGATCGCTGTGGTCTCTTCCATGAGCCCGAACTTCTTCACACTGAACAACCTGTTCAATATTCTGCAGCAGACCTCGGTCAACGCCATCATGGCGGTGGGGATGACGCTGGTGATCCTCACTTCCGGCATCGATCTGTCGGTGGGATCGCTGCTGGCCCTGACCGGCGCGGTGGCGGCGTCGATCGTCGGCTTTGAAGTCAACGCGCTGGTGGCGGTGGCGGCGGCCTTGGCGCTGGGCGCCGCGATTGGCGCCTGCACCGGGGTGATCGTCGCCAAAGGCAAAGTGCAGGCCTTTATCGCCACGCTGGTGATGATGCTGCTGCTGCGCGGCGTCACCATGGTGTACACCAACGGCAGCCCGATCAACACCGGTTTTACCGACGTGGCCGACACCTTCGGCTGGTTCGGCATCGGCCGTCCGCTGGGCGTGCCGACGCCGATCTGGATCATGGCGATCGTGTTCATCGCCGCCTGGTATATGCTGCACCATACGCGCCTGGGCCGCTATATTTATGCCCTGGGCGGCAATGAAGCGGCGACCCGTCTGTCCGGCATCAGCGTCGATAAAGTGAAGATTATCGTCTACTCGCTGTGCGGCCTGTTGGCGGCGCTGGCGGGGGTAATCGAAGTGGCGCGCCTCTCGTCGGCGCAGCCGACCGCCGGCACAGGCTATGAGCTGGACGCCATCGCCGCCGTGGTGCTGGGTGGCACCAGCCTGGCCGGCGGCAAGGGGCGCATCGTCGGCACGCTGATCGGGGCGCTGATCCTCGGCTTCCTGAACAACGGCCTGAATTTATTGGGTGTTTCTTCCTACTACCAAATGATCGTGAAGGCAGTGGTGATACTGCTGGCGGTTCTGGTAGATAACAAAAGCAACAAGTAACCTCCCCCTACAGGAATCACGATGATGAAAATGAAAAAACTGGCAACCTTAGCCTCCGCCATCGCGCTGAGCGCCACCCTGAGCGCCAATGCCATGGCCAAAGAGACCATCGCGCTGGTGGTGTCCACCCTCAACAACCCGTTCTTCGTCTCGATGAAGGATGGGGCGCAGCAAGAGGCCAACAAGCTGGGTTATAACCTGGTGGTGCTGGATTCCCAAAACAACCCGGCGAAGGAACTGGCCAACGTGCAGGATCTGATGGTGCGGGCGCCCAAGCTGCTGTTGATCAACCCGACCGACTCCGATGCGGTCGGTAACGCCATCAAGATGG
The DNA here is from genome assembly GCF_009900725.1 of Serratia sp. Z4. NCBI lineage: Bacteria > Pseudomonadati > Pseudomonadota > Gammaproteobacteria > Enterobacterales > Yersiniaceae > Serratia > Serratia sp. Z4. Next base: position 315,338 of record NZ_JAAABD010000005.1, read on the forward strand.
CCAACCAGGCTGAGATCCCGGTCATCACGTTGGACCGCGTGGCGAGCAAGGGTGAAGTGGTGAGCCATATCGCTTCGGATAACCGCGTGGGCGGCAAAATGGCCGGCGACTTCATCGCCAAGAAAGCGGGCGCCGACGCCAAGGTGATTCAGCTGGAAGGCATTGCCGGCACCTCCGCCGCGCGTGAACGCGGCGAAGGCTTCAAACAGTCGCTGGATCAGAATAAATTCAAGCTGCTGGCCAGCCAGCCGGCCGATTTCGACCGCACCAAGGGCCTGAACGTGATGCAGAACCTGCTGACCGCTCACCCGGATGTGCAGGCGGTATTTGCCCAGAACGATGAAATGGCGCTGGGCGCGCTGCGTGCGCTGCAAACCGCCGGTAAAACCGACGTGATCGTGGTAGGCTTCGACGGCACCGCCGACGGCGTGAAAGCGGTTGAAGGCGGCAAGCTGGCGGCGACCGTGGCGCAGCGTCCCGATCAGATCGGCGTGATAGGCGTGGAAACCGCCGATAAAGTGCTGAAAGGCGAAAAAGTGCCGGCGACCATTCCGGTCGATTTGAAACTGGTCACTAAGTAAGTCATACCAGCGCCATCGGGACGGGGCGTTTACGATGGCGCGCAATTCAGGAATCAATGCGATGGAAACAGGTAAGCTGGTGGTTCTGGGCAGCATCAATGCCGACCATATCCTCAATATTGAACAATTCCCCCACCCGGGCGAAACGGTGATCGGGAAGCAGTATAAGGTGGCGTTTGGCGGCAAGGGAGCGAATCAGGCGGTGGCGGCCGGGCGCAGTGGGGCGGAGATCGCCTTTATCGCCTGCGTGGGCGCCGACGATATCGGCGAGCGTGTCCGCCGGCAGCTGGCGAGCGATCGCATTGATACCCAACCGATTGAAGCCATCGCCGACAGCACCACCGGCGTGGCGCTGATCTTCGTCAACGCCGAAGGCGAGAACGTGATCGGCATCAATGCCGGCGCCAACGCCGCGGTAACGCCGGATTACCTGGCGCGCTACCGGCAAAAAGTCATCGACGCCGATGCCCTGCTGATGCAGCTGGAGTCGCCGTTGGAGACGGTGATCGCCGCCGCCCGCTTGGCCAAGCAACATCAAACGCAAGTGATCCTCAACCCGGCCCCGGCGCGCGAGCTGCCGGACGAGCTGCTGGGGATGATTGATATGATCACCCCGAATGAAACCGAAGCGCAGCGCCTGACCGGCGTCGCTGTGGACAACGACGCCGATGCGGCGCGCGCGGCGCAGGCGCTGCACGACAAAGGCATCGCGACGGTGATCATCACCCTCGGCAGCCGTGGCGTGTGGCTGAGCGAAAACGGCAACGGCAAACGGGTGCCCGGCTTCAAAGTGCAAGCGGTGGATACCATCGCCGCCGGCGATACCTTTAACGGTGCGCTGGTGACCGCCCTGTTGGAAGGCAACAGCATGGCCGACGCGGTGCGTTTCGCCCATGCGGCGGCGGCGATCGCCGTAACCCGCCCCGGCGCGCAGCCTTCGGTGCCGTGGCGCGAAGAGATTGACGCCTTCTTGCAGCAACAGGGGTGATCCTTTGGCCACCATGAAAGATGTCGCCCGCCTGGCGGGCGTTTCAACCTCTACCGTTTCGCATGTGGTCAACAACAATCGCTTTGTCAGCGACAGCGTGCGCGACAAGGTCATGGCGGCCGTGGAACAGTTGAACTATGCGCCTTCTGCGCTGGCGCGCAGCCTGAAGCTTAATCAAACCCGCACCATCGGCATGCTGGTGACCGCCAGCAACAACCCGTTTTATGCCGAAGTGGTGCGCGGCGTGGAGCGCAGCTGTTATGAACGTGGCTACAGCCTGATCCTGTGCAATACCGAAGAAGATGCCGCGCGCATGAACCGCAGCATGGAGACGCTGCTGCAAAAGCGCGTCGACGGTTTGCTGTTGATGTGCACCGAAAATCACCGGCCATCGCAAGATGCCCTGAGCCGTTACCCGTCATTGCCGATCGTGATGATGGACTGGGCGCCGTTCGAGGGTGCCAACGACATTATTCAGGATAACTCGCTGCTGGGCGGCGAGATGGCGACCGATCATCTGATCGCCCGCGGCTACCGCAAGATCGCCTGCATCGCCGGCCCGCAGGATAAAACCACCGCCCGTCACCGGCTGGAAGGCTATCGCAACGCGATGCGGCGCGCCGAATTACCGGTTCCGTCAGGGTATGAAGTGCATTGCGACTTTGAGTTTGAGGGCGGCGTGAACGCCATGCGCCAACTGTTGGCGCTGGACGAACCGCCGCATGCGGTGTTCGCCGGCAACGACGCGGTGGCGGTAGGCGTTTATCAGGCGCTGTATCAGGCCGGGCTTTCCGTGCCGCAGGATATGGCGGTGATGGGGTACGATGATATTGAGCTGGCGCGTTATCTGGCGCCGCCGCTGAGCACCATTCATCAACCGAAGGATTCGCTGGGCGAGCTGGCGATCGATGCGCTGATCAACCGCCTGCAAAATCCGGAGCGCGCGCCCCAGGTGCTGGTGCTGACGCCCGAGCTGGTGGAGCGCGCTTCGGTGGGGCGCCGTTAACTGGCCGCCTTCGCTTCTTTCTTGCTTTCCTGGCCGCTGATCAAATTGCGGCCATCTTTCCTTCTCAGCAACATAAACACCAGCGCCGACGCCACGGTGACGATCCCCATGGTGATAAAGGTGTAATGGAAGTGGTCGATCATGGTGCCTAACGACAGGGATTCGTAAAAACGCAGCACCGCCGCGCTGATCGCCACGCCGAAGCTGATGGACAGTTGTTGGGTGACCGCCAGGACGCTGTTGCCGGCGCTGGCGTTGGCGTCGTTCAAATCCGCCAGGCTGATGGTGTTCATGGCTGTGAACTGGGTGGACATCGCCATGCCCAGCACGAACAGCGGCAGGATCATCAGCCACAGCGGCATGCCCGGGCTTTGCAGGGCAAACTGGGCGATCAGCACCCCGATGATAACGGTGATGCCGACCAGCGTTTTACGATAACCGAACCAGCGCAGCACCTGAGTGACGGTGGATTTCGCCATCAGTGAGCCGATGGCGGTTGGCGCCATCATGCAACCGGCGACGATTGCCGTGTAACCGAATCCCACCTGCAGCATGAGCGGCATTAAAAACGGCACGCAGCCGGTGCCCAACCTGGAGGCGACGTTGCCGGCGATGCCGACCGAGAAGGTGCGGGTTTTGAACAGGTCGAGACCGATCAGCGGCTGAGGGTGGCGGCGTGCGTGCGCGATGTAGCCGAACAGCATCACGAAGCCGCTGAGCAGAATGCCCAGCGAAACGTAGCTCGCCAGCACCCGCTCGCCAAACAGTTCCAGCCCGGTAGAGATCAGCACCAGACTCAGGCCGAACAGCATAAAACCAAGGAAATCGAAGCGGCGTTTGGGCGTGGTGAAGTCCGGCATGTATTTGCGTGCATAGAAGATGCCGAGCAGACCGATAGGAATATTGATCAGGAAAATCCAGTGCCAGGTGGCGTAGGTTACCAGCCAGCCGCCCAGCAGCGGCCCGAGAATCGGCCCGACCAGGCCGGGCATGGTGACGAAGTTCAGCACCGGCAGCAGTTCGCTGCGCGGGTAGGCGCGCAGCAGCGCCAACCGCGCGACCGGCATCATCATCGCGCCGCCGATGCCCTGCAGCACGCGAGAGGCAACCAGCACGCTCAACGTGGGGGAGAGGGCGCACAACAGCGAACCGAGGGTGAATAACGTGACGGCGAAGATGAATATCCGTCGAGTGCCGAAGCGATCCGCCAGCCAGCCGCTGACCGGGATCAGCATCGCCACCGTCAGCGTGTAGCTGATGACGGCCGATTGCATCGCCAGCGGCGAACGCCCCAGGCTTTGGGCGATCGCCGGCAGCGCGGTGTTGAGGATAGTGGCGTCCAGCGCCTGCATAAAGAACGCCATTGCGGCGATCCACGGTAGTCCTGCCATACTGCGCGCGGATTGGGTCATGGTCGGTCCTGGTTAAATGGTCGTCTGTCCCTCGTCTCTTTCTTCTATATATAAGCGGGGAGCGTGTCTAGTCTTTCTCTTTCAGCAGCACCTGGCAGGCGACGAGTGCGCCTGCGCTGTCTCCGGCGAGTATCGCATCGACGATAGCCTGATGATGGCGCAGCTTGATCACTTCATTGCCGGTGATGGCGCGGAAGTAGCTTTGGTACACCGAACTGAACAGGTTGGCGAACGAGGTCAGGAACGGGTTGCCGCTGGCCTCGTAGATAAGCTGGTGGAATTGGGTATCGACCTGGATCCAACGCTCGCGATCAAACTGGGTATGCAGCGCGCGCATTTCCGCCATCAGCCCCGCCAGCAACTTGGTTTGTTGCGGGCTGGCGTGGTTTGCCGCCAACGCGCAGGCCTGCGGCTCCAGCGAGGTGCGCAAGATAAGGAAGTGTTGCATCACCTGATCGAAGTTTTCCCGCGTCATCCACCAGGTCAGTAAATCTTGATCGAGGAAATTCCATTGGCTTTGCGGCATCACGCGGGTGCCAATGCGCGGGCGCGGCAACAACATGCCTTTGGCGGCTAACATCTTTACCGCTTCGCGCACCGCGGTGCGGCTGACGCCGAATTGCTCGCCCAGTTCCATTTCACCAGGCAGGATGCTGCCGGCCTGATAATCGCCTGCCAGAATTTGTTGGCCGAGTTTTTCTGCAAGCAGATAAGAAAGATTGCGTTGGGCGGCCTGTTGTTGTGCATTTAACGGCATGGCTGCGGATCCTTACTGACATCGTTATTTCTATTTTACTCCAGTGATCGCCAGCTTTTATGGCTGTTTACCTGAAAAAGTGACATTAATTCGCCGCTTTTTCGCCCTTTTGTTGAAAAAATCCGCGCTTGAAAAGTTTTTTGCAATTAGGGGTTGCGGCCTGCCGAGAACTCCCTATAATGCGCCTCCACTGACCGGGAACAACGACTGACAAGCCGCCGGGTCAGCGAGAAGAAAGCGAAATAAACGCTTGACTCTCCGGGCGAAAAGCGTAGTATACGCAGCCCGC
>NZ_JAAABD010000006.1:0-227802 GCF_009900725.1 Serratia sp. Z4
CCCTCGGCCTGCACCTGGCTGCCGATGTTCGCCAGCAGCGCATTGGTCAGGTTGTCCTTGAAGCTGCCGCCATTGATGGCGGTATTCAGGCTGGAGCTGATGACCGATTGCCCGGCCACCCGCTGCGCCACTTTGCTCCAGTCGCCGTTGCTCAGCTGCGGCAGTTTGACGTTGTTCGGGTTAAGCGGTTTGCCCGCCGCGTCCTATCGGCGTTTATATGGGATACAACATCAAGAGAAAACGACTCCGAAGAGCCGTTTCTGTGAGCAGGTCAAGTCCAATCTTCATAGCCGCTGTCATGGATCCAGACAATTCCACCTGGGCATTCTTCTGTCAGAAACCAGAATCCGTCGAAGGCATCGGCATCCATTTCCTCCTGATTTTTTTGGGAATTTTTCGCGATATAGTGCAATCTGTTCATCGATACCTCCCTCCAGGAATTCGCCTCGGCTGGCCAGTTTGATCTTCCCGTCTTCGAGCAAGCGTTGAAGAAACGCAAAGAAATATTCTTTCTTTTCTTCAAAAGGGAAGGCATCATTCCAAATGTCCTCATCTGGGCAACTGACTTCCCAAAGAGCACCTATAGACATACCTTCCAACGTATACACTCTTTCTTCATATAATGAATCTGAGATTATTGGTTTCATTTTAATCACCTGAATTTTATTTCAACTTTCTTAATATTTTGCCCAACAGTGTCACCAACACTTGATTTGCCGACTATATCAATAGTCCAGTGAGCTTTTGTCTTTTCATCGCCACTGAATAACTCAAACATCTTTTAAGCATCCAATAAAGCTCAACACTAAATAAGAGAGAGCGGATGCCCCCTGAAAAGCAGAGTATCATCACATAATGGAGACACCAACAGGCATCTCCAAACTCATTAAATTAACGACATTACGCTGACGCGTTTTTATTTCTGATGATAACTATAACGTTACTGTCCATACATGGTTTTAAAATACTGATTGATACTCTTGCTGGGTATCAATCTATCGACAGTAAAATCAATAGAATCCGATACTGCGATCCCAGATTTCAGTTCATCAGGAAAATCATCAATACTCCCGTACACCGTCGGCACCAGATAACGATAGTAATCTCCCATTTCACTTTCGCCATCATAACCAACTGGATAATCTTCTCCTGGATAATTTCCCTCTACTGCAAAGTAGATAAAAACACCTTTATTAATTGCAAAGTTTGCTTCACTAGATAGTCTATTTTTAGCAAAAGCCTCATCATGGCTTTCTTTCACTTTTTCTTTCGTTTTTGGTCCTATCCATGCAGGAAATAAATCAACTAAATATCCCCCAGCTTTATCTTCAGGATATGAAGTAAAAACCTGAGACTCTTCATATAAGTATTCAGAAATGTTAATAAGCATATCACTAGCATCTTCTGAAAGAAGTATACATCGAGGTAAATCCCCCCAGCAGTTATTAACAAAAACGCCTATCCTGCCGTTTTTGTCCATGGCATACCATGTATAAATCTTTCCTGCTCCAGGTGTCCAATCAGGGGTTAGATCGTTATTCATTTTTTCACTCCATTCGGCCATGTACTTTCACAGTTTTTGCAGGCGCTAATAACATGATCATTTTTTAACTCTTTATCTCGATATACAAATCGAGTTCTATAGGCATCGGTAAACTTGACATCTTCTGGTCGAACACCTTGGCGAATAAGCTTATCTGCTGCATTTACCTCTGCGCACGCACCTGCTTTATTATTACATAACTTGGTGAACTCCCCTATTTTTACTCCCAACTGTTTTTCTATATATTGAACAGTTTGTGGATGCAGTTTTTCAGCGATAATCTTGCTATCACTCGCTCCCACGGCTATCCTTCCTGACCGAGAGTCATAGGCTCCAATCATTGCTGCAATCTCAGATGCCTGCGTGTTTGATTTTAATCCTAGTATCTCTGCTTTTAGCTCATTTTCAGCCAGCTTGATATACTTTAAATCCGCCAGTTTTAGCAGTGACTTAGCTGCTACATACTGTATAAGTTTCCCCTCAGAGGAAGGAACGCCGGCCGCCACTATCTCCACGGCCTTTTTCATGTCCAACGTTTGGTTGGACATCACCACATCAAGTGGAATGCCGAAGAAACTCCCCCACGCGGTAATGATGCCTTTTGCTGCATCCTGACCTTCTGGCATATTGCCCTTTGCGTAACGAACAAACGCGGCTGAGACTTGGTCAGGGCTTTGGCCTTCAGTATCCAACTGCTCACCAAGAGACGCAATGCCCTGAAAATAGCGTACCCCCTGCTCCCCAAACATAAACTTCAAGTGCTCTTGGTGGTTGAAACGAGTCACGCTCTCCGCTGAATCGGCTCCGCTATATGCTCCCCCTGGCTTACCAGTAAAGACAGCGCCAGCTATAGCCCCTGCGACTCTGGCCATTTGCGCCTGCTGTTCCGATTTCTTCTGCCACTCCTCTGGCTTGATGATATTGTCGCCCAATATCACCCCGGCCAGCTCCGCCGCCAACGCCCCGGCAGCAGCCCCTTTACCGTCGCCGCGCCCGATTTCCGCGGCGATGCCCGCCACAACCGCATGGCTGACTGACTTCCCGGCCGCGCCCAGGACTTCGCCGTTATCCCCAATCAGATTGGCGCCCTCGGCCTGCACCTGGCTGCCGATGTTCGCCAGCAGCGCATTGGTCAGGTTGTCCTTGAAGCTGCCGCCATTGATGGCGGTATTCAGGCTGGAGCTGATGACCGATTGCCCGGCCACCCGCTGCGCCACTTTGCTCCAGTCGCCGTTGCTCAGCTGCGGCAGTTTGACGTTGTTCGGGTTAAGCGGTTTGCCCGCCGCGTCCTTGCTCCAGCCCATAGCGCTGTCGAAGCCGTTGAGCGCGCCGCCGATCGCCATCGCCGTGGCGGTCGCCTTGACGTTTTCATTGCTGCCCAGCGCCTGCAGGGTTTTCGACAGGTTGCCTTGATTCTCCACCAGCGCGACTGCCGCCTGGGAGGCCAGCGAAGACATCCCGGCGGTGACCGCGCCGCTGGTTACCGCCCCGCCGCCCACGGCGCCGGAAACGCTGGAGGCCGCCGTGGCCGCCAATGAACTGCCTGCGGTCACCGCCGCGGCCGCGATGGCGATCACCGCCGCCACCGCCGGGTTCAAGTGCTGGCTCTTGTAATCCCAGCTGTCGTAGGCGTCCTTGACCTTGCTCCACTGCACGTCGTTGCGCTTATTCAGATCTTTGACCCAGGTAGTGCCCGGCGTATTGCCCAGCGCGTCGATAGCGCTTTGCAACGCCTGCCCGTTTTTTACCTTCACATCGGCGCTGACGCCCTTGGCGGCATCCACGGTCAAGGCGCCACCGGTATGAATGCTCGGCAGCACCCACTTATTGTCTTCATAGCCTTTATTGGCCTGCTTGATAAAGAAGCCTTTCGAATTGCTGACGGTCTGTTCGAAAGAGGTGTTTTTCACCGCGCGGAAGTTAACCTGGCCATGCGTGCTGGTCAGGCGCGCGTTTTGCCCGGCGGCGATTTTGCTGGCTTCATAGGTGCTGTCGTCGCGGCTCATCAGCGTGATATTGCCGGCGGCGGTAAACTCGGTAACCTTGTTGGTCACGTCGTGGCGGGTCTGCTTAACCTCGGTTTTCTTGCCCCACCATTTGCGCTTGGTTTCCTTTTTTTCGTAATGGCTGGACTCTTCCATCGCCTGGGCGTAGAGATAGCCGCCCTTGGCGGCGATATCCATATTCCCGGCGCGCATGGCTTCAGCCTGGTTGTGGGCGTCGACCTGAGCTTTTTGCTTAGCCTCGTCTGCCCCTTTGCTTTTAGCTTCATTGCGTGCGGTAGTCAGACGTGATTGTGCGCCATCGCGGTCTTGGGTGGCCTGAGAGAGGCGCTGTTGTGCATCATTGAGGGCGGATTGTTCGGCATTGATTTCATTGGGGAGCGCATTCGCTCGCTTCTCCTTTTCCAATAAATCATGGGTAATGCCGATACCTTCGGCTGCGATGGCAGCACTTTGTTGCCATAAACCCCAGTCGTTTATTTCCATTAGCTTGCCGTGCTTGGCTGTAAACTCTTGAGATTTCTTGATTACCTCCGCTTGTCTTTGTTTTAGCGAGTTAATGTCACGCTGCAGCGTAGTTAACTCATTGCTTTTACCGTGCTTCGCTTGTTCAGCGCGACTCTTATCCTGCTGCGCCTGATTAATGCGCTGCTGCGCATTTTGAAGTTGCTGCTCGGCAACGGCGATGCGGCTGCCCCAATCAGTCACCGCTACCGGCGGTTTCCAGTTTGCCCCCAACCCTTTCACTACCAGTTTGGTCGCCTGGAACAGAATGCTGCCGCCGGAAATCACCGTCATCAGGCCACCGGCATTCAGCTCGGTCCCTTGCTGGGTGCGAGTTTCGGTAAATTCGTTGCCACCTTCTCGGTAAGTGTGGTTTTGCACCGCCTCGAAGCGCATATCGCCGCCGGAGGTTAGCGTCATGTTAGCGCCGGAAGTCAACCTGGCACCGTAAGTCAGCAGTTGGTTGTTCGCCGCCGCGGTCAGGTTTTTCCCGGCGCTGAGGGTAGTGACCACATGGCGATCGTCTTTGTTGTTGTCGTTGGCAGCATCAATGGCGGAATAGGCGACATTCGATAACCATAGATTCTGCCCGGCCAGCAGCGTGATATTGCCGTTGGCGGAGAGCGCGCCGCCCTGGGTGCCGATGTCGCGGGCCGAGTTAATCAGTAAATTACCGCCAGCGTGTATCTTGCTGCCGAGTTCTGGGGTACGTGAGGTTGCAAAAAGATGCCCAGAATTACCGCCCAGCGCCCGGTAGTTGAGGTCGGCATTATGCCCGGCCAGCAGCGTCACATCCTTGCCGGCATTGATGTTGACACCGCGCAGCGCCAGATAACCGCCGCTATTGAGTGAGACCGAGCCGGTGGCGTTCAGTTTTCCTGTGTTCAACAGGCCATTGAAGTAGTGTTGCAGCTTGTCTGATGGCAGATATTCACCGGGACGATCGCGCATCAGTACGGCATCATTTTTGATAAGAGAGATGCTACCGGAAGCAGTCATGCTGATATTGCGACTTTGTGGCGCCAGCAACGTATTGAGCAGCGTAATGGTGCTGCCTGCAGTCAGCGTCAGGTCACGAGAGGCCAGCAGACTGCCCAGCCAACGCACACCATTCTGATGGTAGTAATTAGGCTTTTCGCTGGTGTGAACTTTTATCTCACCGGTACGCGCGGTAAGCGTGATGTCTTGCCCTTTCAGTTCGCTTTGCCATACATCGATAGTATTAACGGCGCTCAAATTCAGCTCTTTGCCGGCAGAAAGGATACCTTGACCCAGCACGATGCGGTCTTCGGCGATAGCGGTGATGTTGCCTACCGCGTTGATGGCATCGGTATTGACGATATTAGCCGCATGCAGGAGTACATTCTTTGCCCTGATAGTTTCCGGGCGCCCAGCCGTATTGATGTCGTTTAATTGGCTTTCATGGGGCATCACCGTTCTGATTTCGATCTGATTCTTGAAGTCTGCAGTCAGATTGCCATCAGCGACCATACCGCCATCAATTATACCGTCATAACTCCAACGGAAAGCTCGCTCTCCGGTATCGACATAACTTAATGGGGGGTAAGGCCATCCCAGCTTTTCATATTGGATGTAAGCTTCCGTATCTGGTTTAAATTTGTTGAAGCGTTCTTTTGTACCAAAGGCGTGGTTGATGGAACTGAAGGTATTACCTGTAAGGATCATATCTCCTTTAGCCTTCAGTTGGCTGGCATCATTCCACAATGAGCCAGCATTAATGTAGCTGTTTTTGCCAGACGCTATAATGGCAGGAGAAGAATTAGAGGTAACGCGGGTTCGAACTCGCTCATCGAGTATCCAATTAGCTAAGTGCCGATTTGCATAAGTACATTCCTCCGATGTCGTGCAAGGTAGCAGCCATTTCTCCCACTTCGACATGTCTTCTTTATAAAGATCTTGTCGGTTTTTTATATCTCCGTTTTTATACGCATTGAATACGCTACCAAATAATCGCATTCCTTCTTGATCAACAGGCTCTATTTGGTCAGAAATCGCCAATGTCTGCCGCACGTTATCAAGCTTGTTGGTACGAATAACCAAATCGCCACTATTGGTCTGAATGCGCGCGGAGCGATTTTCTATCTGTTTAGATTTATTCCCCTGAGCATCTTTCTGGATCCAAAGATTATTGTTGCTATGCAATGCGGTGTTGTCACCATCACGTAATGCCACATTGCGTATCGTATCGGCAAACACCCGCATATCGCGATGTGCCGTAACATTACCGTTGTTATTAAGCGTATCAGCGGCCATCGTCACGTCACGTTCCCCACGAACCTTCACGCCCGATGAGATATGAATTTCTCTGGCGCTGGCGTTCAAGTCTGTCGCGGCGTGTGTATTGCCCAACTCAATCATCCCGTTAACGCTCAGCGTAATATCCCGCTGTTTGCTGGTGAGGTCTTTCAGGTTCACCCCTACTCCATCCTCATTGGCCACCAGGCGGATTTTGTTGGCGTACATGCCGCCCAGCGCCTTGGTATCCACGGCCAGTTGGGGCTTAGCGCCTTCACCGGCGATCGGTTTGATGCTGCCGTCCTTGAAGCTGATGCGGTTGGCGCCCTGGGTCAGCGACAGATTTTGTGCATTGATTTTGCCGTTCAGCTCGGTGGCGCGGCTGATGATATCGACGTAGTCGGCGCCGCTACCGTCCAGCCCTTTACCGCCGATGGTGACACCGCCTTTTTTCACCTCCAGCGCTTCCAGCGCGCCCTGCTTGTCGAACTGCGGTTTGCCGGTGGTCAGCGTCACGCCCGGCGCATTGATAAAGCCGCAGCCGTCGCAGGTGATGCCATTCGGGTTAGCGATCATCACGTTGGCCTTGTTGCCGAATACCTCGAGCTTGCCCTGCAGCTCGGAACGACTGCCGCCGATCACCTCATTGATGATCAACTCCGCCGGTTTTCCCTTCAGGTAGGTGTTGCCCTGCGCGCTGTAGATCTCCACGCCCAGCTGCGTTTTGCCGCCGTGCGTGGCGTTATTCAACACGGCGCCCTGTGGCCCAACGTTGAAATCTTTATAGGTGTTGTGCGAGATGCCCGCACCGTTCGGCGTGGCGATATTCACCACCGGTACGTCGCCCGGCTTGATAACCACCTGCGTATTGCCGTTAGCGGCGGTGATACCGGCAGCGAACGCCGGGTGCAACGGTTGGAAAGCCGTCAGGTAGATCAGCAAATAGCTGGCGCCCCGCGCCAACGGAGGGTTGAGCTTATCCATATTCATTCCTTCGAAAGGATGTTGTTGTGAACGCCGAGGGCGTTCCTGCTGTGTGCTGGCGTTATAACGTGACGGTGGCTTGCCAGTAGGCCACCCAACGATCCGGTTGCAGGCTGTCTGGGTGCGTCAGCGGTTTACCGACGGTGATCGCCTGATTAAACCAACGGCCGCTTAGCGTGGCGCCCAGCGCCGCACCGACGACGCTGCCGCCGTCTATCTGCCCGGCGCGCCCCTGCAGCCAGCCGGCGTCTAACGCGCCGGTCAAAGAGAGCTCCCCCAGTCCCGGCAAGGTCTGCCATTGCCAGTTGAGTTCATTGCGCCAGTAGGCGCCGCGATTACCGGTCAGGTACTGCTCTTTAAAGCCGCGCACCGAGTATTGCCCGCCGATGGAAATGCGCTCGCCGGCATACAGGTTGTCTGCGCTGGTTTGCCCGTAGGCCGAGGTCAGGTAGTAAAGAGAGGGGGCGAGCGGATAGAAATAACTGGCGCTGAGGCCAAGCTTACGGAACTCGCTGCGCGGCGCCCCGTTTCGCTCAGGATCGTCGGCGGTGGCGCCCAGCATGCGCAGCCCACGGCTTATCGTTGGGTTCAGCGTCATATAACCGCCGCCCGTGACCGTACTGTAATTGAGGCCCAGGCTGGCGATGCTGAGCGTCGGGCTGCTGACGCTCAACCGTTCCCCCGCCAGCTTATTTTCCGTGGTGCGCCGCGCCAGCCCGATATCCACAGCCAGCTTACGTTTGCCATCCCGCAGCAACGTGCGGTTGGCGCCCAAACGCTGGGTCTGGTTATTGCCCTGATAGCGGTAAGCGGCACCGTTGAACGGCACCTGCTGGAAAAAATCGTTCCAGGCATACTGATAGCTGAACAGCCAATAGCCATAGGGTAAGGTGACGCTGCCGTTCAGGCTGCGGCTGCGATGATGCGGGCTGAAATCGTTATTGCGCGCTGCGGAAAGCGACCATTGATCCGCAAGACGCAGCGGATTATCCAGCGAGAAGGCGGCGTTCATCTGTCCGGTGCCGGTGCTTTTCTGGCCGCTGTTATCCGCGCCGAAAGAAAAAGAAACCGGCGCGCGCGTGGCGCCACGCAGCAAAACCACGTTGGAAAAGCCGGGTTGCTCGCCAGGTTGGATATCGATAGTCACCTGTTGCGAGGGCAGGCGGTTGAGCTGCTCCATGCCCTGCTCAATATCGCGCAGATTCAATACGCCACCAACCAGACCGGGGAACGCCATCTTCAACGCTGGCGTCTGCTCGCCGTTTTGCGTGATGGACTCGATTCGCCCCTCGCTGGCGCTGACGATCAACACGCCGCGGGAGATATCCTGCTCCTGCAGCCAGGCCTGTGAGGTGACATAGCCGCGTTGCAGATAAGCGTTGGTGGTTTCGCGCACCAGACGGTTGATGTGCTCCAGCGTCAGGCAGCGCCCCTGATACGGGCGCGCCAGGCTTTCTTTTACCGACCAGGAAAGATGCTCGGCGCCCTCAAAAACAATCTGCCGCACCGGCTGGCAAACCGCTCCTGCGGCGGCCGGCACAGGCAGCGGTAACGCCTGCAATTCAACGTTATTTTGCAGCGCCTCGCGCTGTTGCTGGGCCTGTTCCAGCAACGTTTTCTGCTGTTGGGTAATGCTGTCGCGATCGGCAGGGCTGGTGATTTCCGCGCACCACGCAGAGCTGCAAAACACCAAAAGCACAGGCCAAACCCTCGGCTTCCATGCACACATTTAAATACATCCATTTACATTAATTTACACACCTTAGCGGAGTATATACATTTTATGCCACCAATCAATAATAATGAGAATTATTTTTGTTTGATCTAAATCACAACGCGGAAAAAATGCGCATATGCCACAGCTACTGCAGCTTATTACCCAGAGCGCATTTAATTAATATTAAAATTAAAAAAAAGAATAATAAAAACAAATAAATTCAATATAAAAATAACACGCTCAATATCGACAAAAACAAACAAGCAGAGTTTACAAAGTTAATTCACCCTTTTATCTTGGTAGTTCTATTCGCATAATTAATTCATAAAAAACATAGTTATTAGTTAATCAATAAAGAAAAAATATCGGGAATAATCTCATGTTTAACCGTGATATAGAACTGTTTATTCGTGATTACGTTAATGATATTAAGGCTGGCAGCGCTGCGCTGTTTGCCGGCGCCGGGCTGTCCATCCCCGCCGGTTTCGTCAGCTGGAAAGAGCTTATCGGCGATATCGCTTATGAACTGGAGCTGGATATCGAAAAAGAGAGCGATCTTATTTCCCTGGCGCAGTATCACCTCAATGAAAAAGGCAACAGACATAAGATAAATCAAAAAATCATTACAGAGTTCGCTGAACAGGCGGAAGAAACAGAAAACCACCGGATTATCGCCAGATTACCGATAGCGTCACTTTGGACCACTAACTACGACGACCTGATTGAAAAAAGCTATGCCCGTTATAATCGCGTATGCGACGTTAAAACCACACCGGAAAGCCTGACCAATAACATTCACAAACGTGATGTTGTTTTATATAAAATGCATGGTGACTATAGAAATCCCAACCAGGCGATTATCACCCGCGAACAATACGAAACTTACTCCCGAACACACCTTCCCTTTATCAACATGCTGATGGCGGAACTGACCGCTAAAACGTTCCTGTTTATCGGTTTCAGCTTCGAAGATCCCAATCTGCAGTATGTGTTGAGCCGCCTCTATGCACAGTATGCCGAAGGGAAAAGAAATCACTACTGCATTATGCGGCGCGTTCAGCTCGGCGACAGCGGCAGTGAAGATCAGGCGTCCTGTGACTACAACAGCCGTAAACAAAGCTTGATGATCAACGATCTGCGCCGTTACGGCATTCAAACGCTGCTGGTGGATGACTATCGGCAAATCACCGACCTGCTGTATGCCATCGAAACGCAGTTTAAGAAAAGCACGGTGTTTATCTCCGGCAGCGCCGACAACTACCATCCTTATGCCCGTGAAGAGTCCATCCAGTTCATACATCGTCTGGCGCGCCTGCTTATCCGCAAACAGCACCGCATCGTCAACGGCTTCGGCTGGGGCGTAGGCACGGCGGTGATCAACGGCGCACTGGAAGCCATTTACGACAGCCAAGGGAAAATCAGCGAAAGCCAACTGGTGCTGCGTCCGTTCCCCCAATTCGCCAGCGGCGGCATTACCCTACCGGCACTTTGGCACGAATACCGTCAGAACATGATTTCGCTCAGCGGCATCGCAATCTTTTTGTTCGGCAACAAACGCAACGCCGAAGGCGAATACGTGCTGGCCGACGGTTTATTGAAAGAGTTCCAGATCGCCACGGAACAAGGCTGCGTCTGCATACCTATCGGTTGTACTGGCAGCGCATCCGCCGAGATCTACCGAAAAATCAAGGAGGAAATGAAAGAAACCCTCTACCACCGCCACCCCGCCGCCATGAATCTGCTGGATCAGCTTAACGAACCGGGCAGCCTGGCGGAGAAGAAAAAATGCCTGTTGGCACTTATCGATATCATTACTAAGGATAACCCCCGATGACCAGAAAATGTTTTTACAGTTTCCATTATGAGCCGGACAACTGGCGCGCTTCTCAGATACGTGAAATGGGCACGCTGGAAGGTAACCGGCCGGCCACGGATAATGATTGGGAGGAGGTGAAAAAAGGCGGCGATAAAGCCATTGCCGATTGGATCAAAAGCCAGTTGGACAATCGCAGTTGCGCCGTGATTCTCGCCGGTAAAGATACCGCTAATCGCAAATGGATTAATTTCGAAATCTGCGAGGCCTGGAAAAAAGGCATGGGCGTGCTGGTGGTGTATATCCACAATTTGAAAGACAGCGCCGGCGACCAAACCACGAAAGGTAAAAACCCGTTGGATCACATCAAGCTGGGTGACACAAAACTCTCCGCTATCGCCAAAGCCTATGATCCGCCTTACCTGACCAGCACCAATGTCTATAACCACATCAAAGAAAATCTGGCTGAGTGGGTAGAAGAAGCGATCCGCATCCGCGCAAATTACTGATGCCCCTGATAGACAAAAGGCTGCATGTTGATGCAGCCTTTCGTTTGTTTATAGCCCAAACGCCTCACCCATACCGCCCGGTAATATAATCCTCGGTGCGGCGCTGGCGCGGCGAGGTAAAAATCGCGTCGGTATCGTTGTATTCCACCAGCCGCCCCTGATGAATAAAGGCGGTGTAGTCGGAGACGCGCGCCGCCTGCTGCATATTGTGCGTCACCAGCACCACGCTATAGCGCTGCTTGAGTGCGGAAATCAGCTCTTCGATGGTCAGCGTGGAGATCGGATCCAGCGCCGAGGTCGGCTCGTCGAGCAGCAACACCTCCGGCTCGATGGCGATGGCGCGCGCGATCACCAGGCGCTGCTGCTGGCCGCTGGACAAGCGGAACGCGTTTTCGCGCAGC
This sequence comes from Serratia sp. Z4, assembly GCF_009900725.1. Lineage (NCBI taxonomy): Bacteria > Pseudomonadati > Pseudomonadota > Gammaproteobacteria > Enterobacterales > Yersiniaceae > Serratia > Serratia sp. Z4. The sequence continues at coordinate 11,731 of NZ_JAAABD010000006.1, forward strand.
CGGTCCTTCACCTCATGCCACAGCGCGGCGGCGCGCAGCGAACGCTCCACCGCCTCATCCAGCAAACGCCGGTCGCGCACGCCCTGCAGCCGCAGGCCGTACACCACGTTTTCATAGATCGATTTCGGGAACGGGTTCGGCCGCTGGAACACCATGCCCACCCGCCGCCGCAGCGCCGCCACGTCGATCTGCGCGCCGGAGATCGCCGCGCCGTTCAGCTGCAGTTCGCCCTCGATACGGCAGTTGTCCACCAGATCGTTCATGCGGTTGAAACAGCGCAGCAGCGTCGATTTACCGCAGCCCGAGGGGCCAATCAAAGCCGTCACCCGGTGCTTCGGGATACGCAGCGAAATATCATGCAGCACCTGTTTGTCGCCATAAAACAGGTTCAGGCCGTTGACCGCCAGCGCGGTCTGTTCATCGTCGAGATGCTGGACATCCAGCCGGGGCAAACTGCCTGGCGTCATCAAACCCATTACGCACTCCCCAAAAATAGCGTCATTGTTACTGCGACCATGCTCGGTACCGTTCCCTCAACGAATGGCGGATACCCATCGCCGCCAGATTCAAACTCACCACGATCGTCACCAGCAGGAAGGCGGTGGCGAACACCAGCGGCCGCGCCGCCTCTACGCTCGGGCTCTGGAATGCCATATCGTAGATCTGGAAGCTCAAATGCATGAACTTCCGCTCCAGGTGCAGATACGGGAAAATCTCGTCCACCGGCAGCACCGGCACCGATTTCACGACCCCCACCAGCATCAGCGGCGCCGTCTCACCGGCGGCGCGCGCCACCGCCAGGATCAGGCCGGTCATCATCGCCGGCGCCGCCATCGGCAGCACGATGCGCCACAACGTCTCGGCCCGGCTGGCGCCCAGCGCCATCGAGCCCTGCCGCAGCGAGGCGGGAATGCGCGACAGCCCTTCCTCGGTGGCGACGATCACCACCGGCAGCGTCAGCAGCGCCAACGTCAGCGCCGCCCACAGCACGCCGGGCGTACCGAAGGTCGGGTTGGGCAAGGACTCGGGATAGAACAGCTGATCGAGCGTGCCGCCAATCATGTAAACAAAGAAGCCGAGGCCAAAAACGCCGTAGACGATCGAAGGCACGCCGGCCAGGTTGACCACCGCGATGCGGATCACCCGCGTCAGCAGATTGTTGCCGGCATATTCGTGCAGATATACCGCCGCAATTACGCCAAACGGCATCACCACGATCGACATCAGGATCACCATCAACACCGTGCCGAAAATGGCCGGGAACACCCCGCCTTCGGTATTCGCTTCGCGCGGGCTGTCGGTGAGGAACTTCTTCACCTGCTCGCCCCAGTGTGCCAGCTTCTCGGTGGTGTTCATGGCGTTCGGGTACCAGGCATCGCGCACCTGGCTGAGCGGAATGGTCAACGTCTGCCCGTGCATGTCGCGCAGCAGCAACGCATCGCGCTGGCGATCGCGGTTCAGCCCCGCCAGACGTTCGGACAACAGCTGATACTGCCGCTGCAGTTCCAGCCGTTCGGCCTTGATGGCGTCCTGTGCGCGGGCGTCCAGCTTATCGTCGCGCTGCAGGCGCTTTTCCCGCAGCCGCAGCGCGTCAAACTGCTGATTGATGCGCGCCATGTCGCGGAATTGAATGTCGTGCGCCTGGCGCGAGAGCGCGGCGATTTGCGGCAGGCGCTGCTGCAACGCCTGCCCCAGATTGCGGCCAGTCAGCGGTTGCCCGTCTTCCAGCAGCCCCGCCAGATAACCGTAAGCGGTGCCGTGGCTGTCGCGTTCCAGCACCAGCAGGCTGCGCGGCGTGCTTTGGCTGTGGACATCGCTGGCCAGCAAGGTGCGGAAATCCTGCCCCTCGCGCTCGCGGTTGCCGACCTTAATCAGATAGCGTTCGACGCTCTGCGCCTCGCCCGGCGGCGTGACACCCGCCTCCGTCAGCTGGCGCCGGGAAATGCTTTGCTGCTGGTACAGCTCACCGATCACCGTCACCGGTCCGGCGCCGTTCTGATTGAGTTCGAACTGATAAACCGGGCTCGGCCAGAAATAGCGCATCCCCTGCCCGGCCAGCAGCAACAAAATGCCGATCAGCGCCAGCAGGCTGACGGCCACCGAACCGGCGGTCAGCCATATCCACGGCGACCCGCTCTTCACCCAGTTCTTCATGGCGCCTCCTGATTCGGCGTGTAGCGCTTGCGCAGCCGCAGGCGCACCGCCTCCGCCAGCGTGTTGAACACGAAGGTGAAGACAAACAGCACCAGCGCGGTCAGGAACAGCACGCGGTAATGGCTGCTGCCGGAGACCGCCTCCGGCATTTCAATGGCGATGTTGGCCGCCAGCGCGCGCAGCCCCTGGAACAGGCTGCCGTCGATAATCGGCGTGTTGCCGGTAGCCATCAGCACGATCATGGTTTCCCCCACCGCGCGGCCAAAGCCGATCATCAGCGCGGAGAAAATGCCGGCGCTGGCGGATGGCAGCACCACCTTGATCACCGTCTGCCACTGGGTAGCGCCCAGCGCCAAAGAACCCTGGCTCAGGGTCGCCGGCACGCTGAACAGTGCGTCCTCCGCCAGCGAGAAGATGATCGGCACCAGCGCGAAGCCCATCGCCACACCTACCACCAGCGCATTGCGCTGGTCATAATTATCCCCCAGCCAGAAATGCAGCGGCTCACCGAACAACGCCACCTCCAGCCGCGGCCCCAGGTTGAGCGCCAGCCACACCGTCAACGCCAGCAGCGGCAGCAGCAACAGCAGATCGACGCCCGGCCGGCAGCGCGGCATAAAGCGATGGGTCAACGCGCCGCACAGCAGCACCGCCGCCGCCAGCAGCAGCGGCAACGCCAGCACCGCCAACAGATACTGCTCGATGATCGGCGCCAGCCAAATGCCGGCCACCAGCCCGATCACCACCGTCGGCAGCGCGCCCATCACTTCGATAGCCGGTTTGATCACCCGCCGCAGCCCCGGCGTCATAAAGTAAGCGGTATAGATGGCGCCGGCCAAGGCCAGCGGGATGGCGAACAGCATCGCGTAAGCCGCCGCCTTAAAGGTGCCGAAGATCACCGGCATCAGGCTGAATTTGGGTTGGTAACTGTCTTCGCCGGAGGTGGACTGCCAGACATAGGCCGGCTGCGGGTAGTTCTCATACCACACCTTGCCCCACAACGAACGCCAGGTAACGTCCGGATAAGGGTTGTCGAGCGCATAGCGCTGCCAGCCCTGCGCGCTCTCCAGCAGCAGGCCATCGCCGCGCGGCGCGAACGCCATCTGCCGCACCTCGGCGCCCAAACGGGTATTCAGCAGCGGCTGCGGTTGAATGGCGGAGAACAGCGAGAAGCCGCCATCGGGCCGCAGGGTGGCGAACACCCGGCGGTAAGGCTCAGCCACCGTCAGCTCCTGCCCGTCGGCGCCGTGGTCGAAATGCTGCACCGGCGTCAGGCGCCAGCGCCGATCTTTTTCCACCTCGAACCACTCGCGCAGATTGCCGTCGGCGCCCTTGATCAGCAGCGCGCTGCCGCCGGGCAGCGCCGTCATCTGATACGGGGCGTGTTCGCCAAGGGTACGCGTTTCACGCAGCTGCAGCTGTGCGCCGTCGATCTGATAACGCGCCAGCCGGTTGCCGGTCAGCAGATAAAGCTGGCGGCCATCCGGCGTCAGCACCAGCTGCTCCCCGTCGTGCTCCAGCGGCCGCTCGCTGAACTGCGGCGGCCGGTCGGGGCTGAAGCGGCCGAACACCAGCCGCCGATCGTCGGTCACTCCGGCCAGCAGATACTGCCCGCGATGCGCATCCGCCAGCGACAGCAGTTTCAGCGGCTTGCGCTGTGGATCCAGCGCCAATGGCTGCTGCCCGAGCGGGAACTGCCACTGCGGCCGGCCGTTTTCCGCCGTGGCGAAATCCGCGCGCGCCACCACCAACCGGCCGTCGGCCTGCGCCAACGCGAACAGATCGCGCTCGCCGGCGGCCTGCGCGAGCAGCGTCGGTTTGGCCAACAGCGTCTGCTGCGCCAGCGGCGTCTGGGCCTGGCCGCTCGGCGCCGGCGTCAGACGATAAAATTGCCCCGCGCCCTGCGCGTCGATGCGATAACCGACGCGCTGCTGCACGTCCATGCCCAGCGCCAGCGCCGGGGCCGATACCGTGAACGGCAGCGGCTGCGCCTGGCCGAGCGAGGCGGGTTTGAACAACGGCAGCACCGCGAACAGCAGATAAACGAAGATCAGCATCAACGTCATCAGCACCATCAGCCCGCTGGCGGTCACTGCCGCCTGCACGCCGCGGTCGATGCGCCCGCGCATGCGATCTCGGGGATGTTGATTGGCCGTCGTCTGTGTCATGTGTCTCGCTGTCGCTGATGTAATCGGGCTTGCGCCGTAAGATAACCGGGCATCTTATGTCAGTTTTATGACGTTTGCATGACAAAGTTACCCGCCATAACTCAGGTTTTTTACACTGCCATCAGACAATATGAATTTGATATATTGCTGAAAAATGACCATAAACACGCTTTATAACGCCAAGAATAAGCCTGCTAACCGTCATTTCATGCTGATCGTTTCACTGCCGGGCATCCCGCCGCGGGGAAAATTTATTGCCGCCGAAAAACGCCGCGCGCCAACGCAATGGATATGTTGGACTTTCCTGTCAATCTCTCGCAATAATGATGAAGGACACTAGAGCGGCATCCGGACGCTGCGTCCCGGATCCTATTCTAAATTTGAACTGGAGTGGCAATGGGTCAGGAAAAGCTCTACATCGAAAAAGAACTAAGCTGGTTATCCTTTAATGAGCGCGTGTTGCAGGAAGCCGCAGATAAGAGCAATCCCCTGATTGAACGTATGCGTTTTCTGGGCATTTACTCCAACAACCTCGACGAGTTCTATAAAGTCCGCTTCGCCGATCTCAAACGGCGCATCCTGATCAGCGAAGAGCAAGGCTCCGCCGGTTCCTCACGCCATCTGCTGAAAAAGATCCAGGCCAAGGTGCTGAAAACCGATCAGGAGTTCGACGGTCTGTACAACGATCTGCTGCTGGAAATGGCGCGCAACCAGATCTTCCTGATCAACGAACGCCAGGTGTCCGAGAACCAGCAAATCTGGCTGCGGCAATATTTCAAACAGCACCTGCGCCAGCACATCACGCCGATCCTGATCAACCACGACACCAACCTGGTGCAGTTCCTGAAAGACGATTACACCTATCTGGCGGTGGAGATCATCCGCGGCGCGCGCATCGACTATGCGCTGCTGGAAATCCCGTCGGACAAGGTGCCGCGCTTCGTCAATCTGCCGCCGGAAGCGCCGCGCCGCCGTAAGCCGATGATCCTGCTCGACAACATCCTGCGTTACTGCCTGGACGATATCTTCAAGGGCTTCTTTGACTACGACGCGCTCAACGCCTATTCGATGAAGATGACCCGTGACGCCGAATACGATCTGGTCACCGAAATGGAATCCAGCCTGCTGGAACTGATGTCCTCCAGCCTGAAACAGCGCCTCACCGCCGAGCCGGTGCGCTTCGTTTATCAGCGCGACATGCCGAACGAGATGGTAGAGCTGCTGCGCGGCAAGCTGGGCATCTCCAACTACGATTCGGTGATCGCCGGCGGCCGTTACCACAACTTTAAAGACTTCATCAGCTTCCCGAACGTCGGCAAGGCTAACCTGGTCAACAAGCCGCTGCCGCGCCTGCGCCACATCTGGTTCGACGGTTTCCGCAACGGCTTCGACGCCATTCGCGAAAAGGACGTGCTGCTCTACTACCCGTACCACACCTTTGAACACGTGCTGGAGCTGCTGCGCCAGGCGTCGTTCGATCCGAGCGTGTTGGCGATCAAAATCAACATCTACCGGGTGGCGAAAGACTCGCGCATCATCGAATCGATGATCCACGCCGCGCACAATGGCAAAAAAGTCACGGTGGTGGTCGAGCTGCAGGCGCGCTTCGACGAAGAGGCCAACATCCACTGGGCGAAGCGCCTGACCGAGGCCGGCGTGCACGTGATCTTCTCGGCGCCGGGGCTGAAAATCCATGCCAAACTGTTCCTGATTTCACGCCGTGAAGGCGATGAAATTGTGCGCTATGCTCATATCGGTACCGGCAACTTTAACGAAAAAACCGCGCGCATCTATACCGACTATTCGCTGTTGACCGCCGACTCGCGCATCACCAACGAGGTACGCCGGGTATTCAACTTTATCGAGAACCCCTACCGCCCGGTCACCTTCGATAACCTGATGGTGTCGCCGCAGAACTCGCGCCTGAAGCTGTATGAGCTGATCGACAACGAAATCGCCAACGCCCAGGCCGGGGAACAGGCCGGCATTATGTTGAAAATAAATAATCTGGTGGATAAAGGGCTGGTAGATCGGTTATATACCGCGTCCGGCGCCGGCGTGAAGATCCGTCTGCTGGTGCGGGGCATGTGTTCCCTGATTCCCAACCTGCCGGGGATCAGCGACAATATTCAGGTGATCAGCATCGTCGATCGCTTTTTGGAACACGATCGGGTTTACGTTTTCGACAACAAAGGTGACAAACGGGTGTATCTGTCCTCCGCCGACTGGATGACCCGCAACATAGATTACCGTATCGAAGTGGCGGTATCGCTGCTGGATCCGGCGCTGAAACAGCGCGTTCTGGACATTCTGGAGATCCTGTTCAGCGATACGGTCAAGGCCCGTTATGTGGATAAAGAACTGAGCAACCAGTACGTGCCGCGCGGCAACCGCCGCAAAGTGCGCGCCCAGGTGGCTATTTACGAGTATTTAAAAGCTCTGGAACAACCAGGACAGTAGGCCAGCAACTATGCCGCTAAAAAACACTGCAACGAACAAACCGCAGGAAATCGCCGCCATCGACCTCGGGTCGAACAGTTTCCACATGGTGATCGCCCGCGTCGTCAACGGCGCCTTACAGGTATTGGGCCGTTTAAAACAGCGGGTGCACCTCGCCGACGGATTGGACAGCAACAACGTACTCAGTGAAGAGGCGATAGAACGCGGCCTGGCCTGCCTGGCGCTGTTTGCCGAACGGCTGCAGGGCTTCCCGGCGGATAACGTCACCATCGTCGGGACCCATACCCTGCGCCAGGCGGTGAACGCTGAAGTGTTCCTCAAGCGCGCCGCCAAAGTGATCCCCTACCCGATCGAAATCATCGCCGGCCAGGAAGAAGCGCGCCTGATCTTCATGGGCGTGGAGCACACTCAACCGGAGAAAGGCCGCAAGCTGGTGATCGACATCGGCGGCGGCTCCACCGAGCTGGTGATCGGCGAAGACTTCGAGCCGCTGCTGGCGGAAAGCCGCCGCATGGGCTGCGTCAGCTTCGCCCAGCTGTTCTTCCCCGGCGGCGAGATCAGCAAAAACAACTTCCGCCGCGCGCGGCTGGCGGCGGCGCAGAAGCTGGAAACGCTGGCCTGGCAGTACCGCATTCAGGGCTGGCAGTATGCGCTGGGCGCCTCGGGCACCATCAAGGCCGCCCACGAAGTGCTGGTGGCGATGGGCGAAAAAGACGGTCTGATCACCCTCGAACGCCTGGAAATGCTCGCCGAACAGGTGCTGCAGTTCAAAAGCTTCGGCTCACTGAGCCTGCCGGGGCTGTCGGAAGATCGCCAATCGGTGTTCGTGCCGGGGCTGGCTATCCTGTGCGGCGTGTTCGATGCGCTGGCGATCCGCGATCTGCGCCTGTCTGACGGCGCGCTGCGCGAAGGCGTGCTGTATGAAATGGAAGGCCGCTTCCGCCACCAGGACATCCGCAGCCGCACCGCCAAAAGCCTGGCCGATCACTACAACATCGACCGCGAACAGGCCAAGCGGGTGCTGGAAACCACCGAACTGCTCTATTCGCAGTGGATGGCGCAAAACACCAAGCTGGTGCATCCGCAATTGGAAGCCCTGCTGAAATGGGCCGCCATGCTGCACGAAGTGGGGCTGAGCATCAACCACAGCGGCATGCATCGCCATTCGGCCTACATTCTGCAAAACTCCAACCTGCCTGGCTTCAACCAGGAACAGCAGCTGCTGTTGGCGGCGCTGGTGCGTTTCCACCGCAAGGCGATCAAGCTGGAAGAGCTGCCGCGCCTCAACCTGTTCAAAAAGAAACACTACCTGCCGCTGATCCAACTGCTGCGTCTGAGCACCCTGCTCAACAACCAGCGCCAGTCGACCACCACGCCGGAAACGCTGCGCCTGACCACCGACGACAACCACTGGACGCTGCGCTTCCCGGCCGGCTACCTGGCGCAAAACAACCTGGTGCAGCTGGACTTCGAGCGCGAGCAGGCCTACTGGAACGACGTCGTCGGCTGGAAGCTGCTGATCGACGAAGAAGGCTCGCAAGACGAACAGCGCTCCGCCTGATCCCCCGCCCCCTGCCAGCCAGGGGGTTTTTCTTTCCGCCCTCGCTCCGCCAACCTAAACGAAACCCTAATACGCCGCGCCGCTCGCCGGAAAAAAATGGACAACTTTTGTCATCAGCGCCTAAAATCCGGTTACAAATTCTCGAGCGAATAACACAGGATACCGGCATACCGGGTGATATATGCGCAAGAAAACCACCGGACAGATGACGAAGATAGTGTTGTTTATCAGCTTTATCATTTTAGTCGGCCGACTGCTGTACGCCGCCGTGGTGGCGGTGCCTCATCATCAGGAAAAAAAACAGGCCGCTGCGCAAAACGCCGCCGAAGTCAGCGCGCCGCAACAGGACGCCTCCTCTGAATAACCGCCGCGCCCCGTCCGTTTCATAAAAATGACTCCGGCACTCGCTATGCTCTATCTTTTAATGAGCCTGCGTCAGGAACGCCGAGCGCCCGTTAAGGAACACCATGTCAGCCGCAACCCATAACGTCAAAAAAGTCGCTGAACACCGCCAGCGCATTCTCACTCTGCTGTTGAACAATAAGGAATTGGTCGACGGCATTCTCGGCCGGCCAGGGGATGAACACGCCCTCAGCCAAAGCGAACTGCTGAACCAAACGGCGGAAATCACCGGCCTGCTGGACGACATGCACGCCGCCGACCTGGCGGACCTGCTGGAGGCGCTGCCGCAGGACGAACGTATGGCGCTGTGGCGGCTGGTGGGCAACAGCAAGCGCGGCCAGACGCTGGTGGAAGTCGCCGAACCGGTCTGGGACAGCCTGATCGAAGAAATGAGCGACAAAGACCTGCTCAAAGCGATCAAAACGCTGGACGTGGACGAACAGGCCTATCTGGCGCAATACCTGCCGCGTAACCTGATGGGCCGGTTGCTGACCTCGCTGGAGCCGGAGCAGCGCGCCCAGGTGCGCGAGATGAGCCAGTACGCCAAAGACAGCGTCGGCTGGATGATGGATTTCGAACTGGTGACGGTGCGGCCGGACGTCACGCTCGGCGCAGTGCACCGCTTTTTGCGCATGCGCAAAACCATTCCCGACGCCACCGATAAACTGTTCGTCACCGATCGCAAAAACACCCTGCTGGGCGAACTGCCGCTCACCGCGGTGCTGCTGAACGACCCGGAGATCCCGGTACGCGAAGTGATGGACAGCGATCCCGCCACCTTCCAGCCTGAGGACAAGGCCGATGAAGCGGCCGGCGCGTTCGAACGTTACGACCTGATCAGCGCCCCGGTGGTTGACGCCAAGGGCAAACTGATGGGCCGCCTGACCATCGAAGAGATCGTCGACGCCGTCAACGAAGAGAGCGACACCAACCTGCGCCGCATGGGCGGTTTAAGCCCGGAAGAAGACGTGTTCGCCCCGGTCAGCAAGGCGGTTAAAACCCGCTGGGCCTGGCTGGCGATCAACCTCTGCACCGCATTCATCGCCTCGCGGGTGATCGGCCTGTTCGAGCACACTATTTCCCAGCTGGTGGCGCTGGCGGCGCTGATGCCGATCGTCGCCGGCATCGGCGGCAACACCGGCAACCAGACCATCACCATGATCGTGCGCGCGCTGGCGCTGCACCAGATCGAAGTCGGCAACATCTCGCGCCTGATGCTCAGAGAGCTGGGCGTCGCCATCATCAACGGCGTGGTGTGGGGCGGCATCATGGGCGTGATCACCTGGCTGCTGTACGGCGACGCGGCGATGGGCGGCGTGATGACGCTGGCGATGCTGCTCAACCTGCTGCTGGCGGCGCTGATGGGCGTGGTGATCCCGATGACCATGCTCAAACTGGGCCGCGATCCGGCGGTCGGCTCCAGCGTGCTCATCACCGCGCTGACCGATACCGGCGGCTTTTTCATCTTCCTCGGCCTCGCCACCCTGTTCCTGCTGTAAGACGCTCAAAGCCGGCCCCGCGCCGGCTTTTTCGTCATTCTGTCGCCGGGTTTGCGCTAACGCAGTAAAGTCGGCCCTCCCGATAGGTTTTCCTCCCGCGCTGTACTACCCTTTTTCAATAAATCATCTTGATTCATCCACGTCATGAATCCAATCACAGGCAGAGGTCATCGGTAAGGATGTCTATGGATATCAGCGCGCCGAACGCGTTCGGCACACACAAAGGCGTTATGCTGACACATTCTCTGTTCGTGGCGCTGGCGACATTTTTGCTCGCCTTGCTGAGCCTGTCGTTATCCAGTGAGGCTCATCACTTCACGCCGCTGTGGTTCCCGACCGCCGCCGCGATCGCCGTGCTGTATCGCCATCCTCCGCGTCATTGGGGTTTGCCGCTGCTGGCCAGCGGCACAGGCATCGTACTCGCCAGCTTCCTGCTGTTCGGCTTCAGCGCCATTCCGGTCAAGCTGGCCGCCATCAACCTGCTGGAAGCGGCAGTGTGCGCTCTGCTGCTGCGCCGCACGCTGCCGGCGATCGATCCGCTGAGCGATCTGGGCTGTTGGCTGCGCTTCGTGGTCTGCGCGGTGATCTTTACCCCGTTGTTCAGCGCGCTGCTGGCCGCCGGACTGACCCCCACGCCGGACCAAACGTTTTGGCAATCGTTCGGCACCTGGTTCATCTCTGAGGCGATAGGGGTGCTGTCGCTGGCGCCGCTCGGGCTCACCTATCACCGCCGCCTGTTGGCCGGGCTAAATCCGTATCCGCTGCTGTTGACCCTGATGGGCTCGCTGGCCTTCAGCTATCTGGCGCTGACACATCTGCCCTTCCCCTTTACCTTCGTCATCCTGCCGCTGCTGTGGGCGGCTATCGCGCTGTCACGCTTCGAAACCTTCACCGTCTGTTTCTGCACTCTCCTGCTGATCACCGTCCTGCTGTCGCTGGGCCTGCTGCGCCTTCAGTCTTCCCAGCACACTTTCCTGGGCGAACTCGGCCTCTATCTGCCGATGTTGCTGATCCTGATCCCGGCGCACGCCATGGCGATGGTGATGCACACCTTCCGGGTGGAAAAGCAACATATCGTCGAGAGCGAAAGCCGCTTTCGCAGCGCGCTGGAGTATTCCGCCATCGGCATGGCGCTGGTGTCGCCGGAGGGCAAATGGCTGCAGGTTAACCAGGCGCTGTGCAAGCTGCTCGGCTATCCGCCCGAAAGACTTTATCGCCTGACCTTTCAAGAGATCACCCACCCGGACGATCTGAACGCCGACCTGACCCAACTGCACGAACTGCTCGACGGCCATATCAGCAGCTACACCATGGAGAAGCGCTATATCCGCAGCGACGGCCAGACGGTTTGGGCGCTGCTGGCGGTCTCGCTGGTGCGCGACGGCGAAGGCCGGCCGTTGTACTTCATCTCTCAGGTGGAGGACATCAGCGACCTTAAGCGCAGCGAGGCGGAGAACAACCGGTTGGTGGAGCGCATCACGCTGGCCAACCAGGTGGGCGGCGTCGGCATCTGGGAATGGGTGATGAGCCAGGAAAACTTCACCTGGGATCAGCGCATGTTCGAACTCTACGATCTCCCCCCCGACCAAACGCCGACGCTGGCGTTGTGGCGCACCCTGCTGGTGCCGGAAGATCGCGAGCGCACCGATCGCGAGCTGGCCGAGATCCTGGCGCAGCCGCGGCCGTTCATCATGGAGTTTCGCATCACTACGCGCAGCGGCAAACTGCGCCATATCCGCGGCCAGGGCAACGTGATCCTCGACGATCAGGGCCGGCCGCTGCGCCTGATCGGCACCAATATCGACATGACCGAACTCAAGAGCCTCGCCGAGGCGCTGCACGAAGAGAAAGAGCGCCTGCACATCACCCTCGACGCCATCGGCGAAGGGGTGATCTCCACCGACAGCCACCTGCGCATCACCTTTATGAATCCGGTGGCGGAACAGATGTGCGGCTGGCCGCTCGACCTGGCGATCGGTATGCCCGTCGCCGGCGTGGTGCGCCTGACCAACGGCAAAGACGGCCCGGAAATCGAAAACCTCACGCAATACCCACGGCAATGGCCGGCGGATTATGCGCTGGTGCTGCACAGCCGCGACGGGCGTTATTTCGACGTACAGCAGTCGGTCTCACCGCTGAAAACCCTCGACGGGGAAACCATGGGCGCGGTGATGGTGCTGCAGGACGTCACCGCCTCGCGCGAGCTGATGAAAAAACTCAGCTACAGCGCCTCGCACGATGCGCTGACCGGATTGCCGAACCGCACCCGCTTCGAGAAACAGCTGAAAGCGGCGATCGTCGCCGGCGGGGAACCGTCGTCGCCGCATTCGCTGGTGTTCCTCGATCTGGATCGGTTCAAGGCGGTGAACGACACCGCCGGCCATGCGGCGGGAGATGCCCTGCTGCGGGATATCGCCCAGCTGATGCGGCACCAACTGCGCGGCAGCGACTGCCTGGCGCGTTTGGGCGGCGACGAGTTCGGTCTGATCCTGTACGACTGCCGGCTGGAACAGGCCAAATCGCTGGTGCAGCAAGTGGTTAATCAAATCAGCCAGCACCCGTTCTATTGGGAAGGGAAGATTTATCGCGTCGGCGCCAGCGCCGGCATCACGCGCATCAGTGCCGACGCCAAAAGCAGCGAACTGTTGGCGCAGGCCGATATCGCCTGCTATACCGCCAAGCACCAGGGGCGCGGCCAGGTTTATCTGTACGAAACGCGGCAGAAACAGCTGCTGGAGCGGCAACACGAGGTACTGAGCCAGCAGGAAGTGCAGACGATCATCAGCGAGGGGCAACTGCGGCTGCTGACTCACGCGGTCGCGCCGCCGGCGACGCCGCTGTCGGCCGCGTTTCACCAGGTGAAGCTGCAGGTGATGGCGCCGGACGAGCGCCCGCTGTCGCACGAGGCGTTCATCACCGCCGCGCAGCTGTACGGCCTGATGCCGGACATCGACCGCTGGACGGCGGCGCAACTGCTGGTGAAATATGCCGACGACATCAAACGCAAAGGGCTGTCGCTCGCGCTGCCGCTGGCCATCGACAGCCTGCTGAGCGCCGACTTCCAGCGCTACCTGACGGAAACGGTGCGCGCTTCCTCGCTGCCGCCGCAGGCGCTGCTGTTCAGCGTCGATGAGGCCGCGATACTGGAGCACGCCGCACAGTGTCGGGCATTTCTCCGCGAACTGCAGCAGCAGGGCTGCCGGCTGATCGTCAACGGCTTCGGACATAACATCAATGCGTTCGATGAACTCAGCGATCAGAAAATCGACATCATTCGCATCGATGAGCGCTTTATCACCAACGTGCACTGCAACCAGATGGACGAGCTGATGGTCTCGATGCTCAACGGCGCGGCGCATCGCATTAAAGCGCAGACCTTCGCCGGGCCGGCTCACCAGCCGGTGACGCTGCAGGCGCTGCGCGACATCGGCGTCGATCTGGCGGACGGCGACCAGGTGGCGCTGGAGCAGCCGCTGGCGGTGTTGCTCAGCGACGGCTATTTCGGCATCCGTTAACCTTCTCCCCCCTCTCAGGCGCCGTCTCCCAGGCGGCGCCTCGCATCTCGTTCGTTACATGATATTAACCAAGACAAGATTAGTGATATAAATAACACCTGAAGCTTAAACGATTAAGTAAGATGAAGCGCCCATGCGACTATCAGCGTATCCGTTGATTTTCCTCGGCATGTGATGGCTCAGGGATAAGGGACTATGGAAAAGAAATGGTTTTCCGCCAGGGAACTGATGGGTAAGGCGGGGTTGCCTTCAACTCCGCAAGGGGTCAATTTGATGGCCCGGCGTGAAGGCTGGGTCAGCCGCCGCCGCAGCGGCGTACAGGGCAAAGCGCTGGAATACCATATCGACAGTCTGCCGTTCGGCGCGCGCAGCCTGTCGGCGTTGCGCGAAACCGACCATCCGGATTACGACGTCAAACGCCAGGATCCGATACGGGTCTGGATCGAGTATTACTACCACCTGACGCCGGCCGAGCGGGAAAAGCTGCTGGCGTTCCTGATGCGCGAGGGCATGAGCCGCCTGCTGCAGCTGATCGACACCCCTCGCTAGCTCTGCGTTCAACTCTCCCCTTCCGGCGCCCAGCCGTCGTTGTGCCACAGATGCAGCGTGGCGTAAGAACGCCACGGGCGCCAACGTTCAGCGTAGCGTTCAATCTGGCGCGGCGTCATGCCGGGAAAACGCTGTTTGATCAGGTAATCACCGGCCAGGAACACGTCCGGCCACGACCAGGCGCGCATCGCGATATAGCTGGCGGTCCAGTTGCCGATGCCCGGCAGCGCGGTCAGCGCCTCGATGCCCTGTTCGATATCCAGCACGTTATCGAGCTGCAGCCGCCCTTCGCCCAGCGCGCGGGCGATCTCGATCAGCGCCGCCGCGCGCTTCAGTTGCACCCCGAGCGGGCGCAGTTCTTCGGGCTGCAGCTGCGCCACCCGTTCTGCGGAGGGGAAGACATGGGTGATGCCCTCATGCGGCGTCGCCAGGGTTTCCCCCCAGCGTTCAGCCATCCGCCCGGCGAAGGTCGCCGCCATTTTTACGCTGACCAACTGGCCCAGCACCGCCCGCGCCGCCTGCTCGAAACTGTTCACGCAGCCCGGCAGGCGCAATCCCGGCGCATCGGCCGCCAGCGAGCCCAGCGCCTCATTGATGCGGTCCGGCGCGGCATCCAGATCAAACAGCAGGCGCACCCGGCGCAACACCTCCGTCGTCACCAGACTGAGCGCAGGCGCGATCTCTACCCGAACCCGATTGCGCGCTTCTTCCGGCTGCACGCTGACCCAGCCGCGGTGTTCCGTGCCGCCCAGGCTGACGGCGATCGAGCGCAGGTAGCGGCGTCCGTCGACCCGCTCCACGCCCTGCACGGCGCGCGCCTGCAAGAAATTCAGCATGCGCTCCCAGTCATAGGGCGGCCGATAGCCCAGGTGAAACACCAGCCCGCTGGCGGCGGCCCGTTCACCGCGCGCGCCGCCGCTGCGCAGCGCTGACGGGATCAGGCGGTAGCGCGCCTTGAACAGCTCGTTGAAACGCCGCAGGCTGCCGAATCCGGCGGCGAACGCCACCTCGCTGAGCGGCAGATCGGTGTCCGCCAGCAGGCGTTTGGCCTGCAGCAGCCGATGCGACTGCGCGTAATCGATCGGTGAGGCGCCAAACTGTTCGGCGAAAATGCGCCTCAGATGGCGATCGGAAATGCCCAGCCGCGCCGCCAGCGCTTCGCAGCTGTGTTCAGACAGATACCCCTGCTCGATGAGCTGCACTGCCACCTGCGCATAGCGGTTGCCCAGATCGATCAGCGCCAGGCCGGGCGCCAGCTCCGGCCGGCATTTGAGGCAGGGGCGAAATCCCGCCAACTCTGCCGCCGCCGCGCTCGGATAAAAGGTGCAGTTTTCCAGCTTCGGCGTGCGGGCGCTGCACACCGGGCGGCAATAAATGCCGGTGGAGGAAACGCCGACGAAAAAACGTCCGTCGAATTTGCGGTCACGCGCGCGCAGCG
Source organism: Serratia sp. Z4 (assembly GCF_009900725.1). NCBI lineage: Bacteria > Pseudomonadati > Pseudomonadota > Gammaproteobacteria > Enterobacterales > Yersiniaceae > Serratia > Serratia sp. Z4. Next base: position 27,477 of record NZ_JAAABD010000006.1, read on the forward strand.
CGTCGTACAACGCTTGCTGTTGAGTATTCATGGCAACGCTCGGGGTCGGTTTTTTCTGCATTATGGGGCTCGGCTGGCGTGCTGACGTGCGGAATTCGGACATTAAGTTAAGCACGCCGCCGCCGCGCCCGCTAAATTTTTCGACACTCGCGCATTGGCGCATTGCCCGCCGGCCTCGTCTCGGGTAAAGTCGCCCCCCTTCATTGGCATGGGGACAAAAAAGAGATGTTTATTGGATTCGATTACGGGACCGCCAACTGTTCCGTTGCAGTGATGCGCGACCACGGCCCCGAGCTGTTGACGCTGGAAAACAACGCGCCCTATCTGCCTTCGATGCTGTGCGCGCCGACCCGCGAAGCGGTGAGCGAATGCCTGCACCGCCATTGGCAGATCCCAACCGGCAGCGAAGAAAACCAGCAGTTGCTGCGCCGCGCCATCAGTTACAACCGCGAAGAAGACATTCCGGTCAACGGCGACAGCGTGCTGTTCGGCCTGCAGGCGCTGGCGCACTACATGGAAGATCCGGAAGAGGTGTACTTCGTGCGCTCGCCGAAATCCTTCCTCGGCGCCAACGGCCTGAAGCCGCAGCAGATCGCGCTGTTCGAAGACCTGGTGTGCGCCATGATGTTCCACATCAAACGCCAGGCGGAAAATGTGCTGCAGACCGGCATCGATCAGGCGGTGATCGGCCGGCCGATCAACTTCCAGGGTATCGGCGGCGACGAAGCCAACCGGCAGGCGCAGGGCATTTTGCAGCGCGCCGCCGAACGCGCCGGTTTCAAGGACATTGAATTCCAGTTCGAGCCGGTGGCGGCGGGGCTGGACTTCGAGGCGACGCTGAGCGAAGAGCAAACCGTGCTGGTGGTGGACATCGGCGGCGGCACCACCGACTGCTCGGTGCTGCTGATGGGGCCGCAGTGGCGCGACCGCGCCGATCGCCAGCAGAGCCTGCTGGGCCACAGCGGCTGCCGGGTTGGCGGTAACGATCTGGACATCATGCTGGCCTTCAAACAGCTGATGCCGCTGTTCGGCCTCGGCGGCGAAACCGCGAAGGGCATCGCCCTGCCGGCGCTGCCTTACTGGAACGCGGTGGCGACCAACGACGTGCCGGCGCAAAACGACTTCTACAGCGCCGCCAACGGCCGCGTGCTGCGCGATCTGATCCTCGACGCGGCAGAGCCGGAAAAGGTGAAACGCCTGCTGAAAGTGTACCAGCAGCGCCTGAGCTACCGACTGGTGCGGGCGGCCGAAGAGAGTAAGATAGCCCTGTCCGGCCAAACGGCCATCAGCGCGCCGCTCAATTTCGTGCAGGCCGATCTGGCGGAGAGCATCAGCCAGGATCAGCTCGCCGACGCCATCTCGCAGCCATTGATGCGCATCCAGGAGCAGGTCAGCGCCGCATTGGCCAGCAGCCAGACCGCGCCGCAGGTGATCTACCTGACCGGCGGCAGCGCGCGTTCGCCGCTGCTGCGCGCCGCGCTGCAACAGCAGCTGCCGGGCATTCCGATCGTCGGCGGCAACGACTTCGGCTCGGTCACCGCCGGGCTGGCGCGCTGGGCGCAAACGCTGTTCCGTTGACGGCCCAAGGGCGCCTCGCCGCGCCTTTGTTTATTGGAGGCCCTATCATGTCCACCTTGCTTACCCTCGACAGCGCCAGGCTGCGGCTGCGCCCCTGGCGTGACAGCGATCTGCCGGCCTTCGCCGCGCTTAACGCCGATCCGCAGGTGATGCGCTATTTCCCGGCGCTGATGACGGCCGAGGAAAGCCGCGCGCAGGCCGAACGCATCCGCGCCTTCATGCAACAACACGGCTGGGGGCTGTGGGCGGTGGAAGTGAAAGGCGGCGCGCCTTTTATCGGCTTTGTCGGGCTGGCGCGGCCGGGCGATGATCTGCCCTGCTCCCCCTGCGTGGAGATTGGCTGGCGGCTGGCGGCGGCTCACTGGGGCAACGGCTACGCCGCTGAGGCGGCGCGCGCCGCGCTGGCGTGCGCCTTCGACACGCTGCACCTGCCGGAAGTGGTGTCCTTCACCGCCGAAGATAACCAGCCGTCGCGCCGGGTGATGACGCGCATCGGTATGCGCTTCGACGGTGAAATCTTCCTGCACCCGCGCCTGCCGGCGGGCCATCCGCTGCAACAGCACGTCTTGTACCGGCTTAACCGGCAAACGTGGCGCGAACGCCACGGCGATTAATACAGCGTATCCTTCAGCCGCTGCGGCAGCGCGCTGTCGTACTCCTCACCGTCGAAGCGCGTTTGGCTCACCGCGGCCAAGATTTGGCCGGGGCTGGGCAGCGCCGAACGTTCGAGGCGGCGGCCCTCTTCCCACAACCCCGAACGCAAGATCGCCCGGCTGCACTGGAAGAACACCGCCTCCACCCGAATGCGCAGCACCGAACGCGGCAGCTGGTTGCGGTGGGCGAAGCGCTGCAACACCGCCGGCGCCACCACGATCTCCGCCCGCCCGTTAATCCGCAGCGTTTCGCCGATGCCGGGGATCAGCAACAGCAGCGCCACCCGGTTATCGTGCAGGATATTGCGCAGGCTATCGATGCGATTATTGCCGCGCCGGTCCGGCAACAGCAGGGTTTTCTCGTCTTCGATCTGGATAAAACCGGCCGGATCGCCGCGCGGGGAGACATCCATGCCGTCCGGCCCGACCGTCGAGAGGGCGGCAAACGGCGCCGCCTCGATAAACGGACGGTACGCCGGGTGGATATAGCTGACTTCTTTAAAAACCGAGGGCGCGGCAGGTTTGCCGTAAAGCTGTTCCAGCGCCGCGAGGTCGTTGATGATATCGCCAGACATTGCAGTTTCCTGAATAAGTCATATTGACCCCTTCAGCATAGAGCAAAATCGCCGGCGGCTCTTACTCAGCGCTGGCGTGGTTCAGCGTCTGAATGTCGTCCGCATCCAGCGTCAGGCGGGTGGCGCTGACCAACTCATCCAGCTGCGGCAACGAGGTGGCGCTGACGATCGGCGCGGTGATGCTCGGACGCGCAATCAGCCAGGCCAGCGAGACCTGCGCCGGAGAGCTGCCGTGCTTGCCCGCCACCTGATCCAGCGCCGCCAGAATGCGGAAACCGCGCGGGTTCAGGTAGCGTTCGACGATGCGATCGCCGCGCTGGCTTTTGCCCTCGTCCGCTTTGCTGCGGTATTTGCCGGTCAGAAAACCGCTGGCCAGCGCGAAGAAATTGATCACCCCGAGCCCGTGGCGCTGCGCCACGCCTTCCAGCTCGGCTTCATACCCTTCGCGCGCATACAGATTGTATTCCGGCTGCAGGGTTTCGTAGCGCGCCAATCCGTTGCTTTCGCTCACCCGCAGCGCTTCTTCCAGGCGATCCGCCTGATAGTTGGAGGCGCCGATCGCCCGCACCTTGCCGGCCTTGATCAGCGCATCGAACGCCGCCAGCGTCTCTTCCAGCGGCGTATCGCGGTCATCGTCGTGCGACTGGTAGAGATCGATATAATCGGTTTGCAGACGGCGCAGCGAATCTTCCACCGCCTGCTGAATATAGCGCGGCGACAGCCCCTGTTTGCCTTCGCCCATCGGTTTGCCCACTTTGGTGGCGATGATCACCTGGTCGCGCTTGCCGCTCTTCTTCAGCCATTCGCCGATGACGGTTTCCGATTCGCCGCCCCGGTTGCCCGGCGCCCAGCTGGAATAAACGTCGGCGGTATCGATAAAGTTGAGCTGATTGTCCACCAGCGCATCCAGCAGATTGAACGAGGTCGCTTGATCCGCCGTCCAGCCGAACACGTTGCCGCCAAAGGTCAACGCCGGCACCTGAATGCCCGAACGGCCCAGTTGTTTCTTGCTCATCACAAAGGCTCCATGGGTTAAATGATTTGCCTGTTAATTATTAGCGCCAAATGCAGGAAATCGTTAAAACGTATTGGCTATAAGCCGGAATAAATCACTTATAAACATAGCACGCGCAAATCACCCACTTATTAAGACAATGCTGACGGTTCCTCCATATTTCCTTCATTTTTATGCCGTCTTCGCTGGCTAAACTAGTATCCTGTAAGGAGTGTCATTTTTGTGGCAATGAGTGCCCGCGCCCCTGCCTTTTGGAGAGAATTTTCACCACCATGAATGCAAAACCCCAACGTCGTTCCCTGCTTCTGCGCCTGCTGGCTGCGGCGATTGCGATCATCGTCGCCGTTCTGGCCTGGCGCCATTTCAGCGCAGCCCAACCGACCGCCGGGACGACGCCGGGCGCGCACCAGGCCGCCGGTAAAACGGGAGCGGGCCGCGCGGCGGGCGGCAGACGCGGCGCGCCGATGTCTCCGGTGCAGGCGGCGACAGCCACGCAACAAACCGTGCCGCGCTATCTTTCCGGCTTGGGCACCGCCACCGCCGCCAATACCGTGACCGTCACCAGCCGGGTCGATGGCCAGCTGATGGCGATCCACTTTACCGAAGGCCAGCAGGTCAAAGCCGGCGATCTGCTGGCGGAGATCGATCCCCGGCCGTTCCAGGTGCAGCTGACCCAGGCTCAGGGGCAGTTGGCAAAAGATCAGGCCACGCTGGCCAACGCCCGGCGCGATCTGGCGCGCTATCAGCAGTTGGTGAAAACCAATCTGGTTTCCCGTCAGGAGCTGGATACGCAGGCCTCGCTGGTGCAGCAAACCGAAGGCGCCATCAAAGCCGATCAGGGCGCGGTCGACAGCGCCAAACTGCAGATCACCTACAGCCGCATCACTGCGCCAATCGACGGCCGCGTCGGGTTGAAACTGGTCGACGTCGGCAACTACGTCACCAGCGGCAGCACCACCGGTCTGGTGGTGATCACGCAGACGCACCCGATCGACGTGGTGTTCACGCTGCCCGAAGGCAACATCGCCGATCTGCTCAAGGCGCAAAAAGCCGGGCCGGTGAGCGTCGAAGCCTGGGATCGCACCAACCAGAACAAGCTGACGACCGGTTCGCTGCTGAGCCTGGACAACCAAATTGATACCGCCACCGGCACCATCAAGCTGAAAGCGCGTTTCGCCAACGAAGATGACGCGCTGTTCCCCAACCAGTTCGTCAACGCGCGGCTGCAGGTGGATACCCTGCACGATGCGGTGGTGATCCCGACCGCCGCGCTGCAGATGGGCAACGAAGGCAACTTCGTCTGGACGCTCAGCGAAGACAACAAGGTCAGCAAACATCGGGTCACCGCCGGCGTGCAGGACAGCCGGCAGGTGGTGATCAGCGCCGGCCTCAACGCCGGCGATCGGGTGGTGACCGACGGCATCGATCGCCTGACCGAAGGCATGCAGGTGGAAGTGCTCGCGCCGAGCGACGCGCCTGCGACGTCAAAAGCCAAGCGCGAACCTGACGTTCAGAGGAAGTCCTGATGCAGGTGATGCCTCCCAACGCCGGCGGCGGTCCGTCCCGCCTGTTTATTCTGCGCCCGGTCGCCACCACGCTGCTGATGGTGGCGATATTGCTGGCGGGGATTATCGGCTATCGCGCGCTGCCGGTATCCGCCCTGCCGGAAGTGGACTACCCCACCATCCAGGTGGTGACGCTATACCCCGGCGCCAGCCCGGACGTGGTCACCTCCGCCATTACCGCGCCGCTGGAACGCCAGTTCGGCCAGATGTCCGGCCTGAAGCAAATGGCGTCGCAAAGCGCCGGCGGCGCCTCGGTGGTGACGCTGCAATTCCAGCTGACGCTGCCGCTCGACGTCGCGGAGCAGGAAGTGCAGGCGGCGATCAACGCCGCCACCAACCTGCTGCCGAACGATCTGCCCTACCCGCCGATTTATAGCAAGGTTAACCCCGCCGATCCGCCGATCCTGACGCTGGCAGTGACCTCCACCGCCATGCCGATGACGCAGGTGGAAGACATGGTGGAAACCCGCGTGGCGCAAAAAATTTCTCAGGTGACCGGCGTCGGCCTGGTGACCCTGGCCGGCGGCCAACGCCCGGCGGTGCGTGTAAAATTGAACGCCGCGGCGGTCGCCGCCTATGGCCTGAACAGCGAAACCATCCGCGCCGCCATCAGCAACGCCAACGTCAACTCGGCGAAAGGCAGCCTGGACGGCCCGACCCGCTCGGTCACCCTGTCCGCCAACGACCAAATGAAATCCGCCGACGACTATCGCCAGCTGATCGTCGCCTATCAGAACGGCGCGGCGATCCGCCTGCAGGATATCGCCACCATCGAACAAGGGGCGGAAAACACCCGGCTGGCGGCCTGGGCCAACCAGCAGCAGGCGATCGTGCTGAACATCCAACGCCAGCCCGGCGTCAACGTCATCACCACCGCCGACAGCATCCGCGAAATGCTGCCGACGCTGATTAAAAGCCTGCCCAAGTCGGTCGATGTCAAGGTGCTGACCGATCGCACCACCACCATCCGCGCCTCGGTCAGCGACGTGCAGTTCGAGCTGCTGCTGGCAGTCGCGCTGGTGGTGATGGTGATCTACGTGTTCCTGCGCAACGTGCCGGCGACCATTATCCCCAGCGTGGCGGTGCCGCTGTCGCTGGTGGGCACCTTCGCCGCCATGTACTTCCTCGGCTTCTCCATCAACAACCTGACGCTGATGGCGCTGACCATCGCCACCGGCTTCGTGGTGGACGACGCCATCGTGGTGATCGAGAACATCTCGCGCTACATCGAGAAAGGGGAAAAGCCGCTCGACGCCGCGCTGAAAGGGGCCGGCGAGATCGGCTTCACCATCATCTCGCTGACCTTCTCGCTGGTGGCGGTGCTGATCCCGCTGCTGTTCATGGGCGACATCGTCGGCCGCCTGTTCCGCGAGTTCGCCGTCACGCTGGCGGTAGCGATTTTGATCTCCGCCGTGGTGTCGCTGACGCTGACGCCGATGATGTGCGCGCGCATGCTCAGCCACGAATCGCTGCGCAAGCAGAACCGTTTTTCCGCCGCCTCCGAACGCTTTTTCGAGCGGGTGATCGCGCGCTACGGCCAGTGGCTGAAAACGGTGCTTAACCATCCCTGGCTGACGCTCGGCGTGGCCGTGGGCACCCTGGCGCTGACGGTGCTGCTGTACCTGCTGATCCCGAAAGGCTTCTTCCCGGTGCAGGACAACGGCATCATTCAGGGCACGCTGGAAGCGCCGCAGAGCGTCTCGTTCAGCAACATGGCCGAGCGCCAGCAGCAGGTCGCGGCGCAGATCCTCAAAGATCCGGCGGTGGAAAGCCTGACCTCGTTCGTCGGCGTAGACGGCAGCAACGCCACGCTCAACAGCGGCCGGCTGCAGATCAACCTGAAACCGCTGAGCGAACGCAGCGACCGCATTCCGGCGGTCATCAGCCGCCTGCAGCAGCAAACGGCGCAGTTCCCCGGCGTGAAGCTGTACCTGCAGCCGGTGCAGGATCTGACCATCGATACCCAGGTCAGCCGCACCCAGTACCAGTTCACCCTGCAGGCGATGTCGCTGGACGATCTCAGCCTGTGGGTGCCGCAGCTGATGGATGAGCTGAAACAAACCCCGCAGCTGGCGGACGTCACCAGCGATTGGCAGGATCAGGGGCTGGTGGCCTACGTCAACGTCGATCGCGATTCGGCCTCGCGCCTCGGCGTCACCATGAGCGACGTGGACAATGCGCTGTACAACGCCTTCGGCCAGCGCCTGATCTCCACCATCTACACCCAGGCCAACCAATACCGCGTGGTGCTGGAGCACGACGTCAGCGCGACACCGGGGCTGGCGGCGCTCAATGAGATCCGTCTGAGCGGCAACGACGGCGCCGTAGTGCCGCTGAGCGCCATCGCCAAAATCGAAGAGCGCTTCGGCCCGCTGTCGGTCAACCATCTCGATCAGTTCCCGTCGGCCACCGTTTCGTTCAACGTCGCCGACGGCTACTCGCTCGGCGAGGCGGTGGACGCGGTCACCCAGGCGGAAAAAAATCTCAACATGCCAAGGGACATCACCACCCAATTCCAGGGGGCGACCCTGGCCTTCCAGGCGGCGCTCGGCAGCACGCTGTGGCTGATTTTGGCGGCGGTAGTGGCGATGTACATCGTGCTGGGCGTGCTGTATGAAAGTTTCATTCACCCGGTGACCATCCTCTCCACCTTGCCGACCGCCGGGGTCGGCGCGCTGCTCGCGCTGATGATGGCCGGCAGCGAGCTGGACGTGATCGCCATCATCGGCATCATCCTGCTGATCGGCATCGTGAAGAAGAACGCCATCATGATGATCGACTTCGCGCTGGCGGCGGAACGCGAGCAGGGCTTATCGCCGCGCGACGCCATCTATCAGGCCTGCCTGCTGCGTTTTAGGCCGATCCTGATGACCACGCTGGCGGCCCTGCTCGGCGCGCTGCCGTTAATGCTGAGCACCGGCGTCGGCGCGGAGCTGCGGCATCCGCTCGGCGTCTGTATGGTCGGCGGTTTGATCATGAGCCAGATCCTGACGCTGTTCACCACGCCGGTGATCTACCTGCTGTTTGACAAACTGGCGCGCAACACGCATCGCCAGCCGGATACGCAGGAGCTGCCGTGAAATTCTTCGCCCTGTTCATTCACCGGCCGGTGGCCACCACCCTGCTGACGCTGGCCATCGCCATCAGCGGCGCGATCGGCTTTCGCCTGCTGCCGGTGTCGCCGCTGCCGCAGGTGGATTTTCCGGTGATTTCGATCAGCGCGTCGCTGCCGGGCGCCTCGCCGGAAACCATGGCGTCCTCGGTGGCAACGCCGCTGGAGCGCGCGCTGGGCCGCATCGCCGGGGTTAACGAAATGACCTCGATGAGCTCGCTCGGCAGTACCCGGGTCATTTTGCAGTTCGATCTCGATCGCGATATCAACGGCGCCGCGCGCGACGTGCAGGCGGCGATTAACGCCGCGCAAAGCCTGCTGCCGACCGGCATGCCGAGCCGCCCCAGCTACCGCAAGGTCAACCCATCCGACGCGCCGATCATGATCCTGACGCTGACCTCGGACACCTACAGTCAGGGGCAGCTTTACGATTTCGCCTCCACCCAGCTGGCGCAGAAGATCAGCCAGACCGAGGGCGTCGGCGACGTTTCCGTCGGCGGCAGCTCGCTGCCGGCGGTGCGGGTGGAGCTGAACCCTTCGGCGCTGTTCAATCAGGGCGTGTCGCTGGACACCGTACGGCAGGCCATCGCCAACGCCAACGTGCGCCGCCCGCAGGGCGCCGTGGAAAACCCGCAGCAGCGCTGGCAGATCCAGGCCAACGACGCGCTGAAAACCGCCGATGCTTATCGTCCGCTGATCATTCATTACAACAACGGCTCGGCGGTGCGTTTAGCCGACGTGGCCGAGGTCAAAGACTCGGTGCAAGACGTGCGCAACGCCGGGATGACCGACGCCAAACCGGCGATCATTCTGGCCATCAGCCGCGCGCCGGACGCCAACATCATCGAAACCGTCGATCGCATTCGCGCCGAACTGCCCGCCCTGCAGGAGAATATCCCGGCTTCGATTCAACTCAACGTCGCGCAGGATCGTTCGCCGACCATCCGCGCGTCGCTGGCCGAGGTGGAGCAGTCGCTGGCGATCGCCATCGGGCTGGTGATCCTGGTGGTGTTCATCTTCCTGCGCTCCGGGCGCGCCACGCTGATCCCGGCTGTCGCCGTACCGGTGTCGCTGATCGGCTCGTTCGCCGCCATGTATCTGTGCGGGTTCAGCCTCAACAACCTGTCGCTGATGGCGTTGACCATCGCCACCGGCTTTGTGGTGGACGACGCCATCGTGGTGCTGGAAAACATTTCCCGCCACGTCGAGGCCGGCATGAAACCGATCAACGCCGCGCTGCTGGGCGCGCGGGAGGTCGGTTTCACCGTGCTGTCGATGAGCGTTTCGCTGGTGGCGGTGTTTATCCCGCTGCTGCTGATGGAAGGCCTGCCCGGCCGGCTATTCCGCGAGTTCGCCGTCACTCTGTCGGTGTCGATCGGGCTGTCGCTGATCGTCTCGCTGACGCTCACGCCGATGATGTGCGCCTACCTGCTGCGCCACCAGCCGCCGCGTTCGCAGCGGCGGGCGCGCGGCTTCGGTAAAATGCTGCTGGGGCTGCAGCAGGGCTACGGGCGCTCGCTGAACTGGGTGCTCGGCCACTCGCGCTGGGTGCTGGCGGTGTTCCTCGCCACCGTTGCGCTCAACGTTTGGCTGTATATCAGCATCCCGAAAACCTTCTTCCCGGAACAGGATACCGGGCGGCTGATGGGCTTTATCCAGGCCGACCAAAGCATTTCGTTCCAGGCGATGCGCGGCAAACTGGAAGACTTCATGAAAATCGTGCGCGAAGATCCGGACGTGGAAAACGTCACCGGTTTTACCGGCGGTTCGCGCACCAACAGCGGTTCGATGTTCATCTCACTGAAACCCCTGTCGGTACGCAGCGACGACGCGCAGAAAGTGATCGCCCGCCTGCGCGCCCGCCTGGCCAAAGAACCGGGCGCCAGCCTGTTTCTGATGGCGGTGCAGGATATCCGCGTCGGCGGCCGGCAGGCCAACGCCAGCTATCAATATACGCTGCTGGCGGACGATCTCGCCGCGCTGCGCGAATGGGAGCCGAAGATCCGCACCGCACTGGCCGCATTGCCCGAGCTGGCGGACGTCAACTCGGATCAGCAGGATAAAGGCTCGGAGATGGATCTGGTCTACGATCGCGAAACCATGGCGCGCCTCGGCATTTCGGTGTCCGACGCCAACAACCTGTTGAACAACGCCTTCGGCCAGCGACAGATTTCGACCATCTACCAACCGCTCAACCAATACAAAGTCGTGATGGAAGTGGCGCCGCCCTACACCCAGGACGTGAGTTCGCTGGACAAAATGTTCATCATCAACAACGAAGGCAAAGCGATACCGCTCTCCTACTTCGCCAGTTGGCGGCCGGCCAACGCGCCGCTGTCGGTCAACCATCAGGGGCTGTCCGCCGCCTCGACCGTCTCCTTTAATCTGCCGGACGGCGGCAGCCTGTCGGACGCCACCGCGGCGGTCGAGCGCACCATGACTCAGCTCGGCGTGCCGTCTACGGTGCGCGGCGCGTTCGCCGGCACCGCCCAGGTGTTCCAGGACACCCTGAAGTCGCAGCTGATCCTGATCCTGGCGGCGATCGCCACGGTGTACATCGTGCTCGGCGTGCTGTATGAGAGCTATATCCATCCGCTGACCATCCTTTCCACGCTGCCTTCCGCCGGCGTGGGGGCGCTGCTGGCGCTCGAGCTGTTCGGCGCGCCGTTCAGCCTGATCGCGCTGATCGGCATCATGCTGTTGATCGGCATCGTGAAGAAAAACGCCATCATGATGGTCGACTTCGCGCTCGAGGCGCAGCGCAACGGCGGCATCAGCGCCCGCGAGGCGATTTTCCAGGCCAGCCTGCTGCGTTTCCGGCCGATCATGATGACCACGCTGGCGGCGTTGTTCGGCGCGCTGCCGCTGGTGCTGACCCGCGGCGACGGCGCGGAGCTGCGCCAGCCGCTCGGCATCACCATCGCTGGCGGCCTGGTGATGAGCCAACTGCTGACGCTGTACACCACCCCGGTGGTCTACCTTTACTTCGACTGGCTGCAGGCGAAGTTCCGCCGCAACAAGCAACTGGCCCCGCTGCCCCATTAATGGCCGACCGATGCTGATGAAACACACCGCCACGGTACGCTGGCAACTCTGGATAGTGGCATTCGGCTTCTTTATGCAGACGCTGGATACCACTATCGTCAACACCGCCCTGCCCTCGATGGCCGCCAGCCTGGGGGAGAACCCGCTGCGCATGCAGTCGGTGATCGTCTCCTATGTGCTGACGGTGGCAGTGACGCTGCCGGCCAGCGGCTGGCTGGCGGACAAGATCGGCGTACAGCGGGTGTTTTTCAGCGCCATCGTGCTGTTTACCCTCGGCTCCCTCCTCTGCGCCCGCTCGGAAACCCTGAACGAGCTGATCGCCTCGCGCGTGATTCAGGGCGTCGGCGGCGCGATGATGGTGCCGGTCGGGCGCCTGACGGTGATGAAGATCGTACCGCGCGAGCAGTACATGGCGGCGATGACCTTCGTGACGCTGCCGGGCCAGATCGGCCCGCTGATGGGGCCGGCGCTGGGTGGCTTCCTGGTGCAATACGCCAGCTGGCACTGGATTTTCCTGATCAATATTCCGGTGGGCATCGTGGGCGCCATCGCCACGCTGCTGCTGATGCCCAACTACCAAATGCAGACCCGCCGCTTCGATCTCAGCGGCTTTATCCTGCTGGCGATCGGCATGGCGTCGCTGACGCTGGCGCTCGACGGCCATAAAGGCATGGGGCTGTCCGGCGGCGCCATCGCCGGCCTGGTGGCGCTGGGCGCAGCGGCGCTGTTGGGGTATGTTTGGCATGCCAACGGCAATAGCCGCGCCCTGTTCTCGCTGCGGCTGCTGCGCACCCCGACCTACAAAATCGGGCTGCTGGCCAGCCTGCTGGGGCGCATCGGCAGCGGCATGCTGCCGTTCATGACGCCGCTGTTCCTGCAGGTGGGCATGGGTTTCACGCCGTTCCACGCCGGGCTGATGATGATCCCGATGATCATCGGCAGCATGGGCATGAAGCGCATCGTGGTGCAGGTAGTCAACCGCTTCGGCTACCGCAACGTGCTGGTGGCCGCCACGCTGCTGCTGGCGCTGGTCAGCCTGAGCTTCCTGCTGGCGGCGATGCTCGGCTGGCTGTGGCTGCTGCCGGTGGTGCTGTTCTTCCAGGGGATGATCAACTCACTGCGCTTCTCGGCGATGAACACCCTGACGCTGAAAGATCTGCCGGACCGGCTGGCCAGCAGCGGCAACAGCCTGCTGTCGATGGTCATGCAGCTGTCGATGAGCCTCGGCGTCAGCGTCGCCGGCATCTTGATCGGCAGCTTCGCCCATCACCAGGTGGTGGCCGATAGCCCGGCCATCCACAGCGCATTTATTTACAGCTACTGCTGTATGGCGTTGATTATCGCTCTGCCCGCGCTTGCCTTCGCGCGCGTGCCGGCCGATAGCGCGCCCAACCGCACGCTGACCAAAGAGCCGGGTACCGGCTCAACGAGGTTGCAATGAGGATAGGCATTACCGGAAAACTGTTCCTGGCCATTTTCGCTACCTGCATGCTGGTGTTGATCACCATGCATTGGGGGGTGCGCGTCAGCTTTGAGCGCGGCTTTATCGATTACATCAAGAGCAGCAACGAGCAGCGCATCAACATGCTGAGCGAAGCGCTGGAGGAACAGTACAGCCATCATGGCAACTGGATATTCCTGCGCAACAACGATCAGGTGGTCTACCAGATCATGCGTTCGTTCGAGCAGAATAGCGACAGCAGCCACAATCTGCCGCCCAAGGGGTGGCGCACCCAGTTTTGGGTGGTGGACAGCCAGTTCAATCGCTTGGTCGGGCATTCGGGCCCCTTGCCGAAGGAGGGGCCGCGCCACCCGATCCGCTACAACAACGAGATCGTCGGCTGGGTGCTCACCACCCCGGTCGAGCGCCTGACGCGCAATACCGACATCAACTTCGATCGCCAGCAGCGGCGCACCAGCTGGATTATCGTCGCGCTCTCCACCCTGTTGGCGGCGGCGGTGACCTGGCTGCTGTCGCGCGGCATGCTGGCCCCGGTCAAGCGCCTGGTGGCGGGCACCCACCGCCTGGCGGCGGGCGATTTCACCACCCGCGTGGCGGTCAGCAGCCAGGATGAACTGGGCAGGCTGGCGCACGACTTCAACCAGTTGGCCACCTCGCTGGAAAAAAACGAGCAGATGCGCCGCGCCTTTATGGCCGACGTATCGCACGAGCTGCGCACGCCGCTGGCAGTGCTGCGCGGCGAACTGGAGGCGCTGCAGGACGGCGTGCGCCAGCCGACGCCGGCGTCGCTCAGTTCGCTGCAGGCCGAGGTATCCACCCTGACCAAGCTGGTCGACGACCTGCACCAGCTGTCGCTCTCCGATCTCGGCGCGCTGGCCTACCGCAAGGCGTCGGTGGACTGCGTGCACCTGGTGCAGATCGCCGTCGCCGCCTTTCGCGAACGCTTCCGCGCCAAAGGGCTGGAGATCGTCACCCATCTGCCGGCCCAGGCGCCGCTGTTCGGCGATCCCGATCGCCTGAACCAACTGTTCAATAACCTGCTGGAAAACAGCCTGCGTTACACCGACGCCGGCGGCCGGTTGGAGATCGGCGTCGAACTGCAGCCGGGGCGGCTGCTTCTTTACTGGCAGGACAGCGCGCCGGGCATCAGCGATCAGCAACTGACGCGCATTTTCGAACGTTTCTACCGGGCGGAAGGTTCACGCAACCGCGCCAGCGGCGGTTCCGGGCTGGGGTTGGCGATCTGCCACAACATCGTGGAAGCACACGACGGGAAAATCCGCGCCGAGCATTCGCCTTTAGGCGGCGTGCGCATTACAGTAGAATTTGCTACCCCGATAAAAAATAAGGCGCCCTGATGGACATTCAGAATCAACCCCTGCAGATCATGATTGTTGAAGATGAGCCCAAGCTGGGCCAGCTGCTGGTGGATTATCTCCAGGCGGCGGGCTACGCCACCCGCTGGCTGACCAACGGCAATGAGGTGGTGCCGACCGTGCACCAGCATCCGCCGGCGCTGATCTTGCTCGACCTGATGTTGCCGGGGGCCGACGGCCTGACGGTGTGCCGCGAGCTGCGCCGCTTCAGCGACGTGCCCATCGTGATGGTGACGGCGAAAATTGAAGAGATTGACCGCCTGTTGGGGCTGGAGATCGGCGCCGACGATTACATCTGCAAACCCTACAGCCCGCGCGAAGTGGTGGCGCGGGTGAAAACCATCCTGCGCCGCAGCTATCGGCCACAGGAGAACGCGCGGGAAGATGATCTGCTGCACATCGATGAACCGCGCTTCCAGGCCAGCTATCAGGGGCAGTTGCTGGATCTGACGCCGGCGGAGTTCCGCCTGCTGAAAACGCTGGCCAGCCAGCCGGGCAACGTGTTTTCACGCGAGCAGTTGCTGAACAACCTGTACGACGACTACCGGGTGGTCACCGACCGCACCATCGACAGCCACATCAAAAACCTGCGCCGCAAGCTGGAACTGATCGATGGGGAAAAATCCTTTATCCGCTCGGTATACGGCGTGGGCTACCGCTGGGAAGCCGAGCCCTGCCGGCTGATGAATGGGGTTTAGGGAGAAATCAGCGCGTCCAGTCTTCAACCGCCAACCCGGGCACCATGGCGAATGCGCGATCGTTGGTCACCAGCGTCGCGCCACGGCTCTGCGCGTGAGCGGCGATCAGTTGATCCATCGCGCCCATGACTTTGCCCTTTCTCTCCATGTTTGCCCGCATTTCACCGTAGCAGCGGGCGGCCTCGCTATCCCATGCATAGACCGTCACCGCAGCAAGAAAGGCCTCGACCATGCTTTGCAACGCCTTGTTCCGCCGTTTAGCCACACCGTAACGCAGTTCCGCCTCCGTGACGCTGGAAATACATACGGCAGAAGGCGGGAGCTTTTCCATGACGTTAAGCACCTGCGGATGCTGCCGAAACAAGTGGCTGACGGTGTTGGTATCAAACATGTACATCGCCTACTCTTCCTCTGAGAAGGGATCGCGGTCGGCAACCCCTTGCTGACGATCTTCCGCGCCAAGAAACTCTTGCGGCACCGGCGTTTGGGCGATAATGCTCAGCAGCGGTGCCCAGCTGTCCGGCTTTGCCGGATATTTGGATAAAATCACGTTGCCCTCCCGATCGCGACGGATATAGACACGATCCGTATCAAATTCAAATTCCACCGGTAACCTCACCGCCTGATTTCTGCCGTTTTTAAACAGCTTTGCGATCCTTTCCATCTCGACACCTCCACAGCAGGCATAGGCCAAAGCATATGCCTGTAGCGTGTCGATGCCAAGATGTATCGCTCATTTTTCATCCACATTGACGAAACGGCCAAACAGTAACGCACAATCTCACGGGGTGACACCCTGTTCCCCTCGTTATGCGGCGCACTGCGCAATCACGCCTTCTCCCTTAGCTTCCCGTGCGGCGCTGTGCCTCTCGGGCGAAAACTCCGCGCCGGCGCAAAAAAACTGCGCATTTTTTCAACTAAGCTGCTGTGAGGTTTAGCCGCCGATTTTCAAGCGATTGGCTACACTTACATCACGAATCGGAACCTACAGGAGAAGAACCATGGCAATCGGTCATTACGAGCTGAAAAAAGCAAAGAACGGACAGTACCACTTCAACCTGAAAGCCAGTAACGGCGAGATCATTCTGGCCAGCGAGATGTATGCCAGCAAAGCCTCGGCGGAGAACGGCATCGCCTCGGTGCAGACCAATTCACCGCACGAAGCGCAGTACGAACTGAAGCACAGCGCCAGCAATCAGCCCTACTTTGTGCTGAAGGCCAAGAACCATCAGGTGATCGGCGTCAGCGAAATGTACAGCTCCGAAAGCGCGGCCAAAAACGGTATCCAGTCGGTGATAAAAAACGGCCCGACCACCGATATCCGCGATTTGAGCGCCTGATCCCCCGTTTCACCCGCGCGGTGGCGGCCACCGCGCGTTTTCCGTTTGACCGGGATCAATCTCCCTTGAATAAATCCGGTTAACTGCTGATTTCTTGCCGCGCTGCGGCTACAATCCCCCGCTTTTACTGCGCCATCAGGTGGCGTGGTGCTGACCTGAAATCAGACCGAGACACACTATGTTTACACCAGAACTTCTCTCCCCGGCCGGCACGCTGAAAAATATGCGTTACGCCTTCGCCTACGGCGCCGATGCGGTTTACGCCGGCCAGCCGCGCTACAGCCTGCGGGTGCGCAACAACGAGTTCAACCACGAGAATCTGGCGCAGGGTATCAACGAAGCGCATGCGCTGGGCAAAAAGTTCTACGTGGTGGTGAACATCGCCCCGCACAACGCCAAGTTGAAAACCTTCCTGCGCGATCTGAAGCCGGTTATCGATATGGGCCCGGATGCGCTGATCATGTCCGATCCCGGCCTTATCATGATGGTGCGCGAAGCCTTCCCGCAGATGGACATCCACCTGTCGGTGCAGGCCAACGCCGTTAACTGGGCGACGGTGAAGTTCTGGAAGCAAATGGGCCTGACCCGCGTGATCCTGTCGCGCGAACTGTCGCTGGAAGAGATCGCCGAGATCCGCGCCGAAGTGCCGGACATGGAGCTGGAGATCTTCGTCCACGGCGCGCTGTGCATGGCCTACTCCGGCCGCTGCCTGCTGTCCGGCTACATCAACAAGCGCGATCCCAATCAGGGCACCTGCACCAATGCCTGCCGCTGGCAGTACAAAGCGGAGGAAGGCAAAGAGGACGACACCGGCAATATCGTGCACCTGCACGAGCCGATCCCGGTGCAAACCGTCGAGCCGACGCTGGGCATCGGCGCGCCGACCGACAAGGTGTTCATGCTGTCTGAAGCGCAAAAGCCAGGCGAATATATGAGCGCCTTCGAGGACGAACACGGCACCTATATCATGAACTCCAAGGATCTGCGCGCCATCCAGCACGTGGAGCGTCTGACGCAGCTCGGCGTGCATTCGCTGAAGATCGAAGGGCGCACCAAGTCGTTCTACTACTGCGCCCGCACCGCTCAGGTCTATCGCCGCGCCATCGACGACGCGGCCGCCGGCAAACCGTTCGATCCGACCCTGCTCACCACGCTGGAAGGCCTGGCGCACCGCGGCTATACCGAGGGCTTCCTGCGCCGCCACGTGCACGAAGCGCAGCAGAATTACGACTACGGCTCCTCGCTCTCCGAGCGCCAGCAGTTCGTCGGCGAATTCACCGGCGTGCGCCGTGATGGCTGGGCGGAAGTCGACGTGAAGAATAAGTTCGCGCTCGGCGACAGCGTCGAAATGATGACGCCGGGCGGCAACGTGGTGTTCACCCTCGAGAGCATGCAAAATAAGAAAGGCGAATCGATTGAGGTGGCGCCGGGCAACGGCCATATCGTTTATTTGCCGATCCCGCAGGATATCGATCTCAATTATGCGTTGCTGATCCGCAATTTGGCGGAAGAAAATAGCGCCGGGGCATAAAAATGAATCGCCGTCATTCGGCGGCGATTTTTAGCAAATATTAGAATTGGATCACATCAATGCGCGCGCAGCTTGGTTACTATCACGCTGCTTAAAACGAACAACGAAAATATTTGCATAGCAATACTAGGAACCACCTCCTTAGCCGGCCCAATCTCCCTTGGGCTGGCTTTTTCTTTATGGGTGCGCCTATTTTTTTCCACCATGCCTATTTCCATAACTTATTCCCGTTATCCGTTTTAATAATAATAATCACGCCGCTTCGATATATAAATAACGCTACAGCGATTAATCCTCGCTTCTTTAACACTTCGCTTATTTCTGCGTAAAATTCAGATAAATTCGCCTTGCTTCATATTCACTGAGCGTCGGCAAATAACCGGAATTAGCTGAATATTCTGATGGCCTGGTGGCGGCAGCTGGTTTATCTTGAGGCATTCTTGGTTTTCCGCCGGAGGATATCGGCAATGCCTCAACACTCACATGCGTCCGCCCTGCTTATCATCAACGGCAAAGGCGCCGGTAACGAAGAGCTGCGTCAGGCGGTCAACCGGCTGCGCAAAGAACAGATAACGCTGCACGTGCGCGTCACCTGGGAGCACGGCGATGCCGCGCGCTATGTCGCGGAAGCCGCGCAGCTCGGCGTCGGCACCGTCGTCGCCGGCGGCGGTGACGGCACCATCAACGAAGTGGCCGCCGCGCTGGTGCAGCTGCCGGCGCACAACCGGCCGGCGCTGGGCATCCTGCCGCTCGGCACCGCCAACGACTTCGCCATGGCGTGCAATATCCCTCCGTCCCCCGAACTGGCGCTGCAGCTGGCGATCAAGGGCCGCTCGGTGCCGATCGATCTGGCGAAGGTCAACGGCGAGCGCTATTTCATCAACATGGCCACCGGCGGCTTCGGCACCCGTATCACCACTGAAACGCCGGAGAAGCTGAAAGCGGCGCTGGGCGGCGTGTCCTACTTTGTGCACGGCCTGCTGCGCATGGATACGCTGCAGGCCGACCGCTGTGAAATCCGCGGGCCGGACTTTCGCTGGGCCGGCGAGGCGCTGGTGATCGGCATCGGCAACGGCAAACAGGCCGGCGGCGGCCAGGAACTGTGCCCCAGCGCGCTGATCAACGACGGCCTGCTGCAGCTGCGCCTGCTGATCGCCGATGAACTGCTGCCGGCGCTGGTCGCCGCCCTGTTCAACGACGAAGAGAGCAACAGCATCCTCAGCGCGGCGCTGCCGTGGCTCGAGATCGACGCGCCGCATGAGATGACTTTCAACCTCGACGGCGAACCGCTCAAAGGCCGCCATTTCCGCATCGAAGTGTTGCCGCAGGCCATCGAATGCCGCCTGCCGCCTAACTGCGCCCTGCTGGGCTGACCTTGTCGGGCGCAGCCGCTGCGCCCCGCTTCTTCCCCTCTGTTCACCCGCTTCCGCGCACGATCAAATGTGATCCTCTCCGGCAAATTCATTAACTCATACTTGTATGGTAGTTAGTTCATGGCGTATTTTCGCGCTATCTCTCCGCAGCTACAGGATGTGAAGGTTATGAAAATCGTCAACGCCGAGGTGTTCGTCACCTGCCCGGGGCGCAACTTTGTCACGCTGAAAATCACCACCGATGACGGCATCATCGGCCTCGGTGACGCCACGCTGAACGGGCGCGAATTGCCGGTGGCCTCTTACCTGAAAGATCACCTCTGCCCGCAGTTGATCGGCCGCGACGCGCAGCGGATCGAGGACCTCTGGCAATTCTTCTACAAAGGCGCTTACTGGCGGCGCGGCCCGGTGACCATGTCCGCCATTTCCGCCGTCGACATGGCGCTGTGGGACATCAAGGCCAAGGCCGCCAACATGCCGCTGTATCAGCTGTTGGGCGGTGCCTCGCGCTCGGGAGTGATGGTGTATTGCCATACCACCGGCCACTCGATCGACGAAGTGCTCGACGACTACGCCAAACATAAAGAGCAAGGCTTCAAGGCGATCCGCGTTCAATGCGGCGTGCCGGGCATGAAAACCACCTACGGCATGGCCAAGGGCAAAGGCCAGGCTTATGAGCCGGCCACCAAGGGCGACTGGCCGGAAGAGCAGCTGTGGTCGACGGAAAAATACCTCGACTTCACCCCCAAATTGTTCGACGCGGTGCGCAACAAGTTCGGCTTCAACGAACACCTGCTGCACGACATGCACCACCGCCTGACGCCAATTGAAGCGGCGCGCTTCGGTAAAAGCGCCGAACCGTATCGCCTGTTCTGGATGGAAGATCCGACGCCGGCGGAAAATCAGGCCTGTTTCCGCCTGATCCGCCAGCATACCGTCACGCCGATCGCTGTCGGCGAGGTGTTCAACAGCATCTGGGACTGCAAACAGCTGATCGAAGAACAGCTGATCGACTACATCCGCACCACCCTGACGCACGCGGGCGGCATTACCGGCATGCGGCGCATCGCCGACTTCGCCTCGCTGTATCAGGTGCGCACCGGTTCACACGGCCCTTCCGATCTGTCGCCGATCTGCATGGCGGCGGCGCTGCACTTCGATCTGTGGGTGCCGAACTTCGGCGTGCAGGAATACATGGGCTATTCCGAGCAAATGCTCGAGGTGTTCCCGCACAGCTGGACGTTCGACGACGGCTATATGCATCCGGGCGACAAGCCGGGCATCGGCATCGAGTTCGATGAGAAGCTGGCGGCCCGTTACCCCTATGAACCGGCCTACCTGCCGGTCGCGCGTCTGGAGGATGGCACCTTATGGAACTGGTAAACACCATGCGCAGCGTCGTGATCGAACAGCCCGGGCGCCTGGCGCTACAGACGCGCGCGCTGCCGCAGCCGACGGCCGGCGAGGTGCGGGTCAAGGTGAAATTCGCCGGCATCTGCGGCTCCGACGTCCATATCTATCACGGCCATAACCCGTTCGCCCGCTATCCGCGTGTGATCGGCCACGAGTTCTTCGGCCTGATCGATGCGCTGGGCGAAGGCGTCGATCCGGCGCGCCTCGGCGAACGCGTCTCGGTAGACCCGGTGGTGAGCTGCGGCCACTGCTATCCCTGTTCGGTCGGCCGCCCCAACGTCTGCACCTCGCTGCAGGTGATCGGCGTGCACCGCGACGGCGGCTTCAGCGACTATGCCTGCGTGCCGGCGCGCAACGCCTATCCGGTTCCGCCGGCCATCAGCGATCGCCACGCCGCGATGATCGAGCCCTTCAGCATCGCCGCCAACATTACCGCCCATCTGCAACCGCGCCCCGACGACATCGCGCTGATCTACGGCGCCGGGCCGATGGGGCTCACGGTGATCCAGACGCTGAAAGGGGTGTACGGCGTCAGGCAGGTGTGGGTCGTCGATCGCATCGCCGAGCGGCTGGAGATGGCGCGCGCCAACGGCGCCGACCAAACATTCAACAACGCCGAGGCCGCATTGCCGCAGGTGCTGCAGCAGCGCGGCGTTCAGCCGACGCTGATCGTCGATGCCGCCTGCCACCCCGCCATTTTACCGGAGGCGATCGCGCTGGCTTCGCCGGCGGCACGCATCGGCATCATGGGCTTTTCCGGCGACGCCTGCACCCTGACCCAGCAGAGCATCACCAGCAAGGAGCTGTCGATCTTCTCCTCGCGCCTGAACAGCGCGCGCTTTCCGCAGGTGATCGCCTGGATGGCGGACGGCAAGCTAGACCCGCAGCGGCTGCTCACTCACTGCGTGCCCGCCGACGACGTCGAACGGGCGATGCAGATGTTCGAGCGGGATCAGCGCACCTGCTGCAAGGTGCTGCTGCAGTTTGAGTAACGCCAAGGCGGCATCGGGGCATGGGCGGCGCCCGCCGCTCATGCAAACAACGAAGCATCACGATTAAAACGACACCCAGTGGAGCGCTTTATGTTTAAAAACCTGCGTTGGACCATCGTGTTCCTGCTGTTCATGGTCTACATGATCAACTACCTCGACCGCGTGGCGCTGTCGATCACCGTGCCGATGATCGAACAGGATCTGATGCTGAACGCCGAACAGTTCGGTCTGATCTTCGGCAGCTTCTTCTTCGGCTACGCCATTTTCAACTTCGTCGGCGGGCTGGCGGTCGACCGCTTCGGCCCGACGCTGGTGCTGGGCGTGGCGGTCGGCCTGTGGTCCATCTTCTGCGGCATGACGGCGATCGCCACCGGTTTTTACTCAATGCTGATCCTGCGCGTCCTGTTCGGCATGGCCGAAGGGCCGATCTGCGCCTCGGCCAACAAGATGATCAACGGCTGGTTCCCGAAGAAACAGGCGGCGACCGCCGTGGGCCTGCTCAGCGCCGGTTCGCCGTTGGGCGGCGCGGTGGCCGGGCCGATCGTCGGCTATCTGGCGCTGGCGTTCGGCTGGCGGCCGGCGTTTATGATTATCTGCGCCATCGGCATCGTCTGGATGCTGGTGTGGTTCTTCGTGGTGGCGGATAACCCGGCGAAAAGCCAACGCGTCAGCAACGAAGAACGGGCGCTGATCGCACGGTTGAAACAGGAAAATCTCGGCGAGGAAAGCGCCTTGAGCGACTCCCCGCACGGGCTGGGCTACTACCTGAAGCAGCCGATCATTCTGGTCACCGCCTTCGCCTTCTTCTGCTACAACTACATCCTGTTCTTCTTCCTGAGCTGGTTCCCCTCGTATCTGGTGCAGGCACACAACCTGAACATCAAAGAGATGAGCCTGACCACGATGATCCCGTGGATCGTCGGCTTCGTCGGGCTGGCGCTCGGCGGCTATATTTCCGACAAGATCTTCAACATCACCGGCAAATTGCTGCTGTCGCGCAAGATCGTGCTGGTCACCAGCCTGCTGGCGGCGGCGGTGTGCGTGGCGTTGGCGGGCACCGTCAGCAGCGTGGTGCCGGCGGTGATGCTGATGTCGGTGTCGATCTTCTTCCTCTACATTACCGGCGCTCTCTACTGGGCGATCATCCAGGACGTGGTGCATAAATCCCGGGTCGGCGGCGCCAGCGGGTTCATTCATTTGATCGGCAGCGTCTCCGGCATCATCGGGCCGATCGCCACCGGCTACATCGTGCAGAACACCGGCAAATTCGACAGCGCCTTTATGCTGGCAGGCGGCGTCGCTGCGCTGGGCGCGCTGCTGGTGCTGCTAGTGATCAAGGCGCCGCGCGCAACGGCGGGCGTGCAAATCTTAAAACCCTAACGCCAGACGGGGCGGCTTCGCCCCTTTGCTTACCTCTCCAGGGACATTGAACATGAGACTTTCCGACCACAGCGCGCTGCCGGCCGCCGTTATCCGGCCCGGCTACGCACGTGAGCGCGTGAAACCGCGCATGGCGCATATCGGCTTCGGCGCGTTTCACCGCGCGCACCAGGCGATGTACGCCGACAGGCTGGCCAGCGAGCACGGCAGTGACTGGGGCTACTGCGAAATCAGCATGCAGCACGGCCGGCAAAAGATCGCCGATCTACGGCAACAGGACCTGCTGTTCTCGGTGGCGGAGATGGACGACGACGGTTGGCGGGGCCGGGTCATCGGCGTGGTGCGCCAGGCGCTGCACCTGCAAACCGACGGGTTGGCGGCGGTGCTGGCGGCCCTGACGCAGCCCGAGATCGCCATCGTCTCGCTGAGCATCAGCGAAAAGGGCTATTGCCACCACCCCGCCAGCGGCCGAGTGATGGCGGAACACCCGGCGATCGCGCATGATATCGCCCACCCGGCACAGCCGCAGTCGGCGCCGGGGCTGCTGCTGGCGGCGCTGCGCCTGCGCCGTGAACGCGGGCTGCCGCCGTTCGCCGTGATGTCCTGCGATAACATGCCGGCCAACGGCCGGGTCACGCGCCAGGTGCTGGTCGAACTGGCGCAGCGGCAGGATCCGGCGCTGGCCGACTGGGTGCGTCAAGAGGTCGCCTTCCCTTCCACCATGGTGGATCGCATCGTGCCGGCGGTAACGCCGGAGGCCCGCCGGCAGTTGCGCACCTGGCTGGGCGGCGTCGAAGATGAGGTCGGCGTAGCCTGCGAGCCGTTCAGCCAGTGGGTCATTGAAGATCGATTTCCCCAGGGGCGCCCGGCCTGGGACAAGGTCGGCGCCGAACTGGTGAGCGACGTGCTGCCGTACGAGGAGATGAAGCTGCGCATGCTGAACGGCAGCCATTCGTTTCTCGCCTACCTCGGCTACCTGGCCGGTTATCAGCACATCGGAGACTGCATGCAGGATGCGGATTTTGTCCGCGCCGCCCGTCACCTGATGCTGGCGGAACAGGCGCCGACCCTGCAGGTGCCGAACGTCGATTTGGCGCAGTATGCCGACTCGCTGCTGCAGCGTTACCGCAACCGCGCGTTGAAACACCGCACCGCGCAGATCGCCATGGACGGCACGCAGAAGCTGCCGCAACGGCTGCTGGACGCGATCCGCTGGCATCTGGCGCGCGGCAGCCGCTTCGACTGCCTGGCGCTGGGCGTCGCCGGCTGGATGCGCTACGTCGGCGGCCGCGATGAACAAGGCGAGCCGATCGCCATCAGCGATCCGCTGCGCGAGCGCCTCGCCGCGTTGGTCGCCGGCAGCGAGGAAGGCCGGCCCCGCGTCCTGGCGCTGCTGCAACTCGACAGCGTCTTCGGCCGCGATCTGCCCGATTCGCCTGACTTCGTCCACGCCGTCAGCCACGCTTATCACCAACTGCTGAGCCTGGGGGCCAAAGCCGCCGTCGCCGCTCTGCCGCTTACCGACCGGGAGGTTTCCGATGACCGTCACCACGCATAACGCCGTCAATACCGGCAATCAACCGCTGCTGCGGCGCGTCGCCAGCGCGTCGGCCATCGGCACCGCCGCCGAATACTATGATTTCTTCGCCTACGGCACCGCCGCGGTGCTGTTCTTCGGCCAGCTGTTTTTCCCCAGCGCCGATCCGCTGATCAGCACGCTGGCGGCCTTCGCCACCTACGCGGTCGGTTTCCTGGCGCGCCCGCTGGGCGGCATCGTGTTCGGCCATATCGGCGACAAAGTCGGCCGCAAGAAGGCGCTGGTGATCACCATCCTGATCGTCGGCCTCGGCACCTTTTGCATCGGCCTGCTGCCTACCTATGAGCAGATCGGCATCTGGGCGCCGATCGCGCTGATCTTTATCCGCGTGCTGCAGGGCTTCGGCGTCGGCGGCGAACAGGCCGGCGCAGTGCTGATGACCGCCGAATACGCGCCGCCGCCGCGGCGCGGTTTCTACGCCAGCTGGGTGCAGATCGGCGCGCCGGCCGGTTTCCTGCTGCCGTCCGGGCTGTTCGCGCTGCTGACCGCCGTGCTGTCGCCGGCGCAGATGCTGGACTGGGGCTGGCGCATTCCGTTCCTGCTCAGCCTGCTGCTGGTGCTGGTCGGGCTGTTTATTCGCCTGAAGATCGACGAGTCGCCGGTGTTTACCCAAATCCGCGCCACCAAAGCGGTGGAGAGCCGGCCGGTGGTGGAAGTGGCCCGCCGCTATCCCGGCCTTATCGCCAAAGGGGTGTGCGCCAAGCTGATCGAAGCCTGCGCCTTCGCCATGTTCACCGTGATCGTGCTGGCCTACGGCAAGGCCAACCACCTCAACGAAAGCATTTTGCTGGAGGCGATGATCGTGGCGGTGCTGCTGGAGATTTTCGCCATTCCGCTGATGGGCCGCCTCTCCGATCGGCTGGGGCGCAAACCGGTTTACATCGCCGGCGCGCTGCTGCAGGTGGTGTGCATCGTGCCGTTCTTTATGGCGATCAACCTCGATAATTTCTGGGTGACGCAGATCGCCATGATCGTGGTGCTGACCTTCGGCCACAGCATGTGCTACGCGCCGCAGGCCTCCTACTTCCCGGAGCTGTTCCCCACCCGCGTGCGCTGCAGCGGCATCGCGCTGATCTGGCAGATCGGCTCGCTGATCGGCAGCGGCATTCTCGGGCTGCTGGCGGTGAAGATCCTGCAGGTGACCGGCGGCCATTACTACGGGCTGGCCGGTTACATGATGGTGCTGGGCGTGGTGTCGGCCCTCGGCCTGAGCCTGATGCCGGAAACCGCGCCAGAGCGGCGCAAACAGGAATATCAGGATTGGCATCACTGAGTTCCCCTGCCTGGCGGGTGGATTTATCCCCCCGCCCTCAACCAATAATCTGCTAGTATGGTGGCATTCGAACTCCAGCCAGATGCCTGATTGTCGCCATGTCTGAAACGTACAGTCTCACCAACAACGTCCCGGTCAACCAGCAGATCTATCGCTTCCTGCGCAAAGATATCGTCGATTGCACCATCCCCCCCGGCACCCTGCTGTCCGAGAAAGAGATCTCCACCCGCTTCAACGTTTCGCGCCAGCCGGTGCGCGAAGCCTTCATCAAGCTGGCGGAGGCCGGCCTGGTGCAGATCCTGCCGCAGCGCGGCACCTTCGTGATGAAGATTTCCGCCAAGCGCGTGGCCGACGGGCGCTTTATCCGTCAGGCGGTGGAATGCGCCATCGTGCGCCGCGCGGCCGAGCGCGCCACTCCGGCGCAGCTGATGACGCTGGAGCATAACCTGCACCGTCAAGAGCTGGCGGCGCAGAACGGGCAAACGCGCGAATTTTTGGCGCTGGACGACGAGTTCCACCAGCTGCTGACCCAGTTTGCCGACTGCCCGCTGGCGTGGGAGACCATCGAAACCATCAAGGCCACCATGGATCGGGTGCGTTTCCTCAGCCTGAGCGAAGTCTCGCCGCCGGAGAGCCTGATCAAGCAGCACTACCGCATCTACGAAGCGCTGAAAGCGCGCGATGCCGAGGCGGCGGAGCGCGCCATCCACGATCATCTGCAGGAGATGATCTACTCCATCACCCCGATCGCTCAACAGAATACCGCGTGGTTCGAGATCGAATAATCAATCGCTTAGCGCGCCGGGGGCGATCGCCCCCGCGTATTTGGCCACGCAAATGGCATTTCCTCTCAATCGCATCTATTGTTTGTCCTTGCCGGAGCAAGTTCGGTAGCATCGCTTTACAGCTTCAATCACCGCTTTTTACTGCGCCGGTGGTCAAAAACCCTTGCATTGCCGGTGTATGAAGAAGCTTAATCGGGAGTGAATCATGACTGATATTGTGCAGTTGCTAGGAAAGGAAGCGGAAGATCTGCTGCAACACCGCTGTACCACTATCCCCGCCGAGAATCTCTACCTGCCGGGCGCCGACTTCGTCGACCGCGTAATGATCGATAACAACCGCCCCAACAGCGTGCTGCGTTCGATGCAAACCCTGTTCAACCACGGCCGCCTGGGCGGCACCGGTTATCTGTCTATCCTGCCGGTCGACCAAGGCATCGAGCACTCCGCCGCCGCCTCGTTCGCCGCCAACCCGCTGTATTTCGATCCGAAGAACATCGTCGAGCTGGCGATTGAAGCCGGCTGTAACTGCGTCGCCTCCACCTACGGCGTGCTGGCGTCGGTATCGCGCCGCTATGCGCATAAAATTCCGTTCCTGGTCAAACTCAACCACAACGAAACGCTGAGCTATCCGACCCAGTACGACCAGACCCTGTACGCCAGCGTCGAGCAGGCGTTCAACATGGGGGCAGTGGCGGTCGGCGCCACCATTTACTTTGGTTCAGAGCAGTCGCGCCGCCAGATCGAAGAGATCTCTATCGCCTTTGAGCGCGCGCATGAACTGGGCATGGTCACCGTGCTGTGGGCCTATCTGCGCAACCCGGCGTTCAACAAAGACGGCGTGGACTACCACTCCAGCGCCGATCTGACCGGCCAGGCCAACCACATCGCCGCCACCATCGGCGCCGACATCGTCAAACAGAAAATGGCGGAAAACAACGGCGGCTACCGCGCGGTGAAATTCGGCTATACCGACGACCGCGTCTACACCAAGCTGACCACCGATCACCCGATCGATCTGGTGCGCTACCAGCTGGCCAACTGCTACATGGGCCGCGCCGGGCTGATCAACTCCGGCGGCGCCGCCGGTGAGAACGATCTGCAGGAATCGGTGCGCACCGCGGTGATCAACAAACGCGCCGGCGGCATGGGCCTGATCCTGGGGCGTAAAGCCTTCAAGAAATCGATGAAAGACGGCGTGGCGCTGATCAACGCCGTGCAAGATGCCTATCTGGACAAGAAGGTCACCATCGCCTGATGTGACGGACCGCCTGTCCCAAAGCCCGGTTCGCCGGGCTTTTTTGTGCCCGCTCCCCTTAACCCGACACCGCCAATCTTCTCTTTCTTTCACTTTAAACTTTCAAAATAAAATATTTATCTTTCAAATTGTGATCTATTTAAAACAAATAGCCCAACAAAGTGACTACTGTAAGGCCCATGGCGACAGAGCCGCCGTTCGCTCCAGGCCATAACAGTCCATTACAGGAGAACATAATGATTGAGCTAATCACCCACGGCGCCGAGTGGTTTATCGGCCTGTTTCAGAAAGGCGGTGAAGTGTTTGTCGGCATGGTGACCGGCATTTTGCCTTTGTTGATCAGCCTGTTGGTTATCATGAACGCGCTGATCAAATTTGTTGGCCAGGAACGTATCGAACGATTGGCGCAGCGCTGCGCGGGCAACCCCGTTTCGCGTTATCTGCTGCTGCCGCTGATCGGCACCTTTGTCTTCTGCAACCCGATGACCCTCAGCCTGGGGCGCTTCATGCCGGAGAAATACAAGCCGAGCTACTACGCGGCGGCCTCCTACAGCTGCCACTCGATGAACGGCCTGTTTCCACATATCAACCCCGGCGAGCTGTTCGTTTACCTCGGCATTGCCAGCGGCCTGACCACCCTCGGCCTGCCGCTCGGCCCGCTGGCAGTGAGCTATTTCCTGGTGGGGCTGTTCACCAACTTCTTCCGCGGCTGGGTCACCGATCTGACCACCAGCCTGTTCGAACGCAAGATGGGCATCCGTCTGGATCGCCAGGTGCAACTTTAATTCGTGGAGTGCAGCATGAGTGCTTATATCCGTATTGAAAAAGGCGCCAGCGGCTGGGGCGGCCCTTTGGAACTGCCGATCGAACCCGGCAAAAAAGTGGTGTACATCAC
This sequence comes from Serratia sp. Z4, assembly GCF_009900725.1. Lineage (NCBI taxonomy): Bacteria > Pseudomonadati > Pseudomonadota > Gammaproteobacteria > Enterobacterales > Yersiniaceae > Serratia > Serratia sp. Z4. Next base: position 56,390 of record NZ_JAAABD010000006.1, read on the forward strand.
CGCCGGCACCCGGCCTTCCATCGTCGATCGCCTCAGCGAATTGACCGGCTGGCCCGCCGTCGACGGTTTCAAAGAGGGCGAGCCGCCGGCGGAAGAGATCGGCGTGGCGGTGATCGACTGCGGCGGCACCCTGCGCTGCGGCCTGTACCCGAAACGCCGCATTCCGACGGTCAATATCCATGCCACCGGTCAGTCCGGCCCGCTGGCGCAGTTTATCCTCGAAGACATCTATGTCTCCGGCGTGCGCGACCACAACATCAACCGAATCGAAGCGGCAGATAGCCAACCCGCCGCCGCCGTTGCCGCGCCGCCCAAGGCGCGCGACTACGACACCAGCAAGAAGATCACCGAGCAAAGCGACGGGCTGCTGGCGAAGGTCGGCATGGGCATGGGATCGGTGGTGGCGGTGTTCTTCCAGGCCGGGCGCGACACTATCGACACCGTGCTGAAGACCATTCTGCCGTTTATGGCATTCGTCTCGGCCTTGATCGGCATCATCATGGCCTCCGGCCTCGGGGACTTTATCGCTCATGGCCTGACGCCGCTGGCCAACAGCCCGATCGGCCTGGTGACGCTGGCGCTGATCTGCTCATTCCCGCTGCTGTCGCCGTTCCTCGGCCCCGGCGCGGTCATCGCCCAGGTGATCGGCGTGCTGGTCGGGGTGCAGATCGGCCTTGGCCATATTCCGCCGCAGCTGGCGCTGCCCGCGCTGTTCGCCATCAACGCGCAGGCCGCCTGCGACTTTATTCCGGTCGGCCTGTCGCTGGCGGAAGCCAAACAGGACACCGTGCGGGTCGGCGTGCCTTCAGTGCTGGTTGGCCGCTTCCTGACCGGCGCGCCGACGGTCCTGATCGCCTGGGCCGCCTCGGCCTTCATTTATCAATAATGTGATCCCCAGGGAGACGTTTATGCACACCATTTTTCACACCACCATCACGCAGATCGGCGGCTGCGCCCGCGACGCGTTGCTGGACAACATGCTGATCACCTTCCGTGAAGGCGCCCCGGCGGATATCGAAGAGTTCTGCTTCATCCACCGCCACGGCGCAACCGCCGGCGAGCTGCAGGTGGGCGGCGTGATGGAACTGGCGCAGCGGCGCTACGCCATCACCGCCGTCGGCAGCGTCGCCACGCAGAATCTGCGCGAGCTGGGCCATATCACCGTGCGCTTCGACGGCGAAGCCGAAGCCGAATTTCCCGGCTCGATCCACGTATCCGGCCCGACGCCGACCGATATCCCGTTGGGCAGCACGCTGTCATTTATCGCATAAGGAGTAGACCATGTCTGAAGTAGCTGTAGTGATTGGCGGCGGCCAAACGTTAGGCGCCTTTTTGAGCCACGGGCTGGCGCAGGCCGGTTATCGGGTGGCGGTGGCCGATCTGAACGCCGACAACGCCAGTCTGGTGGCACAGCAGATCAACGAAGAGTACGGCACAGGCAGCGCCTGCGGTTTTCAGGCCGACGCCACCGACGAGCAGAGCGTGATCGCGCTGGCGGCGGCGGTTGACCGGGCGTTCGGCCAGGCCAACCTGCTGGTGTACAGCGCCGGCATCGCCAAGGCGGCACCGATCACCGATTTCCCGCTGGGCGACTTCGACCGCTCGCTGCAGGTGAACCTTGTGGGCTATTTCCTCTGCGCCCGCGAGTTCTCGCGCCTGATGATCCGCGACGGCATCGCCGGGCGCATCATCCAGATCAACTCCAAGTCCGGCAAGGTCGGCAGCAAGCACAACTCCGGCTACAGCGCCGCCAAGTTCGGCGGCGTGGGGCTGACGCAGTCGCTGGCGCTCGATCTGGCGGAGTACGGCATCACCGTGCATTCGCTGATGCTCGGCAACCTGCTGAAGTCGCCGATGTTCCAGTCGCTGCTGCCGCAGTACGCGCAAAAACTGGGCATCGCGCCGGATCAGGTGGAGCAGTACTACATCGACAAGGTGCCGCTGAAGCGCGGCTGCGACTACCAGGATGTGCTGAACACCCTGCTGTTCTACGCCAGCGACAAGGCCTCTTACTGCACCGGCCAATCGATCAACATCACCGGCGGCCAGGTGATGTTCTGACGCCACCGGCGCCCCCTTCCGCGGAAGGGGGCGTAAGGAGAACCCCATGACACAAGCTTTGATCGCCTTCGCGCTGCTGCCCTGGCTGCTGCAAATCGCCTTCGGCTGGTGGCAACTGCAGCGCTTCAACCGCGCCTTCGACGGTTTATGCCGGCTGGGCGCCGTCGGCGTCGGCCGTTCCGGCGGCCGTTTCCGCCCGCGGGTGGTGCTGGCGCTGGCCTTCGACGCCGATCGGCGGGTGTGCGGCAGCCTGTTGCTGCGCGGCCTGACCGTTTTCGCCCGGCCCCGCCCGCTGCCTCATTTGCACGGTTTGCATCAGCGGGATTTGCGCCCAGATGTGATCTTCCCCGAGGATCGCGCATGCCAGTCTGCACTATCGTTAGCGATTGAACCCAAATCGTGATATTTTCACATTAAAAGACATTACCTTTCATAGTGAATTATTCAGCGAGGGGAAATGCCCAACTCTTGTGAACGGGAATCGCGATGAAACCAAAGCAGCGGCAGTCCGCTATCCTTGAATATCTGCAGCGGCATGGCAAAACGGCAGTGGACGCCCTGGCCGAGCATTTCTCCACTACCGGCACCACCATCCGCAAGGATCTCACCCTGCTGGAAGAAGAAGGCGAGGTGATCCGCACCTACGGCGGCGTGGTGCTCAGCCGCGACGACGGCGATCAGCCGATCGACCGCAAAACCCATATCAACACCGAGAAAAAACGCCAGATCGCCAGCGCCGCCGTGGCGCTGATCGCCGACGGCGACTCGCTGATCTTCGACGCCGGCAGCACGGTGCTGCAGATGGTGCCGCACCTGGCACAGTTCAACAACATCACGGTGATGACCAACAGCCTGACCATCGTCAACGCGCTGGTGGAGCTGGACAACGATCAGACCATCCTGATGCCCGGCGGCACCTACCGCAAAAAATCGGCCTCGTTCCACGGCAGCCTGGCGGAATCGGCGTTTCAGCAATTCAGCTTCGACAAGCTGTTTATCGGCGCGGACGGCGTCGATCTCAACGCCGGCGTCACCACCTTCAACGAAGTGCACAACGTCAGCAAGGCGATGTGCGAAGCCGCCGGCCGCATTATTCTGTTGGTAGACTCCTCGAAATTCGGCCGCAAGAGCCCGAACGTGGTGTGCGAGCTCAGCGCCGTCGACACGCTGATCACCGACCGAGACATCAACCCCGATTATCTCGCCGCCCTGCAGGCGAAAGGCATCAATATCCTTCTGGTAGGAGACCCCGATGAGTAACGCCAACGCCCTGCTCGCCTTTGCCCGCGAAACGCTGGAGATCGAGCTGACCGAAGCGCAGCGCCTGCTGGCGCGCCTGGATGACAACTTCGTCTGCGCCTGCGAGCTGCTGCTGAACTGCCGCGGCAAAGCGGTGATTTCCGGCATCGGCAAGTCCGGCCATATCGGCAAGAAGATCGCCGCGTCGCTGGCCAGCACCGGCACGCCGTCGTTCTTCGTGCATCCGGCGGAGGCGCTGCACGGCGATCTCGGCATGATCGGCGCCGATGACGTGGTGGTGTTCATCTCCTATTCCGGCCGCGCCAAAGAGCTGGATCTGATCCTGCCGCTGCTGGCGGAGAACGGCATTCCGGTGATCGCCATCACCGGTGGCAAAGAGTCGCCGCTGGCGCAGGCTGCGGCCTGCGTACTGGATATCGGCGTTGAGCGCGAAGCCTGCCCGATGGGGCTGGCGCCGACCTCCAGCGCGGTCAACACCCTGATGATGGGCGACGCCCTGGCGATGGCGCTGATGCGCCAGCGCGGTTTCAATGCGGAAGACTTCGCCCGCTCGCACCCGGGCGGCAGCCTGGGGGCGCGCCTGTTGAACCGCGTGCATCACCTGATGCGCACCGGCGATCGCCTGCCGCGCGTGAGCGAAAGCGCCAACGTGATGGAAGCGATGCTGGAACTGAGCCGCACCGGGCTCGGGTTGGTGGCGGTGTGCGACGCGCAGCAGCGGGTAGTGGGCGTGTTTACCGACGGCGACCTGCGCCGCTGGCTGGTGAAGGGCAACAGCCTGCAGGATCCGCTCAGCCCGGCGATCACCCGCCCCGGCTATCGGCTGCCGGAGCAGTGGCGCGCCGGCGAAGCGCTGGAAGCGCTGCACGAACAGCACATCAGCGCGGCCCCGGTGGTCAACATGGACGGCGTGCTGGTGGGGGCGCTCAACCTGCACGATCTGCATCAGGCCGGCATCGGCTGATCAACGCCGGGGGCGGCATCGTCAGCGCCCCCGGTCAGATCATTTCCAGTCGGGATTGTTCTCGAACTGCTGCTTAAGCAGCGCTTTCATGTCGTCATCCGGCTTGCCGAGCCACTGGTACTTGGCGTATTTCTTCGGATGATCGACGGCTTCCGGCCGATCTTCCACTTCCACCCGCACGCCCCAGGCCTGGGATTTGTCCGCGCTGAACGCCACGATCAAAAAGTTGTTGCCGCAGTCGTGCGGCTTGCACAGGTTGCCGACCAGATACTCTTTGCCCTTCCAGCTCAAGTTTTGCGCCGGCGTAGAGGTGCCGACGCCCTTGCGCGCCCAGCCCGGCATCCGCGCCTGGCCTTTGACCATGTTTTGCCAGCTGGCCTGATACCCCGGCTGCTGAATCAAATCCGATGTGGTGACGATCTGCTGGGCAAAGCTGCCCGCGCTGAAGCTGAGCAGTGCGCCGAAGAGGGCGCAACGCAGCGCCTGGTGTCCCGTCATAGTCCTTCTCCCTAGGTTAAATCAGGTTTCGCCCATAAAACCGGGCCTGAACTAGTCAGACCACGGTTGCGGCAAAAAGTTGACTCACCACCAGGCGTGAAAATGATGCACCGGCCCGATGCCGTGCCCCACTTCCAGCGTATCCGCCTGTTGCAGCGCTTGTTGCAGGTAGTCCTTGGCGGCGGCCACCGTGGCCGCCCAGTCGGCATGGCGCGGGCGCAGCGCCGCCAGCGCGGCCGAGAGCGTGCAGCCGGTGCCGTGGGTGTGGCGGGTGGCGACGCGCGGCGCGGTAAAACGCTGCTCGCCTTCGACGGTGAACAGCCAGTCCGGGCTCTCGCTTTCGCTCAGGTGGCCGCCCTTCATCAGCACCGCCCGGCAGCCCATCGCCAGCAGCGCCCGCCCCTGCTCGCGCATCTGCGCTTCATCTTCCGCCGGCGGGCACGCCAGCAGCGCCGCCGCTTCCGGCAGGTTCGGCGTAATGATCGACACCAGCGGCAACAGCTCGCGCCGGATAGACTCTACCGCCTCCGGCGCCAACAGCGGATCACCGCTTTTCGCCAGCATCACGGTGTCCAGCACCACGAATTCCGGCCGGTAATGGCGCAGCCGTTCGGCCACCGCCTGCACGATGTCGGCGTTGGCCAGCATGCCGATCTTGACGCTGTCGATGCGCACGTCGCTGAACACCGAGTCCAGCTGCGCGGCGACGAACGCCGGATCGATGTAATACACCGACTGCACGCCGCGGGTATTCTGCGCCACCAGCGCGGTGATCACCGAAGTGCCGTAGGCGCCAAGCGCCGAGAAGGCCTTCAAATCGGCCTGAATGCCGGCGCCGCCGCTGGGATCGGTGCCGGCGATGGTCAGCGCGTTAATACGTTTCATCACAGATCCTCCCCGCGCAGTTGATACAGGGCGTCGAGGAACGCCGGCGTAAAGCTGCCCGGCCCGGCGGCCTGCCTGGCCGCGAGGCCGCCGCAGTGTGACATCACCCGACAGGCGGTCGCCACGTTGTCCAGGCGATCGCCCGGCAGGGCGCAAAACGCCGCCGCCACCGCCGACAGCGCGCAGCCGGTGCCCACCACCCGCGTCATCAGCGGGGAGCCGCCTTCGATCGCCCAGTCGCGTTGGCCGTCGGTGACGTAATCCACCGCGCCGGTGACCGCCACCACCGCGCCGCTGCGCCGCGCCAGCTCACGCGCGGCGGGCAATGCCGCCAAGGAATCGTCGCCGCTGTCCACGCCGCGGCCGCTGGCCAGCAACCCGTTGAGCGCCATGATTTCCGAGGCGTTGCCGCGTATCGCCGCCGGTTGCTCGTCCAGCAGCTGTTTAGCGAAGGCGGTGCGGTAGGAGAGCGCGCCGACCGCCACCGGATCCAGCGTCCAGGGCTTGCCGGCCTGATTGGCGGCGGCCACCGCCGCCCGCATCGATTCGGCGCGCAGCGCATTGAGGGTGCCGACGTTGATCAGCAGGCCGTCGGCCAGCGCGCTGAACTGCGCCGCCTCTTGCGGCTCCACCACCATCGCCGGGGAGGCGCCGAGCGCCAGCAGCACGTTGGCAGTCAGCGATTGCACCACTTCGTTGGTCAGGCAGTGGATCAGCGGAGGCCGCTGTTGGAATTGGGTCAGGCAGGCCGCGGCGCGGGCGCCGGGTAGTGCATCAGGTCGAGCGATCATATTCCTCCCAACCGGCGTTCAAGAAGGCGGCGCCGGTTGAGCGGCCGTGACTTCCCTACGCTGGCATTATCCAGATCAGGTAATACGGGTATTTCTCAGCCTTCACGCAGAAGGGCACCCCGAGTCATGAAAATCAATAGGTTGTGATCAACGTTGCGTTAATCCCTGCAGGGGATCATGCCAGCGGCGGCGCGGACAAACAAGCGATTAAATTGGCTCGCGCCTAAGCGATGCTTCCCTCTTTTCCCGCCAGATACAGGCTCAGCACGCCGGGCAGCTCCGCCAGGGTAAACGCCACGTTCTGCGGCGCCGTTTTGAAGATGTGGTGCAAGGTGCCGGCCACCAGGCTTTGCAACAGCCGGGTTTGCTGCAGGATCTCCGCTTCGGCGGTCTCGGGGCGGCGCAGCTGCAGCACTCGGGCGATCAGCGCCAGGAAGCTGGACTTTTCATCCGGCAGGTTCATTTCCCGCATCACCGGCAGGTAGTCGGCGTGCTCGCGCAGGTACTGCGCATAGGGAGAAAACAGTCGCTGGATCACCTCTTCAGCGGAGAGGCGCCTCCACTCGTCGTCGCTGGCCAACGCCATGTCGCGCACCAGCGCCTCGATCGATTCGGTGTGCCGATCCGCCAGCGCCTTGATCACCGCGTGGCGATCGGGAAAAAAGTGATACATCGAGCCGATGGAGGTTTTGGCGTGCTTGGCGAGCCGCTGCATGCTGAGCGCCGCCAGCCCGTCCTGCGCCACGATCGCCGCCGCCGAATCCAGAATGGTTTGTACGCGTTGCCGCCCTCTTTCCTGCTGCGGCTCCCGCCCGGTGATGTGTTCGTCGATTTGCATATTCGTTTCTGCCCGCTGTCATCAACGCATTATACCCATTTGCCGCCGCGAAGGCAGGGTGACACAAAAAACTAGATTAACTCCTCTAGTTTAGAGTAGAGTATTTATTCTAGTTTCTCCTTGCGCAAGCGTGAGGAAGACAAACAGTGACCTCACTCACTGAAAAAGAGTCATTCCATTCGGCCCGTCGACCAAGCCAATCGCCAGAGAAAGCCCTATGCCCGACAAAAAACTGCTTATCACCTGCCTGACCGCGCTGCTGCTCACCGGGTGCTCACCGGCACCGTCCATGGTGGTGTTCGGCGCTTCATTCCCCGACTGGCTGTTTTGCCTGTGCGGCGGCGTGGCGGGCATGGTGGCGATCCACCTGCTGCTGCGCACCCCGGAAAAACGCGCCTGGCTGGCGCCGCAGCTGCTGACGTATCCGGCGCTGACCGCGCTGATCGCCATGCTGACCTGGTTACTGGTTTTCCCCCACTGAGACTGACGCCATGACCCAACCACAAACCTCTAACAAGCGCAGACTGCTGGTGCTTACCATCCTGGCGTTGACGCTCATCGTGGCCGCCGTCGTCGTCTGGCGGGTGGAAAACGCCCCCACTACCGACGATGCCTACGCCTATGCCGACACCATCGACGTAGTGCCGGAGGTGAACGGCCGCATCGTCGAGATGCCGATCCGCGACAACCAGGAAGTGCGGCAAGGCGATCTGCTGTTCCGCATCGATCCGCGCCCTTACCAGGACGCGCTGGCGGCCAGCGAAGCGCGCCTGATCACGCTGAATGAACAGATCAAACTGACGCAGCGTTCGGTCAACGCGCAGCAGTACAACGCCGAATCGATGAACGCCATCGTCAAACGCTCGCAGGCGCTGGTGGCGCAGGCGACCGACACCCTCAACCGCCGGCAGAAGCTGCTCGGCAAGAACTACGTTTCGGCGGAAGAAGTGGAAACCGCCCGCACCTCCCAGCGCTCGGCGCAGGCGGAACTGCAGGCCGCATTGCTGCAGGCGAAACAGGCGGAAGCCGCCGTCAGCGGCGTCGAAGCCCTGGTCGCGCAGCGCGCCGAAGTGCAGGCCGACATCGCCATCGCCAAGCTGAATCTGGAATTTACCGAGGTGCGAGCGCCGTTCGACGGCCGCATCGCCTCCCTGAAAACCACCGTCGGCCAATATGCCTCCAGCGCCAAACCGGTGTTCACGCTGATCGACACCCGCCACTGGTACGTGGTCGCCAACTTCCGCGAAACCGATCTGAAAGGCGTGCATCCCGGCGTGCCGGCCACGCTGTATTTAATGAGCGACGCCGGCCAGACCTTCAGCGGCAAGGTAGAGTCGGTCAGCTACGGCGTGCAGCCCGACGACGGCGGCAGCGTGCTGGGCGGGCTGCCCAACGTGTCGCGCAACATCAACTGGGTGCACGTTTCTCAGCGCTTCCCGGTCAAGATCGCGGTAGAGGCTCCCAACCCGGCGCTGTTCCGCGTGGGCGCTTCGGCGGTGGCCAAGCTGAACCTGCGCCATGAAGAATAAAACGATGTCTCGCGGCTGGCTGTCCCGGTTGATCGACGAGCTGCGCCCTTCGGACAGCCGCATAAACCTGGTGATCCGCGCCCTGCTCTCCAGCGCGATCGCCATCGTGATCTCGCAGACGCTGCAGGTACCGTGGCTGGCGCTGTCGCTGATCGCGGTCTTCTTTATCACGCAGTCCAATATCGTGATCACCCGCGCGATCGGTATCCTGTTTTTCGTCAGCTCCACGCTGGCGATCGGCGCCGCTATTCTGGTGCTGAAGTTCACCTACGACTACCCGATGCTGCGCATCTTGCTCTCCAGCGCGCTGTTTTTCCTCAGCGTGTTCCTGATGCGGGTGACCAAGGTTGGGGTGCTGTTCTTCCTGATGGCGCTGGTGGTGATCTACACGCAAAGCTTTGTCGATCTCACTCCGCAGGCGGAAGTGGTGATACGGCTGGTGCTGTGGGTATGGGTGGCGATCAACTACGCCATCCTGCTCACCCTGATCGTTAATACCCTGCTGCTGCCGGCCGAACCGCTGAAACAGCTAAAGGGTCGGATGAACGCGGTGTTGGACGAAACCCGCGCTATGTTGACCAACGGCGGCGAGACGCGCGATCTGAGCGCCATCTCCCAGCACGCCACCGAGCTGCATAAGCTGCTGCGCTTTTCGGTGATGCGCAGCGATCGCTGCCGCGCCAACGAGCCCGGTTATCTGGCGCTGATCACCCTGGTGTTGCAGCTCAATATCCTGGCCTACCAGCTGCCGCCGGCTTTCGGCGCGGCCGCGCGTCAATTGGCGCAAGAGATAGATGCCGCCTGCCGCGCACTGCAAACCGCGATAAGCCACGAAAGCGCACTGCGATTTTCCGTCGCGATCGCCGGCAGCGACGATCCGCAGGTGCCAGCGCCGCTCAATGAAATGGCCAGCCTCCTGCAGGTCTACGCCAACCGCAGCGACTACGCCGACGCCCTGCAGGCCGCGCCGCCGCCGAAAGTGCCCTTCTTTACCCCCGACGCCCTGACCAACCCGGTTTACATCCAGTTTTCGTTGAAAACGCTGCTGACCGTACTGGTCGCCTACGTGTTTTATACCGCCGTCGATTGGTCCGGCATTCATACCATCATGCTGAGCTGCCTGATCGTGGCGCAGCCCAGCCTCGGCGCCACACAGCGGCGGGCGCGGCTGCGTCTCGGCGGCGCGGCGATCGGCAGCCTGCTGGCGCTGATCTCGGTGGTGTGGATCATGCCTCACCTCGACAGCCTCGTCGGCTTGCTGCTGCTGACGCTGCCGGTGATCGCCCTCTCCGCCTGGATCGCCGCCGGCTCCGAGAAAATAAGCTATGCCGGGGTACAGATCCTGTTCACCTTTTCCCTGGCGCTGCTGGAAAGCTTCGGCCCGGTCACCGGGCTGACCGAGATCCGCGATCGCCTGATCGGCATCGTGCTGGGGGTAGGGTTCGCCACCTTCATTCACGCCACGCTGTGGCCGGAATACGAAGGGGAGTCACTGCGGCAGCAGGTTGCCAACGTGCTGCGGGAACTGTCGCGCTTCCTCGGCGGCGAGAACACAAACGCCATCGGCATCTGGCAAAAGATCGAGGGCTGCGAAGCGGTAGTGGCCCGGGTGACGCTGGAGCCAACCTGGCAGCTGGCGGACGATAACCATGAAAGCTTCACCCGGCATATCCAACTGATCTTTAACCAGACGCGCAGCCTGTTGCTGACCAGCGAAAAGCTCAACACCTATCTGGCAGGCAGTGGCGCGGCGCTGTCCGCGCAGGAACGCCAGGCGCTGTTCGAGGTGCAACGTCAGGGCGGGCGCGTTCTCGCCGAGTATGCGGCGCAGCTTTCCCGTGCGCCGCAAGCGTTGCGGGCGCCCGACTTTCATCCACCGTTGGCCGCCCTGCACGCCGACACCGTGCGCCACCTGGCTCAGGAGCTGAGCGACGGGGTCAATCGCCTGCCCGCCTGGGGCGACGCCTAGCATTTTCCGTTTGCGGCCATGCACGCCCGGCGCCATGCGCTATAGTGAGCAAAAACCACCGGGAGATGCCATGCAAATAAGACCTTACCAAGAGGCCGATCGCCCCTTCCTGCGCACGCTGTACCTGGCGTCGCGCAAGGCGGCGTTCGGTTGGCGCGATACCTCGAACTATCAGTTGGAAGATTTCGACCGCGCGACGCTGGGCGAAGCGATTTGGGTGGCGGAAGACGGCGGCGTGCTGCTGGGATTCGTCTCCGTCTACCGCGAAGACAACTTCATTCATAACCTGTATGTCGAGCCCCATCAGCCGCCGCGCGGCGTCGGCAGTGCGCTGCTGCAAGCGGCGCAAGCCACCTTCACCGCCACCGGCTCGCTGAAATGCCTGGTGAAGAATGAAAAGGCGCTGACGTTCTACCGCAAACACGGCTGGCGCATCATCTCCACCGGCAACGACGGCGAAGAAGATTATTACCTGATGCACTCACCGGCACGCTAGCTCTTACCCGCCGCATCCGGCATCCCGCGCAGCGTCAGCCGCCAAAACAGCAGCGCGCTCAGGCTGACGCCTGCCCCCAGCCAGCAGACGCCGCTCCACCCCGCCCAGGCGTACATATGGGTGCCGGCAAAGGCGCCCAGCCCGCTGCCGACGGCGTAAAACAGCATGTAGCAGCCCACCAGCCGGCTATGCGACTGCGGGTGGGCGCTGAAGATCATGCTCTGGTTCAGCACGTGGATCGCCTGGCCCGCCAGATCCAGCAGCACAATGCCCGCCACCAGCCAAACCAGGCCGCTGCCGAGCAAACCGAGCGGCAGCCAGGCCAGCGTCAACAGCAGCAGACACGCGCCGCTGGCCGCCTGCCCCAGCCCGCGATCCGCCAGATGCCCGGCGCGCACCGCCGCCAGCGCGCCCACCGCGCCGACCAGGCCGAACGCTCCCACCGCGGCATGGGTGAAGTTGAACGGCGGCCGGCTCAGCGGCAACACCAGCGAACTCCAAAAGAGGCTGAAAGCGCCGAACATCAGCAGCGCCAACATGCCGCGAATTTGCAGCGTGCGGTCACGCCGCAACAGGCTCAGCATTGAACGCAGCAGCGCGGGATAACTCAGCGTGCTGGGCGCGGTGCGCGGCGCAGGAAGCAGGCGCGACAGGATCGGCAGCAATACCAGCGTCACTCCGGCTGAGAAGAAGTACACCGTGCGCCAGCCGCCGACGTCCGCCAGCGCGCCGGAGAGAGTGCGCGCCAGCAACAGCCCCAGCACCACCCCGCCCTGCGCCGCGCCGACCACCCGCCCGCGCTCCTGCGGCGCCGCCAGGGCCGCGGCGAATGCGATCAGCCCCTGCGTCATGGCGGTGCCCAGTAGCCCCACCAGCAACATCCCCGCCAGCAGCCAGGGCGCGCCGTGCGCCCATCCCACCAGCAGCAGCGCGCCGATCAGCCCCAGCTGTTGCCCCGCCAGCAATCGATGCCGGTTCAACCGATCCCCCAGCGGCACCACCAACAGCAACGCCAGCGCGCAGCCCAACTGAGTCACGGTGATCACCATGCCGACCGCCGCCAGGCTGATGGAAAAATCACGGGCAATGGCGTCCAGCAGCGGCTGCGCATAGTAAACGTTGGCCACGCTAAAGGCGCTGGCACCGGCCAACAGCAGCACCAGGGCGGCCGGCAGGCGCCCCAGCGCCGCACAGGGGGGATCCAGCAGTTTGTCGCTCATCGCACACCTCAATCTGGTTTCATAATTAAACCCAATGAACTTTAGATGCGGAGGTTTTATAATGCAACCAGAATATGTCGCTGGAGATAAACGCCGTGAAACGTAAAAGCCTGGAAGACGCGCCCTGCCCGGTGGCGCGCACGCTGGATGTGATTGGCGACTGGTGGTCGCTGCTGATCGTGCGCGACGCCTTCGACGGCGTCACCCGTTTCAGCGAGTTTCAAAAAGGACTGGGGATGGCGAAGAACATTCTTGCCACCCGGCTGCGCGCCCTGGTGACGCACGGCGTGCTGGAGATCGTGCCCGCCGCGGACGGCAGCGCCTATCAGGAGTATGTGCTGACCGAGAAAGGCCGCGCGCTGTTTCCGGTGATCGTCGGCCTGCGCCAGTGGGGAGAGGATCATTTGTTCGCCGAGGGAGAGGCGCATTCGACGCTGGTGGAAAGCGACAGCGGCCGCCCCGTGCCGCGCCTGACGCCGACCGGCAGCGCCGGGCAGACGCTCACCCCGCTGAATACCCGAGTGGTGAAGGTGGGGGAACGCTTTGAGCCGTCTTTTAACAATCCCCAATTAGCGATAAAAGAAACACTTCCAACCGAAATCGCCGCACAGATCGACGCCGCATGCAACGTGCTGACAGAACAACTCGGCGAGAAACTCTTGGGCATCCATCTGTATGGATCCGCGGTCGATGGCGGTCTTAAACCCAACAGCGATATCGACATCTTGGTCGTCATCAGCAAGCCGCTGATGTCAACCACTCGGGCCGCCCTTATGAAAGCTTTGCTGACCGTGTCGGCTCCGCCAGGTGCCGACAGTATTTTTCGCCCGCTGGAAGTCACCGTGCTGGTACAGACCGACATCAAACCCTGGCGCTATCCGCCACGACGTGAGCTACAGTTTGGCGAATGGCTGCGTGAAGAGTTGCTGGTGGGAATTGTCTCCCCCGCCACCTTGGATCCTGATGTGGCGATCCTGCTTACCAAAGCCCGGCAGCATCATCGACATCTGTTCGGCGCCTCCTTTGAACTCCTGTATGACAGCGTCCCTCGCAGCGACTTCATCGCCGCGCTCACCGATACCCTGAGTCAATGGAACGAGCCTGATGACTGGCATGGCGACGAATGCAACATTGTGCTGGCGCTGGCGCGCATCTGGTTCAGCGCGGCGACCGGTCGGATCGCCCCCAAAGATGTGGCCGCCGAATGGCTGCTGGAACACTTGCCATCTGAACACCAGCCGGTACTCAGCACCGCGCGGCGAATTTATCTCGGACAAGCGATAGATGATCTGCCTCAGCATCAGCAGCCGTTGGCAGCATTCATCGGCTATGCCAAAACGACGATCGCAAGTCTATTGACGACAACAGCATCGCAATAAGACGCAAGCCTGTCGACACCACTTATTGATGCAGGGACGGATTTTGTTCATGGCCGCCGCCCCCTGCATGATTCGCTTCGCAGCGTCATCCGGGTAATGTATAGTCCGCGTTTTACGGAGAACCCATGCTGACTAACTCATCCATTCGTCTGAACAAATACATTAGCGAGAGCGGCATCTGCTCACGCCGCGACGCCGATCGATACATCGAACAGGGCAACGTTTTCATCAACGGTAAACGCGCCACCGTTGGCGCCCAGGTATTTGCCGGCGATGTCGTGAAGGTTAACGGTCAGCTGATCGAACCGCGCAATGAAGAAGATCTGGTGCTGATCGCGCTGAACAAACCGGTCGGCATCGTCACCACCACCGAAGACGGCGAGCGCGACAACATCGCCGACTTCGTCAACCACAGCAAACGCATCTTCCCGATCGGCCGCCTGGACAAGGATTCGCAGGGACTGATCTTTCTGACCAACCACGGTGACCTGGTCAACAAGATCCTGCGCGCCGGCAACAATCACGAGAAAGAGTATCTGGTGACGGTCAACAAACCGGTGACCGACGAGTTTATTCGCGGCATGGGCGCCGGCGTGCCGATGCTGGGCACCGTGACCAAAAAGTGCAAGGTGAAGAAAGAGGCGCCGTTCGTGTTCCGCATCACGCTGGTGCAGGGGCTGAACCGCCAGATCCGCCGCATGTGCGAACACTTCGGCTACGAGGTCACCAAGCTGGAACGCACGCGCATCATGAACGTCAGCCTGAAAGGGTTGCCGCTGGGCGAGTGGCGCGATCTGACCGATGACGAGCTGATTGAACTGTTCAAGCTGATTGAAGGCTCCTCGTCCGAGGCCAAGCCGGCGAAGAAGGCCCCGGCCAAATCCGCTGCGGCGAAAAAGCCGAGCGCCGGCGGGCCGAAAAGCGCCGACAAAGCCGCTGCGCCGGCCGGCCGCAAGCGCTTTACCCAGCCGGGGCGCAAGAAAAAAGGGCGTTAAACGCCTTCCCCCGTTCAGCCCGCCGTTGCGCGGGCTTTTTTATCGTGAAAGTCAGCCACAGGCCGCCACTGAGTTCTCACCATAAAAAAGGCCCGCATCATGCGGGCCCGTCGGTACCAGAGAAGTCTAGAGGGAAAATCAGAACGACCAGCGCAGGTTGGCGTTGACCGAATTAACGCGGGTATCGGCGCCGAATTGCCCCTGATAGCCGACATCCAGCGTCGCAGCGCGCGACAGCTTCACGCTCACGCCGATATCGCCCACCATCACGTTGTCATCCACGGCCTGGCCCTGCGTGACGAACGCGTCGCTGCCGGCAAACGCCATGCGCGATGAGGTGTTCTTATCACCGTAAGCATGCTGCCAGCCGAGCGAGCCGTAGAGGCTGACGTTCTTCGGCAGTTCGGTCACGCCGCGCACCCCGAGCGTGGAGTAGAAGGTGTTCATCGTTTCATTGCGCACGCTCAGCGCCGCCGCGCCACCCGACTCCTGGAAGCTATCGGTATGCAGGCGGATGTAGCTCAGGTTGATGAACGGTTCGACGTTCATCTCCGGCTGGCCGAAACGGTAACCCGCTTCGGTGAACGCCAGCAGCGAGTTCGCGTCGTAATCCGACTTCAGCCGATCCGAGAAGCCGCTGAAATCGACGTTGCGTTTGCCTTCAATCTTGTGCCAGGTGTAACCCAACGCGCCGCGCAGCGAGAACGCATCCTGCTGCCCGGCCGCATACAGGCCGAGGTGGTAGTTGTCGGTATCGGCCTTGGAACGGCGGCTGTCGACGTCATAGTCGCCGCGGC
The DNA here is from genome assembly GCF_009900725.1 of Serratia sp. Z4. NCBI lineage: Bacteria > Pseudomonadati > Pseudomonadota > Gammaproteobacteria > Enterobacterales > Yersiniaceae > Serratia > Serratia sp. Z4. The sequence continues at coordinate 72,072 of NZ_JAAABD010000006.1, forward strand.
TGTAACCGAAGTAACCGCCGATGCGCACGTTATGGTCCGCCAGTTTGCGATCCGCCCCCAACAGGAAGCCGGTGGTGTTGCCATCCAGCTTGCCCACGTTGCCGTTGCCGCTGTTTCGGCTCCAGGAACTGAAGGTCTGCCCCCAGACGCCGCTGTTTTGCGCCGGCGCCGGTTGCACCAGCGACATCGCCAACGGCGGTACCGGCAGACTGTCGTTGTCGAACAGGCGCAGCATGCGCTGGTTCAGCACATTGAACAGCTGGGTGCTGCCGGCGATCAGGTTAGACTGCATCGACGGATAGACTTCGCCGGATAGCTGATTGAACGCCTCGCGCGCTTCCGGCGCGCTCAGCAGCAGCAGCGAGTTGTACAGCGCCAGCGAAGGTCCGCTCTGCGTCAGCGTCGAGAGCGCGCCAGCGGTATTCCACTGGTTGCCGCTCTCGGCCACCGTTTGGAAAATGCCCGGCTTGCCGTTGCCTGGATTCTCGCCCCCCGGATTTTCCCCGCCTGGGTTTTCTCCGCCCGGGTTCTCGCCCCCAGGATTCTCACCGCCCGGGTTTTCTCCGCCCGGGTTCTCGCCCCCAGGATTCTCACCGCCCGGGTTTTCCCCGCCCGGATTCTCGCCTCCTGGATTCTCACCACCCGGATTTTCACCGCCCGTATCTTTCTGCGCGATGGTCAGATCCACGGCGTTGGCGCTGTGGTTCAGCGCCACATCGAGGAAGGCAGACTTGGAGACCGCCGACGCGAACTGGCCGTCAATGCCGCCGTCCGAGGTCAGAATGCGGTAGCTTTGGCCGGTTTTATAGCTGGTTTGCGGATCCAGCGCCGTCACCTGCACTTTGGCCTGATCGCTGATGGTGGTTTTGCCCGCCACCAGCAGCTGGTCGCTGCGGCCGTCGCCGGCGATATCAACGTCGTAGAAGGATTCGCCGATAAAGTTCAGGTAGCGTTTCAGCGTCAACGTGCCGATATTGCCGTCGCCGGGCGAGATATGGCCGCCGGACTGGATCTCGGTCTGGCCCAGCGTGCCGTTGCCGCCCAGCGTGCCGCCGGCCTTGATCGACGCGGCGCTGCTGTAGCCCAGCCCGTTATTGACGTCGGTACCCGCCGTCGCGTTCAGGATCAGCGTGCCGCCGTTCTCGGCGCCGAGGGTTTGGATCTCGAAGATGTCGTCTTCTTTCTGGGTATTGATGTCGCTGGCGATGATGAGCTTGCCGCCGCGCGCGGTGACGTTCGCCTGCAGCTCAGAGAGATCGCCGTTCAGCGTCGTGTGCCCGGCGCTGTTGATCACCTCGCCTTCGCCGCTCATCTTGTTGCTGAAAACGTAATTGCCGTCGGTATGGTTAAAGTACACATAGCTGCGGAACAATCCGCCCCGCAGGGCGATCGCCGTCTGGGCATCGATGGCTCCAGCAGCGCCCGCCGCGCCAAGCGTCGGCTCGGTCAACCCGGTGCCGGTGTCCATATTGCCGCGGCTGCCGATAATCAGCGCGCCGCGGTTCGAGCCGGAACCGGTCTTGCCCAGCACCACTTCGTTGCCGCCGGCGGAGAATGTCCCGCCGTCCATGACCGCCAACACGCCGTTGCCGTAATCGCCGACGTTGACGCTGCTGCCGCTGGTAAAGCGCGAGCCGTTGCCGGCGACCACCAGCTCAGCGGTTTTACGCGCGCCCGAGACACCCGCCACCTGGATGTTGCCGACATTGACCGCACCGCCGTTCAGCACGTCCAGATCGCCGTACAGCGTGAGCGCGCGGCCGACGTTCCACTGGGAATTAGCCCCCGTGACCGTGGCTTTCGGGCTCAGCGTATCGGTCTCACCCGGCCCGCTGCCATTGCCGATGCGCGCGTCAAAGGCGGTGTTCAGCACCGCGCCGTCTTCGATCGCCAGCGTGGATCGTGCCCCTAAATCGGTGCCGACACTGAGAAAATTGCTGGTGACGCGAGAACCGGCGCCGGTGGCGATCAGGTGGCTGTCGTAGCCACGGGTGGTGCCGACCACGATCTCTTTCGCGCTGGCCAGCGCGCCGTCTTCAACCCGCAGCGTGCCCCGCCCCAGATTCAGGCCGCCGCGCAGCACGAACTGATCGTTCACCGCGTTCAGCTCGGCGTTCGGCCCACGAACCGTGACCACGCTGTCGTGAATTTGGCCGTTGAACATCCGGCCGATATTGATGTTATAGGCGCTGATCTTGCCATTCTCGATCAGCAAGTTGCCGCTTTGATTACGGCCGACGTAAACGTCCCCGGTGTAGGCCAATGATTCGGTAATTTTTGAGTCGCCGTCAAAAATGGCATCGTCTGCGCGAGCGAGATCGGCGGGCGCCAGCATCAACAACGGCGCGGAAAATAGAGCGAGGTAAAGTTTGGAAAGCGGTGTTCTAACCGCTAAAGGGTGCGATGTTTTGTCATTCACGGGCTATCTCCGTACTCGTTAGCGTGATGTCGCGAAATTTATTGTTATAGGGAACTCAATACACTAGAGGAGAAGTGAGGCGTTATTTCGCGCACGCCGGTTTAGTGATCGTCGAAGCAAAAGCTTATTGCCCCCCGGCGCTGACGCTCCGACGATGAAAAACCAGGAAGCGGTAATACCGCCCCCAAAGCGAATTATTTATGCGTGACCACCGGCGTACAGGTCGGCGCGCTCAGCGACGGCGAGGAACCTAAAATTCCCGGCATCATCAGCGACGAGCAATCGAAAATGCGGCCTTTTTCCGTGGTGGCGCGATATGAAAGTTTTTGGCCGCCCAGCGCATCCGGCTGTGCGCCATTGACGTTGGTCACGGTAATTTCGTCCGACGATCCCAGCCCCAGCATTTTGGCGGTTTCCGCCTGCAGTAATGGAATAGCCTGATCGGTTTTCAAGGTGGAACAACCGGCTACCATCATCGTAACGGTTAAAGCGATAAGTGGTTTCTTCATAAATTATCCTTTATAACCAATCAGTTAAAATTACCGATTGGCTTTATGTTTTCTCTTATCCAAATCCTCGAATAATATATTTCCCTTTCCTAAACGAAAAAACCCTCCTAAAGTAGGGAGGGTTGATAATAATTCATCAGACCTATCTGATATTTGAAGGCGAAAGGAGAATCCTTTGGGGCAGGATTATGCGTTGGTCGTTGATGACCATCCATTGGTAGCAAGCGGCATCGCCAATTTTCTCAGCACGAATTGCCGATTCAAACAGGCGCATGTGGTGACCAATGAAGAGAATTGCTACCGCCATATTAGGGAAAATGGCCCACCGCGTTTACTGGTGATCGATTTTTGGCTTTCTTCCGGTACAGCGTTGAAATTACTCAAAGAAGTAAAGCAACTTTACCCTCAGGTGCGGATCTTGGTGGTTAGCGGCGACGAGAATAACGATATCTGGCAGAAAGTGTACACTGCCGGCGGGCATGGATTTGTATTAAAAAACGAACCACCTGAATTATTCGCCAGGGCGGTTTTTGCGTTGAATAATAATCAGAATTGGTTCCCTGACGGTAATGAAACCTGCATTAAAAGCCATCATGAGCACTTAAATAAATTCAATTTAACGCCGAGGCAAATCGACGTATTAACTATGATGCTGCGCGGCCTGCCAAATAAAAGAATTGCGACGCAACTGTCTATTTCCGAACCCACCGTCAAAGAACATATCAGCAATATATTGAAAAAGATCGGCGTCAACAGCCGGGTGGAAGCCATCACGCTGTTGCACGGCAAACGGGATCCGTCGTCATGAGGTTTTTCCAGCATTTACAAAATGATGGCATCTCCCCACGCGCGCAGATCCGCCTGCTGGACAACACCTTCATGCGGCTGGTGTTCAGCTTCACCGCCGTGCCTTTCGTCGGCATCCCATTCGCCATCTGGATTTATTTGCTGGGGGATGAACTTGGCCCAACCATTGCCTGGATCATGGTTTACCTGCTATGCGCCGTGGCGATCAGAATATGGCATCGGCGCTACCTGCGCGAGGCCAAAGAAAATGATGAAGACGCCGTGCTGCGCCGCTGGCTGCCGCGCATTAATAAGGTGGCCTTTATTCACGGCTTGGGGATCTCCTCACTCTATTTAATTACGCCGCAGACCCATAACTTTGACTTTTTTCTGCTGCTCAATATCAGCATCGCCGCGATCGTCGCCGCCAACGCAACGCACCTGACGCCGGTCATCAGCACCTTTACCCGCTTTTTCTTCGCCTCCTGGGGGCTGCTGAACCTCGGCATCATCTGGCGGCTGGAAGACGTGATGTTCATCGTGCTGATGCTGAACTTGCTGTACGGCTTCGCCATTTACCGCCACGCGTTAACCTCGCATGCGTTCTTTATTCAGCAGGCGCTGCTCGAAGAACAAAGCTCGCGCCTGGCGGAGCAGTTCCGTCAGGCCAAAGAAGAGGCGGAACAGGCGCTGCTGGATAAGAACCAGTTCCTGACCACCGCCAGCCACGATCTGCGCCAGCCGGTGCACGCCATGGGCTTTCTGATCGAAGCCATCATCCACAAAAACCTCGACGACAGCCTGATGCCGCAGTTGCTGGATCTGCAACAAAGCGTGCGTTCGGTGCATTTGATGTTCAATTCGCTGCTCGATCTCAGCAAGATCGAATCCGGCAACGTGCGCACCGCCGCCACCCATGTGGATATCGGCGCCCTGCTCGACTCGGTGGTCACCCTGTTCCGCGAAGAGGCCAACAGCCGCGCCCTGGCGCTGCGCACCTGGCGGCCCAAACGGCGCATCAGCGTGATGGGCGATCCGCTGCTGGTGCGGCAATCGCTGATCAACCTGATCCAGAACGCCCTGCGCTACACGCAACGGGGGGGCGTGCTGATTGCCATCCGCCCGCGCGGCGCCGAGTGCCTGGTGGAAGTGTGGGACACCGGCGTGGGCATCGCCGACGAAGAGAAAAGCAAAATCTTCTCCCCTTACTACCGCCCCGAGCTGGCGTGGAAAATCGACAGCGCCGGCCACGGGCTGGGGCTGGCGGTGGTGGCGCGCTGCGCCAAGCTGATGAAGGTGAAGTACGGCATGCACTCCGTCGAAGGCAAAGGCTCACGCTTCTGGATGCGCTTCACGCAATACATCGGCGAAGATAAAGCGCCGGAAACCGCCGCCGCCTACGACAACACCGCCACGCCTACCCGCTATGCACCGCTGCGCGGCGCCTGCCTGGTGGTGGACGACGATCCCTTGGTGACCTCCGCCTGGGAAAGCCTGATGAGCACCTGGGGCATCACCGTGCGCTGCGCGGCCTCCGCCGAGGAAGCCTTCGCCATTGTCGACGGCGGCTTCACGCCGTTCGCCGTGCTGTGCGACCAGCGGCTGCGCTCCGGCGAGAGCGGCTTCGACATCCTGCAGGCATTGTTCGAACGCCTGCCGAACGTAAGCGGCGCCATGGTCAGCGGCGAGTTCAATTCGCAAGTTCTGCAAGAGGCCGAGCAAGAAGGCTATCTGGTGCTGCGCAAGCCGCTGGAGCCGGCCAGGCTGCATGCGCTGCTGACGCAGTGGGGGGCGGGCTAGCGCATATTGAGGGCTATCAGGCCATGATTAAACGCTTAAACAGCAGCTGCTGGATATCCGACCGATGTGACAATGGAGTCAATACAGCGCCTTACGGTACGCGTGTACTCCAAGGCCACCCGCTGTTCCATTGCAATCCCTTAATGCTGAGCACTGTAGTGCTTAAAGCCCATCCAACAGCGGTTCCTTTGAGAACACGCGCCCTTCCGCTTTATCCTTCTCTGACAGCGTCAGCAATTTCAGCAGAGCAATGGCGTTCTCTCGCTCCTGCTGCTCATAGGATTCTATAACGTAGTTGATGGTCTCTACTTTCATTATGCCCCCTGGTGCTACCAATCATACCAAGGTCCGAACATAGGCCATATTTAGACCACAAACAATAATCTGCTTTACCCATGACTGGAACCAGGCGGAAAAGATATGGCCATATAAAGAAAAACCCTCTGTAAAAACAGAGGGCTTTAGTCACTAAGGCCTGGTTACTAACAGGCTGCAGGAAGTGTTAAATCACTCCCACTCAATCGTCGCCGGCGGCTTGCCGCTGATGTCGTACACCACGCGGGAGATGCCGTCCACTTCGTTGATGATGCGGTTGGAGACGCGGCCGAGGAAGTCATACGGCAGGTGCGCCCAGTGCGCGGTCATGAAGTCGATGGTTTCTACCGCACGCAGGGAGACCACCCAGTCGTATTTGCGGCCGTCGCCCATCACGCCGACCGAGCGCACCGGCAGGAACACGGTGAACGCCTGGCTGACTTTGTTGTACAGATCGGCTTTGTGCAGCTCTTCGATGAAGATGGCGTCGGCGCGGCGCAGCAGATCGCAGTACTCTTTCTTCACTTCGCCCAGCACGCGCACGCCCAGACCCGGACCCGGGAACGGGTGACGGTACAGCATGTCGTATGGCAGGCCCAGTTCCAGGCCAATCTTGCGCACTTCGTCTTTGAACAGCTCTTTCAGCGGCTCGACCAGGCCCAGCTTCATTTCCTTCGGCAGGCCGCCCACGTTGTGGTGCGACTTGATCACGTGCGCTTTGCCGGTGGCGGAAGCGGCGGATTCGATCACGTCCGGGTAGATGGTGCCCTGCGCCAGCCATTTCACCTGCTCTTGCTTGCAGGCTTCTTCGTCGAACACTTCAACGAACACGCGGCCGATGATTTTACGCTTGGCTTCCGGTTCGTCCACGCCCGCCAGCGCGGTCAGGAAGCGGTTTTCCGCCTCGACGTGCACGATGTTCAGGCCGAAGTGGTCGCCGAACATTTCCATCACCTGCTTGGCTTCGTTCAGGCGCAGCAGGCCATTGTCGACAAACACGCAGGTCAGGCGCTTGCCGATGGCGCGGTGCAGCAACATCGCGGTGACGGAGGAGTCAACGCCGCCGGACAGACCGAGGATCACGTGGTCTTCACCCACCTGCTCGCGGATGCGCTCGACCGCATCTTCGATAATGGTGGCCGGCGTCCACAGGGCTTCACACTGGCAGATGTCCAGTACGAAGCGCTCCAGCATGCGCTGGCCCTGACGGGTGTGGGTCACTTCCGGGTGGAACTGCACGCCGTAGAAGCGTTTTTCTTCGTTGGCCATAATGGCGAACGGGCAGGTATCGGTGCTGGCGACGGTCACGAAGTCGGACGGGATCGCGGTCACTTTGTCGCCGTGGCTCATCCACACGTCCAGCAGCGGTTTGCCGGCCGGGCTGATGGCGTCTTCGATGTCGCGCAGCAGCGCGCTCTCGTTGACGATTTCCACCTGCGCGTAGCCGAACTCGCGTTCGTTGGAGCCCTGCACATGGCCACCCAGCTGCATCGCCATGGTCTGCATGCCGTAGCACACGCCCAGCACCGGCACGCCGGCGTTGAACACGTAGTCAGGGGCGCGCGGGCTGCCGGCTTCGGTGGTGCTTTCCGGGCCGCCGGACAGGATGATGCCGCTTGGGTTGAATTCGCGGATCTGCGCTTCGCTAACGTCCCAGGCCCACAGTTCGCAGTAAACGCCGATTTCGCGCACGCGGCGGGCGACCAGTTGGGTGTATTGCGAACCGAAGTCCAGTATGAGGATGCGATGCTTATGGATATTTTGTGTCATGTGAGGCGAATTCCAGCAACAAGAGAAAAAGAGCGAAAATGTATGTTTTCGGGATGGGGCTTGGCGCCCCACCCCGGCCTCTCACTCAGGAGAGGTTAAGGCATCAGCCCATGCGGTAGTTCGGTGACTCTTTGGTGATGGTCACGTCGTGCACGTGGCTTTCCTGAATGCCGGCGCCGCTGATGCGCACGAACTCCGCTTTGGTGCGCAGATCGTCGATGGTGGCGCAGCCGGTCAGGCCCATGCAGGAGCGCAGGCCGCCCATCTGCTGGTGCACGATGGCTTTCAGCATGCCTTTATAGGCCACGCGGCCTTCGATACCTTCCGGCACCAGTTTGTCGGCGGCGTTATCGGTCTGGAAGTAACGGTCGGAAGAGCCTTTGGACATCGCGCCCAGCGAGCCCATGCCGCGGTAAGATTTGAACGAACGGCCCTGATACAGCTCGATTTCGCCCGGAGATTCTTCGGTGCCCGCCAGCATGGAGCCAACCATCACGCAGGATGCGCCCGCGGCGATCGCTTTGGCGATATCGCCGGAGAAGCGGATGCCGCCGTCGGCGATAACCGGGATGCCGGTGCCTTCCAGCGCTTCCACCGCGTCGGCGATGGCGGTGATCTGCGGCACGCCCACGCCGGTCACGATGCGGGTGGTGCAGATGGAGCCAGGGCCGATACCCACTTTCACCGCGCTCACGCCGGCTTCAGCCAGCGCTTTGGCGCCCGCGGCGGTCGCGACGTTGCCGCCGACGATCTGCAGATCCGGGTATTTGGCGCGGGTTTCGCGAATGCGCTGCAACACGCCTTCGGAGTGGCCGTGCGAGGAGTCGATCAGCAGCACGTCAACGCCCGCCGCCACCAACGCGTCGACGCGCTCTTCGTTGCCGGCGCCGGCGCCGACCGCCGCGCCCACGCGCAGACGGCCGTGCTCGTCTTTACAGGCGTTCGGCTTACGTTCCGCTTTCTGGAAGTCTTTAACGGTGATCATGCCCAGCAGATGGAAGCTGTCGTCCACCACCAGCGCTTTTTCTACGCGCTTTTCGTGCATCTTCTGCAGCACCACGTCGCGCGCTTCACCTTCTTTCACGGTGACCAGGCGATCTTTCGGCGTCATCACCGCAGTCACCGGCTGGGTCAGATCGGTCACGAAGCGCACGTCGCGGCCGGTGATGATGCCGACCAGTTCGTTGTCTTCGGTAACGACCGGGTAACCGGCGAAGCCGTTGCGCGCGGTCAGCTCTTTCACTTCCTGCAGCGTGGTGGCCGGAGTAACGGTCTGCGGGTCGGTGACTACGCCGCTTTCATGTTTCTTCACGCGGCTGACTTCTTCAGCCTGGCGCTCGATGGACATGTTTTTGTGGATGAAGCCCAGGCCGCCTTCCTGCGCCAGCGCGATGGCCAGGCCGGATTCGGTAACGGTATCCATGGCTGCGGACAGCATAGGGATGTTCAGGCGGATGGTTTTGGTCAGTTGAGTGCCGAGCTCTGCGGTGTTAGGCAGAACCGTGGAGTGGGCTGGAACCAGGAGGACGTCGTCAAACGTCAGAGCTTCTTTAGCGATACGTAGCATGGGCAATATCTCACCAGGGTGGGCTGTGAAAAAGATAAAATATTGCCGCGGCATTATACAGAGCGGAATCGGTTGCCTCCAGCACTTTCTTACAAAAAGTCTTGATTACCTTTTTCAGCCATGTAGTATCGACCAATTAAGTGATTGTTTTGAAATTTGATCTGGGTCACATGTCGCTACCTGTTTCGCCTTCCATTTTTACCGTAAGCCGCCTCAATCAGACGGTTCGCCAACTGCTGGAAAGGGAAATGGGGCAGATTTGGCTCTCCGCCGAGATCTCCAACCTCTCCCAGCCCGCCTCCGGCCACTGGTATTTCACGCTGAAAGACGACCGCGCCCAGGTGCGCTGCGCGATGTTCCGCAACAGCAACCGCCGCGTCACCTTCAGGCCGCAAAACGGCCAACAGGTCCTGGTGCGCGCCAGCATCACGCTGTATGAACCGCGCGGCGACTACCAGCTGATCGCCGAGAGCATGCAGCCCGCCGGCGACGGCCTGCTGCAGCAACAGTTCGAGCAGCTGAAACAGCGCCTGAGCGCCGAAGGGCTGTTCGATCAGCAGTTCAAGCAGCCGCTGCCCGCGCCGGCCAAACGCGTCGGGGTGATCACCTCCGCCAGCGGCGCGGCGCTGCACGATATTCTGCAGGTGTTGCAGCGGCGCGATCCGTCGCTGCCGATCGTCATCTACCCCACCTCGGTGCAGGGCGCCGAAGCGCCGATGCAGATCGTGCGCGCCATCGAGGCCGCCAACCGCCGCGATGAATGCGACGTGCTGATCGTCGGCCGCGGCGGCGGTTCGCTGGAGGATCTGTGGAGCTTCAACGACGAACGCGTGGCGCGAGCGATCTTCGCCAGCCGCATTCCGATCGTCAGCGCCGTCGGCCATGAAACCGACGTCACCATCGCCGACTTCGTTGCCGACCTGCGCGCGCCGACCCCATCCGCCGCCGCCGAACTGGTGAGCCGCAATCAGCTTGAGCTGTTGCGCCAGCTGCAGTCGCAGCAGCAGCGGCTGGAGATGGCGATGGATTACTACCTGGCGCAGCGCCAGCAGCAGTTCACCCGCATTCACCACCGTTTACAGCAGCAGCATCCGCATCTGCGCCTGGCGCGTCAGCAGACGCTGCTGTTCAAGCTGCAGCGCCGGATGGAAGACGGCATGCAGCAACAGCTGCGCCTGGCCGCCCGCCGCAGCGAGCGCGCCCAGCAGCGGCTGGCGCAGGTGCAGCCGCAGGGCCGCATTCACCGCTACCAACAGCGCGTGCAGCAGCAGGAATACCGTCTGCAGCAGGCGATGGAGCGGCAGCTCAACGCCTACCGCCAGCGCTTCGGCGTGGCCTGCAGCCAGCTGGAGACCGTCAGCCCGCTGGCGACGCTGGCACGCGGCTACAGCGTGACGCAAACTCCGCGCGGCGAGCTGCTGAAAACCACCAAGCAGGCGCAGGTCGGCGAACTGCTGAAAACCCGCCTGCAGGATGGTTGGGTGGAAAGCGAGGTGAAAACCATCACCGTCGCTAAAAAGCCGCGCAAGAAGCGCGCGGCCGAGTAAGCCCTACTCCAGCGTAAAACGCTCGCCCGGTTCGCCGTTCACCCACAGCGCGCGCGTTTCGCCTTCCGGCAGGCTGAGCGTCAGCGTGCGCCAGGCCGGACGAAAACGCCCTTCCGTCGCGATGTCCAGCATGATGCGCTGATGGTCGCAGCGCATTTCCCAGCGCAGCCACAGCGCATCGCCCTGCCGCCAACCTTCGCTTTCGCCGTCGTCCTCAAACAGCAGCCCGCTGCTCACGCCGCCCCCCTTGAGCGGAAACAGCCGCAGCTCGCGCCGATCGTCGGCGGCCACGTCCACATGCGCCAGCCGCTGCGACAGCGGCAGCGCCGCCCCGGCGCGCACCAGCAGCGGCAGACGCTCCAACGGCGCCGCCAGCGTCACCGTCTGCCCGCCGCCGAACCACTGGCCGCTGTAGAAGCAGTACCAGCCTTCGCCATTATCCGGCAGATATACCGAACGGCGACGTTGCCCCGGCTCCACCACGCTGGCCACCAGCAGATCGCGGCCGATCAGAAAATCGTCGTTCTCGCCGAAGGTGCGCGCATCCTGTTCGTGATCGAGAAAAGTCGGGCGCAGCATTGGCTCGTCGTCGGCGCAGGCCTGCCACAACAGGGTGTAGAAATACGGCAGCAGCCGGTAACGCAGGTTGATCGCCTCACGTACCGCCGGGGTAGCGGCCGGGTACATCCAGGGCTCATTGACCGTGGCGTCGTCGTTCCAGGAGTGGATGGTGAAACGCGGGTGCATCACGCCGTTTTGTACCCAGCGCACCAGCAGCTCCGCGTCCGGTTTGTCGCCGGAGAAGCCGCCGACGTCGTGGCCGAGGTTATACAAGCCGGACAGGCTCATGCCCAGCCCCATGCGGATGTTGTAGCGCAGCGTCTGCCAACTGGTGCGGTTGTCGCCGCTCCAGGTCTGCACATAGCGCTGCATGCCGGCGCAGCCGGAGCGCGAGATCAGGTACGGGCGTTTCTGCGGCGCGAAGCGCTGCTGGGCCTCCATCGAGGCGCGCATCATCAGCAGCGGCATCACCGGGCGGATGTGCTTGATGGCGATCGGCCGCCCGAAGCCGTGACAGCGCGCTTCGCCATCCCACACTTCGTACTCGTTGTTGTCGTTCCAGGTGGAATCGATGCCCATCTCCAGCAGCTGTTGCGTGACGCCCTGCTGCCACCAGCGTACCGTCGCCGGGTTGGTGAAGTCGAGGTGCGATCCTTCATCGTCCCAGAAGCTGGAGCGTTCCGGCGCGTCGCTTTGCGAATCGCGGATAAACAGCCCCTGCGCCGCCACCTCTTGATACTGCGGATGATCCTGCAGCAGGCACGGCTTGATGTTGGCCGCCAGCCTGAGGCCGGCGTCGTGAAACGCCTGGCTGAGCAGCTTGGGCTGCGGCACCTTGTCGTAGTTCCAGTTGAACACGTAGCGTTTGTGGTTGATCGAGGTGTAGCCCGACGACAGCTGGAAGGAGTCGCAGGGAATGGCGTGCTGGCGGCACAGCGCAATGAACTGCTGCAGCTGCTGCTGGGCGTCCGGCGCGTCGGTGTAGTGCATGGTCGAGCCGCTGTAGCCCAGGCTCCACTTCGGCCCGAAGTGGGTGCGGCCGGTCAGGCGCACGAAGGCCTTGGTGACGTCCAAAACCTTCGGCCCGAGGAACAGGTAGTAATCCAGATCGCCCGCTTCGGCCTGATAGCGGCGATAGGCCGCGTGGTAATTGTCGATCTCGTTGCCCAGATCCAGCCAGCAGCTGCTCAGGTTGTCGTAGAACAGGCCGAAGCTCGCCTCCGGCCCACGGGTGATGGTGAACGGAATGTGCTTGTACAGCGGATCGGTGCTGGCGGCGTTGTAGCCCATGGCGTCCAGATTGCGCATCTCGAAGCGGCGGCCGGTGCGTTCCAGATCGCCGGCTTTCTCCCCCAGGCCGTAATAGCGCTCATCGGCAAAACGCCGCTGGTAGTGCGCCACGCCGTCGCCGTGCGCATTGAGCAGGTAGGCGCTGGTCGGCCGATCCGCCGCCAGCGGCCGCCACTCGCCGGCGGCATTGCAATGCTCCCATTCCAACCACAGCGGCTGATGCACCGTCACGCGCAGCAGCGGCGTGCTGACCACCAGCCGATCGCCCGCCTGGCGCAGCTGATAGCCCGGCAGGCTGAAACCGGCGACGCTGAGCCGATCGCGCCCCTCCCAGGGCACATCGTTCTGCGGCGCGATGCTCCAGGTGCGATCCAGCGCCAGCTCGCCCTCACGTTTGATCAACACGCGGAACAGGCCGTCTTCCAGCACGTACAGGCAGAAACGATGGCGTTCATCGACCAGCAGCTCGACATGGTCGGCATGCTGCGCCGCCAATGTCCAATTTTTCAAGGTTTTCATACATATTCCACTTAGCTGTGTGAAGGGGTTTTCTTACCGCCGCGCTCGGCGATCAGGGCAATCAGGAACACAGCGCCGATCAGATCGAAGAAGCCCATCGCGATGAACAGCGGGTTGAAGCCGATGGTGTCGGATACCGCGCCGATCAGCAGCGTGAACAGGAAGCTGGCGATCCAGGCGCTGGAGCCGCGCATGCCGTTGACCGTCGCCATCTGGTTTTTATCGAACGATTCCACCACCAGGGCGCTGAGCATGCAGGAGATCACCTGATGGCCGAAACCGCCGATCGAGATCAGCGCGATCGCCACATAGGGATCTTGGGTGATCGCCACGAACGCCAGCGACACCATCAGGAAAGCGCCGGTCACCGAGCTGGCGACCACCGAGTTGACGCGGCTGCAGCCGAACCATTTGCGGTACAGGGTGGTGAGATAGCCGCTGGCGACGCTGCCGATATCCGCCGCCAGGAACGGCAGCCAGGCGAACATCGCGATCTGTTTCAGATCCATGCCGCGTTCGGTGGCCAGGTACAGCGGCACCCAGAAACTGAAGACCGCCCAGGCCGGCTCGGCGAGAAAGGCCGGGATGGCGATGCCGTAAAACTTCTTGTTCTTGCACAGGCTGGCCAGCGAAGTGAAAAACGGCAGCTTCGGCAACACCGGCTCGTTGTCTTCGCGGATCAGATCCAGCTCTTGCTGGCTGAGGTTCGGGTGCTGCTGCGGGGAGTGGTAGAACAGCCACCACAGCACGACCCAGATCAGCGCCAGCCCGCCGGAGAACAGGAACGCCCCCTGCCAGCCGAAGGAGACGTGAGCGATAACGATGATCGGCGGCGCCAACATGGCGCCGATGGAGAAACCGACGCCCGCCCAGCCGGCGGCGATCGGCCGCTCCTTTTTCGGGAACCAGTCGGAGATCGCCTTGGCGTTGGCCGGGGTGGCCGCCGCCTCCGCGCCCCCCATGAAGAAGCGCAGAATGGCCAGTTGCAGCCAGCTGCCGGCGCCGGCGTGCAGCATGCATACCACCGCCCAAATGCCGGCGCAGATCAGAAAGCCCATCTTCAGGCCGATGACGTCGATCAGCCAGCCGCAGATCGGCTGAAATACCGTATAGGCCAGCTGGAACGACGCCACCACCCAGGCATATTGCTCGGTGCTCATGTTCAGGCTGGTTTTCAGCTCCGGCGCCAGAATGCCCAGCGAGTTGCGGGTGATGTAGTTGACCGTGACGCCCAGCAAGAACAGCGCCAGCATCCACCAGCGCAGCGATTTGAACTTGCGCCGGCCGCTCTGCGCGACCGCCTGATTGATCTCCACACTCATCGGTTATCTCCCCGCGGCCGCCTGTGACAGCGACGCGCGCATTGGTAAGGTACGTTGCGCTATCAAAAGGGGACGGTGAACACAGGCCAACGCTCGCATAACAGACCGGCAGTCCATCACAACCCCATGATTTATTTTTTGTTTTCTTTTTCGCACACCGTTAAAATTGGACTGACATGTCCCAAAATTGGTGTACCAATGCAGACTACTCAGCGATAACGCACAGCGAAACGGGGTTTTTTGCAAAGATTTTCACAAGCGGGTGAAAAAATAGTCATAATGGCCGACAAAGCCGGTAAAAATGCTGAAAATCCGTAGTGAAAATATTCTCACGGATGAATTTGAAGGAGATCACAAAATGAACGGAAAGCTGAAAATCCAGGAGATCGCCCGCCAAACCGGGCTGTCGATCAGCACCGTTTCCCGCGTGCTGGCCGGCAAGGCCAACACCAGCGCCGAGGCGCGCCGCAAGGTGCTGGACTGTGCGCAGCAAAACGGCATTCTGCAGGGCATTTCCAGCGGCCGGCTGATGCTGAACAACGTGATGGTGTTCGCGCCGCAGCGCGCGTTCGACGTGCGCACCGACATCTTCTACTACAAGGTCATTCAGGGCATTGCCGCCGCGCTGATGGAGCATGAGGTGCGCATCCGCTACTGCGGGCTGGAAGAGCAGCGCAGCGACGGCGCGCTGTTTCTGGAAAAGATGAGCGATCCGCACACCGAAGCGGCGCTGATCATCGGCATCGACGACGAGCATATCCACACCCTGGCGGCCGATCTGCACAAACCTTGCGTGCTGATCAACTGCAGCGATCGGCAGATGCGGCTGGACAGCGTCTCGCCGGATCATCAGTTGATCGGCGATTACTCCGCCAGCTACCTGTTCCAGCAGGGGCACAGCCATATTCTCAACCTGCAGTGTCTGCGCCGCCACACCATGGAGCTGCGGCTGGCGGGCATCCGGCAAGCCTACGCGCGGCATCATCTGCCGTTCGACGACGGCCGCCATCTGGTCACCACCTCCGGCTTCGGCAGCGAAGAGGCCGAGCAGGCGCTGACCACCTATCTCGATGGCATCCACGGCCACGCCCCGCTGCCGACGGCGATCCTGGCCGGCGGCGATTACATGGCGGTCGGGGCGGTCAAGGCGCTCAACAAGCGAGGGCTGAACGTGCCGGGCGACGTGTCGGTGATGAGCACCGACGGCTTCAACCTGGCGGAAATCCATGACGTGCCGCTGACCTCGGTGCAGGTGCCGCGCGACGAACTGGGTTACGAGGCGATCCAACTGCTGCAGCGGCGCATGCTGCGCGCCGACGCGCCGCCGTGCAACCTGCTGCTGCACGGTCGGCTGGCGGTACGCGCCTCGGTGCGGCGCATCAGCCCGCACAAGACTGCGCCGGCGGTGAGCACGCATGACCACAGGCTTTATGACGAGTAGGCTACACTTAGGCACAGTGCATTCATTCGATGAGGTAAAATTTTTTGCCTAAGGAGAGCCACTATGCCAGCCCAGCGCATGCGTTCCGTCATTCCTCCCTACATGCTGCGCCGCATCATTGAACACGGCAACGCCCCGCAGCGCGACTGCGCGCTGCACACCCTGAACCACGTGCAAAGCCTGCTCGGCAACAAGCCGCTGCGTTCACCGACCGAGAAAAACGCCCGAGCCGGCGAAGCGCTCCGCGATATCTACGACGCCCAGAACGGCACCCAACTGCCCGGCAAACAGGTGCGTAAAGAGGGCCAGCCCAGCAACCACGACGTGGCGGTGGACGAAGCCTACGACTACCTCGGCGTCACCTACGATTTCTTCTGGCAGGCCTACCGCCGCAACTCACTGGATAACCAGGGGCTGCCGCTGGTCGGCAGCGTGCACTACGGCAAGGAGTACCAGAACGCTTTCTGGAACGGCCAGCAGATGGTGTTCGGCGACGGCGACGGCGAGATTTTCAACCGTTTCACCATCGCCATCGACGTGGTCGGCCACGAGCTGGCGCACGGCGTGACCGAGAGCGAAGCCGGGCTGATCTACTACCAGCAGTCCGGCGCGCTCAACGAATCGCTGTCCGACGTGTTCGGTTCGCTGGTCAAGCAGTTCCACCTGCAGCAAACCGCCGATAAAGCCGACTGGCTGATCGGCGCCGGGCTGCTCGCCAAGGGCATCAAAGGCAAAGGGCTGCGCTCGATGTCGGCGCCCGGCACCGCCTACGATGACCCGCTGCTGGGCAAAGACCCGCAGCCCGCCAGCATGAAGGATTATATCCAGACCAAGGAAGACAACGGCGGCGTGCACCTCAACTCCGGCATCCCCAACCGCGCCTTCTACCTGGCGGCGACGGCGCTGGGCAGCTTCGCCTGGGAGAAAGCCGGCTACGTCTGGTATGACACGGTATGCGACAAAGCGCTGCCGCAAAATGCCGATTTCGCCACCTTCGCCCGCGCCACGGTGAAACATGCGCAAGCGCGTTTCGACCAGAGCGTGGCGGACAAGGTGCAGCAGGCCTGGCATCAGGTGGGGGTGGAATAATGAAACCGCTGCCGACGCTCAATCAGGATACGGTCATTGAGCTGGCGCGCGAGGGAGGCTTCGCCTACATTCCCAAACTGGCGGGCCAGCGCCGCATCGCGCTGGCCGATATCACGCCGGAGCAGCGGCAGCGCCTGAATCAGCTGCTGAACCAGACGCTGCCTTATGCGCAGGAAGAAGGCCAGCCCAACTCCCCCGGCTGCGGCGACCAACGCTACTACCGCATACAGATCAACTACACCAGCCCCACCCTGAGCACCGAGATCGTGCTGTTAATCCCGGAAAGCAGCGCGCCGCAGGCGCTGGTGGATCTGTGGAAAACCGGCCAGGTGGATGAGTGAGGGCTTACAGCGGCTGATAGCTGAAATTCACCCGCTTTTTGGAGATCAGCCCGTGCCCGTTCTGGCACAGGTAATCCACCGCCCCGCAGGCTTTCAATTCTTGCAGCGGCTGCCCGCACTCCGGGCAGCTCGCCAGCTGCCGATAATCGCGCTGACAGGCGGCACAATGGTAGTGACCCGCTACCCAATTCATGGTCTGACGACAGTGCGGACAGTGCGCGTCCATAACGACTCCCAGGTTAAATCGCGCCCCATGAGCGCAAAAAATAGATCCCCAACGCGGTGGTGAAGAACGAACCGACGGTGGTGATGGCGATAATATTGGCCGCCAGCGTGGCGTTGCCGCCCATGGCGCGCGTCATCACATAGCTGCCCGAAGCGGTCGGCGTGGCGGAAAACAGGAAGATAATGCCCAGCGCCGCGCCCTGGAACCCGCACAGCCAGCCGGCCAGTGTCATCAGGCACGGCACCAGAAACAGCTTGGCCGCCGACGACAGCGCCGCCACGTTGGACGAACGGAACATGGCGCGAAAATCCAGGCTGGCTCCGGTGCAAAGCAGCGCCAGCGGCAGCGACAGCGCGGAGATATAGCTGCCGGTTTGGCGGATCACGGCCGGGATCCCCAGCCCGGTTTGCGCATACGCCAGCCCGCACACCAGACCGATGATCAGCGGGTTGGTGACGATGCTGCGCAGCAGCGACAGGTGGCTGATTTTCTTGCCCTGCCCGCCCTGCAGACTGCGCGTGAGGGTGATGACCGACAGTATATTGAACAGGATCACCGTCACCGTCAGGTACAGCGAGGCGAGCGCAATGCCTTCGCTGCCGTAGGCGGTCATGGCGTAGGCCAGGCCGACGATGGCGGTATTGGCGCGGAAGCCGCCCTGCACGAATACCCCGCGCTCACGCGGTTCTTTCACCAACCACCTGGCCGCCAGCTCCAAAAGCAGGAAGGTCGCCAGCGTGCCGACCGCGCCGAACAGCACCAGCGGCAGGTTGCCGAGCAGCTGCGGATGGTTGGTGGCAATGCTGAAAAACAGCAGGCACGGCAGCGCCAGATTGAACACCAGGCGGGTCGCACCGTCGACGAAGCGGTCATCCATCAGGCGCCAATGGCGCAGCAGGATCCCCAGCAGCATCATCAGCAGATTCGGCACGGTGACGTTAAACGCAAAACTCCAGGTTTCCCAGGACATGGTGTTCCTTCAGGCAGGCGAGGTAATCTTCAGATAATAAAACGATTTCGGGCCAATAAAAAAGGGCGCGGCATCACTGCCGCGCCCCTCATAAGCGATTACTTGCTCTTTTTCAGGTGGCTCATCAGGCGCTTGCGCTTACGCATCTGGGTTGGCGTCAGCAGGTTGCGTTTGCCGGCGAACGGGTTGTCCCCCTCTTTGAACTGGATGCGGATCGGCGTCCCCATCACGTTCAGCGAGCGGCGGAAGTAGTTCATCAGATAGCGTTTGTACGAATCGGACAGATCGCTGACCTGGTTGCCGTGGATCACCACGATCGGCGGGTTATAACCGCCGGCATGGGCATATTTCAGCTTCACGCGGCGGCCGCGCACCAACGGCGGCTGGTGATCGTCAACCGCCATCTGCATGATTTTGGTCAGCATCGAGGTGTTTACGCGGCGGGTTGCGCATTCGTAGGCTTCCTGTACCGATTCGAACAGGTTGCCGACGCCGCTGCCGTGCAGGGCGGAAATGAAGTGCACGCGCGCGAAGTCGACGAAGCCCAGGCGCAGATCGAGCATCTCTTTCACGTGCTCGCGATCTTCTTCGCTCATGCCGTCCCACTTGTTGACCGCAATCACCAGTGAGCGCCCACTATTGAGGATAAAGCCGAGCAGCGAGAGGTCCTGATCGGAAATGCCTTCACGCGCGTCGATCACCAGCAGCACCACGTTGGCGTCTTCAATCGCCTGCAGGGTCTTGATCACCGAGAATTTTTCGACGGTTTCGGTCACCTTGCCGCGTTTGCGCACCCCGGCGGTGTCGATCAGCACGTATTCGCGTTCGTCGCGCACCATCGGAATGTAGATGCTGTCGCGGGTGGTGCCCGGCATGTCATACACCACCACGCGCTCCTCGCCGAGGATGCGGTTAGTGAGCGTAGACTTACCGACGTTCGGGCGGCCGACGATCGCCAGTTTGATCGGCAGATCCTGCGGATTGAACGCTTCTTCCGGCTCTTCGTCTTCTTCGCCTTCCAGCGTTTCGCCGTTTTGCTCGGCCCAGTAAGCGGCGTTGGCCTCTTCCTCGGTCAGCTCGACGTCTTCCGGTTTTTCCGGCACGAACGGCACCAGCACGTGTTCAATCAGCTGGGTCACGCCGCGGCCGTGAGAAGCGGCGATAGCGAACACTTCACCCAGGCCGAGCGAGTAGAAATCGGCGGTGGCGGTGTCCGGATCCAGACCGTCGGTCTTGTTGGCCACCAGGAAGGTCGCCTTCTGGCGGCTGCGCAGGTGCTGGGCGATGCCCTGATCCGCCGGCATCAGGCCGGCGCGGGCGTCGACCATGAACAGCACGATGTCCGCTTCTTCGATCGCCAGCAGCGACTGACCGGCCATGCGCGTTTCGACGCCGTCTTCGGTGCCGTCGATGCCGCCGGTATCGACGATGATAAATTCATTGCCTTCGATTTCAGCACGACCATACTTGCGGTCACGCGTCAGCCCCGGGAAATCCGCCACCAGCGCATCACGCGTATGGGTTAAACGGTTGAACAAGGTGGATTTACCCACATTCGGGCGCCCGACCAGCGCGACGACAGGTATCATTGTTGAAGCCTCATTACTTAATAATCAATGCGTTACTGCACTGTGGATAGACACCAGCGGTGCAGCTTATAAAATACGAAACGGCCCCTGAACACTCAGGAGCCGTTTTCCCCTTCATCTTTCGCGCCACAGCGGCGTTGTCTGCGCACCCTCGCCTCGGTCACTCAGTTCACTGAGCTCCCGAGGACTCATGCGCTTGCCGCCTGGCTGCAACCCGAAAGCTTTCGGGTGCAAGAAGGGTCACGACGAGCGGCGTTAGCGGGTGAAAGCGTAAACTTTCCCGCCGCGAGCCTGGATGATCAGCTTGTCGCTGGCCACCATCGGCGCAGACAGGAAGCCGGAACTGTCCACTTCCTGCTGGGCGACAAAACGGCCATCGGTGGTGTTGATCCAGTGCAGATAACCTTCGGCGTCACCGGTCACCAGATAACCATTATACATCACCGGCGGCGTCAGGTTGCGGTGCAGCAGATCGCTCTGCGTCCACACGGTCACGCCGCCTTCGGTGCTGAGTGCCACTACGCGATCGTTCTGGTCGATCAGGTAGATGCGGCCCGCGTCGACGATGAAATCATTCACCGAACCCAGCTCGCGTTTCCAGATAATCTGGCCGGAACGCAGATCCAGCGCCGTCAGGTTGCCGTTGTAACCCAGCGCGTAGACCACGCCGTCAACGATCACCGGCGTGGTGTCCACGTCGTTCAGACGATCGATTTCGGTCGCGCCGCTCGGCTGAGAAATACGCTGTTGCCAGATAATCTGGCCCTGCTGCATCAGCACCGCACTGACGCGGCCGTTGTCACCGCCGACGATGGCGGCGCCAAAAGCGACGGCCGGCGCGGATTCACCGCGCAACGACAGCGAAGGCATGTCCAGGTTAACCGTCCACTTCACCGCGCCGTCGGCTTCGTTCAGCGCCTGCAGCATGCCGTTGGAGGTGTGCACCAACACCATGCCGTCGCTGACAACCGGACGGGAGATCGCTTCGCCGGCCACTTTGGTCTGCCAGGCGATGGCGCCGTCGGCGGTGTTCAATGCGTAAACCACCGCTTTTTCGCTGCCGACGTAAACCTTGTCGCCCGCAACCGTCAGGCCGCCCGACAGCAGCGCAGACAGGTTGCTGGAGAAGAAGCCGGTCTTCTCGGAGAGATTGACCTTCCACTTCTCGTTGCCGCTGTCGGCGTCCATCGCTTTCACGATGCCAAAGCGATCGGCGGCGTAAATGGTGCTGTCCTGATAGGCCGGGCGCAGGTGGGAGTAATACTCACCGATACCGTCGCCCACCGAGGTGCTCCACGCCTTGCTCGGCGTAAACTGATTTTCAACTTTCGGCAACGGCGACATGGTAACCACGTCTTCTTCGCTGTTAAACAGCGAGCAACCACTCAGCAAGGCAGCGGAAACCAGTCCGACCAAGAGTGTTTTACGCAATTGCATGGGAATTCCCCTTAGCTGGACAAGTTATTCAATTTCATGCGCAGCAGAACCTGCAGCGCCTGAGAAGCATTGGACTCAATGCCTTTGCTGTAAGCTTCGCGCGCGCCCTTGGCGTCGCCCTTGGCCAGCAATACATCGCCGCGCACATCCTGCATCATCGCCACCCAGCCTTCGCCTTTCACGCCATCCAGCGTTTTCAGCGCTTCATCCAGCTTTTTCTCCTGCAGCTGGACGCGCGCCAGACGCAGGTCGATCATCGCCAACAGGTTGTCGTCTTTGGTCTGGCCCTGCGCCAGCACCAATTGTTGTTCCGCCTTGGCGAAATCATTCTGTTCGACAAAGTGCTTGGCCAACTGCAGCGCGGCCAGTACGCCGTAGCTGTTGCCGTTAGCCTGGACAAATTTCTCTGCGGCAGCCACGTCATCCGGCTTGCCGGCCGCCAGACGATCGCTGGCTTCCTGATAGGATTGCGATGCCGCCATCATGTTGGAGTTTTCATGGCTCTGCCAATAACGCCAGCCAACCAGGGCACCAATTCCGAGCACCACGCCCACCGCCAGCGCTTTGCCGTTCTCGGCAAAGAACCGACGCAGTGCGTCGACTTGTTCGTTTTCAGTGGTATAGACTTCCACGGTGTCCTTCTCCTTAACCTAACATCAAAGCCAGACGCGCAGCGACTTCGCTTTGCGCCAGCGTTTCTTGTTCACCACTGCGCAGGTCTTTCACCACCACCTGCTGCGCCGCCACTTCGCTCTCACCCAGGATCAGCGCGATGCGCGCGCCCCATTTGTCCGCACGGGTGATCTGCTTCTTGAAGTTGCCGCCGCCGTAATTGGTCATCAGCTTCAGCTGCGGCGCCGCGTCGCGCACCTGTTCAGCCAGCCGCATTGCCGCACTCTGGGTGCCCGCGCCGGAAGAAATGACGTACACGTCGATAGCCGACGGCGCCTTGAATTCCGGGTTGACCGCCTGCACCAGCAGCACCAGACGCTCCAGGCCCATGGCGAAACCGACCGCCGGGGTGGCGCGGCCGCCCAGTTGCTCGACCAGGCCGTCGTAACGGCCGCCCGCGCAGACGGTGCCCTGCGCGCCCAGGCTGGTGGTCACCCACTCAAACACGGTGCGGTTGTAGTAATCCAGACCGCGCACCAGGCGCTCGTTAACGGTATATGGGATACCTGCCTGCGCCAAAAGTTCACACAGACCGGCGAAGTGAGCACGGGATTCTTCATCCAGGTACTCGGACAGGCGCGGCGCGTCGTTCAGCAGCGCCTGCACCTCAGGATTCTTGGAGTCCAGCACGCGCAGCGGGTTGCTGTACATGCGGCGTTTGCAGTCTTCGTCCAGCACCTCGACGTGCTGCTCCAGGAACGCCACCAGCGCGTCGCGGTAGTTGGCGCGCGCCTCCAGCGAACCGATGGAGTTCAGCTCCAGCGTGACGTGCTCGGCGATGCCCAGCGCTTTCCACCAGCGGGCGGTCAGCAGGATCAGCTCGGCGTCGATATCCGGGCCTTGCAGGCCGAACACTTCCGCGCCCAGCTGATGGAACTGACGGTAACGCCCCTTCTGCGGGCGCTCGTAGCGGAACATCGGGCCGATGTACCACAGACGCTGTTCCTGATTGTACAGCAGACCATGTTCGATGCCGGCGCGCACGCAGCCAGCCGTCCCTTCCGGACGCAGCGTCAGGCTTTCGCCGTTGCGGTCTTCGAAGGTATACATCTCTTTTTCCACGACGTCGGTCACTTCGCCGATCGCGCGTTTGAATAACGGGGTCTGCTCTACAATCGGCAACCGGATTTCGCTGTAACCGTAGCCGCCCAGCACCTGCTTGAGGGTGCCTTCAATACGCTGCCATAATGCCGTTTCTTCCGGCAGGTAGTCGTTCATGCCGCGAATGGCTTGAATGTTCTTTGCCACGTGAGTTCTCTGTCCGTTGTCTGTAAAAATGAACCCGATTATAGGGACTTTGCCGCCCGGTATTCAACGCGGATGCGGTTTTCTGCCCTTCAGGTTCATAAACAAGCGGGCCAACAGGCCCGCCGTGTAGCGATAACGCTTATTTTTCCAGCAGGTTGACCGTGATGCGTTTGCTTTCGTCCATCATCGCGGCCTTGGCGCGAATTTTCGCTTCCAGCTGGTCGATCATCTGTTCGTTGTCGAAACGCTCTTTCTGGCGCACGCCGTCTTCATAGAAGCCGCTCTTCTTGTGGCCGCCGGTTACGCCCATGGTGGACACCAGCGCTTCACCCGGACCGTTCACCACGCAGCCGATGATCGAAACGTCCATCGGCGTGATGATGTCTTCCAGGCGCTGCTCCAGCGCGTTCACCGTGCCGATCACGTCGAACTCCTGACGCGAGCAGGTCGGGCAGGCGATGAAGTTGATGCCGCGCGCGCGGATGCGCAGCGACTTCAGGATGTCGAAACCGACCTTCACCTCTTCGACCGGATCCGCCGCCAGCGAGATGCGCAGGGTATCGCCGATGCCTTCAGACAGCAGCATGCCCAGGCCGATGGCCGATTTGACCGACCCGCTGCGCGCGCCGCCGGCTTCGGTGATGCCCAGGTGCAGCGGCTGATCGATGCGCGACGCCAGCAAGCGGTAGGATTGCACCGCCAGGAACACGTCCGACGCCTTGACGCTGACCTTAAACTGGTCGAAGTTGAGGCGATCGAGGATGTCCACGTGGCGCATGGCGGATTCCAGCAGCGCTTCCGGCGTAGGTTCGCCGTACTTTTCCTGCAGGTCTTTTTCCAGCGAGCCGCCGTTGACGCCGATGCGAATCGGGATGTTCTTGTCACGGGCGCAGTCCACCACCGAGCGAATGCGCGATTCGTTGCCGATGTTGCCCGGGTTGATGCGCAGGCAGTCTACGCCATATTCGGCCACCTGCAGTGCGATGCGATAATCGAAGTGGATATCGGCGACCAGCGGCACGTTGACCTGCTGCTTGATCAGTTTGAACGCCTCGGCGGCGTCCATGGTTGGAACCGAAACGCGGACGATGTCGACGCCCACGCGCTCCAGCGCTTTGATCTGATTAACCGTTGCTTCAACATCGGTGGTACGGGTGTTGGTCATCGACTGCACGGCAATCGGCGCGCCATCACCAATAGGCACCTTGCCGACGTAA
This sequence comes from Serratia sp. Z4, assembly GCF_009900725.1. Classification (NCBI taxonomy): domain Bacteria; kingdom Pseudomonadati; phylum Pseudomonadota; class Gammaproteobacteria; order Enterobacterales; family Yersiniaceae; genus Serratia; species Serratia sp. Z4. The sequence continues at coordinate 96,707 of NZ_JAAABD010000006.1, forward strand.
ATGCGTGTAGATTTTCGACGGTTGATGGGCGCTTGGTTATGCATTACTTACTCTCCATTGCTGCTCTGACATCACGACCGGTGCCGCGCGATTACTGCGCGGCGACGGTCAGGCGAGCAACACGGTTTGACTTAACGAACCGGCTTAAATCAACCGGTTTACCCTGATACTGGATCTGAACTGCCGCCGGCGCACCGATGGTCAGTTTATACGGCGCAGTGCCGGTCAGGTTCAGCTTGCCGCCTTGCTTCTGGGTGCCGCTGAACAGCGTTTTACCGCTCGCGTCGGTCACCTGCAGCCAGCAGTCGGCGGAGAAATCCATCACCAGCGCGTTCGGATCGGCCGCCGGCGCAGCCACGCCCGCATCGGCGGTCGGCAACGGCGCTTGCGCCGCCGGCGCGGTTTCCGGCAGGGTGGTCTGGCTTGGCGACACCACGGCAGGCTGCTGCTGAGCCGCGCTCGGCGCCTGGGCGGTCGCCGCCGGCGCCTGAGCCGCTGCGCCGGTATCGGCCGGCGCGGCGCTGTTGTCGGTCAACGGCACGTTGGTGCCGGCGTCGGCATTGCCGTCGGTCAGCGGCACGGACTGCCCTTCGTTATTCTGTGAAAGCTGCGCCGAGGATTGATCGGCCATGGTGGCGATCTCTTCCTGCTGCGCCTTGTGGTTTTGCCACCACCAGGCGCCGGTCAGGCCGATCACCACGAACACGATAAGCCAGGTGAAGCTCATCAGCCAGCCGTCGCGTTTCTTGCGGCGCTTGCCCAGCGAGAAACTTTGCATCGGCGCCACTTTCGCCATCTTCAACGGCGCCTGCTTGGCCAACATCGGCAGCAGTTCGTCTTCCGGCAGATGCACCAGCTTGGCGTAGGAACGGATGTAGCCGCGCACGAAGGTGGACGCGAGGTCAGCGGACACGCTGTCTTCCTCGATATCGCGCACGGTGGACATTTTGAGACACAGGCGTTCTGCAACGGTCTGTTGGCTCAGCCCGAGTTGCTCACGGGCCTGACGCAGGCGCTGGCCCGTCGTCATGGATACGGTTTTATCTTGGGAGGCTTCAGTATTCATTAGCTAAGAACTGCTGGTACTGTTTGGATTGTGGAAAACTTCGCGCTAGCTGCTTGCCATAGCGTTGAACGCTATCCTGGCGGCCGGCTAACGCGGCGAAACGAATCTGTAACCATAAGCTGCTGGCGCTGGCCGGCAGAACATGCTGATAAACATCCAATAAAAGTTGCGACTGGGCGCGCTTCCCTTCTCCAAATTGCTTTTCGGCCTCCGCCAGCAGCGGAGCGCCTTTGTCCGGATCGACTTTCAGCGCGCGGCTCAACAGCGTGCGCGCTTCGTCGTTTTGTCCGGCCTTGAGAAAACAGTAACCTGCGTTTTCCAGGCTGTCGGCGACCTGGCCATAATCGGGCGCCAGCGCCGCAGCGCTAAACTGCTGTTGCGCCGGTACATACTGCCCTAAACCGCAAAGAAACGCACCGTAATTATTCAGTACGGTGCCATTGCCCGGCGCAAGTTTGAGCGCTTGCCGATAACGCTGTTCGGCCTCGGCGTTTTCACCGCTGCGCTGCGCGTAGAGCGCCATGCCCAACTGCGTGCGGTAATCCTGCGGGGCCGCGTCCAGCGCCTTTTCCAGGTTCTGGCGCGCGGCGTCCATGTCGCCTTGCTGCAGGTACTCCAGCCCCAGCTGCAGGCGCGTCTGGCCCGCCTCAGAGACCTGTGCTTCCTTTTCCGGCGCTGAACCGGAACACCCGGCCAACAACCCGGCCGCCAGCCACATCCCCCACAGTTTCAGCTTCATGCCCGCATTCATTTCCTTATCGGCCGTCAGCTAACGCCCGCCAGCGACACGCTTTCGCATAACAGGCTGTTAGATAACAAAAAATGGTGCTATAGGATTCAGACCGCCCGTACGTTGATAGGTTCCCCGGCCATTTTCTTCTTCAGGGTACGCTTGGTACGGTCGATCACTTCACCCGCCAGTTGCCCGCAGGCGGCGTCGATATCGTCACCACGGGTTTTACGAACAATAGTCGTAAAGCCGTATTCCATCAACACCTTGGAGAAACGATCCACCCGGCTGTTGGAGCTGCGGCCGTACGGAGCGCCCGGGAACGGGTTCCATGGGATCAGGTTGATCTTGCACGGCGTGTCTTTCAGCACTTCCGCCAGCTGATGCGCGTCGTCGGTGCTGTCGTTGATATGATCCAGCATCACGTACTCGACGGTAACGCGGCCCTGGTTGGCGTTGGATTTCTCCAGGTAGCGACGCACCGCGGACAGGAAGGTCTCGATGTTGTACTTGCGGTTGATCGGCACGATCTCATCGCGGATGGTGTCGTTCGGTGCGTGCAGCGAAATGGCCAGCGCCACGTCGATCATGTCGCCCAGCTTGTCCAGCGCCGGCACCACGCCGGAGGTAGACAGGGTCACGCGGCGTTTGGACAGGCCAAAGCCGAAATCGTCCAGCATGATTTCCATCGCCGGCACCACGTTGTTCAGGTTGAGCAGCGGCTCGCCCATGCCCATCATCACCACGTTGGTGATCGGGCGTTGGCCGGTCACCTTCAGCGCGCCGATGATCTTCGCCGCGCGCCACACCTGGCCGATGATTTCCGACACGCGCAGGTTGCGGTTGAAGCCCTGCTGCGCCGTCGAACAGAATTTGCACTCCAGCGCGCAGCCTACCTGCGAGGAGACGCACAGCGTCGCGCGGTCGGCTTCCGGGATATACACGGTTTCGACCTGCTGATCGCCCACCTTGATCGCCCACTTGATGGTGCCGTCGGCCGAACGCTGTTCTTCCGCCACTTCCGGCGCGCGGATTTCCGCTACGCGCTGCAGCTTGCCGCGCAGGACTTTGTTGATGTCGGTCATCTGCTCGAAATCGTCGCAGCAGTAGTGGTAAATCCACTTCATCACCTGATCGGCGCGGAACGGTTTTTCGCCCATTTCGGCGAAGAACTCGCGCATTTGCTGGCGGTTCAGATCCAGCAGGTTGATTTTGGCCGCAGCCGGTTGCTCCACGTTAACGGAGGGGGTAGTCAGCGAATTATTTTCAGACACGGTGTGCTCGGACGTGATGGGTTCTAACATAATGATCTCTGGCCTCGTTATTACACGTTATGGCGCTAAAGAATGGAAAGTAAGTTGTGCATTTCAGCCCGCGAGATTCGGGTGGCGGCACTAAAAACACGCCCCTGACAAGTCGTCTTATCAGGGGCGCGGCATTGTACAAATTTTAGTAGCGGGTTTCTATGGCTGAAAGGCATTCAGGGCATTTTTATTGTTTCAGCCGGTGAATGCCTGGCTATCAGCTCAGAAACGGCACGATTAACGTGCGCAGATTTCGCTTTCGTTGAAGAAGTAAGCGATTTCACGCTGTGCGGATTCAACGGAGTCGGAACCGTGAACGGCGTTAGCGGTGAAGCTGTCCGCGTAGTCGGCGCGCAGGGTGCCGGCCAGTGCGTTGTCCGGGTTGGTTGCGCCCATGATGTCGCGGTTGCGCTGCACGGCGTTTTCAGATTCCAGAACCTGCACCATGATTGGGCCGGAGGTCATGAACTCTACCAGACCGTCGAAGAATGGGCGGCCTTTGTGCTCAGCGTAGAAGCCTTCAGCTTGCTCGCGAGTCAGACGCAGCATTTTAGCGGCGATGATTTTGAAACCGGCGCGCTCGAAACGCGCGTAGATAGCGCCGATGTCGTTGTTGGCTACAGCGTTTGGTTTAACGATGGAAAAGGTACGTTCTACGGTCATGATGGCCTCTGTATGACTTCCAAAACAGGCCGGTCTGCAATGTTGCCGGCCTTCTCAAGTGGCGCAGATTATATGTGCGCCGTTAACGCTTGCCTACGGGAAAATCAACATTTCATTAAAAAAATATGATCTTCATTCGCCACTTTCAGCGGCGCACCGACGTTATTGGGTCTTGTCGGTAGACGGGATCACATTGCGCAGCCAACTGCCCCAGCGGCGCTGATAAAACGGCTGCGTATGGGCGATCAGGTAGTGGCTGATGCCCCGCTCTTTCTCCGATACCAGGCAGAAATCCACCGGTTCGTCATTCGGCGCCGTTTCGCTGGCGACGCTGCCGGCCTCGTTGATCAACGCCTCGATCTCCGCCGGCTCGGCATCCACTTCCAGCCCGATCAGCAGATTCGGCTTCTCGTCCGCCGCCTGGTCGTGCATCAGCGCCAGAAACGCGCGGCGCACCGGCTTGCGCTGGCTGAACAGCGTGGTCAGCGCATCCACCATCGCCGACGGATACTCTTCGGGCTGCCCCAGCAGGATTTGGGTCTCTTTGTCGACGTAGTGCTCCACCGGTTTGACGACGCCGCCGGTCGCCAGCAGCATCGCCACCTCTTCCGGGTAGAACTCTTTGCCGTATTCCGCCTTCGGGTTGAGGAACAGATCCGCGCCCTGGGTGATTTCAAACAGCACCCGCGCCGGCATGGCGATGAACGGCTGTTCATCCTCAACGGCCTTCTGCAGCGCTTCCAGCGAGGTGAAGAACGGAATAATGCTGCCGCCGTCCTGTTTTTCCCAATGCTGGATATTGACCGGCGTATCCGCGTTCAGCGTAATGTCGCCGTCCTGCTGCACCTGCTCGCTGTCGCCGAGGATCAGCACCGTGGCCTCGAGCAGTTCACGGAAGAACGCCGGGCGGTGGGCCGGCTCCGTCACCGCCAGCTTCAGCAGGCGTTCAAGTTCGTTCTCGCTCGGGGCGGCATCGTGATGATGGGCACTCATGGCAAACTCCAGGGATCAAATAGCGAGGCCCAGCATGCTGGGCCCCGAAGATAATGCGCATTCTAGCGCCCGACGCGGCGGGCGTTCAATTATTTGGCTTTGCTCAGCAACAGATTGGCCAGGGTGCGCACGCCCAAACCGGTCGCGCCGGCCGACCACTGATCCACCGCGCCTTTGCGGTAGGTGGCGGAACAGTCGATGTGCAACCAGCCTTGCTGGTAGTTCTTAACGAAATGCGACAGGAAGGCCGCCGCGGTGCTGGCACCGGCGGTATAGGCCGGGCCGGCCACGTTGTTCAGCTCGGCGAAGTTGGACGGCAGCTGGCTGCGGTGGAACTCGGCCAGCGGCAGACGCCAGAACGGCTCGTGCTCGGCGGCGGCGCTGCTCAGCAGCTCCTGCGCCAGCGCGTCGTCAAAGCTGAACAGCGCGTGATAGTCGTTGCCTACCGCCGTTTTCGCCGCGCCGGTCAGGGTGGCGCAGTCGATAATCAGCTGCGGGTTCTGCTCAGAAGCGTCGATCAGGCCGTCGGCCAGCACCAGGCGCCCTTCCGCATCGGTGTTCATCACCTCAACGGTTTTGCCGTTGCGGTAGCGAATGATGTCGCCCAGTTTGAAGGCGTTGCCGCTGACCATGTTGTCGGCGCAGCACAGGTACAGCTTCACGCGCTGCTTCAGGCCGCGCGCCGCCGCCAGCGCCAGGGCGCCGGTGATGGTGGCCGCGCCGCCCATGTCGGATTTCATCGAATCCATAAAGGCGCTTTGCTTCAGGCTGTAGCCGCCGCTGTCGAAGGTGATGCCCTTGCCGACCAGGCATGCGAACACCGGCGCATCCGGGTTGCCGGTCGGGTTGAAGTCCAATGCCAGCAGCACCGGCGGGCGCTCGGAGCCGCGGCCGACGGTGTGGATGCCGGCATAGTTCTGCTCGCGCAGATCTTCGCCCTTGGTGATGCGGTAGCTGACGGCATCGCAGCCGACGTCGCACATCAGATCGACGGCGCGGGTCGCCAATTGCTCCGGCCCCAGCTCTTCCGCCGGCATGTTGATGGTGTCGCGCACCCAGTCGACGATCTTCAGGCGCTTATCCAGTTCCTGACGCGCGGCTTCCGGCAGCTCGGGCCATTCGACGTTGCGCTGCCCTTTCGGCCCGCGATAGCCTTGCCAGAACGCCCAGCTGTTTTCCAAATCCCAACCGTCGCCGGCCAGCTTGACGTTTTTGATGCCCTGGCCATCAATTTTGCGGCCCGCGCGCTGGATCGCGCCCAGCTTGTCGGCGCCGGTCAGGTGAATGGTCATCCCTTCGCCGTTGGTGCTCAGCAGCGCTTTCTCGCCCCAGCGGGCGTCGGCAGGTTGTTGCGACAGCGTGACCTGCATGAATTCTGTTGTCATAGCCTTCTTACTCCGGATTATTCTTTTATTAATCTTGTCGGATACAAAATAAACGGGCCGCCCATGGCAGCCCGTTACGCTATTTACTCCGCTTCATCTAACCAGACCAGCAGGATCGCTTCCAGTATTTTTTCGTTGGAAGCCTGCGGATCGTCATCGAACTCTTCCAGATCGCAGATCCACTGATGCATGTCGGTAAAACGCACGGTTTTCGGATCGGTGTCCGGGTATTGGTCGTACAGGGCTTCGCCGATTTCACGGCTGTCGGTCCACTTCAGTCCCATTATGATCTCCGGGTTGACGCTGCGGCTAACAATTAATGCTCACGCGCGTGATTGACGGTGTAGCGCGGCATTTCGACCACCAGATCTTCGTCGGCGACCAGCGCCTGGCAGCTCAGACGGCTTTCCGGCTCCAGCCCCCAGGCTTTGTCCAGCATGTCGTCTTCCAGCTCGCTGCTCTCTTCCAGCGAATCGAAGCCTTCACGCACGATGCAGTGGCAGGTGGTGCAGGCGCAGGATTTCTCACAGGCGTGCTCGATTTCAATGCCGTTGCGCAGCGCAACGTTGAGGATCGACTCCCCTTTTTCGGCTTCCAGAACCGCCCCTTCCGGGCAAAGATCTTGATGGGGCAGGAAAACAATTTTAGGCATGGTTAAACCTCATCCACAGAATGGCCAGCCAGCGCGCGGCGAATGGAAGCGTCCATGCGGCGCGCGGCAAAATCTTGCGTTTGTGCATCTAATGTTTTGATGGCGTCTTCGATAGCGGCGGGATCTTCACCCTGCGCCGCCTGCTGCAACGCCTGGGTCGCGGCGGCGATCGCCTGGCTTTCCGCCTCGCTCAGCAGCGCGGCGTCGGTGGCCAGCGCGCCCTGCAGGCTTTCCAGCACCCGCGCAGCTTCCACGCGTTGCTCCGCCAGCTTGCGCGCGCCCACGTCGCTTTGCGCATTGGCCATCGAATCCTTGATCATGCCGGCGATTTCACTGTCCGACAGGCCATACGACGGCTTGACCTGGATCGAGGCTTCAACGCCGGTGGATTTCTCCATCGCGGTGACGCTCAGCAGGCCGTCGGCATCCACCTGGAAGGTGACGCGAATGTGCGCGCCCCCGGCAGGCAGCGGCGGCAGGCCGCGCAGCGTAAAGCGCGCCAGCGAACGGCAATCCTGCACCAGCTCGCGCTCGCCCTGCAGCACGTGGATCATCATCGCGCTCTGGCCGTCTTTAAAGGTGGTGAACTCCTGCGCGCGCGCCACCGGGATAGTGGTGTTGCGCGGGATCACTTTCTCCACCAGGCCGCCCATGGTTTCGAGGCCCAGCGACAGCGGGATCACGTCCAGCAGCAGCATATCGCTGTCCGGCTTGTTGCCCACCAGGATGTCGGCCTGGATCGCGGCGCCGATGGCGACCACTTTATCCGGATCGATCGACGTCAGCGGCGTGCGGCCGAAGAAGGCGCCCACTTGCTCACGCACCAACGGCACGCGGGTGGAACCGCCGACCATCACCACTTCCAGCACCTCGTCGGCGGCGACGCCGGCGTCTTTCAGCGCCCGGCGGCAAGCCATCAGCGTGCGTTTCACCAACGGAGCGATCAGCGCTTCAAACTGGGCGCGGGTCACCTCGCCCTGCCAGCCGGCCACCTCGACGCGCACGCTGTCGGCATCGCTCAACGCGATTTTGGCGGCGATGGCGGCATCCAGCAGTTGACGCTGCACGCCGTGGTCGCTGCGATCGGCCACGCCGGCCTGCTCGCGCAGCCAGTCGGCCAACAGATGATCGAAGTCGTCGCCGCCCAGCGCGGAATCGCCGCCGGTGGCCAGCACTTCGAACACGCCGCGGCTGAGGCGCAGAATGGAGATATCAAAGGTGCCGCCGCCCAGATCGTAAACCGCGATCACCCCTTCCTGGCCGGAATCCAGCCCGTAGGCGATCGCCGCCGCGGTCGGTTCGTTCAACAGGCGCAGAACGTGCAAGCCGGCCAGACGCGCTGCGTCTTTGGTGCCCTGGCGCTGCGCGTCGTCGAAGTAGGCGGGAACGGTGATCACCACGCCATCCAGCTCGCCTTCCAGCGCCGCTTGCGCGCGCGCGGACAGGGCCCGCAGGATATCAGCGGAGACACCGACCGGGTTAACCGGGCCGGCGGCGGTGACGATCAGCGGCAGGCCGTTGTCGCTGGCCTGAAATTGATACGGCAGGTTCGGGTAACGTTGCTGCACGTCCGCCAACGAGCGGCCCATCATGCGTTTGATGGAGCTGACGGTATTGGCCGGATCCTGCGCCGCCTGTTGGCGCGCCTCCCAGCCGACGCGCTGCGCGTCCGCCTGATAATGCACCACCGAAGGCAGCAAATGGCGCCCCTGTTCGTCGGCCAGCGTTTCCGCCTGCCCGCTGCGCACCGTGGCGACCAACGAGTTGGTGGTGCCTAAGTCGATGCCGGCGGCCAAGCGTCGCTGGTGCGGCGCGGCGCTGAGGCCAGGCTCACTAATTTGTAATAAGGCCATGTTGAAGCTTCCACAATCAGAATCAGAAGGTGTTACTCAAAACCCAGCAGTTTTTCTTCGAGTTGTTCAACCTGTTGCTGGAGTTTGTCCAAAAAGCGCAGCTTGCGCACGGTGTCGGCGGCGTCCGCCCACTGCTCACTGTCCAACTGCTGCAGCATCAGCGCGCTGCGCTGTTTGATGGAGACGGCCAGCCGCGCGCCGAAATCGGCCAGCAGGCTTTCCGCCTCCGGCTTGCGCTCAATGGCGTCGAGCTCTTCGCGCAGTTCCAGCTGTTCCATCAGGAACGCGGTGTCGCGCATCGTATGCTGTTCGTTGCCCAGATCGAAGCCGTGCAAAGATAGCATATACTCCGCGCGTTTTAACGGGTGCTTCAGCGCCTGGTAGGCTTCGTTGATGGTCGCCGCCTGCTGCAACGCCATCAGGCGTTCGCGCTCCGGCTGGTTGGCGAAACGATCGGGGTGGAATTGGCGTTGCAGATCCTGGAAGCGGGACGCAAGCAGGCTGCCGTCCACGGTGTAGCGAACTGGCAGCCCGAATAAAGTAAAGTAATCCATAGCGTGCTCTGGGCGTTAGCGGATGAAGTTCCCCCGCCGAAACGGGGGAGCACGATGGACTGTCAGACGTTGAAACTCTCGCCGCAGCCGCACTCGCTTGAGACGTTCGGGTTGTTGAACTTGAAGCCTTCGTTCAGGCCTTCCTTAACGAAATCAAGCTCGGTGCCGTCAAGGTAGACCAGGCTCTTGCCGTCGATGATCACCTTGATGCCTTTGTCTTCAAACACGATGTCGTCATCGTTGGCTTCGTCAACAAATTCCAGCACGTACGCCATCCCGGAGCAGCCGGAAGTTCGCACTCCCAGACGCAGGCCGAGACCTTTGCCGCGGTTCGTCAAAAACGCCTGAACACGCTGCGCAGCGCTGTCGCTCATGGTAATAGACATCACAACCTCACACTTCACATCAAAGCCCGGCGCGGCCGGGCCGACTCAGACAAATTACTTGGCGCTATGCTTGCTCTTATAGTCGGCAATCGCTGCTTTGATGGCGTCTTCAGCCAGGATCGAGCAGTGAATTTTGACCGGCGGCAATTCCAGCTCTTCGGCGATCTGGGTGTTTTTGATCGCTTCAGCCTGATCGAGCGACTTGCCTTTCATCCATTCGGTCACCAGCGAGCTGGAGGCGATGGCGGAACCGCAGCCATAAGTTTTAAAGCGCGCGTCTTCGATGATGCCTTCATCGTTAACCTTGATTTGCAGCTTCATCACGTCGCCGCAAGCCGGCGCCCCTACCATGCCGCTGCCGACGGTAGGATCTTCGTTGTCGAAAGAACCCACGTTGCGCGGGTTTTCATAATGATCGATTACTTTTTCGCTGTAAGCCATGACCTTGCTCCTGAAACCTGAGAATTAATGATGCGCCCATTCGATGCTGTTGATGTCCACGCCCTGCTTGAACATCTCCCACAGCGGGGACAGATCGCGCAGACGGCCGATGGATTTACGCACCAGTTGAATGGTGTAGTCGATCTCTTCTTCCGTGGTGAAACGCCCCAGGGAGAAACGGATCGAGCTGTGCGCCAATTCATCGCTCATGCCCAGCGCGCGCAACACGTAGGACGGCTCGAGGCTGGCGGAGGTACAGGCTGAACCGGAAGAAACGGCCAGGTCTTTCAGCGCCATGATCAGCGACTCGCCTTCAACGTAGTTGAAGCTGACGTTCAGGATGTTCGGTGCGCCGTGCTCCAGATCGCCGTTCAGATACACTTCTTCCATATCTTTCACGCCGTTCCACAGACGGTCACGCAGGGTGCGCAGACGCGCCATCTCTTCGGTCATCTCTTCTTTGGCGATGCGATAAGCTTCGCCCATGCCGACGATCTGGTGGACAGGCAAGGTGCCGGAACGCATGCCGCGCTCGTGACCGCCGCCGTGTACCTGCGCTTCGATGCGGATGCGCGGCTTGCGACGCACGTACAGCGCGCCGATGCCTTTCGGGCCATAGATTTTGTGGCCGGAGAACGACATCAGGTCGACTTTCAGCTTGCTCAGATCGATAGGCAGTTTGCCCACGCTCTGGGTGGCGTCAACGTGGTAGATGATACCGCGCGCGCGGCACATTTCGCCGATCGCTTCGATGTCCTGCACCACGCCGATTTCGTTGTTGACGTGCATGATGGAGACCAGAATGGTGTCATCGCGCATCGCGGCTTCGAGATCCTGCAGGCTGATGATGCCGTTGCTCTGCGGCGCCAGGTAGGTCACTTCAAACCCTTCGCGCTCCAGCTGACGGCAGGTGTCGAGCACGGCTTTGTGTTCGGTTTTGCTGGTGATGATGTGCTTGCCTTTTTTCTGGTAGAAATTGGCAGCGCCTTTGATCGCCAGGTTGTCGGATTCGGTCGCCCCGGAGGTGAAGACGATTTCGCGCGGGTCAGCACCCACCAGTTCGGCGATTTGGTTACGGGCGATGTCTACCGCCTCTTCCGCCTGCCAACCGAAACGGTGGGAACGGGAAGCCGGGTTGCCGAAAGTGCCGTCCAGGGTCAAAAACTGCATCATCTTCTCAGCAACGCGCGGGTCAACCGGCGTCGTTGCTGAGTAATCCAGATAAATCGGTAATTTCATTGCTCTTGTGCTCCGTACATCACTTCCAAAAACTAAAATAATTTCGCCAGCTGCTTATGCGCGCAGATTAACGTTGATAGTTTCTTGCGGACGGCCGTTGGCCGTGCGGCGCGTATCGTTGTTTTGACGATCCGCCACCACCAGCACTTCCTGGTTGTTGACCAGTTCTGCCAGCGTAATATTGTTCAGGAACCCGCTGATGCGCTCGCTCAGATCGCGCCACAGGGCGTGGGTCAAGCAGCGATCGCCGCCCTGACAGCCTTCTTTGCCCTGGCAACGGGTTGCATCTACCGATTCATCGACAGCAGTAATGACAGCGCCAACGGCGATCTCACCCGCGTCTTTACCCAGCAGATAACCACCGCCCGGACCGCGCACGCTGGCCACCAGGCCATTCTTGCGCAGACGGGAGAATAATTGTTCCAGATAAGAGAGCGAAATACCCTGGCGTTCGGAAATGTCCGCCAGTGGCACCGGCCCTTCCTGAGAATGCAGCGCTACGTCGAGCATAGCGGTTACGGCATAACGGCCTTTGGATGTCAGTCTCATAGCTCAATGGTTACCTGTTGGTCAAATATGGCCGAAAGTCTGACATTCCCGAGTAAAACAGTCAACTATTTAACCCAGTAATTAACTCAAGTATTAGCACGTTTTGAACTTAGCAAGAACAAAGGTATATAAAATACATGTTATAACCTTTGGATAACTAATACTATTGTCGCCCACCGTGATGCCACATCAATTAATTACCTTGATGTTTATCCTGTTTCTCGATCGACGTCAGCATGCCGCGCAGGATATTCAGCTCCTGCCCTTCCGGGCGCGCGCGGGTGAACAGCCGACGCAGACGGTTCATCACCTGGCCCGGATGCGACGGGCGAATGAAACCGGTGCGCTGCAGCGTCTGCTCCAGATGCTGATAGAAACGCTCGAGGTCGTCCACCAGCGGATACGGTGTCTCTTCCAACTGCGGCGCGCCCGCCTGTTGGCGATCGAGGTAAGCCACGCGCACTTCGTACGCCAGGATCTGCACCGCCATCGCCAGGTTCAGCGAGCTGTAGTCCGGGTTGGCCGGAATGGCAACGTGGTAGTGGCACTTTTGCAATTCATCGTTGGTCAGCCCGACGCGTTCGCGGCCGAACACCAGCGCCACCGGCGCGTGCTCGCCTTCGTGCACCGCGCGCACGCCGCATTCGCGCGGCTCCAGCATCGGCCACGGCAAGGTGCGAGAACGTGCGCTGGTACCCACCACCAGGCTGCAGCCGGCGATGGCGTCATCGAGGGTATCGACGATAGTGGCGTTGCCGATCACGTCGCTGGCGCCGGCGGCCAGGGCGATGGCCTGAGAATCGGGTTTGATCAGCGGATTAACCAGATAAAGGTTGGTTAAACCCATGGTTTTCATGGCTCTGGCGGTCGAGCCCATGTTGCCGGTATGTGAAGTCTCTACCAGAACAATGCGGATATTGTGCAGCATACAAACTCTGAGCGTGGCGGAAAATCGCAGCATCTTAACACAGCCGTAGGCAATTTGCCGAACAGCTGCTATACTTCGCGCCGTTTCCTGTTCTTTAACATCCTAGTTGGAAGATACCCATGCATCCGATGCTGACTATCGCCGTGCGCGCTGCGCGCAAGGCCGGTAACCTGATTGCCAAAAACTACGAAACCCCGGACGCTGTAGAAGCGAGCCAGAAAGGGACCAATGACTTCGTCACCAACGTCGATCGCGATGCAGAGCATCTGATCATCGACGTCATCCGCAAGTCTTATCCGCAACACAGTATCGTGAGCGAAGAACGCGGTGAGCTGATCGGCGAAGATCGCGATGTGCAATGGGTGATCGATCCACTGGATGGCACTGCAAACTTCATCAAACGCTTCCCTCATTTCTCCGTTTCCATCGCCGTACGCATCAAAGGCCGTACTGAAGTGGCCGTGGTTTACGATCCAATGCGCAACGAACTGTTCACCGCCACGCGCGGCCAGGGCGCACAGCTCAACGGTTACCGTCTGCGCGGCACCAACGCCAAAGATCTGGATGGCACCATCCTGGCGACCGGCTTCCCGTTCAAAGTCAAACAGCACGCCACGCCTTACATCAACATCGTCGGCAAACTGTTCACCCAGTGCGCGGACTTCCGCCGCACCGGTTCCGCTGCGCTGGATCTGGCCTATGTCGCCGCCGGCCGCGTGGACGGTTTCTTCGAAATCGGCCTGAAGCCGTGGGACTTCGCCGCAGGCGAACTGCTGGTACGTGAAGCCGGCGGCCTGGTCACCGACTTCGTCGGCGGCCACAACCACTTCAGCTCCGGCAACGTGGTCGCAGGCAACCCGCGCGTGGTGAAAGCCATGCTGGCCACCATGCGTGAAGAACTGAGCGAAGCGCTGAAGCGTTAATCGCCAGAAGCGAATCGAAAAAAAGCGCTGCCGATGCAGCGCTTTTTTTATGCCCGTTAGCGGGAGAAGGGGCGGATACCGCCGCCGAATTCCGGCTGCGCGCTGACGTACAGCAACAGCCCGGCGGCCAACAGGATCAGCCCCCCGGCCAGCGCCAACGCCCCCCAGGCTACCGCGCTCCAGGCGGCGGGCGCGCGCGAACGGCTGAGGCGCACCGCCAGCCGGCGGCTGTAATGCACCAGCAACGCCAGCATGGAGATGGTCAACGAGGTGCCGAACGCCATCGCCAGCGCGGAAAGCACGCCCCAGCCGAACACGCCGATCACCTTGGAGAACAGCAGCACCAAAATCGCCCCCGAGCAGGGGCGCATGCCCATCGCCAGCACGATGGCGGTTCGGGTGCGCCAGTCGCTCCCCGCCTGCAGCTCGCTGTCGCTCGGCAGATGCCGGTGGCCGCAGCCGCAGTCGGCGCTGTGCACATGATCAGCCGCCAGCGGCGTCAGGCTGTTGATGCGCAGCGCCGGCGCCGGGCGCATCGCTTTGATCGCCGCAAACAGACGTTTCAGCGCGCGCCAGCTCAGCAGCACGCCAAGCAGCATCACCAGAATAAAACTGCCCTTCTCCAGCCAAAAGCTGCTTTGGTGCAGCTGGCGCGAAGAGAGCTGCAACACCACCAGCATCAACGTCACCAGCGCGATCGCCACCAGCCCCTGCACCAGCGAAGCGGCGAAGGTCAGCTTCAGGCTGCTTTTCAGCCGCGCCGGGTGGGTGGCCAGATAGGTGGCGATCACCACTTTACCGTGGCCGGGCCCAAGCGCATGCAAAACGCCATAACCGAGGCTGAACAGCATCAGCGCCAGCCCGGCCTGCTGCGGCGCGGCCTTCACCTGCTGCAACAGCCCCGCCATCTGTTGATGCAGCGCTTTTTGCCATACCACGCTCTGCATCAGCAGCTGCGGCCAGTAGTGCCACGCCAGCAACGCGGCGGCCATCAGCGCCAGCGTGAACGGCAGCAGCGGCCACAGGCCAAAGGCCCAATGGCGTCGGCTTATCGTCGGCGGCGAGAAATTTAGCGACATTGCAGCGTCACCCGCTGGGCAAACTGTTGCCCCAGCGCCAGGTCTTCGCCGGGCGAGTCGTTCTTGTCGAGCGACAGCGCATAGGCCTGCAGCGACGCATTCGGCTTCGGCGTGATCAGCTTGTAGCTGCACTGCTGCGCCATCTCCGGCGGCAAATGCAGCGCATTTTGGTCTTTATAGGTCATATCCACGAAATAAGTCGGATCGTAAGTAGAAAGCTCGAACGGCTTGCCCGCCAGCGGCTGCGGCTCGGCCAACGGCAGCACGAACTCCAGCACCGCCTGGTTGCCCTGGCGCGACAGGTGATATTCGCTGGGCAAGTTCAGGTATTTCACCGGCTTGCCGTCGCGGTAAAGATCGGTGAAATAGTGCTGCCCCAGCACGTTGGCCATCACTTCCGCCGCCAGCTTTTTCCACACTTCCGAATCGCTCTTGGCGTTTTTCGCATCGTAGAGCAGATCCGCCGAGGTGATTTCATCCATCACCCACACCATTTTCAGGCCGACCAGCCGCTGGTCCTTGGCGACGAAGGTGGTGTTCATGTCGATAAAGCTGTGCGGATGAGCGGCCGCTCCAGCGCTGAACACGGCGCCGAGGGCAGCCAAAAGACGACGTAACTTCATCATTATCCTGTCTTACCTGCATTTGTTATAACGTAACACAAATAACTGCCGAACGGCCCGCCTCTCCCGGCGATATTTGTGACGAAAGTTGTAAGCCGAAGTAAAAGCCGCGCTGTCATCCTGACGTTACAAAGCCTTTTGCTATGCTTAGGCATAATCGCAACCTTTAATGCCGGAAGGTGATAATGAGCCTGGACACCTCTCCCGTGCCCGAGCTCTCCGGACAACAACGGCGCTGTCATCTGCTGCTGATGCTGTACACGCCGGAGCCCGAGTTACAGCTGGAGACCTTAAGCCGAATCAATGGCGTCGCCCCCCCGATAACCCGGCAAGATATAGCCGAGGTGGCCAGTGAAATCCAGCGTTTCCACCATCTGGAGATCGCCGTCGATCCCGACCATGGCTACCAACTGCGGGGCAGCGCGCTCGACCAACGCCTGTGCCTGATCCATTGGCTGCGGCGGGCCCTGCGCTGCAGCCCGCAGTTCGTCGAAAGCGACTTCGCCCCGCGCCTGCGGCTGGCGCTGGCGGCCGATGCCGGGTCGGCGTCGCAGCTGGCTCAAGCGATAGACGCCTACGAGCCGCTGCTCAACCGCCACTTCGACGCGCGCGACCGCCAATTCCTGCAGCATTATCTGCTCTACTGCGCCTGGCAAAATCGCCTGCAGCGCCATCCGCGTTTCGACGCCGTTCAGCGCGACTGGCTGCGGCAAAAGCCGGAACAGCAAGCCGCCGCCTGGCTGCATCAGGCCTGCAACCGGCTGTTTAACCAGCCGCCGCAGGCGGACGAGCGCGATTTTTTAGCGCTGACCTTCACCCTGTTGAAAAATCACAGCTACCACAGCAATGACTCGGCGCAAGAGCAGCGGTTGATGGCGGCGATCGGCAGCATGGTCGAGCGTTTCCAGCAACTTTCCGGCATGGCCTTCAGCAGCAAGGCCGAGCTGGTCAGCCAGCTGTTCGCCCACCTGGCGCCGGCGCTGGAGCGCTGCCGTTTCGCCATCGGCATCGACAATATGCTGCTGGAAGACGTGGTGCGCAAATACCCGCGGCTGATGCGCACCACACAGGAAGCGCTGATACCGCTGGAGCAGGAGTACGGCGTGCATTTTTCCAACGAGGAGGCGGGCCTGGTGGCCATCAGCTTCGGCGCCTGGCTGATGCAGGACAACGCGCTGCAGGAAAAACAGGTGCTGCTGCTGACGCTGGACAATCCGCAGCTGGAAGAGGAAGTGGAATATCAGATCCGCGAGCTCACGCTGCTGCCGCTGAACATCAAGTATCTGCCGCTGAGCGACTATCTGTGCGGCGGCGCGCCGCAGGGCGTCACGCTGGTGATCACCCCCTACGCGGCGGTGCACAGCGCTCCGCACCCGCCGCTGATCTACACCGAGCTGCCGCTGGAAACCCGGCAGCGCCAGGCCATCCGCGCGCTGCTGGAAGCGCCTTAATCAACGGCTGACGCTGACCGCCGGCGGCCGGATGAACAAGGCCGGCGCCGCGACCGCCGCCATCACCCAGAACACTCCGCCCTGCCAATGTTCGAACAGGAACCCGGCAATCACCGTCATGACGGCGATACCGCCGCCCATCGCCAACGCCGAATACACCGCCTGCAGCCGGATCACCTCTTGCCCCTGACGCGCGGCGATAAAGCGCATCGCCGCCAGATGGCAGACGGTGAAGGTGCCGCAGTGCAGGATCTGGATCAGCAGCAGCCAACCCAGCTCGGTGCTGTAGGCCATCAGGCTCCAGCGCAACACGCCGCAGCAGGCGGAGAGCAGCAGCAGGTTGCGCGCATTCCAGCGGCGGAACAGCACGTTGCTGCTGGCGAAAATAATCACCTCCGCCACCACGCCCAGCGACCACAGATAACCGATGGTCGAGGCCGAATAGCCCGCCTCCTGCCAGTAAATGGAGCCGAAGCTGTAGTAACCGGCGTGCGCCCCCTGCAGCAGCGTGACGCACAGCAGGAAGCGCCACACCGGCCCCTCTTTCAACAGCGCCCACAGCGAACGCTCGGCTCCGCCGTGCGTGCGCGCTTCGCCCTGCGGCATGACGCTCGGCTTCAGCAACATGCCCAGCAGCATCGCCAGCACGCTGAAGATCAGGCTGTAGAGAATGGCGTTATGGCCCCACACCGCCACCAGCTGCCCGGTCAGCGCCGAGCCGATGACGAACGCCAGCGAGCCCCACAGCCGCACCCGGCCGTAGTCCATGCGGATTTGCTTTTGCCAGGTGGCGGCCAGCGCGTCGGTCAATGGCACCAGCGGCGAGAAGAACAGGTTGAACCCCGCTATCACCAGCATCAGCCAGCCCCAGCCGTTGCCGAAGCAGAAGCCAACCGCGAAAGCCAGGGTCAGCAGCGCCAGCAAGCGCAAGGCGGAGACCAGATGAGAGGGATCTTTAACGCGCGGAGCAATCAGTAAACTGCCGAGGAAGCGGGCCACCAAACCGGCGCCTAGCAACATGCCGATGGTTTCGGGCGCGATGCCCTCGCCTTTCAGCCACACGCCCCAGAACGGTAAGAAGATGCCGTAGGAAAAGAAGTAGGTGAAATAACTGAGCGCGAGCCAACGCGTGGATTGCAGAACCATGATCCCTCCGGTGTGAGGGCAATACTTTGACAGAGCTCACACCGGCCCGCAATCTTCATTCCACTTCAATGCGTTAGAGTGCCAGACAGCTCACAGTTTGCCGCAAGCGGCCATAAAAAAACCCGCCGCAGCGGGTTTTGTCAGGCGAAAGCGGGATTAGGCGTAAACCGGCAGGCGGGCGCAGATATCCAGCACTTTCTTCTTGGTGCGTTCGATGGTGGCTTCATCGTTGATGTTGTCCAGCACATCACAGATCCAACCGGCCAGTTCGCGCACGTCGGCTTCTTTGAAGCCGCGACGGGTCACGGCCGGGGTGCCGATACGCACGCCGGAGGTAACGAACGGGCTCTTCGGATCGTTCGGCACGCTGTTTTTGTTGACGGTGATGTTGGCGCGGCCCAGGGCGGCGTCAGCTTCTTTACCGGTCAGGTTCTTGTCGACCAGATCCAGCAGGAACAGGTGGTTATGGGTGCCGCCGGAGACCACTTTATAGCCGCGCTGCAGGAACACTTCCACCATCGCCTTGGCGTTGACCGCCACTTGCTGCTGGTAAACCTTGAACTCAGGCTCCATCGCTTCTTTCAGCGCCACCGCCTTGCCGGCGATCACGTGCATCAGCGGGCCGCCCTGGCCGCCAGGGAACACGGCGGAGTTCAGCTTCTTGTACAGTTCTTCGTCGCCGCCCTTCGCCAGGATCAGGCCGCCGCGCGGGCCCGCCAGGGTTTTGTGGGTGGTAGTGGTGACGATGTGCGCGTGCGGCACCGGGTTCGGGTACACGCCGGCGGCGATCAGGCCGGCCACGTGCGCCATGTCGACGAACAGATAAGCGCCGATGCTGTCGGCGATTTCGCGCATTTTGGCCCAGTCAACCACGCCGGAGTAGGCGGAGAAGCCGCCGATGATCATTTTCGGCTTGTGGGTTTGCGCCTGTTTGGCCAGATCGTCATAGTCGATTTGACCTTTGTCGTCGATGCCGTAAGGCACCACGTTATACAGTTTGCCGGACAGGTTAACAGGGGAACCGTGGGTCAGGTGGCCGCCGTGCGCCAGGTTCATGCCCAGAATGGTGTCGCCCGGCTGCAGCAGCGCGGTGTACACGGCGAAGTTAGCCTGGGAGCCGGAGTGCGGCTGCACGTTGGCGTAATCGGCGCCGAACAATTCTTTGGCGCGGTCGATAGCCAGCTGCTCAACGATATCCACGTATTCGCAGCCGCCGTAGTAACGCTTGCCCGGATAGCCTTCAGCGTATTTGTTGGTCAGCTGGGAACCCTGAGCCTGCATTACGCGCGGGCTGGTGTAGTTCTCAGACGCGATCAGCTCGATGTGCTCTTCCTGACGCACCACTTCCTGCTCCATGGCACGCCACAGTTCCGCATCGTAATCGGCAATGTTCATTTCACGCTTTAACATCCGGCATCTCCTGACTTAAATCAGCTAACTAAAAAATCACCAAATAACTACCCGTTTGGGGTCTGGGCCACAGTGTAAACCGTTTCGCCCTACCGAAGATAGGTCTTGACAGAGGTTTTTACGCAAACGATTGGCATAAGGCGGCGCAAGGCTTTGATCCGCGAAACGCTGCCGTTTATCAACGGACATTTCCTCATGCGAACAATGCGCTTTTTTCATGTTCTGTGAGCGCGATCGACGCCCGAAGAACACCGCAACGAAAACAAGGGTATTTACAAGCGGCGCGGAACCCAATAAGATGCATTTAAAATGCATCATTAGAATTCTCGTCAAGATCCCAACCCAAGGAGCGCTCCCATGCTGGATAGCCAAACCATCGCCACCGTGAAATCCACCATCCCCCTGCTGGCAGCAACCGGGCCGAAGCTGACCGCCCACTTTTACGATCGCATGTTCGCCCACAACCCGGAATTGAAAGACATTTTCAATATGAGCAATCAGCGCAACGGCGATCAGCGTCAGGCGCTGTTCGACGCCATCTGCGCCTATGCCGCCAACATCGAGAACCTGGCGGCGCTGCTGCCGGCGGTGGAACGCATTGCGCAGAAGCACACCAGCTTCAATATCCAGCCGGAGCAATACCAAATCGTCGGCGGCCACCTGCTGGCGACGCTGGACGAAATGTTTAGCCCGGGTCAGGAAGTGTTGGACGCCTGGGGCAAAGCCTACGGCGTGCTGGCCAACGTGTTTATTCAGCGTGAAGAGCAGATTTATCAGCAGAGCGAAACCGACAACGGCGGCTGGCGCGATCTGCGCGCGTTCCGCATCCTGAAGAAACAGCCGCAGAGCGACGTGATCTGCAGCTTCGTGCTGGCGCCGGTGGACGGCGGCCGGGTGGCGGACTTCAAACCGGGGCAATACCTGGCGGTCTACATCAAGCACGACAGCCTGGAGCATCAGGAAATTCGCCAGTACTCGCTGACCACCTCGCCGAACGGCGAGTTCTACCGCATCGCGGTGAAGCGTGAAGATCAGGGTAAAGTGTCCAACTACCTGCACCAGCAGGCGCAGGAAGGCGACGTGATCGACATCGCCCCGCCGCACGGCGACTTCTTCCTCGACGTGACGCCGACCACGCCGGTGGCGCTGATCTCTGCCGGCGTCGGCCAAACCCCAATGCTCGGTATGCTCAACAGCCTGCACGACAGCCAACATCAGGCACAGGTCCACTGGCTGCACGCGGCGGAAAACGGCAGCGTGCACGCCTTTGCCGAGGAAGTGGCGGATATTGCCGGGCGCATGCCGAATCTGAGCCGCCATGTGTGGTACCGCGAGCCGGGCGCCGATGACGTGGAAGGCCGCGACTACCACAGCCGCGGATTGATGGATTTGAGCGCGCTGCAAGGCAGCCTGGCCGATCCGCAAATGCACTATTACTTCTGCGGCCCGGTGGCCTTCATGCAGTTCGTGGGCAAACAGCTGTTGGAGATGGGCGTAGAGGCCGAACGCATCCACTACGAATGCTTCGGCCCGCATAAGGTGCTGTAATGCGTGCGGAGCGCGGCCGTCAGACCGCGCTCCCCCTTCATTTCTCCTGCAGTTGGCGCGCGTCCTGCACCTGCTGCACCGTCACCGGCGCCGCCTGGTTGCCCCAGCTTCCCCGCAGATAGCTCATCAGATCGGCCGCTTGACGATCGTTCAACGCCCAGCCATAAGCCGGCATGTCGAACGCCATCGCCTGCTGCGTGATCGGCGTATGCGCCCCTTCCAGCACCACCCGCAGCGCGGTCAGCGGATTATCCGCCGTTACCGTGGCATTGCCCGCCAGCGCCGGAATGGCGAAGTCGGTGCCTTCACCTTGATTGCCGTGACAGGTCGAGCAGTACATCGCATAGGTCGCCTTGCCGCCCGAATTATCCGCCTGCGCAGCAGATGAGGCAGGTTTGGCGGCGGTGTCCGGCGCCAGGCTGCGCAGGTACACCGCGATGGCGTTCAGATCGCCGTCGCTGAGGTACTGCGTGCTGTGGGTCACCACCTCGCTCATTGGCCCGGCGACCGCCGCATGGCGGCTGCGGCCGGTTTTCAGCAGCGCCGTCACCTCTTCCGGCGGCAGGCCGCGCAGATTGGAGGCGTACCAGCCGTCCAGCTCGGCGCCGCTCAGGAACACCGGCTCCTTACCGTCCAGGCCCTTCTCCTGCATCGCCCAGCCGCGCGGCGTGTGGCAGCTGCCGCAGTGGCCTGCGCCTTGCACCAGATAGGCGCCGCGGTTCCACTCGGCGCTTTGCTGCGGATCCGCCTGATACGGCTGGTCGTCGTGGAACAGCTGATTCCACACCGCCAGCGGCCAGCGCATCGACAGCGGCCAAGTGATGTCGCTGTCGCGGTTGGCGACGTTCTGCGCCGGCACCTCGTTCATCAGATAGTCATACAGCGCGCGCATGTCTTCCGTGCTCATTTTGGCGTACGAGGTGTACGGCATCGCCGGATAAAGCCGGTGACCGTCTTTGGCGATCCCCTGACGCATGGCGCGATCGAACTCTTCGAATGAGTAAGCGCCGATGCCGTGCAACTTGTCCGGCGTGATGTTGGTGGCGTAGATAGCCCCGAGCGGCGTCGGGAACTTCATGCCGCCCGCCAATTCGGCGCCGCCCGGCGCGGTATGGCAGGCGGTGCAGTCACCGGCTTTGGCGACGTATTCCCCGGTCGACATCGCCTGGGCCGAGCCGCCGGCGGCCAACAGGCTCAACAGGTACAGCGAACGCAGACTCATGCTCCCTCCTTGGCGGCAACCTTGCCGTAGGCCAGTTCGTTAACCGCGCGCCACGCCTGATCGATCGCCGAGTTGGCGTACGGGCTCCAGTCGGCATCGGAGTTGGCGATAACGATCTTGCCGATCGGCTGCCGCGCCGTTTCGATGATTTTCTTGGCTTCGTCTTCGTCGTCAAACAGCCCGTTGAGGAAGTAGGAGTAACCGTGCGACCAGCGGTTGACGGTGATCGCCTGAATGTCGCGCTGATGATCGAAACCGGCCTCGCCCAGCATGCCCTGCAGCTGTTCGCGGATCATCTGTTCGTGCACTTCGAACGGCGTGCCCAGCAGCAGCGCGCGCCCTTTACGCGACTGTTCGCGCGTGCTGAGGCCGCTGCCCGGCAGCGTCGGCACATACACCATATGCAGGCCGATCGGCCGATCCGGATCGCGCGGGTGCTGATAGCCGCCCATGCTCACCGGATAGTCCAGCTTCACGCGGCTGTACGGCGCGGCCGGCGAATAAACCTCGTGCACGCCCAGCTTGATGAACGGCTGCCAGTTGCGGATCACCACCTTGCTGTACACCAGCGGCGCCTTGACGTTCTGCTTCAGCGCCTCCTGCTGCTCGTGCGCCATCTCCGGCACCAGATACGGGATCATCATGTTGTAGCCGGCCATCACCACCTGCCCGGCGCGCACTTTGGTCATCTTCTCGCCGGTCATGTAGGTGACTTCCACCTTGTCGCCGACGTTGGCCGCGTGCAGCCCGGTGCTATTCAAGCGCAGCTTCACCGGCGACTCCGGCCGATCGAGCTGGCTGTAGTCGAATTTAGCCAGCACCACGTCGTTCATGTCCTTGCCGGCCGGCGCCACCGCCGGGATCAGCTGGCGCACCATCAGGCGCGCCAGCGTGGCGTTGCCGTCCGGGAAGTGGAACACGTAAGGATCGTCGAGATCCGCCTGCGACTCTTCGTCCAACGGCGGCAGATTCATGCCGTTCAGGCCCGGCAGATCGCAAATGCGCGCATCGCTGCACGAGGTGCCATCGATGCCCACCGCCTGGAAATCGTTGGTGGTCTGCTGGAAATAACGGATCGCCAGCTCGCTCAGCCCAACCTTCTCGCGCAGGAACTGGGTGTAGCTGTGGGTGTCGAGCCATTCGACCTTCTGCTCCAGCGTCATCTCCGGCAGATAATCCTTCTCCACCGTGTGCAGCGCGATCAGCGCCTGGCGATCGCTTTCCGGCAGCGGGAAATCGCCGATGAACGCTTCATAAGAGCGGCCGTTGAGGCGATCGCGCGGGATGTCGTCCGCCACCGTGCGGCCCGGATCGCCGCTCACCACCTTGTCTACGCCGAAGTTCTTGCGATCGAAGTAAACGCCGCGGCTCAAATTCAAATCCGGGTAGAAGGTGGTGTCGAAAGCCTGTTCCAGTTGGTCGATATCGACGCCGAGCTTGCGCAGCAGCCCCATCGCCACCGGGCTGAAGTTGGAGCGCGGCGACTGCAGCGATTCGCTGCCGCCGTAGCCGAGCAGCATGCCGTCGTCGCTGTTGAACTCGTTGCGCTTGGCGTGGCCGCCGAAGTCGTCGTGGTTGTCGATCAAAAGAATGCGCTGCTGCTCGCCCTTCAGCTGCTGCCAGAAACAGGCGGCCGCCAGCCCGCTGATGCCGGCGCCCACCACCACCAGATCGAACTCTTCAACGGCGGGCACGCTGCCGAAATCAAAGGTTTTGCCGTCGCGCCCCAGCTGGTGCGCATGCTCGAACGAGCCCGGATGGTTACCCCGCAGCCCGGTCAGCGCCGGCGGGTAGTACAGGGTTTGATTGGCGGTTTGCGGTGACGCGCGCAGGATTTGCAGCGGCGTCAACCCGGCGGCGATGGTGATCGCCACCCCGTTTAGAAAATCGCGTCTGGTGATACCCATATAGGCTTCCTTTCAATTTTTATTATCATCGGCCGGCCGGGGCCGGCCCAAAGGCCGCGCTATTGTGCGGATAATTATTGTAAAATCAATGTTTGAACATCACATGACGAATGGCCGTGTAATCCTCCAGCCCGTACATCGACATATCCTTGCCGTAGCCGGACAGTTTCTGGCCGCCGTGCGGCATCTCGCTTACCAGCATGAAGTGGGTGTTCACCCAGGTGCAGCCGTATTGCAGGCGGGCGCTTAAGCGATGCGCGCGGCCCACGTCGCGGGTCCACACGGACGAGGCCAATCCGTAGTTGGATTCGTTCGCCCAGGCCAGTACCTGCTCTTCGTCGTCAAACGGCGTCACCGTCACCACCGGGCCGAACACTTCGCGCTGCACGATCTCATCGTCCTGGCGTGCGCCGGCCAGCAGCGTCGGCTGGAAATAGTATCCCGGCCCCTTCACCTTCTCGCCGCCGGTGACCACCTGCACATGCGGCAACGCTTTGGCTCGCTCGACGAAACCGGCCACCCGCTCCAGATGCTGGGCGGTAATCAAGGGCCCCAGCTCAGTGCTCTCGTCGTCCGGCACGCCGATCTTCAGGCTGGCCACCGCCTCGCCCAGCCGCTTCACCAGCTCGGGATAAATGCTTTTCTGCGCGTAGATGCGGCAGGCGGCGGTGCAATCCTGGCCGGCGTTGTAGAACCCGAAGCCGCGAATGCCGTCCACCACCTGCTGCAGATCGGCGTCGTCGAACACCAGCACCGGCGCCTTACCGCCCAGCTCCATATGGGTGCGCTTAATGCCGGTGGCGGTGTGGGCGATGATGTGCTCGCCGGTGGCGATCGACCCGGTCAGCGACACCATGCGCACCTTGTCATGCCCGGTCAGCCGATCGCCGACGCTGGCGCCGCGCCCGAACAGCACATTGAGCACGCCCGGCGGGAACAGCCCGGCGGCCAGTTCGGCCAATTTGAAGGTGGTCAGCGGCGTCTGCTCCGAAGGCTTGATCACCACGCAGTTGCCCGCCGCCAAGGCCGGCGCCAGTTTCCAGGCCGCCATCATCAGCGGGTAGTTCCACGGCGCGATCGAGGCCACCACGCCGAGCGGATCGCGGCGGATCATCGAGGTGTGCCCGGCCAGATACTCACCGGCCGCCATGCCGGTCAGGCAGCGGCTGGCGCCGGCGAAGAAGCGAAACACGTCGGCCACCGCCGGCAGCTCGTCGTTCAGCACGCAGTGATAAGGCTTGCCGCAGTTGAGCGACTCCAGCCTGGCGAAGGTCTCGGCATGCTCGTCGATCAGATCCGCCAGCTTGAGCAGATGCTCGGCGCGCTCCTTCGGCGTGGTTTGCCCCCAGGCGGCGAACGCGGCGTCCGCCGCCAGCACCGCACGATCGACCTGCTCCGGGCTGGCCTCCGCCACCTGCGCGATCACTTCGCCGGTCGCCGGGTTATACACCGGCTGGGTCGCGCCCTGGCCATTCACCAGTTGGCCGTCAATCAACAGTTGGCTTTGCATAGGGTTATCCTTTTGTCAGAGGTCGGGTAAGGAAATTATTTGCCGCTGCCGGCGACGCTTTCCCCACCTTTGGTCAGGTAGTAAGCGCCGAGGATCGGCAGCATGGTCAACAGCATCACCGACAGCGCCACCACGTTGGTGATCGGCACGTCGCGCGGGCGACCGAGCTGGTTCAGCAGCCACAGCGGCAGCGTGCGCTCGTGGCCGGCGGTAAAGGTGGTCACGATGATTTCATCGAACGACAGTGCGAACGCCAGCATGCCGCCGGCCAGCAGCGCCGAGCCGAGGTTCGGCAAGATCACGTAACGGAAGGTTTGCCAGCCGTCGGCGCCGAGATCCATCGAAGCCTCGATCAGGCTGTACGAGGTGCGGCGGAATCGGGCGATGACGTTGTTGAACACGATCACCACGCAGAACGTCGCATGGCCGACGACGATGGTCAGGATGCCCGGCTCGATGTTCAGCGCCTTGAACGCCGCCAGCAGCGCCAGGCCGGTGACGATCCCCGGCAGCGCGATCGGCAGCAGCAGCAACAGCGAAATGCTGTCTTTGCCGAAGAAATCGCGCCGATACAGCGCCGCCGCCGCCAGGGTGCCGAGCACCAGCGCGATGGCGGTCGCCAGGCAGGCGATCTGCGCCGACAGCAGCACCGCATCGAGGATGTCCTGCCGCCCGGCGGCAACGTTGAACCAGTGCAGCGTAAAGCCCTTCGGCGGGAAGCTGAAGGCCGCGTCCTCGGTGTTGAAGGCATAGATGGCGATGATCGCCAACGGGAAATGCAGGAAGACAAGTCCGCCCCAGGCGGCCAGCTTCAGCCCTAAGGGCGCGCGTTCAGAGTGCATCGAAAGCCCCCAGACGTTTGACGATGGAAAGGTAGATGGCGATCAGGACGATCGGCACCAGCGTAAAGGCCGCGGCCATCGGCATATTGCCGATCGCGCCCTGCTGGGCGTAGACCATGCTGCCGATGAAATAGCCCGGCGGCCCCACCAGCTGCGGCACGATAAAGTCGCCCAGCGTCAGCGAAAAGGTGAAGATCGATCCGGCGGCGATGCCCGGCACCGCCAGCGGCAAAATGACGTGGCGGAAGGTCTGCGCCGGCCGGGCGCCCAGATCCGCCGAAGCGTGCAGCAGCGAGGGCGGCAGGCGCTCCAGCGCCGCCTGGATCGGCAGGATCATGAACGGCAGCCAGATATAAACGAACACCAGAAAACGCCCCAGCCCCGAGGTCGACAGCGTGTTGCCGCCGATGCCGGGCACCGTCAGCAGCGAAGCCAACAGCGGCTCCAGCCCCAGGTGCTGCAGAAACCACTGCGCCACGCCGTCTTTCGCCAGCAGCAGGGTCCAGGCATAGGCTTTGACGATATAGCTGGCCCACATCGGCATCATCACCGCGATGTAAAAGAACGCCTTGACGCGGCCGCTGGTATAACGCGCCATGTAATAGGCGATCGGGAACGCCAGTACCGCGCTGGCCAGCGACACCAGCACCGCCATGGTCAGCGTGCGCAGGATGATGTCGTAGTTGGCCGGGTTGAACAGCGCCGCCAGGTTGGCGAAGGTCAGATCCGGCGTCACCGCCATGGTGAAATCGTCGAAGGTGTAGAACCCCTGCCACAGCAGCGTCAGCAGCGAGCCGAGGTACACCGCGCCGAACCACAGCAGCGGCGGCACCAGCAGTAACAGCAGATACAGCGTCGGCCGGCGATAGAGCCAGGTCGACAGCGCGCGCACGCTACCGCCGCGCGCCGGGGGGGAATCGATGCTCATGTCCATCTCACCTCTCCTCCAGCAGCGGCACCATCGCCGCGCGCGGCCAGCAGGCGACGATCGGCTGGCCGATCTGCCGCTGTTGCCCTGCGGCGATCCACTGTGGATTGGCCTGGCTGACCAGCAGCTTTTCGCCGCCGTTCAGCGCGATCTCATAGCGCGTGGCCGCGCCCTGGTAGTGGATTTCCTGCAGCGTGCCCTGCACCTGGATTTCGTCCTGCGCCGCGCCGCCTTGCTCCAGCAGGCGAATATGCTCCGGCCGGATCGAGAAGGTTCGGCTTTCGCCGAGCAGGCGCTGCGCCAGCTCGCTGCGCACCACGTTGGAGGTGCCGACGAACTCGGCGACGAACGGCGTCTTCGGCCGCATGTAAAGCTCGCGCGGCGTATCCACCTGCTCGATGTGGCCGTTATTGAATACCGCCACCCGATCGGACATCGACAGCGCTTCGCTTTGATCGTGGGTGACGAAGATAAAGGTGATGCCCAGCTGGCGCTGCAGCTTCTTCAGTTCGCCCTGCATCTGCTCGCGCAGCTTGAGATCCAGCGCGCCGAGCGGTTCGTCCAGCAGCAGCACCCGTGGCCGGTTGACCAGCGCGCGCGCCAGCGCCACGCGCTGCCGCTGGCCGCCCGACAGGTGCGCCGGCTTGCGTTCGGCGACGAAACCGAGCGCCACGCTCTCCAGCGCCTCTTGCGCCCGCGCCAGCCGCTCGCGTTTGGCGACGCCCTTCACCATCAGGCCGTAGGCGACGTTTTCCAGCACCGACATGTGCGGAAACAGCGCGTAATCCTGAAACACGGTATTCACGTCGCGCTGATACGGCGGCAGGTTGGCGGCTTCCTGGCCGTGAATGCGAATCGAGCCGGAAGTGAGCTGTTCAAAGCCGGCGATCAGGCGCAGGCAGGTGGTTTTGCCCGAGCCGGACGGCCCGAGCATGGAGAAGAATTCCCCGTCCTGAATGTCGATGGATACCCGATCCACGGCGCGAACATCGCCGAAAGTCCGCGAAACATCGATGAATTGCACGGCAATGGTCATTTTCTGTGCTCCATTCTGATGTGATTCGGGCGCAGCGGGCTGCGCCCCGCGGCTTAGCGGCCGCCCATGATGGCGATGTAATCCTGGGTCCAGCGGCTGTACGGCACGAACTTGCCGCCCTGCGCCTGCGGCGTTTTCCAGAAGGCGATTTTGTCGAACTGGTTGAAACCGTTGGTTTCGCAACCCTTCTCACCCAGCAGCGCGCTGGCCTTGCAGCCCGCCGGTGAAGCCGGCACCGACCCGAACCAGGCCGCCACATCGCCCTGCACCTTCGGCTCCAGCGACCAGTTCATCCACTGGTAGGCGCAGCTCGGGTGTTTGGCGTCGGCATGCAGCATGGTGGTGTCCGCCCAGCCGGTCACGCCCTCTTTCGGGAACACGGTGGCGATCGGCTGCCCTTCGCCCTTCAGGGCGTTGGCCTGATACGGCCAGGCGCTGGAGGCCACCACGCCTTCGTTTTTAAAGTCGCTCATCTGCACCGAGGTATCGTGCCAGTAGCGGTGGATCAGCGCGTGCTGGCTGCGCAGCAGCTTCAGCGCCGCCTGATACTGCTCTTCGTTGAGCTGGTAAGGATCGCTGATGCCGAGCTGCGGCTGGGTGGCCTTCAGGAACAGCGCCGCGTCGGCGATGTAGATCGGGCCGTCGTAAGCCTGCACCCGCCCCTGGTTGCTCTTACCGTCCGGCAGGTTCTGCTGCTGGAAGATCACCGCCCAGCTGTCCGGCGGCGTCGGGAAGGTTTTGGTGTTGTACATCAGCAGGTTCGGCCCCCACTGGTACGGCGTGCCGTAGGTTTTGCCGTCCACGGTGTACCAGGCGCCGTTCAGCAGGCGCGAATCGATGTTCTTCCAGTTCGGGATCAGCGCGGTGTTGATCGGCTGCACCCGCTTGCCGAAGATCAGGCGCAGCGAGGCGTCGCCGGAGGCGGTCACCAGATCGTAGCCGCCTTTGGCCATCAGGCTGACCATTTCATCGGAGGTGGCGGCGGTCTTCACGTTCACCGCACAGCCGGTTTGCTTTTCAAACTGGGTGACCCAGTCGTAGTTTTTGTCGGACTGGCCGCGTTCGATGTAGCCGGGCCAGGCGATGATGTCCAGTCGGCCTTCGCCTTTGCCCAGCGCCTGCGGCAGATCGGCCGCCTGGGCCAGGCCGCACAGCACGGTGAGACAGAGCGCGGAGACGGTGGTGGTGACTGCGGTAGTTTTTCCCATCGTAATTACCCCTGTGTTGCTTATCGGTATGCGGCAGGGAACGGCTGCCGCCTGATTTTTCTTGATATAACCGTTAGAAGCCGGCTTTGAACTTCGCCATTACGTGCCTGACAACGCTGTAATCCTGCAGCGAATCGCTGGACAGATCCTTGCCGTAGCCGGAGCGTTTCAGGCCGCCGTGCGGCATTTCGCTCGCCAAGGTGAAATGAGTGTTGATCCAGGTGCTGCCGTACTGCAGATGGGCGGCAATGTGCAGCGCCCGATCGATATTTTGCGTCCACACCGACGAGGCCAGCCCGTATTCCGAGTCGTTGGCCCACGCGACCGCCTGCTCCAGGTGTTCGAAGCGCGTGACGCTGACCACCGGGCCAAACACCTCACGCTGCACGATCTCGTCGCTTTGCAGGCAACCCGCCAGCAGGGTCGGCTGGTAGTAGAACCCCGGCCCGGAGTGCGCCGCAGCGCCGGTGATCAATTCGATATGCGGTTGGCTGAGCGCCCGCTCGACAAAGCTGGCGACGCGATCGCGCTGGCGGGCACTTATCAACGGGCCGATCTCGTTGTCCTGATCGCGCTTGCGGGCGAAGCGCAGGCTGGCGACCGCTTCGCCCAGCGCGTCCACCAGTTTGGGATAGATGCCGGCCTGCGCGTAGATGCGGCAGGCGGCGGTGCAGTCCTGGCCGGCGTTGTAATAGCCATAGGTGCGAATGCCGTTGACCACCTCGTCGAGATCGGCGTCGTCGCAAACGATCACCGGCGCCTTGCCCCCCAGCTCCAGATGGGTGCGCTTGACGCTTTTGGCCGCCGCCTGGAGGATTTTTTGCCCGGTGACGATATCGCCGGTGACCGACACCAGCCGCACCTGCGGGTGCCCCACCAGTTGGCTGCCGACCCCTTCACCGCCGCCATAGACGATGTTCAGCACGCCCGGCGGCAGGATCTCCTGCAGCGCAGGCACCAACGCCAGAATGGTCAGCGGCGTATGTTCGGAGGGTTTAAACACCACGGTATTGCCCGCCGCCAACGCCGGCGCGATCTTCCACGCCGCCATCATCAGCGGATAGTTCCAGGGGGCGATCGAGGCCACCACGCCAATGGGATCGCGGCGGATCATCGAGGTGTGGCCCGGCACATACTCACCGGCCAGTTGCCCTTGCTGCGTACGCACCGCGCCGGCAAAGAAGCGGAACACGTCGACCGCCGCCGGCAGATCGTCATTAAGCGCCTGATGCAGCGGTTTGCCGCAGTTGAGGGCCTCCAGCTGCGCCAGCTGCGGCGCCTGCCGCTCAATGGCGTCGGCGATGCGCAGCAACAGCGTGGCGCGCTGGGCCGGCGTAGTGCGCGACCAATGGCCAAACGCCTGCTGCGCGGCTTTCACCGCGCTGCCGACCTGCGCCGCAGAGGCTTCGGTCAGGGCGATCAGCGTCTCGCCGTTGGCCGGATTGACGATGCACTCCTGCTGGCCTTCGCCGTCGATAAGCTGACCGTTAATGAACTGCTGACAGGACAAACCTGAGAGAACCTGCACATCCGCCATCGCCTGACGCCCCTAAGTGACAAAAACGTTAACCAAATGTGAATAAGTTAGTTTTAATCAGCCTAAGCGAGCCTCTGGCGGGCAACAAATTCTAAATACTGAACGACGCGTTCGATTAAATCGAATGCTTAAGCCCGGCGGCATGTTTGCTGCCGTTCTCGCGCGCGATGGTGAGGAACGGCGTCACCAGCTCCGGCCGCGCGCTGCCGCGCCGCCATGCCAACCCGATATCCAGCGGCTCCAGCAGATCGTCCAGCTTGCGCGCCTCGATCATGTTGCCCTCCAGCGACCAGGCGCGGTACGCCATATCCGGCTGGATGGAGACTCCCATCCCCGCCGCCACCAGGCTGCGCACCGCCTCGGTCGAGGCGGTCTTCATGGCGATCTCCGGCTTCAGCCCGGCGCGCGCCCAGATGCGCCGCGCGTGCACGTCCATTTCATCGGCGTTGAGCTGGATCAGCGGCTGTTTGGCCACGTCCGCCAGGCTGATGCTCTCGTGCTCCAGCAGCGGGTGCAGCGGCGGCAGCCACAGGCGATACGGCGAGTGCATCAGCACCTCGGTCTGCAGCGCGTCGCGGTCCTCGATGTTCGACAAGATCAGCACGCCGATGTCGATCTCGCCGCTGACCAGCAGATGCTCGATGTACGGGCGTTCGTCTTCAACCACCTGCACGGTGACATTGGGATAAGCCGATTTAAAGCGCGTGAGCAGTTCCACCAGGAAGTAACCGGCCACCAGGCTGGTGACGCCGATAGTCAGCTTGCCGGTCAGGCTTTCGGTGCCGATCTGCAGGCTGCGCTTGGCGTTGTCCACCGTCGCCAGGATCAGATACGACTGGCGCAAGAATTGGTGCCCCTGATGGGTCAGCGTCATGCCCTTGGCGTGGCGATCGAACAGCCGCACGCCGATCTCGGTTTCCAGCTGCTGGATCGCCAGCGTCAGCGAAGACTGGGAGACAAACACCGCCTGGGCGCCGGCGGAGATCGACCCGGTTTCCGCCACGGCGATGAAGTGGCGGATTTGGCGTAACGTCATCATGGGGGTGATTCCTCAAGCAAAAACATTGCGTTGAGTGTAGACGCCAGCCGTGAAGCGATCGGGAAAAGTGTCAAAAACGCGATAGCGTTCGCTTTTTTAGAATGCCCGCAGGCAAAAATGGGGGAAACGGCGAGGCGAAGAGGTGTGATGTAAGGGGAGCAGAAATGACAAGGGCGCAGCATGCTGCGCCCTGATGGCCGATGATCCTGCGGAGGATCAGATCGCTTCTTCGTCCTGCTCGCCGGTACGGATACGCACCACGCGCGCCACGTCGAAGACGAAGATTTTGCCGTCGCCGATCTTGCCGGTCTGCGCGGTTTGCATAATGGTTTCCACGCAGGTGTCGACGATGTCGTCGGCAACCACGATCTCGATCTTCACCTTAGGCAGAAAATCGACCATGTATTCGGCGCCGCGGTACAGCTCGGTGTGGCCCTTCTGGCGGCCGAAGCCTTTGACTTCGGTGACCGTCATGCCGGTGATGCCCACTTCGGCCAGCGCTTCGCGGACGTCATCCAGTTTGAACGGCTTGATAATCGCGTCGATCTTTTTCATCTTCTTTCCTTTTACCAATTTTTGCGGCCAAAACCGGATGTGATGGGGTAGCGGCGGTCTTTGCCGAAGTTACGGGCGGTGATACGCGGCCCGACGGCGGCCTGACGCCGCTTGTATTCGTTGATGTCCACCAGGCGGATCACCTTGCGCACGATCGCTTCGTCGAACCCTTCGGCCACCAGATCGGCGACCGACTTGTCGCGCTCGACGTAGCCTTCCAGGATCGCATCCAGGATATCGTACGGCGGCAGGCTGTCCTGATCGACCTGATCCGGCGCCAGCTCGGCGGACGGCGGGCGATCGATCACCCGCTGCGGGATCACGTAGGAGACGGTGTTACGGTATTCAGACAGCTTGAACACCAGCGTTTTCGGCACGTCCTTCAGCACGTCGAAACCGCCGGCCATATCGCCGTACAGCGTGGCGTAACCGACCGCCATTTCGCTCTTGTTGCCGGTGGTCAGCACGATGCTGCGGCGCTTGTTGGACAGCGCCATCAGCACCACCCCGCGGCAACGCGCCTGCAGGTTCTCTTCGGTGGTGTCGCGCTCGGTGCCGGCGAACATCGGCGACAGCTGGCCCATAAAGGCGTCGAACATCGGTTCGATGGAGACGATATCGAACTCCACGCCGAGGATTTCCGCCTCTTCCTTGGCGTCGGCGATGCTGATATCCGCGGTGTAGCGGAATGGCATCATCAGCGCCTGCACCTTGTCTTTGCCCAACGCATCCACGGCGATCGCCAGCGTCAGCGCCGAGTCGATGCCGCCGGACAGCCCCAGCACCGCGCCTTTAAAGCCATTTTTGGTCACATAGTCGCGCACCGCCAGCACCAGCGCTTGGTACACCTGCGCCAGCTGCGGCAGCTCAGCGGCCGGATCGGCCATCGGCACCACATCCAGCTCGTTGAATTCCAGGCGGGTCACTTGCTCGTCGAAGGCCGCCAGACGGTGAGTCATGGTGCCGGCGGCGTCGAAGACCTTGGAGCAGCCGTCGAAGATCAGCTCATCCTGGCCGCCGACCTGGTTGAGGTACACCAGCGGCAGCTGAGTGCGCTGGCAGTGGCCGGCCATCAGCGTTTTGCGGATATACGGTTTTTCGCGATTATACGGTGAGGCGTTGATCGACAGGATAATCTCCGCGCCGGCCGCCTTGGCGGCGTCGATCGGCTCAGGGAACCACAGATCTTCGCAGATCAGCAGCCCCAGACGGTAGCCTTTCAGCTCCACCACGCAGGTGTCGTTGCCGGCGTGGAAATAGCGCTTCTCATCGAACACGCCGTAGTTCGGCAGCTGCTGCTTGAAGTAGCGGGTCAGCAGGCGGCCTTCGGCGAACAGCGACAGCGCGTTGTACAGCTTGTCGCCTTCGCGCCACGGGTGGCCGACCAGGATCGCCGTCTCGGCGGAGGCCTGCTGCAGGCGCAGCAGCTGCGCATCGCAGCGCTGATAGAAATCATTGCGGTACAGCAGGTCTTCCGGCGGGTAGCCGGACAGCGCCAGTTCGCTGAACATGACCAGATCGGCTCCCGCCTTCTGCTGCTCCTGCACGATTTGCAACATGCGTTCGGTGTTGCCTTCAATGTCGCCGACCAGCAGGTTCAGCTGGGCCAGGGCGATGGAAAGTGATCTGCTCATTTGTGTACGATCCCGCTTAATACGTTCCATGGTGCTCTACGCCGGGGCGCGCCGCGGCAAAGAGAACGGAGTGTA
Organism: Serratia sp. Z4; assembly: GCF_009900725.1. Lineage (NCBI taxonomy): Bacteria > Pseudomonadati > Pseudomonadota > Gammaproteobacteria > Enterobacterales > Yersiniaceae > Serratia > Serratia sp. Z4. Next base: position 131,123 of record NZ_JAAABD010000006.1, read on the forward strand.
AATCATTCCGCCGGATTTGTTGAGAACCTGCGTGGCAGGCGCCGGCGGGAAACTGTCATTCTTTAAAATCGTTGGCGTCCAGCTCGTGGCGCGACAGCAATTTGTAAAACTCGGTGCGGTTGCGGCCCGCCATGCGCGCGGCCTGGGTCACGTTGCCCTTGGTGATCTGCAGCAGCTTGCGCAGGTAATGCAACTCGAACTGGTTGCGCGCTTCGGCAAAGGTCGGCAGCGCGGTATTTTCCCCTTCCAGCGCCTGCTCCACCAACGCTTCGCTGATCACCGGCGCAGAGGTCAGCGCCACGCACTGCTCGATGACGTTGACCAACTGACGCACGTTGCCCGGCCAGCTGGCGGTCATCAGCCGCTTCATGGCGTCGGTCGAGAAGCTGCGCACGAACGGCTTGTGCCGCTGAGCCGCTTCGCGCAACAGGTGATTGGCCAGCAGCGGGATATCTTCGGCGCGCTCGTTGAGCGCCGGGATCTTGAGGTTCACCACGTTGAGGCGGTAGTAGAGATCCTCGCGGAACTCGTTCTTCGCCATCGCCTTTTGCAGATCGCGGTGGGTGGCGGAGATGATGCGTACGTCAATGTCCAGATCGCGATTGCTGCCGAGCGGCCGCACCTTGCGCTCCTGCAGCACGCGCAGCAGCTTCACCTGCAGCGACAGCGGCATATCGCCGATCTCGTCGAGGAACAGCGTGCCGCCCGCCGCCGCCTGGAACAGCCCTTCGCGGCTGCTGACCGCACCGGTAAAGGCGCCCTTGGCGTGGCCGAACAGTTCGGACTCCAGCAGCTGCTCCGGCAGCGCGCCGCAGTTGATGGCGATGAACGCCTTGCTGGCGCGCGGGCTGGCCGCGTGGATCGCCTGCGCCACCACCTCTTTACCGGTGCCGCTCTGGCCGTTGATCAATACGCTGACGTCCGACTGCGCCACCATTTTCACCTGCTCCAGCAGGCGCAGCATCAACGGGCTGCGGGTGACGATGTCTTCCCGCCAGGCATCGTCGCCGGCCGGGCTGGCCGACAGCGCGAGCGCCTCGTCGATGGCCTTGTACAGCGCATCGCGATCCACCGGCTTGGTGAGAAAGCTGAACACCCCCTGCTGGGTGGCGGCCACCGCATCGGGAATCGAACCGTGCGCGGTGAGAATGATCACCGGCATGCCCGGCTGATGTTTTTGGATCTCGGCGAACAGCGCCATGCCGTCCATCTCATCCATGCGCAGATCGCTGATCACCAGATCGATCTGTTCGCGCGCCAGCAGGCGCAGCGCTTCCTGGCCGCTTTCGGCGGTGGTGACGTGAAAACCTTCGCTGGTCAGGCGCATGCCCAGCAGCTTCAGCAGGCTGGGATCGTCGTCAACCAATAACAGGTTGGCCGGTTTGCGTGCGGTCATTGCGCGTGGGACTCCTTATTGGCAGGGTGCGGCGTATAGGTGTCTTCCGGTTCAACCGGCAGCGCAGTGCCCTTTTCCGGTTCGTCCTGCGGCTCAGCCCCTTTCGCGGCCGCGCCGTTTTTACCGGCGGCTTCGCCCTTTTGCGAGCCTGTGCCGTTGTCCGGTATTTCCCCTTGCAGCTGCTTGCGCGATGAGAGCTGTCGCTCGATGTCGGTCAGGTTTTCCAGCTTGCGCGAGGTGTCCTGCAGCTGCGATTGCAAGCGCGCCTGGCTCTGGCGCAGCGAATCGATCTGGCTGTCGCTGCTTTCCTGCAGATGCTGATAACGCGCTTTCTCATCGAACAGCGTGATCTGCAGCATCTGCTGCTGGCGCCACAGCTGCGTCAGTGGACGCAGCGAACCGGGAAACTCCATCCGGTAGCTGTTGATCCTGTCGATCATCTGGCGGCGTTCGCCGGAGGTCGGCTGTGCGCTCCCCAGCAGGATGCTCTGTTTGAAAACGCCGGACCAGCTGTCGCCAGGCACCGTTTTCGCCAGCGCGCGCGCCTGGGTTGAGCCGATGCGATCGGCGCAGTCCATCGCACGCAGCCAGTAGAGCGCGTTATCCAGCGCGTCCTTGTCGTCCAACTGCCACAGGGTATCGCAAGCCGCTGTGCGGTAATCGATCACCTTGGTATCCGGGATCGCTTCTTGCTGCTGAGCGCTCAGGCCGCCGCTGACCGCGCGATCGACGCAGCCCGCCAGCAACAGCGGCATAAAGAAAACGGCGCCCAACCAGCTGATCGGGCGTTTGCCGAGCGGCGCTCTGTGCGTGGCACGCGGTGAACGTTCGGTCTGCGAAAGACGAAGGCGCTTAGACCATGTGTACATTATTTATTCATTCTCGGCGGTTAACGGCAGTTCAATGCGGAAGCAGACGTCTGCACCGGCGACCGTCGCCAGTTGCAGCTCACCGCGCATGCGACGGATACAGTCCTGAGCGATGCTCAACCCCAGTCCGCTTCCTTTTACCGCCCCTTTTCGCTGGTGACTACCCTGGAAAAAAGGCTCGAAAATCATGGCTCTTTCAGCCTCGGGGATCGGCGTGCCGGTATTGGCGACGTCGATTTGCACCCGTTGTCCAACCTGACGGCTGCGGATCCAAATGTTACCGGATTCCTTGCCGTAGTGCACCGCATTGGAGTAGAGATTATCCAGCACGCGCATTAATAGCGTAGGCTCTGCCCAGCAGATTTCCGCCTCCAGCGCGATTTCGGTGGAAATCATCTTCGCCCGCGCCGGCAAACTGTGCGCGGCGACCACCAAATCGACCATCTCGCGCAGCTCGACGTTCTCGTGTTCCGCCGGGCCGTCGGCCAGTTTGCGGTTGTAATCCAGCAGTTGTTCAATCAGCTGCTGCAGGTGGCGACTGCTGTTGTCGAGGATCGCCACCACCTCTTTTTGATCGGAGGTCAGCGGCCCCGCCACTTCGTCGGCCAGCAGTTCGGTGCCTTCACGCATGCTGGCCAGCGGCGTTTTCAACTCGTGCGAGATATGGCGCAAGAACTCGTGGCGCTGCGATTCCAGCCACGCCAGCCGCTCGCTCAGCCAAATGATGCGCTGCGCCAGCGAACGCAGCTCGCGCGGCCCTTTGAACGACGCGGTGCTGCCCAGCGCGCGCCCTTCCCCCAGGCGATTGATCATCCGTTCCACGGCCTTGACCGGCCCGATGATCATGCGGGTGAACAGCACCACCAGCAGCACGCTGACCAGGAACAACAGCAGCGCCTGCCAGCCGAAGAACTGGCCGCGCTCGGCGATGGCTTGCTGCAGCTGCTGGCCGCGCGAGAACACCACCGCGCGCGTGGCCTGCACCATTTCGGCGTTGGAACGGGAGAACGATTCGAGCAGGGCCGAAGCCTCTTGGTCCGGCCCGCTGTTATGGCATTTGATCGCCGCCAGCTGGGTCAGCAACTGACGCAGCGTTTGGTAGTAGCGCTCGTCCGGCAGGATCGGCGCGTGGGCGTCCAGCATCTGCGAATACTGTTTGCGCTGGTTCTGGTACAGCTTCTGCAGCGTAGGATCGACCAGCACGCAGTACTGACGATAGCTGCGCTCCATCTCCAGCGCCACGCTGGTCATCGCCTCGCTGCGCCGCGCGTCCACCAGCGTGGTGCGGTTGATGTCCGCCGCCTGCGCGCTGAGGTGATCCAGGCTCTGGTAGGCTTGATAGGCCAGCACCAACAGCGGCAGCAGCACCAACAGGAAGGCCAGCAGCACCAATTGCCGCAGCGAACGGGGGAATAAACGCCATTTTTTCAACGAAATCATCTCATTCTCTCAGCTCTGTCACGATGCTAACTGACTCGCCGGAAAGAGAAAAGCCCGGCAGGGGAGAATCCTGAACGCGCAAGGAAAAAGCCGCGGGATCGGCGAAGCGCGCCCATGGGCCTGGCCTGCCGACGGCATGCGGCCCCGGTAACATCAACCGGCGCGAAAACGAGAGTGTGGGGATAGCGTCTGCGTTCGAGGGCATAGGCAACGAAACGGGCATAGCGCAGCGTTGAGAATTGACATCGGGGCAAGAAACTTGCCCCAACGCAAGGAAAGTGTGGATGCCCTTAAACCTCGTCCCCAGGGTGATGTAGCGCAGCGGCTGGCATCGAACAGGACGAATAGCATCCGTAAGTATCCAGGATTGATGAACCCTTCATCACAGTTGGATACAGGCGGTGCCTCACTCCACGTGTCGCCCGATGCTTGATAAAGCCGCTTGCGCGGTCTGTTATCGGTTTGGTTGGACGATAGGCACCATTTCTTTGGCATCATTCGGAGGCTTATGAGGCGATTTGCCGTCTAATTACGGCGCCGTCATAAAAAGGTGAATGAGCAGCCGCCGAGAATAATGCACGTTGCATGCCAGCTTTGCAATAAAAATCATAACACAATGATTTTATTTAAAAATAAAATTACATCAGCAAATTCCCCCACCCATTACGTACTGATGAGCGATGAAAAAAACGCCGCGCTGTCGCCAAATGCAGACAACTAAAGTCAAACCTGCTTACCTACAATAAAATCAATAAGTTAAACGTCTCCATTTGGCGACAGGGAAAATAGCGCTTGTCGCAAAATGCAGACACTGCCGCCAGACGGCGAACGCCGGCCATAAAAAAGGGCGCAATTGCTTGCGCCCTCTGTACGGTGGTGGCCGTTTTTAGCCCAGCTGCTTACGGGCGTTGCGGAACATACGCATCCACGGGCTGTCCTCGCCCCACTCTTCCGGGTGCCAGGAGTTACTGACGGTGCGGAACACGCGTTCCGGGTGCGGCATCATCACCGTGGCGCGCCCGTTGGCGCTGGTCACGGCGGTGATGCCATTCGGCGAACCGTTCGGGTTAGCCGGGTAAGCTTCCGTCACCTGACCGGCGTTGTTGACGAAACGCAGCGCCACCAGACCATGGCTTTCCAGCGCCGCCAGATGCGCCGCATCGCGCACTTCGACGTGCCCTTCACCGTGGGAAACAGCGATCGGCATGCGCGAACCGGTCATGCCCTGCAGGAACAGCGACGGGCTGGCCGCCACTTCCACCAGGCTGAAGCGCGCCTCGAAGCGATCCGACAGGTTGCGCACGAAGCGCGGCCAGTGTTCGGCCCCCGGGATCAGCTCACGCAGGTTGGACATCATCTGGCAGCCGTTGCATACGCCCAGCGCCAGCGTCTGCGGACGGTGGAAGAACGCTTCAAACTCGTCTCGCACCCGCTCGTTGAACAGGATAGACTTCGCCCAGCCTTCACCGGCGCCCAGGACGTCGCCGTAAGAGAAGCCGCCGCAGGCCACCAGCGTGTGGAAGTCCTGCAGATCGCGGCGCCCGGCCAGCAGATCGCTCATGTGCACGTCCACGGCGTCAAAGCCGGCGCGGTGGAACGCCGCCGCCATTTCAACGTGGGAGTTCACCCCCTGCTCGCGCAACACCGCCACTTTCGGGCGAGCGCCCTTGGCGATGTACGGCGCGGCGATGTCTTCCTCGGGTGCAAAGGTCAGCTTCACGTTCAGGCCGGGATCTTGTTCATCCTGCTTGGCCTGATGTTCCTGATCGGCGCACGCCGGGTTGTCGCGCAGGCGCTGCATCTGCCAGGTGGTTTCCGCCCACCAGGTGCGCAGCGTATTGCGGCTTTCACTGTACAACGCCTTGCCATGTTGGTTGATGACGAAACGATCGCCGGCCTGCGCGCTGCCGATCTGATGCACGTTGTCGGTCAAACCGTGCTGCGCGAACGCCTGCTTCACTTCGTCGAGACGTTCGGCGCTCACCTGGATCACCGCGCCCAGCTCTTCGTTGAACAGCACCGCCAGCGCATCGTCGTCGAGGCCATCGAGGTTAACCTCTACGCCGCAGTGACCGGCGAAGGCCATCTCCGCCAGCGTCACCAGCAGGCCGCCGTCGGCGCGGTCGTGATAAGCCAGCAGCGCGCGATCGGCCACCAACTGCTGCATGGCGTTGAAGAAGCCCGCCAGTTGCGCGACATCGCGCACATCGGCCGGTTTGTCGCCCAGTTGGCGATAAACCTGCGCCAGCGCGGTAGCGCCCAGCGCGTTATGGCCGTTGCCCAGATCGATCAACAGCAGCGCGCTGTCGCCCTTATCGGTGCGCAATTGCGGCGTCACGGTGTCGCGCACGTCTTCCACACGGGCAAAGGCGGTGATGACCAGCGACAGCGGCGAGGTCATTTCGCGCTGTTCGTCGCCTTCCTGCCAGCGGGTTTTCATCGACATGGAGTCTTTGCCCACCGGGATGGTGATGCCCAGCGCCGGGCACAGCTCTTCGCCCACCGCTTTCACCGCTTCGTACAGGCCGGCGTCTTCACCCGGGTGGCCGGCGGCGGCCATCCAGTTGGCGGACAGCTTCACGCGCTTCAGGCTGCCGATTTCCGTGGCAGCCAGGTTGGTCAGCGCTTCCCCGACCGCCAGGCGGCCGGAAGCGGCGAAGTCCAGCAGCGCCACCGGCGCGCGTTCGCCGATCGACATCGCCTCGCCGTAATAGCTGTCCAGGCTGGCGGTGGTGACCGCGCAGTCGGCCACCGGGATCTGCCACGGGCCGACCATTTGGTCACGCGCCACCATGCCGGTGACGGTGCGGTCGCCGATGGTGATCAGGAAGGTTTTCTCCGCGACGGCCGGCAGATGCAGCACGCGCTTCACCGCGTCGGCCAGCGTGATGTCCCCACGCTGCACCGCCTGGCCCTGCGCCTGCAGACGGGTGACATCGCGGGTCATCTTCGGCGTTTTGCCGAGCAGCACGTCCAGCGGCATGTCGATCGGTTGGTTGTCGAAGTGGCGGTCGTTCAGCGTCAGGTGCTGTTCTTCGGTCGCTTCACCGATCACCGCATAAGGCGCGCGCTCGCGGCGGCAGATCTCGTCGAACTGCGCCATCTGCGCCGGGGCGATCGCCATCACGTAACGTTCCTGCGATTCGTTGCACCACACTTCCAGCGGGCTCATGCCCGGCTCGTCGTTGAGGATATCGCGCAGCTCGAAGCGCCCACCGCGGCCGCCGTCGCTCACCAGCTCCGGCATGGCGTTGGACAGGCCGCCGGCGCCGACGTCATGGATAAACAGGATCGGGTTCTGGTCGCCCAGCTGCCAGCAGCGGTCGATCACTTCCTGACAGCGGCGTTCCATTTCCGGGTTGTCGCGCTGCACCGAAGCGAAGTCCAGATCGGCATCGGACTGGCCGGACGCCATCGAGGACGCCGCGCCGCCGCCCAGGCCGATATTCATCGCCGGGCCGCCCAGCACCACCAGCTTGGCGCCGACGGTGATTTCCCCTTTCTGCACGTGATCGGCGCGGATGTTGCCGATGCCGCCCGCCAGCATGATCGGTTTGTGGTAGCCGCGCAGCTCGACGCCGTTATGGCTGTTGACGCGCTCTTCATAGGTGCGGAAGTAGCCCAGCAGCGCCGGGCGACCGAATTCGTTGTTGAACGCCGCGCCGCCCAGCGGGCCTTCGGTCATGATGTCCAGTGCGGTGACGATGCGTTCCGGCTTGCCGAAGTCCTGCTCCCACGGCTGTTCAAAGCCGGGAATGCGCAGGTTGGACACCGAGAAGCCCACCAGGCCGGCCTTCGGCTTGGCGCCGCGGCCGGTGGCGCCCTCGTCGCGGATCTCGCCGCCGGAGCCGGTCGCGGCGCCCGGCCACGGCGAAATCGCCGTCGGGTGGTTGTGAGTTTCCACCTTCATCAGGATGTGCGCGTCTTCCTGATGGTAATCGTACGTGCCGTTCTCCGGCGCGGCGAAGAAGCGGCCGACCTGCGAACCTTCCATCACGGCGGCGTTGTCTTTATACGCCGACAGCACGTAGTCCGGCGTCTGCTCGTAGGTATTCTTGATCATTTTGAACAGCGACTTGGGCTGCTGCTCGCCGTCGATGATCCAGTCGGCGTTGAAAATCTTGTGGCGGCAGTGCTCGGAGTTAGCCTGCGCGAACATATAAAGTTCGATATCCGTCGGGTTGCGCCCCAAACCGGTAAAGGCATTCAGCAGGTAGTCGATCTCATCCTGCGCCAGCGCCAGGCCGAGCCGAACGTTGGCCTGCTCCAGCGCGGCGCGCCCTGCGCCCAGCACGTCGACCGACTGATACGGCGCCGGCTGATGGTGCGCGAACAGCTGTTCGGCCTGTTGCAGCTCGCTGAAGACGGTTTCCATCATGCGGTCGTGCAGCAGCGCAGCGAGCTGCCGCCACTGGGCTTCCGTCAGCTCGGGCGCCTTGACGTAGAACGCCAGACCGCGCTCCAGCCGCAGCACCTGTTGCAGACCGCAGTTGTGGGCGATGTCGGTGGCTTTGGAAGACCAGGGAGAAATGGTGCCCGGACGCGGCGTAACCAGCAGCAGCCGGCCTTCAGGGGCGTGTTCGGCGAGAGAAGGACCGTACTTGAGCAGACGCTGAAGCTTGGCGTGTTCTTCGGCACTTAGCGGTGCGCTGACATCGGCAAAGTGGACGTACTCGGCGTAGATATCACTGACGGGCAGGTGAGCGTCCTGGCAGCGGGACAGCAGTTTGGTAATGCGAAAAGCCGATAAAGCGGGCGAACCACGCAGAATTTCCATAATCAAAGTTCTCTCGTCTTCGAAGCGAAGGATAAGACGCTTCATTGGGCGCAACAGGGGAAAACGCGCGTCATTATAGAGAATCCTCGGCGCCGACGAAACCGTTTGCGTAGGGATTATTGATAAAAGCGTGCCGCACCGTCGAATTGTCATAACGTGTCAATAAAGTTGCACACTGGCGTTTTGTTGCGCAAAATGCCCCCCGCACTGGTGATTTAACCATGAGAAAAGTCGCGGTTGTCGTCGCCGGCGTACCTGTGCCACCACTGGATAACTATTTGAAACGTCTTAAAATAAACTACATCCTCATCGGCGTTGTCACTCTGCTTCTGGCTCTCGCGCTGTGGCCCAACATCACCTGGCGCAGCGGCCAGGGCGGGCAACTCCAGGAGATCATTTCCCGCGGCGAGTTGCGTATCAGCACGCTGAATTCACCGCTGACCTATTTCAACACCAAGCAAGGGCCGGGTGGGCTCGACTACGAACTGGCCAAGCGCTTCGCCAACTACCTCGGGGTAAAACTGGTGGTGATCCCCCATCAGAACATCAATGACCTGTTCGACGATCTGGACGACGACGACGCCGACCTGCTGGCGGCGGGCCTGATCTACAACCAGGAGCGCCTCAGCCGCGCGCGCACCGGCCCGGCCTACTACTCCGTTTCCCAACAGCTGGTGTACCGGCTGGGCACCCCGCGGCCGAAAAGCTTCGCCGACATCAAAGGCAAGCTGGCGGTCGCCTCCGGTTCCGCGCACGTCAGCACGCTAAAGCAGCTCAAACAGGATAAATACCCGGATCTCGCCTGGGAGTCCTCCAGCGATCTCACCTCCAAAGAACTGCTGGAGCGGGTGGCCGACGGCAAGCTGGACTATACCCTCGGCGATTCGGTGACCATCGCGCTGCTGCAGCGCATCCATCCGCAGCTGGCGGTGGCGTTCGACGTCACCGACGAAGAGCCGGTCACCTGGTACCTCAAACGCGACGGCGACGACAGCCTGTACGCGGCGATGCTGGATTTCTACAGTCAGATGGTGGACGACGGCACCCTGGCGCGGCTGGAAGAGAAATACCTCGGCCACGTCGGCAGCTTCGACTATGTGGACACCAAAACCTTCCTGTCGGCCATCGATTCGGTGCTGCCCAACTTCCGCCCGTTGTTCGAGAAGCACGCCAACGAGATCGACTGGAAGCTGCTGGCGGCCATCGCCTATCAGGAATCGCACTGGAATCCGCAGGCCACTTCCCCCACCGGCGTGCGCGGCCTGATGATGCTGACCCGCGCCACCGCCGACGGCCTGGGGGTCAACGATCGCCTCGATCCGGAAGAGAGCATTCAGGGCGGCGCCCTGTACCTGCAGCGGCTGATGGCCAAGGTGCCGGACAGCGTGCCGGAAGACGAGCGCATCTGGTTCTCGCTGGCGGCCTACAACATGGGGTGGGGCCATATGCTGGACGCGCGCAAGCTGACCAAGACGCAAAAAGGCAACCCGGACAGCTGGGTCGACGTCAAACAGCGCCTGCCGATGCTCAGCCAAAAGCGCTACTACCCGCAGCTGACCTACGGCTATGCGCGCGGGCGTGAAGCCTACAACTATGTAGAAAACATCCGCCGCTATCAGGTCAGCCTGGTGGGCTATCTGCAGGAAAAAGAGAGAAAGGCGGCGCAAGCGGCCGCCGAGCAGGAAGCGTTGGGGAAAGGCTACCCGACGGTGATGCCGGAACTGGCGCTCAACTACTGATTATTCCGGCTTATCCGCCGCCCGCTGCGCCAGCCTGAGCGCTTTTTTCTGTTCGCGGCGCAGGCGGAAGAAATTGCTCAGGGTGGCGGCGCATTCGTCCGCCAGCACGCCCGAGACGATCTCCACCTGATGGTTCATGCCCGGATGGCGCAAAATGTCCACCAGCGAGCCGGCCGCGCCGGTTTTCTCGTCGGCGGCGCCGTACACCAACCGGCGGATGCGGCTGTGCACCATCGCGCCGGCGCACATCACGCAGGGCTCCAGCGTGACGTACAGCGTGGCGTTCAGCAGGCGATAGTTTTGCAGCACCGCGCCGCCCTGGCGCAGCGCCATGATCTCGGCGTGTGCGGTAGGATCGTGGCGGCCGATCGGCCGGTTCCAGCCCTCGCCGATGACCTGATTGTCCAGCACCAGCAGCGCACCCACCGGCACCTCGCCCTCTTCCTGCGCGCGCAGGGCCAGCTGCAATGCCTGACGCATCCAGTACTCATCGTTATATTCAGTCATCGCATAATTCCTCGTGCGCTTTTGCGGCGGGCATTATACACACTAGCCTCCCTTTGTCGTAGCCGCCCGCCAATGGCTATACTGGCCGAATCGGCCGATGATTCAGGGACAAGAAGCATGAAACTCAGTAAAAAGAACGCCGTCGTGGTGCGCAAGGCGCTGGACGGTTGGGTTGGGGAAGGCGCCATGACGCCCGAACAACGGCAGCAACTGCTGCAGCATGTGGACGTGCAACCTTTCGACTGGCGGCGACTGGCGCGCTATGCGTTTCTCGCCGCGCTGGCCTCGCTGCTGATCGCCGTCACCAGCCTGTTCGCCGACAGCGAACTGCTTGCATGGCTGAGCGAACTGTTCCGCTTCGACGCGCCGGTGCGCATGGCGATCGCCGGCGTACTGGCGGCGCTGGCCTACGTTTGGGCGCTGCGTCGTCGTCAACGCCATCCGGAAAAACGCTACGGCAATGAGGCGGCGCTGTTTGTCGCCGTGTTGCTCACCGCCTGCGCCTTATGGCAACTGGGCGTCTGGCTGGATAACGGCAGCGGGCGGGTTTCCGTGCTGCTGCTGGTCGCCGCGCTGCTGTACGGCGCGATCGGCTGGTTCAGCCGCTCCGGGCTGGTATGGTGGTTCGCCCTGCTGTCGCTCGGCAATGCCTTCGGCGCCGAGACCGGCTACCTGTCCGGCTGGGGCGCCTACTGGCTCGGCATGAGCTACCCGATTCGCTTTATCGCCTTCGGCGGGGTGCTGATCGCCGCCGCATTGCTGCTGCGGCCGCTCTTGGCGCAGCGCGGCCTGCAGCGGGTGTCGCTGGCGATGGGCCTGCTGTACCTGTTCATCGCGCTGTGGCTGCTGTCCATCTTCGGCAACTACGGCGATCTCGACAGCTGGTACCGCGCGCGCCAGATTGAGCTGTTCCACTGGAGCCTGCTGTTCGGGCTGGCCGCCCTCGTCGCCATCTGGCTGGGGTTGAAGCATGACGACGCCATGCTGCGCGGTTTCGGGCTGACCTTCCTCGGCATCAACCTCTATACCCGCCTGTTCGAGTTTTTCTGGGACAGCATGCCGAAAACGATTTTCTTCGCGCTGCTCGGCCTGAGCCTGTGGGCGTTGGGGCATTATGCGGAAAAGATTTGGCAGCTCGGGCGCAAACCACACGACGTGAGCGACGACTGATCGCGGTACCGATAAAAGCAACCAAGGGCGGAATTCTCCGCCCTTGGCTTATTCCAGCTGCTGCAGCTCGCCCTGCTTGCTCACCCGCCAGCGGTGCTCGCAAAAGAACAGCAGCGGATTATCCTGCTTGCTATCGCTGTAACCGCTGTACAGCTTCAGCGGCGCGCCGAGCCGCTGTTCCAGCTGCACCACTTTCTGCGCCCCCAGGCAGCGCAGGGTCAAGACCCAACCGCCGCAGCGGCGCGTGATGCGGCTGCCGATCAACCGCACCCGCGGCAGAAACGCCGAATCCCGATACACCTGCTCCACCAGTTGCTCCGGCGAGCCGGTAATCAGCCACACTTCGGCATCGTGCTCCTCCAGATACTGCCGCAGCCGCATTTGCACCACCGGAAACGCGGTCACCTTCTGGCGGAAAGCCTCGATAAACTGCCGCTCCAGCGCCTTCAGCGTCGCTTCAGAACGCCCGAAAGTAATCGCCCACAGCAGCTGGCTCATCGGCCAGCGCGCGGCGCGCCCCAGCAGCAGCAGCGCCAACCCGATCGGCGGCAGCAGCGGTATTACCAGCAGCAGGTTCAGCGGTAGGCGGCGCAGCAGAAAGCGCAAGAAACTGCCGAACATATCCTCCTGATGCAGAGTGCCGTCCAGATCGAAAAAGACCACGCGGCGCCCTGCTGCGGCCGACGGTTGCTGCTTGTCGTTCAAACGCTACTCCTCGGGATCGTCGAACCCCATCATCCAGGTGAAGAGAAAACCGGCGATAATCGTAATCAGCATCCCCGCCAGATACAACATCACCTTACCTGAGACGATGGTCAACGCCAAAGGCAGCCCCGAAATGCCGAAGGTGATGACCGTCGCCACCTTCCAGTAGCTGATCAGCGCGCCGCCTACCGCGCCGCCGAGGCAGGCGCCGATAAACGGCCGGCCCAGCGGCAGCGTCACCCCGAAGATCAGCGGCTCGCCGATGCCGAGAATGCCGACCGGCAACGCCCCTTTGATCACCTTCTTCAGCCGCGCGTTGCGGGTTTTCAGCAGCACCGCCAGCGCCGCCCCCACCTGACCGACGCCGGCCATCGCCAGGATCGGCAACAGCGGATTGGAACCGTGCGCCTGCACCAGCTCGACGTGGATCGGCACCAGCCCCTGGTGCAAGCCGGAGAGCACCAGCGGCAGGAACAGCCCGGAGAGCAGCGCCCCCACCAGCAGCCCGCCCTTGTCGATCGCCAGATTGGCGCCGTGGGCGATGGCATCGGAAATGGCGCCACCGATCGGCTGCAGGATCAGGATCGCCAACGAGGCGGTGACCAGCGTGGTCAGCAGCGGATTGAGGATCAGTTCGACCGACTCCGGCAGCAGCGTGCGCAGGCGTTTCTCCACCCAGCACATCAACGCCACCACCAGCAGCACGGCGATCACCCCGCCGCGCCCCGGCTGCAGCGCCTCGCCGAACAGGGTGATCTGCGCCAGCGCCGGACTGGAAAGAATGCCGGCCATCACGCCGCCCATCGCCTGTGAGCCGCCGAATACCCGCGCGGCGTTCACCCCGACCAGAATGTTCATAATGGCGAATACCGCGCTGCCGAAGATCGCCAGCAGCCCCAGCGCGTTCGGGTAGTCCAACGCCAGCTGTCCGGCGATGTCGGGCCGCTTCAGCAGGTTGATGATGCCGGTGATCAGCCCCGAGGCGATAAACGCCGGGATCAGCGGAATAAAAACGTCGGCCAGCTTTTTCAGCGCGCCGCTCATCGGCGCAGCGTATTTTTGCTTGGCCTGCGCCTTGGTGCGGGCGGCGTCACCGACGGCGGCAACGGGCTGCGCATCACCGCTCAACAGCCCGCGCATGGCGTCCACCACCTTGGCGGCGGCGCCCGGGCCGACGATAAACTGATGCTGTTCACCCTGCTTGATATAGCCCTTCACCCCCGGCAGCTGCTTGAGGGCGGCCAGATCCAGGCGCTGCTCATCGCTGACCTCGACGCGCACCCGCGTCATGCAGTTTTCCAGTTTGAGGATATTGCCCTCGCCCCCCACGCCCGCCAGGATCTGTGTCGCCAATGCCGTTGTCTTGTCCATCGCCGCCCCCACCGTAAATTAACGCGCCAGCGCCGCGCGCAGGTAGCCATCGTGCCGCTGCAGCCGCTGCTGCGCCTCTTCGGCGCTGACGCCGGCTAAAAACATCAGGATCGCCGGTTTGACCTCAAAGCCGGTCTGCGCCAACGCCGCCTCCGCCTGAGCGCGTTCGGCGCCGGTGGCCTCCATCACGATGCGGCAGGCGCGATCCACCAGTTTGACGTTGGTGGCCTTCACGTCCACCATCAGGTTCTGGTAGACCTTGCCCAGTTTGACCATCGCACCGGTCGACAGCATGTTGAGTACCAGTTTCTGCGCGGTGCCGGATTTCAGGCGCGTTGAGCCGGTCAGCGCCTCCGGCCCCACCACCGGCGAAATCGCCACCTGTGCTTCGTGCGCAATCGGCGAATCCGGGTTACAGGAGATGGCCGCCGTCGGGCAGCCCATCCCGCGCGCATAGCGCAGTGCGCCGATCACGTAGGGCGTACGCCCCGAGGCCGCCAGCCCTACCACCATATCAACGGCGGTGAGGTTCAGCGCCCGGAGATCGGCTTCACCCAGGGCCTCGTCATCTTCCGCCCCCTCCACCGCTTTGAGCAGCGCACCCGGCCCGCCGGCGATTAGCCCCACCACCACGCCGTGCGGCACGCCGAAGGTCGGCGGACACTCGGAGGCGTCCAATACGCCCAGGCGGCCGCTGGTGCCGGCGCCCAAATAAATCAACCGCCCACCGGCCTTCAGCGCCGCCGCGGCCAAATCGACCGCCTGCGCGATCGCCGGCAACACCTGTTCAATCGCCTCCGGCACCTTGCGGTCTTCCTGGTTAAAGCAACGGACCATGTCCAGCGTCGACATTTCATCCAGCCCCATGGTGGCCGGGTTACGGGTTTCCGATACCAGTGCGCCTAAGTTCATCTGTTCACCTTTGAATTTTTAATTCACAAAATTAAATCAATATTTGAATATTTTATTCAACAAAGCGAGCGCTATTTGCTATTTTAACGGTGAGCTCACAAAAATTTTCACCGCGCGTTTTCGCCCTCTGCATGGCAAAATGGCCGCTGGTTTCCAGGGAAAG
This sequence comes from Serratia sp. Z4, assembly GCF_009900725.1. Taxonomy (NCBI): domain Bacteria; kingdom Pseudomonadati; phylum Pseudomonadota; class Gammaproteobacteria; order Enterobacterales; family Yersiniaceae; genus Serratia; species Serratia sp. Z4. Next base: position 146,172 of record NZ_JAAABD010000006.1, read on the forward strand.
AACAATGAGTACCCTTCTGCGCATTCGCCAGATGTATCCGACACTGGCGCAAAACGACCGCAAGCTGGCGGACTTTCTGCTGAATAACGCCGAGCAGGCGCGCCATCTCAGCTCGCAAAAGCTGGCTCAGTTGGCCGGCATCAGCCAGTCGAGCGTGGTGAAGTTCGCCCAAAAGCTGGGCTATAAAGGTTTCCCGGCGCTGAAGCTGGCGCTGAGCGAGACGCTGGCCCAACCGCAGGCCGAGCCGGTGGTGACCGTTCACAACCACATCCTCAGCAGCGATACGCTGAAAACCGTCGGTGAAAAGCTGCTGGCGGAAAAGCAGGCGGCGCTGCGCGCGACGCTCGACATCAACAGCGAAGAGCGGCTGCATCAGGCGCTGGACATGCTGCGCCAGGCGCGCCGGGTGATGCTGATCGGCATCGGCGCCTCCGGGCTGGTGGCCAAGGATTTTTCCTTCAAGCTGCTGAAAATTGGCGTGATGGCGGTGGCCGAAGCGGATATGCACGTCCAGCTGGCGGCGGTGCAGGCGCTGGACAAACGCGATCTGCTGCTGGCTATCTCCTTCAGCGGCGAGCGGCGTGAAATCAATCTGGCGGCGGAAGAAGCGCGCCAGGCCGGCGCCAGGGTGCTGGCGCTGACCAGCTTCTCGCCCAACGGCCTGCAGCAACGCGCGGACCACTGCCTCTATACCATCGCCGAAGAACCCCACACCCGCAGCGCGGCCATCTCCTCCAGCACGGCCCAGTTCGCCCTTACCGACCTGCTGTTTATGGCGCTGATCCAGCACGACCTTGATCATGCCCGCGATCGCATCAAACACAGCGAACAATTGATGAAAAAGTTGGTTTAACCGGTATAATCGCCGCTGCGAAAAATACCCCTGTTAATAATGAGAGATACGTCATGGCCCTGCTAATCACACGCAAATGCATCAACTGCGACATGTGCGAGCCGGAATGCCCGAACCAGGCAATTTCGATGGGCGATGAGATCTACCAGATCGATACCGAGCGCTGCACCGAGTGCGTTGGCCATTACGATACGCCGACCTGTCAGCAGGTTTGCCCTATCGACAACACTATCATCACCGATCCGCAGCATCGTGAGACCAACGAACAGCTGTGGGACAAGTTCGTGGTGTTGCACCACGCCGATCGCATTTAATCCGCCGCAGGACTGACAAGGGCGCCATAGGCGCCCTTTCTATTTTCAGCTTTCGACGATCACCGTCGCACAGGCATAGCGCCGTTCGTCGGCCAGCGAAACGTGGATCGCGGTGACCCCCATCTCCCCCGCCAGCTCGGCGGCGCGGCCGTGCAAACGAATATTCGGCTTGCCCAATGCATCGTTGAACACCTCAAACTGGTTGAACGCCAGGCCGTTGCGAATGCCGGTGCCGAACGCCTTGGCGGCGGCCTCTTTCACCGCGAAACGTTTGGCCAGAAAGCGAATCGGCTGCTGGTGCTGCTGATACAGCGCCCATTCGGCGTCGCTCAGCACCCGGCGCGCCAGACGATCGCCGCTGCGCTCCACCACCGCTTCGATACGCGCCATCTCGACGATGTCGGTACCCAGCCCGAGCACCGCCATTACCGGCGCGCTTCCCGCATCAGCACTTTCATGTCGGCAACCGCGGCCGGCAGCCCGCTCATCACCGCCTGGCCGATAATCGCATGGCCGATGTTCAGCTCGTGCATTTCCGGCAGCGCGGCGATCGGCTGCACGTTATGGTAGGTCAGGCCGTGGCCGGCGTTGACCTTCAGCCCCTTCTCGGCCGCGTAGGCGGCGGCGACCGCGATGCGGTGCAGCTCGGCCTGTACCGCCAGCTCGCCCTGCGCTTCCGCGTAGGCACCGGTGTGGATTTCGATATAAGGGGCGCCCACCGCCACCGCCGCGTCGATTTGGCGATGATCGGGATCGATGAACAGCGAGACCAAAATACCCGCCTGCGCCAGACGCTCGACCGCCACGCTCATTTTGTCCAGCTGGCCGGCGACGTCCAGGCCGCCTTCGGTGGTCACTTCCTCGCGTTTTTCCGGCACCAGGCAGCAGAAATGCGGCTGCAGCTCAATGGCGATGTCCAGCATCTCGTCGGTCACCGCCATCTCCAGGTTCATGCGCGTCTGGATGGTCTGGCGCAGCAAGCGCACGTCGCGGTCGGTGATGTGGCGGCGATCTTCGCGCAGATGCACGGTAATGCCGTCGGCCCCCGCCTGTTCGGCAATGAATGCCGCCTGAACCGGATCCGGATATTGGGTTCCGCGCGCGTTACGTAACGTGGCGATGTGATCAATATTGACGCCCAGCAGTAAATCAGCCATGACAACCTCTAAATACGATTTTCAGTGCCAGCAGTTTACACTCGGGTGCAGAACGGCAAAAGGGGAAAAGGTCAGGCGTCGTCGACCGGCGTATTCGGCTGCTTGCGCACGAATTGACGAAACAGTTCGCGGCTCTTCAACGGTTTGCCGCCGAGGTAGGGTTTCAGCGCCATGCGGGTGAAACGCTTGGCGGCGCGCAGCGTCTCGGCATCGGGAAACTGCCGCTCCGCCAGCGCGCGCAGTTCGCGCCCGGTGAAGCTGTAGTGATCCACCACCAGGCTGGCGATAAAGCCTTTCTCTTCGCGGTAACGGTAGGTCATAGCGTCATCCACCGGCAGGCCGCTGCCGGCGCAGTGCAGGAAATCGAGGCCGTAACCCAGGTGCTGCAACAAGGCCAGCTCGAACTGACGCAGCGCCTGTTCCGGCGAGCTGTCTTCCGCCGCCAGCGCCTGCAGGCATTGCAGGTAGTCGAAGAACAGCACCGAGTAGTTGGTTTCCTGCTCCAGCACGCGCGCCAGCAGTTCGTTCACGTACAGGCCGCTGTAAAGCATCATGCCGCTGAGGGGTAAACCGAGAGAGACCGCTTCGGCGTTGCGCAGCGTTTTCACTTCGCCGCGGCCGCCCCAGCGCACTAACAGGGGGGTAAAGGGTTGTAGGCAACCCTTTAGATTGGAGCGGCGGCTGCGCGCGCCTTTCGCCAGCAAGCGCACCCGCCCATGACCTTCGGTAAACAGATCCAGCATCAGACTGGTTTCACTGTACGGCCGCCCATGCAGGACGAAAGCGCGCTCCCAGCCGTCCACGGATCGTTACTTCAGATCGTCAACATAGCCCAGGCTGCGCAGCGCACGTTCGTCGTCCGCCCAACCGGATTTCACTTTCACCCACAGCTCGAGATGCACTTTGGCGTCGAACATCTGTTCCATGTCCTGGCGCGCTTCAATACCGATGGTTTTGATCTTGGCGCCCTTGTTGCCGATGACCATTTTCTTCTGGCCTTCGCGCTCAACCAGGATCAGGCCGTGCACATCGTAGCCGCCGCGATCGTTAGCCACGAACTGTTCGATTTCCACCGTCACTGAGTACGGCAGCTCTTCGCCCAGGAAACGCATCAGCTTCTCGCGGATGATCTCGGATGCCATAAAGCGCTGGGAGCGATCGGTGATGTAATCTTCCGGGAAGTGGTGTTCCGCTTCCGGCAGCAGCTTGCGCACGATGCCGGCGATGGTGTCGACGTTCATCCCTTTCTCGGCGGAGATAGGCACCACGTCGAGGAAGTTCATCTGCTGGCTGAGGAACGCGATGTGCGGCAACAGCTTGGATTTGTCGGTAACGTTATCGACCTTGTTGATCGCCAGCAATACCGGGCAGCGCAGGCTGCGCAGCTTGTTGACCACCATTTCGTCGTCGGCGGTCCAGTTGGTGCCTTCGACCACGAAGATCACCAGCTCAACGTCACCGATCGAGCTGCTGGCCGCGCGGTTCATCAAACGGTTGATGGCGCGTTTTTCTTCGATGTGCAGCCCTGGGGTATCGACGTAGATCGCCTGATAGGCGCCATCGGTGTCGATGCCCATGATGCGGTGACGGGTCGTCTGCGGCTTACGCGACGTAATGGAAACCTTCTGCCCCAGCAGTTGGTTCAGCAACGTCGATTTGCCCACGTTCGGGCGGCCGACGATGGCGATAAACCCGCAGTGTTGTTTTACTTCGCTCATTCAAGCTCCAGCTTTTTCAGCGCTTGTTCCGCTGCCGCCTGCTCGGCTTTACGGCGGCTCGAGCCGGTGCCCACCACGGGCTCGCTCAAACCACTCACCTGGCAGTGGATGGTAAACTCCTGGTCGTGCGCTTCACCGCGAACCTGCACCACCAAATAAGAAGGCAACGGCAGATGACGCCCCTGCAAAAATTCCTGCAAGCGGGTTTTCGGGTCTTTCTGCTTATCACCGGGGCTGATTTCGTCCAACCGGCTGCGATACCAGTCCAAAATCAGACGCTCGACGGTCTGGATGTCGCTGTCCAGGAACACGCCGCCGATCAATGCCTCCACCGTATCCGCCAGGATTGACTCGCGGCGGAACCCACCACTTTTCAATTCGCCCGGCCCAAGCCGCAGACATTCGCCCAGGTCAAACTCGCGCGCCATCTCCGCCAGCGTGTTGCCGCGCACCAGCGTGGCGCGCATGCGGCTCATGTCGCCCTCGTCTACGCGAGGAAAACGGTGATAGAGCGCATTGGCGATGACAAAGCTCAGAATCGAGTCACCCAGAAACTCAAGACGTTCATTGTGTTTACTGCTGGCGCTGCGGTGAGTCAAAGCCTGCAGTAAAAGCTCCTGCTGTTGAAAAGTGTAGCCCAGCTTCCGCTGCAGCCTGTTTATTACGATGGGGTTCATGAGTTACCAATAGATCAAGAATGCGTCAAAAACTTGCAGCACACGGAACAGGCCTGCTTCGCCGAAAGCCGATCCAAAGCTGTTTCGTTTGCAGTGGCTCCCAGCAGGAGCCAACTTTTATCGCTCGAGAAGGTATTCTACAACGAGTGGAAACATAATGCTGTGTTTATATCCTCTTAATCTTTCACGCCGCAGTAGGCTGCGGCGTGAAATTGACAGGGAATAAATCAGCGATTAATGAATGCCGCCGATCCGGCTGAAACGCACGCCGGTAGGCCACTCGCCTTCCTGTTTTTCAAAGCTCATCCAGATGGCCGTGGCTTTGCCCACCAGATTCTTCTCCGGCACAAAGCCCCAGTAACGGCTGTCCGCGCTGTTGTCACGGTTGTCGCCCATCATGAAGTAATGCCCGGCCGGCACCACCCACTCCGCCAACGGTTTGCCCGGCTGTTGGTAGTAAGCGCCCACCCGATCCTGCGCGTCCGGCACGGTCAGGATGCGGTGCGTGACGTTGCCGAGGCTTTCCTGGCGCTCACGCATGCGAATGCCGCCCGACGGCACGCTATCGTTCAGCGGGATCTGGTAGAAGCCGTTGCTGGCCTCGCCCATGCCGCTGCGGCTGAACAGCTGCACGAAGTCGCTCGGCTGCGCATCGGCGTAGGTCACGGCCAGCGCGGTATCACAGGACTGCCCGCTGTTGCAGGACGGCTGCACCGTGACGCGCTTATTCACCGGATCGTAAGTAATACGGTCGCCCGGCAGGCCAATCACGCGCTTGATATAATCCAGTTTCGGATCCAGCGGATATTTAAATACCGCAATATCACCACGCTTCGGATGGCCGGTTTCAATGAGCGTCGTCTGGGTAATCGGATCTTTAATGCCGTAGGCATATTTCTCCACCAGAATGAAATCGCCAATCAACAGCGTCGGCATCATTGAGCCGGACGGGATCTGGAACGGTTCGTAAATAAACGAACGCACCACAAACACCAGCAGCAACACCGGGAAGACCGATGCGCCGGTCTCCACCCAGCCTGGCTGCTTCGCCACTTTCGCCAGCGTTTTATCGTCTACGGCGCCCGCGGTCTGCTCGTTGACCGCCGCAATCTTCGCGCGGCGGGCCGGCGCCCATTTAAAGCGCTCGAAGCACCAGATGATCCCGGTGACCAGGGTGGCCAACGCCAGGATCAGGGCAAACATATTCGCCATGCAAACTCCCTCGTTTCGCGAACTCGTCGCGGTTACTTGCCGTCTTTACCGACGTGCAGAATGGCCAGGAACGCTTCCTGCGGCAGCTCGACGTTGCCGACCTGCTTCATGCGCTTCTTACCGTCTTTCTGCTTCTGCAGCAGCTTTTTCTTACGGCTGACGTCACCGCCGTAGCATTTCGCCAGCACGTTTTTACGCAGCTGCTTCACGGTGGAGCGCGCGATGATGTGCGTGCCGATCGCCGCCTGAATCGCGATGTCGAACTGCTGACGCGGGATCAGATCTTTCATCTTCTCCACCAATTCACGGCCGCGGTACTGCGAGTTGTCGCGGTGAGTGATCAACGCCAGCGCATCCACGCGCTCGTTGTTGATCAGCACGTCCACGCGCACCATGTCGGAGGCCTGGAAGCGCTTGAAGTTGTAATCCAGCGACGCATAACCGCGCGACGTGGACTTCAGGCGGTCGAAGAAGTCGAGCACCACTTCCGCCATCGGGATTTCATAAGTCAGCGCCACCTGGTTGCCGTGGTAGACCATGTTGGTCTGCACGCCGCGCTTCTCAACGCACAGGGTGATGACGTTGCCCAGGTATTCCTGCGGCATCAGCATGTGACATTCGGCGATCGGCTCGCGCAGTTCCTGGATGTTGTTCAACGGCGGCAGCTTGGATGGGCTGTCGACGTAGATCACTTCCTTGCCGGTGGTTTCCACTTCATAGACTACCGTCGGCGCGGTGGTGATCAGATCCAGATCGTATTCACGCTCCAGACGCTCCTGAATGATCTCCATGTGCAGCAGACCGAGGAAGCCGCAGCGGAAGCCGAAGCCCAACGCGGTGGAGCTTTCCGGTTCGTAGAACAGGGAGGCGTCGTTAAGGCTCAGCTTGCCCAGCGCATCGCGGAAAGACTCATAGTCGTCGGAGCTGATCGGGAACAGACCGGCGTACACCTGCGGCTTCACTTTCTTGAAGCCCGGCAACGCTTTATCCGCCGGCTGACGCGCCTGCGTCAGGGTATCGCCCACCGGCGCGCCGAGGATGTCTTTGATCGCACAGACCAGCCAGCCCACTTCGCCGCAGTTCAGCACGTCGCGATCGACCTGCTTCGGCGTGAAGATGCCCAAGCGATCGGCGTTATACACCTGGCCGGTGCTCATGACCTTGATCTTGTCGCCCTTGCGCAGCGTGCCGTTCTTGACGCGCACCAGCGACACGACGCCCAGGTAATTATCGAACCAGGAGTCGATGATCAGCGCCTGCAGCGGCGCATCCGGATCGCCCTGCGGCGGCGGAATGTCGCGCACCAGGCGCTCCAGCACGTCGGGCACGCCGACGCCGGTTTTGGCCGAGCAGCGCACGGCATCGGTGGCGTCGATGCCGACGATGTCTTCGATTTCCTGCGCGGCGCGATCCGGATCGGCGGCCGGCAGGTCGATTTTATTCAACACCGGTACCACTTCCAGATCCATTTCGATCGCGGTGTAGCAGTTGGCCAGCGTCTGGGCTTCTACGCCCTGGCCGGCGTCCACCACCAGCAGCGCGCCTTCGCAGGCCGCCAGCGAGCGGGACACTTCATAGGAGAAGTCCACGTGGCCAGGGGTGTCGATAAAGTTAAGCTGATAGGTCTGCCCATCCTGCGCTTTATAATCCAGCGTCACGCTCTGCGCCTTGATGGTGATGCCGCGCTCGCGCTCCAGATCCATGGAATCGAGCACCTGCGCAGCCATTTCACGGTCGGTCAAGCCACCGCAGATTTGGATAATGCGGTCAGACAGCGTCGACTTACCGTGGTCAATATGGGCAATAATGGAGAAATTTCGTATATGCTTCATTATAAAAGTTTTTCTGCCTTGGTATTTCTGAATTACTCGCCTATAGAAACCCGCATGGACCTAAAGCGACAGTGAATGGGTGAGGCCGTCTTGCACCTGAATCGCTGCATTCTACATGCCACACCACTGAAAACCTAGCGATCGGTGCAGTGAAGGCATTCTATTATGCGCCGCTAAATGTTACAGGGCGCCCCGGCGGGTGAAAACAGATGTTAACGCGGACGATGCGGCCTGAACCCAAGGCTTGCCGGTGCTTCGTGGCCGTCAAATTGCGGCGCTAATACATAACCGGCCACAGCGCAATAAACCCTCTCCGAAATTATAAAAAAAGAATATTTGGATCAACCTCTTAGAATTCCATTTTGCCCCACTTCCTTTAGGAAAAACCCCATATACGCCACCACCGTCCCTCGGATAGAAAGGGCATGAGCTCCGCGACAAAACATTATTCAGGGCACTACATCGGCAGCCCACCGGGGTTCACCAGCATATCTGCGTACGTTGATTGGAAGGTGCATTATGATCGATAAAGGGCAAATGCTGAGCCGGCACGATTTTTCAAAGGTCAACTGGGGCATACTGGCGGCGGCGGCGCTGCTGTTTAGCGTGGGGGCGGCGCTGTTGGTGCTGCCGCTGCTGAGCAACATTGACGAGAGCCAGGTCATCACGCTGTTGCAAGCCGGCGCGGGCACGATTTTACTCGGCTGTACGCTGCTGGCGCTGCGGCATTATCTGCGTCCGACGCTGACCTATCGTCTGTACGAGCACGGCGTGCGGGTCTTTGACAGCCACCATCACAAAGAGCGTTTCATCCCGTTTGAGAAGATCGGCGACATCTATCGCTTTCGCGGCGGCCAGGCTTTTGGCGGGCTGTTTGACGTTACGGCGTTCCGCGCCGGTGCAGATCAGCCCTGGTGCACGGTTTTCAGCAACGTCGCCCACTCGTGGCGATTGGCGGACGTGATCGTCGACCAACAGCTGCAGCAGCGCGGGCCGCTGGCGCTGAATGCGCTCTATCAGGGGGGAACGGTGTCGTTTCACACCATAGAGGGCGACGCGCGCTGGCTGTGGCAGTTGCTGCTCGGCAAGCAGCAAGGCACGCCGACCGAAACGCTGCGGCTGAGCGCCACCCTGCTGACGACGGAACGGGGAAACGTGCCTATCGAACAGATCCGCGCGTTGGAAAATCATCCGCAGCGCGGCATCCGCTTATTCGACGGCCAGGGAAATGTGCTGTTCGCGATTAACTACGATTCGCTGCTCAGCGCCGATCTATTCATCGCGCTGTTGGAGCATATGATCCACAACCGCATCCCCGCCTATCACAACCCGGCGATGACGCGGCCATCGGTTTAAATCAGCGGGGAGTTTTCCGCCTGCATGCGCATCGCGGTAGGCGGCAACCCAATTTGCAGCACCACCGGCTGGTAATCGGCCTGTTCGCCCAGACGTCGGGCCAAGCGGCGAGCCAGCATAAAGGCCGCACCGCCGCCCAACACGGCGCCGACTGCCGCCGAGGCGTCGCTGCCGAAACAATATTGCAGCAGCGTGCCGCCCAGCATCATACCCAGCAGCGGCGTCAGGTAAACCAGCATGGCGGAGCGCAGCAGGCTGCCTTCCGCGATGCCGACCTCGACGCGCTGCCCAGGTTCGAGCGGCTGATCGATATGTACCTGCAGCTGATGCTCGGTTTCCGGCACCAGCTCGTTCAGCGCACGCGCGCCACAGCCGGAGCGCGCGGTGCAACTGCCGCAGCCGGCCTTGGGTTCACAACGCAGCAGCGCTACGCCCTGTTGCCACGAAACCACCGTGGCCCACTCTTTCATCATTACGGCGATACCTTGAAAGAAATGCTGTCGGCGATGCGCTTGGCCGTCGCCGGCGGCAATTCGCCCACAATCGTGATTTCGTTGCCCGCGCGCACTTCGGTCTGAATGGTGCGGCGCCCCTGACGGTAGTACTGCTGCCCGGCTCCGCTGCCCGCCGGGCTGACGTTGACCGAGAAGCTGAACAGGCCGTCGCTGTAGAGCCGGGATTCCACCGGCACGGCGACGTTCGGCAATTTGCGGCGATTGCGCGCCACCTCGTCCACGCCGGCCGGCAGCCAGCCGGTGCTCCAGCTGAGCTGGACATTTTCCACCGCCGGCAGCGACAGCAGCGGCGGCAGGTTGGCCTTGAGCAGTCCTTGCATCGCGCCCTGCACCTCGGCGCCGACCGCGAAGGAGATCACCCGATATTGCTCCAGCGTTTCGCCGTCGCGATCGAGCAAATCCACCCGCAGCGGCAGCTTGGTGTCTTCGTCCATCCAGACGATGTAGCTGTAGCGGGAACCGTCGCGCGCCACCACGCGCAGCACTTCACACGGCCGATCGGCGATGCGGGTGCTGCCCACGGAGATGAAGTCGTAATACTTCGCCAGACGGGTGAAATCGGCATAAACGATCGCCGGCAGCGCGTCGACGATGTGATCGCCAGTGAGCGTGAACGGCTCCAGACCGGGTTCGAAGTAGCTGATCCCGCCGCCGCGCTGCAACACTTCGCGGCGCGGGCCATCCATATGCAGCAGCTGGCCGAGCGGCACGTTGCCGATCACCGCATGGCGATAGCGCAACGACTCGATTCCCTGCTTGCTGACGCTGATGTAGGCGAGCTCGTAATTGAGAGAACGGCTGGCGCTGCTCATCTGTTGCAATAACGCCCCGGACGCAGTTGGCTGCGCCGGGGCGATGCTGGAATAGAGCAGGCTGCCCGTCAATAAACAAACGGAGAACCAGATTTGCTTCATTACTGCTGTTGCATTCCTAAAGACTGAGTTCCGGGAACCTGAATGGCAGCCTGTTGCGGGTTGCCTTGCTCAAGCTGCAGCTGATCCGAATGCAGGCGACGTTGCAGTTCATAGTCCTGCAGCATGGCGTTGATACGCTTGCGCTGTTCCTGCACCTGCTGCTGTTGGCCGCTGCCGGTGGAGAAACTGTCGGCAGGAACGCCCAGGCTGACCGGCGAGGCCTGCCCCATGATCGGCAGCGTGGTGAAGGCCGGCGATTCGGACGCGTTCGATGTCGCAGAAGGCTGGTTGTAGTGCTGCACGCCGACGATCACCGCCAGCGACACGCAGGCCGCCATGCCGATTTGCGTAATCTGGCTCGCCCAAGGACGCACTTTGTCCCAGAACGGCATTTTCTGCCAGGTGTGAGGCTGCGGCTGAGATTCCTGAACGGCGGAAGGCACCAGCCGGGCGGGTTCTTTCTCAAGTGCAGCGGCGACGCGATCGGCGATGTCGAGATGCATCACTTGTCCGACATCACCTCGCAGTGTGTCACGTATCAGGTGATAGCTCTGCCAGCTTTGTTGAAGCGTTCGATCTTGCGACAGAGAACTCAACAGCTCGCTGTCGAACGATTCACCATCCATCAGAGCGGAAAGCTTTTCTTTCTGCATGCCTAAGTACCCTTCCTGTGCCCGCCATTGCTAACGCTGGATCAGCGGTTGAACTTTATTATCGATAGCTTCCCGGGCGCGGAAAATACGCGAACGTACGGTTCCGACCGGGCAATCCATGATGGCGGCTATTTCTTCGTAGCTTAGACCATCCAACTCCCGCAGGGTAATCGCCATGCGAAGATCCTCAGGGAGAGACTCAATGGTACGGAAAACTATCTGTCTCAGCTCTTCTGACAACATTAAGTTCTCAGGGTTCGAAATTTCTTTCAGTGCGCCCGCACTTTCGTAATTTTCCGCATCGTTGGCGTCCACATCACTGGATGGCGGACGGCGCCCCTGAGCAACCAGATAATTCTTTGCCGTGTTCACGGCGATTCGATACAACCAGGTATAAAAAGCGCTGTCGCCACGGAACGATTCCAGTGCGCGATAGGCCTTGATAAACGACTCCTGCACCACATCGGGCACATCGCCCTGCGGCACATAGCGGGAAACGAGACTCGCCACCTTATGCTGATAGCGCACTACCAGTAGGTTAAACGACTTCTGGTCGCCCTTTTGGACCCGCTCGACCAGAACTTGATCCGTTAACTGCTCGCTCATCCGAGGTAAACTCTCCCCAAATCCGTCTCCACGCGTAAAATTGTACTGCCAGCCATACATTATTTTCCTGAGCAAGCACTCGCTTGGAGTTCATATAGAACACGAAGTTCCATATCGCCATTGTTTTTTCTGTTGATGTCACCCTATCCGTGGCTTTTGCCCGGACAGTTAGGCTAACATGAAATTCACTCTTCTTCTGCACACATCATACGTTATGCAACCATCATCTGAACATGTTAGCGATGTACTGATCGTCGGCAGCGGCGCTGCGGGCCTGTCACTGGCGCTGCGCCTGGCGCAGCATTGCAAGGTTACCGTTCTCAGCAAGGGGCCGCTCAGCGAGGGAGCCACCTTTTACGCCCAGGGCGGGATCGCCGCGGTGTTCGATGAGACGGACAGCATTGCCTCACACGTTGATGACACTTTGATTGCCGGCGCCGGCCTGTGCGACAAAGAGGCCGTCGAATTCATCGCCGGCAACGCGCGCCACTGCGTGCAATGGCTGATCGATCAGGGCGTGCTGTTCGACACCGAGGTCAACGCGCAGGGCGAGGAGCATTATCACCTCACGCGCGAAGGCGGCCACAGCCATCGCCGCATCCTGCACGCCGCAGACGCTACCGGTAAGGAAGTAGAGACCACGCTGGTAGGGAAAGCAAGCGCTCACCCCAATATTTACGTGATGGAACGCCGCAACGCGGTCGACCTTATCACCTCGAACAAAATCGGCCTGCCGGGCACCCGCCGAGTGGTGGGCGCTTACGTCTGGAACCGCGAGCTGGAGCGAGTGGAAACCTATCGCGCCAAAACGGTGGTGCTGGCCACCGGCGGCGCGGCCAAGGTGTACCAATACACCACCAACCCGGACATCTCCTCCGGCGACGGCATCGCCATGGCCTGGCGCGCCGGCTGCCGGGTCGCCAACCTGGAGTTCAACCAGTTCCACCCGACCTGCCTGTTCCACCCGCAGGCGCGCAACTTCCTGCTGACCGAAGCGCTGCGCGGCGAAGGCGCCTACCTGAAACGCCCGGACGGCAGCCGCTTTATGCCGGATTTCGACCCGCGCGGCGAACTGGCCCCGCGCGATATCGTCGCCCGCGCCATCGACCATGAAATGAAGCGCCTGGGCGCCGACTGCATGTACCTGGACATCAGCCACAAGCCAGCGGAATTCATCACCCAGCACTTCCCGATGATCTACGAAAAGCTGCTGACGCTGGGCTTCGATCTGACTCGGCAACCGATCCCTATCGTCCCGGCGGCGCACTACACCTGCGGCGGCGTGATGGTCGATCAGCACGGCCGCACCGATCTCGACGGGCTGTACGCCATCGGCGAGGTCAGCTACACCGGCCTGCACGGCGCCAATCGCATGGCGTCGAATTCGCTGCTGGAGTGCCTGGTTTACGGTTGGTCGGCGGCGGAAGACATTCTGCAGCGCCTGCCGTTCATCCAGCAGGCCAAACAGGTGCCGCACTGGGATGAAAGCCGGGTGGACGATGCGGACGAACGGGTGGTGATCCAGCACAACTGGCACGAGCTGCGGCTGTTCATGTGGGATTACGTCGGCATCGTGCGCACCACCAAGCGCCTTGAGCGCGCCCTGCGCCGCATCAATACGCTGCAGGCGGAAATCGACGAGTACTACGCTCACTTCCGCATCTCCAACAACCTGCTGGAGCTGCGCAATCTGGTGCAGGTGGCCGAGCTTATCGTGCGCAGCGCCATGGCGCGCAAAGAGAGCCGCGGCCTGCACTACACGCTGGACTACCCGGATTTGCTGCCGGAAGCGCTGCCGACCATTTTGCAGCCTTAAACTCTGCGACAGGGCGCCTTATCGGCGCCCTTTTCTTTTTAGTAGAACAGGTAGAAGTCGGTGATCAACCGGCGGAAATCGTCGGTATAGCTGCCGTCGGCCTGTTTGATCGCCAGCGCCTGCTCCCGCAGCGGCGTTTCCTTACGCGTCAGCGCCAGCAACACCCGGTGCCGCGGCGTATCGGCCCGATCGCTGACGTTCACTTTCGCCGCCGTGTGCCAACCGCTTTGCTGCGCCAGGCGTTCGAATTCGGTGCCGATGTCGTGCGGCAGCACCACGCAGAACGTACCCTGTTCCGCCAGCAGCTGTACTGCACAGGCTAACAGCGCCTCGTGCGTCAGGGTTTCGGTGTAGCGCGCGTTGTGGCGCGCCCGATCGCGGCAGGCCACCGCCGGCTCAAAATAAGGCGGATTGCTGACGATCAGATCATACTCAGCGGCATGCTGCTGCGCATAATGGTGAATATCCTGCGCATGCACGCGGATGCGCTGCGGCCACGGCGATTCCGCCGCGTTTTCGCGCGCCTGGCCGGCGGCGGCTTCATCCAGCTCCACCGCGTCGATGGTCACTTTGTCGTCGCTGCGCTGCGCCAGCATCAGCGCGATCAGCCCGCTGCCGCTGCCGATGTCCAGCACCCGGCGCGCCTGCCCCAGCGGCGCCCAAGCGCCGAGCAACACCCCGTCGGTGCCCACTTTCATGGCGCAACGATCGTGGGCGACAAAGAATTGTTTAAAGGTAAACCCCCCGCGGCGCGGGGTAAAATCGGCTTTCGATCGCTTGCTCACACTCACCACCTGGCTATAAAACTGGCGTAGCATAAGGCAATCTGATCGGCGGGAAAAGAGCGGCTTTCCGCTTAAATAGGTGAAGATCGCGGCCAACCCGTCTATAATCGGCGCCCCAAGTAGAGGTAGACCATGACAGCAACCACTTTTTCCGAACTCGAACTCGATGATCGCCTGATCGACGCGCTGCGCGACAAAGGCTACGATCGCCCCACTGCCATTCAGGCCGCTGCGATCCCGCCGGCGATGGACGGGCGCGACGTCTTAGGTTCGGCTCCGACCGGCACCGGCAAAACCGCCGCCTTCCTGCTGCCCGTGTTGCAGCACCTGCTGGACTTTCCACGCAAGAAATCCGGCCCGCCGCGCGTGCTGATCCTGACGCCAACGCGTGAACTGGCGATGCAGGTCGCCGACCAGGCGCGTGAATTGGCTGCTCATACCTCGCTGGATATCGCCACCATCACCGGCGGCGTCGCTTACATGAACCACGCGGAAGTGTTCAGCGAAAACCAGGACGTGGTGGTCGCCACCACCGGCCGCTTGCTGCAATACATTAAAGAAGAGAACTTCGACTGCCGCGCGGTGGAAACCCTGATCCTCGACGAAGCCGACCGCATGCTCGACATGGGCTTCGCGCAGGACATCGAAACCATCTCCGCCGAAACCCGCTGGCGCAACCAGACGCTGCTGTTCTCCGCCACGCTGGAAGGCGAAGCGATCCGCGAATTCGCCGAGCGCATCCTGAAAGAGCCGGTGGAAGTGGAAGCCGACCCGTCGCGCCGCGAACGCAAAAAAATCCTGCAGTGGTACTACCGCGCCGATGACGTGCAGCACAAAACCGCGCTGCTGATCCACCTGCTGAAACAGCCGGACGTGCAAAAATCGGTGATCTTCGTGCGCAAGCGCGAGCGCGTGCACGAGCTGGCCACCTGGCTGCGCGAAGCGGGCATCAATACCTGCTATCTCGAAGGCGAAATGGTGCAGGCCAAACGCAACGAAGCGGTCAAACGCATGATGGATGGCCGGGTTAACGTGCTGGTGGCCACCGACGTTGCCGCGCGCGGCCTGGATATCCTCGATATCACCCACGTATTCAACTTCGACATGCCGCGCACGGCGGATACCTACCTGCACCGCATCGGCCGTACCGGCCGCGCCGGGCGCAAAGGCACCGCCATTTCACTGGTGGAAGCGCACGACCATCTGCTGCTGGGCAAAGTGGGCCGTTACCTGAACGAGCCGCTGAAAGCGCGCGTGATCGACGAACTGCGGCCGAAAACCAAGGTGCCAAACGAGAAGAGCAACGGTAAACCGTCGAAGAAAGTGCTGGCCAAACGCGCGGAAGAAAAAGCGAAAAGCAAAGAAAAAGCCAACAAGGTGAAAGTGCGCCATCGCGACGCCAAAAACGTCGGCAAACGCCGTCAGGCGAAGGCCAAACCGGCCGGCGACGCGCAATAACCGCCACTGTTCAAGAAAAAACCGCCTTTACAGGCGGTTTTTTTATGGGCGTTTACTGCTGCGCGTAATGCGTGGCCAGGCGGTGCCCCTGCAGCCATTTATCCAGCTCGCGGAACTGCGCCTTCAGCTCGTCATTCTGCAAATGCGCCGGCGTTTGCGAGAAATAAAACTGGAACGCAAAACCCTGCTGATTGCGCGCCCGGGCATCGGCCCCGGCCTGCAACAGCAACAGCGCCAGATGCGGCGCGTTGATCTTCGCCGCCAGATGCAGCGGGGTATCCCCCAGCCGATCGCTCAGGGTGGTGTCCGCCCCGGCCGCCAGCAGCAGCCGCAGTTGCTCCTCACGCCCGGCCAGCACCGCCGCCGCAAGCGGTGTGGCGCCGGTAACGGCATTGCGCACGTTCACCTGCTTAACCTTGGCCAGCAGCAACCGCAAGTACTGCGCATCGTGCAATATCGCTGCGGTGTGCAGCGCACTGTTGCCGTCCAGCCCCGCCGCCGCCGCATCGGCGCCGAGATCCAGCAACGTCTGCACGCTGGCCGGCTGTTGCGAAAGCACCGCCCACTGCAACAGCGTGACCTGCCGATCGCCCCGTTCGCGCAAGCGCTCCTGTGTGGCCTGCGCACCGATGCCCTGCGTATCGCCGCGCGCCACCGCCTGAGCCAGCGCCTGGTTGCTGCGGCCGTCAAACGGTGAAATCTCCTGCCCCATCTGTTGCTCCTTAGCCATCATCAGTAAACCGGTCACCGCGACCAGCGCCAGTAAGGCTATCGCCAGCGCCCGCCGCAAGCGACGCCCTTCAGGCATTGGCCTTCGCCTCCCACGGCTTTTGTTCCGCCATCGAGCTTATCACCTTGTCGATGCCGTGCGCCGTCAGGCTGCGATCGAGATGTTTGCTTGGCCGCCAGTCATCGATACCGGTCAGGGTATCGCTGTTGGCCAGGGTGATGTTGTGGCCAATGGCGTCCGGGATCAGCGAAGTCGACTCCTGGGTGCTGGTCAGCATGTCATATTGCTCGCTGTAACGACGGATGCCGCCGGCTTCGGCATCTTTCTTCGCCGCCGTCGGATCGATACCCAGGCGATTCAGGGTGTAATCCGACACCCCGGCCGCATTGAAGGTGACCGCGACGGTGCCGGTCGCCAGCGCCGCCGTAGCCGCCAGACCGCCGCCGAGCGAATGGCCGGCGATCACCAGCGCATCGCCGAAGGCCGCCTTGGCGCTTTTGGCGGCGGCAACTGCCTGATTGTACTGCACATCATCATAACCCGTCGCCTGCCGCACGTTGCTCAGCCAGTCGCGCCAGTCGTTGGTGCCGGCGAACGCCAACACATACTGCTTGTCGTTGCTGTAAACCCCGGCCTGGAAACCGCTGCCCGCGTCGTGCAGGCTGGCGGGATCGATGCCGAAACCGAGCAGCGCGCTGTCGCTCAGACGGTTGAACCCGGCGGCGCCCTGGCCGTTCAGCGAGTAAACGTCCTTGGCCAACAGCGCCAACGCATAATCGCCCTCTTGCGATTGCTGCCCCCGGGTCACGCCCGGCACTGCCGCCGCCGCCGTCGGCGCCGCTGCGGAGAGATCGCCGACCAACGTATTCAACAGATTCTGCGCATTGAGCGTGTTCTGAGAGGGGGTGGCCACCGGCGCGGGACTTGCCGGCGCGGCTGCGGGCTGCGCCGCCGGTGCCGTCTCGGCGATGGCGCGAGGTGTAGGGATCGCGGCCACCGGGGATACTGCAGAGGTAAAACTTAAAGGCATACTCATGCCGACTCCTTGTCGATAGACTTTTTATTGAGCACCTGAATAGGTACTGACTTAGCTATCGGCAGGTCGGATGAGTTCTGTATCAGGAATGCTTAACTTTGTGCAAATTGTGATCCACGTTTGGTTTTCGGCCGCCAAACGCATAAAGGGAGCCGAAGCTCCCTGATTGACTGCGCCGCAAATTACAGGCTTTCGGTAAAGGTGCGAGCGATAACGTCGCGCTGCTGTTCCGGCGTCAGAGAATTGAAACGCACCGCATAGCCGGACACGCGGATGGTCAGCTGCGGGTATTTTTCCGGATGCTTGACCGCGTCTTCCAGGGTTTCACGGCGCAGCACGTTGACGTTCAGGTGCTGGCCGCCTTCCACACGCACGGTCGGCTGCATTTCCAGCGGCACTTCACGGTATTCGATCTGGCCCAGGTCGCTGACCGCGACAACCTGATCTTCCGCGTAGTTGGCCTTGGCGCACACGCAGCGAGCTTCCGCTTTTTCATCGTCCAGCAGCCAGAAAGAATTCACCAGCGCCTGGTCGTTCGCTTTGGTAATTTGAATACCGGTAATCATTATGTTGCCTCCGTACAAGGGCGTAAAAATTCACATCGTGAGAAAACCCAATCCTGGTTTCGGCCATTTGGTAAAACCATTGTTGTCTTGTTGTTCTGTATACCAGCCTGACCGGGCCAGTTCTTTGATTAAAGTCAATTTTTGCCGGGTAGGCACAGGGCGTGAAGGGGCAAATTTATGTTTTATATCAATTTTCCCGTCGCGCTAAAAAACAATTATTTTTGTAAATTTTCAAAAATAATTGCATTACAAACGGCGGCGAGAAATGAAAAGCGGGTTTCGCTGCGCGGGCCGACACGGTAAGCTATAGCCCATGAATTGCTAAAGAAAACAAAGGAGAGCGTTTATGGCCACCTCCCTCACCTGGCATGACGTGATCGGCAAAGAGAAAGAGCAGCCCTATTTTGTTGAAACGCTCGCCTTTGTTGCCGCTGAGCGCCAGGCCGGTAAGACCATTTATCCACCGCAGAAAGACGTGTTTAACGCGTTCCGCTTTACCGAGCTGGCGGACGTCAAAGTCGTCATCCTCGGCCAGGATCCCTACCACGGCCCCAATCAGGCGCACGGTCTCTCTTTCTCGGTGCGCCCCGGCGTGCCGGCGCCGCCGTCGCTGGTGAACATGTATAAAGAGCTGGCAACAGACATTCCCGGTTTCGAACGCCCGGATCACGGCTACCTGCAAAGCTGGGCTGAACAGGGGGTGCTGCTGCTCAACACCGTGCTGACGGTGGAAGGCGGCCGCGCGCACTCGCACGCCAACCTGGGCTGGGAAACCTTTACCGATAAAGTGATCGCCGCCCTGAACGAGAACCGCGAAGGCGTGGTGTTCCTGCTGTGGGGCTCG
Source organism: Serratia sp. Z4 (assembly GCF_009900725.1). NCBI lineage: Bacteria > Pseudomonadati > Pseudomonadota > Gammaproteobacteria > Enterobacterales > Yersiniaceae > Serratia > Serratia sp. Z4. The sequence continues at coordinate 165,214 of NZ_JAAABD010000006.1, forward strand.
CACGCGCAGAAGAAAGGCAACTTTATCGACCGCAACCGCCACCATGTGCTGAAAGCGCCACACCCGTCGCCGCTTTCCGCCCACCGCGGTTTCCTCGGCTGCCGCCACTTCTCGCAGGCCAATCAGCTGCTGGAGCAGCAAGGGCTCACGCCGATCGACTGGATGCCGCGTCTGCCGCAGGCGTAGCCCAGAGACAAAAAAGGCACCCTTGGGTGCCTTTCTTTACATCGTTGCCGGGGCGATTACGCCTTGGCCTTGGAGACCGCGACCATCGCCGGACGCAACAGGCGGCCATTCAGCGTGTAGCCTTTTTGCATCACCATCATCACGTGGTTCGGCTGGTGATCGGCGGATTCCATCATGCTCATCGCCTGATGCACTTCCGGGTTGAACGGCACGTTGACGTCACCGACGATTTCGATGCCATACTTGCGCACCACGTCCAGCAGCGATTTCAGCGTCAGCTCGATGCCTTCAATCATCGCGGCCAGTTCCGGATTGTTTTTATCCGCCAGATCCAGCGCGCGCTCCAGGTTGTCGATCACCGGCAGCAGATCGCCGGAGAATTTCTCCAGGGCGAACTTGTGCGCTTTCTCAACGTCCAGTTCGGCGCGGCGACGGATGTTTTCCGCTTCCGCTTTGGCGCGCAGCAGGCTGTCGCGCTCGTGCTGCTGAGCTTCCGCCAGTTGGGCTTCCAGTTCGGCGATACGCGCATCGCGCAGATCGACGCCTTCCGCCGCTTCCGGCAGCGTATCCTCGTGATGAGCGTGTTGTTCCATTTCTTCCGAGACTTGCTCGTTTGGCGTCTTCTGTTCTTTACTACTCATGAATATCTCCGCGTTTTAGCATTAATCTCGCAACTTGGCTTATTATGGGGATCAAAACCGGGGTTTCAAGTCAACCGGTCACAATGTGGGGCATAAACGAATCCCGGTGAGGAAAATCACAGCAAATGAATAAAAAATTCACCTGTATTGGCATTGTTGGCCACCCGCGTCACCCTTCAGCGCTGGCAACCCACGAGATGCTGTTCCACTGGCTGGTCGCCCGCGGCTATTCGGTGATGGTCGAACGCCAAATCGCCCATGATTTGGGGCTGAAAGACGCCGTGACCGGCAGCCTGGCGGATATCGGCCAGCGGGCCGACCTGGCGGTGGTGGTCGGCGGCGACGGTAACATGCTCGGCGCCGCGCGCGTGCTGGCGCGCTACGACATCAAGGTGATCGGAGTCAACCGCGGCAACCTCGGCTTCCTCACCGATCTCGATCCCGACAACGCCCTGCAGCAGCTGGCGGACGTGCTGGAAGGCGAGTACATTGACGAACAGCGTTTCCTGTTGGAAACCATCGTGCATAAAGAGCACCAGCAGTGCCGCATCAGCACCGCCATCAACGAAGTGGTGCTGCACCCCGGCAAAGTGGCGCACATGATCGAATTCGAGGTGTACATCGACGATCGCTTCGCCTTCTCGCAGCGCTCCGACGGCCTGATCATCGCCACCCCGACCGGCTCCACCGCCTACTCGCTCTCCGCCGGCGGGCCGATCCTCACCCCGTCGCTGGAGGCGATCGCGCTGGTGCCGATGTTCCCGCACACCCTTTCCGCCCGGCCGCTGGTGATCAACGGCGACAGCACCATCCGCCTGAAATTCTCGCAGATCGGCAGCGATCTGGAGATCAGCTGCGACAGCCAGATCGCGCTGCCGATCCAGGAAGGCGAAGAAGTGCTGATCCGCCGCAGCGATTTCCACCTGAATCTGATCCATCCGAAGGACTACAGCTATTTCAACACGTTAAGCACCAAGTTGGGCTGGTCGAAAAAATTGTTCTAAAATCTGCGCCGGCCACTTTACTGTATATAAAACCAGTTTATACTGTATGAAACTACAGTTATGTGTTTATACACAGGAAGGTTCCCATGCTGGCGCAATTAACCATCAGCAACTTTGCTATCGTTCGTGAGTTGGAAATCGATTTTCAACCGGGCATGACGGCGATCACCGGTGAAACCGGCGCCGGCAAATCCATCGCTATCGATGCGCTGGGGCTGTGCCTCGGCAACCGCGCCGACGGCAACGTGGTGCGCCTGGGAGCCGCCCGCGCCGATATCTGCGCCCGCTTCTCGCTGGCGGACACCCCGTCCGCGCGCGAATGGCTGGAGCAGAACCAGCTGGACGACAGCAACGAATGCCTGCTGCGGCGGGTGATCAACGCCGACGGCCGTTCGCGCGGCTTTATCAACGGCACCGCCGTGCCGCTGTCGCAGCTGCGCGAGCTGGGGCAACGCCTGATTCAAATCCACGGTCAACACGCCCATCAGTTGCTGCTCAAGCCGGAGCACCAAAAAGCGCTGCTCGACGCCTACGCCGACGAACCCGCCCTGCTGGCGGCGATGAGCCAGGCCTACCAACGCTGGCACCAGAGCTGCCGCGAGCTGGCGCACCATCAGCAGCAGTCCATCGAGCGCGAAGCGCGCAAGCAGCTGCTGCAATACCAATTGAAAGAGCTGAACGAATTCGCGCCGCAGGCCGGCGAATTCGAGCAGACCGACGCCGAGTACAAGCGCCTGGCCAACAGCGGCCAGCTGCTGACCCTCAGCCAGCAGACGCTGCAGCTGCTGGCCGACAGCGACGAGAACAACATGCTCAGCCAGCTTTACAGCGCCAAACACCTGCTGCTTGAGCTGGCCGGGTTGGACGATAAGCTCAGCGGCCTGCTGGACATGCTGGAAGAGGCCTCTATCCAGATCAGCGAAGCCAGCGACGAGCTGCGCCATTACGCCGATCGCATGGATCTCGATCCCAACCGCCTGCACGAGCTGGAACAACGCCTGTCGCGCCAAATCAGCCTGGCGCGCAAACATCAGGTCGCGCCGGAGGAGCTGCCGCAGCTGCATCAGCAGTTGCTGGATGAACAGCAGTTGCTGTCTCAACAGGAAAGCGATCATGAACACCTGAACGAGGCGGTCACCCTGCATCACCAGCAGGCGCTGGCGCTGGCGGAAGAGCTGCACCAGAAACGCCTGCACTACGCCGCCGAGCTGACCACGCTCATTACCGACAGCATGCAGGCGCTCTCCATGCCGCACGGCAAGTTCAACATCGATGTGCGCTTCGAACCGCAGCATCTGAGCGCCGAAGGGGCCAGCCGTACCGAGTTCTGCGTCTCCACCAACCCGGGGCAACCGCTGCAACCGCTGGCGAAGGTCGCCTCCGGCGGCGAGCTGTCGCGCATCGCGCTGGCCATTCAGGTGATCACCGCCCGCAAGATGGAAACCCCGGCGCTGATCTTCGATGAGGTGGACGTGGGTATCAGCGGCCCGACCGCCGCCATCGTCGGCCGCCTGCTGCGCCAGCTCGGCGAATCCACCCAGGTGATGTGCGTCACCCACCTGCCGCAGGTGGCCGGATGCGGGCATCAGCACCTGTTCGTCAGCAAGCAGACCGACGGCACGGTTACCGAAACCCAGATGGCGCCGCTGGATAAACGCGCCCGGCTGCAGGAGCTGGCGCGCCTGCTCGGCGGCAGCGAAGTCACCCGCAATACGCTGGCCAACGCCAAAGAACTGCTGGCCGCATAAAAAAGCTCAACTTTTTCACTTTCCTGCGGTCTGACAGTGACGCTGTTGGCCCGAGAAATATCTAAAGTGCGGCGCGGCGGTGATCCAAAGCCATCTCAACGGCCTGAAAAAGGCCAAGCGCTTGAGGTGCTAAAGGAAAGCCAATGCGTCGCAACGTGAAAGATGAAGGGTATAAAGGTTTCCAACTGCCGCAAGGTCTATTATCATCGGCATCCTATGCCCTAAAGGAATGTGATTACTATGCGCTGTAAAACGCTGACTGCCGCCGCTGTAGTTCTTGTGATGCTGACTGCAGGCTGTTCTACTTTTGAAAAGGTGGTTTATCGTCCTGACATCAACCAGGGGAACTACCTGACGTCGACCGACGTGGCGAAAATCCAGAAAGGGATGACCCAACAACAGGTCGCTTACACATTGGGTACCCCAATGCTGCAAGACCCGTTCGGAACGCAAACGTGGTTCTATGTGTTCCGCCAGCAGCCTGGCCATGAAGACATCACCCAGCAGACGCTGACGCTGACCTTCGACAGCGCAGGCGTGTTGACCGACATCCAGAACAAACCGGCGCTGACCAAGTAATCGGTGCCGCCCGCTCTTCCGGCCCATGAGGGGGCATGATGTTCCTCATGACAGTCGCAGGCTGCAACGCGGAAGAAAAAGTCAGCTTCAGATAAAAAAATAAGGCGCTATAAGCGCCTTATTTTTTTGCCTTTTCTGCCCGTTGCCGGCGCAGCTCTTTCGGATCGGCTATCAAGGGCCGGTAGATCTCCACCCGGTCGCCGTCGTTCAGCGTATCGCCCAGCTTGGCCGGGCGGCTGTAGATGCCGATTTTGTTGCTCTTGAGATCGATATCCTGGCGCAGCTCCAGCAGGCCCGAAGCCTGGATCGCCTGCTCGACGCTGCTGCCCTCGGCCAGCTTCACCTTGCGCAGGTACTGCCGCTCCGGCAAGGCGTACACCACCTCGACCTGGATGTCAGACACTGTAGACCTCTTTCGCCCGCTGGGTGAATGCCTGCACCATGCTGCCCGCCAGCTCTTTGAACACCTTGCCGAACGCCAGCTCAATCAGTTTGTTGGTGAACTCGAAGTCCAGGTGCAGCTCCACCTTGCAGGCCTCTTCGCTCAGCGGCGTGAACTGCCAGCCGCCCATCAGCTTGCGGAACGGGCCATCAACCAGCTGCATATTGATGCTCTGGTTATCCAGCAGCGTATTGCGCGTGGTGAAGGTCTTGCTGATACCGGCCTTGGCGACGTCCACCGCGGCGGTCATCTCGTTGGAGGTAGCGTTAAGCACCCGGCTGCCGGTGCAGCCTGGCAGAAAATCGGGATAAGAATGAACATCGTTAACCAACTGATACATCTGCTCGGCGCTGAACGGCACTAATGCAGACCGACTGATCTGGGGCATATCATTTCCTGTAAGACATAAAACGTACAGATAATACCATTTATCTGGCGGCAAACAAAAAATCTGCTAAGGGATGAGGGAACCAAAAATGCGAAAAATTGCGCAGGTGCTGAACGGGAAAGGATTTCTTTCGCTGAAGCATCCAGTATAATGAACGCACTATGACAAAGAAAAAAGCACACAAACCCGGTTCCGCCACCATTGCCCAAAACAAGCGCGCACGTTTCGAATACTTCATTGAAGAAGAGTTCGAGGCGGGCCTGTCGCTGCAAGGGTGGGAAGTTAAATCGCTGCGTGCAGGCAAAGCCAACCTCAGCGACAGCTACGTGACGTTCCGTGACGGTGAAGCCTACCTGTTTGGCGCCACCATCACCCCGCTCAACGTGGCTTCGTCGCATGTGGTGTGCGATCCGACGCGTACCCGTAAACTGCTGCTGAACCGACGCGAGCTGGACACCCTGCTCGGCCGCGTCAACCGCGAGGGTTACACCGTGGTGGCCTTGTCCCTGTATTGGAAAAATGCCTGGAGCAAGATCAAGATCGGCGTAGCCAAAGGCAAGAAAGAGCACGACAAACGCGATGACATCAAAGATCGCGAATGGCAGACGGCGAAAGCCCGTATCATGAAGCACGCCAATCGTTAAGCCGCTGGCTTATCGAGGTAAACTTCTGGTATACTGCACAAAGTTACTTGGGGCTGATTCTGGATTCGACGGGATTTGCGAAGCCCTAGGAGCATGCCGAGGGGCGGTTGGCCTCGTAAAAAGCCGCAAAAAAATAGTCGCAAACGACGAAAACTACGCTTTAGCAGCTTAATACCCTGCTTAGAGCCCTCTCTCCCTAGCCTCCGCTCTTAGGACGGGGATCAAGAGAGGTCAAACCCAAAAGAGATCGCGTGGACGTCCTGCCTGGGGCCGAAGCGTTAAACTCAATCAGGCTAGTCTGTCAGTAGCGTGTCCATCCGCAGCTGGCCGGCGAATGTAAAGATTGGACTAAGCATGTAGTGCCGACGGTGTAGTAATTTCGGACGCGGGTTCAACTCCCGCCAGCTCCACCAAATAAAACAAGGGGTTACGTGAAAACGTAGCCCCTTTTTCTTGCAAGTGGCGACAAAATGGCGGCAGAGATTCTAGCGTTTAGTCCTATCAAAAGGATTGACCTCATATGAAAAGTGCAGCAAAAAAGTTAGATGCAAAAAAGCTTTATGAGAATGCGATTGTATCGATACAACTCGGCATTGAAGACTTCAAACTATCCCAACTCCCCGAAAGCGATGGCGGCAACCCTTTTAGAGCACTTTCATCCGTTCGCAATCTTCATGCTGGATTGTTATTGCTTTTCAAATACAAAATAGCCATATCAGTGAACACTGATGAGCTGGCTTATGAATTAATCCATAGTCCTCCTAACAAAATATTGCCTCATCCAGATGGTAGCGGTGGAGTGACTTGGCAACCTGAAGGCAGATTTAAGAAAAGCACTATCGATGTTTCCGAAATTAAAGAACGCTTTAAAAATTTTGGGGTTACCGTTGATTGGACTGTTGTCGAAAAACTTCAGGAATGCCGAAACCATTTAGAGCATTTGCACCCTAACAATTCACTTGGTGAAGTAGCAGAATTTGTTGCTGATTTATTCCCTGTTGTACGAGATTTCATTACAAGTGAGCTTCATGATTTTCCACAGAACGTACTAGGTTCTGCATGGGACACAATGCTCAAACACAAACAGTTTTTCTCTCAGCAACTCATTAACAGCCTATCTTCTTGGGAAAAGGCTGGAGTCCCAGCTGGTATGGAAGAGTATCTTGAACATTGTAGCTGCCCAGAGTGCGGCTCCAAGCTTTTGAATGCTTCACATATGAATTTAGCTGCTGGCGAAACTGTTTCTGAGGATGAGAATTTATTTAATTTCATTTGTACTTCCTGTGGGGAAACCGAGTTGATAGCGCCTTTATTAATAGAGGCTTTGCAACGTGAGTTCTTTTATTGGCCTCCAGATGGAGATGAGCCTACATATGAAATGTGCTATCAATGTGGACATGAAACTTTTTTAATAGCTGAACAAAGTTGTAGATGGTGCGAATGTGTTTTAGAACGTAAATCATGTTCGATTTGCGGTGAAATGCTTACACAAGATGAACAAGATAATGAAGGGTTATGTAGTTACCACAACTATTTATCCTCAAAATATGACATGGATGATTAATATGAACTTAAAAGCCACAAAGAATTGTGTTCTCAATTTTTTCATAGCCAACCCACATTTAGGACCATCATTAATTTTATTCCTGTTAGGCATAATCTTCCTTTTAACAATGAACTTTGCTGCTGTATCTGGTGCCTTATTCGGTGCCAGCGCTTCATTACTGGGTGCTTGGATTTCGGATTTTAACTCCCGTAAAAGAGAGATTGAATCAAAGATACAGAAAGAAAGAGATGCTATAAAGTTCTTAACTCCCGAACTGTTAAGAACAATATCAAGAGTCCTCTACATTCAAGAACGAGCAATAATCAACTATAGTATGAATGAGACTGAAAATAATAAGAATGCTGATTTAGGGCAGCCGCTTAACCACGAAATTCACGACTTGGTAAACTTAGGCGATCAAAAAGAAGATTTTATCCCCTACCTTCCTCTCCTATATCCCAACGCACCACAAGCCAAATATTTGGATGGAGAAAAGGCCATTAAGTTAATAAATTATTATGATTCACTATATAAATTAGAGTCATTCGTAAAAGACTGGTGGCGTAGACCGGGTCAACTACCATCTAACATTTTCAATGAAATAAGCCATCTATCAGAAAAAAGCCTTTTATTATCTCTAGAGTGTTTAGCAGAGTTTCGAATAAATAAGAGTGATGATGGTTTTCCTCATAGTAATACTCTTTCCGTAAAAATCACTAATGCACTGGACATGGCAGTTAAAACAAGAGCGCGATGCTATGATGACTTTGAGAAAGCAAAGGGGAAACAACATGGAAGATATTAAAACAGCCAGCACACGATTAATCTTATCCTCAGCTGGCCTCATTCTCTTTTTAGGAGGTTGGGCATCTTTCGCCGACTCCATCCCGATCGGCAATCTGGGGCTAAAATTAACCTCTCTACATGTTGCTCCTATCATATTGATTGCTTTTTGGCTCTATAGCTGGCAGCGTTTTTTTGTGTTATCTCGGGACGCTAACAAGCCAACAATTGACGCTTTATTGCTCAAAGGCGTCAATGCTTCCGAACTTGCCCGATCTGTATTCCCTCCTAATTTGTTCGGCTTACCTGGTGCAAATGGGATAGTAAAATGGGGGTGGCCTCATGCAGAAATCCCACGGGAAGCTCCACACAATCATATTCTTTATAAGAGAATGTTTTATAAGCGTTTATTCATGTTTCAATATTTTGGAAATGACGTAAACGACAATGGGCTATACGTTCACTTTGGCCCTGTTGCCGTCAATATTAATAATGGAGTTGTAACACCGCTAAGCCGTGGTTATTGGAAATGTATTTGGTTTGAAATCAAGGTATTAGTACCAAGAATTTTTGATACCTCTATCATAGGTTTTCACTACTTTCCCCACATATTCGCCTGGATCGCTTTTGCCTATATCTTCATTTGGGGCCTTGGCCTAATGATATAGATTTCAGTTTTACCAAAATAGCTAAACGGCCCCCACCCCCCTGCGGAGTCTGGTCTGCCGCGTTCTAGCGGTGTCTCCACGCGATCCGCTCAAGGCATCCCACGATCCACGAAATTGACATTTAAACCATAAATTTCAACAAGTTAAGCACAAACCCTTTAACGCAGTGCGATCTGACCTGCCCCTAGGATTAGATACAACCTTCAGTTAGTAATGTCGGTTGGTTTTTCTTCATATTTCCTGTTTCGCCAGTCCGTTGCGAATTCAGCTGGTGTCTGGTAATCCAGCGATGAATGGGGACGGCACTCGTTATAATCCTGCCGCCAGTCATTAATCGTTTTCCGGGCATGAAGAATATCGCTGAACCAGTGTTCATTCAGACACTCATCGCGAAAGCGTCCGTTAAAACTCTCAATAAATCCGTTCTGCGTTGGCTTACCTGGCTGGATAAGCCGTAGTTCCACACTATGCTCAAAGGCCCATTGATCGAGCGTGCGGCAGGTAAATTCCGGGCCCTGATCGGTTCTTATTGTCGTCGGATACCCCCGAAACAACGCGATGCTGTCCAGAATACGCGTGACCTGAACGCCTGAAATACCGAAAGCAGCGGTGATCGTCAGACACTCCTTCGTGAAATCATCCACACAGGTCAGGCACTTGATCCTGCGACCGTTGGCCAGTGCGTCCATAACGAAATCCATCGACCATGTAAGGTTCGGTGCATCCGGGCGTAGAAGCGGAAACCGTTCGGTCGTCAGCCCTTTACGGCGTCGTCTGCGTTTTACGCTCAGTCCATTAAGGTGGTAAATACGGTATACCCGCTTGTGATTGACGTGAAGGCCCTCCCTACGCAGCAACTGCCAGATGCGCCGATAACCAAAACGTCTGCGTTCAAGCGCCAGCTCAGTAATACGCCCTGATAAATGTGCATCAGCAGCCGGACGCTGAGCATCATAACGGCAGGTCGACAGGGACAAACCTGTAAGTCGGCAGGCACGACGTTGCGACAGACCGGTCACATCACACATCAACACCACGGCTTCCCGCTTCTAGCCTGTCGTCAGTACTTTCGCCCCAGAGCCACCTGAAGCGCCTCCTTATCCAGCATGGCTTCGGCAAGCAGCTTCTTGAGCCAGGCGTTCTCTTCCTCAAGCGACTTCAGGCGCTTAACCTCGGGCACCTCCATACCTCCATACCGCCATACTTCTTACGCCAGGTGTAAAAGGTGGCGTCGGAAATGGCGTGCTTACGGCAGAGCTCACGGGCAGAAACCCCGGCTTCAGCCTCGCGGAGGATACTGATGATCTGTTCGTCGGAAAAACGCTTCTTCATGGGGATGTCCTCATGTGGCTTATGAAGACATTACTAACATCGGTGTGTATTAATCAACGGGGAGCAGGTCAGATACAGGGGCCAAGTTTAACGAGTACCGTAATCAATTCTATGAGCATCTCAGATTCACTCAGCTATTGAACAAAATCGAAGATTCATACTACTGACACCTGCTTGATTAGTAGTACAAAAGAGTGAGACAACCGGAATCGAAGAGTAAAAGTAACTTACTGTTATTCTTTGATTTCATTGTCGTATCAATGGATACCTTGGTTCGCTTCTATCCCAATGGGCAATCTCTACGAATCAATCCCCAGTCTCATATAAGAATTCAGCTTGGTGAGGGGAGTTGAATTCGCGTCCAGTCTTCCTTCTTGTATCATAATGAAAACGAATGCGGAATCATTAGCACATGCTGAAGCAAGCCTTTACTTCATTGCAAAGGCTCGTTTAGATAAATTGGCTACTGCTTATTGTTCGTTGTTTTAGTCGGTGAAGGAACTGAACCTGATGATTGACTGGGGACTGGCTGCATTTTCGGCATCGTTGCACCATGTTTCTCAATATTAGAGTTAGATACTTTAATCATCTTAGGTGATATGGCACCATCGCCAATACGAACTGTTTTGTAATTATTGGAACTCATCATCAAACTCCTTATTTGTTATTTTGGTTGCTAGATGAAGTTGCGGAAGGTTGTTGTGCAGCCCCTTCAGATGATTGTTGCGTAGCTGGAGTGGTAGGAATTGCCTGCATCTGAGGAACATTTGCACCATTTCCTACAAATACACGCTGCATAGAAGGCATCATTGCTCCATCCATTCCCATGCCTGTATGTATTACCTTAGATTTATCGTTCAAATTAGCTCCTAACGTTACCTTAGTTTTTAGCAGGATCAGCTGGTGTTGCAGGCGAAGATGTGCCATCAGTAGCTGGTGGAACCGTCTGATTTGTTTGCGTTACCGGTTGCATTAATGGGACCGTAGCACCTTTATCAATAGGCACTCTTTGCATCATTGGTGGCGGCAACCCATCGTTGTTAATTTGCTGCGTTTTTTTAACCATATCGCTTTTGCTAACCTCTATTTTTCTATCAAAGGTGATCACTCCAAATGTTATGACCGAGATTATAGCTAAAACAAAAAAACCACCTGAAAATCTGTTCACCCAGTTCAATATCTTTGATTCTAGGCTTACCTTCCCAAAGACACTTTCATCTTCTTCGATGTAGTATTTATGAGCAATTTCTAACTCAGCCCTCAATGCTGCGTTACTAATCGAGAAACTAAATATTGTTGCTAATATTGCACAACCAAAGAATATCCATGCAGAGTAAAGCAGCCACATATATGCAGTTTGGTCATGAGGTGCTATATCTTTAAAGACAGTTAATGAGATGGCAAGGCCAGCAGATGACAATGTAAGAATGTTCTTATCATAGTTGTCAGTATTAGAGAGCTCACGCTTATCAACTTCTGCTTTGTAAGTTGCGAAAATTGATGTTGCCTGAGCTCGCTGCTCTTCAGTCCTTGCCACTTATCGATTCCTTAGTGGTGCTTAACGAGGTTTATTCGATTGCGACAACAGTGAGGCTGCAAAACTTTTGGTTTCCTCGCTGTACTTCGAACTCTTCATAACATCGGAAGCTATCGTCTCCATTTCTGCACCAGTTTGCTTACCTGTACGGGCTTGAGCAACTACAGAAGCAGCAAGCTTCTTCTTAATTTCAGAGGAACTGTCATTTTGTAGGGCCTTCGCGGCTTGAGAAGCAAGCTTAGGTGAGGATTGTTTTTTGTTAATAGCCATAGAATATCTCCAATAGAAATACAATATATTGACAACTTAGAAACAACCACAACTACATATAGTATTGCAGAAAAATTTCATTAACAACATCATTGCAAGAACTATTCGTGATGCAGATCATAGAAAGCACTGTTCTTATAAACAGCACTTTGAGACTTGAAGCAGCGCTAACTTTTGTGACATACTCCTGTGACATTGATTCCCGCTACATTGCTCAAAGAATCAGACAGTTAGTATTTGGTGTCGCTTTCAGCCAGCTCCACCAAATACGTCGCCAGTGAACCAGATAGACCCGGCGATAATAGCGAAAAAGCCCACAACTTCGGTTGCGGGCTTTTTTGTTTTTGTCGTATCCCGAAGGCTCGCCCCACGACCCGGGCTGTTCCGGGCCGATGCAGGCTAGTGGTCCAGATAGAGGTAATACAGCCAGCTGGTCATGCGCAGCAGCACTTTGCGCATCACGGAGACGTGCTCGAAGTGCCCGGTATAGACCGCCGCCTGGGCGCTCACGCCGTCGGGCAGATGATCCAGATCCGGGTTGGCTGCCAGATCGATCATTACGTACACCCCTTCCCGGCCCGGCGTGGCGCTCAGGCCCTGCAGTGCGCCGCTGGCCTGGTAGCTGCCGTCCGGTATCGCCGGCAACACCCGGCTCACGGTGCCGCCATAAACCTGTCCCGGCAAACCGTTAAACACCACTTCAGCCTGATCCCCCTGCGCCAAGCGCAGGATGGCGTTCTGGCGGAATACCGCCACCACCTGGCGCTTTTGCTGCGGGATAAAGATCATCACCGGTTTGAACGGCAAGCGAACCGCCGCCGTGCCCGGCCGCGCCAGCACCTGCGTGACATAGCCATCGCTCGGCGCACGCAGCACCGTTTGTTCCAGGTTGTAACGCGCTTCGGCTATTTGCGATTTCAGGCTGGCTATCGTGGCGTCTTCGCCGTCATAGCGCCCGGACAACCGAGCCTGTTCCTGTTGGAACTGGGCTTTCGCCGCCTGCAGTGCGGCGGATTGCGCCTGGTACTGTTGCTGCGCATGGCTGACGTCCTGCTCCGAAAACGGATTGACTGGCATGGCCGCCCCTTTCGCGTAGCGCTGGTAATCCTTACGGGCACGCTCGTATTCCGCGTTCGCCCGCTGCACGTTGGCAGCGGACTCGCTGAGCGCCGCCCGGCGCGTTCTGATCTCCGCCTCCGCCCCGGCCAGATCCGCCTCCAGCCTGGTGAGCCGCGCGCGGTAGCGGCTGTCGTCGAGCCGGAACAGCACCTCGCCTTTGCGCAGCAGCACGTTGGTTTTCTCCGTCACCTCAACGATCATGCCCGAGACCTGCGGCACCATCGGCACCGACACGGCAATTTTCTGCGCCCGATCGCTGTACGGATGATTGTAGTTCATCGTCAGAATCAACGCGCCGACGATAACGATCCCGCCGAGTACGGCGGTCGGCACGGTCCATTTGTTGACCGGAATGCGGAACAGTTTAAATACACCGTAGCTCAGCGCCACGTAGCTGAGAATAATGAGCAAATCCATAGGCTACGCTCAACTTACCGTGGGGCCGGGAACCGCCGTCGGCTTTTCCTGCAGGCGTTGTAATTCCGCTTCGAGCAGTGCGATGCGCACCTGCAGATCCGTTGAGGGTTCCGGCCTTTCACTCATGCCCCAGCCGCGTTCCGGCCGATAGAGCGTCGCCCAGATCCACAGCAGTGGCCAAATGGCGTGTAGCGTAAACAGGCTGACCCAACCGGCAACGTGAATCGCATCCTGATGCGGGTGCCGGCGCTTTTTCGCCAGCAAATAAGGAATGTCATGAATAATAATGACGCCGTAGAATAATATCAGGAATACCGCAATCAGTACGCCTAAAGCAAAATAGTTAAGAAACATGTAAAGTCCTGGTTGAGAATAATGGAAATAAATAATCTCTATAGCGTGTTATATTGTCTGATGTCGTTGGCGATGGTATCGATGGCGTTCTTCACGTCGGTGACTTTCAGCTGTGCTTTCTCATTATTAAGATTTTCTCCCGAAGCCTTACGTACCACTTTAATCACTGGCTGATTGGTCGCGGCATCGATAAACTCGCCTTCCATATAGACCGCGCTCTCCATAGTACGGTGCCCGGTTACGCTTTGCGTCGCGGCGATCAGCAGCGTGATTGGCAAGACTTCATAGACCTGCAGCCCTTTCTTCTGCGTGTCGATCGCTGTGATGGCGCCGCGGAAAATCAGGGTATGCTCGCGCGGCATGTCCACCAGCGTAAAGTGGGTGCCCATCGCCTGCTTAAACTGCTGGTTGGTGTAATTCAGGATATTGTCGAGCGCGCGTTGACTCACCATTTCGCTCGGTTTCGGCCGCGGGAAATAGATCATCGGTTGATAAACCAAATATTGATAACGGGAAAAATCGACGCTCTGATCTTTCCAATATAAAACGTCTTTGCCGGACGCGGATTGACCTTTATTGATATCGTCATAATTGGTCAGAAAGGTCGAGTATTTTTCTTTTTCGGTCACGGCGGACGAGCACGCGGCCAGTAATAACAGCGCAGGTAAAATAACCGCTCTTGTCACTTTCATTGACGGATTTCTCTTTATTTTTGTGGATAGCAAATAATCAAATCGAATGATACCCACCCACCCGTGATAAGTCATATGACAATGCCGCCAAAGGTGTATATCATTTTTGATATACAAACTCATGCGAGCCGGCCAGTGAAAGAGAAAGACTTCCGCATTGAAGAACTCAGGATTGTCCGCGTCATTGCCGAAACGGCGAGCGTCAGCAAAGCGGCACAGCTGTTGGATATGCCGCAGTCTAACGTGTCGCGCGCCCTCACCGCGCTGGAGCGACGGCTCGGGCTGGAACTGTTCCTGCGCAGCCCGCGTGCGCTGGCGCTGACCGAGTTCGGCGAACAATTCTTGCGCCGCGCCGTACTGCTGCTGGACGAGCATAGCGATCTGCTCGATATGTCCGGCACCTATAAACGCAGCCTGAGCGGCATGGTCACGCTCGGCGCGCCGATCGGTATCCACGCGTTCCTGGCCAGCTATTTGCTGCCGCCGCTGCTGCATGCCGCACCGGAACTGACGGTCGATCTGGTGACCCGCAATCCCGATGAACGCGAAAAAAAGTATGGTGCGGTGTTCGACAGCGACTGCGATTTGCTGATCAGCTTCTTCCAGCCGCAAAACGAAAGCCTGATCGCCAGGCCCTTTACCCGTTTTCGCGTCGGGCTGTTCGCCGCGCCGGATTACATCGCCCGCTCGCCGCTGAATGAGCTGGATGAACTGTCGCAGCATCGCTGCATTACCTTGCGCATGCTGGGCGGCATTCGCAATACCTGGAGCGGCTACAGTGCGCAGGGGGAGTTGGTGCAGGTCGAGATCAACGGCGCCAGCGTCTGTGATAACATTCTGCCGGCGATCGAGCTGGCCAAACAGGGCCTGGGCATCGTCTACGCCCCATATTATTCCGTCGCCGCCGAGCTCGATGCAGGCACTCTTCTGCCCTGCCTGGCGCGCGAGCGCGGCATCGATATGCAGGCCTACCTGATCTACCGCCGGCGCGGCGTGTTGCCGCACCGCGTGCAGGTGACGATGGACAGCATCATGGAAAGCGTCAAACTGCACGCACACCGGCTGATATAGCCAAAAAAAACCCCGCCACAGCGGGGTTTAACGCATCACATCAGCGCAAAATACCTCACCGCCCCTCTTTTTCCCCCAGGAAGAAATACCACAGCGGAATGGAAAGCAGCAGGGTGAATACCAGCGTATACAGCAGCACCATCAGGCTCTGCATAATCACCATCTGGGCGCTCCAGGCGCCGATCGGCAGCTGAAACTGCTCGACGGTGCCGCCGAGGATCGCCCGGCCCATCACGCAGCCAACCACCACCGCCACCGTCGCCACCGCCGCGCGGAACTTGCGCACCTCGGCGCGGCGGGCGGCCGCTTCCGGCGTTTCGCCCCGCAAGCCTTGCCGCTGGGCGCGCCAGCGCCATACGTCCACCAGCAGCAACGCCGCGAAGCTCACGCCCATCACCGGCAGACAATAACCCAGCGCCGCTGCGACCAGCAGCGTAACGGCGCGCGACGGCAGGGAAAGCGCCAGCCAGGCGGCGACCAGCGTATGCACCGGATGCTGCGCACCCGCCGCCGGGCGACGCAGCCACCACATGCGGTAACCCAACACGATCGTCAGGCACAGCCCAAGGCCAAACGCCGCCAGCAGCAGCTGATTCGGCAAGCCGAACAGAATACCCATGTGGGCGTCGATACCCCAGCGGGTCAGCTTGGCGATGAGCGGGAAGGTGTCGAACCGTACCTGGTCGACGACGGCGAAGCTTTGCGGCGCGATGGCGACCGAGTCCACCTGCGTCGGCCAGCTGCGATCCACTTCGGTCACCGTCCAGGCTTTGCCCTCGCCTTTCGGCTGGCGAAGCTCGACCTTAGCGGCGTCTATTCCGGCGGCGCGCGCGGCGTGCAGCGCCCGATCCCAATCGCCGTTCAGCGCATTGCTTTGCGCGGCAGGGCCCATCTTCATGCCAGGCATCATCCCGCGGTGCTCGGCGTGCGGATCGGCCGGCATCTGCGGCGCATCGGCCTGCAGGCTGGCGTTGACCTGCGGCGTCAGCCAGCCCAGGTTGGCCCGCAGCGCGTCGATGTTGCCGCCGGCCCACTGCGACCAGGTCAGCCCGGTAGCCGAGAAGAACAGCAGCCCGGCCAGCAGCGCTACGCCCAGCGTGATATGCCACTGGCGGTTAGCGGCGAAGCCCCCTTTCACCCTTTTCAGCTTGCGCTTCGGCCGCGTCGCCAGCCACAGCGCCACGCCGCCCAGCGCGGCCACCCACAGCCAGGAAGCCGCCAGCTCGCTGTAGTTGCGGCCCAGATCGCCAAGCAGCAGGCTGCTGTGCAGCTTGTCCAGCCAGGTGCGCAGCGGCAGTACGCCGGAGGTGCCGTACACCGTCATGTCGCCCTTGATCGCCAACGTGTAAGGATCGACAAACAGCGCGCGCGACTCGGAAGCGCCCAGATCGGCACTCACGAACTGCACGCGAGTGGTGTCCGTTGCGCTGGGCGCCGGGCGCACGGCGTAAATGCGCGCCTCGGCACCCGCCTCACGGCGGGCAGCCGCGATCTGATCAGCCAGCGATCTCGCCTGCCCGTGCGGTTCGGTGAAAAGCGCATCGCGATACTGCGCCTCTTCAAGCTGCGGGGTCAGCACATACAGCGTGCCGGTCAGTGCGGCGACAAAAATAAAAGGGGCAACCAGCAGGCCGATATAGAAATGCAGCCGTCTGATCAGGTTCAGCATCGCGCCACGCGGCGATGCGGCAGGTGGAGTTTTGGTTATTGAAGACATGGCCTTTCTCGTTTTTCAAACTGTGCGCGCAGGCAAACCGTCCGCAGCGATACGAACGGCGTTACCCATGATCAAGCATTAGGGAAAAACGGCTGGCCGGGCGGCCCGCGCGGGCTCGGCCGCAGAGTAAGGCGCCGAAGGGGCGGGGGGACGATGCGCGGCGCGCAAGGCAGGCGCGCGATGCGCGTCATCAGCCACAGCAGCGGGACGAATGCCCACAGCAGCAGCGGCACGTGGATCAGCAGCTCGCAATAGCCGCAGAAGATCATCTCTGCCGGATCCATGCCATGGTGGCCGGCATGTTCGGCGGCGGGCATCACCATTCCGTGCATCTCATGCTGCATGGTAGCTGCCGGCTGCGCCATGCCGCTCATCATCTGATGGTGCATCAGCGATTTCGACACCACCGGCGCAACAAACAGCAACAGCACCGCCATAATGGCGATGCAGGCGGCAAAGCGTTGCTGTAGCTGGCGTGGCACTCTCATCGCAGCGGTGAATTAACCCGGTCGGTTGCGAACAAGCGGCCAGTGTAACCCGCGATGCGCGATGAGGTGAATGAAAAGTCAGGTTTGTCTTACACGGCGGCGGCAATCACAGCACCCGCGAATAGACCCGCGAGGCCTCGCCCCAGGGGTGATACCCAAGCCCGTTATAAACGAAACCGCTGCGCTCGTAGTACCCTTTCAGATCGGTGCACAGGTGCAGCTGCGGGAAGCCCAACCGGCGAGTTTCCGCCGCCACATGCTCAATCAGCTTGGCGCCGCAGCCCCGGCCGCGCTGCGTTTCCTCTACGTAGAGCGCACACAACCAGGGATACAGCTCGCCGCGGCTGATAAAGTCGTTGGTAATCAGCCCCGCACAGCCGAGGATCTGGTCATTTTCCATCAGCAGGTACCACTGCGGCAGCGGGTTGGCGGCGCCGAGGCTGCGGTTGATAGCGTCTTCATACATCATCAGCGTCTCTGCCGTGGCCCAGTGCCGCTGAAAATATGCAATGGCGCGCGGCGCCAGCTCGGGCGCTTGCCGCACCGAAATCATGTCCATCGTCATTCCCGTTATTCATGTTGTCAGCGTAGAATTATGCAGCAATATGCAGAGTATGGCAGCGGCATTCCGCCGCCGTCATTCATCCCAAGGAGTCATCATGACGCAAAACATCTATGACAATCAGGCCTTCTTCGACGGCTACGCGCAGCTCAGCCGCTCGCAGCACGGTCTGGACGGCGCGCCGGAATGGCCCGCCATCCGCCGCATCCTGCCGGGCTTGCAGGGAAAAAGCGTGGTCGATCTCGGCTGCGGCTACGGCTGGTTTTGCCGCAGCGCGCGCGAACAGGGCGCAGCCAGCGTGCTGGGGCTGGACGTCTCGGAAAAGATGCTGGCCAAGGCGCGGGAGATGACCGCCGACGCGGGCATCGAGTACCGCCGGCAAGATTTGGCGCAGCTGCAGCTGCCGCCGGAAAGTTACGATCTGGTCTACAGCTCGCTGACGCTGCACTACCTCGAGGATCTGGCCGCGCTGTTCGCCACGGTTTACGCCGCGCTGAAACCCGGCGGGCAGTTCATCTTCACCGCCGAGCACCCGATCTACACCGCCCCGGCGCAGCAGGGCTGGCTGACCGACGGCAACGGGCAGAAATCCTGGCCGGTCAACGGCTACCAGCGGGAAGGCCAGCGCGTCTCCAACTGGCTGGCGGAAGGCGTCATCAAGCAGCACCGCACGCTCGGCAGCTATATCAACCCGCTGGCGCAGCAAGGATTTATCATCCAGCATTTGAACGAATGGGGCCCCAGCGCGCAGCAAATCGCCGCTACCCCGGCGCTGGACGAAGAGCAGGAACGCCCGATGATCTTCATTCTCGCCGCCCGCAAACCCGCCTGATGCTTGCCTGATTCACCTGCAGTACACCATTAACACCGCCAAATTTGGGGAGGTCGCCTCCCCCCAACGTTACTCACCAATCGGCAGATACCCCTGCCACAGCGGCCGGGCCGGTTTGCCGTGCGGGTTGGC
The DNA here is from genome assembly GCF_009900725.1 of Serratia sp. Z4. NCBI lineage: Bacteria > Pseudomonadati > Pseudomonadota > Gammaproteobacteria > Enterobacterales > Yersiniaceae > Serratia > Serratia sp. Z4. The sequence goes on from NZ_JAAABD010000006.1 coordinate 184,366, forward strand.
CCGCAGATGAACGTGATAACCCTGCAGCGCCTGCAGCAGCAGGCAGTCGTCCACCTCGGCCAGGTCATCCTTGTGCTGCTGCGCGCTATCGGTCAGCAGCACTCGTTTGGCTTTGTCTTTCGCCTCGCCGGCAGAGCGCGCCACAAACAGGCCGAACTGGTGCAGTTCCGCCAGCTCATCGCTGCGGTAACCGCCCACGTTAACGAAAAACAGCTTCTCTTCACCGGCGAACGGCGCAGGCTCCAGGCTCACGTCGTAACCGTCCGCCCAGTCGATGCGCGCATAACCGTCGACATGCACCTTGCGCTTATCGCCGAACCACTTTTCGCGCAGCAGCGGATACGCCTCATCCGGCCGATCCGCCGCCGCGAACTGCACGTCGTGCAACTCAATATTGGCGCCCGGTGCCGTACCCCCCACATAAAACATCAATAATCCCGGCATGTTAGTCTGCTCTCCCTGGTGATAATCGCTGTATAATTTAATGCATAACGAAACATCTGCCAACGGTAGCGCCATTCTGTGTTATCAATAGGTGAGGTTTAATCTGTTGTGGAGGAACGCATGGCATTCAATATCGGTGATTTTGTACAACGCACCACCGGCGGCCCAAAGATGACCGTGGTGGCGATCGACGGCGAAACCCTGGTTTGCAGCTGGAATGAACTGGGTAAAGAGCAGCGCACGGAGGTGCAGGCCAGCGAGGTGGCGCTGTACCATGAAGACGGCGATTTCGGCGTCTGCTGAACGCTCGGGGCGCGCGCCGCGCCCCGTTATCGCCTCAGGCGCGAATGTCCTGATAGGCTGGCGTGGTATCAAACTCATGCTTGGCGAACGGGCACAGCGGAATGACTTTACGCTGCTCAGCGCGCATTTTCTCCACCACCAGCGCCACCAGCTTTTTGCCGACGCCCTGCCCCTTCAATGACTCATCCACCCAGGTGTGATCGATAATGGTCAGCTTGTCGCCGCTCGGCACGAAAGAGATCTCGGCGATCAGCTTGCCTTGCTCATCATTGATATAAAAACGCTTGTCGTCTGCCAAGATTTTATGATCCATATGATTTCTCCCTATATTTAAGTGCGCCGCTGGGGCAGCTGTCGATAACGCGTTTCACCTCGGCCGGCTCGGCATTGTCCGGCATAATCCACGGGCGGCGATTCAGGGTAAAAATAGCCGCGTTGCCATGCACGCAGTTGGCGGAATGGCGGCAAACTGCACTGTTAAAATAAACGTCAATCTTATCACCGGAATAACGGCGGTAACCGGCGGCGGTCAATTCCTCATCCATCATGGCCTCACATTGCCTGTTTTATTGTTTTTGCTCCAGAGTCAAGTATAGGCAATACCGCCGGCTTCACCACGCGTCTCGCCCATCGAAAAAAGTGGCGCAACCGCCCGTCGCCGCTAGAAAAAAACGTAAATTGTTCTAATCTTTATACAGTAAGACAACATAATTCCGACAGTGGCTAAGGAGTTCGAAATGGGTGATAGCTCAAAAGACGGCGTAATTCTGCTGTCCCGCATATTGCTGATGATTCTGTTTATCATTTTCGGTTGGATGAAACTGGTCAACTTCGGTGCGACCGTCACGGCGATGGAAGGTTACGGCACGCCGATGCCTTATTTGGCGGCGATCGTTGCCGTGGTGGTGGAGTTTATTTTCGGCATCGCGCTTATTCTCGGCCTGTTTACTCGCCCTATCGCGGTCATTTTCGCCCTCTATGTTTTGGGCACCGCGTTTATCGGCCATCCATTCTGGAAAATGACCGGTATGGAAATGATGGGCAACGAAATCAACTTCTTTAAAAACATCAGCATCATTGGTGGTTTGCTGTTGCTGGCGGTGACCGGCGCCGGCCGTTATTCGCTGGACTATAAAATATTTAATAAATAATTCATCGATGGCCGGCGATATTCGCCGGCCATTTTATTTCGGCAATCCTTTCAACGGCTGCGCTTGGCGTGGCGCTCAAAGTTTTCCGCCCTGGCCTGCGCCGATTTACGCAGCGTGACGTAGCAGGCGCCCTCGCCGCCGTCGCGCGGTAAGGCGCGGCAAAACGCCTGCACCTGTTCAAACTGCGCCAGCCATTTGGCGACGTAACTGCGCACGATATTCGGATGGCTGTCGTTCTGCCGCCCGCGGCCATGCACGATCAGCAGCGAACGCAGGTTTTGCGCCTCCGCCTGCACGATGAAGCGAAACAGCGCCTGCCGGCTGGCTTCGACCGGCTGACGCAGCAGGTTCAGCGACGCCTGCGGCGGGTAACGCCCGTTGCGCAGCTTGTCCAGCACGCCCTGCTGAATGCCTTCCCCTTTGAACTCCAGCGGCTGTTCGCAGGGGATCACCTCGAGAAAATCGGTGCTGAGGAAGTTTTCCTGCCGCAGCCGCTGTGCTTCGCGCCGCGCGCTTTTGTCCACCGTCTCCTGCGGCCGGAGGTGCAAGGTCTGCCGCCCGTTCGCCAGCGGCACCACGTCCGCCATCGCCTGTTCAAAAAAGTCTTTTTCCTGCTCGCTCATGTTCCACCTCTCTTGAACGGCAGCCTTTACGGCCGGGAATGGGGTCGATTGTAAGACGCCTTGCCACGGTTGCAAGCCGGGAATTGTCAGCGGCATGTGTCTCATTTGTCGTCAACGGGTGAGCTTGCGAGCAGTTTTCGCTATACTGCTAAGCCATCATTGAGTGCCGCAAAGGATCGAGCCCATGACAATGCGCGAGCTGGAAATCCAGTTTCAAAATGCGATGAATGAGTTGCAGAGCAGCTTCGAACGGCAACACCGCGAATGGCAGCAGAGCTACCAGGCGCTGCAGCAACTGCTGGAAGAAGCCAAACAGCGCGAAGCCGCGCTGCGGGCGCAGAATGAACAACTGGCGCGCAAACTGAGCACCGCCAGTTCGGTGCCGGAACAACATGCGCTGGTCAAGCAGATCAAAATGCTTGGCGCCCATCTCGACGCGTTGGCCAAAGACGCGGCCACCTTTAACCACCATCTGCGCCAGCAGAGCGCGGTCGGTAATTTCAGCGGCGAACAGCATTGATAGCGGGCGCTGTCGCACAGCGCCTCTCCCTCTTCTGGCGTATTGAGAGTGTAATAAAGCCTAAATGACCTGGATCATCCTCGCCGTCCTGATCGTCGTATTTATTATCGGTTACCGCATTCTGACGTCCGACACCCGCAAAGCCATCGATTCGCTGGCCCATCTGCTGAGGGTCAAACCGATGCTGATCGAATCGATGATCCAGGAAATGGGCGGCCGCCAAAGCCAGACCTTTATCCGCATGCTGAACAACGGCTACACCGAAGAGATGCACCAGGCCGCTTACCTGCTGTTCATCTATCTGACGTTCATCAAACAGGCGGACGACGAACAGATTGCCCTGTGGCGCGACGTGCTGCTGCGCGCCGGGCTGTCGCCGGAGCTGCACGCCGAGCACACCGAAGCGGCGCTGTTTTACTTCGCCGAGCTGGATATCGATGCATTTGAACTGGCGCAGTTCCGCCGCGCCTACAATGAGCGTTTCAACCGCGAAGCGTTGGCCCACGGCTGATCGCGTCCCCCGGGCGGGGGACCGATTACAGGAACATGCTGTAGAGGTAGCGCGACAGCGCTTCGCGCGAGCTGAAGCCGTGTGCGATGCCGTAACGCAGGTTCGGGGCGTCGCTGCTTAAATCCAGGGGAAACTCCAGATACTGCTCGCTGGTGCGCACCGGCGAGGTCGGCGTGGCGAAATGCACGCTTCTCTCTTTCAACGCCGGGTGGATCACCAATGCGGTTCTGCCCATCCGCGCTTCGCGATTCACATACACATAATGCGTACCCTTGCGGTAGCCATAGGCCTGATCGGTGACATAATCACGCTCAAAGCCGGTATTCTCCAACACTTTAGCCACTTCATCCGGCCGTAAATACATCGATTCCTCCTCTCATTCTGGACCGCTGAGCGACCTTACCGTAATCATTCACCGAAACAACGATTTTCTGGGGAGGAATCCGGGTTTCGGACTATTCCTGAATCAGCGCCGGCTGCGCTGCAGCAGGCGCAGGGTGAGCAGCACCCCGATCGCCACCAGCAGCGCCGCCGCCAGATAGATCGACGGCACGCCCGCTTGCCCAATCAGCAGCCCGGCCAGCGGGCCGGTGATGCCCAACGCCAGGTCGAGGAACGCCGAATAAGTGCCGAGCGCCGTGCCCTGGTTCTGCGGCGGCACCTGTTTCACCGCCTCAACGCCCAGCGCCGGGAACACCAGCGAAAAACCGGCGCCGGCCAGCAACGCGCCTGTTTGCACTATCCAGGGTTCGCCGGCCTGCCAGATCAACAGCAGCCCGACGATCTCGACCAGAAACGACGCCAGCGTCACCTTCAACCCGCCGTGGCGGTTGATGACGTTGCTGAAGATCAGGCGGATGCCGACGAAGGCGCAGCTGAACAGCGTCAGCGAAAACGCCGCGCCGCTCCAGCCCTTGTCGGCGTAGTAAAGGGTGATGAACGTGGCGATGACGCCGAAGCCGACGGTGCCCATCGCCAGCCCGAGACCATAGGCCCAGATGCGGCCGAACACCGCGCTGAAGGCGATGCGCTGCCCGGCGGCGATCGAGACGTCCGGCTTGCCGCTCGCCAACAGCAGCGCCACCGCGACCGCCAGCACGATCAGCGCCGCCACCCCGGCCAAGCCCCACTGCTGATTCAGGTACACGCCGAGCGGCGCGCCAGCCGCCATCGCCCCGTAGGTGGCGACGCCGTTCCAGGAAATCACCCGTGCGGTGTGCATCGCCCCGACCCGGCCGATGCCCCACAGCGTGGAACCGGTGCTGGCGAAGCTTTCGCCGACGCCGAGAAACACCCGCCCCACGCACAGCAGCAGCAGGCTGAGCCACGGATAACCGTCAACGCCAAACGCCAGCGCGTAAAACAGCCCGCTGGCGCCGCAGCACGTCAGGCCGAACAGCACCACCTTCTTCGGCCCCAGCTGATCGGCGTAGCGCCCGGCATGCGGACGGCTGAACAGCGTGGCGAAGTATTGCGCACTGATGATAAGGCCCGCCAACACCGAGTTGTAGCCCAGGTGGTCATGCACAAATCCCGGCAGCACCGCCAGCGGCAGGCCGATGGTCAGGTAGCAGACGAAGGTGAACATCACCACGGACAGAATGCGTCGGTTCAGCTGGAAGTTATTTTCTGCGGTCATCGAAGGTGGCTCGCATCGGACGGGGTAGACGAAGCCCTCCAGCATACCCCGATGAGATTTGATGATAAATGAGAGAGTGATAACGAATTATTATTTCGCTAACGATTTTGCCGCCACCCGCGCGCGCAGAAAATCGATAAACGCCCGCACCTTCTCCGGCACATGGCGGGTATTCGGGTAGAGCGCATAGATGCTCTGCTCGGGGAAACGGTGATCCGGCAGCAACCGCTGCAGCCTGCCGGCGTCGATCTCGGGCTGCGCCAGCCACGCCGGCAGCAACGCCACCCCGGCGCCATGCAGGGCGAACGCCAGCAATGCCGCGGCGCTGTCGCCGGTAAGCGTGGCGGCGTCCGCCACCTTGAACAGCACCGCTTCGCGCTGCGGCGTGACCACCTGCCAGCTGAGGGGCGAACTGAGCCGGCTGTGGGCGATCCACTGCGCCTGCGCCAGATCCGTCAGCGAATGCATCGGCCGGTCGGCCAGATAATCCGGCGCCGCCACCGGAAAAATGGCGAAGCTGTCGATCAAGGCCGCGCGGTGGCTGGAATCCGCCAGCTGGCCCAGACGGATCGCCACGTCGAAGCGCTCCGAGATCAGATCGGCATGATAAGAAGAAGACACATGCTGGATGCGCAGGCGCGGATGCTGGCGCGAAAACGCCGCCAGCGCCGGCGCCACCACCTGCGCGCCGTACTCCGGCGTGCTGGTGATGCGCAGCACGCCGCTCAGCCCGTGATGATCGCGGCGCACGTCGTCGAGCACGTTCTCCGCCTCCTGCAACAACTGCAGGCTGCGCTGGTAGAAGCGTTCGCCGGCATCGGTCAGCGATAATCGGCGGGTGCTGCGCACCAGCAGTGACACCCCCAGCTCATTCTCCAGCTGCTTGACGTTAAAGCTCACCACCGCCTTGGTTTGCCCCAGCGCCACCGCTGCTGCGGTAAAGCTGCCCGCCTCCACCACCGCCGCGAAGATCGCCAGGCGCTGCAAATTCAGCATTTCGCCGCCCTTATTGTCAAAATGATTTTGACAGTGTAATCGCCCGCCGCCGATTTATCCGCACTTTTCCCCCCGCTACACTGCCCGCCTTCAACCGGAGGCACCATGTCTTATCGCAGCAAAGTGGCAATCGTCTATCTGCTCGGCTTTTTCGTCGATTTGATCAATATGTTTATCGCCAACGTCGCCTACCCCGCCATCGGCCAGGCGATGCGAGCATCGGTCAGCCAGCTGGCGTGGGTCAGCAACGGCTATATTCTCGGCCTGACGCTGGTGATCCCGCTCAGCGCCTGGCTGGCGCAGCGCATCGGCGGGCGGCGGGTGTTTCTGCTCTCCCTGGCGCTGTTCATGCTGGCCACCCTCGGCGCGGGCAACGCCGACAGCATCGGCGCGCTGATCGGCTGGCGCACCCTGCAGGGCATGGGCGGCGGCTTGCTGATCCCCATCGGCCAGACGCTGACCTATCAGCTGTACCGCAGCCATGAACGCGCCGGGCTGTCGGCCGCCATCATGTTGGTCGGGCTGCTGGCGCCGGCGCTGTCACCGGCGCTGGGCGGCTGGCTCGTCGATCGGTTGGACTGGCGCTGGGTGTTTTTCGCCAACCTGCCGCTGGCGGCCCTGGCCCTGGCACTGGCGGCGTTGTGGCTACGTGCGGAAACGCCGACGGCGGCGCGCAAACCGCTCGACGCGACTGGATTACTGAGCGCCTGCGCGGCGCTGACGCTGCTGCTGCTCGGCCTGACCCGGCTGAGCGAAGCCGGTCATCAGGTTTCCGGCGCGGCGCTGCTGGCCGCCGGCCTGCTGGTGCTGGCCTATTATCTGCGCCATAGCCTGCGCACCCCGCAGCCGCTGCTGAACCTGCGGCTGGTCGGCGATCCGCTGCTGCGCAACGCCATGGCGGTTTATTTGTGCATTCCCGGCCTGTTCATCGGCGTCAGCCTGGTGGCGATGCTGTATTTGCAAAACCAGCTGGGGATGCCCGCCGCGCAGGTCGGCGGCCTGATGCTGCCCTGGGCGCTGGCGTCGTTCCTGGCCATCACGCTGACCGGCAAAAGCTTTAATCGCCTCGGCCCGCGGCCGCTGCTGATCGCCGGCTGTCTGTTGCAAGGTGCCGGCATGCTGACGCTGGCGCAGATCGATCAGGCCGGGCAGCACGCGTGGCAGATCGCCGCCTTCGCCCTGATGGGGTTCGGCGGCAGCCTGTGCAGCAGCACCGCGCAGAGCAGCGCGTTTCTGCAGATCCCCGACGGCCAATTGGCGGACGCCAGCGCACTGTGGAATATCAACCGCCAGCTCAGTTTTTGCCTCGGCGTGGCGCTGCTCAGTCTGCTGCTGAATCTGCTGCTGGCCGTGTTGCCGCCCGCGGCGGCTTACCGAACCTGCTTCATTCTGGCGGGCGCCAGCACACTTATCCCGCTGTTGCTGTGTCTGCGCCTCGCCAACCGCGCCATCGTGCGCCAACTCAACGCTCAACAGGATGCTTTATGAACCCGTATTTTACCGAAGTGATCGACGCCCACATCGCCATTGAACGCTGGCTGGGCAAAGGCGCCGGAGAGGAGCAGGCGCTGCTGGCGCGCTTTACGCCGGATTTCAGCATGATCGCGCTGAACGGCGCCACGCTGGATTTCACCGCGCTGTGCGCTTTTTTCCGCGCGCATCGCGCCGCCAAACCGGGTCTGGAAATCGAGATAGAAGAGATGAAGCTGGTGGCCGAATGGCCGACGGGTGCGGTAGTCAGCTACCGGGAAAAACAGAGTCTGCCGGGACAAAGCGCCACGCTGCGCTACTCCACGGTGGTGTTTGAACGCCAGCGCAACGCGCTCGGCTGGCGGCATTTGCATGAAACCGCCGCGGCGCAATGATCACAAAAAGCTGCCGGCCAAAAACAGTTCCCAGCCGACGATCACCCCGCACAGGGTTACCGCGCTGAAAATGACTTCAAACAGATAGCGATTGATCATCGTGCGTCGCCTCAAAAGAAGACACCCGGAAGAACCGGGTGTCTGGAGTACGGACTGGAGCGTGCGGAACCTTTCGGTTCCGCAAACATCACTTAATTACGCTTTTTTACCGGCTTTTTTGTGGTGTTTTTTAGCGGCCTGAGCTTTCTGCACTGGCGCTTTTTTGTGGTGCTTTTTAGCTGCCTGGGCTTTCTGAGCCGGCGCTTTTTTGTGGTGCTTTTTAGCGGCCTGAGCTTTCTGGGCTGGCGCTTTTTTGTGGTGCTTGGCTTTCTTGTGGTGCGTCGCTTTAGCTGGCGCTTTTTCAGCAGCCGCCGCTGGCGCAGCGGTAGTGGTGGTCGCAGCTGGCGCGGTGGTGGTAGCCGGAGCAGTAGCTGCAGTATCAGCAGCGAAAGCAACAGAAGACAGACCCATAGTGGCAGCAACGATCAGCGCTAATACTTTTTTCATCTTTAAATCCTCAGAGTGTTGTTTCGGTAAGCTCCGGTGGAGCCGTTGAAACAGATACTAGTGGAATCAAACCGCCGCTTCCGTGAGTGATTGGTTTCGCCGAGTAACCAAATGTACAAAGCCCAGGTGCCGGCAAACACCTGCGTGACGGCGGTTTTTTTCCGTGATCGGCCACGCAAATCTCGACATGGTCTACACTTAAAAGACATGTGTCGAAATGGAGAGCTGAATGTTTAAGAAAGCGGAAAGAACAGAACGCGACATCGATCAGGACGTCACTCTGTTGGCCGATACGCTGGATGAAGTGTTGCGCGAGTCCGGTGACAAGACCAAAGAGGAACTGAAAGAGCTGCACAGCAAGGCGAAAGGCGTGTTGCGCGACGCCCGGGCGCGGTTCAATGGCTCCACCAGTCTGACACAGCATGCGCGCGACGCGGTCGATCAAGCCGACAGCTATGTGCGTGACAAACCTTGGCAGGGCGTAGGGATCGGTGCCGCCGTCGGCATCGTGCTCGGCGTGCTGCTGGCCCGGCGTTAACACCCCTGCAGTCATAAAGATAAAACAGATGTGCGTCTGGCCCGCGGAAATCGCGGGCCGTTTAATTTGCGTGTTTAAACAGCTGCGCTAGCCCCTGCACCGCCCGCTCCGCCTCCTCTCGCCGGCTGAAATTGGCGAACCCCAACAGTAACCCCTGCCCCGCCGGACGATCGATTTGCCAATCCGACAACGCCTGCGCCGCCAGCCCCTGCCGCCACGCTTTCGCCGCCAACGGCGCATCCGCCAGCCCGTGATGCAGCCGAGCCAACAGCTGAATGCCGCCCTGCTGCGGCACCACCGTCAGCCAGGCCCCCAGCTGCCGTTCCAGCGCCTGCGTCAACCACTCGCGACGCTGGCGGTACAGCGGCCGCATGCGTTTCAGGTGGCGGTAGAAATGCCCTTGGCGGATGAAATCCGCCACGCTTGCCTGCAGCAGCGGCGGGCAGCCGCAGCCGCGCAGCCGGCTGCTGCGCGCGAATGCCGCCGTCAGACCGGCGGGCACCACCAGATAAGCCATGCGCAGCGCCGGGAACAGCGTTTTGCTGAAAGTGCCGGCGTACAGCACCCGCCCCTGAACATCGAGGCTTTTCAGCGGCGGCAATGGTCGCCCGTGATAGCGAAACTCGCTGTCGTAGTCATCCTCGAGGATCCAGGCCCCGCGCTGCTGCGCCCAGTCGAGCAGCGCCATCCGCCGCGCCAGGCTGAGCGAGACGCCGAGCGGGCTCTGATGAGTCGGCGTGACCACCGCCAGCCGCGCCTCGGGCTCCGTCAGGATACCGGCGGCCACGTCCATTCCCTGTTCATCCACCGGCACGGCGACCGGCCTCACGCCGGCGGCCCGCAGCAGCGGGCGCGTAACCGGATAACCGGGATCTTCGATCCATACCGCGTCACCGGCGTGCAACAGCGTCTCCACCACCCAGTCCAACAGCGCCGGGTAGCCGGCGCAGAGGAAAATCTGCTCCGGCTGGCAGCTGATGCCGCGCGACAAATGCAGATAATGGGCGATCGCCTCACGCAGTTCAGGCAGGCCGCCGGCCGGCGGCAGCGCCAGGGAAGCCACCGTAGAACCGCGCAGCTGGCGGGCGACAATGCGCTGCCACAGCGCACGTGGAAACGCATCCAGCGCCGGCACGCCCAGTTGGAAAGGCTGCAGCATGCCCTGCGGCTGCAGCGGATCGGGCGCCACCGCCGGCAACGGCGGTGCAGCGGACGCCGCCCCCTGCATGGGCGGCAACTGCGGCGAGACATAGGTGCCTGCCTGCCCCCGGCTCTGCAAAAAACCTTCGGCGATCAGTTGAGCATAGGCGCTTTCCACCGTGGCGCGCGCCACGCCAAGATCGCTCGCCAACCCGCGTACCGAAGGCAGCCGGCTGCCCGCCGCCAGGTTGCCCTGGGCGATGGCGTCTTTGATTCGCAGATAAATCTGCCGGTACAGCGGTTCGGCGAGACGGCTGTCCAAACGCAGCGAGGTCAGGAAAGTTGGCATCATGGCCCGGTTAAATAATCATTTTATGGCCCTATAGCATAGACCATAAGGCCGCTAAAGTAGCGCCATGATTTCGTTACTATCGATTGAGGTTGACCATGATTAAGCAACGTTTGAATTACGCCGAGCTGGCGCCCGCCCCGTACAAAAATATGGTGAGCGCGCTGATGGCGCTGGAGAAAGGCGCTCTGGACAAAGCGACCATCGAGTTGATGTTTATGCGCGTTTCTCAGATCAACGGCTGCGCCTACTGCCTGGACATGCACGGTAAAGCGCTGCGCGAAAGCGGCTTCAGCCACGCCAAACTCGATACGCTGGCGGGCTGGCGCGTCAGCCATGAGTTCAGCGAGCGCGAACGCGCCGCGCTGGAATGGGCCGAGTCGGTGACGCTGATCGCCGCCACCGGCGCGCCGGACAGCGCTTTTGAGGCGCTGAAAGCGCACTTCAGCGATACCGAGATCGCCGATCTGACCTTCGCCATCAGCATCATGAACGCCTTCAACCGGCTGGCCGTCAGCATGCGCCAATAATGCGTTCGCCTCCCCCTCTTCTCTGAGAGGGGGGAATTTCCCACCCGAAAAAAAATTTTCCCCTCGCCTTCCCAGCTCCGACGCGGTCTGCGCACTTAACCCCACAAAACACCATATATAGCGTGGTTGATAAAACAAATATCAACATATAGTATTTTATAGGTCAGCCGCAGGGAATGTCGTTCGGTTGATAACGCCGTCAGAAACGCCAGGAACGATGCTCCGTTATCTGACTTGTCCGCCTTTCCTTCAGTCTAAAGGTAAATGCGAATCATGAGCATTATTATTTACAGTAAGCCGGACTGTGTCCAGTGCAACGCCACCTATCGCGCATTTGATAAGCAGGGGATTGATTATCAGGTGATCGATCTCACCCAGGATCAGCAGGCGCTGAACCACGTTAAATCATTGGGTTATCAGCAGGTTCCGGTGATTATCGCCGGTGACGATCACTGGTCCGGTTTCCGGCCGGACAAAATCGGCGCGCTGGCGCTCACCTGCTGAGGCTCGACGATGAATCCGCTGGTCTATTTCTCCAGCAGTTCGGAGAACACCCACCGATTCGTTGAGAAACTGGGCCTGCCGGCGATCCGCATTCCGATCGCCGGCGCCCGCAGCAAATTGCTGATGGAACAACCCTATATCTTGATCGTGCCCAGCTATGGCGGCGGCAGCGCCGTCGGCGCGGTGCCGATCCAGGTGATCCGCTTTCTCAACGTTCCGCAAAACCGTTCATACCTGCGCGGCGTCATCGCCGCCGGGAACACCAACTTCGGCGCAGCGTACGGCATCGCCGGCGACATCATCGCCAAAAAATGCCAGGTGCCTTTTTTGTACCGCTTCGAGCTGCTCGGCACCGCGCAAGACGTTGAAAACGTTCGACAGGGAGTAACCGCATTTTGGCAACGACAGAACTGACCAGGCCCGAGACGGGCGCGCTGGATTACCATTCGCTCAACGCGATGCTCAATCTTTACGATGCGGAAGGCCGGATCCAGTTCGACAAGGATCGGCTGGCGGCGCGGCACTACTTCCTGCAGCACGTCAACCAAAACACCGTGTTCTTCCATAACCTGGAGGAAAAGCTGCGCTATCTGGTGGAAGAAGGCTACTACGAGCCGCAGGTGCTGGCGCAGTACGAGTTCCCGTTTATCAAGCAGCTGTTCCAGCAGGCCTACGCCAAAAAATTCCGCTTCGAGACCTTCCTCGGCGCCTTCAAGTACTACACCAGCTATACGCTCAAAACCTTCGACGGCAAGCGCTATCTGGAACGCTACGAAGATCGGGTGTGCATGGTGGCGATGACGCTGGCGGCGGGCGATACCGCCCTGGCGCAGGATCTGGTGGAGGAGATGATTTCGGGCCGCTTCCAGCCGGCCACGCCGACCTTCCTCAACTGCGGCAAACGCCAGCGCGGCGAACTGGTCTCCTGCTTCCTGCTACGCATCGAAGACAATATGGAATCGATCGGCCGGGCGGTGAACTCCGCGCTGCAGCTGTCGAAACGCGGCGGCGGCGTGGCCTTCCTGCTGAGCAATATTCGCGAAGTGGGCGCGCCGATCAAGCGCATCGAGAACCAGTCTTCCGGCGTCATTCCGATCATGAAAATGCTCGAAGATGCCTTCTCCTACGCCAACCAGCTCGGCGCACGCCAGGGAGCCGGCGCGGTATATCTCAACGCCCACCACCCGGACATTCTGCGTTTTCTCGACACCAAGCGGGAAAACGCCGACGAGAAGATCCGCATCAAAACGCTGTCGCTGGGGGTGGTGATCCCGGATATCACCTTTGAGCTGGCGAAGAACAACGAGGAGATGTACCTGTTCTCGCCCTACGACGTCGAGCGGGTGTATGGCGTGCCGTTTTCGGAGATTGCCGTCAGCGAGAAGTACCGCGAGATGGTGGACGACAAGCGCATCCGCAAGTCGCGCATCAATGCGCGCGAATTCTTCCAGGTGCTGGCGGAGATCCAGTTCGAATCCGGCTACCCGTATGTCATGTTCGAGGACACGGTCAACCGGGAGAACCCGATCGCCGGTCGCATCAACATGAGCAACCTGTGTTCGGAGATCCTGCAGGTCAACCGCGCCAGTACGTATCATGAAGATCTGAGCTACGATCGCATCGGCAAGGACATCTCCTGCAACCTCGGCTCGCTGAACATCGCCAAAACCATGGACGCACCGGACTTCGGCAAAGCGATCGAGACCGCGATCCGTGCGCTGACCGCGGTGGCCGACATGAGCGACATCCGCTCGGTGCCGTCGATCGCCGAAGGCAACCGCAGCGCCCGCGCCATCGGTCTCGGTCAGATGAACCTGCACGGTTACCTGGCGCGCGAGCGTATCTTCTACGGCTCGGAAGAAGGCATCGACTTCACCAATCTCTATTTCTATACCGTGGCCTATCACGCCATCCGCGCCTCTAACCGGCTGGCGATCGAGCGCGGCGGCGCCTTTGACGGCTTTGAGCACTCGCGCTATGCCAGCGGCGAGTACTTCGACAAATACACCGAACGCGACTGGCTGCCGCAGACCGAGCGGGTGCGCGAGCTGTTCGCCGCCGCCGGCATCGCCATTCCGGGGCGCGACGAGTGGCGCGCGCTGCGCCAGTCGGTGATGATGCACGGGCTGTACAACCAGAACCTGCAGGCGGTGCCGCCGACCGGCTCCATCTCGTACATCAACAACGCCACCTCCAGCATTCATCCGATCGTTTCGCGCATCGAGATCCGCAAGGAAGGCAAGATCGGCCGCGTTTACTACCCGGCGCCTTACATGACCAACGACAACCTGGCGTATTACCAGGATGCCTACGAGATTGGCCCGGAGAAAATCATCGATACCTATGCCGCCGCCACGCAACACGTCGATCAGGGGCTGTCGCTGACGTTGTTCTTCCGCGATACCGCCACCACCCGCGACATCAACCGCGCGCAGATCTACGCCTGGCGCAAAGGCATCAAGACCATTTACTACATCCGCCTGCGCCAGATGGCGCTGGAAGGCACCGAGGTGCAGGGCTGCGTGTCCTGCTCGCTGTGAGGCAACTTATGACGACCGTAACATCGGCGCCGCTGGTGCGCGCCATCAACTGGAACATCATCGAAGACGACAAGGATCTGGAGGTGTGGAACCGCCTGACCTCCAACTTCTGGCTGCCGGAGAAGGTGCCGCTGTCCAACGATATCCCCTCCTGGGCCACGCTGACGCCGAAGGAGCAGCAGCTGACCATTCGGGTGTTCACCGGGCTGACGCTGCTGGACACCATCCAGAACACCGTCGGCGCGCCGGCCCTGATCGCCGATGCGCTGACGCCGCACGAAGAGGCGGTGTACTCCAACATCAGTTTTATGGAGGCGGTGCACGCCCGCTCTTACAGCTCAATCTTCTCCACCCTGTGCCAAACGCCGGACGTGGATGACGCCTATCGCTGGAGCGAGGAAAACCGCGCGCTGCAGAAGAAAGCCGGCATCATTCTGGCTCACTACCGCAGCGACGATCCGCTGCTGAAAAAAGTCGCCAGCGTCTTCCTCGAGTCGTTCCTGTTCTATTCGGGCTTTTACCTGCCGATGTACTGGTCCAGCCGCGCCAAGCTGACCAACACCGCCGATCTGATCCGCCTGATCATTCGCGACGAAGCGGTGCACGGCTACTATATCGGCTATAAGTTCCAGAAAGGGCTGGAGAAGGTGGACGCCGCGCGGCGCCAGCAGGTGAAAAACTTCGCCTTCGATCTGCTGCAGGATCTGTACGACAACGAGGTGCGTTACACCGAGGAGCTGTACGACGGCGTCGGCTGGACGGAAGACGTGAAGACCTTCCTGCACTACAACGCCAACAAGGCGCTGATGAACCTCGGGTATGAAGCGCTGTTCCCACCGGCGATGGCGGAGGTCAACCCGGCGATCCTGTCGGCGCTGTCGCCGAACGCCGACGAAAACCACGACTTCTTCTCCGGCTCAGGGTCGTCCTACGTCATCGGCAAGGCGGTCAACACCGAGGATGAGGACTGGGATTTCTGAGGCTGGCTAGCCGTATCAGGAATAAACCTTCACGGGAGTGCGGCGTGTCGTGCTCTCGCGACTATGTGTTTTGCTTGAATTCCGCACGCAGCTCAAGCCGCCGCCAGATGGCGCGTTTCTCCGCGTCGCTGGCGGTCGGCCAGGCGGCGATCTCCGCCCGCGTGCGCCGGCATCCGCGGCACTGCTGGGTTTCGTCGTCGATCCGGCACAGGCTGACACAGGGCGATCTGACGCCAGGATGGGATTGCTGAGTGTGGCCCGCCATACGTTGCCCTTGATGTGATATGTTCCGCCACAGGATACCCGATCCGGCGGCGGCGCGTCGCCAATCAGATGATGCCGCCGTTGGCGCGCAGGGTTTGGCCATTGATCCAGCCGCCGTCGGCCCCGGCGAGAAAAGCCACCGCCGCGGCGATATCGTCCGGCGTACCCAGGCGTTCCAACGGCGCCATCTTCGCCAGCCGCTCGATAAGCTCCGGGGTTTTGCCGTCGAGGAACAAGCCGGTGGCAGTCGGCCCCGGCGCGACGGCGTTCACCGTGATATTGCGGCCGCGCAGCTCTTTCGCCAGCACGCTGGTCAGCGCTTCGATCGCCGCCTTACTGGCGGCATACATGCCGTAACCCGGCTGCAGCAACCCCACCACGCTGGAGGAGAAGTTGATGATGCGGCCATTGTCGCGCAGGCGCTTCGCCGCCTCGCGCATCGCATTGAAGCTGCCTTTCAGGTTGATGTCGAGCAGGCGATCCGCGTCTTCATCCCTCATGTCCGCTATCGGCGCCAGCGCGATCACCCCGGCGTTATTGACCAGCACGTCGACACCGCCAAACGCCTGTTCGGCGCTGTCGAACAGCCGGGTGACCGCAGCCGCATCGCTGACGTCGGCCTTGACGCTCAAGGCGCGGCCGCCGCGCTGTTCTATCTTGCGCACCAGCTCATCGGCCGGTGCCGGATTGCCTGAATAGTTGATGATGACGGTAAAGCCATCGGCGGCCAGACGCTCGGCGATGGCCGCGCCGATGCCGCGGGATGCGCCGGTGACGATGGCGACGGAGTGAGTTTTCTGGTTCATCGGGAGCTCCTTAAAGAAAACGACAGGCATGACGTTAATCATGCACGGTTTATCACGGCGAATCAGCCCCGATTCTCTGGCATCATAATCCCAAATTATCGAACAATGCCGCTGGGCTCTGTTCGATGGCCGCCCAACGGGCGGCCATCTCCGTTACAGCGCGCCGTAATTCAGCGGCACCCAGGTGTAACCGTCGCCCTGGCGGTTCAAATACCCCAACCCCGGGAACGACAGGTGTGCGCCCCCCACCAGCTCGCTCTGCCGCGCGCTATCGCCAAATATCCGCAGCCGCTGAGCGACCGCCGCCTTGGCATCGTTATCAAAGCTGATAGCCACCTTCGGATGCGGCATCTGCACCGCCGCCACGTGGATCAGATCCCCCAGCAGCAACAGCTTCTGGCCCTGGCTGGTCACCTGATACACGCTATGCCCCGGCGTATGGCCGTGGGCGGCAAAGGCGGCAATGCCCGGGGAAAGCTCACCGTCGCCGCTGAACGGCTTAAAGTGGCCGGCCGCCTGATACGGCTTGATCACTGCCTGAGCCCTTTCGAAGTTGCTCTTATTGCCCGCGCTAGCCTGTTTCAGTTTGTCCGCGCTTAGCCAGAAGTCCGCGTCCTGGCTGGCGGCGCGCACCACCGCATTGGGGAATACCGCCTTGCCGTCGTGCGTCAGGCCGCCGAGGTGGTCCGGGTGCATGTGGGTCAGGTAGATCTCATCCACCTGCTCCGGCTGGTAGCCCGCCGCACGCAGGTTATCCACCAGCTTGCCCAGGCCGTCGCCCAGCAGCTGGCCAGCGCCGCTGTCGATCATCACCAGCTTGTCGCCGGTATTGATCAGATAAGCATTGACCGAGGTGACCACCGGCAGGCTTTGATGCCGCTCGGCCAACCCGGCGGCGATCTGCTGCGGCGTACTGTTCAGCAACAGCTTGTCCGCCGGCAGGCGAATAATGCCGTCGGACAACGCGGTCACTTCAAAGCTGCCCAGCATGATGCGGTAAAATCCCGGCGTCGGGGTTTTGGCCTGCGGCGCGGCGGCGCCGGCCTGTAACGACATAACGGCCAGCGCCGCGCCCAACAGACAACGTTTCCAGAACATGATGACTCCTTGCGAGAATTGAACAGCGCTAAGTATTGACGCAAAAAGCCCGATGCGCCTGTTTAATAAATGCCTTTGATAAATATATAAACAATATATTTATTATTAATAATTTTGTTTGCCGCCCCACACAACCCCAATCCATATTTTCTCGTTCGCCACTTGGTTATTTTCCTTACTCCCTAAACCAAGAGTGAGGAAATATCATGAACTATCAATTCGAAAACCTGGTCTTTGAAGGCGGCGGCGTAAAAGGCATCGCCTATGGCGGCGCGCTGGAATTGCTGGAGGCCAAAGGCATCATGCCGCAGATCAAGCAAACCTCCGGTGCCTCGGCGGGCGCCATCGCCGCACTGCTGGTCGGCCTGGGCTGCAGCTCGGCAGACGTAACCAAAATTCTGTCGGCGATGGATTTTAAAAAATTCCTCGATTATAACGGCGGCTTTTTCGGCACGATCCAGGACGCCTATCGCCTGTTCAATCAATACGGCATCGCGCCCGGCGATTATTTCTATCAATGGTCGCGCGATATTATCAAACAATATACCGGCAACCCGGATATTACCTTCGAGCAGTTCGAAGCGATGAAAACGGCGAAAGGGTTCAAGTCGATTTACTTTATCGGCGCCAACCTCAACAGCGGCCAACGCGAGGTCTATTCTCACCGCACCACGCCGCGCATGAAAGTGGCGGACGGCCTGCGCATTTCGATGTCGTTCCCGTTCGCCTTCGTAGCGAAGAACAATACCCTGGGCGACCTGTGCATCGACGGTGGCATGATCGACAACTATCCGGTGCGGCTATTCGATTATGACTTCTCCGCCACGCCGCCTTACATCGACAGCGCCAGCCAGCGCATCAACACCCGCACGCTGGGCATTCGCCTGGATTCCGCCAGCGAAATCGCCCAGGCCGCCGGCCAGGCCGGCCCGCGCACGCCGGTCAACAACCTGTTTGATTTCACCCTGGCGGTGGCCAACGTGATGCTGGACATCCAAACCAAGGTGCATCTGGACAGCGATGACTGGAAACGCACCGTGTATGTCGACACGCTCGACGTCGGCACGCTGGAGTTCGGCATCAGCGAGGAGAAGAAACGCGCGCTGATCGAATCCGGCCGTCGCGGCGTAGAGCGCTACTTCGCCTGGTATGACGCCGCCATGAAACAGGCGGCGTAACCGGTGTTTTCCCGCCTGCGCGTCAGGCCGGCGCGCGGGCAAAAAAAATCCCCGCGGGGGCGGGGAAAGGCAAAGTAACGCTAAGGATTTATAGGAGTTATACGAAGAACTTGGCCAACACCAGCAGCGACAGCGAGACGTTGATAGCGCCGCCGATACGGGTTGCGATCTGGGCGAACGGCATCAGCGACATGCGGTTGCCGGCGGTGAGGATCGCGACGTCGCCGGTGCCGCCCTGCCCGCTCTGGCAACAGGAGACGATCGCCACGTCGATAGGGTGCATGCCGATTTTCTTGCCAACGAAGAAACCGGTCGCCACCAGCGCGCTGACGGTCGTGACGATCACGATCAGATTCTGGACGGTAAACGCGTCCACCAGCTCCTGCCACGGCGTGATGGCCACCCCGACCGCGAACAGGATCGGATAAGTCACGGCGGTGCGGAAGAATTTGTACACCACCTGCGAACCTTCCTGAATGCGCGGCGACACCCCGTGCGCCAGCTTCACCGCTACGGCGGCGAACAGCATGCCCACCGGCGCCGGCAGGCCAATTAGGCGGTGCAACAGCATGCCCACCATATACAGCAGAATGGCCAACAGCGCACCGCAGGCGATGGTGCTGACGTCCACCTTGCCACTGATTTTTTCCACCGCGTTCATGTTGCTGTCGCCCTGCTTACTCGGCATCAGGCTGCCTTCGCCGGTCAGGTGCGGATAACGCTTGCCCAGTTGGTTGAGCAGGCCGGCGATGACGATGGCGGTCAGGCTGCCGAGCATCACGATCGGCAGAATGCGCCCCAGCGCCACGCCCTGCTCCATGTGCAGGATCGCCGCGTAGCCCATCGACAGCGGGATCGCCCCTTCACCTACGCCGCCGGCCATGATCGGCAAGATCAGGAAGAAGAAGATCTGGAACGGCTCCAGGCCCAGCGCCATGCCGACGCCCATCCCCACCAGCATGCCGACGATCTCGCCGCACAGCATCGGAATGAAGATGCGCAGGAAACCCTGGATCAGCACCTGGCGGTTCATGCTCATGATGCTGCCGACGATGATGCAGCAGATGTAGAGATAAAGAATGTTGGTCGATTTGTAGAACTTGGTGGTCGATTCCACCACCACGTCCGGCAACAGGCCATAGTGCACCAGCGCGGAAGGAATAAAGGTGGCGCAGATCGCCGCCGCACCCATTTTGCCGATCAACGGCAGGCGTTTGCCGAATTCGCCGCAGGCGAAACCGAAGAACGCCAGCGTGGCCACCATCACCACGATATCGCTCGGCAATTTGCCTTCCAGGCAATCGAGCAGAATCAATACGCCGGCCAGAATAAAGAACGGTAACGGAATAATCCCTACTTTATAATTGTCCAGTATCCGCCACCATTTCTCACGCAGAGGAATATCGGCGGTCTTGTCTTTGGCTACGAGGTAAGAATCATCTGTTGTGCTCATAATCTGGCCTCTTATTAGTTTGTTCAGCCATCATAGAGAAGCGCACAGATTATCTGCTGTGATTATGTTCAAAGTTAAAAAGGGTTTTTAATGGTGGTTATGGTTTCTATGGGGTTAATTAAGATTATGTAAAAACCGACGTGGTTTTAATGGTGTTAATACCGTTTTTATTTTAAAGCTTATCAATTTTATCGCAGGCGAACAATTCTCGTCCGGTTCACTCTAATCCCGTGTGAGGGATCACAAGTTGATCGGGCGCAATATTACAGACCCCGCTTCTCGTGATAGGGTAAGGCTTCAGGATCTCTTTACGGTGAAGCTCCGCCATGCGCCTCAAACTCTCATTTCAAATCAAGCTGTTTCTGTGCCTGGTGGCCTTCTCCTGCCTGCTGCTGACCTGTATCGGCGCCTACACCTATTACCAGTTGGATGCGCAGCTGCACCGCGATCTCGGCGCCCGCGCCCAGGTGCAGGCGCGGGAAATCGCCCTCATTCCTTCTCTGGTGGACGCAGTGGAAAAACACGACGCCGCCAGAATTGCCGCGCTGATGAAAAAAATCCGCGCCAGCAGCGACGCCAGTTATATCGTCATCGGCGATAGTCATGCCCGCCACCTTTATCATTCCGAATACGAAGGCCGCCTGGGTACGCCGATGATCGGCGGCGATAATAAAGAGGTGTTGGAAGGGAAAAGCATTATTTCCATTCGCAAGGGCGGCATTGGCGTTTCATTGCGCAGCAAGGCGCCGATCCTGGATGAAAATAATCACGTGATCGGCATCGTTTCCGTCGGCTATTTGAAATCGCATATCGATAATTTAAATGCCAGGACGTTGACGCAAATTATCGGCTCCATCGTTCTGCTGCTGATCGCCCTGTTCGTCTTTTCCTGGCTGCTGTCGAAAAACCTCAAGCGCCAGATGTTCTGGCTGGAACCGAAAGAGATCGCGCTGCTGGTGCGCCAGCAAAAAGCGCTGCTGGAAGCCATCTATGAAGGGGTGATCGCCGTCGATCCACAGCTGCGGATCATCACCATCAACCATGCGGCGCGCGAGCTATTGGATCTGCACCAGCCCGCCGCCAGTTTGCTGGGCCGGCCGATCGGCGAGGTGATCCAGGCGCAGCCTGACTTCTTCGCCGCCGCGCAACTGGGCCAGGATACGCACGACGAGGTGTGCCGCTTCAACCACGTGCGGGTGATCGCCAGCCGGGTGCGCATCATGCAAGAGCAGGAGCTGCAAGGCTGGGTGATCAGCTTCCGCGACAAAAACGACATCAATACCCTGAGCAGCCAGCTCAGCCAGGTGAAACGCTATGCCGACAACCTGCGCATCATGCGCCACGAGCAGCTGAACTGGACCGCCACGTTGGCCGGGCTGTTGCATATGCAGCGCTACGACGAGGCCATCCGCTATGTGGAAGCCCAATCCGAGGGCGCGCAGGAGATCCTCGATTTCATCTCGCAGCGCTTCAGTTCGGCGGCGCTGTGCGGCCTGCTGCTGGGCAAATATTCCAGCGCCAGAGAAAAAGGCATCGAGCTGCGCTTCGATCCGGCCTGCCAGCTGCGGCAGATCCCGGCGGCGCTGAATGAGACCGAACTGATGTCGATCGTCGGCAACCTGCTGGATAATGCGGTGGAAGCGACGCTGCACTGCCCGACTCCGCACGACGCGATCGAACTCTATATCAGCGATGGCAGCGACGAGCTGGTGATCGAGGTGGCGGATCGCGGCACCGGCATCGCCGAGGAGATTCGTGATACGCTGTTTGAACAGGGCGTCACCACCAAAGCGGATAAAAGCGACCACGGCATTGGCCTGCATCTGGTCGCCAGCCATGTGGCGCAGGCGCACGGCAGCATAGAAGTGTCGGACAACGAGCCGCACGGCGCGATATTCTCTATATTTATCCCTAAATAAAACCCATAACCCGATTTTTTGAGCACCCGATTATGTCACACCTAGCACTGGACGTTCTGATCGTGGAAGACGAGCCGCAACTGGCGACGCTGCACGCGGAGTTCATCGAGAAAAATTTCAACCTGCGGGTGGTGGCTTACGCCGCCACGCTGGCCGAAGCGCGGGCCAAAGCCAACGAGCATCAGCCTCGGCTAATCCTGCTGGATAACTTCCTGCCGGACGGCCAGGGCATCGAGCTGATGGAAGAACCGGCGGTGAAGAATCCCGCCTGTTCGGTGATCTTCATCACCGCCGCCAGCGACATGCATACCTGCAGCCAGGCGATCCGCAACGGCGCCTTCGATTACATCATCAAACCGGTGTCCTACAAGCGGCTGCGCAATTCGCTCGAACGCTTCATGCAGTTCGTGCAAACCCAGCGCACCTTCAAGATCATCGATCAGGACAACGTCGATGCGCTGTATAACCTGCAGTCGAAACAGTTCTCCAGCGAGCCGAGCGCCAAAGGCATCGAAACCAACACGCTGGAGCTGGTGCAGGCGCTGTTTATCGCCCAGCCGGCGGTGGCGCATGCGGTGGAAGACGTGGTTGAGCAAGTCGGCATCAGCAAGACCACCGCTCGCCGGTATCTGGAATATTGCGTCGCCACCCAGTTCGTGCGGGTGGAGATGCTGTACGGCAATATCGGCCATCCGCGGCGGCTGTATCGCAAGGCCTGAGGCTGCCATCTGGCTGTCATACTCAGGCGATAACATGACGCTCGACGATATCCCCCTCGATATCGGCACCTGTCGTTAAAACTGATGAAATACTGATGACTTTTGCCCGGCCTCTGGTCGGGTTTTTTATTATCCGAACGGCAGGCGCGGCGCCAAAATATCTCTCTGCACCACACCGTATTATTTTCCCAAAAACCAAACCATTATGCCGAATAATGACCGTCAATTTTGAGTCACGGGCCAAATTACCATAACTAATTAAAACCTTGATGTAAACCACTAATATCCCATTTAAATGACATTGAGGGTTGTCTCAGATATTCACTGTGTTAGGGTAAAAAGCTCTTTTATTTTGCTAAGGACAGCCCATAACGCGTTAATTAAACCAGAGGAAACAGCAAATTGCATGGCAATTAAACTCGAAGTAAAAAACCTGTATAAGATATTTGGCGAACACCCGGAACGCGCATTCAAACTGCTGGATAAAGGTCTGACAAAAGATCGGCTGTTTGAAAAAACCGGCTTATCGCTCGGCGTAAAAGACGCCACTCTGGCCATTGAAGAAGGCGAGATATTTGTCATCATGGGGCTCTCCGGTTCCGGCAAGTCCACCCTGGTACGCCTTCTCAATCGTCTGATAGAACCCACCCGCGGTCAGGTGCTGATCGACGGTGAGGACATCGCCAAAATATCTGACACCGCGCTGCGCACCGTGCGGCGAAATAAGATCAGCATGGTATTTCAGTCATTCGCGCTAATGCCGCACATGAATGTCCTGAATAACACCGCTTTCGGTATGGAATTAGCCGGCATACCGCTGCAGGAGCGCCAGGAAAAAGCGCTGGATGCCCTGCGTCAGGTCGGGCTGGAGAATTATGCGCTGTCTTATCCGGATGAATTATCCGGCGGTATGCGCCAGCGCGTGGGATTAGCCCGCGCCCTGGCCAATAACCCGGATATATTATTGATGGACGAAGCCTTCTCGGCGCTCGATCCGTTAATTCGTACCGAAATGCAGGATGAGCTGGTGAAATTACAGGCTCAGCATCAGCGCACCATCGTGTTTATTTCCCACGATCTGGACGAAGCGATGCGCATTGGCGATCGCATCGCCATCATGCAGGGCGGTGAGGTGATCCAGGTCGGCACGCCGGACGAGATCCTGAACAACCCGGCCAACGACTATGTGCGCACCTTCTTCCGCGGCGTGGACATCAGTCATGTATTCAGCGCCAAGGATATCACCCAACGGCGCCCGGTGACGCTGATCCGCAAAACCCCCGGTTTTGGCCCCCGCTCGGCGCTGCAGCTGCTGCGCGATGAGGACCGTGATTATGGTTATGTTGTTGAACGCGGGAAGAAATTTATCGGCGTGGTGTCGATAGAGTCGTTGAAAAAGGCGCTGTCCGCCAATCAAACGCTGGACGATGCCCTGCTCGAGGCCCCCGCCGCCGTGCCGGCCGACACGCCGCTCAGCGATCTGATTTCCCTGGTCGCCCAGGCGCCGTGCGCGGTGCCGGTGGTGGGCGAAGAACATAACTATCTCGGCATCATCTCCAAGGCCATGCTGCTGCAGGCGTTGGACAAGGAGGGCTCAACCAATGAGTGATACCACGCAAACCCAAGATCCCTGGGCTACCGCACCGGCCGATACCGGCGCCGCACCTGCCAGCGATGCCGCCGCCAACGCCGGTGACGCCTGGTCCAGCGCGCCGCCGCCGGCCGCACATGACGCCGCCGGGCAAAGCGCCGATTGGCTCAGCGGCGCCCCGGCGCAGCCGGAGCACTTCAGCCTGCTCGATCCGTTCCACAAAGCCTGGGTGCCGTTCGACACCTGGGTCACGCAAGGCATCGACTGGCTGGTGCTGCACTTCCGCCCGCTGTTCCAGGGCATCCGCGTGCCGGTGGACATGATCCTGAGCGGCTTCCAACAACTGCTGCTGGGCATGCCGGCGCCGATCGCCATTCTGGTGTTCTCGCTGCTCGCCTGGCAGGTCTCGGGCCTCGGCATGGGCGCCGCGACGCTGCTCTCCCTGATCGCCATCGGCGCCATCGGCGCCTGGTCGCAGGCGATGGTCACGCTGGCGCTGGTGCTGACCGCGCTGTTCTTCTGCATCCTTATCGGCCTGCCACTCGGCATCTGGCTGGCGCGCAGCAAGCATGCCGCCAAGGTGATTAGGCCGCTGCTCGACGCCATGCAAACCACTCCGGCCTTCGTCTATCTGGTGCCGATCGTCATGCTGTTCGGCATCGGCAACGTGCCGGGCGTGGTAGTGACCATCATCTTCGCACTGCCGCCGATCGTGCGTCTGACCATTCTCGGCATCAAGCAGGTGCCGGAGGATCTGATCGAGGCCGCCGAATCCTTTGGCGCCAGCCCGCGCCAGCTGCTGTTCAAAGTGCAGCTGCCGCTGGCGATGCCGACCATCATGGCCGGCGTTAACCAGACGCTGATGTTGGCGCTGTCGATGGTGGTCATCGCCTCGATGATCGCCGTCGGCGGCCTGGGACAGATGGTGCTGCGCGGCATCGGTCGGCTGGACATGGGCTTGGCCGCCGTCGGCGGGGTCGGCATCGTGATCCTGGCGATCATTCTCGATCGCCTCACCCAATCGCTGGGGCGCGATCGCCGCAGTAAAGGCATCGGCCGCTGGTATCGCCGCGGCCCCATCGGGTTACTGACTCGCCCGTTCATCAAGCAAGCCTGACGCTTTTCCCGCCGGCGGCTGCGGCCCCGGCGGGCTATGACACCACCACATCGAAAGAGGGGAAACACTATGCGCACCACGGGCATCTGGGCTCTCGCCCTGACGACGCTGATTGGCTCACAGAGCGTGAGCGCGGCAGATTTACCCGGCAAGGGGATCGCGGTACAGCCGGTGCAAAGCACCATTTCCGAAGAGACTTTCCAGACGCTGCTGGTCAGCAAGGCGCTGGAAAAATTGGGTTACGACGTGAAAGAACCGCGTGAAGTGGATTACAACGTCGCCTACACTTCGATCGCCTCCGGTGACGCGACCTTTATCGCGGTCAACTGGGATCCGCTGCACGCCGATCAGTACAAGGCCGCCGGCGGCGACGCCAAGTTCTACCGCGAAGGCGTCTACGTCAACGGCGCCGCGCAGGGCTACCTGATCGACAAGAAAACCGCCGAGCAATACCACATCACCAACGTCGAGCAGCTCAAGGATCCCAAGATCGCCAAGCTGTTCGACACCAACGGCGACGGCAAGGCCGATCTGACCGGCTGCACCCCGGGCTGGGGCTGCGAAGCGGTGATCAACCACCACATCAAGGCCTATGGCCTGAGCAACACCGTCGAGCACAATCAGGGCAACTACGCGGCGATGATCGCCGACACCATTACCCGCTACAAAGAGGGTAAACCGGTGCTGTATTACACCTGGACGCCGTACTGGGTCAGCGATGTGATGGTGCCGGGCCGCGACGTGGTCTGGCTGCAGGTGCCGTTTTCCTCCCTGCCGGGCGAGCAGAAAAACGTTGACACCAAACTGCCTAACGGCGCCAACTACGGCTTCCCGGTCAACACCATGCGCATCGCCGCCAACAAGCAGTGGGCCGCAGCCAATCCGGCGGCCGCCAAGCTGTTCGCCATCATGAAGCTGCCGATCGCCGACATCAACGCGCAAAACCTGCGCATGCATGAAGGCCAGGCTTCGGAAGCCGATATCCAGAACCACGTTAACGGCTGGATCAAGGCGCATCAGGCCACCTTCGACGGCTGGGTGAAAACCGCCGCCGCAGCGGCGAAGCCGTAACCGTTCAGGGGCGCCGCCTTTGCCGCGCCCCTACCCCGCCATATCGATGCCGCTGAACTGTAAAAAACGTGCGGCGGCGTTCGACAAGGGCTGCGGCCAAATGCAATACACCTGGCGCCGCGGCCCGTCTTCAATCGGAATCGACACCAACGCGCTTAAGCGTTGCGCGGTCGAGACAGGTACGATACCCGCCGCCAACCCGCGCCGCACCAGATTCTCCAGCCATTCGATATGATCGATCTCAAAACTGACGTGCCGGCGGATGCCCGCCGCCAGGAAAGCGCGATCGGTTTGGCGCCGCGCGCCGGTGCCGCTGTAGAAATCTACCAGCGGCACTTCCGCCAGCGCTTGCAGGTTGACCCGCTCGCGGTTGGCCAGCGGGTGCTGCGGCGCCACCAACGCCACCAGCGGCTCATCGGTCAACTGCCGGTGCGACATCGGCAGTAAATCGACATCGCCGGGCCAGATGCCGACAAACGCCATATCACACTTCTGCTGACGCACGTCCTCCAACAGGGCTTCGCTCATGCCAACGTAAAGGCGGATGTTCACCGCCGGATAGTGGCGATGAAACTTGTCGAGCTTTTCGGTCAGATCAATCGCGTTTATGGTTGAAATCGTGCCGATGGTCAGGGTGCCGGACACCGCATCGCCGGCGGCGGTCACCTCTTCCACCAGCGCCTGCTGCGCCGCCAACAGCCGCTGCGCCGACGGAATGAAAGCCTGGCCGGCGGGGGTCAAGCGCACCCGGCGCGAGGTGCGTTCAAACAGCGTACAGCCCAGCTCTTCTTCCAGTTTGGCGATCTGGTGGCTGAGCGCCGACTGCACCGTATGGCAGCGCTGCGCCGCCCGGGTGAAACTCTGTTCTTCCGCCACCGCCAGCGCATAGCGGATCTGTTTCAGGTTCATGGCATCTATCTTGAAATGAGATAAATCAAATGAAAATTATACATTGGTTTCCGCAGACGCGTTGCCGGATACTGCGCGCTATCTTCTTCCCGTGATGAAAAAATCATGACCCCAAAAAACGCCCATCCGGGCCTCAGCCCGGCGCTGACCGTGCTGATCGCCATCGCCACCGGCCTGGCGGTCGCCAGCAACTATTACGCGCAACCGCTGCTGGAAACCATCGCCACCAGTTTCAACCTGTCGGTCAACCAGGCCGGCTTTATCGTCACCGCCGCGCAGCTCGGTTACGCCACCGGCCTGCTGCTGCTGGTGCCGCTCGGCGATATGTTCGAACGCCGCGGGCTGATCGTTTTCATGACGCTGCTGGCCGCCGGGGGCATGCTGATCACCGCCACCTCCGCCACGCTGCCGATGATGATCCTCGGCACCGCGCTCACCGGGCTGTTCTCGGTAGTGGCGCAGATCCTGGTGCCGCTGGCCGCCACGCTGGCCCACCCGGAAAAGCGCGGCAAGACCGTCGGCATCATCATGAGTGGCCTGCTGCTCGGCATCCTGCTGGCGCGCACCGTCGCGGGCGCACTGGCGTCGTTCGGTGGCTGGCGCACCATCTACTGGGTCGCCAGCGTGCTGATGATCCTGATGGCGCTGATCCTGTGGCGCGCGCTGCCGCGCTATAAGCAACACTCCGGGCTGAACTACCCGCAGTTGCTGGCCTCGATCTTCAGCCTGTTCTGCCGCACGCCGCTGCTGCGCACCCGCGCCATCCTCGGCGCCCTGTCGTTCGCCAACTTCAGCGTGCTCTGGACCTCAATGGCCTTTCTGCTCGCCGCGCCGCCGTTCAACTATTCCGAGGGGGTGATTGGGCTGTTCGGCCTGGTGGGCGCCGCCGGGGCGCTGGCCGCTTCGCGCGCCGGGCATCTGGCGGACAAAGGCAAGGCCGGGCTGACCACCACCGTCGGCCTGGCGTTGCTGCTGCTGTCCTGGATCCCTATCGCGTTCGCCAAACAATCGCTGTGGGCGCTGATCGCCGGCATCCTGATCCTCGATCTGGCGGTGCAGGCGGTGCACGTCACCAACCAGAGCGTGATGTATCGCATCATGCCGGACGCGCGCAACCGCCTGACCGCCGGCTACATGACCAGCTACTTTATCGGCGGCGCGCTCGGTTCGCTGCTCTCCGCCTCGGCCTATCAACATGCCGGTTGGTACGGCGTGGCCGCCGCCGGCGGGGTGTTATGCCTGCTCAACCTGCTGACCTGGTGGCTCGGCAAGCATCACGATCCGCAGGGGCCGGCGACAATCTGATTATCGTGCAAATAGTCACTAAAGAAATTTATTAGCGGTGCAGGGTATAAACATTACTTACTCTCTGGTAATGTTCTGGGCATAAACTATTGAAGTCCTATCTACCCTGCGATCCACAACCATGCAAAGCCAAGCTGCAGACAGCCTCAATTCGCCCGCCGTCAGCGCCACCTTCGCCAACGGCGTCGTCGACAGTTTGCCGATCGTCATCGGGTATGTCCCGGTGGCGTTCGCCTTCGGCCTCAGCGCCGTCAAACTGGGTTTTTCCCCGCTGGAAAGCATTTTCTTCTCCTGTATCATCTACGCCGGCGCCAGCCAGTTCGTGATCACCGCCCTGCTGAGCGCCGGGATGTCGCTGTGGGTCTCCGCATTGACGGTGATGGCGATGGACGTGCGCCACCTGCTGTACGGCCCGGCGCTGCGTCACCGCATCGTCTCGCGCATGTCGCCCGGCAAAACGGCGATATGGGCCTTTGGCCTGACCGATGAGGTCTTCGCCGCGGCCACCGCCAGGCTGATGCGCAATAACCGCAGCTGGAGCGAAAACTGGATGCTGGGCATCGCGCTCTGTTCCTGGCTCTCCTGGGTGGCCGGCACCGCGCTCGGCGCGCTGTTCGGCAACGGCCCGCTGGAGCAGTTCCCGGTGATCGAGGCCTCGCTGGCCTTCATGCTGCCGGCGCTGTTTCTCAGTTTCCTGCTGGCCGCCTTCCGCCGCCCGCAGAGCCTGACTATCGCCGCCGCGCTGGCCGGCGCGCTGCTCGGCGTGGTGCTGTTCTCCATTCCGGTCGCCATTTTGGCCGGCATCGGCGCCGGCTGCATTGCCGCCCTGTTCCAGCCAGCCCCGGCGGAGGCCAGCCATGAACATTGATGTGCTGGTGATCGGCCTGGTGGTGGGCTGCGCCAATTACCTGTTCCGTTATCTGCCGCTGCGGCTGGCGCCGGCGCGCGCCCAGCCCGGCCTCAAACGCGGTAAAGCCGCCCTGTTGCTCGACAGCATTGGCATCGCCTCGATCTGCGCCCTGCTGGTGGTCTCCAGCACGCCGGTGGTGATGCGCGAGCCGGACAAGCTGCTGCCGACGTTGGTGGGGTTCGCCGCGCTGGCACTGTGCTTCTACCGCAGCAAAAGCATCATTCTGTCGACGCTGCTCGGCGCAACGGCCTTCGGCGTCACATTAAAACTGTTAATGCTTTTCGGTGCAGGCTGACGCCGCTCCCGATCGTTTGGCTTCACATTGGCGTTTTCAGGCGCCACATCTTTACAAACACTGACAAATGACACGAATTGCTAAATTATCCGCACGGCTGAACATTTACATTATTTGTCACCGTCGTTACTATCTCGAACGAAATTAATGAGGCCCTAAATTATGGAAAGCTCGTTTGCCCCCATAGAACAAATGCTGAATTTCCGCGCCACGCGGCAGAAAGATTTCCCTTATCAGGAAATCCTGCTGACCCGCCTGTGCATGCACATGCAAGGCAAGCTGCTGGAAAACCGCAATAAGATGCTGAAAGCGCAGGGGATTAACGAAACACTGTTTATGGCGCTGATTACCCTGGATGCGCAGGAAAGCCACAGCATCCAACCTTCTGAGCTAAGCTCTGCCCTGGGCTCCTCGCGCACCAATGCAACCCGCATCGCCGACGAGCTGGAGAAGCGCGGCTGGATCGAACGCCGGGAAAGCGACAACGATCGCCGCTGCCTGCATCTGCATCTGACGCCGCAGGGGGAAGAATTTCTCAGTCAACTGCTGCCGCCGCAGCACCAATGTCTGCATTTCCTGTGGTCCACGCTGACCGACGATGAGCAAAAACAGCTGGAACAGCTGACGCGCAAATTGCTGGCACGTCTGGATCAAATGGAAATCACAGAACAGTTACCCTAATTCACAATTTCTGTTCAGGTACCTACTTATGCGATCCCCATTTCACTGGAGATTCACCCCGCTGTTCGCCGTGTTGCTGCTGGCCGGGTGTGCTTCGACCGATAATATTGCCCCGCAATCCACGCTGATGGATCCGCAGAGCCTGCAGTTGGCTCAGCCGAAAGTCAGTTCGCTGGCCGTCAGCCCGCAGTGGTGGCGCGCCCTCAAGGATCCGCAGCTGGACGCCCTGATGACGCAGACGCTGCAAAGTTCGCCGACCCTGCGTCAGGCCGCCGCCCGCGTGCGCGAAGCGCAGAGCGTGGTGGGCGAAGCCAGCGCCGCCAACGGGCCGAACCTGGATCTGAACGCCAGCACCCAGCGCCAGCGTGTGCCGCAGAACGTCAATATGGGGCTGGGGTATCCGCATAAGCCGATCTATTCAAGCTCCAACTCGCTGGGGTTGAACCTGGCGTACGAGTTCGACTGGTGGGGTAAATACCGCAACCAGGTGAACGCCGCCAAGGCGCAAGTGAACGCAGCGCGCGCCGAGCAGGAACAGGCGGCGCTGACGCTGACCAGTTCGGTGGCGTCCGCCTACTACCAGCTGCAGAGCAATCTCGCGCTGGAGAAGCTGCTGCAGCAGGAAGTGAACAACAACGAGCGCCTGACCGCGCTGCGCCAACAGCGCTATCAGGCCGGCCTGACCGGCGTCGACGTGCCGCAACAAACCCAGGCGCAGTCCGACGTCGCCAAACAGCAAATTCTGCAGCTGCAGTCGCAAATCGAACAGCTCAGACACCAGCTCGCCGCGCTGGCGGGCCAGGGCCCGAACGCCATGCAGCACCTGCGTCAGGTGCCTTTGCCCGCAGACAACCTGATGGCGCCGCAGGGCGAGCTGACGGCGGATCTGCTGGGCAAACGCCCGGACATCGCCGCGCAACGCCAGCTGGTGGAGTCTTACAACCAGCGCGTCAGCGCCGCGCGTAAAGAGTTTTACCCCAGCCTGACCATTTCAGCCTTCGCCGGCCTGATGACCACCAATACCAGTGGCACCAGCCCGAATCTGTTTGAAGCGGCCAGCCAGGCCTGGAACGTGATGCCGGCGATCTCGCTGCCGATCTTCCACGCCGGGGCCCTGCGCAGCAAGCTGGGCGAGGAATCCGCGCTGTATGACGAAGCGGTGGAATCCTACAACCAAACCATCCTGAATGCGGTACAGGAAACCGCCGACGCCATCACCATCCAGCAGAGTTCTGCGCAGCAGCAACTGCAGGCGGCGTCCGCGGCCCAGTCGATGCAACAGGTGTATCAGGTCGCCAACGCCCGTTACCAGGCAGGGATTATCGGGCGCGACGATCTGTTGACCAGCCAGACGCAGCTATTGCAGCAGCAACAGGCGGAGTTGAATGCCAGCAGCAATTTACTGCAGGCGAAGATAGGACTGATCCGCGCGTTGGGCGGTGGCTATCAGGCCCCGGCCGCAGCGGATTCGAAAGCATAATAATATAAGGCTTGGAGAACACCATGAGCGCAAGCGCGGAAACCCAAAACCCGCAGCAGCCGAGCGGCAAAAAGAAGCAGCGCAAATTTTGGCTGCTGTTGCTGACGGTTATTTTCATTGTTATAGGGGTGGCTTATTTAGTGTATTGGTTCCTGGTGCTGCGTCATCACCAGGAAACCGACGACGCCTACGTCTCCGGCAACCAGGTGCAGATCATGGCCCAGGTGTCCGGCAGCGTGAACAGCGTCAACTTCGACAACACCGACTACGTCAAGCAGGGCGACGTGCTGCTGACGCTCGATCCGACCGATGCCGAGCAGGCGTTTGAACGCGCCAAAACCGGCCTGGCCAACAGCGTGCGTCAGACCCACCAGCTGATCATCAACAGCAAGCAGTATCAGGCCAACATCGCCCTGCGCAAGACCGATCTGAGCAAGGCCGAGAACGATCTGAAACGCCGCGTGGTGCTGGGCAGCGTTGACGCCATCGGCCGCGAAGAGCTGCAACACGCTCGCGATGCGGTCGACAGCGCCAAAGCCGCGCTGGAAGTGGCGGTGCAGCAATACAATGCCAACCAGGCGATGGTGCTGAACACCCCGCTGGAACAGCAGCCGGCGATCCAGCAAGCCGCCGCGCAGATGCGCGACGCCTGGCTGGCGCTGCAGCGTACCAAAGTGATCAGCCCGATTACCGGCTATGTCTCGCGCCGCAGCGTGCAGGTCGGCGCGCAGATCGCCGCCGGTTCGCCGCTGATGGCGGTAGTGCCGGCCGATCACATCTGGGTTGACGCCAACTTCAAGGAAACGCAGATCGCCAATATGCGCATCGGCCAGCCGGCGACGGTGGTCAGCGACGTCTACGGCGACGACGTGGTGTATCAGGGCAAAGTGGCCGGTATCGACATGGGCACCGGCAGCGCCTTCTCGCTGCTGCCGGCGCAAAACGCCACCGGCAACTGGATCAAGGTGGTGCAACGCCTGCCGGTGCGTATTGAGCTCGACGCCAAGCAGGTGGCCGATCATCCGCTGCGCATCGGTCTTTCGACGCTGGTGACCGTCGACACCGCCAATTTGGACGGCCGCGTGCTGGCCGACGTGGTGCGCGACAAACCGCTGTATCAGAGCGACGCGCTGGCGTTGAATCTGGCGCCGGTTAACCAGCTGATCGCCGACGTGATCCATGCGAACGCCGGCTAAGCGCGCGGGAGGCCATCTTGCCACAGAAACCGCTTGAAGGTGCCCAGCTTGCCTGGATGACGGTCGCGCTCGCCATGGCGACCTTCATGCAGGTGCTGGACTCCACCATCGCCAACGTGGCGATCCCCACCATTTCCGGTAACCTCGGGTCTTCCAACTCGCAGGGCACCTGGGTGATCACCTCGTTCGGCGTGGCGAACGCCATCTCGATTCCGATCACCGGCTGGCTGGCGAAGCGTTTCGGCGAAGTGCGGCTGTTCCTTTGGTCCACCGCGCTGTTCGCCATCGCCTCCTGGCTGTGCGGCATCTCCAACAGCCTTGGCATGCTGATCTTCTTCCGCGTGATCCAGGGCGTGGTGGCCGGGCCACTGATCCCGCTGTCGCAGAGTTTGTTGTTGAACAACTACCCGCCCGCCAAGCGAGCGATGGCCCTGGCGCTGTGGTCGATGACCGTTATCGTCGCGCCAATCTTCGGGCCGATCCTCGGCGGCTACATCAGCGACAACTACCATTGGGGCTGGATCTTCTTCATCAACATCCCGATCGGCGTCTTCGTGATCGTGGCGGCGATGGCGACGTTGAAGGGGCGGGAAACCAAAACCGAGATCAAACCGATCGACACCGTCGGCCTGGTATTGCTGATCGTCGGCATCGGTTCTCTGCAGATCATGCTCGATCAGGGCAAGGAGCTGGACTGGTTCAACTCGACCGAGATCATCACGCTCACCGTCGTGGCGGTGGTGGCGCTGCTGTTCCTGGTGGTGTGGGAGCTGACGGACGACCATCCGGTGGTGGATCTGTCGCTGTTCAAGTCGCGCAACTTCACCATCGGCTGCCTGTGCATCAGTCTGGCGTACATGCTGTACTTCGGCGCCATCGTGCTGCTGCCGCAGCTGTTGCAAGAGGTGTACGGCTATACCGCCACCTGGGCGGGGCTGGCGTCGGCGCCGGTCGGGCTGATCCCAGTGTTGCTGTCGCCGATCATCGGCAAGTTCGGCAACCGGCTCGACATGCGCCGGCTGGTGACCTTCAGCTTCATCATGTATGCCGTGTGCTTCTACTGGCGCGCCTATACGTTTGAACCGGGCATGGACTTCGGCGCATCCGCCTGGCCACAGTTCGTTCAGGGCTTCGCCATCGCCTGCTTCTTCATGCCGTTGACCACCATCACGCTGTCCGGCCTACCGCCGGAACGCATGGCGGCGGCATCGAGCCTGTCGAACTTCACGCGAACGCTGGCGGGCTCGATCGGTACCTCGATCACCACCACCCTGTGGACGCAGCGCGAATCGCAGCACCATTCGCAACTGACGGAGTTCGTCAACCCGTACAACCCGCAGTCGCAGGAGATGTACCGGCAACTGGAGCAGCTCGGCATGAGCAAGCAGCAGGCGTCGGCGTATATCGCCAACGAGATCACCGCGCAGGGCCTGATCATCTCCGCCAACGAGATATTCTGGCTGTCGGCCGGGGTGTTCCTGGTGTTGCTGGTGCTGGTGTGGGTGGCGAAACCGCCATTCAGCTCCGGCGGCGGCGGGGGCGGCGGCGCTCACTAAGCTTCAATAAACGAAACGGGCGCCCTGGGGCGCCCGTTTTTTTATCCGACGTAGAAAATTACGCCTGATTCTGACGCCACCAGTCCGCCAGCAGAATGCCGGTCGCCACGGAAACGTTCAGGCTTTCCACCTTGCCGGTGCCGCCGATGGACACGTTCATATCGCCCTGCTGCCAGGCGCTGTCGCTCAGACCGTCGCGTTCCTGGCCCAGCACCAGCACCATCTTGGCCGGCAGCTTGGCCTGCGCCAGCGCGGTGCCTTTGTGGCTGGAGGTGGTGACGATGGTGTAACCCGCCTTGCGGAAGGTATCCAGCACCGACAGGAAATCATCGGCGTTGATCGCCTTGATGTGCTCCGCGCCGCCTTCTGCGGTGCGCACCGCCGCGCCGGATTCCAGCAGCGCCGGATCCTGCAGCAGCACGCCGTTGACGCCGAAGTGGGCGCAAGAACGAACGATGGCGCCCAGGTTATGCGGGTTGCCCACTTCTTCCAGCGCCAATACGCAGTCGGTCGCCGGCGCGCTTTTCAGGTAGGTCTGCGCATCCAGGCCCTGACGCTTTTTGATCAGGAAGCAGACGCCGCCGTGGTGCTCGGTGCCGGAAGCCTTGGCCAGTTCTTCTTCATCCACCACGTGGTAAGCTTTGCGGTTAGCCGCCATCCAGCGCAGCGCTTCGCGGAAGCGCGGGGTGACCGACTGCACGAACCAGGCGCGCACGATCGCTTCCGGACGGCTGGCGAACAGCGCCTGACAGGCGTTTTCACCGTAAACGCGGGTTTCTTCCGCGCGCTGGCGGCGCAGCTGCTCAGGATCGATAAAGCTTTTGCCGCTGATGCCGCCATGATCGAACGCCGGCTCTTCATTCGGCGCGCGCGAGACGGTTCTCCACGGCGACTCATTGCCACCGCGATCTTCAGAGCGCGCCGGACGGCGAGGACGATCGCTTTCACTGCGGCGGGAGTCGGCGCCGCGGCGATCGTTGCCGCCGCGCGCCTTGTCTTGACCGGTGCGGCCCGATCGCGCACCGTCAGCCGGACGGCCTTTGCCGGCCGGACGTTTATTCTTGTTACGGTCGTCGCCGTTGTCGTCGTCACTGCGGACGTACATCACTTTGACTTTACCGTTCTTGCCACTAAATGAATCGTTCATTGTCTTCTCCACCAACGCGCAGGGCGCGAAGATTACCTGATGTTGGTGCACGAAGCCACCAACTTGCGCTAAAAGCTCCCAACTATCACATCCATTGAACAAACCTCATTGTTCACGCGCCGGGTTTTGCCGATAATTGTCAGCATTAAAGAAACATCTCCGCAACCGCGTTGCGGGGACCATGCTTTCTCTGTACCCGAGGTCAACATGAATACAGTTTGTGCAGCTTGCAATGCCACCAACCGCGTGCCGGAAGAACGTCTGGCGGACAATGCGAAATGCGGCCGCTGCGGCCATGAGCTCTTCGACGGTGAAGTGATCAACGCCACCGCCGCCACGCTGGACCAGTTGCTGCAGGACGATCTGCCGGTCGTGGTCGATTTCTGGGCGCCGTGGTGCGGCCCGTGCCGCAGCTTTGCGCCGATCTTTGAAGACGTGGCCGAAGAGCGCGCCGGCAAAGTGCGCTTCGTGAAAGTGAACACCGAAGCCGAGCCGGAGCTGAGCGCCCGTTTCCGCATCCGCAGCATCCCGACCATCATGGTGTTCCGTCAGGGCAAGATGGTCGACATGCTCAACGGCGCGATGCCGAAAGCGCCGTTTGACAACTGGCTCAACGAGTTAGTGTGATTCGGCAAGTATAGGCCGTATCCCGCCATTGCGCGCGAACGCCCCCGATCTAGCCCGCCCCTCCCGGCGGGCTTTTTTCTGCGTTACAATAGCGGTTTTTCCCCAGGATCGTTATGACCGACAACGCCGTACTTCGCCTGCGCCAATTCCGTTTAGACCGCGCCACCCGCCCTTTTTTGGCGCGCGGTTGCCGGGTGGCGCGTTGTCAGGGTTGCCTGCTGCCGCATAAAAACTGCCTGTGCGACACCATTCGCCCACAGCAGGCCGGCAGCCGTTTCTGCCTGATCATGTTCGGCGCCGAGCCGCTCAAGCCCAGCAACACCGGCCGCCTGATCGCCGATATCCTGCCGGACACCCAGGCGTTCCTCTGGTCGCGCACCGAGGTCGATCCCGCCCTGCTGGCGGCCATCAACGATCCGACACGGCAGCCTTATGTGGTGTTCCCCGCGTCCTACGCCGACGCCGAACGGCCGGTGTTCAGCGCGCTGCCCGTCGGCGGCAAACCGCCGCTGTTCATCATGCTGGACGGTACCTGGGCGGAGGCGCGCAAAATGTTCCGTAAAAGCCCGTATCTCAATCAATTCCCGGTGTTTTCCCTCAACGTCGACGCCGCATCGGACTACCAGCTGCGCGAAGCCAGCCGCGCCGAGCAACACTGCACGGCGGAAGTGGCCGCCGCCCTGCTGCAACAGGCGGGCGATCTGCCGGCCGCCGAAGGGTTGAATCAGCATTTTCGCTATTTCCGTCAACAGTATCTGGCGGGAAAACCGACCCGGCCGGAGGCACCGGTCACAGCAATGCAGCCATAAAGCGCCTAAAATCAGGCGTAACGTTGCCAAAAGGAGCCGTGCATGAGCCAGCGAGGGTTAGAAGCGCTACTACGTCCCAAATCGATCGCCGTGCTGGGCGCTTCGCAGCAGCCGGGCCGCGCCGGCAACCTGATGATGAGCAACCTGCTGGCCGGCGGTTTCGGCGGCCCCATCCTGCCGGTGACGCCGCGCTACAAGGCGGTATGCGGCGTCATGGCCTATCCCGACGTCGCCAGCCTGCCGCTGACGCCGGATCTGGCGATCATCTGCACCCACGCCAAGCGTAATCTGGCGCTGCTCGACGCGCTGGGGCAGCGCGGCTGTAAAACCGCCATCGTGCTCTCTTCACCGCCAGAACAGTTCGCCGAGCTGAAAGCCTGCGCGCAGCGCTACGCCATGCGGCTGCTGGGCCCCAACAGTCTGGGACTGCTGGCGCCGTGGCAGGGCATTAACGCCAGCTTCTCGCCGGTGCCGATCCAAAAAGGCAAGCTGGCGTTTATCTCGCAGTCCGCCGCCGTCGCCAACACCATTCTCGACTGGGCGCAGCAGCGCGAAGTCGGCTTCTCCTATTTCATTGCGCTGGGCGACAGCCTGGATATCGACGTCGACGATCTACTCGACTTTTTGGCGCGCGACGGCAAGACCAGCGCCATCCTGCTGTATCTGGAAAACATCAGCGACGCACGGCGCTTTCTCTCTGCCTCGCGCAGCGCCTCACGCAATAAGCCCATTCTGGTGATCAAAAGCGGCCGCAGCCAACAGGCGCAATTACTGCTCAACAGCCAGCAAGGGCTGGACGCCGCTTACGACGCCGCCATCCAGCGCGCCGGTCTGCTGCGCGTGCAGGATACCCATGAGCTGTTCTCGGCGGTGGAAACCCTCAGCCATATGCATCCGCTGCGCGGCGAACGGCTGATGATCGTCAGCAACGGAGCGGCGCCGGCGGCGATGGCGCTGGACGAGCTGCTCGGGCGCAACGGCAAGCTGGCGACGCTGAGCGAGGAGAGCCTGGCAACGCTGAGCGACGCGCTGCCGGATTTCATTCGCGCCGGCAACCCGCTCGATCTGCGCGACGACGCCACGCCGCAGCGCTACCTGGCGGCTCTTGAAGCGCTGCTCGACAGCCACGACTATGACGCGCTGCTGCTGATCCATGCGCCGAGCGCGGCGGCGCCGGGCACCGCCACGGCGCAGCGGCTGATCGACGCGCTGCACCGCCATGCGCGCGGCAAACGCATCACCTTGCTGACCAACTGGTGCGGCGAATACTCTTCTCAAGAGGCGCGCCGGCTGTTTACCGAGGCCGCCATTCCCACCTATCGCACGCCGGAAGGCGCTGTGACCGCTTTTATGCATATGGTGGAATACCGCCGCAACCAGAAGCAGCTGAAGGAGACGCCGGCGCTGCCGGTCGGCCTGACCGCCAATACCGCCGACGCCCACCGCCTGATCCATCAGGCGCTGGCCGAAGGTGCCACCCAGTTGGATACCCACGAGGTGCAATCCATTCTGCAGGCTTATGACCTGAGCACCCTGCCGACCTGGATCGCCGAAGACAGCGCCGAAGCGGTGCACATTGCCGAGCAGATCGGCTACCCGGTGGCGCTGAAGCTGCGCTCGCCGGATATCCCGCACAAGTCGGAAGTTCAGGGCGTGATGCTTTACCTGCGCACCGCGACCGAAGTGCAGCGCGCGGCGGAGGCGATCCTCGACCGCGTGAAGCGTACCTATCCTCAGGCGCGCATCCACGGCCTGTTGGTGCAGAGCATGGCCAACCGCGCCGGCGCCCAGGAGCTGCGCATCGCCGTGGAGCAGGATGCCATTTTCGGCCCGCTGATCATGCTGGGCGAAGGCGGCGTAGAGTGGCGCCAGGAAAATCAGGTGGCGGTCGCGCTGCCGCCGTTGAATATGGCGCTGGCGCGTTATCTGGTGCTGCAGGCGGTGAAAGGCGGCAAGATCCGCGGGCGCAGCGCACTGCGGCCTTTAGATATCCCCGGGCTGAGCCGCTTGCTGGTGCAGGTTTCCAACCTGATCCTTGACTGCCCGGAGATCGCCCGGCTGGATATTCACCCGGTGCTGGCTTCCGGCAGCGAATTCACCCTGCTGGACGTTTCGATGCAGCTCGCGCCGTTCAGCGGCGATCCGCAGGCGCGGCTGGCGATCCGCCCTTATCCGCATGAGCTGGAAGAGACCATCGCGTTGAAAGACGGCAGCCAGTGCCTGTTCCGCCCGATCCTGCCGGAAGACGAACCGGCGCTGAAGCATTTCATCGACCGGGTGACCAAGGAAGATCTCTATTATCGCTACTTCAGCGAGATCAATGAGTTTACCCATGACGATTTGGCCAACATGACGCAGATCGACTACGATCGAGAAATGGCCTTTGTGGCGGTGCGCGCAGAAGAGATCATCGGCGTGACCCGCGCGCTGTCCGATCCGGACAACACCGACGCCGAATTCGCCGTGCTGGTGCGTTCCGACCTGAAAGGCCTGGGCCTGGGGCGTCAATTGCTGGAGAAAATGATCGCCTATGCGCGCGCTCATGGCCTGACCCGTCTGAGCGGCATCACCATGCCGAATAACCGCGGCATGATCGCACTGGCTCAGCGGCTGGGCTTTGGCATCGAGGTGCAGCTTGAGGACGGCATCGTCAATCTGACGCTGCCGCTGCGGGCCGACGGCGCGCAGTGACCTGCGTCGCAATGCGCTACGAATCCACCACTTAACGCCAAAACATACGCACAATCGGGGCAACTAATGGTATTATCGCCCGATTATTCGGTTTATTGTTTTTATGCCTGTGGCGTTCTGGCCATCAATCATGAGAGAAGAAACGCACTGTGATGTTGTCAAAATTTAAACGTAGCAAACATCAACAACACCTTGCACAACTGCCCAAACTCCCCCAGACGGTTGCTGATGTTCGTACGTTGTACGCGCCGTCCGATTTTCGCACCACGCTGCTGGACGCCATCGCCAACGCCACCCAACGCATCTATCTGGTGGCCCTGTATCTGGAGCATGACGACGCCGGGCGCGAGATCCTCAATGCGTTGTATCAAGCCAAACAGCGGCGGCCCGAGCTGGAAATCTGCGTACTGGTCGACTGGCACCGCGCACAGCGTGGGCGCATCGGCGCCGCCGCCGCCAATACCAACGCCGACTGGTACTGCGCCATGGCCAGCCAACATCCGGAACAGTCGGTACCGATCTACGGCGTGCCGGTCAATACCCGCGAAGCGCTGGGCGTATTGCATCTGAAGGGCTTTGTGGTCGACGATACCGTGATCTACAGCGGCGCCAGCATTAACGACGTTTATCTGCATCAGCATGAGAAATACCGTTACGATCGCTACCAGCTGATCACCAACGGCGTGCTGGCCGATACCCTGATCGATTACATCAAGCAGCATCTGCTCACTGCCGGCGCAGTACAACGCCTGGATCGCAGCGATCGGCCGAAAAGCCCGGAGATCAAAAACGAGACCCGTCTGTTCCGTTTCGCCCTGCGCCGCGCCGGTTATCACTTCCGCGGCAAAGCCGGCAACGATGAGCTGGCGGTGACGCCGATGGTTGGGCTAGGCAAACAAAGCGTGCTGAATAAAACCATTCATCACTTGATGTCGTGCGCCGACCAGAAACTGACGCTCTGTACCCCCTACTTCAACCTGCCGGCGCTGCTGGTGCGCAACATCATTTATCTGCTGCGACAGGGTAAGCAGGTGGAAATCATCGTCGGCGATAAAACCGCCAACGACTTCTATATTCCTGAAGACCAGCCG
This sequence comes from Serratia sp. Z4, assembly GCF_009900725.1. Lineage (NCBI taxonomy): Bacteria > Pseudomonadati > Pseudomonadota > Gammaproteobacteria > Enterobacterales > Yersiniaceae > Serratia > Serratia sp. Z4. The sequence goes on from NZ_JAAABD010000006.1 coordinate 225,458, forward strand.
TTCAAAATCATCGGCGCGCTGCCCTACCTGTATGAGATCAACCTGCGCCGCTTCCTGAGCCGCTTGCAGCGTTACATCGACACCGGCCAACTGATCGTGCGGCTGTGGAAGGATGGCGATAACAGCTATCACCTGAAAGGCATGTGGGTAGACGAAGAGTGGCAGCTGATTACCGGCAATAACCTCAACCCGCGCGCCTGGCGGCTGGATCTGGAAAACGCCATTCTGATCCACGATCCCAAGCAAGAGCTGCGCGAGCAACGGCAGAAAGAGCTGGAATGCATCCGCACCCACACCACCGTGGTCGGCCACTATCAGGAGCTGCAAAGCATTCAGCAGTACCCGATCAAGGTGCGCAAGCTGATTCGCCGTCTGCGCCGCATCCGCATCGATCGGCTGATTAGCCGTATCCTGTAAGCGGTATGCTGACCCCGGCCAAGGCCGGGGTTTTTATTACAGCTGTATCTCCTTGCCTTTGCGATGCAGTCGGAGTGAAACCAGCAACGCCAGCAGGCACATGCCGGAGACATACCAGAAGAAAGCGTTCTCCACGCCAAACGATTTAAGCGACAGCGCGACATATTCCGCCGAGCCGCCGAACATGGCGTTCGCCACCGCATAAGACAAGCCCACCCCTAACGCGCGCACCTCCGGCGGGAACATTTCGGCTTTAAGCAGCCCGCTGATCGCGGTGTAAAAACTGATGATGAACAGCGCCAGCACGATCAGGCCAAACGCCATAAAGGGGTTGGTCACCTCTTTCAGAGCGAACAGGATCGGCACCGTCAACACCGTGGCGAAGGCTGAGAAGATCAGCATCGAGCTGCGACGGCCGATTTTGTCCGAAAACGCGCCTACCGCTGGCTGCAGCAGCATAAAGACGAACAGCGCGACGGTCATGATGGCGCTGGCCAGCTTGGCGTCCATACCGGCGGTGTTCACCAGGTATTTCTGCATGTAGGTGGTGAAGGTGTAAAAGGTCAGTGAACCGGCGGCGGTAAAGCCCAGCACCATCAGGAACGCCTTGCGATTTTTCCACAGCCCCGTCAGCGAACCGGCATCCTCGTGGTTACGCGTCTTCGCATCGGAGGTTTCATTCAGCGAACGGCGCAGGTACAGCGCGACTATCGCCAACACGGCCCCCAGGGCAAACGGAATGCGCCATCCCCAGGCTTTCAGCTCTTCAGCGGGCAATATCTGCTGCAGGATCACCAGGACCAGCAGCGCCAACAGTTGCCCGCCGATCAGCGTGACATACTGAAACGAGGCGTAGAAGCCACGCCGCCCCTTGATCGCCACCTCGCTCATGTAGGTGGCGCTGGTGCCATACTCGCCGCCCACCGACAACCCCTGGAACAGGCGGGCGATCAGCAGCAACGCTGGCGCCCAGCTGCCGATCGATTCATACGTCGGCAGGCAGGCGATCACCAGCGATCCGGCGCACATCATGCAGACTGAAAGCAGCATGGAGTTTTTTCTGCCATGCTTGTCGGCAATATAGCCGAACAGCCAGCCGCCGATCGGCCGCATAAAGAAGCCGGCGGCGAATACCCCGGCGGTTTGCAACAGCTGCGTGGTGCTGTTGCCCGCCGGAAAGAACGAGGCGGCAAAGTAAATGGAACAGAAGGAATAAACGTAAAAATCAAACCACTCCACCAGATTGCCTGATGAAGCTCCGACGATAGCGAAAATGCGTTTCTTGTTATCCAGCGCCCCCTGTTCGACGCCGTGCTCATCCCCAAGAGCCGAGGTTGTTTCTGTCATGATATTTTCTCCGAGCCATAGCAATGATGAAATTCGGCTTCCTGCCGCCCTGGTTGTTACTTTATTGTTATTTATAAGTTAACAGCCAAACTTAATAGCGGACGAAGAATATCTGACATTCAGAGAAACAATGCGTTGGTTTTGTGATGAATATTAAACAGTACGATGAAAGCTGAAGCGGATTACAACGGGGATTTTCCATTTTTCCCATAGCAAAAAGCCCTGAACGTCAGTTCAGGGCTTTCGGCTTTATTTGATGCCTGGCAGTGTCCTACTCTCGCATGGGGAGACCCCACACTACCATCGGCGCTACGGCGTTTCACTTCTGAGTTCGGCATGGGGTCAGGTGGGACCACCGCGCTATTGCCGCCAGGCAAATTCTGTTTCATTCCAACCGCTTCACTCTCGTGTCGCCATCAGAACCAATCTCGGAACTTCGCTGAAAATCTCTCTAAAAACACCTTCGGTGTTGTAAGGTTAAGCCTCACGGATCATTAGTACTGGTTAGCTCAATGCATCGCTGCACTTACACACCCAGCCTATCAACGTCTTAGTCTTAAACGTTCCTTCAGGGGCCTTAA
>NZ_JAAABD010000007.1:0-225510 GCF_009900725.1 Serratia sp. Z4
TTACTGCATGAATTTTACTTCAGTTAGTCACTCTTCAAGACTTGATATTTTTTTGCATCCGAAGATGCTGGATATCGTCTTGTGGAGTGCCCACACAGATTGTCTGATAAATTGTTAAAGAGCAGTGAGTTAGGCGCTTTCGCTTGCTAACTCGAGGTGGCGTATATTACGCTTTCCTCTTTCAGAGTCAACCCTAATTTTCAGGATTTTTTCTCTTTCTTCCCGGCCGCCGTGTGAAGTGAATCACTTGCGCCGTGTCGATGGAGGCGCATTATAGGGAGCCGGTTCAGAATGACAAGCGATAATATGCATTTTTTATCTGACCGCTCACTATTCATGCGTAACGCCTATTAAACCCGCTTTTTGATGGCTGCCGGCAGGTCCGCCAGGCTATTTAGCACCCAATCGGCCAGCTTTTCACCCTGCTCCGTCACCGGCTTGCCGGTACGCACCAGCACCTTGGTGCCGACGCCGGCCGCGATCGCCGCCTGCATATCTTCCGGTTTATCGCCCACCATATAAGAAGCGGCCATATCGATGTTCAATTCCTGCTGCGCTTGCAGCAGCATGCCCGGCTGCGGTTTACGGCAGTCACAGACCTGACGATACTCTTCCACTACCGCCTCCGGATGATGCGGGCAGAAATAGATGCCGTCGAAGTCGACGTCGCGATCGGCCAGCGACCAGTCCATCCACTCGGTCAGGTACATAAACTGGTCTTCGCTGAACTTGCCGCGCGCAATGCCCGACTGGTTGGTCACCATCACCAGCGCGAACCCCATCTTTTTGAGTTCGCGACAGGCGTCAATCACGCCGTCAATAAAGTGGAAATTGTCGATTTCATGGACATAACCATGGTCAACGTTAATCGTACCGTCACGATCGAGAAAAATTGCTGGAACGCTTTGTGTCACCGCTTTGCTCCTGAGGGGCTGAATACGCTGACAAGTATCGCATGTTTTACCCCGCACTGAGAACGCCGGAGAACGTCGCTGGTCGTTGACTTAGACGTCTAGACGCCTTAACATCTGAGTCATACCTTGGTTCCACGCCGAGGTTTACTTTTATCTAGCCACGGGCAACCACGCTAAAATAAGAAGAATATGATTAAACTTTCTAACATCACTAAAGTGTTCCAGCAGGGTTCGCGCACCATTACCGCGCTCTCTGACGTGACCCTTCACGTCCCTGCCGGGCAAATCTATGGCGTTATCGGCTCTTCCGGCGCCGGCAAAAGCACGCTGATCCGCTGCGCCAACATGCTTGAGCGCCCTACCTCCGGCCAGGTGCTGGTCGATGGCCAGGATCTGACGTCTCTGTCGGAAAGCGAACTGACGCGCGCCCGTCGCCAAATCGGCATGATCTTCCAGCACTTCAACCTGCTCTCTTCCCGCACGGTGTTCGGCAACGTGGCGCTGCCGCTGGAGCTGGACAATACGCCGCGCGCCGAGATCAAAAAGCGCGTGACCGAACTGCTGGAGCTGGTCGGCCTGGCGGACAAACACGACGCCTATCCGGCCAATCTGTCCGGCGGCCAGAAACAGCGCGTGGCGATCGCCCGTGCGCTGGCCAGCAATCCCAAAGTGCTGCTGTGCGACGAAGCCACCAGCGCGTTGGATCCGGCCACCACCCGTTCCATCCTGGAGCTGCTGAAAGACATCAACCGCCGTCTGGGCCTGACCATTCTGCTGATCACCCACGAAATGGACGTGGTGAAACGCATCTGCGACCAGGTCGCGGTCATCAGCCAGGGGCAGCTGATCGAAAAAGACAGCGTCAGCGAAGTGTTCTCACACCCGAAAACCCCGCTGGCCCAGCAGTTCATTCAGTCCACGCTGCATCTGGATATCCCGGACGACTACGCCGCGCGCCTGTCGCCGGAGCGTCAGGGCGACCGCCAGCCGCTGCTGCGCCTGGAGTTCACCGGTCAGTCGGTCGATGCGCCGCTGCTGTCTGAAGCCGCTCGCCGCTTCAACGTGAACAACAACATTATCAGCGCCCAGATGGATTATGCCGGCGGCGTGAAATTCGGCGTGATGCTGGCGGAGCTGCACGGCAGCGACGAAGACGCGCTGGCGACGATTAAGTTCCTGCAAGAAAATCAGGTAAAAGTAGAGGTTCTGGGTTATGTCTGAGGCAATGATGTGGTTGATGGCGCGTGGCGTGTGGGAAACCGTCATGATGACCTTTGTCTCCGGCTTCTTCGGTTTCGTGCTCGGCCTGCCGGTAGGCGTGCTGCTGTATGTCACCCGCCCGGGGCAGATCATCGCCAACAATTCGCTGTATAAGATCCTGTCCGGGCTGGTGAACATCTTCCGTTCCATTCCGTTCATTATCCTGCTGGTTTGGATGATTCCGTTTACCCGCATGATCGTCGGCACCTCGATCGGCCTGCAGGCGGCCATCGTGCCGTTGACCGTGGGCGCCGCACCGTTCATCGCGCGCATGGTGGAAAACGCCCTGCTGGAAATCCCGTCCGGCCTGGTGGAAGCCGCGCGCGCCATGGGCGCCACGCCGATGCAGATCATCAAGAAAGTGTTGCTGCCGGAAGCCCTGCCGGGCTTGGTCAACGCCGCAACCATCACCCTGATCACCCTGGTGGGTTACTCCGCCATGGGCGGCGCGGTCGGCGCCGGCGGCCTGGGCCAAATCGGTTACCAATACGGTTATATCGGTTATAACGCCACAGTGATGAATACCGTATTAGTATTACTGGTAGTTTTGGTTTATCTGATCCAATTCTGCGGCGATCGCATCGTCAAAGCCGTTACCCATAAATAATTTCACCGCATATTAATGCGAGTCTAATGAGGAAGGGATATGTCGTTAAAATTTAAATCCATCGCGGCAATTGGCGCACTGATCGGCACGCTGGCTCTGGCGGGCTGTGGCCAGGATGAAAAGAATCCGAACCACATCAAGGTCGGCGTGATCGTCGGCGCTGAGCAGCAAGTGGCTGAAGTGGCGCAGAAAGTGGCGAAAGAGAAATACGGTCTGGACGTTGAACTGGTCACCTTCAACGACTACGTGCTGCCTAACGAAGCGCTGAGCAAAGGCGATATCGATCTGAACGCCTTCCAGCACAAGCCTTATCTGGATCAGCAGATCAAAGACCGCGGTTACAAGCTGGTGCCGGTCGGCAACACCTTTGTTTACCCGATCGCCGGTTACTCCAAGAAAATCAAATCGCTGGACGAGCTGAAAGAAGGTTCGCAGATCGCGCTGCCTAACGATCCGACCAACCTGGGCCGTTCGCTGCTGCTGCTGCAGAAAGTCGGTCTGATCAAGCTGAAAGACGGCGTTGGCCTGCTGCCGACCGTGCTGGACGTGACCGAGAACCCGAAAAACCTGAAGTTGGTTGAGCTGGAAGCGCCTCAGCTGCCGCGTTCTCTGGACGATCAGCAGATCGCGCTGGCGGTGATCAACACCACCTACGCCAGCCAGATCGGCCTGACGCCGGCGAAAGACGGTCTGTTCGTGGAAGATAAAGACTCGCCTTACGTCAACCTGCTGGTTGCGCGCGAAGATAACAAAGATGCGGAAAACGTGAAGAAATTCGTTCAGGCCTATCAGTCTGACGAAGTTGACGCGGCCGCCAACAAAATCTTCAACGGCGGAGCGGTGAAAGGCTGGTAAGCGCTTATTCACCCATTTTATTCCTATAATTGCAAGACGGGCCAAGGCCCGTCTTGTTATTTCCGCCATAGCTTGCTTCAATAGCGCCACTTTCATTAAGGCAGAGGAATCTCAATGCGTGTTTTACCTCTCTGTTTGTTAGCGCTCGCGCTGGCCGGATGTTCATCGCAGCGTATCGCGCCGTCCTCAACAAGCAGCACCAGCAAGCCGACCACCACCGCTCCGGCCAAGACCACGCCGGCCGCCCGCCCCGCTCCGGTAAAACTGTACAAAAGTGCAGAAGAGCTCGTGGGCAAGCCGTTCCGCGATCTGGGTGAAGTGTCCGGCGAATCGTGCCAAACCACCGTGCAAGACTCTCCACCGAATCTGGCCACCGCCCGTAAACGCATGCAAATCCGTGCGTCTTACATGAAGGCCAACGCCGTGCTGCTGCACGACTGCCAGATTGTCAGCGGCGTCGCCGGTTGCTATCAACAGGCCGTTTGTCAGGGCTCGGCGCTTAACGTCTCGTCCAAATGACCGAATTCGTTTTCGAGCAGATCGGCGTGATCCGCTCGCCCTATAAAGAGAAATTCGCCGTGCCCCGCCAGCCGGGGCTGGTCGAAGACGGCGGCGGCGAACTGCTGCTGCTGCCGCCTTACAACCAGGCGGAAGCGGTGCGCGGCCTCAGCGATTTCAGCCATCTGTGGGTGATGTTCATTTTCCATCAAACCATGGAGGGCGGCTGGCGCCCGACGGTGCGTCCACCGCGTTTAGGCGGCAATGCCCGCATGGGCGTGTTCGCCACCCGCTCCACCTTCCGCCCCAACCCGCTCGGCATGTCGCTCATTGAGCTGAAGGGCGTACGGGTGAAAAACGGTGAAGTGGCGCTGGAACTGGGCAGCCTCGACCTGGTCGACGGCACCCCGGTGGTGGACATCAAGCCTTATCTGCCGTTCGCCGAGAGCCAGCCGCAGGCCCGCGCCGGCTTTGCTCAGGCCGCGCCCGCCGGCGATATGCCCGTGCGTTTCGCACCGCAGGCCGAGCAGCAGCTGCAGCAACATCAGGCGCGCTACCCGCAATTAAGGCGTTTTATCAGCCAGGTGCTGGCGCAAGACCCCCGTCCCGCCTATCGTAAAGGAGAGGACATCGAACGGGATTACGCCGTCTGGCTGTTGGATTTCAACGTGCGCTGGCGCGTCGTGGACGGCCACACCGAAGTGTTGGCGCTCGACCCGCGTTAAAATTCCGCCGCCTCTCTTTTGGCGACCCGCTCGCGCTGGTAAACTAAACCACTTTTGTCACTTTTGGCCGCCACTCTGGCAGCCCGATGCAATTTGCAGTTCTAACGGAACCAAAACACCATGCGTACTAGCCAATATCTGCTCTCCACTTTGAAGGAGACACCTGCCGACGCCGAAGTGATCAGCCACCAGCTGATGCTGCGCGCCGGGATGATCCGCAAGCTGGCCTCCGGTCTTTACACCTGGCTGCCGACCGGCCTGCGCGTTCTGAAAAAGGTTGAAAACATCGTTCGCGAAGAAATGAACAATGCTAACGCGATCGAAGTTTCCATGCCGGTGGTTCAGCCTGCCGATCTGTGGCAGGAAAGCGGCCGTTGGGAGCAATACGGCCCCGAGCTGCTGCGCTTCGTCGACCGCGGCGATCGTCCGTTCGTACTGGGCCCGACGCATGAAGAAGTGATCACCGATCTGATCCGCAACGAGATCAGCTCGTACAAGCAGCTGCCGCTGAACTTCTTCCAGATCCAGACCAAGTTCCGTGATGAAGTGCGCCCGCGTTTCGGCGTGATGCGTTCCCGTGAGTTCCTGATGAAGGATGCCTACTCCTTCCACACCTCACAGGAGTCTCTGCAGGAGACTTACGACGCGATGTACGAAGCATACAGCAAAATCTTCAGCCGCATGGGCCTGGATTTCCGCCCGGTGCAGGCGGATACCGGCTCGATCGGCGGCAGCGCCTCGCACGAATTCCAGGTGCTGGCACAGAGCGGTGAAGACGATATCGTGTTCTCCACCGGTTCCGATTTCGCCGCCAACATCGAGCTGGCGGAAGCTGTCGCGCCGGCAGAGCCGCGCGCTGCAGCCAGCGAAGAGCTGCGCCTGGTGGATACGCCGAACGCCAAAACCATCGCCGAGCTGGTCGAGCAATTCCAGCTGCCGGTGGAAAAAACCGTGAAGACGCTGATGGTGCGCGCCACCGAAGAGAGCGGCCATAAACTGGTCGCCCTGCTGGTGCGCGGCGATCACGAACTGAACGAAATCAAGGCAGAGAAGCTGGCGCAGGTTGCCGCGCCGCTGACCTTCGCCACCGAAGAAGAGATCCGCGCCATCGTCGGCGCCGGCCCAGGCTCGCTTGGCCCAGTCAAGCTGCCGATGCCGGTGGTAGCCGATCGCAGCGTAGCGGCGATGAGCGATTTCGGCGCCGGCGCCAACGTTGACGGCAAACACTACTTCGGCATCAACTGGGAGCGCGATCTGCCGCTGCCGCAGGTGGCCGATATCCGTAATGTGGTGGAAGGCGACGCCAGCCCGGACGGTCAGGGGACGCTGCTGATCAAACGCGGCATCGAAGTGGGCCATATCTTCCAGCTCGGCACCAAGTACTCGGAAGCGATGAAAGCGACCGTGCAGGGTGAAGACGGCCGCAACCAGGTGCTGACCATGGGTTGCTACGGCATCGGTGTCACGCGCGTCGTGGCCGCCGCCATTGAGCAGAACCACGACGAACGCGGCATCATCTGGCCGGACGCCATCGCGCCGTTCCAGGTGGCGATCCTGCCGATGAACATGCACAAGTCATTCCGCGTGCAGGCGCTGGCGGAAGAGCTGTACAACACCCTGCGCTCCCACGGCATCGATGTGATCCTCGATGACCGCAAAGAGCGTCCGGGCGTGATGTTCGCGGATATGGAACTGATCGGCGTGCCGCACTCTATCGTTATCGGCGATCGTAACCTCGATAACGAAGAGATCGAGTACAAGAACCGCCGCGTCGGCGAGAAGAAAATGATCAAAACCGGCGAAATCGTTGATTTCCTGCTGGGCCAGATCAAACGCTAAGCGCCGATCGCCAGAGAATAAAAAACCCGCCTAGGCGGGTTTTTTTATATCCGAAACGCGTTACTTGCTGCTGCAGCTTTTACTGCGGTCGAACGCGATCTTGCCGTCCGGCACCACCGCTTTTTCAATCTGCCCCTCTTCCATCGACGGCTGCACGCTGAAGTGCGCGTTGAAGGTCAGGAACACCGGCTCGCCTGCAGTCTTATTGGCCTTGGCGTAACCTTGCTCCAGCGCGATGTTGTTATCCACCGGGAAAGTGATGCCGGTGGCGCAATCTTTGAACACCGCCGCGTCGGCCATATAGCTGTAGCTGCCTTTCATCACCATCGGGGTTTTAGGCAACGGCTTTTCGACCGGCTCCAGACGGTAATTCAGCTTGGACTCGATCGGCGCGCCGCTGCGATCCAGCATCTCCAGGCTCTTGCCCACCGGACGGAAGTAGCGTTTCTCGCCGGTGCTGTCGGTCAGCACCAGCTTATCCGCGGTGCGCGCCCATTTGCCGTAGTCGGCAAAGGTCTGATCGCCGTCTTTGCTGCCGCGATAGGTTTCCTGCAGCACGAAGGTGCCGTCTTCATCCAGGAACAGCGCCGTATCCAGACCGCCGCAATCGGCGCAAGGCAACACCCCTTGATAACTCTGCGGCATCGCCTGCAGCGGTTGTTCCTTCGGTTGATAATGATTGTTGCATCCCAACAACGAGAGTGCGCCTGCCGCCAAGAACAGGGCTATCGTAATTTTCTTCACAGTTATTCTCCTACTGTGTTCATGTATTCCTAAGTGCGAACCTTGCCGCGCAGCGCCTTGGTGGCGCCTTTACGCGTCTTGCCTTCCAGGCGACGCAGTTTCGCTCCTTTCGTCGGCTTGGTCGCCTTGCGCGTTTTTTCCACCACCATCGCCTGCTGAATCAACGCGACCAGCCTGGCCAACGCCGCTTCGCGATTCAATTCCTGACTGCGATACTCTTGCGCCTTGATAATCACCACGCCTTCGGCGGTAATTAAATGATGATTCAGCGCCAGCAGCCTTTCCTTATAATACTCTGGCAGGCTGGATGCCCGGATGTCAAAGCGCAAATGGATCGCCGTTGAGGTTTTGTTCACGTGCTGGCCGCCCGCGCCCTGCGCGCGGATAGCCGTCAATTCCAGCTCATTATCCGGTATGGCGACGTTTCTTGACAGTTCCAGCACCGGTCACACCTGCGCCCGCTGCCACTCGGCAAACTGGATTTCCAGACTATTCTGAGCATCGGACAGCCAAATAGTTCCTTCCTGCAGCGTCGCCTGCAGCGTCATGGTGCGGCTGGCCAGCGCCGTCAGCCGCACCAGCTGCTCGTCGTCGAGGAAGCGTACGCTCAGGTTCTTGTAACCGGCCACTTTGCCCTGCATCGCCTGCCACCAAACGTGCGCGGCGCGCTCGCCGTAAGCGTACAACACCACGCGCGGCGACTGGTTGCAGGCCTTGCGAATGCGCTTCTCGTCAGGCAACCCCATCTCGATCCACATTTCCAGCCCGTTATGGTCGTTGCGCTGCCAGATCTCCGGCTCATCGTCGGCGCTCAGCCCTTTGGTGAACACCAGCCGCTCGTCGGCATGGCAGATCCAGGCCAACAGGCGCAGCATCATGCGCTGTTCATTTTCGGACGGGTGTTGCGCCAGCGTCAGCGTGGCGTCGTGATAGAAGTGACGATCCATATCAGCGATATTGACCGCGGCTTTATAAATGGTTGCTTTCAGCGCCATGGGTGACCTCGTTGTTATTCGGCGACAGTGTACTTGATCAGGGGTGAACGCCGCCAGCGCAGCCCGGCTCGGCGCAGAACGAAAGGCGTGTCGGGGTGCTGATAACTCCATAACAGCTGTGCTATAGTCGTCTAGGATAGGATAAAACTCCGAGAGCCTGCGCCTCATCGCGAGAGCGGTCTTGATGATGCAGAGGTTCTTAAGGGAGGAAACTGTGCAACAATACTGTGAGTTAGTACGCCGTACTTACGCCGAGATTGGCAGTGGAGATCTTGGCTACGTGCCTGATGCGCTGGCTTGTGCGTTAAAGGCATTGGACGATGTCGCAGCGAACGACGCGCTACCGTCCTCCGTTAGGGAACAGGCGGCCTTTGCCGCCGCTAACTTATTGGTGAGCGACTATGTTGATGAATGATGAGTACCAACCCATCAATTGCGATGACTACGACAACCTGGAACTCGCCTGTCAGCATAAACTTATTCTGAAGCTGGAGTTACGCGACGGAGAAGTGATCGAGGCCAAGGCGATCGACCTGCTGCAAAAGAAACGCGTTGAGTATCTGACCATCGAACAGAACGGCCAGCAGCGCGACCTGCGGCTGGACCATATCAGCAGTTTCAGTCATCCGGAAATCGGTACCGTGGTCGTCAGTCTGTCGGACTGAGCAGCGGTAACCCCATCCCAACAGGGCAGCCCAACGGCTGCCCTCGTCATTTAGGGCTTCAGGCTGGCGTAATAAGCCGCCAGATCGGCGATATCGTCATCCGACAGCCCCGACACATAGGCCTTCATCACCTCGGCCTGGCCGCCGTTGCGCTCCCCTTTCTTATACGCCTGCAACGCGTGCTGCAGGTACATGGCGTTCTGCCCGGCCAGATTCGGGTACATCGGCACCGTCACCTTGCCCTGCGCGCCGTGGCACGCCGCACAAGCGGCGGCTTTGGCCTGACCGGCGGCCGCATCCCCCGCCGCCAACGCCGGCAGGCTGAACAGGCCGGCGGCCAACAGCGTGATCCCCACTAACTTCATCAGTGCTCCTCGCGATTATGATTTTTTTCCCAGCGCAGCCGCCACGGGCGTTCGCCTTCCGGCACCTGCCCCGCCTCACAGACGAATACGCCCAGCGCGGCGATCAGCTGCTCATCATAATAAATCAACGGGATGCGTTCACGCTGCCAGGGAGGAATGCCCAGCTCCTGCCACAGTTTTTTTATCGGCCGCGAATGGGCGCGCCCCACGATGCGCACCGCGCCCTGCACGCCGCCGAAACGAATGCTAATCTGCTGCGATAGCAGCGGCGCGCGCAGCGCCAGATCGCCCTCACCGGCAACCAACAGCCCCAGCCCGTCCGGCAACGTCAGCGGCTGGTCAGGCCGCCAGGGCAGATGCACACCGCGCAGCGCCGCCAGCGGCGGCAGCAGGTGCAGTCGGCCACGGAAACGGCGGATCTGATAGGCGCCGAGCTGCAGCTGCGGTTCGGCGTCTTCCCGGCTGAGTGCCACCTCCTCCCACAGGCGCTGTAGCTGCTCACGCGCCGGCATAGTGACGTTAAACAACGCGATCCAGCGCCGCAACAAGGCGAAACGCCGTACCGGCGAACAGTCGGTCAGGCCGTCGATCGCCAATGAGCGATCCGCCGCCAACAGGCTTTGCAGCGGTTCCGCCAGCAGTTCGTCCAGCAGCTGCTCCTGCTCGGCGCACAGGCTGGCGCTGCGCGCCACCGCCGAAGCGAAGTGCGGCCAGCGCTGGTTGAGCTGCGGCAAAACCTGCAAACGCAGGAAATTGCGATCGAAGCGCGTGTCCTGATTGCTGTCGTCATCTATCCAGCTTAAGGCGTGGCGCTGCGCGTAGCTTTCCAGCGTTTGACGCGAGCAGCCCAGCAACGGCCGCAACAGCAAGTGCTCGCCCAGCATGGCGCACGCCGCCATCGCCGATAGCCCCGCCGGCCCGCTGCCGCGCTTGAGCGCCAACAGGAAGGTTTCGCTTTGATCGTCAAGGTGTTGGGCGGTAAGCAGCGCTTCTCCCTCAACCAATGCTGCGCTGAAAGCGGCATAGCGCGCCGCACGCGCCGCCGCTTCGATGCCGCCCTGGCGGGCATCCACCTGCACGTGCGTCACCGTCAGCGGGATCCGCCACTCGGCACATCGGCTGCGGCAATGCTCCACCCAACGGTCGGCAAAGGCGCTCAGGCCATGATGCACGTGCAGCGCACGCAGCTGCAGCGCCGGACGTTGGCGGCGCAACGTCGCCAGCAGATGCAGCAGCACGCTGGAATCCAGGCCGCCGCTGAACGCCACCATCAGCCGCTGCTGCGCGCCCAGCTGGTCCGCTACCTGCGTCGTTAATTGATCAGTATCCATCGGTAGGCTTTGTCACTTCTACATAGCTGCACGTTAACCCCGCCTACCGCCATCAATCAAGCATTAACCGTCCGGGCCTGGCGTCGCGTCAGCAGCCACCAGCCGCCCAGCACCGCGATCACCGCCAGCGCGCACCCGGCCGCCCCCCAGCCGATCTGGGCGAAAATGCGGCCATACGCCTGCATCGCCGCCCCTTCGATGTGATCCTCGGCGGTCTGATTGGCGATGATGCCCGCCAGATAGTTGGCGATCGAACCGGTCGCCAGCATATAGATACCGGTCAACACGCCGGTGGCGCCGGGGATATTCAGCCGGGTGATCTGCGCCATCGCCACCGGATCGATAAACAGTTCGGCGAAGCCCATCACCGCCAGGCCGGCGATCATCAGCCCCATCGAACCCGGCCCGTGCAGCCGCGTATTGAGCGCCATCAGCATAAAGCCGACGCCGATCAACAGCAGACCGAAGGCGAACTTGCACCAGATGCGCAGCGTCCGGTCGCCCGCGCCACCGCCGCTCGCCAGCCAGGCCAGCGCCACGCCGCCCAGCATCACCGCGCAGGCGTTAACCGACTGGAACAGCGCGGTCGGCACCGTCCAGCCGAACCAGCGCCGGTCGACGAAGTGATCGATAAACAGGCTGATGGAGCTGCCGCCCTGCTGGGCAAAAGCCCAGAACAGCGTGCCCAGCAGCATCAGTACGATGATCTGCCACAGCCCCCGCCGCTGGCCGGCGTCCGCACGCAGCATAATGCGCGCCACCAGCGCCACCGCCGCCACGCACACCAACCCGAGCAAATAGCCGGCCCAGTCGCGTTCAAACAGCAGCGTGAAGAACAGCGGCGACGCCAGCAACGCCGCCAGCAGCCATCCCCAGTGCGGCAGGCCCAGGCTTCTGGCGCGCATCAGCGGGGCATTCACGCCGCGGGTGTGGCGGAAATGGCGTCCGCCCAGCAGAAAAATCACCAGGCCGGCGAACATGCCGATCCCGGCCAACGCAAAGCCGACGTGCCAGCCATAGCGCTCGGCCGCCAACCCACAGGCGATCGGCGCCAAAATGGAACCGACGTTGCCGGCGGCGTACAGCAGCGAGAAGCCCCCTTCGCGGCGCGAGTCCTGCGCCGGGTAAAGCTCGCCCAGCAGGCAGCTGATATTGGATTTGAACAGGCCGTAACCGCAGATGATGATCGCCAGCGCCAGATAGAGCGACTGGGCGGAGACCGCGCTCAGGCCGAGCACGATATGCCCCAGGGTCATCAGCGCCGCGCCGGCGATCACCGCGACGCGGTTGCCCAGCAGGCGGTCGGCGAGCCAGCCGCCCAAAATAGGAGTGACGTAAACTAACGAAGCGTAAGCGCTGTAGAGATCGATGGCGTGGCTGTCGGTATAGCCGAGTTGGTGGGTCAGATAGAGGATCAGTAACGCACGCATGCCGTAAAAGCTGAAATATTCCCAAATTTGTATCGCTACGACATAGTAGATTGCGCGCGGCTGTGAGGGTGTTTTCATGGTGGTCTCCCATCAGTCGGTGAACGACAAAGGGGAAGCGCGAGCGCCTCCCCTGTTTTTGGCTGCGGTTATTTCGCCTTCAGCACTTTCACCCGATAACGTCCGTCCGCCTGACGGTAGGCGCCGTGAATGTCGGTTTCAAAGCCCGGATAATGCGCGCCGATTTCGCACAGCATCTGCAGGAACTCCAGCACTGGCCGGCTCTCTTCGGTCAGCATCTCGCCCGGCATCACCAGCGGCACGCCCGGCGGGTATGGGAGGATCATGTTGGCGTTGACCTTACCGACCATCTCTTCCAGATAGACCTCTTCCACTTCGCCGTGCAGCTCTTTCTGGAACGCCTGGTACGGGTTCATCACCATGGTTGGCAGCACTTCGAATGCGCGGTACATCAGGTCCGGCAGGTTGTGTTGCTCCACCAGGCGGTGAATATTCTGCGCCAGATCCTGAATGCGCATGTTTTCATAGAAATCAGGCGCTTCCTGATACAGCGAAGGCAGCATGTTTTTCACCCGCAGGTTCAGGTCGAACGAACGTTTGAAGTCGGTCATCGCGCGCAGCAGGCTGAGCGCCTTGGTTTTATCGATGCCGATGCTGAACAGGAACAGCAGGTTGTACGGCCCGGTTTTCTCGACGATGATGCCGCGCTCGTCGAGGTATTTCGCCACGATGCTGGCCGGGATGCCGAACGGCTGCATCTCGCCTTCCTTGCTCATCCCCGGCGTCAGAATGGTGACCTTGATTGGGTCCAGATACATGTGTTCATTGTCGATGTTCTTGAAACCGTGCCAGGCGCTGTCGGAGCGCAGCGGCCAGCATTCCGGCTCATCGATATGCTCCGGCTGCCAGACGTCGAAGAACCAGCCGTCGGACTCGACTTTCAGGCGTTTGATCTCTTTACGGAACTTGATCGCGCGTTCGATAGAACCGTGGATCAGACGCTTGCCGGCGTTGCCTTTCATCATCGCCGCAGCGGTTTCGGTCGAGGCCACAATGCCGTAGTGCGGCGAAGTGGTGGTATGCATCATGTAGGCTTCGTTGAAGGTCTCTTCGTTGATGTCGCCCTTCACATGGATCATCGACGCCTGCGAGAAGGCCGCCAGCAGTTTGTGGGTGGACTGGGTTTCATAGATCACCTTGCCCTCCACGCGGCCGCCGCTCATGCCGCACTTGCCTTTATAGATCGGGTGGAAATTGGTGTAAGGCACCCAGGCGGAGTCGAAGTGGATAGACTTCACGTCCAGGGTGTTCTTGATAAAGTCGGTGTTGTACAGCAGGCCGTCATAGGTGGAGTTGGTGATCACCGCGTGCACCGGCCAGGTGGCGTTCGGGGTGTCCTTCACGCGTTTGGCGATGGTGGCGCGCTGGAACTCGCTCTGCGGAATGCCGCCGAGGATGCCGTAAGCGTTGCGGGTCGGGCGGAAATAGATCGGCGTGATGTCGCTCATCATCATCAGGTGAGTCAGCGACTTGTGGCAGTTACGGTCAATCAGCACCGTGCTGCCCGCCGGCGCCGAATACATGCCGACGATCTTGTTGGCAGTGGAAGTGCCGTTGGTGACCATGTAGCTGCGTTCGGCGTTGAACACGCGGGAAATGTACTCTTCCGCCTCTTTGTGCGGGCCAGAGTGATCCAGCAGCGATCCCAGCTCGGACACCGAAATCGAGATATCCGACTTCATGGTATTCGGGCCGAAGAAATCGTAGAACAGGCTGCCGACCGGGCTTTTCTGGAACGCGGTGCCGCCCATGTGGCCCGGCGTACAGAAGGTGTATTTGCCTTCGCGCACGTATTTGAACAGCGCCTTGGTCAGCGGTGGCAGGATGGTGTCGATATATTCGTCGGTATTCTGTTTGATCTTGGCGGCGATATCGGTTGCCGCGCCGAGCGCATACTCGAAGAAGCGCACCTGCATGCGCAGATCGTTCAGGCTGACGTCCAGCGTCGAATAGGTGTTGGCGAATGCGTACAGCGGCATGTACTCGTTCAGTTGGCTGATCTCTTCGCACAGCTCCAGGTTGTATTTGTCCCAGTCGAAGATCACCCCGCACAAGCGGGCGTTGTTCTCAATCAGTTTCAGCAGGTCTTCGCGATCGTTAGGGTAAACGATGCGGAAATCCAGACTTTCCAGCGCCTGATGCAGTTCACGGATAGGCTCTTCTTTAAAGTAGACACCCATGTGATTCATGATGGCGATAACGTTCATATGCATTTCTCCTGGCAAAGCAAGCCCCTTCCCGTCGCGGCTGACAGGTCGGAAAGAAAGGGGCTGGGTAAATTCAGTCGGTCAGCGGACGCGAATCAGTGCGCTTTGGCCGTGGTGTTTTCATCGACCGCCGCTGCGCTGGCAGCCTGGCGGGTATTCATTTTCCGGGCGTAGAACATCAGGATAATCAGGCTGATGATAAAGGTGCCGGACAGTTCGAAAGAGTTGGCGCCCATCAGCGCGATGAAGCAGAAGCCGCAGCCGCACACTGAAGCGATCAGGCTCAGCAGGTTGCGCACGTTGACCCCTTCAAAGCGGATCAGGTCTACGCAGGAGTAGAAGTAAGGCAGCATGGTCAGCAGCACCGCGATGCCGGTCAGCTCGCCGAACAGGTCGGACGCTTTGCCGCCGGCGGAGCTCATCAGGGTGATCAGCACCATCAGCGCGGTCATTTTGCAACCGGCCAGCAGCAGGCCTTTCTTCGGAATGCCGTTTTTATCCAGCTCGCCGTACACTTTCGGGAAGTTGCCGTCGTTGGCGGCGCGCACCCCGGCCTGGCCGACCAGCATCATCCACGAACCGAGCGAGGTCAGGCAGGCGAAGGCGGTGAAGGCGGAAACCATCGGTGCGGCCCAGTTGCCCATAATCGCCGAGGCGCTGATGGCGAACGGCGCGCCGCTGGCGGCCATTTCAGACGCCGGGAACATGCCGCTGATCACCTGGGTGGCGGCGATGTAGATGATGCCCGCCAGACCGGTGCCGAGCATGGTCGCCAGCGGTACGGTGCGTTTCGGGTTTTTCACCATGCCGGTGCTGACCGCCGCGGATTCCACGCCGATGAACGCCCACAGGCACAGCAGGATACTTTTGATGACCGCATGGCTGTCGGTGGTGCCGGAGGTGTTCCAGTTAGCCTGGTAGGTGGCGGCGTCAAACCAGTGCCAGCCAAGGGTGGCGGTCACGATCACCGGGATCAGCACCAGCACCAGGCCCAGGGTGGTCAAACGGCTGACCCAGGTTCCGCCCAGCATGTTCACGAAGGTGAAGACCCACACGATGGCGATACAGGCGATGCCGGCGGGTACCGGGTTATTCAGCGCCGGGAAGAAGGTGGAGAGATAAGAAACGGCGGTAATGCCGATGGCCAGGTTACCGATCCAGTTGGCATGGTAATAAAGCACGCCGGTCTGGAAACCGAAGGCCGGGGAAATTTCACCGGCGTAGGCGATAGGGCCGCCCTGCTGTGGGTTTTTGGTGGCGAGGCGGGCATACACATAAGCCAGCGACATCGCCCCGATAATCGAGATCACCCATCCCCAAATGGCGATGGATCCGAGACTCGCCAGGTTGGCGGGCAATAAGGCAATCCCGCTCCCCATCATATTACCGGCGACCACGCCGGTGCAGGCAATAAGCCCTATTTTCTTGGGTGAAGCCATGGTCAGTTTCTCCTGATTTACGTTTCTTATAAGCCACGCCCATAAATAAAAGATTTTAATGAGCCGGCTTGATAGTCAGGATGCTAACCATCGGGGGGAATAAAGTCCTAAAGATAAAGTGAGATTACGCTCATGATCATACAAATGATAACCTGAGGTTTTTCATTAACACATCAAGATAAAAAGACAGGCTAAAGAAAAGATAAACATCATTTAAAAACAAAAAGATGACAAGGTTAATAACGCATAACAAATGGCAAAAAAGAAATAATGTCGCGCAGCAAAATAATACATTCATGCAACATGACTTCACCAATAAATAACGCCGCCATGATCCCCGAAGAATAAGAGCGGCGTGATATTGGGTTAATTATTGGCGCTGATAGTTATTTAAATAAGGCACCACGTTGGTCAATGACGTCTGGAATACGCCATTGGTGATCCAATGCAAGGTATCCTCACCGGGGCGAAGATTGAAGGCGGTAATATAAGAGTCGGCCGCCAAATGATTCTGCCCCTGCATTTCATACACCTTGCCCAGCAGCACATAATTCAGCCACGACATTTGCAATTCAATCCCCAGATCGATCGCCCGGTGCGCCTCGTCAATACGCCCCTGCGTCAAAGCATCTACCGCCAGAACCTGCTGCATAATCGGCGTGTTCTTCAATTCGGGGATCGCCGCCAGATGGCTGATATCGGCGCGCAGTTGCCCCAAGGCCGGGCTGTCGAACGGTTGATAAGAATTGCGCAGCAGATCCACCAACGCTTTTTCAGCCAGCAGATAGCGGAAGTTCGGCGCGCTGTTAATCAGCTCGCTCAGCTGGGCGCTGGCGCGGGTCAACGAATCGGCGTCACCGCGGATCAGCAACTGATGCGCCTGGTAGAAACGCTGCAGCAACGGCCCGTTGTCCGGCAGCAACTGCGCCAGACGCTGCTCCAGCTGTGGCGGCCAAGGCTGCTTCAGCGCCGCGGACAGGCTGGCGAGGAAGTCGGTCTGGATCTTCAGCTGGTTATCGGCGGTGATGAAGTAACGCTTGTCCAACATGATCGAACTGTCGGCGTTATCCACCAGCCGCACGGAGAGGAAACACTGCTGGGCGCGGTAGTGGCGCTGATTGACGAACTCGATATACAGCGACTTGCCCGAGTTGCTGGGGCCGGAATAGTTGTAGTTGGTCTGGTCGTGCACCAGGAAGGTCGAGTAAGTGTTCAACGAATCGGTAATCAGCTCGCTGACGCCCACCACATAAGAGAGCTGCGGCATCCAGTTGCTGCAGCTCTCGCCGCCCTGAATGCGGATATCGATATCGCGCGGGTTGAGCAGCACCGGCATGGTCGATACCGGCACGCGCTGCGACAACGTGGCGATGCCGACAAACGCCACGCAGACGCTTAGCGCACTCAGAAACGCCAGCCACACCCAGAACGTCGAGCGGCGATAAAAATGTGGCTTCTTCTCGCCGGGCGCGGCAGCCGGCACGCTTGCCCGGCGCGGCGGCACATAGGGCGTATCCTCTTCATCATCGCTGCCGTCTTCCGGCTCATGCATGATCACCGCGATCTGCGGCGCCGGTGCAATCGCGGGTTGTGTCTCCCCCTCTTCACACCAGATCACCGACGTCGCCAGCTTATACCCGCGCTTGGGCACGGTGATAATGTATTCCGGGCTATCGCTGTCGCCGTCTTTCAGGTACTTGCGCAGCTCTGAAATACATTGGGTCACCACGTGGTTGGTGACAATATTGCGCTTCCAGACGTTGTCAATCAGCTCGTCGCGGCTCAGCACCACGTCGGGGTGCCGGGCGAAATAGCACAGCATGTCGATCAGGCGCGGTTCCAGCGTTTTCTGGCGACCATCGCGGCTGATGGTGTTGTCGGCAGGAGTAACCAGCCACTCCCCGACGCGAAAAGCAGGCTCTTGCATGGCGGAAATAACTCTGTAGGCATGTAGGGCAAGGGCGCGATCATAGCATAACCGCCCCCGGCTGTGGCCGCCGGGAGGCGATTAAGCCGTTAACTCTCGTATAATTCTAACGGTAAACCATCGGGATCGCTGAAAAAGGTAAAGCGGGATTGGGTGTAGGGATCGACACGCACCGGTTCGCAGGCAACGCCGGCCGCCTGCAGATGAGCGATAGCCTGATCGATGTCGTCGACGCTGAACGCCAGATGGCGCAGGCCGCAGGCCTCCGGGCGGCTGACGCGAGCCGGCGGCGAGGGGAAAGAAAACAGCTCGATGGTGTATTGCCCGTTGAGCGCCAGATCCGCTTTCCAGGAGCCGCGCTCCTCACGGTAGACTTCGCTCAGCAGGGTAAACCCGAGAATGTCGCAGTAAAAACGCTTGCTGGCGGCGTAGTCCGCGCCAATGATCGCGATGTGATGCACCTGACGTAATGCCAGCATAGAAACCCTCTCCTGTTCATTCTGATGGGGCACGGTATCCGGCGGCGGCGATGCCGTCAATGAAAAAGCCCGGCTTATCTTGCCAAACCGCCGGGCGCGTTATGGCCTTATGGCTGCGGGGCTTTCAGCACCTTCACCAGATAGCACCCGTCTTCCGTCAGTTTGGCGCCGTGGATATCGGTTTCAAAACCGGGATAGCGCTCACCGATCGAGCATAGCATCAGCAGGAAATCGAGCACCGCCCGGCTCTCTTCGGTGATCATTTCCCCCGGCATCACCAACGGCACGCCCGGCGGATAAGGCAGGATCATATTGGCCGCCACCTTGCCCACCAGCTGATCCAGCTCGCAGGTTTCGACATTGCCGCGCACCTGCTCCTGGAACATCTGGTGCGGCGTCAGCTTCATTTCCGGCAGCACGTCGAACGCCCGCTGCATCAGGCCTGGCAGATCGTGTTGGCGGATCAGGCGATGAATGCCGGCGGCCAGATCCTGGATGCGCATATGGCGATAGAAATCCGGATCTTCGGCGTACAGATCCGGCAGCATGTTCTTCACCCGCAGGTTGAGATCGTAGGCGCGCTTGAAGTCGGTCAGGCCGCGCAGCAGGCTCATCGCCTTGGTTTTATCGATGCCGATGCTGAACAGGAACAGCAGGTTGTACGGCCCGGTCTTCTCCACCACGATGCCGCGTTCGTCGAGATACTTCGCCACCAGCGCCGCCGGGATCCCCTCTTCCTCCAGCGCGCCCAGCTCATTCATGCCCGGCGTCAGGATCGTCACCTTGATCGGATCGAGGTACATATGATCGCGATCGGTCTGGCCGAAACCGTGCCAGTTATCGTCCGGATCCAGCGGCCAGCACTGCGCCTCATCGATCTCTTCCGGCTGCCAGATATCGAAGAACCAGCTGTCGCTTTCCTCGCGCAGCCGCTGCACTTCACGGCGAAAATGCAGCGCGCGTTCCACCGAACGGTTGATCAAACGGCGCCCCGGGTTGCCGCGCAGCATGGCGGCGGCGGTCTCCATCGACGCCACGATGCCGTAGTGCGGCGAAGTGGTGGTGTGCATCATGTAGGCTTCGTTGAAGGTGCTCTCATCGTAGTCACCCTTGATATGAATCATCGAGGCCTGCGAGAAGGCGGCCAGCAGCTTGTGGGTGGATTGGGTTTCGTAGAAAACCTTGCCGGGCACCCGCTCGCCGCTCATGCCGCTTTTGCCGTCGTAAATCGGATGGAAGTTGGTGTAAGGCACCCAGGCGGAGTCGAAGTGGATCGATGGCACCTCCAGCGTCTGCTTAATGTAGTCGGTGTTGTACAACAGACCGTCATAGGTCGAGTTGGTGATCACCGCGTGCACCGGCCAGGTGGCATTCGGCGTCGCCTGCACCCGGGCGGCGATGCTCTCGCGCGTGAATTCGCGCTGCGGGATCCCGCCGAGGATGCCGTAGGCGTTGCGCAGCGGGCGCAGATAGATCGGCACGATATCGCTCATCATCAGCAGGTGGCACAGCGATTTGTGGCAGTTGCGGTCGATCAGTACCGTGCTGCCCGCCGGCGCCGAATACATGCCGACGATCTTGTTGGCGGTGGAGGTGCCGTTGGTGACCAGATAGCTCTGCTCGGCGTTGAAGGTGCGCGCGATGTACTCTTCGGCCTCCAGGTGCGGCCCGGTGTGATCCAGCAGCGAACCGAGCTCGGTAACCGAAATCGAGATGTCGGCCTTCAGGGTATTGGCGCCGAAGAAGTCATAGAACAGGCAGCCGACCGGGCTTTTTTGAAACGCGGTGCCGGCCATGTGGCCCGGCGTGCAGAAAGTGTACTTGCCTTCGCGCACATAATTGAACAGCGCCTTGGTCAGCGGCGGCGTAATGGTGTCGATGTATTCCGCGGTGTACTGCTGGATGCGCTGCGCGATGTCGTCCGCCGCATTCAGGCCGTACTCGAAGAAATAGAGCACCATGCGCATTTCATGCAGGCTGACGTCGAAGGTGGAGTGGGTATTGATAAAGGCGTACAGCGGCAGGTATTCGTTCAGCTCGTTGATCTCGCTGCACAGCTCCAGGCTGTAGTCGTCCCAGTCGAAGATCACCCCGCAGATGCGGGCGTTGGCTTCGATCAGCTTCAGCAGGTCACCGCTGTTTTTGGGGTACACCAACTGGAATCCCATGGCGGCCAGCGCAGCGTGGAGCTCGCGAATCGGCTCATCTTTGTAGTAGACGCCCGTCGGGCCCATGATGGCGATGATATTCATCGGCAGCTCCTGTCAGTTAACGGCCAAGTCTCTATAACACCACGAAAATCCGGCGGTGTGTAGCCAAAAAAAAAACCGCCCGGAGGCGGTTTCTTGCAGCGAAGCACAGAACTCAGCAGTAGCCGTAGTTCATCAGACGCTGGTAACGGCGGTTGAGCAACTCTTCGTCGTTCAGACCATCCAGATCTTTCAGATCGGCCAGCAGCTGCGCTTTCAGCGCGGCGGCCATCGCCGGCACGTCGCGGTGCGCGGAACCCAGCGGCTCCGGGATCACCGAGTCGATCAGCTTCAGCTCTTTCAGACGCGGTGCGGTGATGCCCATCGCTTCTGCCGCCAGCGGGGCCTTATCGGCGCTCTTCCACAGGATGGAAGCACAGCCTTCCGGCGAAATCACCGAGTAGGTGCTGTACTGCAGCATGTTCACCTTGTCGCCCACGCCGATCGCCAGCGCGCCGCCGGAGCCGCCTTCGCCGATGACGGTGCAGATGACCGGCACGTTCAGACGCGACATCTCACGCAGGTTGCGCGCGATAGCTTCCGACTGGCCGCGTTCTTCCGCGCCCACGCCCGGATAAGCGCCCGGGGTATCAATAAAGGTGATGATCGGCATCTTGAAGCGTGCGGCCATTTCCATCAGGCGCAGCGCCTTGCGGTAGCCTTCCGGCGCCGGCATGCCGAAGTTGCGGCGGATCTTCTCTTTGGTTTCACGGCCTTTCTGATGCCCGATGATCATCACCGGGCGGCCATCCAGGCGCGCAATGCCACCGACGATCGCTTTGTCGTCAGCGTAAGCGCGATCGCCCGCCAACTCTTCGAAGTCGGTAAAGATGTGTTTGATATAATCCAGGGTATAAGGACGGCGCGGGTGGCGTGCCAATTGGGCAATCTGCCAGGCCCCAAGATCGGCAAAAATCTTGCGCGTCAGCTCAACGCTCTTTTCACGCAGGCGCTGAACCTCTTCGTCCAGATTAATATCTAATTTTTCGTCTTGACGGCTGACTGCAGTCAGCGAGTCAATTTTCGCTTCCAGCTCTGCAATCGGCTGTTCAAAATCAAGAAAATTCAGACTCATAGCATTCCTATTTTAGTCAAATTCCAAGTCCACCTGCTCATTGCCTACCAACGTCCGCAAGTCGATCAACAAGCGGTCGGTGGGCGTCACGCGCCAGGTTGCGCCAAAACGCAGCTTGGCTCGCGCATCTTCCCGTTGATAGTAGAGATGCACTGGAATCGTCCCCGATCGATGGGGTTCCAACGACTGACGGAGACGGTTCAAAAGCTGGTCATCAATTTGCCTGTCAGTCAGCGAGATAGCAAGCCCGCGAGCGTATTTTTCCCGGGCTTCACTGATGTCCATTACCTCGCGGGCCATCATTTTAAGCCCGCCGCTAAAGTCATCAAAGCTGACCTGTCCACTGGCGATAAGGATACGGTCTTTTTCCAACAAATGCTGGTATTTTTCTAACGCTTCGGTGAATAACATCACTTCCAGACGGCCCGAACGGTCATCCAGCGTGCAGATGCCGATGCGGTTGCCGCGCTTGGTCACCATCACCCGCGCGGCGACCACCAACCCGACGGCGGTAGTCATTTTGCCCCGATCCGTCGGGTGCATGTCTTTCAAACGCTGGCCACCGGCGTAACGTTCGATCTCCTTCAGGTACTGGGTGATCGGGTGGCCGGTCAGGTACAGCCCCAGCGTCTCCCGTTCACCGTCCAGCACCACCTGCTCCGGCCAGGGCGCGATATTGGCGTAGGATTGCTCTACCTGCTCCGGCGCTTCCGCCAGCACGCCAAACATATCCACCTGGCCGATAGCTTCGGCTTTCGCATGCTGATCCGCCGCTTTCAACGCGTCGCCGAGCGAATTCATCAGCGCGGCGCGGTGCGGCCCAAGGCGATCGAACGCCCCGGACATGATCAGTTTTTCCAGAATGCGGCGGTTCAGTTTCTTGATGTCGGAGCGCGCGCAGAGATCGAACAGGTCTTTGAAGTAACCTTGTTCGCCGCTGTTGCGCGCCTCGATAATCGCCTCGATTGGCCCTTCCCCTACGCCCTTGATGGCGCCGATGCCGTACACGATCTCGCCGTCGTCGTTGACGTGGAAGTGATACAGGCCGCTGTTGATGTCCGGCGGCAGGATCTTCAGCCCCATGCGCCAGCATTCGTCCACCAGCCCCACCACTTTGTCGGTGTTGTCCATATCGGCGGTCATCACCGCCGCCATAAACTCGGCCGGGTAGTGGGCCTTCAGCCACAGCGTCTGGTACGACACCAGCGCATAGGCGGCGGAGTGCGATTTGTTGAAGCCATAACCGGCGAATTTCTCCACCAGGTCGAAGATTTTCACCGACAGTTCGCCGTCGATGCCGCGCGCTTTGGCGCCGTCTTCAAAGCCGCCGCGCTGCTTGGCCATTTCGACCGGGTTCTTTTTACCCATCGCACGGCGCAGCATGTCCGCGCCGCCCAGCGTGTAGCCGGCCAGCACCTGGGCAATCTGCATCACCTGTTCCTGATACAGGATGATGCCGTAGGTCGGCTCCAGCACCGGCTTGAGCGACTCGTGCTGCCACTGAATGTCCGGGTAGGAGATCTCTTCACGGCCGTGTTTGCGGTCGATGAAGTTATCCACCATGCCCGACTGCAGCGGCCCCGGACGGAACAGCGCCACCAGTGCGATCATGTCTTCGAAGCAGTCGGGCTTCAGACGTTTGATCAAATCTTTCATGCCGCGCGATTCAAGCTGGAACACCGCCGTGGTTTCCGAGCGCTGCAGCATGTCGAAACTTTTCTTGTCGTCGAGCGGGATGGCGGCGATGTCGATCGGTTCCAGCCCGGTCTTGGCGCGCCGGGCGTTGATCATCTCCAGCGCCCAGTCGATGATGGTCAGGGTGCGCAGACCGAGGAAGTCGAACTTCACCAGCCCGGCGTATTCCACGTCGTTCTTGTCGAACTGTGTCACCGGGTGGTTCCCTTCGGCATCGCAGTACAGCGGCGCGAAGTCGGTGATCTTGGTCGGCGCGATCACCACGCCCCCGGCGTGTTTACCGGCGTTGCGCGTTACCCCTTCCAGCTTGCGCGCCATGTCGATCAGCGCCTTGACCTCTTCGTCGGCCTCGTAAATTTCCGGCAGCTGCGGTTCGGCGGCGAAGGCTTTCTCCAGCGTCATGCCCGGATCCGGCGGCACCAGCTTGGAGATGCGATCGACGAAGCCGTACGGGTGCCCCAGCACGCGGCCCACGTCGCGGATAACCGCTTTCGCCGCCATGGTGCCGAAGGTGATGATCTGCGATACCGCTTCGCGGCCGTACATCTCCGCCACGTGCTCGATCACCTGGTCACGCTTCTCCATGCAGAAGTCGACGTCAAAGTCGGGCATTGAGACACGTTCCGGGTTCAGGAAGCGTTCGAACAGCAGATCGAACTCCAGCGGATCGAGGTCGGTGATTTTCAACGCATAGGCCACCAGCGAACCGGCGCCGGAGCCGCGCCCCGGGCCCACCGGCACGTTGTTGTCCTTCGACCACTGGATAAACTCCATCACGATCAGGAAGTAGCCGGGGAAGCCCATCTGGTTGATCACCTTCAGCTCTACGTCCAGACGCTCGTCATATTCCGGGCGGCGCTGCGCGCGCACTTCAGGATCGGGGAACAGGAACTCCAGACGCTCTTCCAGCCCCTCTTTCGATTTGAGCACCAGGAAGTCCTCGGTGCTCATATCGCCGGTCGGGAACTGCGGCAGGAAGTATTCGCCGAGGCGAATGGTGACGTTGCAGCGCTTGGCGATTTCGACGCTGTTCAGCAGCGCTTCCGGGATGTCGGCGAACAGTTCGCACATCTCGTCTTCGCTGCGCATGTACTGTTGCGGGCTGTAGTTGCGCGGCCGCTTAGGGTCGTCCAGCGTAAAGCCGTCGTGAATGGCGACGCGAATCTCATGAGCGTCGAAGTCATCTTCCACCAGGAAGCGCACGTCGTTGGTGGCCACCACCGGCAAGCCGCGCTCAGTGGCCAGCGCCACCGCCGCATGCAGGTAGTTCTCTTCGTCCTGACGGCCGGTGCGGATCAGTTCCAGATAGTAACAGTCCGGGAAATGCTGCTGGTAGAAATCCAGACACTGATCCACCTGCGCCTGGTTGCCGCGCAGCAGAAACTTGCCGACGTCGCCCTGACGCGCACCGGAGAGCAGGATCAGCCCTTCGCGATGTTCAATCAGCCAGTCGCGATCGATAGTCGGGCCGGCGGCGCCGTAGCCGCGCTGATAGGCGCGAGAAATCAGCAGCGTCAGGTTCTGGTAGCCTTCGTTGTTGCTGGCCAGCACCGTCAACTGAGCCAGTTCATCGCCCAGCTCTTCGCTTTGCACATGGAAATCCGCGCCGATGATCGGTTTGATCCCGGCGCCGTGCGCGCTGCCGTAGAATTTCACCAGCCCGCACAGGTTGGTGAAATCGGTGATTGCCAGTGCAGGCATGGCTAACGCGGCGGCTCTTTTCACCAGCGGCGCCGTCTTGGCCAATCCATCAATCATGGAGTAGTCACTGTGGACGCGCAGGTGAATAAAACGAGGTTCGGCCATCTCCAGATACCTGATTGAAGGGGCTCAGCAGGCTGAGCCCGGGTTAATGCTATCGTCGAGCCGGTCAGGCTCGCAGACTACAGCGCCAGCGCTCTTTTCACCGGCGCGAAACTGCGGCGATGATGCTCGGTGGCGCCCAGCGCGGCCAGCCGCTCCAGGTGGAAGGCGGTCGGGTAGCCTTTATGCTGCGCGAAACCGTAGTCCGGGTACTCGCTGTCCAGCTCGGCCATTTCGCGATCGCGCGTGACCTTCGCCAGAATGGACGCCGCGCTGATCTCCGCCACGCGGCTGTCGCCCTTCACCACCGCCTGCGAACGCATCGGCAAGCTCGGGCAACGGTTACCGTCGATTAAAACCATGTCCGGCGCGATATGCAACCCGGCCACCGCGCGCTGCATCGCCAACATGGTGGCGTGCAAAATGTTCAGTTGGTCGATTTCCGCCGGTTCGGCGCGCCCCAGGCTCCAGGAGAGCGCCTTGGCGACGATTTCGTCATACAGCGCCAGGCGGCGTTTTTCACTGAGTTTCTTGGAGTCCGCCAGACCGACGATCGGCTGCGCCGGATCGAGGATCACGGCGGCGGTGACCACCGCGCCGACCAACGGGCCGCGGCCCACTTCGTCCACACCGGCAATCAGCGTGGCAGCGGGATAGATAAAGGGTTCAATCATGCTTTCGCCAGCTCCAACACAGCCTGAGCGGCCTGTTCGTCCGCACCGCAACGGATGCTTTGGTGCAAGGTAAGGAAAGTCTGTTTCAGCGCGTCGGTTTCCGGGCTCTCTTCCAGCAGCGGCATCACGGCGGCGGCCAGTTTGTCCGGCACGCAGTCATGCTGCAACAGCTCGGTGACGATCTCGCGCCCCGCCAGCAGATTCGGCAGCGAAACGTAAGGCGTTTTTACCAGCTTCTGCGCCAACCAGAAAGTGAACGGCTTCATGCGATAGCCCACCACCATCGGGCACTTGGCCAGCATGCACTCCAGCGCCGCCGTACCGGATGCCAGCAGCGCCGCGTCGCTGGCGATCATCGCTTCGCGCCCCTGCCCGTTCAGCAGGTGTACGGTCAAATCCGGTGCAACCTCGGCCTTGATGCGCTCAAACTGCTCGCGCCGTTTGGCGTTGACCAGCGGCACCACCACTTCCAGCTCGGGATAACGGGTGCGCAGCAGCTGCGCGGTTTTGAGGAAATCGGCGCTCAGCATCTCGACTTCGGCGCCGCGGCTGCCCGGCAGCAAGGCCAGACAGCGCGCCTGCGGAGCGATGCCAAGCTGAGCGCGCGCCGCCAGCCGGTCGGGCTGCAACGGCATGGCGTCCGCCATAGTGTGGCCAATAAACCGGCAGGGGACGTTGAAACGATCGTAAAACGCTTTTTCGAAAGGGAGAAAGGCCAGCACCAAATCGGTGGCTTTGCCTATTTTGAAAACGCGCTTTTGTCGCCAGGCCCACACGGAAGGGCTGACGTAGTGGATGGTGCGAATGCCGCGCTGCTTGAGGCGGCCTTCCAGCGTGATGTTGAAGTCCGGCGCGTCGATGCCGACAAACACGTCCGGCCGCAGCTCACCGAAGCGGCGGGTAAGATCCTTGCGGATCTTCAACAGGCGTGGCAAACGCTCGAGCACTTCCACCACGCCCATGACCGCCAGCTCTTCCATTTCGTACCAGGCTTCGCAGCCTTCGGCCTGCATCAGCGGGCCGGCGACGCCTACGAAACGCGCGCCGGGGATCTGCGCCTTGAGCGCACGGATCAAGCCGGCGCCGAGAATGTCACCGGAGGTTTCTCCGGCGACCAGTCCGATAGTCAATGGACGATTCGACATAACTCAGCGAATGATGCCACGGGTGGAACGGGTGAAGAAATCGAGGTATTGCTGCACCACCGGCTGTTCTTTGGCCAGGGCTTCGATTTCCGCTTTCGCTTCATCCAGCGTTTTCTCGCTGCGATACAGGATTTTGTAGGCGTTGCGGATTGCCTGCATTTCATCCTTGTCAAAACCGCGGCGCTTCAGGCCGACCGCGTTGACGCCGAACGGCGTAGCGTGGTTGCCCTGAGCGATGACGAAAGGAGGCACGTCCTGAGCGACACCGGAACAACCGCCTACCATCACATGCGCGCCGATAATGCAGAACTGGTGGATCGCCGTCATGCCGCCGATGATGGCGTGATCGTCGATTTCCACATGCCCCGCCAGCGTGGCGTTGTTGGCCAGCACGCAAGCATTGCCGACCACGCAATCGTGGGCGACGTGCACGTTGACCATCAGCAGGTTGTCGTTGCCCACTTTAGTCAGGCCGGTACCCTGCGCGGTGCCGCGATGAATGGTCACGCTTTCGCGGATGCGGTTGCGATCGCCCACTTCAACGCGCGTCGGTTCGCCCGCGTATTTCAGATCCTGATTCACTTCGCCGATAGAGGCGAACTGATAAATCTGATTATCGCAGCCAATCTTGGTAATGCCGTTCACCACCACGTGGGATTTCAGCACCGTGCCGGCGCCGATTTCCACCTGGGAGCCGACGTAGCAGAAAGGGCCGATATGCACGTTGGCGCCGATCACGGCGCCTTCTTCGACTATCGCGCTAGGATGGATAAAGGCGGTTTGGTCAATCACGGATTAAGCCTCCCGGCTGCGGGCACACATCATGGTTGCTTCGCAGACAATTTTACCGTCAACGGTCGCCACGCCTTTGAAGCGAGTCAGACCGCGGCGAGTTTTCTCGAAGGTGACTTCCATGACCATCTGATCGCCTGGCACCACAGGGCGCTTGAAACGTGCTTCGTCGATACCGGCGAAGTAATACAGCTCGCCCGGCTCCAGTTTGCCGACGCTTTTAAACGCCAGAATACCGGTGGCCTGCGCCATGGCTTCCAGGATCAATACGCCTGGGAAAATCGGTTTGCCAGGGAAATGGCCCTGGAAAAACGGTTCATTCACCGATACGTTCTTCACCGCACGCAGATATTTGTGCTCTTCAAACTCGAGGACGCGGTCGACCAGCAAGAACGGGTAACGGTGAGGAAGCAGATCCAAAATTTCTGCAATATCCAGAGTATGAGTGTCAGTAGTCAAAATACTCTTCCTGTCTCTAAAAACTGATGGCATCAACAACACGGCCTGCGCTGACCCCAAAAGGAGATCATCATGCAGGCCGCAAATTAACATCTCTTTGCGCTTTTGGTCTCACGACCAACGCGTTTCGTTTTGTACCCGCCAGGGCGGGCGGCAATGATTAGTCTTTTCCGACTTTACGTTCGACAGCTTTCAAGCGTTTGCTGATCTCATCGATATTCATCACCAACGCAGCGGTTTTACGCCAAACCTTGTTAGGCTGCAACGGAATGCCCGAAGAGTATACCCCAGGTTCGGTGATTGGTCGCATAACCATTCCCATTCCGGTAACAACAACCTTGTCGGCAATCTCCATGTGACCGTTGATCACGCTGGCACCGCCGATCTGGCAGTAGCGGCCGATTTTCAGGCTGCCGGCCATGATCACACCGCCGGCGACGGCGGTATTGTCGCCAATCACGACGTTATGTGCAATCTGACATTGGTTGTCGATGATAACACCATTCCCGATTTGGGTGTTATCCAAAGCGCCGCGGTCAATGGTGGTGCAAGCGCCGATTTCGACGCGATCGCCGATAATCACCGTGCCCAACTGAGGGATTTTGATCCACTCGCCGCGCTCGTTCGCATAGCCGAAACCGTCCGCGCCAATCACGGTGCCGGACTGGATCAGGCAGCGCTGGCCGATTTCAACCGCATGATAAATTGTGACATTCGCCCACAGACGCGTTCCCGCGCCGATGCGTGCGTGTTTGCCGATGAAGCAGCCCGGACCGATAACCACGTTATCGCCAAGCACCGCACCCGACTCAATCACCGCGTTTGCCCCAATGGCGACGTTCTGCCCCAGCTGCGCTTCAGGCGAGATCACCGCGCTTGGCGCGATATCCTGCGCTGGTGCCGGCGTAGTGTCCATCAGTTGCGCCATGCGCGCGTAGGTCAGATAAGGGTTTTTAACCACCAGCGCCGCAGCACGGCAGTGTGGTAAATCCGCTTCGGTAAGCACCACGGCGCTTGCCTGGCAGGAAGACAGCTGCTCTTGATAGCGGCTGTTTGACAAAAACGTGATTTGGCCAGGCTGTGCCGAATGCATAGAAGCAATGCCGGTGATGACGAGATCGCCATCACCGTGCAATTGTGCATCCAACTGCTGCGCTAAATCAGCCAGTCGAATTGAAAGCATGTGTTATTTAACCTGTTTCAGCACGTCAGCAGTGATATCTTTGGAAGAGTCTGCATAGGCAACGGCGTTGGCGTCGATCACCACGTCATAACCGCCTTTGCTGGCGACAGATTTCACCGCGTCCTGAATACGGCTCAGGATCTTGTTACGTTCTTCCATCT
Source organism: Serratia sp. Z4 (assembly GCF_009900725.1). Taxonomy (NCBI): domain Bacteria; kingdom Pseudomonadati; phylum Pseudomonadota; class Gammaproteobacteria; order Enterobacterales; family Yersiniaceae; genus Serratia; species Serratia sp. Z4. The sequence goes on from NZ_JAAABD010000007.1 coordinate 29,595, forward strand.
GGCGACGGCGGTTGTCCTGCTCGAAAGCCTGGGCTTTCTGAGAGAACTGCTCGCGTTGCGCCATCACGTCTTTTTCCAACTTGCTGCGGTCGCTGGCTTTCATGGTAGCGCCGTCACGCTGCAGACGTTGCATTTTGGTCTGCAGGCTACGTTCCATGTTCTGGAGTTCGCTTGCACGGCCTTTAAACTCGTTTTCCAGCTGTTTAGCGACCGCTTCGCGGGCCGGCAGCTGTTGGAAAATGCTGGAGACGTTAACGACAGCGATCTTATCTGCTGCCTGAACGCCAGCTGAAGCAGCCATTGCTAAACCGAGGCCTGCGGCACACAACCACTTTTTCACTATAAACTCCTTACCATCACCCATTTGTGTCATATGACACTGAAGTACACAATTTGCCAGACTTGTCCCACCAAACAATGAGAATCATCTCCCTCTGCCGGCGGGCGCCTGGCCATTGCGATTCTTAATAACTGTTATGCCCAGAGGCGAGACCCGTTACCAGGTCTTACCGATGTTAAACTGGAACTGTTCGGACTTGTCGCCTTCGTATTTCTTGATCGGGTTGGCGTAAGAGAACACCAATGGCCCCAATGGCGACATCCACTGCAGCGCGATACCGGCGGAAGAACGAATATTGCTGGCCTTGCTGTAGTCCGGCACGCCGTACATCAGCGTTTCGTCGGTATTCTTCCACTTGGTATCCCACACGGTACCGGCATCGATGAACAGCGAGGTCCGCACCGAGTTGGCGTATTTCTCGCTGATGAACGGCGTCGGGGTGATCAGCTCCAGGCTGGCGACCGCCATGGCGTTACCGCCCACCGCGTCATCCGAGCTACAGATGCTCTGACGCGAGGTCGTGCTGCCGGCGTTGAACTGACACTGGTACGAGTTGGAGTTGTAGTACACCGCCTTCGGACCAATGGTGTTGGACTGGAAGCCGCGCACGGTGCTCGAACCACCGGCGTAGAAGTTCTCGTAGAACGGCATTTCCTTGCCGCCCAACCCATCCGCGTAACCCAGACGGCCACGGCCCAACAGCACCCAGGTGCGATCGTCGTTGATCGGCACGTACTGTACGCTGTCCAGCGTCACCTTGTAGTATTCGTTGTCCGAGCCCGGAATGGTGACCTTACCGTTCAACGTGGTGCGGTTACCCGAGGTCGGGAAGTAGCCGCGGTCCAGGTTGTTGTAGGTCCAGCCCAGGTTCAGCGTAAAGTCGTCGGTCGAGTAGCTGGCGCGGTCGGTTTTGTTCGCATCCACGCCCATCGAGTCGAGGTAACGCCACATGGCGATCTGCGGCTGCATGTTCGACAGGCCGTTGTGGACGTAGCCCAGGCCGGTACGCAACGAGTTGTTTTCGTTGATCGGGAAGCCCAGCGTGCCGTCGATACCGTAACTCTTGTTGGTATAGTCCGACAGATCCGCGTCATCCGCCTTAAAGTCGTTGTAGAAGATGCGGCCGCCCAGGCTCACACCGTCAACGGTGAAGTACGGGTTGGTGACCGACAGTTCGGTATAGGTCTGATAGTCGTTCTTGGTGCCGCTGATGCCGACCGAGTACCCGGTACCCAACCAGTTATCCTGCTGCACGCCCGCCTGGAAGCTGACGCCGCTCTCGGTGCCGTAACCGACGCCGAAGTTGAAGGTACCGGTGTTGCGTTCTTTCACCTTGTAGGTCACATCGACCTGATCGGCGGTGCCCGGCACGCGCTGGGTTTCCACGTCAACCGTTTCGAAGTAGCCCAGACGGTTCAGACGCTCTTTGCCCTGCTCGACCTGCTCGTTGCCGAGCCAGGCGCCTTCCATCTGGCGCATTTCGCGACGCAGTACGGAATCCTTGCTGGTGTCGTTGCCTTCGAACTTGATGCGACGCACGTAGAAGCGGTTGCCCGCGTCAACGTTGACGTGCAGTTTGACGGTTTTATCCGCGTCGTTGATCTCAGGCTGAGTGCCGACGCGCGGGTAGGCGTAACCATAACGGCCCAACATCGTTTTGATGTTGTCTTCCATTTTGGTCACCTTGCTGCCGTTGTACAGCTCGCCTGGCTCGATTTTGGTGATCTGAGCGACTTCCGCCGAGTGGCCGGCCAGATTGCCGTTCACGACAACATCGGAAAGCTTGTACTGCTCGCCTTCGGTGATGTTGATGGTGATGTAGATGCCTTTTTTATCCGGCGTCAGGCTCACCTGGGTAGAATCGATGTTGAAGCGGGCATAGCCGCGATCCAGATAGAAGCTGCGCAGGGTTTCGAGATCGCCCGCCAGTTTTTGCTTCTGGTATTTGCGATCGCCGACCAGGTTCCACCATGGCACTTCGTCACGCAGTTGGAAGCGTGAGATCAGTTCGTCGTTGGTGAAGGCATGGTTGCCGACGATGTTGATTTGTTGAATCTTGGCGGAGACCCCTTCCGTGAACACCAGCTTCAGGTCGACACGGTTGCGCGGCAACGGCGTGACTACGGCTTTCACCGAGGCGCTGTATTTACCGACGCTGTAGTAGAAGTCTTCCAGCCCTTTTTCAATGCTGGAGATCGTGGTGCGGTCGAGCGCCTCGCCCACCCGGACGCCGGAGGCTTCCAGGTTCTGCTTGAGCATGTCATCCTTCACCGACTTGTTGCCGGAGAAAGTGATGCTGGCGATGGTAGGACGTTCCTTCACCTGCACGATCAAGGTATTACCATCGCGCAGCACGCGCACGTCCTCGAAGTTGCCGGTGGCAAACAAGGCACGGATGGTATTACTGATGTCATCGTCAGTGACGGTATCGCCGACGCGAACCGGCATGTTGAGTAACGCCGCACCGACGGCGACTCGCTGCAGGCCTTCGAAATGAATGTCTTTCACTACGAACCCGTCTGCACCGTATACGGTGGCGCTGCCAAACAGCAGCGACGCTATGAGCAACTTTTTCATCGCCATCGTTGTTATGCGTTCTTCCTAACCTATCCCCGCCCCTAGAGGCGGGAAAAATCATTGAAAAGTGCAAGACCCATCAACAACACCAGCACGATCGAACCTATGCGGTAGCTGTAGTCCTGTACTCGCTCGGAAACCGGCCCCCCCTTCAGCTTTTCTATCGCCAGGAAGAGGAGATGCCCACCATCTAACACCGGTAATGGGAACAGGTTGATGATACCCAGGTTGACGCTAATCAACGCCAGGAACATCAGATAATACACGAACCCGACTCCGGCTGACGCCCCAGCTCCCTGTGCAATCGAGATCGGGCCACTCAGGTTGTTCAGCTTTACATCACCGGTTATTAATTTGCCCAGCATGTTGACCGTCAGCCGCATCAGCTGCCAGGTCTTGTCGCCGGCCTGATACAGCGCCGGGAACGGTCCATACTGGCGAATCGTTTTATACTCGTCCGGCAGCGGCAGCACTTTTGGAATGATGCCTGCAAACCCCACCGATTTGTCTTTTCCCACCGGCTTTGTATCCGGTATCAGCGTCAAAGACAAGGGGGCGCCGTTTCTTTCAATCTCCAAAGCCAGCGGTTGCCCCGGGCCATCGTGGATACGCTTCACCAGCGTCTGCCAACGACCCAACGGCTGACCATCGACTTTAACGATCCTGTCCCCCGCTTGTAAACCCGCCTTTTGCGCCGCCGAGTTAGGCTGCACTTCCGCCAACACGGATTCGATCTGCGGGCCGCGCGGCATAATGCCCAGCGCGACAACGGGATCCTGCTTGTCCGGTTCAAAGTTCCACTGGCGCAAGTCCAGGGTTTTGGTCACCACCTGCGAAGAGCCGAACGGCGCTACGCCGACTTCGGTTTGCGCATCGCCAATCTTCGCCACCAGCGCCAGACGAACTGACTCCCAATCAGGCGTTTCGATGCCGTCAACCGACTTTAGTTCCATGCCAGACGAAATTTCGGCCTTGGCGGCGATGGATTGCGGCGCGATTTCGCCGATCACCGGGCGGAAACTCGGCACGCCGATGATGAACACCAACCAATAGGCAAGGATAGCAAACAGGAAGTTGGCGATGGGGCCGGCGCTGATGATGGCCGCGCGCTGCCAGACGGTTTTGTTGTTGAAGGCCTGATGGCGCATTTCCGGCGCCACCGACTCCACGCGCTCGTCCAGCATCTTCACGTAGCCACCGAGCGGAATCAAAGCGATGACGTACTCGGTGCCCTGGCGATCGGTGCGGCGCCACAGCGCCCGGCCGAAGCCGATGGAGAAGCGTTCAACGCGCACGCCGCAACGACGGGCAACCCAAAAGTGTCCGAACTCGTGCACGGTAATCAAAATACCGAGCGCAATCAGAAACGCCACCAGGTTCCAAAGCACGCTGACCATCATCCCTCACTTTCCGTCATTGACGGATTAAAACACCAACAGCATCAGGCAGGCAAACACCGGCACCGCCGCGGTCAGGCTGTCGATACGGTCCAGTATGCCGCCGTGGCCGGGAATCAAATGACCGCTGTCCTTGATGCCCGCTTCGCGTTTGAACATGCTTTCGGTCAAATCGCCCAGCACCGAAGCCAGCGCGGCGATCACCGAACAGGCCAACAGCGTGGTCGGCACCACGTTCAGCGGCGCGTAGCGGCCGAACAGCCAGGAAATGACCGCCGATGTCAGCAGCCCGCCGATCAACCCTTCCCAGGTTTTACCCGGCGAGACCTTCGGCGCCAGCTTATGCTTGCCGAACAGCTTGCCGAACATATAGGCGCCGGAATCCGCGCCCCACACCAGCAGCATCACGTACAGCAGCCACCAGGCGCCGGTAAACGGGTTTTGCTCATAGCCGAACTGGCGCAGCGCCAGCATGCCCCAAAAAAACGGCACGATGGTCAGCAGGCCGAACAGCAGGCGCAGCGGGCGCGAATTGCGCCAGATGGCGGCCGAGCCGGGGTAAAACAGCACCAGCAGCAGCGCCGCCAGCCACCAGGCCAGCGACAGCCACAGCGAGCCGCTTACCTGCGGCACGGATTGATGGTAGGCGGGAACGCTGAGCATCATCAGCGCCAGCAGAAAACCGCACAGTATCGCCAGCCAGATGCGCTGCGAACGGGAGGTAAAACCGGCCAGTTGGCCCCACTCCCAGGCTGCTAACATGCACACGACGAGCGTTACCAGAGCAAAGGCCAGCGGCGGCAACAGGAACAGCGCCGCGATAACGATCGGGATTAAAATCAGAGCAGTTATGAGGCGATACTTCAGCAAAAGTTCTCCCTAGGACGCATCGGCGCCGATAGGTGTTGTTCCCCCGAAGCGGCGCTCACGTTGTGCAAATGCATTCAGCGCACCTTCAAAGACAAGTTCATCGAAATCAGGCCAGAGCACATCAGTAAAGTAAAGTTCAGCATAGGCGATTTGCCACAGCAGGAAGTTACTGATGCGATGCTCGCCACCGGTGCGGATAACCAGATCCACCGGCGCCAGGTCGCTCATGCAAACCCGTTCGCTCAATAATTCCTCGCTGATCTGATCCGGGTGCAACCCCCCGCCCCGAACCTGCTCGGCCAGTTCCCTTACTCCCTGAATGATATCCCAACGGCCGCCGTAGTTGGCAGCGATATTGAGCGTCAGGCCATCGTTATTTTCCGTCAGTGCTTCAGAGCGGCGGATCCGCTCCTGCAAACGCGCGCTGAACCGGCTAATATCGCCGATCACCCGCAGCCTGACGTTATGTTTATGCAGGCTTTTTACTTCACTATCCAAAGCGCGGACAAAAAGCTCCATCAGGGCAGAAACTTCCTGCACCGGACGGTTCCAGTTTTCGCTGCTGAAGGCATAAAGCGTGAGTGCATCTAAATGGTGGCTGGCGGCAAAACTGACCGCGCGGCGAACCGATTTCACCCCTGCTTTATGACCGAAGACACGTAACTTGCCCTGACGTTTGGCCCAGCGTCCGTTACCGTCCATGATAATGGCGACATGGCGCGGCCCCGGGGAAGATGGATTAGCCTCTTGTTGGTTTGCGGACGACATAACTCGTACTTATTTCCTCAATAGAAATATAACTGCCTTTCCGGAACATCAGACCCTTACGCGCAAAAAAAGCCGTGTGCCCGACACGGCTTTCAGCCTGCCCACGCGATACCCGACGCAGCCGGGTCGCCATTGGCGCACAAGGCGCCAATCGAGCCATAATTCAACGGTATAACCGCTGACAGGTGGCGCAGACTATACCACCTCAGCGGGGCATGAACAAACGGCCCCGCGGCGGCACGCGCGAATTACGAGCAAAATCGGATAATCACCGTGATCGGCCGCACAACGTGCGAACGCGTTCCTCGGCGGCGGCGCGCGCCTGGCGGTCAATGTCTAAGACCGCTTCGATGCTGGTCGGTTCCTGCAGCGCGAGACGCTCCACCACCTGGCGATTGACCGCCGCAATGTCGGTAAAGCGAATCTGCTGCTGCAAAAATGCCGCCACGGCGATTTCATTGGCCGCGTTCAGCGCGGTGGTCGCCGCCTGGCCGGCCTCGAACGCTTCGATCGCCAAATACAGGCAAGGATAACGTTCGCGTTCCGGTTCAGCGAAGGTCAGCGAACCGATGCGGCAGAAGTCCAGCGCTTCCACGCCGGAGTTCACGCGCTGCGGATACGCCATCGCATGGGCGATCGGCGTGCGCATATCCGGCGTACCCAACTGCGCCAGCACGCTGCCGTCGGCATAGCGCACCATCGAGTGAATCACCGACTGCGGGTGCAGGATCACTTCCATTTGCTCGGCCGAGGCGTTAAACAGCCAGCGGGCCTCAATGTATTCCAGACCTTTGTTCATCATGGTGGCGGAGTCCACCGAGATCTTGCGGCCCATCGACCAGTTCGGGTGGGCGCAGGCTTGATCCGGCGTCATCGCGGCGAACTGTTCCAGCGGCGTGGTACGGAACGGGCCGCCGGAGCCGGTAAGTACGATGCGCGAAACACCATGACTGTCCAGTGAAGAGTATCCCAACTGGCGCTGAATACTCTCAGGCAAACTCTGAAAAATCGCGTTGTGCTCGCTGTCGAGCGGCAGCAGTTGCGCCTGGCTTTGCCGCACCGCGTCCATAAACAGGCGGCCGCAGGTGACCAGCGACTCTTTGTTGGCCAGCAGCACCTGCTTGCCTGCGCGGATCGCCGCCAGCGTCGGCAACAGCCCCGCAGCGCCAACGATGGCCGCCGTCACTTGATCGACGTCGTCCAAAGCCGCCAGTTCGCAGGCCGCTTGCTCCCCGGCCAATACCTCGGTAGCGACGCCGTTTTCCGCCAGAATGGCGCGCAGCTCGCGGGCGGCGCTTTCATCCGCCATCGCGGCGAAGGCGGGCCGGAATTCGATGCATTGCTGCGCCATAACCGCGACGTTGCGGCCGGCCACCAACGCTTTGATCGCAAAACGCTCGGGATTCGCCCTGACCACGGCCAGGGTGCTGGTCCCTACCGAGCCGGTCGAGCCAAGAATGGTCAGTTGCTTCATGAGTTCACTCTGAATAACTGTCTGATGAGATCGGAGGTGCTCCAGTGTGGAACCTTGGACAGCGCTTGTCCATGATCTTTCAGTACGATGAAACGGGATCTGCGCCACAAAAAACAAAGCGCCGCCCAGGCGACGCTTTTTTTCTGCGCGATGCTGATTAGAAATCCATCAGCTCTTTTTCTTTCTCCGCCAACGCGGCGTCGACCAGCTTGATGTAAGCGTCGGTCATTTTCTGAATCTCGTCTTGTGAACGACGTTCTTCGTCTTCGCTGATCTCTTTGTCTTTCAGCAGCGCCTTGACCTTGTCGTTGGCGTCGCGACGCACGTTACGCACCGCTACGCGGCCCTGCTCGGCTTCACCGCGTACGATCTTGATCAGATCCTTACGGCGTTCTTCGGTCAGCGGAGGCAGCGGAACGCGAATGTCAGAACCGGCGGAAGACGGGTTAAGGCCCAAATCGGAGCTCATGATCGCTTTCTCAACGGCCTGGCTCAGGCTGCGGTCGAACACGTTGATTTTCAGCGTGCGGGAGTCTTCCACGGTCACGTTGGCCAGCTGACGCAGCGGGGTAGCGGCGCCGTAGTATTCCACCATGATGCCGTCCAGAATGCTTGGCGAAGCGCGGCCGGTGCGGATCTTGCTGATTTGGTTTTTGAATGCTTCTACGCTTTTTTCCATGCGTGAATCAGCATCTTTTCTGATTTCATTAGTCACGTTGCAAACCCTTGGAAGCTGGTTACTTGGCAGGCGATACTCAAGTATAGCCCGTAATCGTACTCGGAGAGCGCGCGGCGCCTAGCGTCACGCGCTCCGAAAAGGGGTGTGAACAGCCTTATTTGCTGATCAGCGTACCTTCGTTCTCACCCATCACCACGCGGCGCAGCGCGCCAGGCTTGTTCATGTTGAACACGCGGATCGGCAGACCGTGATCGCGAGCCAGCGTAAACGCCGCCAGATCCATCACTTTCAGCTCGCGCTCCAGCACGTCCTGATAGGTTAATTGTTCATACAGCGTCGCATCCGGGTTTTTCACCGGATCGGCGGAGTAGACGCCATCCACTTTGGTGGCTTTCAGCACCACGTCCGCTTCGATCTCAATGCCGCGCAGGCAAGCAGCGGAATCGGTGGTGAAGAACGGGTTGCCGGTACCGGCGGAGAAGATCACCACGCGGTTGTTGCGCAGCAGGCTGATCGCCTCTGCCCAGCTGTAATTGTCACACACGCCGTTCAGCGGGATCGCCGACATCAGGCGGGCGTTCACATAGGCACGGTGCAGTGCATCACGCATAGCCAGGCCGTTCATCACGGTAGCCAGCATTCCCATGTGGTCGCCCACTACGCGGTTCATGCCGGCTTGCGCCAGGCCCGCGCCGCGGAACAGGTTCCCGCCGCCAATAACTACACCGACCTGAATTCCCAGTTCGACCAGCTCTTTCACTTCCTGAGCCATGCGATCCAAAACGCTGGCGTCGATACCAAAACCTTCTGCACCTTGCAGGGCTTCGCCACTCAGTTTAAGCAGAATACGCTGATATACGGGTTTTGCATTGGTTGCCATGGTGTTCTGTCCTAAGAAGCAGTATTAGTATTGGGGATTTCAGCCGATGAAACGCGCCTGAGGTGAGGTGAGTATCACGCTGCAGGGCTTGCCACCGGTGTAATTCTGGCTGGATAGTATGGAACCGCCAGACGGCGGTTCCATCGACAGTCATTAAGACTGTTTGCTCATCGCGGCAACTTCAGCAGCGAAGTCGGTTTCGACTTTCTCGATGCCTTCGCCCACTTCGAAGCGAATGAAGTTGGTCACGTCAGCGTTGTGCTCTTTCAGCACCTGAGCAACGGATTTGCTCGGATCCATAACGAAAGGCTGACCGGTCAGAGAAACTTCGCCGGTGAATTTCTTCATGCGGCCTTCAACCATTTTCTCTGCGATTTCTTTCGGCTTGCCGGACTGCATGGCGATGTCCAGCTGAACCTGGTACTCTTTTTCTACCACTTCAGCAGACACGTCTTCTGGCTTCACGAATTCTGGCTTGCTCGCCGCAACGTGCATTGCGATTTGCTTAACCAGCTCTTCGTCAGCGCCTTTAGCCGCAACCAGAACGCCGATACGCGCGCCGTGCAGGTAGCTGCCCAGCACTTCGCCTTCCAGGGAAGCAACGCGACGAATGTTGATGTTTTCGCCGATTTTTGCCACCAGCGCTACGCGCTCTTCTTCGAACTGTGCTTTCAGCACGTCAACGTCAGTGATTTTGCCAGCCATAGCGGCATCCAGCACTTTGTCGGCGAACGCCTGGAAACCGGCGTCTTTTGCTACGAAGTCAGTCTGGCAGTTAACTTCCAGAATGATGCCGTAGTTGCCTTCGATCTTGGTTTTGATCACGCCGTCAGCAGCCACGTTGCCTGCTTTTTTAGCGGCTTTGATCGCACCGGACTTACGCATGTTTTCGATTGCCAGTTCGATGTCGCCGTTGGATTCAACCAGCGCCTTCTTGCAATCCATCATGCCAGCGCCGGTACGCTCGCGCAGTTCTTTTACCAGGGCAGCGGTAATATCAGCCATTTCTTTTTCCTCGGTTATCTCGCGTGGAGACAGTTCTCATTCAGATAAGCAAAGGGGGCCTTAACAGGCCCCCCTAACCAACATATGTCAATACCTGGTTAATAAGGGCTCAGTGACGAGCTTGCCTTATTATTCAGCTTCTACGAAGCCTTCTTCCGCCTGAACGGCCAGATCTTGAGAACGACCTTCACGCACAGCGGCAGCAACAGCAGTCAGGTACAGGTTTACTGCACGGATTGCGTCGTCGTTACCAGGGATGATGAAGTCAACGCCGTCTGGGTTGGAGTTGGTATCAACGATAGAGAATACCGGGATACCCAGGTTGTTGGCTTCTTTGATCGCGATGTGCTCGTGATCGGCATCGATAACGAACAGTGCGTCTGGCAGACCGCCCATATCTTTGATACCGCCCAGGGAGTTTTCCAGCTTGGCCAGTTCACGAGTGCGCATCAGCGCTTCTTTCTTGGTCAGCTTGTCCAGGGTGCCGTCTTGAGACTGGATTTCCAGATCTTTCAAACGCTTGATGGACTGACGAACGGTTTTCCAGTTAGTCAGCATACCGCCCAACCAGCGGTGGTTCACGAAGAACTGGTCACAGCTGTTCGCAGCGTCTTTTACCGCTTCGCTTGCTGCGCGCTTGGTACCAACGAACAGGATCTTGCCTTTACGGGAAGAGATCTTGGTCAGTTCAGCCAGAGCGGCGTTGAACATTGGTACGGTCTGCTCCAGGTTGATGATGTGAACCTTGTTACGAGCGCCGAAGATGAAAGGCTTCATTTTCGGGTTCCAGTAACGGGTCTGGTGACCAAAGTGAACACCAGCCTTGAGCATGTCGCGCATGGAAACAGTTGCCATGATTAAACCTCTATAGATTAATTGGGGTTATGCCTCCACGTATCCCATAACGCCGACCCTGGCGGCGACAAGTCACCTCAGGGCACCCCGGCGGATGTGCCGATACGTGTGTGTTATTTACACAAAATGAGTGCAGTTAAAGTATTTTCGGCCGATTCCCGCCAGGTCACAAGAACCAAGTCGCGGATCGCCGGCGCGCTTTATACCATAAACCCGCCGCCGACACCAACTTTTGTTGCGTTTCGCCGGGCGTCAGGAAATGAGATTTGGCAGCCCCCGGCCGGGCTGATACCATAAGTCACTGCTTCTTATTGTCGACGATAACGACACCTGCGGACGAATTTCATGGCAATCTCAATTAAAACACCTGATGACATCCAAAAAATGCGCGTGGCCGGCCGCCTGGCCGCCGAAGTGCTGGAGATCATCGAGCCGCACGTCAAACCTGGCGTGACCACCGGCGAGCTGGACCGTATCTGTCACGAGTACATCACCAACGAGCAGCAGGCCATCTCCGCCTGCCTCGGCTACCACGGCTTCCCGAAATCCGTGTGCATCTCGGTGAACGAAGTGGTGTGCCACGGCATCCCGAGCGACGACAAAACGCTGAAAGACGGCGACATCGTCAACATCGACGTGACCGTGATTAAAGACGGTTTCCACGGCGACACCTCGAAGATGTTCATCGTCGGCAAACCGACCATTCTGGGCGAGCGCCTGTGCCGCGTCACTCAGGAAAGCCTGTATCTGGCGCTGAAGATGGTCAAACCGGGCATCCGTCTGCGCACCCTGGGCAAGGCCATCCAGCAATTCGTCGAGGCCGAGAAATTCTCCGTGGTGCGCGAGTACTGCGGCCACGGCATCGGCGAAGTGTTCCATGAAGAGCCGCAGGTGCTGCACTATGACGCGGACGACGGCGGCGTGGTGCTGCAGGCGGGCATGGCCTTCACCATCGAACCGATGGTCAACGCCGGCGACTATCGCATCCGCACCATGAAAGACGGCTGGACGGTAAAAACCAAAGATCGCAGCTTGTCGGCGCAGTATGAGCATACTATTGTGGTCACTGATAACGGCTGCGAGATAATGACGTTGCGCAAGGATGACACCATCCCCAACATCATTACGCACGAGATGTAAGCACTGCGGCGCACGCCGCGTGCAGAATGTCACCAGGCCGGCTTATGCCGGCCTTTTTTATGGGCTGCGCACTATGTCTGACAATCTCCTTCAACCGGCTGTGCCGATGCCGCCCGCCTCTCCCAGCGTCTACGGCGACGACGAGCTCACCTGCCCGCTGCTGAAACAGCGGCTGGAGCAGTTCCAGCTGTGGCTGGCGGCGGCGTTCGACGCCGGATCCAGCGCCGAAAGCCTGGTGGCGGCGCGCAGCGACTTCATCGATCGCCTGCTGCGCCGGCTGTGGACGTTCTACGGCTTTGAAGATATCCCGGAAACCGCGCTGGTGGCGGTCGGCGGCTACGGCCGCGGCGAGCTGCATCCGCTGTCGGATATCGACGTGCTGGTGCTCAGCCAGCGCCGGCTGACGGAGCAACAGTCGCAGCGGGTCGGCGAATTCATCACCCTGCTGTGGGATCTCAAACTGGAAGTGGGCCACAGCGTGCGCACCCTGGAAGAGTGTCTGCTGGAAGGGCTGGCGGATCTGACCGTGGCCACCAACCTGATCGAATCGCGCATGATCTGCGGCGACGTTGCGCTGTTCCTGCAGATGCAAAAACATATCTTCAGCGACGGCTTTTGGCCTTCGCCGCAGTTCTTCCACGCCAAGATCAGCGAGCAACAGGAGCGTCATCAGCGCTACCACGGCACCAGCTATAACCTGGAACCGGATATCAAAAGCAGCCCCGGTGGCCTGCGTGACATCCACACGCTGCTGTGGGTGGCGCGTCGCCACTTCGGCGCCACCTCGCTGGACGAAATGGTCGGCTTCGGTTTCCTCACCCAGGCCGAGCGCAACGAGCTGAACGAATGCCAGAGCTTCCTGTGGCGCATCCGTTTCGCGCTGCATCTGGTGCTGCCGCGTTACGACAACCGTCTGTTGTTCGATCGTCAGCTCAGCGTCGCGCAGCTGCTGCGCTATGAAGGCGAAGGCAACGAGCCGGTCGAGCGCATGATGAAAGACTTCTACCGCATGACGCGCCGCGTCAGTGAGTTGAACCACATGCTGCTGCAGCTGTTCGACGAAGCCATCCTGGCGCTGGACGCCACCGAAAAGCCGCGCCCGCTGAACGACGATTTCCAGCTGCGCGGCGATCTGATCGATCTGCGCGATGAAACGCTGTTCATCCGCGAGCCGCAAGCCATCATGCGCATGTTCTACCTGATGGTGCGCAACCGCGAGATCAAAGGCATTTACTCCACCACCGTGCGCCAGCTGCGCCACGCGCGCCGCCACCTGAAACAGCCGCTGTGCACCATCCCGGAAGCGCGCGATCTGTTTATGGCCATCCTGCGCCACCCCGGCGCGGTGTCGCGCGCGCTGGTGCCGATGCACCGTCACAGCGTGCTGTGGGCCTATATGCCGCAGTGGGGCAAGATCGTCGGGCAGATGCAGTTCGATCTGTTCCACGCCTATACCGTCGACGAACACACTATCCGCGTGCTGCAGAAGCTGGAGAGCTTCGCCGAGCCTGAAACCCGGCCGCGCCATCCGCTGTGCGTGGAGCTGTACCCGCGCCTGCCACACCCGGAACTGCTGCTGCTGGCGGCCTTGTTCCACGATATCGCCAAAGGGCGCGGCGGCGATCACTCGATCCTCGGCGCGGAAGACGTGGTGGAGTTCGCCGAACTGCACGGCCTCAACTCGCGCGAAACCCAGCTGGTGGCCTGGCTGGTGCGCTGCCACCTGCTGATGTCGGTCACCGCGCAGCGCCGCGATATCCAGGATCCGACGGTGATCCAGCAGTTCAGCAGCGAAGTGCAGAGCGAAACCCGCCTGCGCTATCTGGTGTGCCTGACGGTGGCGGATATCTGCGCCACCAACGAAACCCTGTGGAACAGCTGGAAGCAGAGCCTGTTGCGCGAGCTGTATTTCGCCACCGAAAAACAGCTGCGCCGCGGCATGCAAAACAGCCCGGATCTGCGCGAACGGGTGCGCCACCATCGCCTGCAGGCGCTGGCGCTGCTGCGCATGGACAACATCGACGAAGAGGCGCTGCACCGCATCTGGAGCCGCTGCCGCGCCGATTACTTCCTGCGCCACTCGCCGAATCAGCTGGCCTGGCACGCCCGCCACCTGCTGGCCCACGACTCCACCCAGCCGCTGGTGCTGGTCAGCCGCCAGGCGACGCGCGGCGGCACCGAGATCTTCATCTGGAGCCCGGATCGCCCTTACCTGTTCGCCGCCGTCGCCGGAGAGATGGATCGCCGCAACCTGAGCGTGCACGACGCGCAGATCTTCACCAACCGCGACGGTATGGCGATGGACACCTTTATCGTGCTGGAGCCGGACGGCAGCCCGCTGGCGCAGGATCGCCACGCGGCGATCCGCCAGGCGCTGCTGCAGGCCATCACCCAGCGGGAGTACCAGCCGCCGCGCGTACGCCGGCCGTCATCCAAGCTGCGCCACTTCAGCGTGCCGACCGAGGTCACCTTCCTGCCGACCCACACCGATCGCCGCAGCTACCTGGAGCTGACCGCGCTCGATCAACCCGGCCTGCTGGCGCGGGTGGGCGAAGTGTTCGCCGATCTGGGGCTGTCGCTGCACGGCGCGCGCATTTCCACCATTGGCGAGCGGGTCGAGGATTTGTTTATCCTGGCCGACGGCGAGCGGCGCGCGCTCGACCAAGAAACGCGCAGAAAGTTGGAGCAACGGTTGACAGAGGCCCTCACCCCAAACGATAAAATGTGATACAAGTAACTTTTTACCGACAACATCAGGAAAGAGAACAGCATGCAGCAATTACAGAACGTTATTGAAAGCGCCTTCGAACGCCGTGCGGACATCACCCCGGCGAACGTAGACACCGTAACGCGCGAAGCGGTAAACCAGGTGATCGGCCTGCTGGACAGCGGCGCCCTGCGCGTCGCCGAGAAGATCGACGGTCAATGGGTCACCCATCAGTGGCTGAAGAAAGCCGTGCTGCTCTCTTTCCGCATCAACGACAACAAGGTGATGGACGGCGCGGAAACCCGCTACTACGACAAAGTGCCGATGAAATTCGCCGACTACGACGAAGCGCGCTTCCAGAAGGAAGGCTTCCGCGTCGTGCCGCCGGCCACCGTGCGCCAGGGCGCGTTCATCGCTCGCAACACCGTGCTGATGCCGTCTTACGTTAACATCGGCGCCTACGTCGACGAAGGCACCATGGTCGACACCTGGGCCACCGTCGGCTCTTGCGCGCAGATCGGCAAAAACGTTCACCTGTCCGGCGGCGTCGGCATCGGCGGCGTGCTGGAGCCGCTGCAGGCCAACCCGACCATCATCGAAGACAACTGCTTCATCGGCGCGCGTTCCGAAGTGGTGGAAGGCGTGATCGTGGAAGAAGGCTCGGTGATTTCGATGGGCGTATACCTCGGCCAGAGCACCCGCATCTATGATCGCGAAACCGGCGAAATCCATTACGGCCGCGTGCCGGCGGGTTCGGTGGTGGTTTCCGGCAACCTGCCGTCGAAAGACGGTTCTTACAGCCTGTACTGCGCGGTGATCGTCAAGAAGGTCGACGCCAAAACGCGCGGTAAAGTCGGCATTAATGAGTTATTGCGCACTATCGACTAAATTGAAATAGCGGGTGATTCACCCGCTATTTTTTTGTCTGCGTTTCGCTGGCAGTCACAGTCGCAGATCTCGCTTTCCGCCATAATCGCAGTCGTGGAATATAACGATCACATCTAAAGAGGGCGCAGTATGTACGATAACTTGAAGAGTTTGGGCATCAATCAACCGGAAGACGTCGATCGCTATAGCCTGCGTCAAGAGGCCAACAACGACATCCTCAAGATCTATTTCCGCAAGGACAAGGGCGAGTTCTTCGCCAAGAGCGTGAAGTTCAAGTACCCGCGCCAGCGTAAAACCGTGGTGGCGGACAACGCCGGCCAGGGCTACAAGGAAATTCACGAGATCAACCCGAACCTGCGTTATGTAATCGACGAGCTGGATCAGCTGTGCCAGCGCGATCAGGTGGAAGTGGATCTGAAGCGTAAAATCCTCGACGACCTGCGCCATCTCGAAGGCGTGGTGTCGCACAAGATTGCCGAGATCGAAGCCGATCTGGAAAAACTCACCCGCGGCAAATAATGCGGTTCGGTTGACCCGCATCATCGCCAAGGCGCCCTTTTGCGGCGCCTTTTTACTTTACGATTGCAGCAGCGTGCTCCACTGCTCGACCCACGGGCAGGCGGCCACTTCCGGCTCCGGCTGTTCCATCGCATCGATCTCCAGCACTTCGCCAACGCGGGTGGCGCCCTGCTCCTGCAGCAGCGCGTCGAACGCGCGCCCGGCGCCGCAGAAGTTGTCATAGCTGCTGTCGCCCAGGGCGATCAGCCCATAGCGCAGCTCCGGCTGATAGCCAACCTGATCGCGGATAGCGTGGAACAGCGGCGCGATGCTGTCCGGCAGATCGCCCTGCCCGGTGGTGGAGGTGATCACCAGCGCGTAGTGCTGACGATAAAACTGCCAGGCCTCCAGCGTGCCCTCTTCGAACAGTTTGACCTCATGGCCCTGCTCGCTGAGGATGTTTTGCGCCTCTTCCGCCACCAGCAGCGAATTGCCGTAGACCGTTCCCACGAAGATACCAACCTGAGCCATGGCTCCTACTCCCTTCATTATCTTTAAAAATTGTCAGCTATCCTGACCGTTAGCCGCGCTAAACTCAACCCCGGCAAGTTCAGGGAATACCCCCGCCCAGCCGAACTGCGCCATCACCCCTTGCCAGGCTTCGTCCCAGCGCGCCGTTACCTGCAGCGGCTCGCCGGTCACCGGGTGCTTCAGCTGCAGATGGCTGGCGTGCAGCATCAGGCGCGGGCAACCGAAATGCTGCGCCATCCCGCGGTTCTGCCGCAGATCGCCGTGCTTGCTGTCGCCGATGATCGGATGGCGAAGATGCGCCATATGGCGCCGCAGCTGATGTTTGCGGCCGGTTTCCGGCTGCAGTTCCACCAGGCTATACCGCGCGCTGTCGTAGCGGCCGACGGCCACCGGCATCTCCACCTGCGCCAACGGCCGGTAGTGCGTCACCGCCGGCTGCGGCCCCTTGTCGGCATCGGCATGTTTATCGGCGATTTTGTCCAGTTCCGCCGTCAGCGGATAATCGAGAGTCGCCCCCTCCTGCACGTAACCCCGCACCACCGCATGGTAGGTTTTCTGCACCTGATGTTGTTCGAACTGCTGCGACAGCAGGCGCGCCACCTCGCTGGACAGCGCCATCAGCAGCACGCCGGAGGTCGGGCGATCGAGACGGTGCACGGTAAAAACGTGCTGCCCGAGCTGATCGCGCACCGTCTGCATCATAAAGCGGGTTTCATGACGATCCAGCCAACTGCGGTGCACCAACCAACCCGACGGCTTGTTCACCGCCACCAGGTGCTCATCCTGATATAAAATCTCAATCACATCACGTTCCCAGGTCAATAACCGTTTCGGGCGCGAGTATAACAGGCATGAGACGCAACGCTAGTTCACCCATTCGATGGTCACCAGCCGCGTATCGGCGCGGCCGCGCTCGTCTACCGCCCGAATGCGGTAGCGCCCGTTGTCGATAGGCCGCCAGTCGATCGGCTTTTTGCTGGCACTGCTGCCGAGATAGATATCGTCGACGAACCAGTACACCGTCTTGCTGTCGGCGTCCGTCACCGCATTGAAGGCGATTTTGTCCCGCCCCTGCTGCGACTGGCGCAGGGTATAGGTGGTGTTTTTCAGCGGTGAAGTGATGCGCGGCGCGCTGCCGCCGACGGCGATGCCGTTGTCCTTGCAGCGATTGACCGGCGGCGCCCGCTTCGGCAACCCGGCCTGAGCGAACACATTGGCCAGATCGGAAGGCCAGAACTCAAAGATTTCGGTGCGGGTCTGCGCCGCATCATACGGCGGGCAAACGACCTCACCGCTGTGAATATCCAGCACCACCGGCCGGTAAACGCTGTCGACCTTGATCGGCGACTTGCCGGGAATGAACCAGGTCTTGCCCTTTTGCTGGCACCACGGCGTCGGCAGATCGCCGCTGGCGAGACAAATGTCCACCCGCCGCAGCCGTTGGGGGAACGGGTGTTTCGGTTCCCGCAGGCCGGGATAGCTGGCGTTGACGCTGTCGATGATGTTGAAGAACAGCGGCGCGGCGGCTTCGGCGCCGACCAACGCATTGTTGCCTCGCCCATCGAAGTTGCCTTCCCACACCACCAGCACATAAGGGCCGAAAATCCCGACGCTCCAGGCGTCGCGAAACCCCCAGGAGGTGCCGGTCTTCCAGTACACCGGCAGCGACGAAGAACGCTGCGCCAGCGTATCGCCCGGCCGCCGGTGCTGGCGCAGCATATCCAGCGTGATGAAACTGGCCTCCTCGCTCAGCAGCCGTACCGGCGTCGATTCGGCCTGGTTCAGCTGCATGCGCAGCGGCCGCAGCTCGCCGCGATTCGCCAGCAGCGCATACAGCTTCGCCAATTCCTGCGCCGTTACCTCGCCGCCGCCCAGCACCAGCGACAGCCCATAGTGGCTCTCGTTGGCCATATTGGCGACGCCGGTCAGGCGCAAGAACTGATAAAAGGTTGGCTGACGCAGCTGCGAGGCGACATAGACCGCCGGGATGTTACGGCTGAAATTCAGCGCGTCGGTGGCGGTCACCGGGCCGAGAAAGCGCCGGTCGAAATTTTCCGGCGCATAGGCCCCAAACGACGAAGGCACGTCTTTCAGAATGGTCATCGGATGCAGCACGCCCTGCTCCATGCCCAGCGCGTAGATGAACGGCTTCAGCGTCGATCCCGGCGAGCGTTTGGCGTTGGTGCCGTTCACCTGCCCCTGAATCGGGCGATTGTAATAGTCCGCCGAACCCACCAGCGCGCGCACCCCCATATCGCGGCTGTCCACCAGCAGCACCGCGGCGTTCTGAATGCCGCGGCTGCGGTTGCGGGCGATAAAGGCGTTGACCTGCCGTTCGACCAGCCGCTGCAACCCGGCGTCCAGCGTCGTGTCGACGCGGGTATCGCGCTGCACCAATTGCTGCGTCTGCAGGCGCAGCTGTTCGATAAAGTGCGGCGCAATATAGGGCACTTGTTCAGGCTGCCGCAGCGCCAACGGCAGGCGGAACAGCGTTTGCTGGCTGGCGTCGGTGGGGTAAACCTGTTGCCAGCGCAGGAACAGACGGTTGCGCGCCTGCGTCAATGCGGCGCCGAGCACGCCGGTTTTCGGCTCCAGACGGTAGCTGGGTGACTGCGGCAACACCGCCAGCGTCAGCGCCTCCGGCAGAGTCAACTCCCGCGGCGACTTAGCGAAATAGATCAGGCTGGCGGCGCCGATGCTTTCAATGTTGCGGCCGTAGGGCGCGTAATTCAGATAGGCTTCCAGGATATCGCGCTTGGAGTAGCTCAGTTCCAGCTGCACCGCACGCAGCACCTGCAGCAGCTTGCCGCCCGGCGTACGGGTATTGAGATGCCAGCGCATGCGCGCCAGCTGCATGCTGATGGTCGAACCGCCCTGCATTTTGCCGCCGGCGACATAGCTGCGCCAGAAACCGCGCATCAGGCTGACGGGGTTAAAGCCGGGGTTATAGTAGAACCAGCGATCTTCGTGCAGCAGCAATCCGCGCACCGCCAGCGGCGACACTTGCTCCAGCGGGGTCCACAGCCGGTAGCGATCGTCGTTGGCCAGCGTAATGCGCAGCAGCGCGCCGTGCCTGTCGTAATAAACGGAAGACTGCGGCAGCCCCTGCCACAGGGGCGGATGCGGCCACAGCCGAATTGCGGTCAACAGCAGCGCCAGTAAAAACACCGCCATCAAGCCGTTTTGCAGCACGCGCCCGGTCAGGATCTTCATACGTTCTCAGCATTCCGGCGCCAGACGCTGGCCTGGCGCCGGATACGGCCTAGTCGTTGCCCGCCGGCACCACCACCAGCTTGCCGCCGCCGGCCGACATGGCCTGCACTTCACGGTCGTACATGGCTTCGCCGTAGGCCGGTGGAACAATAAAGCTGCCGGTATTGGTGGCTTTGATTTGATAAACGAACTCCTGCACCTCAGTGCCGGCGCTGCCGTAGATAATCACCCGGTCTTCGCGGATATCGCTGTAGTCCGGTGCCCAGGTGGAGCCAGATGCGGCCAGCGGCGACTGCCAGCCGCCGCGATCGTCGCTCTCTTCACCGGCGTCGGCCGGCTCCGGCGGCGTCTGCTGCACCACTTCGAACCCGCCCGGCAGCAGATCGACGATCGCCAGGTTGCTCTGCCCCTCTTTCGAGTTGGCGCGCACCTTCAGATGGACGTTGATCTTCTGCCCCAGCGTCACCTGCGTCACCGGCTTGCCCTGTTCGTCGGTGTAATCGCGGACGATCTCAATCCCGCGCGACAGCGCTTTTTGTGGCGCATTCAGATCGTAACCGGCCTGCGTCACCACATACCAGGCCGGCGCGCTGCCGCCGTTGGTGAAGCGCACGGCGGTAGCGTCGGCGTTAAATTGCCCCTGAACGAACAGCCCCTGCAGCTCGCTGATGCGCTGCGGGTCGCCGCCGCTTTTGCCCACCTGCACGATGCCTAACGCGTCCGCATTGGCGGATTGCGCCGCCACCTGGATCGAATAGCTTTCCAGCGCCAGAATGCTCATTGCAGAGGAGTAGGTGGTGTAACGCTCTTCTTTCAGTGCCTTGACCATATTCTCCAGCACCTGCGGCGGGATCGACGCCACCTTCTCAGGGAAGTGACGGGTAATCAGATACAGCCGCGTCGCATCCTGCACCAGCGGATCGAAATAGTTCTGCGTCCACCAGGCGCTGTCATAGGCTTTGCTCAGTTGCTGCCAGCTCGGTTGCAACAGCGCGGCGGCTTCGTCGTCCATCTTCAACAGGCGATAGGAAGAGGCCAGATAGAGTGCGCTCAGATCGGTTTTCCAGCCTTCGCCATAGCGTTTTTGCAGCGTATCCTGCACCGCCGCCAGCGAGTTGGTGGTCACTTCGCCCTGCAGCGTCAGCAGGTAAACCGCCCAGCTGCGCAGGCGCAGCAGATACAGATCGTCGAATCCGCTGGCCGCCAGCTCGCGCAACGCGCCGTTGGCTTCATCCAGCATGCCTTCCGGCAGGGCGTAGCCCGCCGCTTTGGCTTCGAGCAGATACTGCACCACATAAGGCGTGACGAAAGGATCGGCATCCGGCGACGAACGCCAGGCGCCGATCGCCCCGCTGTCATTCTGACGGGCGCGCAGCACGCCCAGCAGATTGCGCAGCTGCTTGCTGACTTCCGCCTGGCTCAGGCTGCTTTTCATCTCCGGATGACGGCTCTGCAGCATCAGCGGAATGGAGCGGCTGACGATCTGCTCGGAACAGTAATACGGGTAATCCGCCAGGTATTGCGCCAGCCCGCTGGTCAGCACCAGCGGCGAATTCGACACCGCCGCCCGGCGCTGCGCGAAGGCGTCGAACATCTGGCGCAGGCCGTCGACGTTCTGGCTGCCGCCGCTCATGCGCCCCATCACCGACTGGGTGCGGTACGGCGCCGCCGGCCGTACCGAGGTGCTGACGGTGCGGCGGCTGGCCTGATCGCCGTAACGGGCGTCGAACACCAGCGGCGCATCACCCAGCACGGCTTTGGCGCGCAGGCGGAAGGTGATAACGCCTTCACGTTTTTCCGCCAGCGTCAGGCTTTGCGTCGCGTTGCCCACCACCTCCAACTGCGGCGGCGGCGTCAGCAGGACGTTGATGGCCACCGACTGGCCGTTCAGCCCTTCGAGGTTGTTGCTGACACCCACGCTGACGTCGAACTCGTCGCCCGGCGCCACCATCGCCGGCACATTCGGCGTCATGATGAAGCTGTCGCGCACCGTGGCGGCGGTTTGCGCCTTGCCGATTTTCTCCGGCGTCACCGAAATCGCCATGACGCGGATCTTGCCGTTGAAGTAATCCGGCACCGGATAGACGAACTGTTTCTCGCCGCTGACCTCGGTAATGCCGGACCAATAGGCCACCGGCTTATCGCGCTTGCGCTTGAACGGGTTGAGGTTGAGATCCAGCCCTTCGCCCGCATCGCCGCCCGGCGCCGCGGTCAGCGCCATCAGCTTGCTGAATTCCGGCAGGATCAGATCGAGGATCTGCGAGCTGCTCACGTTGAGTTCGCGCTTGCTGAAGAAGAACTCCAGCGGATCCTTCAGACGGTAACGCGCCACCTGCAGAATGCCCTCATCGACGGCGAACAGCGCCACCTGCTGCGGCGCATCGGTCTTGACCGTCATCGTCAGGTTTTCACCCGGCTTGATGACCTCCGGCGCCGTCACCTCGAGGCTGTTTTGGCGCGCCTTGGTGCTGATCTTGAACGGCATCACGCCGTAGCTCAGCGGGCTCATGAAGATCTCGCTGGAGTTGATGTCGCGCACGAACTGCACGTTGATGTAGCCGTTGCCCTCCATGCCGGCCGGCACGCGGATCGTCTGCACCGAGCTGGTGGTGTCGGTGTGGAACCACTGCCAGGCGTAAACCTTGTCCTTTTCAATGGTGATCAAGCCGCTACCGGTATAAGGCGCGTTGATCGCCACCTCGATCTCCTCGCCCGGCTGGTATTCCGCCTGGTTGAGTTTCAGCTTCAGTTCGGCATTGCGATCCAGCGAACGGCTCAGGTTGGCGTTGCCGGCCACGCTGTAGGCGACGCGATTGAGCGTCTTGCCCTGCGCATCTTCAATCACCAGCACGAAGTCGCCCGGCTTATCGGTCGCCAGCCGCAGATCCGCGCCCTGCTCGCTCAGCGCCAGCGGCTGTTCCGACAGCTGCACTTCCTTCATCTTCGACTGGTATTTGTAAACGCCCGAATCCTGTTTGGTCAGCACCGAAATGTATTTCTGCTCGATCAACACCTGCTTCAGGTTCGGCATGGCGATCTGTTTCAGGGCCGGATCGATGGCGATCACGTTCAGATGCCGCTCCGCGTCGCGGTTGATGTAGCCCAGATCGCCGTCCGCCTTCACCCCAATCAGGTAATCGTAAGGGGAAACCAGCGTACGGGCGGTCGCCGCCACCGAGCGCCCGCCGCCGGCAACGAACGCCTCCGACAACAGCTGCAGCTGATAAGTGGCGTCGGCGTAGGATTTCAGATCGAGCGGAATATCGGCCGCGCCGTGCTCATCGGTGGTGCGATCTTCCAGCTCGGTCTCGAACCCGTCGCTGTTTTGCCGGTTTTCGTAGAACGCATAATCCGGGAAGCGATCGAAGCTCGGATACATTGGCCGCAGCGTCAGCCTGGTGGTCACACGGCGATCCTGCGCCGGGGTGCCGAACAAGTTCTGCACATCGATGCTGGCCTTCAGCTCGGACGGTTTTACCCAGCCTTGCTGGCGGTCAGGCGTCAACGCCAGCTTCACTTTCAGCTGATCCGGTTCGAACTCCTTCACATTGACTGCGGTATGGCCGAGCAGCGTGGAGGTATCGTTATTTTTGCCGATCAGATACAGATAGACGTTCCACTCGCCGGTAGGCGAATTTTCATCGGTGGTATAGCTCAGCTCGTTGAAACCGCTGGCGCCCAGCGTCAGCGGCACGGTGGACATCAGCTTATCGCGCGGATCGCGGATTTCGGCGCGCACCGGCACGCCGGCCAGGCCAACGCCCCAGTCGGCGGCGCGGGTGATCAGGCCGATGTTAAAGGTATCCCCCGGCCGATAAACGCCGCGATCGGAGAACAGGTAGCTGCTGAGCGTGCGCGGATCGGTCGGCGTTTGTTCACCGGCAACGTCGAAGCGCGAGAAATCCAGCCCGCGATCGTTATAGCTGCCGGTCGGCAGGAAGGAGACATCCCCTTCTTTCTCCACCAGGAACATCACCGGCTGGCGCTCGTTGGTGTACACATCCAGCGCCGGGAAACGCACGTGCCCATCGGCGCCGGTGGTTTGGCTGAGCAGCGTCACGCCGTTTTTGGCCACCACCGACACGGTGGCGCCGCTGACCGGCGCGCCGCTTTGGATCGACTGCACAAAGACGTCGCGCGTCTTGTCCTGCGAGCTCTTGGCGACGATGCCCAGATCGGTCACCACCACAAAGCGCGAATCGCCGACGTCGGGCTGTTCTTCCCCTTCGCTCTCATCCTGTTCCTGATCCTGCTCGGCGCCCGCCTCTTCCGCCGCCGGTTTTCGATTCGGCTGCCATTCAGACAGCGTCAGCAGGAACACCCCGCGATGGGAACTGGCGTTGGTGGAGAGATAGCGGGAAAGATCGATGCCCTGATAGTTCACTTCCCCCGGCCGCTCGTTGTTGAGCGCCGTCTGGTATTTGAAATGCTCGGTGAAATACTCGTCGTTGAGCCGGTTGAATTCCGTGGAGGAGTATTCCCGGCTTTTGAAGGAGACGATATGCTGCAGCTGGCTCGGGATCACCCGCTTGATGTCCAGCCGCAGGCCCGCCACGTTGCGCGCCGCCACGCTGATCTGCTTGTCGCCGTTGACCGACAGCAGCGAGCCCTGCGACATGAACTGCAGCGATTTCGGGAACTCCGGCACTTCGACCACGCGGTAAACCTTCTTCGGCATTTTGTAACCGCCGGCGGAAACCAGCTGGTTATCGATCTCGAGCAGCACAAAGCGGTGCGCCGGGGCGTCGAAACGGAAGCTGAACTGCGGTTGGTAGGCCTCTTCCGCCTCGTTAAGCGTCAACGGCAGCGACGTCGCCTGCGCCAGCACGTTTTTACCGACGCTGTCGATCGTCCATTGATAGAAATCGTCGGCATCGTTGGCGGTCTCGGCATCGCTCGGATCGTGCTGCGGCAGCAGCCAGGCTTTCGCGGCCCGCGCCAGCTCTTTATCCTTCACCGCATCGCTGAAACCGACCACCAGGGCACGCTGCCCTTGGCCGCCGTCGGTATCCACCACCTGGGCGCTGGCGTCGCTCAGCGCCAGGCTGTACAGCGTCGGTACTTTGACCCAGTTGCTTTTCGCCTCTTCGACCGTATTGCCGGCCGCCGTCGATTTAACGCCCTTGCCGACGGTCAGATGCACTGCCCCGCCCTGATCCAGCGCCTGCAGCGGCTCGGAATGCACCCAGGCGTTCAGTTTTTTCTCGTCATAGACCAGAGAGAAATTCAGCTTTTTCTCGGAGGTGGCGCTGCCTTCTTTCAATCCCAGCGAAATCTGTTTTTCAAAGCTGCCGACGTCAACCGGCGCGTTGAACTGCAAATTGAAGATCGCGCTGCGTTTTTGCGCATTTTGCGGATCGCGGTAATACTCGGCCTGCCCCAGGCGGTAATCGAACGCGGGCACGGTGAAGGCATAACGGGTTTTGACTAGCTTGACCTGCGGCGCCAGCAACGTGGCGGGTTCAAGGGTCACCTCATATTTCGCGCCCATCGGCAGCGGCTTTTTCGCCGTGAACACCAGTGTCGACTCATTGCTCCATGCCCACTGCCCTTCCGCCGACGGTTTCAGAGTGATGCCGGCGCTCACGGTTTTGCCCGCCGCGGTTATCGGCGCAGCCGAGCCGCTGAAGGTCAGGCTCACCGTTTGCGGCGCCTGCCGGGCGGCGGCGTAGTCTATCGGCTCGGGGTTGGACAACTCGGCGTTGATCTCCTGAACCACCATCGGCGCCGGTTCAATCGGTTGGGGCCGGTTTTGCCACCAGTGCCAACCGTAAAATGCGCCGCCCGCAACGCCTGCCAGCAGCAGCAGGCTCAGACCGACCGCTTTCGGGTGTTTATCCACGCCGCTTTCCAGCCGCAAAAAACCGCGCGGCAGCGCAGCCCACCAGGCCGGCGCACGCCAGCTGAGGTTGCCGACCAGCGGTCTCAGCAACCGCCCCAACAGCGACAACGCCCCGCCCAGCAGGCGACAAACGCCCTTAACCAGGGTAAAAGGCAAACGCAGGATAAACCTTAATAAATCCATTATTGCAGCACCTCATCATCCTAATGCAGCTCCCGGTCAACCGCCGCGGTTAAACCGAGCCGAAAGACGCCGTCGGCTCTCCTGCCCGGCATCCGCGCGAGTACTCTACACTGCCGGGCGGCAAAAATCTGCGCGCCGCCGGCGCATTACGGCTCTTTATTCAACATCAAATCCAGCTGTTGCAGCAGCACCAGCAGCGGCAGACTGCTCGGTTCACGATCTTTCAACGCCTCTTCGAAATAAGGCGTGATGGCGAAGCGCGTCGGCAACGGCGCCTCGGCGTCCAACAACGCATACATGCGCGGCAAGAACACCCACTGCAGCCAGGCTTCGGCCGACATGCTGTCGATGCAGAACGGCTCGGTGCTGGAGAAAGCCTCATGCTCAGGGGGCGCGGCCTGCCACAGCGCCAGATCGCGCATGGATTGTTCAATCGCCTGCAAACTGCGGCGCACCTGGTTATGTATACTCATCTGCATTCCCGATCTCTTTTCATCATGGTATTCAGCGCTCTGGCTGAAAGGCGGCAAAGCATAGCATTTTTATAGCCCAAATTCGGCGCGCCTGAGACAGCTCGCCGTTTTTATCTGGTGACGTTCGCCGTCGCGCGGCACAATAGGCCCACCGAATTCACCACACAGATAAAGATTCATGTCCGTAATAACAGAGAAAAAAAACCACGCGACGCCCGGTAAGGCCATGTTGGCCTCGGTCACCGGTTATGCCATGGACGGGTTTGACCTGCTGATCCTCGGCTTTATGCTGCCGGCCATCAGCATCGAATTGGGATTATCCTCATCGGCAGCCGGTTCGCTGGTCACCTGGACGCTGATCGGCGCGGTGCTGGGCGGCGTGATCTTCGGCCACCTCAGCGATCGTTTCGGCCGCATCCGGGTACTCACGATCACCATCCTGATGTTTTCCCTGTTCACCGGCCTGTGCGCCGTGGCGCAAGGCTATTGGGATCTGCTGGCCTATCGCACCCTGGCGGGCATCGGGCTGGGTGGCGAGTTCGGCATCGGCATGGCACTGATCGCCGAAGCCTGGCCGGCGGAGAAGCGCAACCGCGCTTCGGCTTACGTCGGCATGGGCTGGCAGTTGGGGGTGCTGGCGGCCGCTTTCCTGACGCCGCTGCTGCTGGAACACATCGGCTGGCGCGGCATGTTCCTGGTCGGCCTGCTGCCGGCGCTGGCGTCATTCCTGATCCGCCGCACGCTGGGCGAACCGGAGGAATTCGTGCGGCAGAAAGACGCCGGGCAGCCGCTTTCCTTCCTGCAGCGTTTGCGCCTGCTGTTTAAGGATCGCGCCACCGGCAAGGCCAGCATCGGCATCTTCATTCTCTGTTCGGTGCAGAACTTCGGTTACTACGGGCTGATGATCTGGATGCCGACTTACCTGGCGAAAAACTTTGGTTTCTCGCTCACCAAGTCCGGCCTGTGGACGGCGGTGACGGTCGTGGGCATGACGTTCGGCATCTGGCTGTTTGGCGTGCTGGCCGACCGCTTCGCCCGCTGGAAGATTTTCGTGCTGTATCAGGTCGGCGCGGTGGTGATGGTGATCGGCTACGCCCAGTTGAGCGACCCGATGCTGATGTTGTTCGCCGGCGCCGTGATGGGCATGTTCGTTAACGGCATGATAGGCGGCTACGGCGCGTTGATTTCCGATACTTACCCGGTACAGGCGCGCGCCACCGCGCAAAACATCTTGTTCAATCTCGGGCGCGGCGTCGGCGGCCTGGGGCCATTGGTGATCGGCGCGCTGGTGACGCAGGTGTCGTTCACCGCCGCTATCAGCCTGCTGGCGGCGATTTACCTGCTGGATATCTACGCCACGCTGTTCCTACTGCCGAAAAAACAGGGCGCAGGCGATACGCTGGGCGCGATTGGTTAACGCTGGCGATGGATTAAGCAGAGAAGCACGCACGGCGGGATAGAACAAAAAGTTGGGGGCACTGCGTTAACAGTGCCCCCGGTTCGTTTTATAGCCATCCCGCTACACAGCGTGCTCCCTGCTCAATCCTTGAAAACTTTTCCTGCGGCCATCCTGACCAAGTGGTCCTTGCATCATCCTGCAGCATCGTCCTGACGCGGTTCCTCAGCCTTCCTGACCCGCCGACAGTCCTGTGCCGGCTCTCAATCTCCGTCCTGGAGGTGTCCCTGGTTTCTATCCTGAAACATCCTGGGCATCTCCTGACGCCATCCTTCGCTCTTGCCTGAGCGCATCCCTTTCTTCGTCCTGAAGCTGCATCATCCTGATGCTTTCCTGCTCCACCGGTTCCGTTCCGGTAACGATAAGATCGCTTAAATTCCCCGGAATCACAAGGGTTTGGGAGGCGTCTCACACTAAATTAAGCCTAAGAGTTATCCTAAAGAAATTCTAACCAATTGATCTGGATAACAATAATCTCATAGTCTGGAAAAAGGTGGGAAAAATTAAGAGCGATCTCTCACACCCTGTGTGAGAGATCTCTTACACGGGCGACGGCGAATCCGCCGCGCTTCAGTCCAGCACCGGGCGCAGCGCATCGAGGAAATTCCCCAGCGTCGCCGCCAACAAGGTGCGCTTATCGCTGCCGAATTGTTCCAGCACCACGTTGCCGCTAACGTTGCACAGCGACACCATCGTCATCTCGGATTCGGTGGTCGCCAGGAACAGCGTTGGCGACAGTTTGAGACGTTTTTGCGTCACCAGATGACCGATCAGGTTCTCCTGCAGGCGGATAAAATCCTCCTCGCTCCAGACCTGCAGCAGGCTCAGGCGATGCTCCCCAAATTGCGCGCTCATGTCGCCCGCGTATTGCTGCGTGTAAAAACGGTGCGCATCCGGCTGCAAACGCAGCTCCAGCGCGGCTTCTACCCTCTCCAGCGTCGCCGCCGGCTCGAAAGGCTGCGGCAACCACAGCACCTCGTCCTCGCGATTCTCCACGATGCAGGGCGACGGCACGCCGTACAATGCCTGGCTGGCCGGCGCGTGGCCGCGCGCTTGCTGCCACAACTCGACATAGCGTTGAGTGAATTCACGCAGAGCGTGCGATACATCATGGTCCATATTCTTTCTCGCATACGTTAAACTGACGGCCATTGTACCTATCTCTGAGCGAGGTGACAGCAGATGTCCTCCTATCAAGACCACCAGGCCCTGTCAGGGCTGACGCTGGGCAAACCCACCGCCTACCGCGATCGCTACGACGCCACGTTGCTGCAGGCGGTGCCGCGCAGCATGAACCGCGAGCCGCTGGGGCTGTATCCCGACAACCTGCCCTTCCACGGCGCGGACATCTGGACGCTGTACGAACTCTCCTGGCTGAACGCCAACGGGCTGCCGCAGGTGGCGGTCGGCGAGATCAGCCTCAACGCCGACAGCCTGAACCTGATCGAATCGAAAAGCTTCAAACTGTATCTCAACAGCTTCAACCAAACCCCGTTCGCCGATTGGGAAACGGTGCGCAGTACCCTGCAGCGCGATCTGTCTGCCTGTGCCCAGGGTGAGGTAAGCGTCACCCTGTTCAGCGTCGAGCAGCTGGAAGGCACGCCGATCGCGCGTCTGGCCGGCGACTGCATCGACCAGCAGGATATCCGCATCGACAATTATGAGTTCAACGCCGACTGCCTGCTGAACGCCGCCGGTGAAGAGGTGGTGGAAGAGCAATTGGTCAGCCACCTGCTGAAGTCCAACTGCCTGATCACCCATCAACCGGACTGGGGCTCGGTGCAGATAAGCTACCGCGGCGGCAAGATCGATCGCGAAGCGCTGCTGCGCTACCTGGTCTCCTTCCGCCACCACAACGAATTCCACGAGCAGTGCGTCGAGCGCATCTTCAACGATCTGATGCGCTACTGCCGGCCGCAAAGCCTGACGGTTTACGCCCGCTACACCCGCCGCGGCGGGCTGGACATCAACCCGTGGCGCAGCAACGTCGTATTCGCTCCCGCGCACGGCCGCCTGGCGCGCCAATAAGTGCGAAACATTGCTCAACAACTGAGCTAACGAGCGGTTTATGTTGGTAAAAGCCCAGGGACGGCGGTAAGGTTAAAACGAGGCTGCGGCCGGGCAGAGCGCCCGCTGCGCCGCAGCACGCCAACCATAACGAGATGCTGTTTTGCTGCGTATGGATTACTACCGCCCCGCACCGGGTGCAAAGGAGTTACCTTGATTACACACATCAGCCCGCTTGGCTCTATGGATTTATTGTCGCAGCTGGAAGTAGACATGCTGAAGCGCACCGCCAGCAGCGACCTGTACCGCCTGTTCCGCAACTGTTCGCTGGCCGTGTTGAACTCCGGCAGCCAAACCGACAACAGCAAACAGCTGCTGTCGCGCTATGAAACCTTCGACATCAACGTGCTGCGCCGCGAGCGCGGGGTGAAGCTGGAGCTGGTCAACCCGCCGGAAGAGGCGTTCGTCGACGGCCGCATCATCCGTTCGCTGCAGGCCAACCTGTTCGCCGTGCTGCGCGACATCCTGTTCGTGCACGGCCAAATCGCCAGCGCCGGCCGTTTCCAGCACCTGAACCTGGAAAACTCGGCCCACATCACCAACCTGGTATTTTCGATCCTGCGCAATGCGCGCACGCTGCATCTGGATGAAGATCCCAACATGGTGGTGTGCTGGGGCGGGCACTCGATCAACGAGAACGAATATCTGTACGCGCGCAAGGTCGGCAGCCAGCTGGGCCTGCGCGAGCTCAACATCTGCACCGGCTGCGGGCCGGGCGCCATGGAAGCGCCGATGAAAGGCGCGGCGGTCGGCCACGCGCAGCAGCGTTACCGCAACAGCCGCTTTATCGGCATGACCGAGCCTTCGATCATCGCCGCCGAGCCGCCTAACCCGCTGGTGAACGAGCTGGTGATCATGCCGGACATCGAAAAACGCCTGGAAGCCTTCGTGCGCATCGCGCATGGCATCATTATCTTCCCGGGCGGCGTCGGCACCGCCGAAGAGCTGCTGTACCTGTTGGGTATCCTGATGAACCCGGAGAACAGTGAACAGGTGCTGCCGCTGATCCTGACCGGGCCGAAAGAGAGCGCCGACTACTTCCGCGTGCTGGACGAGTTCATCATGAACACGCTGGGCGACGAAGCGCGCCGCCATTACACCATCATCATCGACGATCCGGCGGAAGTGGCGCGGCAGATGAAAAAAGCCATGCCACTGGTGAAGGAAAACCGCCGCAACACCGGCGACGCCTACAGCTTTAACTGGTCGATCCGCATCGCGCCGGATCTGCAACTGCCGTTCGAGCCGACCCACGAAAACATGGCTAACCTCAACCTGTATCCGAACCAGCCGCCGGAGCAATTGGCCGCCGCGCTGCGCCGCGCCTTCTCCGGCATCGTCGCTGGCAACGTGAAGGAAAACGGCATCCACGCCATTGAGCAGTTCGGCCCGTACAAGCTGCACGGCGAACCACAAATGATGAAGCAGATGGACAGCCTGCTGCAGGGCTTTGTTGCCCAGCACCGCATGAAGCTGCCGGGCAGCGCCTATGTGCCCTGCTACGAAATCGTCGCCTGACCCTCAATCCCGGGCGGCGTAACGGCCGCCCTGTTTTTTCTGACCTTACCGCCCATGATGATACACCTACTGATTGTCGACGCCCTGAACCTCATCCGCCGCATTCACGCCGTGCAGGGCTCCCCTTGCGTCAACGCCTGCCGCCACGCGCTGCAGCAGTTGCTCCAGCACAGCCGCCCGACCCACGCGGTGGCGGTATTCGACGAGGACGACCGCAGCGACAGCTGGCGCCACCAAATTCTGCCGGACTACAAGGCCGGGCGCTCGCCGATGCCGGAAAACCTGCAGCAGGAGATGCCGCAGCTGCGCGAGGCCTTCGCCGAGTTGGGCGTCGCCAGCTGGCATTCGCCCGGCAATGAGGCGGACGATCTGGCGGCCACGCTGGCGGCGAAGGTCGCCGGCGGTGGCCACCAGGTGACCATCGTCTCCACCGACAAAGGCTATTGCCAACTGCTGGCGCCGAACGTACAAATTCGCGATTACTTCCAGAAACGCTGGCTGGATATGCCTTTCGTGCAACAGGAGTTTGGCGTGCAGCCGCAGCAGCTGCCGGACTACTGGGGGTTGGCGGGGATCGGCAGCAGCAAGATCCCCGGCGTGGCCGGCATCGGACCGAAAACCGCCGTGCTGCTGCTGCAGCAGTCGGGCAGTCTGGACGGGCTTTATCAGCACCTGGAGCAGGTGCCGGAAAAATGGCGCAGTAAGCTGGAGCAGCACCGCGAGCTGGCCTACGTCAGCAAACAAGTCGCCACGCTGCGCACCGATCTGTCGCTGGACGGCAACCTGCAGCAGCTGCGCCTGCCGATACAATAAGGGCGCTGCAAGCAGCGCCCTTCATCAGGTTTAACGCGGTTAATCGCGCTCGTCGCGGCGGCCCGGCACCGCCGACCACATGCGGCGCACGTGTACGGTGATCTCTTCACGATCGTGATACAGCTGCTTGGCGTGCACTTCAGCGCTGATGCCGGCGGCGCTCAACGCTTCGCGGATGTTCATCAGGTTTTGCGACACTTCCTCATAGCGCTTTTTCATCGGCAGTTTGAGGTTAAAGATCGCTTCGCGGCACCAGCCTTTCACCAGCCACTGAATCATCAGGCTGGTCACCTTCGCCGGTTTTTCCACCATGTCGCACACCAACCAATAGATCTTGCTGCTGTTCGGCTCGAACTTGAAGCCGTCGGCGCGGTGATGCGTTACCTGGCCGGTTTCCATCAGGCTCGGCGCCATCGGGCCGTTATCCACCGAATGCACCATCATGCTGCGTTTCACCAGCTGATAGGTCCAGCCGCCCGGGCAGGCCCCCAGATCGACTGCGTGCATGCCGCTGGCCAGGCGCTCGTCCCACTCGTCGGCGGGGATGAACACGTGGAACGCTTCTTCCAGCTTCAGCGTCGAGCGGCTCGGCGCATCGGCCGGGAAACGCAGACGCGGAATGCCCATATAGAACGGTGAGTTGTTGTTGCTGTAGGAATAACCGACGTAGCAGCAGCCCGGCGCGATGAAAAATACATGTACCACCGGGCGAGTCGGGTTCTCGCGCGCCATCAGCACCTTCTGCTCGCGCATCGCGGCGCGCAGCGGCACCGTCAGCTTGCGGCAGAACTTCATCAGCTCTTTGCTTTCGTTGGTGTCCGGCACTTCCACCCGCAGCTCGCCGCCGCGATCGACCACGCCGATCAACATGCCGACGATCGGCGATACCCGATCTTCCGGCGGCAGATCGCGCAGCAACTCCCCCACCACGATCATCTGGCGGGCGAAAATCAGTTCGCGGAACGGAATTTCCCGCGCCAAACGGTCGGCATCGTCCGGCTGATAGCATTCGAACAACACGTAACCGCTGTGCTCTTTTACCCGCGCAAAGCCGTAAATCTCCAGCTGGGCGGCTTTATCGGTGATCTCCGCCGCACACTCTTTTTCGAAGCCGGGGCGGCAGTACAACGCAATCTTATTCATGGCGCTCGGCCTTTTTCCTCAGACGCAAAGCGCCAATCAACATCAATATCCAGCCGATCAAGAAGCACACGCCGCCAACCGGCGTGATATATACCCAGACCTTCAGGTGCGACAGCGCCAGGCAATAGAGGCTGCCGCTGAACAACACGGTGCCGAACGCCAACAGCGCTCCGCTCCAGTAAAACCACAGGCTCACGCGGCGCTGCATCGCGATCGCCAGCGCCAGGATAGCCAGGGTGTGGAACCCCTGATACTCCAGCCCGGTGCGGATCCAGGCCATTTCGTTGGCGCCCAGCGTGCCGCTTAACACATGCGCGCCGAATGCGCCCAGCGCGACAAATACAAAGCCGCTGATAGCGGCGAAAACCAGCATGGAACGGCTGCTCATCGTGATCTATCCCATTAAAAATCACCGGCCGCGGCAAGGCGGCGGCCGGCCTTATTGTTCGTAGCGGAAGCGGAACTTCTCTTGTTCGCTGGCGGCACGCGCCAGGATCCACTGCCGGAAGGCGGCTATTTTACCCAGTTCTGCCTGGCTGTCATGACATACCAGATAAAAAGCATTTTTACTGACCAACACATCGTTGAACGGGCACACCAGACGACCGGCTTCAATCTCGGTTTGCGCCATCACGTTGTTCACCAGCGCCACGCCCTGACCGTGCACCGCCGCCTGCACCACCATGGCGCTGTGGCTGAAGATCGGCCCCTGCTGCACATTGATGTGTTGCAACCCCAGCTGGCGCGTATAGGCCAGCCAGTCACGGCGTGAAACGTCATGCAGCAACGTATGATAAGCCAGATCGTCTGCGGTTTTCAGCGGATGATCGCCGGTCAGCAGGCTCGGCGAACAAACCGGCAGCAGATATTCCGCATACAGGCGCTCGGCGCGCAGCCCCGGCCAATTGCCGCGGCCGTAGAAAATCGCCACATCGACGTCGTCCGCCAGCTTGTCTTCTTCGCGGTCCACCGCCTGGATGCGCACATCGATCCCCGGATAAGCTGAGTTAAAGCCGGACAAGCGCGGCACCAGCCACTGAATGGCGAAGCTCGGCGGCAGACTGACGGTCAATGCCCCCTTGGCGCTGCGCGCCTGCAGCTTGCGCGTCGCCTCGTTGATCGAAGAGAAGATCTCCTTGATATCGAGGTAGTAACTTTGCCCCTCTTCGGTCAGCAGCAGCGAGCGGTTGCGCCGACGAAACAGCTTCAGCCCGAGGAAGTCCTCCAGCGACTTGATCTGGTGGCTCACCGCGGCCTGGGTCACGAACAGCTCTTCCGCCGCCTTGGTGAAACTCAGGTGGCGAGCGGCCGCATCGAACACGCGCAGCGCATTGAGGGGAGGTAAGCGTTTAGACATTAAATTAGCTACTTTTGTGTAACATTAATCCGAATGATTCGGCGCCGAAAATCGGGCGGCTTTGCGTGGCAAGCCATCGGTAAACGCTAACGGCGTATTGCCATTAGTTTTTTTTATCCGAGCCATTATAATTTGTCCGTTGAGGATGCGCCAGCAAATACCTATAGTGGCGGCACTTCCCGGGCCGGAACGAAAAGGGAGTGGGTGTCGAGGACGCCGATGAACTTTTGGCTTGTGGTTGTGATGTTGTGTTTGCAAATTGTCCGGCGATTCCGGACATGGTAGCTAGGCTACTGTTTTTTCACTTCCTGTACATTTACCCTGTCTGTCCATAGTGATTTTATGCAGCACCGCAAAACTTGCGGTGCTTTTTTTTGCCTGACGGTTACTGGTTGCTTTCAACCATCTCTTTCACATCGGCGCGGTTGATCTGTTGCTCGACGCCGTTGGCGTCTTTATAGCTGATCATGCCGGTATCGTTATCCACTTTAGGCTTACCGTCAGCGACAATGGTGCGTCCGTCATTGGTATGCATCACGTAGTTGCTGGAACAGGCGGCCAGGGTGAACGTAAGCATCAGGGCAGAGATAACTGCGGCTGTTTTCTTCATTGAGGACTCCTTTGTAGTTTTAAATGCTGATAAATACCTTTTATGTGTATAGATGCGATTAATAAGCGCACGTTTAATAGCATAACAAACTTTCCCAATTTTGCCAGGCGATAAGTCCTAATCGGCGCGAACGCTTGTCTCCGGCGGCAAAATAGGACAGGATCACCCATCGACTCAAGCCAGTGACAATCAGGGTATGACGCCTTTTAACCCCAGCCTTTTTCGCCAACAGTTTCCCGCGCTCGCGCAGGACGGCATCTATCTGGACAGCGCCGCCACCGCGTTGAAACCGCAGGCGGTGATCGACGCCACGCAGCAGTTTTATCGCGACGACGCCGCCACCGTGCACCGCAGCCAGCATCGGGCGGCGCAGGATCTGACCGCCCGTTTCGAGCAGGCGCGCGGCCAGGTCGCGCAACTGATCCATGCGCCGTCGGCCGACGACATCGTCTGGACGCGCGGCACCACCGAGGCGATCAACCTGGTGGCACAGAGCTACCTGCGCCCGCGTCTGCAGCCAGATGATGAAATTCTGGTGAGCGAAGCGGAACACCACGCCAACCTGATCCCCTGGCTGATGGTGGCGGAGCAAACCGGCGCGCGGGTGGTGAAACTGCCGATCGGCGCCGATCGGTTGCCGGACCTGGCGCAGCTGCCCGCCCTGCTCAATGACAAAACCCGCCTGTTGGCGCTGGGGCAAATGTCCAACGTCACCGGCGGCTGCCCGGATCTGGCGCCGGCTATCGCGCTGGCCCATGCCGCCGGCGCGCGCGTGATGATCGACGGCGCCCAGGGCGTGGTGCACGGCCCGGCCGACGTACAGCGGCTCGACATCGATTTTTACGCCTTCTCCGGCCACAAGCTGTATGGCCCGACCGGCATCGGCGCGCTGTACGGCAAAGCCGAGCTGCTGGCGCAGATGGCGCCGTGGCAAGGAGGGGGAAAGATGCTGATCCAGGCGTCGTTCGACGGCTTTACCCCGCAAAAGCCGCCGCACTGCTTCGAGGCCGGCACGCCAAACATCGCCGGCGTGCTGGGATTGGCCGCTGCGCTCACCTGGCTCAGCGAACAGGATATGGCGGCGGCGGAGCGCTACAGCCGCGAGCTGGCGGACCGGGCGGAACAGCGGTTGGCGCAGCTGCCGGGCTTTCGCAGCTTCCGCAGTTCCGGTTCCAGCCTGCTGGCGTTCGATATCGCCGGCGTACACCACAGCGACATCATCACGCTGCTGGCGGAGCAAGGCATTGCGCTGCGCGCCGGCCAGCACTGTGCGCAGCCGCTGATGGCGGCGTTAGGCGTCAGCGGCACGCTGCGCGCGTCGTTCGCTCCCTACAATACTCAACAGGACGTCGATACGCTGGTCAGCGCGTTAACTTACGCCCTCGATCTGCTGGCCGACTGACTTGACTCCCGGAGACGCTATGCTCGCCCCCCATCCTTTTGGCCGAGAGATCACCGCCGACGCGTTGATCGCCACCTTCAGCGCACTGAAACAGTGGGAAGACCGCTACCGCCAGCTGATTATGCTCGCAAAACGGCTGCCGCCGCTGCCGGAAGCCTTGCGCAGTGAAGAAATGGCATTGAGCGGTTGTGAAAACCGCGTCTGGCTGGGGCACCAGTTGCTGGAAGACGGCACGCTGCACTTCTATGGCGACAGCGAAGGCCGCATCGTGCGCGGCCTGCTGGCGGTGCTGCTGACCGAAGTGGAAGGGAAAACGCCGCCGCAGATCGCCGCAATGGATCCGCTGGCGCTGTTCGACCGCCTGGCATTGCGCGCGCAGCTGAGCGCCACCCGCGCCAGCGGCCTGGCGGCGTTGGCCGCCGCCGTAAAGGCGATCGCCGCCCGTTACGCCTGACGCGCCGCCTTCGCCACCATCTTTTTCAGCGCGTGCGACACGGCGACGAAGCCGAAGGTGGCGGTGACCATGGTCGCCGCGCCGAAACCTGCGCTGCAATCCATTCTTTTCGGCCCTTCCGCCGTGCTGCGCGAAGCGCATACCGAGCCGTCCGGCTGCGGATAAACCAGCGGCTCGCTGGAGAAGACACAGTCGATGCCCAGCTTGCCCTTGCCGTTTTTCACCACGTTGAAATCGTGCTTCAGCCGCTCGCGCAGTTTGGCGGCCAGCGGATCCTGAATAGTCTTCGCCAGATCGGCCACTTCGATTTTAGTCGGGTCTATTTGCCCGCCGGCGCCGCCGGTAGTCACCACCGGGATCTTGAAACGGCGGCAGTAGGACAGCAGCGCCGCCTTCGGCCGCACGCTGTCGATGGCGTCGATGACATAGCTGAAGTTATGGTCCAGCAGCTCGGCGACGTTGTCCGGGGTAATGAAATCATCGATGCAGGTCACCCGGCATTCCGGGTTAATCGCCAGGATACGCTCCGCCATCACCTCGGTTTTGGATTGCCCGACATGCTGACGCAATGCGTGGATTTGACGATTGGTATTGGTGACGCAGACATCATCCATGTCGATCAGGGTGATGGCGCCGATGCCGGTGCGCGCCAGCGCCTCAGCCGCCCAGGAACCCACGCCGCCGATGCCGATCACGCAGACGTGTGCCTGCGCGAACACCGCCAGCGCCTGCTGGCCGTACAACCGCGCCGTGCCGCCGAAACGCTGCAGATAGGCTTCCGAATAAGCTGTGCTCATAACGCTTTAATTACCTTCGTAATGCAAATGATAAGGGCCGGAAAATCCGGCCCTTGCGGGTCAATCTTTTCACGCCGTATGCGTTTAGCGGGTGGCCAGCAACGAACCGCCGCCGTTTGACTGATTGGCGCTGAACAGCTGGCCACCGCCGTTGTTCTTCAGCACCCAGACGCGGCCGTAGTGGTTGTAGTACCCCGCCGAGTGGCCGGCTTCCGGCCCGATGCCCTGATACATGTCAAAATGCTGGCCCTTGATGGCGCCGCCCACGTCGAGCGCGACCATCAGACGCATCTCGTATTTTCCCGTGAATTTACCCTTGTTGTCCAGCAGCGGCACTTCGGCCAGCAGCGTGGTGCCCGCCGGGATCAGCGAACGGTCGGAAGCCACCGAGGCTTTGGCGATCAGCGGCACCGCACTGGCGCCTTTCACCGGCGCAAAAGCTTCCGGGCGGAAGAACACGAACGATGGGTTCTGCTCCAGCAGCTCACGCACCTCTGCGGCGCTGTGGGTATCCGCCCACTGACGGATCGCCTGCATCGACATGTCCGCCTTGGCCACTTCGCCGCGATCGATCAGCACCTTGCCGATGCTGCGATAGGCGTGGCCGTTCTTGCCGCCGTAACCGAAGAACACCAGCGGCTGGCCGTTGCCGTAGTCGACATAACCGCTGCCCTGGACTTCCATCATGAAGTTGTCCATCAGCGAGTTGGTGTAAGCGATGATATAGCGATCGTCGAGCGCGCCGGAGTAGATGCCCGCGCGATCCGGCAAGCGGCCCCTGCCCTTCGGCGGCATGCGGTACAGCGGATAGCGGAACTCGCCCTGTTGGGTATAGCGCGCCTGCACCACCGGCGTATAGTAGCCGGTAAACTGCACGTTGCCGTAATTGTCGACGCCTTCCATCTGGTAAGCGCTGAGGCCGTACTGGCTCAGCATGCGCGTGTCGGCGCCGGACGCCATCCAGCTTTGCACCGCCTGATAGGTGCTGTTGTTGCGGTTAAACAGCGAAGGCGACGCGTACTTGATCTCCATCAGCTGATCCGAGTAATCCTTGGCGTTGACCGGCGAACCTTTGGCGTTGGGCTGATTGACCAGCTCCAGCGATTGATCCAGACGGCCGTCCTTATATTGCTGACCCCGATCGGTCGGCTTGGACGAACAGCCCGCCAACACCGCCACCATCAACCCGCCCAGCAGGTATTTGCCCCAACGTCCTTTCATCGCGCACACTCTCAAACTGATATGATCTACCGGCTGAACGATAACAAACGCTCATTGATAAAGGAATCGCTGCAAATAAAAAAAGCCGCACGGAGGATGGTGATGAAAAAGAAGGCAAATTGCGGGCAAATTCAGCAGAAAAACGGGTTTAGGGCAATAAAATGCAAAAAGGGTTTGCAACAAAACGCATGGAGAGTATAGTGCGCATCCATCGGACGCGGGGTGGAGCAGCCTGGTAGCTCGTCGGGCTCATAACCCGAAGGTCGTCGGTTCAAATCCGGCCCCCGCAACCAACCGATGCCGCATTGGCGGTATTTTTCGTTTGGTTTCGATAACAAAGTATTACACGGACGCGGGGTGGAGCAGCCTGG
This sequence comes from Serratia sp. Z4, assembly GCF_009900725.1. Taxonomy (NCBI): domain Bacteria; kingdom Pseudomonadati; phylum Pseudomonadota; class Gammaproteobacteria; order Enterobacterales; family Yersiniaceae; genus Serratia; species Serratia sp. Z4. The sequence goes on from NZ_JAAABD010000007.1 coordinate 69,124, forward strand.
TAGCTCGTCGGGCTCATAACCCGAAGGTCGTCGGTTCAAATCCGGCCCCCGCAACCAACCGAATGTCGTACCAGCGGCATAACATGAACGGTGGTTTCGTCGTAATACCGCATCAAGACGGACGCGGGGTGGAGCAGCCTGGTAGCTCGTCGGGCTCATAACCCGAAGGTCGTCGGTTCAAATCCGGCCCCCGCAACCAACTCTTGATGACAACAGATAAGCACCCTGACGGGTGTTTTTTTGTATCTGCAATCCGCGAAAATAGCCGGACTCGCGCCCGGCCCTGCCGTTATCGACTCGCCAGCGCGCCGCCGTTGGCGAAATAAGCCTTGATGCCCGCCAGAATCGACTCCGCCACCTGCTGCTGGAAGTGGCTGGTGCGCAGCTTGCGCTCCTCTTCGATGTTGCTGATAAACGCCGTTTCCACCAGGATCGACGGGATATCCGGCGCCTTCAACACCGCAAAACCGGCCTGATCGACGCGATTCTTGTGCAACCGGTTGATTTTGCCCATCCGGTTCAACACTTCCTTGCCGAATTTCAGGCTGTCGTTGATGGTCGCGGTCTGGATCAGATCGAACATGGTGTGGTCGAGATAGCGGTCGCCGCTCTTGCTGACGCCGCCGATTTGGTCCGAGGCATTCTGCGTCTGCGCCAGGAACTTGGCCGCCGAGCTGGTGGCGCCTTTGGTGGACAATGCGAACACCGATGACCCGCGCGCAGCGCGGCTGGTGAAGGCGTCGGCATGAATCGAAACGAACAGATCGGCGCGCTGCTTGCGCGCCTTGGCGACGCGCACCTTGAGCGGAATAAACACGTCCTCATTACGCGTCATGAACACTTTCATGTTCGGCTCGCGCTTGATCATGGCGTTCAGCTTGCGGGCAATCTGCAGTACGATGTCTTTCTCGCGCGTCTTGTACTTGCCGATCGCGCCGGGATCTTCGCCGCCGTGGCCGGGATCCAGCATGATGACGATCGGCCGATCGCGCCCCGCTTTGCCGGCCTGCGGCGCTTCCGGCGGCAGCGTGCGCTCCAGATCGCCCTTGTTGTAATCTTCCAGTAACGCCAGTAGCGGATCATATTCCTCGCCGCCGCTGCCGCCCTTGGTCGGATAGAGATCCATCACCAGACGGTTGCGATACTCCGGCACCGGCGCCAGCGTGAAAATATGCGGGCTGACGCTTTGTTTGAGCTCCAGCACCAGCCGCACGGTATTCTGATCGAACTGGCCGACGCGCGCCTGCTTGAGATAAGGATCGTCGGCGCGCACCTGCCCGGCGATGCCCTTCAGCACGCTGTTGAGGTGAACGCCTTCGATATCCACCACCACGCGATCGGGATTGGTCAGGGCGAACTGCTTGTATTTCAGCTCGACGTTGGATTCCAGCGTGACGCGGGTATAGGTGGAGGATGGCCAGACGCGCACGGCGATCACGTGCGATGATGCGGCGAAGCCCGTACGACTCACACTCAGCAACCAGCTGGCGGCAACGCCCTGTAATAAACGACGGCGGCCCAGATTGTGATTAGCGTTTGGCATGCGGCTCCGGCAGTAATAGCTGTTTACAACAGATGAAAAAAACACCAATGAAATGGGGATGCCGAAAACTTTAACCAATCATTCCAGCCCTGTCATCAGAAAATCTTTTTATGGTTTTTCAATTTATTAACGATTTAGCGCCCTTAGCGCACGCTTCATGACGATTTCCCACTTGCCATCGGCGCAATAAAAGAATAAAAATACAAAAATATCGTATAAATATGCAAAGAGGTTTGGCCGTGAAGGAACGTAGTACAGAGCTGGTGCAAGGATTCCGTCACTCAGTCCCCTATATCAACGCCCACCGCGGCAAGACGTTCGTCATCATGCTCGGCGGGGAAGCCATCGAACACGAGAATTTCTCCAACATCGTCAACGATATCGGGTTGCTGCATAGCCTGGGCATTCGCCTGGTGGTGGTTTACGGCGCGCGGCCGCAGATCGACGCCAATCTGGCTCAGCATAACTATGAGCCGATCTACCACAAACACACCCGCGTGACCGACGCCCATACGCTCGAACTGGTCAAGCAGGCCGCCGGCCTGCTGCAGCTCGACATCACCGCTCGGCTGTCGATGAGCCTCAACAACACGCCGCTGCAAGGCGCGCATATCAACGTAGTCAGCGGCAACTTCATCATCGCGCAGCCGCTGGGCGTTGATGACGGCATCGACTACTGCCACAGCGGCCGCATTCGCCGCATCGATGAAGACGCGATCCACCGTCAGCTCGACAGCAACGCCATCGTGCTGATCGGCCCGGTCGCGGTTTCGGTCACCGGCGAGAGCTTCAATCTGACTTCGGAAGAAGTCGCGACTCAGCTGGCGATCAAACTGAAAGCGGAAAAAATGATCGGTTTCTGCTCCTCGCAGGGCGTGACCGACGCGGAAGGCAACATCCTTTCCGAGCTGTTCCCCAACGACGCGCAAAAGCGCCTTGAAGAGCTGGAGGAAGGCGGCGATTACCATTCCGGCACCGTGCGCTTCCTGCGCGGCGCGGTGAAAGGCTGCCGCAGCGGCGTGCGCCGCAGCCACCTGATCAGCTATCAGGAGGACGGCGCGCTGGTGCAAGAACTGTTCTCACGCGACGGCATCGGCACCCAAATCGTGATGGAGAGCGCCGAACAGGTGCGCCGGGCGACGATCAACGACATCGGCGGTATTCTGGAGCTCATTCGGCCGCTCGAACAGCAAGGTATTCTGGTGCGCCGTTCGCGTGAACAGCTGGAGATGGAGATCGACAAATTCACCATTATCGAACGCGACAACCTGACCATCGCCTGTGCGGCGCTGTACCCGTTCCCGGAGGAAAAAATCGGTGAGATGGCCTGCGTGGCGGTGCATCCCGATTACCGCAGCTCTTCGCGCGGCGAGATGCTGCTGCAGCGGGTGGAAAATCAGGCGCGGCAGATGGGATTGAAGAAGCTGTTCGTGCTGACCACCCGCAGCATCCACTGGTTCCAGGAGCGTGGCTTCACTCCGGCGGAGGTCGACGTGCTGCCGATGCAGAAGCAGGCGTTGTACAACTATCAGCGCCGCTCCAAAATTCTGCTGGCGGATCTGTAATCCCTGTGGGCGCGGCCGCTACCGCGCCCCTTCATCGCTTATTCCGTTGCCTGCAGCCGTTCAGCCAATCCGCTGCGGCGCTGGGTCGGCATACGAATGGCCCGCAGCAGCACCGCCTCCGTGGCATACAGCGAGAGCTGCTTACGCGCACGGGTGATCGCGGTATAGACCAATTCACGCGTCAGCACCGGCAGGAAGTGATTCGGCAACACCAGCACCGTATGGTCAAACTCCGATCCCTGAGATTTGTGCACCGTCATGGCATAGGCGGTTTCATGCGCCGGCAAACGGCTCGGCTGCACCGACTTGATGCTTCCATCAGGCAGTTGGAAATGCACGCGCAGCTCGCCGCGCTCATCCGGCAGCGTAATGCCGATATCCCCATTGAATAACCCCAGCGCGCTGTCGTTGCGGCCGATCATCACCGGCCGCCCCCGATACCAGCGGCCGAGCACGCCCGGTTTGCGGTCGATCAGACCGGCGCGCTGCAGCCCGAGTTCAATACGTTCATTCAGGCCGGCAACGCCGAACGGCCCTTCACGCAGCGCGCACAGTACCTGGAAGCGGCTAAAGGCGGCCAGCACCGCCGCCGCATCCGCGCCTTCGGCAGTCAGCCGCAGATAGTCGCGATAGCCCGCCACGCAGGCATCCAGCAGCGCCTGATACTCTTCGCTCGTCGCCAGCGCATAGCCCGCGACATCGCCGAAACTGCCGTTTAATGCCGCCAGCGCGCGATCCCCCGCACCGGCGTTGACCGCCAACGCCAGCTGACCGATGCCGGAACGGGCATCGAAACGGTAGCTCTTGCGCAGCAGACACAGGCTGTCGCGCACCGCCGCTTCCGCATCAGCCTGCCGCCCTGCGAGCGAACAGCCGGTCAGGCGGCTCAGCTCTGCGGCACGCGCATCGCTGTATCCCTGCTCGGCAAAACGGCAAATGTCCCCCAGCACCGCGCCGGCCTCCACCGAGGCCAGCTGATCGCGATCGCCGAGGAAAATCACCCGCGCCCGATCGGGCAGCGCGGCAATCAGGCGCGCCATCATCGGCAGATCGACCATCGAGGCCTCATCCACCACCAGCACATCCAAATGCAGCCGGTTGCCGCGGTGATAGCGCATGCGTTGACTGTTCGGCTGCGCCCCCAACAGGCGGTGTAACGTCGCCGCCTCGGTCGGGAACAGCGCCTGCTGCGCCGGGGTCAACGCCAGCTGACGGCTGGCGCTGCCAAGCGACTCCGTCAGACGCGCCGCCGCCTTGCCAGTCGGTGCCGCCAGCTGAATGCGCAAGCGCGCGCTTTCATCCAACTGCACCAGCGCCGCCAACAGCTTGGCGACGGTGGTGGTTTTACCGGTGCCCGGCCCGCCGGAAATGACCGCAATGCGCCGCGTGGCGGCTACCGCGGCGGCGATCTTCTGCCAATCGGGTTCGTCGCTCGCCGAACCGAACAAGCGGTCGAGAATAGTGCGCAGTTCAGCCTCCGGCACCGCCAGCGACTCGCCTTCGCCGCCGATAAACGCCGCCACTTCACCTTCGTTTTGCCACATGCGCTGCAGATACAAGCGCGGCCCGCGCAGCACCAGCGGCGTAGCGCTACTGCCGTCCCCGACCGCCGCGCTGGCCGCCAGGCGCTGCTGCCAACGCTCGCTATCCGGTCGCCCGGCCGCCTCCCACAGCGCCAGCGCCAGCGCCGGTTGGCGCCCTTCAAACAGCGTATCCGCCTGCAGCTGCTCCAGCATCAGACAGACGTGACCGGCCCCCGCCTCTGCGCTCAGGCAGGCGGCAGCCAGCAAAATATCGGGCTCGTCTTCGTTCGCCACCACGCGGGCGAACTGCACGTCCAGCGGGCGCAACACGCCAAGCGCCACCGCCTGCTCCAGCAGTGCGATCATGATCCATCCTCCGTCGCAGCAGCCTCGCCGCTGAACAAGCGATCCATCCCCGCCACCAGCTCAAACTCGGGAAGACAGGTGAAAATGCCGTTGCCCGGGTGCGCCGCATCCACGCCGCGCAGGAACAGATAAATCACCCCGCCGAAATGGCGCCGGTAATCGTAATCCGGCAGCCGATGACGCAGATAACGGTGCAGCGCCAGCGTATACAGCTGATATTGCAGATCGTAACGATGCTCCGCCATCGCCTGCTCCATCGCCGGCCGGGTATAGGCGCTGCTGTCTTCCCCTAACCAGTTGGACTTGTAGTCCAGCAGGTAGTATTTGCCCTGCCAACAGAACACCAGGTCGATAAAGCCTTTCAGCATGCCCTGCACCTGATGGAAATCCAGCGCCGGGCAGCGAGCGGAAAGCGGATCGTAACGCTTCACCAGAGCATCGAGACCCTTCGCCTGCAACAACTGATTAATCGGCAAATAGAACTGCAGCTCGGCCTGCTTATGCTGCGGCGTCAGCGCCGCCAGCGTCACGCCGCTGCCATCGAGCGGCGTGTTGAGCAATACCTGCATCCACGCCAGCAAAATCGGCTGCCAGTGTTCAGCGAACCCTTGCTGCTGCAGCTGTTCCAGCAGCCACTGTTCGTCGAGCGGCTGGGTGAAGTCCAGCGTTTCAAACAGGCTGTGCAGGAAAGTGCCGGGCGTTGCGCCGCGCGGGAAGGTATGCGGTGTAAGCGCTGGCTCACTTTCTTCCCCGCGCTCACCGGCTGCGTCGATATCCAGACGCGGCAGCAGATCCTGCATCAGGCTCGCACCGTGCTGCTGCAAACCGGTATAGCTGGTCACCCGCCAAAAATCCTGGATCCGCCGGGTAAAGCTTTTCGCCGCCAGCGCTTCGGCCAACGCCGTCTGGGGCTGCCAAGGCGCCTCGTCCGGCGATTCAACCAGCGACAGCGCAATGCCGCCACCCGCCAATTGCTGCAGGCGCTCCTGCAGATACACGGCGTCGCCGGGCTGCCCGCCCTGCACCAGATAGCCCAATGCGCTGCGGTGCAGATCGGTATCGCCCTGCTTCTTGCGCGTGCCCTGGAACAACGGCGCGATGCCGATGCTGCAGTGGTACACCGAGCGGGTCAGCGCCACGTACAGCAGACGCAGGTCTTCCGCTAACCGCTCCTCCTCCGCCCAGGCCTGGCTCTCTTCATTGGCGTCGAGGTCCAGCAACGCCTGGAAACTGTGGCGATCGTGATACAGCGCCTGCTGCTGCTGGCGGAAGTTGCCGACGAACGGCAGCCACACCAGATCGAACTCCAGCCCCTTGGACTTGTGGATCGTGATCACCTGCACCAGATGCCGGTCGCTCTCCAGCCGCAGCTGCTGATTGTCGGACTGGCGATTAGGCTGGGCGATCTGCTGCGCCAGCCAGCGCACCAGCGCATGCTCGCTGTCGAGCTGCGCCGCCGCTTCTTGCAACAGCTCCCCCAGATGCAGCACGTCGGTCAAGCGACGCTCGCCGCCGGCGCTGGCCAGCAGGTTCTCCGCCAGTTGGCGCGCTTTCATCACCTCGCTCAGCATCGGCAACACGCCGCGGCGCAGCCAGAGCGTGCGGTAATTGTCGAATTCATTAACCAGCGCGTCCCAGGCGCGCTCATCGCGGCTCAGGCCGTCCAGCGTCGGCGCGTCCAGCCCCATCAGCCCGGTGGCCATGGCGCTGCGCAGCGTACGCTCCTGCTCCGGTGCCAACACCGCCTGCAGCAACCACAGCAGGTCTTTGGCCTCCGGGGTGTCAAACACGCTGTCGCGGTTGGACAGGTAGACCGACGGGATAGACAGCGCGCTCAGCGCATCGCGCACCAACGCCGCCTCATTGCGGCTGCGCACCAGCACCGTGATATCGGAGGCTTGTACCGGCCGTGACGCCTTGCCGCTCTGCAGCCGCGCCAGCCCCTGCTGCCCGGCGCTGAGCCAGTCGCGAATTTGCGTGGCGCACAGGCGCGCCATCAGCTGTTGGTAATCACTTACACCCACGCCTTCTCCCTGCTGCAGCCAGAACTGCATCGCCGGCTGCGGCGTGCCGTGCAATTCAAACGCCAGCCCTTGGTTCTTTTCCGCCGCGTTAACCTCAATAAAGGGGATTTGGCCGAACAGGAAAGGTTTTTCTACCTGAGAAAACAGGTGATTGACGCTGGCGACCATCGACGGCGACGAGCGCCAGTTGGTCTCCAGCGTATAGTGGGCGCTCACCTCTGAACGCGCACGCATGTAGGTAAAGATGTCGGCGCCGCGAAAGGCGTAAATCGCCTGCTTGGGATCGCCGATCAGCAGCAGGCCGCAATCGGGCCGGCCGACGTAAAGTTTTTGGAAAATACGGTATTGCTGCGGATCGGTATCCTGGAATTCATCGATCATCGCCACCGGATAGCGCTGGCGGATCGCCTGCGCCAGCTGTTCGCCGCCGCCGCTTTGCAGGGCGCCGTCCAGCCGGCTGAGCAGGTCGTCAAACCCCAGCTCGGCGCGCTGGCGCTTTTCCTGCTGAATGGAAGTGCGGATCTCGCTGAGCGCGCGCGCCATGATCAGGTCGCGCAGCGTCAAGGGTTCATCGAACAGTTCGTCTATCGCCGTGAACAGCGCATGACGCGGCGGCTCGCCCTTCTTGGTCTTCTCCAGCAGCACCGACTGGCGAAACTTGTCCAGCTCCTTCGGCAGTTGGTAATCCTGGGTCTCCTGCCCGCTCCATTCGCCGACCTTGTTCAGCCAGTTCGGCAGGTGTTTGCTGCTGTAGCTGCGCTTATCGACGCCGGACTGGGCGATTAACGCCTCCAGATCGCCCGCCGCCGCCCGCCATTGCGCCTTGATGGCGTCGATGCGCGCGACGATCTGCTCGTGGCGCATCAGGACGGTTTCTTCGTCCTTCGGCGGCCGCCGCAGCGCCGGCGCTTCACCGTGCAGATAGCCGGAGAGATCGGCCAGCAACGCTTCCGGGCCGCTCCACTCCTGGCTGACCGCACGCGCCACGCCCAGCGGCAACGGATAGCAGTGGCGACGCCAAAAGTCGGCACAGGCCTGCCGCCGCAGCGGCAGCTCGTCCTGCACCAGCGTTTGTTCAAACAACATGCCGGACTCGAAGGCGTTGTGCGTCAGCATCCGTTGGCAAAAGCCGTGAATGGTGTAGATCGCCGCTTCGTCCATTTGCCGCTCCGCCGCCAGCAGCTGTGAGGCGGCGTCGCTCAAATCGTCAATTTCTTCCATCAGCGCCGAAAACAACGGGTTGACGCTGACACCGCGCACGCAGGCGATGCGCAGCCCGTGGATATTGTCGCGGATGCGCCCGCGCAGCTCCTCGGTGGCGGCCTCGGTAAAGGTCACCACCAGGATTTCTTCGACCGTCAGCGGGCGGGGAAACGCCGCGTCACCGCCCAACCCCAGCAGCAAGCGCAGGTACAGCGCGCCGATGGTAAAAGTTTTGCCGGTGCCCGCCGACGCTTCTATCAGGCGTTCGCCGAACAGCGGCAACGACAGCGGCTCCAGCCTCTGCGGGGCAATTTCCGTCATGGTGTTGCCACTTTACGCGGCAAAATCTGCTGCAATGCCGACGCGTTCGGATAGGTGACCCAATCCTTAGGCGCCGCGTAATCCGCCTTGTCTTGCCCGCTGCCGCTAACCTGCGACAGCACCGCCAGCCCCTGTGGCTGGATCACCGCCTGGTGGAAATAATCCGCCAGTTTGGCCGGCGTCAGCTGTTGCACCTGCGCGATCAGTTTCTGACGAGTATCGAAGGCGAAGTTGCCGCGATCGAAATCGTTGGCGAACCGGCTGGCCTCTTCGCTCAGAGTTTGCGGCCGCTGTTTCAGCTCATTGATGAGCGCCTGTTTGTACTGTTCAAAGTCCGCCTCGCTCATGTCGCGCAGGCGTTTCTCGGTTTTCGGGTAGAAATCCTGATAGCGCTGGTACAGGTAGGCCGGCTGTTTGCTGTTGCTCTGCAACAGGAAGCCCACGCCCCACTGGCGCCCCACCGACATCGGGAAAGCGAAGACCGCGTACCCCAATTGCTCCTGCGTGCGCAGCTGGCTGTAAAACCACGGCTGAATAATCTGCCCCAGCAGCGAACTGTAGGCCATGCCGGTCACTTCGTCGTAGCCGGTCGGCACATAAACCGCCGCCAGCGCCGAGTCAGTGCTGCTGCCCACCTGTTGCAGGTTGGCCAGATGATCTTTGTCCACCACCACGTCTTCGCCGTGCCACCATTCGCTCCCGGTACAGCCCAGACGATGTTTCAGCGTCGACGCCAACGTGTCGACCTGCTGCTTGCTCATGTTGCCCACTACCAGCAGCTCCGGCGTGGCCTCGGCCAGCAGGCTGTCGCGATAGGCCAGCACGTCTTTCAGCGTTAACGTCTTCAGCACTTCGCGGCGCTCGCTGCGTTCGGAATACGGCACGCGGGAAACCATCTGCACCGGCTGAATGGCCAGCTCAAACGCCTTGCCCTTCTCGGCGGCGTCCAGCTGCTCCAGATACCAGGACTTGGCCTGCGCCAGCTGATCTTCCGTCGGCGTGAAGCTGGAATAGCCCTCGATCAGCGCCGTCAGCAACTGCGGCAGACGTTGGGTGAAACCGTTGGCGTTAAACATCAGGCCGTTGTTCGGCGAGGTCGAGAAGCTCAGCCCACCGACCGATGCCTGATAGCTCAGCTGATCCAGCGCCAGGCCGGCCAGATAATCCGTCAGCGAGAACAGCACCTGATTGCGCGCGGAATCCATGGTTTTGGCGTTGCGGAAAGCGACGGTGACGTCGGCCTTCGGCTCGTCGGCGAAGTAACGACTCGGCATGTACAACACGCGCAGGCCGGGTTTATCCACCACCATTTCCGGTTTCTTGAACTCGTGCGATGGCTTGGTCAGGGTAAAGTCATCCGGGATGTACGGGTTGAGCGCCGGCAGCGACAGGGAAATGCCGCTCTCCAACTGCTGCCACTGCGTAAAGCGCTGCGGCGTGATTTTGTCGACTTGGTAAGGCGCGTTAACGAAATAGGCCGTCTTGTTGTGCGGTTCATCCGGGCTGACGAACCAGATGCGCGCGTTTTGCGGCGTCATGGCGTCCAGGCGTTCGGCGATCGCCTTTGGATCATAACGGTCGGCCAGGTAAGGCGCGTCCAGCGCATGCTCAACCGGCACGCGCAGCATGGTGTCCACCAGCCATTCGATGTAGTCCATGTCGCGCGTGATCGAGGGATAGCGGAAGTCCAGGTTCAGAACATGCGAGATTTCATCGAAGTAGCTCTGCTTGATGCCCTCGCTGCGCAGCATTTTCAGGTAGTTGAAAATGGCGGCGACGACCTCATCGCGCTGGGCCAGGCCTTTGTCAGTAAGTGAAACGCTGATGGCGAAGACGCCGCCGTTGCGATCCACCATCGGATCGGCGCCGGCATTGATGGCGTCCGCCAACCCTTGCTTCTGCAGCCAGTCAGACAGGGTGTTTTTGCTGCGGTTGCCGATCAGGTAGCTGATGTAGGTATCGGTTTTGCTGCGAAACGCGGCGCTGTTGTTATCGATGCGGAACTCGACCTTCAGCTGCTTGCGCGGCTGCGCCGGCACATAGTGAATGATGATGCCCTGCTGTTCCGGCGTGACGGCCGGCACGGTGATCGGCGGCACGCTGGCGTCATGATTCGGCACGCGGCCAAAGGTTTTCGCCGCAATGCCAGCCAACTGCGGCAGCGACTGATTACCGTACAAAACGCCCATCATCAGATTGGCGGAATAGTAACGCTTATAGAAGCCGGTCAGTTCATCGTGCAACTTGCTGTCCGGCTTGTCTTTCAACGTATCGAGATTGCCGCCGGAGAAGCGCGCGCTCGGGTGCGCCGGGTTCAGGGTTTCCGCGCCGACCTGCGCCATGCGCATGCCGTCGCGCGAACGCGCCATCGTTAACTCGGCGTTCACCGCGTTACGCTCGCGATCGGCATTGCCCGGATCCAGCAGCGGCTCGGCAATGGCGTCGGCCATGCGGTCGACCGCCGGCTCCAGCGCGTCATTTTCCACTTCCAGATAGAAGGCGGTGCGATAAGAGGCCGTGCTGGCGTTGTGGCTGCCGCCGTGCTTTTTCAGGAATTCGGACAGGTTTTCCGGCTCTGGATAGCGTTTGGAGCCCATCAGCACCATATGTTCCAGATAGTGCGCCAATCCCAGTTGGCTGTTCGGATCTTCGAGCGATCCAACCGGCAATGCCAGCGCCGCCAGCGATTTCGGCGCCTGGGCATCGGACACCAGCAGCACCGTCATGCCGTTAGCCAACTTGATCGCCTCGTACTGACGCGGATCGTGCTCGCTCTTGTTGATCTTCTCCGCCAGCGGTTGCCATCCTTGTGCGGCCCAACTCAACGGCGCCCAACACATAGCCAATAATACCAGCCCGGTGATGCGGGCCAACTGTCTGCGCATATCCAAAATAAACCCCTATTCTGACATCGCCACGCCCACTCCCTGACGCTGGCGACGTACATCAAAACCACATAACCAAATCTGTACTCGCCGGATTCTTCGCCAATGTGGCGCCCCAAAACGCGGCGGGTATATGCCTGTACGTTATGTAAGACCGGGAATCACCCCAATGGTTGAATATAACCTTCGTTATTTTTACCACCTCCCGCCGCACAGCACCACCGGGGGATTGTTACCCCAGGTTATGACGCGCCACCGGCAGCAGATAACGCTCTGTTTCGGCCAGTATTTGCGCTAAGTATTCATTATCCAATTGGCGGAACACTCGCTGAACGTAGGGATCTTCCCCTTCTCCGGGAATGCGCTGATCGCCCTGCCAGGCCTGCAGCAATTTGGCGCGAGCCTTTGTTTGCGCTTCTTCCTCCCAGTCGATTTGCTGTGTTTCCGGCTGATAGCACTGACTCAGCCACGCCCAGCCGCTCTTGTTCAGCAACAACAGCGGCTGACACAGACCGCGCTGATAACCCGCCAGCAGCTCCGCCAACTGCGCCTGCGCCTCTTCAGGCGCCAGCGCGGCAAAGCGCCAGGCGGAGTTCTTGCGGCCGTAGATGCGGCTCTCGCCGGTGCCGCCGGCGCGGCAGTACACCAGATGCTCCAGCCACAGCAATATGCCATCCACCGCCGACAACGTGGCGGGCCGCCAGCGCAACAGGCCGTCATCCTGCACCTGATGCAGCCAGCCGCTGAGACGTACGCCGGCAATATCGATATCCAATTCCAGGCTATGGCTCTCTGCGCGTTCCGCACGCACCTGCTCGGCCAGTTCGCTCATCTCTTCCTGCTGCTTTTGCCAATAGATCTCGCCAAAGGCGCCATAGGGCAAGCCGCCGGCGGCACGCACCCGCTGGAACAACCGTTCGGGATCGTCGCCGTCGATCAGGGTATTCAGCAGTTGGCTGTTGAACTGGTAGCGGCTGAGGTTATCCAGCGTGAAGGGCTCTTCGTCCGGCAGCTCAGTCTCTTCCAGGATAAAACTGACGCCCAACCGCAATTGGAAAAACGCGCGAATCGGATGGCGGTAAAACCGCAGCAGCTCATCCAATGATATTTGCTGCAGCGCTTCGGCAGGCAGCGGCTGGTTGAACGCCGGATGCGCCGCACCGCGACCATCTGCGGCGGGCAGCCACTCGGCGGCATAGCTTTGCGCCTCCGAGCCCGGCAAGAAATTCTCGGCGGCGAACGGCATGCGCGCATGCCACTTCAGCAAGTGCTCACCAACCCGCCGGGCGCTGTCGTCTGCGCTGAGTTCCTCATCTCCCGGCAGGCAATAGCTTTGCTCCAGGTACTCAAGCAGCTCAGTGACCAGCACAGAAGGGTAGCGCGGGCTGTTGTCCTGAATGGAACGGCCGATGAAGCTGATATATAGCCGCTGCTGAGCGGACAGAATCGCTTCCAGGAACAGATATCGGTCGTCATCGCGGCGGCTGCGGTCGCCGCGCTTGACCTGCTGCGCCATCAGATCAAAGCCCAGCGGCGGCAGCGTGCGCGGATACACGCCGTCGTTCATGCCCAGCAGGCACACCACCTTGAACGGAATCGAGCGCATCGGCATCAGCGTACAGAAGTTGATTTGCCCGGCGAGGAAGCGCTGGCTGATGCGCTCCTGATCGAGGCGCGCCGCCAGATCGTCGCGCAGAATGGTCAACGGCACCTCATCGGGATAGCGCGCCGCCAAGCCAAAATTAATGGCCTGCTGCCACTGCTGCTCAATCAATGCCAGCACCACTTCGGTATCGCTGTCCGCTGCGAAGAAGGCATCCAGCAGTTGGCGGCACAGCGGCAGCCACGCCTCGAGCGAGCGCGCTTCGCTCAAGATTTGCCGCCAGTGGCTGAGCTGCGCCAGCAGGTCTGCCAGTTGCCCCGCCAGTTCGGCGACCAACCCGCTCGATTCATCGTAAGGCAAAATGCCCTGCCAATCGCCGGCGTTGCTGTCCATCGCGTAACCGAGCAGCATGCGCGTAATGCCGAATCGCCAGGTGTGCTGGCCGGTGGCGGGCAGATCCAGTTCGCGCACGTTATCGTCGTCCAGACCCCAGCGCACGCCGGATTCACCGACCCAGTGACGCAACAGGCGCAACCCCTCTTCGCCAATGGCGAAACGGGCGGCCAGGGCAGGTACTTCCAGCAGCGCCAGCACCTGTTCCGACGTAAAGCGGCTTTGCGGCAAATCGAGCAGGGAGATGAACGCCTGCAAAGCCGGATGCGCCTGGCGCGCTTTACGGTCAGAAATGGCAAACGGCAGGTAGCGCTCGGCGGGGGCATTGCCGAACACCGCCTGAATGTAAGGCGTGTAGCTGTCGATATCCGCCACCATCACGATGATGTCGCGCGGCGTCAACGCGGGATCCTGCGCAAGCATGGTCAGCAGTTGATCGTGCAGCACCTCCACTTCCCGCTGTGGGCTGTGGCAGGCGTGCAGGCTGAGGGAGCGGTCGTTTTCATCAAGCGGACGTTTGCTGAAGCTGCTTTCCAGCGTTTCCGCGGTAATACCGATTACCGCATGGTCTTCCAGTTCCAGCATATCGCGCTGAACGGCGTGCAGCATGGTATCGGCCGGGATATCGACAAAGGCGTCGACCTCTTGCGCCCCTTCCATCTGCGACAGCAGGTAAAGGTGATCGCGCCCCAGCTTGCCCCAGGAGGCCAGCAGCGGGTTGCTGAGTTGCTGCTGCCCTTCGGCGTCAAACAGGCGCGCCGCGTCATCCGGCTCGCGGAACAGCCCTTGCTCGCGCGCCTGATGATAGTGACGACGCTTGCGGCTCTGCAAGCGGGCCAGAAAGGCGTAATCCTGAATATCACCCCAATAGTAGCGACAGGGGTTGGTGAACATCAGGTGGATGTCGATATGCCGCCCCAGCGCCTGCAGCGCTTCCAGATAGATCGGCGGCAATGCCGAGATGCCGCAGATAAACACCCGCGGCGGCAAACCGGGCGGGCACGTTTTTGCCTGCTCCAGCGCGTGGATAAAGCGGCTGTACAGATTGGCGCGGTGCCATTCCGGCTGCCCCAATTCGCGCGTGTATTCCACCAGTCGCGCCCAGAGCGGCGCCTGCCATTGCTGAGCCTCCGCCAGACCGTCGATGCGCTCGCCGCGCTGCCAGCTCTCCAGCCACTGCGGGCGATAAACCAAATATTGGTCGAACAGGTCGGCGACCCGGCCAGCCAACTGGTGGATTTTGCGCTTGTCGCCGTCATCGGTCAGATAGTGCTGCAGTGGCGCAAACGCCGGCTGAGTCAGCATCTCCGGTAACAACCACATCAGCTTCCAGGTCATGGCATCCTTGCTGAAGGCGCTCTCTTTCGGAATATCCGGCAACACCCGGGTGAACATGTCCCAAATGAAGGTCGCCGGCAGCGGAAACGCGACATTGGCGGCGATACCGAACTGTTCCGCCAGCTGCATCTGCAGCCATTGCGCCATACCGGGGCTTTGCACCAGCACCACCTCCTGTTGAAAAGGATCGGTCAACGGATCTCTGGCTATCAGCGCGCTGGTCAGCGTTTTCAACAAATCCAGCTGATTGGAATGATAAACCGTGAACATGAAGACTCCTTTAAAACAAGATACGTACCGGCTCAAAAACGGGTGCAATACCAGCGGCTCAGCGTCGCCCACTGCCGTTGCGGAGTTTGTACTCTGACCGTCAATCGGCGGCAATCCGCATCCGCGCCGTCGAACGCCGTCTCGCGTCGCCAGCCTTCCGGCAGCGGTTCGGCATCGAGCCGACCGGTGACTGCGAACGCCTCCAACTGCTGATGCGCCATCACCCAGGCTTGCCGGTAGTGCCACTGGCGCTGGAACGACTGCAACAGCACCTGATGATACTGTAACAAGCCCAGCAGCGACACCGAGAACAACAATGCCGCCACCAACACTTCCGGCAGGCTGAAGCCGTTGCGGGATAACCGCCCTGCGCGAGCGTTAACCCTCACAGTCGGCCGGCCTTTTCTCGGGGCAAAAATCCAGCCGGCCGCCCGGCTGCGCTTGCACCCTGCCGACCGATTCCGCACCGTCAAACGCGCCCCATTGATACAGCCAAAGCGGCTCACCGCCGCGCATCTCCCCAAGGCCGCGTACCGTCACGACGCCCGCTCTGGCAGACAGCCGGGCGCAGGCCGTCAGTTCCGCGCGCTGCCTGCATAACCAGGCCGCCGCACTCAGCTCGGCGCGCGGCCAACGCTGGAGCATGCCCCAACTCAGCGCCGATGCGGCCTGATTGTAAGCCTGGAGGTAGCGCTGCTGATCGGCGGCCAGTAACAGCGCGTTATCCAATTGCCGGTGCTGGGCATTGAGCAACATCAACCCCAACGCCAGCAGCAACATTACCGCCGCCAAAGTACTGCCACCTCGCTGGCTCCGCCGGTTCATGGCAACGCCGCCATTTCGACGCTCCCGCTCAGGCTGCGCCTGATACGCGCATCGCCGACAGAGCGCCCCGCCAGAGTCAAACGGGCCAGCGCACCGCCATACTCCCCGCGCTCTATCGCCACATGAAACCGCTCAATGCGCACTTCGTCACGATCGAGCAGCCGCTCCCAGCCGCCGCCGTCGCATTGGCTTACGCCGCGCTGCCCTTCCAAGCCGCCATTGCGCAGCCGATAGCCGAAATAACCTGCATCCTCGCCCGAGGTGAGCCATTGCCCACTGCGGGTGATATCGTAAGCGAAGATAACGCAGCTGCCCGCCGCTTCTCCCACCGCCTGGCCGATCAGCAGCGGGCGGCCGGCGCACTGCCCGGCACAGAAACCGGCGCGGCGCAGGTCTTTCTCGATGCCGAACGCCAGTTGCCGCAGCGTTGACTCCAGCCGAAAATGCTGGCCGACGGCCACGTTTTGCTGGCGCAACAGCGGGTAGGTTTTCGCGGCGCCGAGCGCGATCACGCTGCCGAACACCAGCGCCAACATCACCTCCGGCAAGGTAAAACCGCGTTCTACAGTCAGCATGGCGCGATCCCCCTTATCCGGAGCCCTTCGCTGCACAAACGCAGCCGCCCTCGGGCGGACAGCACTAGCCGCAGGCCGCCTGCCTCGTTGCTGAGCAGGATGTGCCCCGCCTGCGCGGTATTGCGCAAGCCGTAAAACCCGATCTCTTTGTCGGTGTAGCCGCTCAAAACGACGTCGCGGTAAGACGGTGAGAAAACGGAACCCTCGGCGGAAGCGCAATCCGGCGGCGGCACACCGCCGCCCAGGCACCAGGGCGTGCCGTTCTTGAACCACAGCAGCGTCGTGCGGTTGCGCCAGTTGGCGTCCGCCTGCAGTCGCAGTAAAAACGCCAGCAGCTGTTGGGCAGTATGTTCCAGGCGCAACGTTTGCTGATGGTGACGCCATTGACCGACGCCCCAGCCGGTGAGCATGCCGGCGATCAGGAGCGCAGCCAACAGCTCAATCAGCGTCATGCCACGCTGGCGGTGATCGATGTTCGAGAGCGTATTTTCATTCATGCGGCCAGTTTAAGGGCCGTAACAAGGCGGTAAAGCCGCATGCGCAAGCCTTGCGGCAAACTGCGCAATGTTTTCCCTGTAGCGACAAATGGCGACAATAAAATGCGGCGCGGCGCGCAATGCGGATAAAAAAAGGGGCGCAATCGCTGCGCCCCTGGTGTGATGCGGTTAAGGTCAGATCGCGACCGGCGCCTTGATGGCCGGGTGCGGATCGTAACCTTCGATCTCGAAGTCTTCGAAACGGTAATCGAACAGCGAAGCCGGCTTGCGTTTGATCACCAGCTTCGGCAACGGACGGGGTTCACGCGTCAGCTGCAGCTTCGTCTGTTCCATATGATTGCTGTACAGATGGGTATCGCCACCGGTCCAGACGAAGTCGCCGACGTCCAAATCGCACTGCTGCGCCATCATATGCACCAACAGCGCGTAGCTGGCGATGTTGAACGGCAGGCCGAGGAAGACGTCGCAGGAACGCTGGTACAGCTGGCAAGAGAGCTTGCCGTCCGCCACGTAGAACTGGAAGAACGCGTGGCACGGCGCCAGCGCCATCTGGTCCAGCTCACCGACGTTCCAGGCGGAAACGATGATGCGGCGCGAATCCGGATCTTGTTTCAGCTGCTGGAGCACGTTGCTCAGCTGATCGATCTGACGACCGTCCGCCGCGCCCCAGGCGCGCCACTGCTTGCCGTACACCGGGCCGAGATCGCCGTTTTCATCGGCCCACTCGTCCCAAATGGTGACCTTGTTGTCACGCAGATAGGCGATGTTGGTATCGCCGTTCAGGAACCACAACAGCTCATGAATGATCGAACGCAGATGACATTTCTTGGTGGTCACCAACGGGAAACCTTCCTGCAAGTTGAAACGCATCTGGTGGCCGAAAATCGACAATGTGCCAGTGCCGGTACGGTCGGCTTTAGGGGTGCCCTCGGCGAGCACCTTGTTCATCAAATCCAGATACTGTTTCATTTGTCCCTCACGACAGTTGTTGCTGCGGGCGACGACGGTACGCCCAAATCATCATAATAACACCGGCCACCACCATCGGGATGGACAGGATCTGCCCCATGCTGATCACGCCGTCGAACAGGCCAAGCTGGGCATCCGGCTGGCGGAACGCTTCAACGATGATGCGGAATGCGCCATAACCGATCAGGAACAGGCCCGATACGGCACCCATCGGCCGCGGCTTGCGGATGAACAGGTTCAGAATGATAAACAGCACCACGCCTTCAAGCAGCAGTTCATACAGCTGGGACGGGTGACGCGGCAGCACGCCGTACTGATTCAGCAGCGGCAGCAGAGAAGGGTCGGCGGCGGCGAGCGCCACGTCTTCGCTGCGCGAGCTTGGGAACAGCATCGCCCAAGGGGTGTCGGTGGTCACGCGGCCCCACAGTTCACCGTTGATGAAGTTGCCGAGGCGGCCGGCGCCCAGGCCGAACGGGATCAATGGCGCGATAAAATCGGAAACCTGGAAGAAGGTGCGCTTGGTGCGGCGAGCGAACCAGAACATCACCAGAATCACCCCCATCAATCCGCCGTGGAACGACATGCCGCCATCCCAGACTTTAAACAGATAGAGCGGATTATCCAGGAACAGCGGCAGGTTGTAGAACAGCACATAGCCCACGCGGCCGCCGACGAATACGCCCAGGAAACCGGCGTAGAGCAGGTTTTCCACTTCGTCCTTGGTCCAGCCGCTGCCCGGCTTGTTGGCGCGGCGCACCGCCAGCCACATGGCAAAAACGAAGCCGACCAGATACATCAGGCCGTACCAATGCAAAGAAACCGGGCCAATGGAGAAAATGACCGGATCAAATTTAGGAAACGCCAGATAGCTATTGCTCATCTATCACCACAACATGTCTGTTATTTTTCCCCATGCGGGGGCGGGCAGGTGCCAAACGTCGGCGCAGGTTGTCACACGCCTTTCAAACGGCAGCGTTGACCGCTGCGGTTTGCAAGACGACGAACATGCGTCGCGCTGAGGTTGCGCATCATAACATAGGCTTAGCGCGGTCCGGGCCGGCAGCGCGGGAAAAGTTCTGTAAAAAAATCACATCGCGCGGCGATTATCTGCCGCCGCGAATCAACCCGCCCATGCCGCGTCGTTCCATAAACGCCGCCACCAGATGGCGCACTTCGGTGGTCATTTGGGTGTTCAACACCCGGTGCGCCAACACTTCCGCGTCGGCAAGGTCGATATGCCGCAGCAGGTATTTGATGCGCGCCACGCTGCGGCCGTTCATGCTCAGATTGCGATAGCCCATGCCCACCAGCAACAGCGCGCCCATGGGATCGCCGGCCAACTCACCGCACAGGCTAAGCTGCAGCCCGGCTGCTTTCCCCTGCTCGGCGATCAGCTTCAGCACCTGCAGCATCGCGGGATGCAGGCTGTCGTACAGCGAGGCTACCCGCGTGTTGTTGCGATCCACCGCCAGCAGGTACTGGGTCAAATCGTTGGTGCCGACCGAGATGAAGTCGACGCGCCCGGCCAAATGCGGGATCAGGAAAATCATCGACGGCACTTCCAGCATCACGCCGATTTTCGGTTTCGGGATCGCGTAGCCAAGCACCTCTTCCACCTCGCGCCCGGCGCGGTCAATCAAGCGCTTGGCCTCATCGACCTCTTCCAGGCTGGTGACCATCGGCAGCAAAATGCCCAGGTTGCCGGTGCCGGCATTGGCGCGCAGCATAGCGCGCACCTGTATCAAAAAGATCTCCGGCTGATCCAGAGTGATGCGGATGCCGCGCCACCCCAGGCAAGGGTTTTCTTCGCTGATCGGCATATAGGGCAGTTGCTTGTCGGCGCCGATATCCAGGGTGCGCAGCGTAACCGGCTTGCTCGGATAGAGCTGCAGCA
This sequence comes from Serratia sp. Z4, assembly GCF_009900725.1. Taxonomy (NCBI): domain Bacteria; kingdom Pseudomonadati; phylum Pseudomonadota; class Gammaproteobacteria; order Enterobacterales; family Yersiniaceae; genus Serratia; species Serratia sp. Z4. Next base: position 88,918 of record NZ_JAAABD010000007.1, read on the forward strand.
TGCCTTGATACTGCGCGACCTGTTCTTCTTCGGACGGGAAACCGCTTTGCAACATGAACGGGATTTCGGTGCGGTACAACCCCACGCCATCCACTCGGCCGCCCAACAGCTGTTCATGTTCCGGGCTGAGGCCGGCGTTCAGCATCACCTGAACGCGTTCGCCGCTTTTCAACTGCGCCGGCTGCTCGACGTCGTCTTCCGCCAGCTTGCTCAACTCCAGCTCTTCGCTGATCAGCCGTTGGTATTCCTGCACCAACACCGGCTCAGGATCGACCAGCAGTTCACCGCGATAACCGTCGACGATCAGCAACCGCTGGCTGAGCAGAGAAGGCTGGATGTCGGCGCCCATCACCGTCGGCACGCCCATCGCACGCACCAAAATCGCCGCATGCGAGTTGGCGGCGCCGTCGCGCACCACCACGCCGACCAGGCGATCCTGCGGCACTTCGGCCAGCAATGTCGCGGTCAGCTCATCTGCCACCAGCACAAAACGCGCCGGCCACTGGGTGGCGCCCTGGGTGGTGTCGTCGAGGTGGAACAGCAGGCGTTGGCCCAGCGCGCGCAGGTCGCTGCCGCGCTCGCGCATATAGGTGTCCTGCAGTTTGGCGAACTGTTCGGCAAAGGCTTCTATCACCTGCTTCACCGCCCACTCCGCCACCGAACCGTTGTCGATTTCGGCGAACAGTTCGCGCTTGAGGCGAGCGTCGTTTAACAGGTGAGAATAAAGATCGAAGATCGCCGCGCTCTCTTTTTGCGAGCTGGCGGCAAAACGCTTGCTGAAACGGCGAAACTCCGCGCCGGCCTCTTCCAGCGCCAGCGTCAGGCGCTCGCGCTCGCTGGCGGTGTCCAGCGTCGACGCGCGGTAAACCTGATCGAGCGAAGGCTGGCTGCTGTCCTGCCACCCTTCCGCCACCGCCACGCCGGGCGAGGCCGCCAGCGCGCGCACGCGCGTTTGGCGATACTGACCGAAAATGGCGTTGAGCTGCGACTGTGACAGGATCCCGGCCATCTGCGTGGCCAGGGTGACCATGAAAGACTCTTCGCTTTCATCGAACTGGCGCAGCTCGCGCTGCTGCACCACCAGCACCCCCAGCAGTTGGCGCCGATGAATGATCGGCACCCCGAGGAAGGATCGGAAACGATCCTCTTTCACCTGCGGAACGTATTTAAAACTGGGGTGGCTTTGGGCATCGGCCAGGTTGATAGGCTCGGCTCGGCGGCCGACCAACCCGACGACGCCCTCGTCAAACGCCAATGCGATAGTGCGCCCACGCGGCTTTTTCAGCCCGCGCGTGGCCATCAGGTAGTAACAGCGGCGATCGTTGTCCGCCAGGTAGATGGAACACACTTCGGTGTCCATCGCCAGACAGGTTTCATTGACCAGCAGATCCAGCGCATCCGTCAGACTGGCCGCCGCGGCCACCTTCTCTACAATTTCTCGCAAGCGCGTGAGCATAGTCGGCTTAACTTAACCTCTCTTTCGGCGATAAGCGGGGGCCTGCCGCGGCGCCGCCTGCTCTTGCATCGGCATCACGGTCACGGCGAATTCTTTCATCACCCGGCGGTAGACGTCGCGTTTGAACGACACCACCTGGCGCACCGGATACCAGAAGCTCACCCAGCGCCAACCGTCGAACTCCGGCGTGCTGCTGCGCTGCATATTGATATCAGCGTCATTGCACAGTAGCTGCAACAAAAACCATTTTTGCTTTTGGCCGATACAAACCGGCTTTGTGTCCCAACGCACCAAACGTTTCGGCAATTTATAGCGCAACCAGTTGCGGGTCGAAGCCAGGATGCGCACATCCTTTTTACTCAGCCCCACTTCTTCGAACAGCTCACGGTACATCGCCTGCTCCGCAGTTTCGCCAGGGTTAATCCCACCTTGGGGAAACTGCCAGGAGTGCTGACCGTAACGGCGGGCCCATAGGACCTGCCCCTGACGATTACAGATTACGATACCAACATTCGGGCGGTAGCCATCATCATCGATCACCGGACTACCTCGATAAGCTTAAATTCGCATAGATGTCCTGATTGTTTCACACAAGCTACAGGCGGTAAACCACTGCTTTACGGCGCTGCGGGCCGGATAACATTGGGATAACTCACAGATATAGGCAAAGTTATAAACATACCCCAGCCTTTCAGACCGGTTTTATTCACTTTTTCTGTGGATAGGTGTGTGCAGAACTCGAGGGATAAGCCGGTAAAACTCTCGCCCCCTAAAATCCCCCCTCATACCTAAAAACAAATATTAAACTTAAAAACATACAGTTAACCAATATCCCACAGTGATTTACAGGGCAAAAATGTGATCTATGCACGGTAAGGATCTTACCCTGGCGAAAGATCCACCAACGCCGTTTTTATCCACAGATTATCCGGGCAAGTTACGCACAAAACGGACAAATTCGTAAAAATCCGCCTGAGTCAAGGCTGTAAATTGAACCAGTGATCGGTAAAAATTTGGGTTATCCCATAAATCTGTGGATAAATAGGTGTAAGATCCTGTTTATTGTCGGTGGCTTCAGGTGAACAAGCCCCGCAAGTGCATTGTCGCCCGCGCAAGGAAAGAAAAAAAGTCATGTAAAATCATGCTACTATTATTCTTTTCCCCAGGCGACTGGGGTTAGCGTTTCCCGTGTATCTATGCAGTACGTTTTTCAACCAAATTCGACAGGCTTGATTTATGGCGTTTTTATCCCCTCTGCCGCCCCCGCCGGAAAATGAACGGCAGCTGTTCGAGCGCGCTCAGGCGCTGGCCGGCTTCAGTTTTGGCGAACTGGCCGCCCGCGCGCAGTTGCCGATCCCCAAGGATCTGAAACGCGATAAAGGCTGGGTGGGCATGCTGCTGGAGCTGTACCTCGGCGCCATGGCCGGCAGTAAACCGGAACAGGATTTTCCTGAGCTGGGCATTGAGCTGAAAACCATTCCTGTCGACGCCGCCGGCAAACCACTGGAGACCACTTTCGTCTGCGTCGCCCCGCTCACCGGCAACAGCGGCGTCACCTGGGCCAGCAGCCACGTTCGCCACAAGCTGGCGCGCGTGTTGTGGATACCGGTAGAGGGCGAACGGCAAATCCCTCTGGCGCAGCGCCGCGTCGGTTCGCCGCTGCTGTGGAGCCCGAGCCTTGCTGAAGAAGAGATGCTGCGCCGCGATTGGGAAGAGCTGATGGATCTGATTGTGCTCGGTCACGTAGAACGCATCACCGCACGCCACGGCGAAGTGCTGCAACTGCGCCCCAAAGCGGCCAACAACAAGGCGCTCACCGAAGCCATCGGCGAACAGGGGCAACCTATCATGACGCTGCCGCGCGGTTTCTATCTGAAAAAGGGTTTTACCGGCGCGCTGCTGGCAAGACATTTCTCAATCTAAGCGATTTCGTTTAACTCTGGTTTAGCTAGCCCTGTCAGCGCCACGATAAACGCGTATAATTCACGCTTTGCATTTATTAAGTATTAAGGTGTGTCGGGCAATGTTCGAATGGATTATGGATCCCAATGCCTGGTTAGCGTTAGGTACGCTAACCATTCTTGAGATCGTACTGGGTATTGATAACATCATTTTTCTGTCGCTGGTGGTGGCGAAGCTGCCCAAAGCGCAACAGAACAAAGCTCGCCGAATGGGCTTGGCCGCCGCCATGCTGATGCGCCTGGCGCTGCTGGCCTCCATCGCCTGGGTGATCCGCTTGACGCACCCGCTGTTCACCGTGCTGGATCACGCCATTTCCGCCCGCGATCTGATCCTGCTGCTGGGGGGACTGTTCCTGATCTGGAAAGCCAGCAAAGAGATCCACGAAACCATCGAAGGGTCGGAAGAAGAGCACCACACCAAGGTGCACAGCTTCTTCGGCGCGATCGTACAGATCATGCTGTTGGATATCATCTTCAGTCTGGATTCGGTGATTACCGCCGTGGGCCTTTCCGATCACCTGTTCATCATGATGGCGGCGGTGGTGATTGCCGTCGGCGTGATGATGTTCGCCGCCCGGCCGATCGGCGAATTCGTCAATCGCCATCCGTCGGTGAAAATGCTGGCGCTGGCGTTCCTGATCCTGGTGGGCTTCACGCTGATGCTGGAAAGCTTCCAGGTGCACGTGCCGAAAGGCTACATCTACTTCGCCATGTTCTTCTCCATGTCGGTAGAAGCGCTCAATCTGATGCGCAGCAAGAAAAATCGTTCGCCGGAATAACCCTGCGCGGAGGCCGCCATCGGCGGCTTCCGCCGTTTCGTTGCCCCCTCATTTCAGTTTTTCTTATCAGATAAAGACTTATCTGAGACGTCCCCGGCCAAGAGTTTGCTAATCTTGAAAGAATATTGTTTTTGCATAATCGAGGATCCGCAGGATGAAAAAGTGGGTAATGGCAGTGTCTGCGCTAGTGATGGCGGCCGGTTTGGCGGGATGTTCCAGCGACTACGTCATGGCGACCAAAGACGGGAACATGATCCTGACGCAAGGCAAACCGGAGATCGACGAAGACACCGGACTCATCAGTTATAAAGACGAGAAAGGCAACCACCGCCAGATCAACGGCGATCAGGTTTCCCAGGTTATCGAACGCTAATCACCGCTCGCCGGCTATCGCCCGTTCAAGCGCGGTAGCCCTCATTCGTCTCCGCACTGAATCCGCTTCCCCCATCTTCACCGCTTGGTTATAGTCAGGAAAGGCGACATCGCCGCCCGACGGACTTTGCGCCGTCTTCTGAATTGGGCTCCTGTTTCACCGGGCCGCGCGGCCCGTCAGCGCTAACAAGAAAGGAAGGCCGTTAATGCAATACCACCGTATTCCCCACAGTTCTTTAGAAGTGAGCGTGCTGGGACTGGGCACCATGACCTTTGGCGAACAGAACAGCGAAGCCGACGCCCATGCGCAACTGGACTATGCATTGGCCGCAGGCGTGAACCTGATAGACACCGCCGAACTGTACCCGGTGCCGCCTCGCCCGGAAACCCAGGGCCTGACCGAGAGCTATATCGGCAGTTGGATCAAGGCGCGCGGCAATCGCGAAAAAATCGTCCTGGCCAGCAAAGTTTCGGGCCCGGTACGCGGCACCGACAGCAGCATCCGTCCGCAGCAGGCGCTGGATCGCAAAAACATCCGCGCCGCGCTCGACGCCAGCCTCAAGCGGCTGAACACCGATTATCTCGATCTTTATCAATTGCACTGGCCGCAGCGTGCTACCAACTGCTTTGGCAAACTCAACTATCAATACACCGAGGACAAAGCTACGGTCACGCTGTTGGAAACGCTGGAAGCGCTGACCGAGCAGGTGCGCGCCGGCAAGATCCGCTATATCGGGGTTTCCAATGAAACGCCCTGGGGCGTGATGCGCTACCTGCAGCTGGCGGAGAAACATGAGCTGCCGCGCATCGTGTCGATTCAAAACCCGTACAGCCTGCTGAACCGCAGCTTTGAGATTGGCCTGGCCGAGATCAGCCAGCACGAAGGGGTGGAACTGCTGGCCTATTCTAGCCTGGCGTTCGGCACCCTGAGCGGTAAATACCTCAACGGCGCAAAACCGGCCGGCGCGCGCAATACGCTGTTCACCCGTTTCAACCGTTATTCAGGGCAGCAAACCCAGTTGGCGATCGCCGAATACGTGGCGCTGGCCAAAAAACACGGGCTGGATCCTTCGCAGATGGCCTTGGCCTTCGTGCGTCAGCAGCCATTCGTCGCCAGCACTCTGCTGGGCGCCACCTCGGTGGATCAGTTGAAAATCAACCTCGACAGCCTCGACGTGATTCTGGATGAGGACGTGCTGCAGGCGCTCGAAGAAATCCACACCCGGTTTACCATTCCGGCGCCTTGATAGCCTGAGGGCGCAGCCTGGCTGCGCCCCGTTTCACCGCCGCTGAGACCACCACAATGCGCTAATCGCCAGCGCAAACACCACGCCAAACCCTACGCCGACGCCCACCACCGGCACGCCCAGCTTCACGACCAAAGAATACAGGCCCAGCATCAGCAACATGGCGGCGTTTTCACCCAGGTTTTGCACTGCGATCGCATTACCGGCGCCGACCGAATGTTTGCCCCGCTCCTGCAGCAACGCATTGAGCGGCACGACGAAGAAGCCCCCCAGCATGCCGATGAGCGCCAGCAAGACGTAGGCATTGAGCATGGTCGTTTGCAGCGCAAACACCGCGACCGCGATGCCGATCAGGATCCCGGCCGGCATGCAGCGTTTCACCGTCTTCAGCGTGACGAAGCGCGCGGCGGCGCCGGCGCCCACCACGATGCCGACGGCCACCATGGCGTTCAGCAGCGTCGGCGTGGCGTTATCGGCGATGCCAAGCGCCACCGGCACCCACAGCACCAACAGAAAACGCAGCGTCACGCCGGCCCCCCAAAACAGGCTGGTGCCAATCAATGAGAAACGCGTCTGCCCATCGAGCCATAATGTGACGCAGGCGGTAAAGAAACTGTTCGTCATGGCCCGCGGCCGCCATGAAGCCCCTGGGCGCGCCGCCGCCAGACGTGGAATATACAGGTTGGCGACCACCGCCCCCGCGTAAACCAACGCGCAGGCCGCCAGCGCCGCGACCACGTGCCAGTCCGCCAGAATACCGCCGGCCACCGAACCGGTCAGAATGGCGGCGATGGTCGAGGCCTCCATCAGGCCGTTAGCCTTGACCAGCTTCTCGCCGCTGGTGATCTCGCCCAGAATGCCGTATTTGGCCGGAGAATACGCGGCGGCCCCCACGCCGACCAGGCTGTAACCCAGAAACGGGTTCCCCCCAAAACAGATCACCAATGCCCCCGCCAGCTTCAGCGCGTTGGCGAACATCATCACCCGCCCTTTGGCGAAGCTGTCGGCCACCTGGCCGACAAACGGTGCCAGGATGATGTAGGTGGCGACGAAGGCCATCTGCAGGATCGGCTGGCTCCAGTCCGGATACAGCTGCTGCTTGATCAGCGCCAGCGTGGCGAACAGCAACGCATTGTCGCCGAACGCCGAGAGGAACTGCGCGCTGATCACCGCGATCATGCCGCGTGACAACAAAGGGGATTCGGTCGAAGGATTCATCAGGCACTCTCCGGCTGTTCGGCCATATGACGCAAGGTGACGAAATCAGGTTTGCCGCTGCCGAGCACCGGCAGCGTTTTCAACAGGCGAATATCGCGCGGCACCGCCAGCTCCGGGCTGCCCAGCTCGCGCGCCACCCGCAGCAATGCCTCGCGGGTAATGGCGGGATCGGTGGTGAACAGCACCAGTGCCTCGCCTTTGCTGCTGTCGCTTTTGACCGTGGCGGCATGCAGTTTTTCCGGCGACAGCCGTTGCGCCAGCAGTTCGACGCTCTCCAGCGACACCATCTCGCCCGCCAGCTTGGCGAAGCGCTTCACGCGTCCGCGAATGGTGCAGTAACCCTGCTCATCCAGGCTGACGATATCGCCGGTATCATACCAACCCGGCTGCAGCACACCGTTCGCATCTTCCGCCGCCGGCGGTTCCAGCTCACCGGGACGTTCAACCCGCAGGTAGCCTTTCATGATATTCGGCCCCTTCAGCTGCAGGCGGCCGCCGTTATCGATGCCCGGCACCGCGATCAAACGCGCCTCCATCTGCGGCATGATACGGCCAACGGTGCCCACCTTGGTCGCCAGCGGCACGTTGATCGACACCACCGGCGCGCACTCGGTCACGCCATAGCCTTCCAGAATGCGGATGCCGTATTTATCCTGATAGATCTGTTTGGTGCTGTCCGCCAGTTTCTCCGCGCCGGCCACCACATAGCGCAAGCGGGCGAAATCATACGGATGCGCGAAGCGCGCATAGTTGTTGAGGAAGGTCGCCGTGCCGAACAGTACCGTGCAGTTACGGTCATACACTAACTCCGGCACCACGCGATAGTGCAGCGGGCTGGGGTAGAGGAAAATGCGGCTGCCGGTGAGAAGCGGCGTCAGCAGCCCCACCGTCAGGCCGAACGAGTGGAACAGCGGCAGTGACGACATGAAGCGGTCGCGCGGCGTGAAATCGGCGATGGTGCGGATTTGTTCTACGTTGGCCAGCAGGCTGGCATGCGAATGCACCACGCCCTTGGGGTGGCCTTCGGAGCCGGAAGTGAACAAGATCAGCGCCGCGTCCTCCGGGCGTTGCGGCAACATCGCGCGCTGCGGTTGCAGCAAGTGCCGCAGGATCCACAGCTTGTCCGCCAGCGTAACGGTGTCTTTCAGATCCTCCAGATACACCCAGTTGGCCTGCGTCACCTGCTCCGGCAGATGGGTCAGCTTGCCCTTCTCCAGGAACTGACGCGAGGTGACGATGGTCTTGATGCCGGCGGCGGTCATCGCGCTGTTCAGGCCGTTGGCGCCGGCGGTGTAGTTGAGCATCGCCGGAATGCGGTTGCGCAGCGAAGCGCCGAAGATCGCCGCCGCGGTGATGGTGGCGTTGGGCAACAGCAGCCCGACGTGCTCCCCTTCGGCGGTAAAGCGCTGCAGAATGCGGCTGACGCCCAGCGATTTCTTGATCAGCGTTTGGTAGCTGTCCTCTTTGAAAGCGATGTCTTCGATACAGGGCTTGCGGTGCCCATAGCGCTGCTGCGCCGCCAGCAAGGCATGGAACAGCGTCTGCGGTTCGCGCGTCTCCATGCGCGCCCGCATCATGATCTGCATCAGCCGATCGCCCGCCAGCGCCCGCCGCTCGCGCGCACGCGGAGCCTCCGGCATCGGCAGCGTGGTCGGCGGCAAGATGCGGATGCTGATTTGCGGAAACCAGCGGATCTTGAACACCCCGGCCATGCGGCCGAACGGGCTGAATTCGGGGCCGTCGATCCGCACCGGCACCACGGTGGCGCCCGATTTGGCGGCGATAAACGCCGCGCCGTCGTAGATTTTCATCAGCGCGCCGGTTACGGTGATGCGCCCTTCAGGGAACACCACGATCGGCCGCCCCTGTTCGACCATGCGCACCAGCTGCTTGATGGCCATCGGCTTGGTGGGATCGAGCGAGACGAAATCGATGTAAGGCCGCAGCCAGCGCATAAACCAGCTCTCGCCGATGCTGGCATAGACCGCAAACACCGGTTTTATCGGCAGGAACAGCGCCAGCAGTACGCCGTCGAGGAAAGAGACGTGGTTCGGCGTAATCAGTAATTTTTGCCGTTCGAAGTGCTGGACGTCCCCTTCGACCCGTACCCGAAACAACAGGCGAAACAGCGCGCGCAGCAGTGAAAAGATCATGCCCTTCTCCCTTGGCCATGGAGGCGTAAATCGTTGTAGGGAAAAGAATACTATATGGCAGGCAAAAAAAAACCTACGCATCCGCGTAGGTTGGTGCAATTGAAAATGGCTTCAACATACAGAGTATGCTGATTTCTCACCAATCAATACCTCTGGGATCACCTACTCTAGAGAGATGGCATGCAGGAAACTACCGCCGAATCGCAAGAGTTCTGCTCCAAATGCAACCAGCTGTAAATTTCCCGCGATCTGCTGTAATAACTCAATGAAACTTAAACCTTCCCGCAGCGACGAAAAAATAAATATAACAACGACCGAGCCAGTGACCCAGACGTGAAATCTTCACTCATCGCGCGCTGACCTCGACCAGGCAGCTCATGGCGTTCGGCCCCTGCGTCAGCGGCGAGGTGCCGATATCCAGCGTCAGCACGTTCGGGTTGCCCGCCTGCTCGACCGGCCGGCGCTGCGCGTCGAAACCCGGCTCGAACCAGGCACCGGTCGCCATCAACACCACGCCGCGCGTCACGCCATCGGTGAGCGATACCCCCGCCAGACAGCTGCCGCGCGCATTGCTGACCAGCACTTCGGCGCCGTCCGCCACGCCGCGCGGCTCCGCATCGTCCGGATGCATATACAGGGTTTCGCGCCCGGCGGTCTTGTTGCCCTGCGCCAGCGGCGCCGGATCCATCTGGCTATGCAGGCGATCGCTCGGCTGAATGGAGATCAGGTGCAGCGGCCAGTTTTTGGCCTGCGGCGCACCCAGCCACTCCACCGGCGGCCGCCACTGCGGATGCGGAGCGAAATCTTCGTAGCGATAGCCGGCGATCCGCTCGCTGAACAATTCGATCTTGCCGCTGGGCGTTTGCAGCGGGTTAACCTGGGGATCGGCGCGAAACGCGTCAAAAAATACAAACTCTTTGGCCGGCGCGGGCAGCTCGACATAGCCCCGTTGCCAGAACGCCTCAAACTCGGGCCAGGCGACGCCGGCGCGCTGCTGCGCCGCGCCGCATTGCCGATAGATAGCTTCGATCCAGGCGCGCTCATCGCGGTTTTCGGTAAAGCGCTCGCGATAACCGAGACGCTCCGCCAGATCGGCGAAGATATCGAAATCGTTGCGCGCCTGATGCTGCGGCGAAATGGCCTGATGCATCGCCAACACGTAGCGATCGCGCGACGAGCCGCCGATGTCGTTGCGTTCCAGCGAACTGGTGACCGGCAACACGATATCCGCCATTTTGGCTGCCGCCGTCCACCAGATATCTTGGACGATCACCGTATCCGGCTTCTGCCAACCTTCCACCAGTCGGTTCAACTGCTGATGGTGATGGAACGGGTTGCCGCCGGCCCAGTGCACCAGATGGATATCCGGATAATGCCGCGTCTCGCCGCAAAATTGATAGGCTTCGCCGGGGTGCAGCAGCATGTCGCAGATGCGCGCCACCGGGATCGCCAGCCCGGCCGGGTTATCCCCTACCGGCATGGTCGGCGCGGGGGTATCCACGCGCGGGTTGCCGACGCCGTTCATTGAGCCGTGGCCGAACGAAAAACCGCCGCCCGGCAGCCCCACCTGACCCAGCATCGACGACAGCGCGATCATCATCCAGTACGGTTGCTCGCCACGATGCGCGCGCTGCACAGAGTAGGAACAGGTGATAAAACTGCGCACGCCGATCAGCTGCCGCGCCAGCAGCGCTATGCGCGCCGTCGGAATGCCGGTGATGGCGCTGGCCCAGGCCGGCGTTTTCGCCACGCCGTCGCTCACGCCGTTCAGGTAATCCGCCAACTGTTGATAACCCACGCAGTGGCTGTGCAGGAAGGCTTCATCCTGCGCGCCCAGCCGCTGGATTTCGTAAGCCAGCGCCAGCATCAGCGCCACGTCGGTATTCGGCCGGATCGGGATCCATTCCGCATTGACGAACTCGGGGCAATCATCGCGCATCGGGCTGATGTTGACCACCGGCGTACCCTTGCGCGCCAGCTTTTGCAGCCAGGGCTTGAGCGCATGTTCCGCCGCGCCGCCGGAAGAGACCTGAGCGTTTTTCAGCGCCAACCCACCAAACGCCACAAACAGCTCGCAATGCTCCACCACGCTCGGCCAACTGGTGACGCGCCCGGTCAACGGCGAGAAAGTGCCGATCACATACGGCAGAAAGAACTGCGCTGCGCCCCAGCTGTAGTTGCCCTGCTGATCGACCCCACCGCCGCCGCTGAAATAGAATCGCCGCACCAGCGAGCGGGCATGGTGCAACCGCCCGGCCGACGACCAGCCATAAGAGCCGGTAAACAACCCGGAGGCGCCGTAGCGCTCGCGCACCCGGCGATTCTCCTGCGCCACCAAATCGAGCGCCAATTCCCAGTCCACCTCGACGAAATCTTCCCTGCCGCGCAGCGTACGGTCGCTGCCCTCGCGCTTTTGCAGCCACGAGCGGCGCACCGCCGGCTTGCGAATGCGTTTGTCGGAGTAAACCATCGGCGCGATGGAATCGAGCAGCGGCGAAGGGTCGGGATCGTCGACGAAGGGTTCACAACGGATAAGCCGGCCGTCTTCAACCACGGCGGTATAAGCGCCCCAATGGGCGAGCTGCGGATAGCGTTTAATGGACATGGCGTTCTCGGCGCAAATCGGAATGCACAGACGTTACCTCAAGCCCACCGCCGGTGCCAACGTACAAATTGCGCTATCGTTCGGTAGCAGTTGGTTATGCGTACAGACTCGAAGAGATTCTGCAACCGCCGCCACAAGTTGCGCACGAGACCGCTTGCAGCCCCGGTTTTTTTCCGCAAAACTGGGGGATGTAAGCGATTACCCAGGATGTGTTGACTGATATGGCTACGATAAAGGATGTTGCCAGGCTGGCGGGGGTTTCCGTGGCCACGGTATCCCGCGTGATAAACAATTCCCCCAAGGCCAGCGAAGGGTCGCGCACCGCAGTGCAGGCCGCGATGGAACAGCTGCAGTATCACCCTAACGCCAACGCTCGGGCGCTGGCGCAGCAATCCACCGAGACGCTGGGGCTGATCGTCTCCGACGTTTCCGATCCCTTCTTCGGCGCGATGGTCAAAGCGGTCGAGCAGGTGGCCTACGCCACCCACAATTTTCTGCTGATTGGCAACGGTTACCACGACGCCGAAAAAGAGCGTCAGGCGATTGAACAGCTGGTGCGGCACCGCTGCGAAGCGCTGGTTGTGCACGCCAAAAGGCTGAGCGATCAGGAACTTTGCGGCTGGATGCAACAGATCCCGGGCATGGTGCTGATCAATCGCACGCTGCCGGGCTTCGAAACGCGCTGCGTGGCGCTCGACGATCGCTACGGCGCCTGGCTGGCAACCCGTCATCTGATCCAGCAAGGGCATCAGCGCATCGCCATCATCTGCTCCACCCACCAGATTTCCGACGCCACCGACCGGCTGCAGGGCTATCTCGACGCGCTGCGGGAACACGGTATCGCGGTGGATGAAAAGCTGATCACCTATGGTGAACCGGACGAAATCGGCGGCGAACAGGCGATGACCGAATTGCTCGGCCGCGGCCGTTCGTTCTCCGCCATTACCTGCTACAACGATCCGATGGCCGCCGGCGCGCTGTCGGTGCTGAGCGATAACAGCGTCGACGTACCGGGGGAAATTTCGCTGATCGGTTTCGACGACGTGCTGATTTCGCGCTATCTTCGGCCGCGCCTGACCACCATTCGCTACCCGATCGTGGCGATGGCCACCCAGGCGGCGGAGCTGGCGCTGGCGCTGGCCAACCGGCAACCGCTGCCGGAAATCACCAACATGTTCAGCCCAACGCTGGTGCGCCGCCACTCGGTCGCCACCCTCAACAACGCACACGAACAGCCGTAATTCCCGCCGCCGCATGGGTGAGCCGTCACCCATGCGCTCAGATTGCGCAGCCCGCCGCATTTCCCGCTTTTGGATTTTTTCCGCTCCCAGCGTTCGTACATATTGTTGGCACAATAACCTTTACACTATATAGCATAAACGCTATATTTGGAGCGCGTCATGTGGCAAGTGGTGACCGTCGAACGGTTTGACGACTGGTTTTTAGCGCTGAACAACGCCCAGCAAACAAGCATCCTGGCGGCGATCTACAAATTGCAGACGTTCGGTCCGCAATTGGCGCGGCCGCATGCCGATACGCTGCATTTTTCCGACGCGGTCCGGCAGTTGAAGGAGCTGCGCATTCAACATCGCAGGCGCCCTTTCAGGGTGTTTTTCGCCTTTGATCCACAGCGGCAAGCGGTATTGCTGTGCGGCGGCGATAAAACCGGCGACAAACGCTTTTACCAGCGCATGTTGCCCATCGCCGCCATGGAGTTTTCACATTATCTGGCAACCCGGAGGTAGTGCAGATGGCCAAACCTTTATCCCAACTGATCGATAAACTCGATCCCGCCGTCGTTGCCGCCGCCAGACAAAAAGCGGACCAGGAGATTTTCGAGCTGCGGCTGGCGATGCTGAGGGAAGAGTTGGCGGTTTCTCAGGTTGAATTGGCGAAGCGGCTCGGCATCAGCCAACCCTCCGTCGCCAATTTGGAAAAGCGCGGCAGCGAAATCAAACTGTCGTCGCTCAAACGCTATATCGAGGCGATGGGCGGCACGCTGTCGCTGGATGTGCAATTGCCCAATGGCCAGCACCGCCGCATGACGCTGTGAAGCGGGCGCCGGGCGCCCGCCCGCTGATCAGATAAGTTCCAGCGCGATCAGCTCTTCGATGGTTTGGCGGCGGCGGATCAAACGCGGCTCGCCGTTTTCGAACAGCACTTCAGGCAACAGCGGACGGCTGTTGTAGTTGGAGGACATCGACGCGCCGTAGGCGCCGGTATCGTGGAACACCAGATAATCGCCGATCTGCACCGGCGGCAGCTCGCGAGTTTCCACGCCGCCGCCCGCCTGCTGGGTAAACACGTCGCCGGATTCGCACAGCGGCCCGGCGATCACCGTGTCGCGCAGCGCTTGCCCCGAGGTATCGCGCCCATCGGCCGGCAACAGCGAAATATGGTGGTAACTGCCGTACATCGCCGGGCGCATCAGATCGTTAAAACCCGCGTCCACCAGCACGAAGTGGCGGCTGCCCATGTCTTTTACCGCCCGCACTTCGGCCACCAAGACGCCCGCTTCTGCCATCAGGAAACGCCCGGGTTCGATCTCCAGCTGCACCGGATGCCCCAGATGCGCGGCGATGCGTTCACGCGCCCGGTTCCACAAACCGAAATAGTGTTCGGTATCGATCGCCTCTTCGCCGTACTGATACGGGATAGACAGGCCGCCGCCGGCGGAAATGGCGCTGATGTCATGACCGAGATCGATCACCTGCTGCACCATCGCATCGCAGACCCGCTCCAGATGCTGGTAATCGACCCCGGAACCGATGTGCATATGCACGCCGATCAGCTTCAGGCCGTAGCGGCGAATTTTCTCCACCGCCTGCGGCAGGTCGGCATACCAGATGCCGTGCTTGCTGTTCTCGCCGCCGGTGTTGGTTTTCTGGCTGTGGCCATGGCCAAACCCCGGATTAATGCGCAGCCACACCGGATGCCCTGCGGAAACCTGGCCGAGCTGATCCAGCATGTCGATGGAACCGGCGTTAACCGGGATCTTCAATTCGCTGACGCGCGCCAGCGTGGCGTGATCCAACACGTCCGCGGTAAACACGATCTCGCTCGGTTCGCCGCCCGGTTGAAAACCGGCCTGCAGCGCCCGTTCGATCTCGCCCAGCGACACCGAATCCACCTTCACACCCTGCTCGCGCATCAAGCGCAAAATATGAATGTTCGAACAGGCCTTCTGCGCGAAACGAATGGTGTCGAAGTGGCGCAGCTGAGCGATGCGCTGGCTGATGATGTCCGCATCATAGGCCCAGACCGGGCAACCGAAACGCTGCGGCAAGGCCAGCAGGTTAGCGGCGTTCAACGCGGTGGAGGTGTCGTGCAACGGGCGTGGCATGGTGATATTCCCAATTCGAAAATGACGGCAGATAAAGCCATAGTGCCGCACGCTGAATCGAGTGGAAAATATCTATTTAGCCGTAGTCTATTCATTTATGATATGGCTTTCTCTACAGTCGAGCGGCCTCGCCATGCACAGTATCTCTTTGCGGCAGATCGAAATCTTTCGGGCGGTGATGACCACCGGCAACCTGACCGAGGCGGCAGCCCTGCTGCAAACCTCGCAACCGACCGTCAGCCGCGAGCTGGCGCGCTTTGAAAAGCTGATTCGGCTGCAGCTGTTCGACCGGGTGCGCGGGCGTTTGTCCCCCACCGTGCAAGGGTTACGGTTGTTCGAAGAGGTACAGCGCTCCTATTACGGCCTCGATCGCATCGTCAACGCCGCCGCCGGCATCCGCCAGTTTCAGCAGGCGCAGCTGTCGATCGTGTGTCTGCCGGTATTCTCCCAATCGCTGCTGCCGGCGGTGTGCCAGCCCTTTATCGAACGTTATCCGGAAGTCAGCTTCAGCGTGATCCCGCAAGAGTCGCCGCTGCTGGAAGAGTGGCTGTCTGCCCAGCGCCACGATCTCGGGCTGACGGAAACCACCCTCACGCCGGCGGGCACCGAACGGGTGACGCTGATGACGTTGAACGAAGTGTGCGTGCTGCCGACGGGCCACCCGCTGCTGGTAAAAGACCAGCTGACGCCGCAGGATTTCGCCGGGCAAAACTTTATCAGCCTGTCGAGCACCGACAGCTATCGTCACTTGCTGGATGCGCTGTTCGCCGAACAGGGCGTCGAACGGCGCATGGTGATGGAGACCCACAGCGCAGCATCGGTGTGCGCCATGGTGAGGGCCGGCGTGGGCGTATCGATCGTCAACCCGTTGACGGCGCTCGACTATGCCGGCAGCGGGGTGCACGTGCGGCCGTTCAGCATCGAGGTACCGTTCACCGTCAGCCTGATCCGGCCGCTGCATCGCCCTTCTTCTGCGCTGGTCACGGCCTTTATCGACCATCTGCATCAGCAGGCGGCCGGTTTCCCCGCCCGGCTGGCCGCCGCTGTCAGGCGCTGAAAGCGGCCAGGGAATATTGCCGAGACCTTAGCGCAGCGTCGCCTGCCACTGCGGATCGGTGGCGAACCACTCCACCAGAAAGTCCAGCATGGTGCGCAAGGTGGCGGGCATCTGGCGACGCGAGGTGTAGATGCCGTAGATGCCCATCGACTGCGGCCGGTAATCCGGCAACAATTCGACCAGTTCGCCGCTGGCCAGCAGCGGGGCCGCCGAATAATAGGGCTGCATGGAAATGCCCGCGCCCTGCACCGTGCCGGCCATCAACACCACCGACTCGTTGGCGCTCAGGTTGCCGCTGACCGCCACCGCCGATTTCACCCCCTGAGCATCGAAGTGCCACAGGCTTTTGCCGAAATAGGAGTAGGTCAGGCAGTTGTGCAACGCCAGATCCTGCGGTTGGCGCGGGGTGCCGTGTGCCGCCAGATACGCCGGCGCGGCGCACACCACCGATGCGCAGGTGGACAGCGGACGGGCGATCAGGTTGGGATCCAGCTCGTTGGTGATGCGCAGCGCCAGATCGATGCGCTCTTCCACCAGGTTCACCGCCCGGTTGTTCATCTGCAGATCGACCGCCACCTGCGGGTGACGCTTCAGATACTGAGCGACCGCCCCCACCAGCGCCGTTTGCCCGAGCGACTGCGAACAGGTAATGCGCAGCAGGCCGCGCAGTTCGTCGCTCTGCCCTTCCTCCACCAGGTCGATCTCCCCCGCCAGCGCCAGCATTTGTCGGCAACGTTCCAGAGTACGCTCACCGGCATCGGTCAGACTAAGCTTACGGGTAGTGCGGTGCAGTAAACGCGCCCCGGCCCATTGCTCCATCTGCGCCAGGTAGCGCGTCACCATCGCGCGCGACATCTCCAGCGTTTCCGCGGCGGCGATCATGCTGCCGCGATCGACGATGGTGACAAAAACTTCAGCGGCGGTAATGCGATCCATGATTAGTCCGATTTATGCAACGAATAATTGCTTATTATCCGGTTTTTCTATCGCTTTATGCAACCTAACATCGTTACAACATTAACCGATACCTAAGGACCTCTGCCCATGTTTAAGAAATCACTGTTAACTCTGGCCTTCACCGGCGTCGCCACCCTGAGCACTTACGCCACCGCTGCCGATACCCTGACCATGGAAGTGTATAACCCGGGCGAGAAAAGCGTGTTCCCGGTGTCTTCCGAAATCGTCAGCGGCCAACACGAAGTGGCGCTGATTGACGCTCAGTTCCAGCGTAACGATGCCGAAGAGCTGGTGAAAAAGATCAAGGCGACCGGCAAGAAGCTGACCACCGTTTATATCAGCCACTCAGACCCGGATTTCTATTTCGGTCTGGACGTGATTAAGGCGGCCTTCCCGGAGGCGAAAATCATCGCTTCGCCAGGCACCATCAAGGACATCAACGCCACCAAAGACGGCAAAGTCGCCTATTGGGGCCCGATCCTGAAAGACAACGCGCCGAAAACCGTGATCGTGCCGCAGCCGCTGCAGGGCGACAGCTTCACCATCGACGGCCAGAAAGTGGAAGTGAAAGGCCTGAACGGCCCGACCCCCGATCGCACCTTCGTGTGGATCCCGGCGCTGAAAGCGGTCGTGGGCGGCGTCGCGGTCGCCGGTGACAATATCCATCCGTGGATCGCCGACAACCAGACCGTGGAATCGCGCCAGCACTGGCAGCAGACGCTGAAAAACATCGAAGCGCTGAAGCCGCAGGTCGTCGTGCCGGGCCACTTCCTGCCGGGCGCCGCACAGACGCTGGCATCGGTGCACTTTACCCAGAAATACCTGACCACGCTGGAAGCCGAACTGCCGAAGGCCAAGGATTCCGCCGCGCTGATTGAAGCGATGAAAAAACACTACCCGACGCTGAAAGACGAATCGAGCCTGGAACTGAGCGCGAAAGTGCTGAAAGGCGAGATGAAGTGGCCGCAATAAGCGCCCGTAAGTGATTGAACCAGCCCTGGCGCCGCGGCGGCTTGCCGCGCGCCAGGCGAGGAGTAAAAATGACCGAAACCACTCTGCATTACATTTTCGATCCGCTGTGCGGCTGGTGCTACGGCGCCGCGCCGCTGGTGAAAGCGGCTCAAAGTCTCCCCGGGTTGAAGGTTGTGCCGCACGCTGGCGGCATGATGACCGGTAACAACCGCCGCCAAATCACCGATGAATGGCGCAACTACGTCATTCCACACGACAAACGCATCGCCGAGATGACGGGACAGCCTTTTGGCGAAGCCTATTTCAACGGCCTGCTGCGCGACACCACGGCGGTGATGGATTCCGAACCGCCGATCACCGCTATCCTGGCGGCGGAAAAGCTGGCGGGACGCGGGCTGGACATGCTGCACCGCATTCAGCAGGCGCACTATCAGGAAGGCCGGCGCATCGCCGATACACCGGTGCTGGAAGCGTTGGCGAAAGAGCTGGGGTTGCCTTCGGCGGCGTTTATCGCCGAAATGCGTTTCAACAGCGGTGCGCCGACCGCGCAACACATCGCGGAAAGCCGGGCGCTGCTGGCCAAAGTGCAAGGCCAGGGCTTCCCGACCTTTGCGCTGCAGGATAGTGATGGCCGCCTGCATCTGCTGCCGGCCGGCAATTATCTGGGCAATGTGGAAGCCTGGAAGAACCTGCTGGGCGCCGCCGCGCTGGCATAACCCTGCTCGCCCCGATCGTCGGGGCGGGTCATTCTACCCGCACGAACCGCCCTTCCGCCCGCACGTTGTGACCGAACCCGCAATCGCCCCGCGTGTGCATTTCCAACGCTTGCTCGCCAAACTCCATCGTCACGTCGCAGACCTGCGCGCTTTCCGCTTCATGCTGGTGGTAGACAGCCTTGCCGTGTTCGATCGGCAGCTCGGCGGAGAAGTCCCCCATGTTCGGCCCGTAATACAGCCCCATCTGCGGCATGGCGTAGCCGGAGAAATCGATCAACCAGCGCTCGCCCTGCGGCTTCACCGCCACTTCGCTCCACACGCCTCGCCCGGCGTATTGCCAGTACACGCCGCCCGGCCCCTGCGGCTGCGGCCGCTGCGCCAGCCGTTGGCGCAACAGGCTCAGGTTGTGCTGTGATTTGTCATCGTGCGGCGCCAGCGCCAGATAGGCCTGCGCCTTGAGCAATTCGCCGGCGTGCATCAGCGACAGCGCCACGTTGTTGTAAGCCGTGGCGACAGCCTGCTCGCTCAGGCCGCAAAACTCGCTCCAGGCCGCCTGATCGCGAAAGATGTCGGCGGCTTTGGCGTAATCTTGCCGCTGATAGGCCTTTTTTCCCAGTTCGGCGTAGCTCGCCACCTTTTGGCAATCGGCGGCGATGTCCGGCTCGTCAATGTGCGCCCAGGCCCGGGCGCTGGCGAAGACGCCGCAGGTCAGCAACAGGGGAAACCAAGCCTTCATCGTTTATCCTTTCTGCAAAAATTCGGCGCCAGTATAACCGCCCGGCGCCGGAGTGTATGCCGCAATTGCGCCCGCCAGCGTGCCGCTGGCGATTCAGCCGCCTTATTTCAAACGGTTAGCGGAGTCAAAACTGCTTACAGTCGCGGTTTGTTTGTTACCGGCCCGCAGCCCATGCTGAACAAAATACCGCAATTATCGAGCCGTTATGAACGCAACCCCCTTGCAGAAACACGCCGTGTGGCAGCTGATCAAACCCTTTTGGGTGTCTGAGGAGCGATGGCGCGCCTGGGCGATGCTGATCGCCATCGTCATCCTGTCGCTCGGTCTGGTCTATATCAGCGTGCAGATCAACCAGTGGAACCAGGTGTTCTACGATGCGTTGCAGAACAAAAACTACCCGGTGTTCAAGGCGCAGCTGTGGCGCTTCACCTATCTGGCGCTGATCTTCATCGTGCTGGCGGTCTACAAGATCTACCTGACTCAGGGGCTGCAGATGCGCTGGCGGCGCTGGATGACGGAAAAGTTCATGGGAAAATGGCTGGCGCACCAGGCGTATTACCACACCGAGCAGCAGCAGATCGTCGATAACCCCGATCAGCGTATCGCTGAAGATCTCAACGTACTGACCCAATATACCCTGTCACTGTCGCTCGGGCTGCTCTCCAGCCTGGTGACGCTGTTTTCCTTCATCGACATTTTATGGCACGTCAGCGGGCCGATGACCTTCGCGCTCGGTCAACACGCCATCACCTTACCCGGCTATATGGTGTGGTTCGCGCTGCTGTATGCGGTGCTGGGATCGCTGCTGATCTGGTGGGTCGGCAAACCGCTGGTCATGCTGGGCTTTAACCAGGAGCGGTATGAGGCGAACTTCCGTTTCGGCCTGATCCGCATCCGCGAAAACAACGACGCCATTGCGCTATACCACGGCGAACCGCGCGAGGCGCAACAGTTGGGTGACCGTTTCGACACCATTCGCAGCAACTGGTGGGCGATCATGCGCATCACCCGGCGGCTGAACATCGCCACCAACTTCTACGGCCAGTTCGCCATCGTGTTTCCCCTGCTGGTGGCGGCGCCGCGCTACTTCTCCGGCGCCATTCAGATGGGCGGCCTGATGCAGATCGCCTCGGCCTTCGGCCAGGTGCAGGGTGCGCTGTCGTGGTTTATCGACGCGTTTAACGACTTGGCGACCTGGAAAGCCTGCGTTAACCGTTTGGCCGGCTTCAACGCCGCCGTCGATCAGGTTCACCATCAGCCGCGCGGCATTCAGTTGCGGGAAGAGAGCGCCCATCCGTTGACGCTGGATAACCTCAGCCTGAACTTGCCCGACGGCCAGCCGCTGCTGGCCGGCGCCGAGATGACGCTGCAACGCGGCGATCGCCTGCTGATCGTCGGCCCTTCCGGCTGCGGCAAGTCGACGCTGCTGCGGGCCATCGCCGGTATCTGGCCTTACGGCGCGGGCGCCATCGGGGTGGCGGCCAACGCCAACACGCTGTTCCTGCCCCAGCGCAGCTACATTCCGATCGGCACGCTGCGCGAGGCGCTGAGCTACCCGAGCCTGGCGTCAGAATACAGCGACGAACAGTTGATGCGGGTGCTGGAAAACTGCCGTCTGAAACACCTGCAGCGCTGGCTGGATACCTCCGCCAACTGGAGCCATCGCCTGTCGCCGGGTGAGCAACAGCGGCTGGCGTTCGCCCGCGCCCTGTTGATTCGCCCGAACCTCCTGTTCCTCGACGAAGCCACCAGCGCGCTGGACGACGAAACCGAGCAACTGATGTACTGCCTGCTGGTGGATGAACTGCCGGACATGACGCTGATCAGCGTAGCGCACCGCAACAGCGTGGCTAAGTACCACCAGACCTGCTGGCGCTTCAGCCGCGGCGAAGACCAACCGGCGCGCCTGGCGCTGAGCCCGTTGCCGGCATAACTCACGAAGCCGGGCGCAAGCGCGCCCGGTTTTCGTTCAGATGCCATCGGCCTGCGCATCTTCGCACTTCACCCGGCGGCGTTCATGCCACAGGCTGGTCAGCCCGCGTTTACCGCTCGCCAGCGCCACCTCGCGAAATTCATCCAGGCTCAGTCCGTCACGTTCCAGCATCATTTCCGCCGCCAACTGCATGTTGACACCGGTCAGCACTTCGCAATCGCCCCGCGCATCCGCCAGCTCGCAGGCGCTACGAAACGGCGAACCGCCGAGCATGTCGGTGAGGAACACCACGCCGTCCGGCTGCGCCACCGCCGCCAGCGCCGAGCGTAAGGCGTCGTTGAGCTGCGCGGTGCTCATCTGTTCGGGGAAATCGACCGCCGCGCAGTGCCGCTGCGGCCCCACCACCTGTTCCACCGCCTGCAACAGCCCGGTGGCAAAGCCGCCGTGGCCGGTAATCACAATGCCTGGCATAGCCCGCTCCTCACAAAATACCGATAAATTTGCCCGCCACGCCGATGACTACGGTGACGCCAATCAGCTTCACCGGCGAGAATCCGCGCTTCATCAGGAAGAAAATGAGCAGCGTGAAACACAGCGGCAACAAGTTGGGCATCAGCTTGTCCAGCACGTCGGTCTGCAGCGCCACGCTGGCCTTGCCGGCATGCATCACCAGCGGCGTGGACAGGTGCACATACGAGGCCACCAGCGCGCCGATCACCGTCATGCCGACAATGGAGGCAGCGTGCGAAATGCGCCGGGTGTGGGTCTTCAGCAGCGCCAGCGCGCTGGTGCCGGCCTGATAGCCGTAGTGCGCCAGCCCAAAACGCAGGCCGAAGTGGAACAGGTTGAACAGCAGCAGGAAGACGATCGGCCCGAACAGGCTGCCCTCCAATGCCAGCGAAGCGCCTATGCCGGCGCAGATCGGCAGCAGCGTCAGCCAAAACAGCGCGTCGCCGATGCCGCCGAGCGGCCCCATCAGCGCCACTTTCACCGCGCGAATGGTGGAGATTTTCTCCTTGTTCTGCTCCATCGCCAGCACCAGGCCGGACAGGAAGGTGACGTCGAACGGGTGCACGTTGATAAATTCCATGTGCATCTTCATCGAGTTGGCCAGATCCTGCGGGTTGCGGTGGATCTTGCGCAGCCCGGGGATCAACTGATACAGCCAGCCGCCCGCCTGCATGCGCTCGTAGTTGAACGACGCCTGCAACAGCAGCGAACGCCAGGCCATGCGGTTGATGTCGCCGCGCGTCAGCGCTTCGGCGGGCTGGCTGTCCAGATAATCGTCCTGTTCCACCTGGCTGGTGGCCAGCGCCTGCGCCATGCGCTGCTCGGCTTTTTGCGCCAGCAGATCGTCGGAATCGTTAAATGCCATCTTCGGCGTCCTCCTGCGGAGCGGGCCGGGTGGTTGCCTCTGCCGCGCCGCGTTGCGTGTTGAAGAAGTCGATCAGAGCGATCGCCAGAGCCCCCAGCGCCACCGCCAGGATCGGCAGCTTGAGAAACGTGACCGAGATGAAACCGAGGATAAAATAGGCCACGTAGGTTTTTTTCATCATCACTTTCATCAGCAGCGAGAAACCGATCGCCGGCATCATGCCGCCCGCCACCGCCAGCCCGTCCAGCAGCCAGCCCGGCGCCTTCTGCACCATGGCGCTGGCCGCATCGGCGCCGAAGTAAATCGGCAGGAACGCCACCACGAAATAGAAGATGAACAGAATGCTGATGCCCAGGTAATTCACCCGTTCGATGCCGCGCCAGTTCAGCGCTTTCACCATGCGATCGCAGCGGTGCATCATCGGTGAAAACAGCGTAAACAGCAGCGTGATGCAGCCCTGCACCGCGATCGAGAACGGCACCGCCACGCCGATCGCCACTTTAGGATCGGCCTTGGTCAGAATGGCGAATGCGGTGCCGATCACCCCGCCGATCACCACGTTCGGCGGTTGGGCGCCCGCCAGCGGCACCATCCCCATCCACACCAGCTCCAGCGTGCCGCCCACCAGCAATCCGGTATAGACATCGCCCAAAATCAGCCCCACCAGCGGCCCCATCACTACCGGCCGGTGGAAGTGGGTCAGACCGTCGAACAGGTCAACCCCCGCCAGCCCGGCCAACAGCGCAATCAATAACGCATCCGTCAACATGCTTTCCCCCTGGCTCAAAAGAGCAGTTTGCCGATCGCCTCGCCCGCTTCATCCGGCACCCGGCGCACTTCGCACTCCACGCCCAGCTCCGCCAGCGCACGGAACGCGGCCACGTCGCCGTCGTCCAGCGACACCGTTTTGTGCACCTGCCGCTTCCCCTCGGCGAAGTGCATATTGCCGACGTTGACGAAACGGATCGGCACCCCGCCGCGCACCAGCGTCAACACATCCTGCGGCGTTTTGCACACCAGAAAGATCTTCTGCCGATCCGCCGCCTTGTGGATCACGTCAATGGTTTTCTGCAGCGTGAAATAACGGGTCTGCACCCCTTCCGCCACCACCATGTCCATCAGGTTCTGCTGCACCGGATCGGCGGCGGCCTCGTCGTTGGCCACCACCACCAGGTTGGCGCCGAGGGTATTGGTCCAGGTCACGCCCACCTGGCCGTGCACCAGGCGATTGTCGATGCGGGTCATTAAAATGTTCGGCATATCAGCGGCCCTCCGGGTAACAGGCGGCGTGGTAATCGTCGAGCACCTGCGTCACTTTATGCAGCACCCACTCCTGCGGATCGGCGCTCAATTCGCCGGCGTTCAGCGCCCGCGCCTGATCCGGCAGGTACTGGCTGAGCAGCGCCAGCGGCGCCGGGCTGCGGCGCAGGTTGTCCAGCAAACCGTCGACCGCCTGCTGCACCTGCGGCTGCGGCCAGTAGTAACGCACCCGATCGCTCAGGCTGTAGTGGCGATCGAGGTACTGTTGGTGCGGCGTGCCGTGGTAATAGCGGCTCCACTGCTGCGGCTGCTCGCGCATCACCTGCTCCAGCGTGGCGCACAGCTGCGCCGACTGGCGTTCCCCCAGCCATTCGCGTTCGATGCGATCGAGGGCGAACAGCGCTTCGCGCAGCGCAAAGGTCAGCGCCGGCCCCACCTTCAGGATGGCGAAATGATCGCGCACCAGCTGGCGGTAGGCCTGCGGCGGCTGATAGTCCGTGGAGTGCGCTTCATAGATCATGCCCGGCTGCCGTTCAATGAAATGGCTCAATGCGTCGGCGCGCTGTGGCTGGTAGTGCTCAACGCTGTGGTGATCGAACTCGACGCCCGGCTGCACCACCAGCGCGATAGTTCGCTGCCAGGCATCGTTCAGCTCGGCCTTTTGCCAGGCGATACGATGTGTTTCCAGCGTTTGCGCCACCGCCTGCGGCGTGGTGACCTGCAGACCCGCCAGCGCCTCCTGCGCGCCGCCCGGCACCGGCACTTCGGTGCCGATCACATAGACCGGCGCTTCGCCGCCGCTCTGCGCCCAGGCGCGTTCCGCTACCGCGCACAAACGCGCCGCCCGCTCGGCAACCGCGGCATCCCCCAGAGGCGAGGGATCATCGGCGCACGACATGGAACAATCGAGGTGAATTTTGCGAAATCCGGCGCGAACGTAATCGTCTATCAAGGTTTCCGCCAGCGCCATCGCTTCCTGAGCCGGGCGATCTTGCCAAGCGTTGGGCCCCAGATGATCGCCGCCCAGCCACACGCGCTCGCGCGCCAGGCCCACTTCATCCGCCAGACGCCACAGCGCATCGCGAAACTGGGCCGCCGTTTGGCCGGTATAGCCGCCGAACTGATTGACCTGATTGGACGTCGCCTCCACCAACACCGGCGTGCCACGCGCTTTGGCCTGCCGCAGCGCGGCCTTCAGAACCCAGGGATGGGCGGAACAGACGGAAAAGATCCCGACCGGCATACCGGCCTTGTGCTGCTCGACAAGCTGTAACAACTGCTGCATGAAGCCCCCATGCAGGCGCCGTGCTACCGATCGGCGATGATGACCTCAACGCCCAGCTCGGTTAACGCCCGCTCGTAATCGTCCGGAAGACGGCTGTCGGTGATCAGCCGATGGATTTGTCCGGCTTCGCGAATCATGCAAAAGCTTTTGCGACCAAATTTGCTGGCATCCGCCACCGCGATAATCTCGCGCGCCACCTCGCACATCACGCGATTGAGGTGCGCCTCACCGGGGTGAGGCGTGGTGATGCCGGCGCTCAGATCGAACCCGTCGACGCCCAAAAACAGTTTGTCGAAGCGGTACTGACGCAATTGCTGCTCGGCAGCCGGACCGTAGAGCGAGTAAGAGTTGCGGCGCACGCTGCCCCCCAGCACCATGACTTCCACCCCGTCGTTTCCCGAAAGCTCGTAGGCAATGTTCAGCGCATTGGTCATCACCACCAGATCGCGCCGCCCCTTCAGGAACGGCACGATCTGCGCGGTGGTTGAACCGGAATCGAGGATCAGCGCATCGCCGTCGCGCACATAGCCGGCCGCCGCGTTGGCGATCAGCGTTTTGACGTCGCGATTCAACCGCCCTTTGTCCCGCAGCGGCCGATCGAAAGCGAATTGCTGATTGAGCATCGCGCCGCCGTAAGCGCGCAGCGCACACCCTTTTCGTTCCAGAAAGCGCAGATCGTTGCGGATCGTCACCGTGGATACCGCAAACTGTTTGCTGAGCTGCTCCACGCGCACGCTGCCGTGCTCGCATAACAGATCGATAATGTGTTCACGTCGCTTTGCGGTATTCACTGGCATGAGCTGCGGTCCTCAGGTTTCCGGCATCGCCGGGGAGAAGATGGCTTTCGCTCTACTGCGCTGGCATTACAGCAAAGCGAAAGCAATGAAATTGTGATCGGGCTTACAGCCCCGTTTTAGCAAAAAAACCGCCAAAAAACCTTTCGAATCGAAACGGATCGAAAAACCTAAAAGTGGAATGGGAGAAAAATGAAATGCCATGACGTGCGCTAACCCCCGGAGCGCTGAGGCGTGGGCTGCACGGAAAGCGAAAGCGGCG
The DNA here is from genome assembly GCF_009900725.1 of Serratia sp. Z4. Taxonomy (NCBI): domain Bacteria; kingdom Pseudomonadati; phylum Pseudomonadota; class Gammaproteobacteria; order Enterobacterales; family Yersiniaceae; genus Serratia; species Serratia sp. Z4. Next base: position 115,399 of record NZ_JAAABD010000007.1, read on the forward strand.
CATGGTGCGCCCCACGCCATGACTTTTAGTTCACTCAGTGACCAGGATCACATAATGATAATTATCCTGCGGCCGGCGGGGATTAACCGCCACCATCCCGCCGGGCCATCCCCTTGTCAGTACGAGCCATCTTCCCTACACTTGCGATCAGATATCGGCCCCTTGTCGGTACGTAAGCGTTAACGTCAATCAACGCATCACGCCATGCAGCGCTGATTGACTGCATGCCCTGGTGCGAGGAACCCATGCCGCAACCCGCTTCATCCACCGCGACCCCGCGTCGCCGGTTACACCGCCCTATTCTGCTGATCGTCGGCATTATGCTGATCGCGGCCAATTTGCGCGCCGCCCTGACCAGCGTCGGCCCGCTGCTGGAGCAGATCCAGCAACAGCTGGCGTTGTCCGCCACCGCCGCCGGCCTGATCAATTCGCTGCCGCTGATCCTGTTCGCCATCCTCTCGCCATTGACCCCGACGCTGGCGAAACGCATCGGTATCGAGCGCACCCTGGGCCTCGCCCTCGCGCTGCTGATCTGCGGCATCGCCCTGCGCTCCCTGCCGCAAGACGCCATGCTATGGCCGGGCAGCATCCTGATCGGCGCCGCCATCGCCTTCGCCAACGTGGTGCTGCCGACGCTGGTGAAAAGAGATTTCCCACATCGCGCCGCCGCGATGATCGCCGCCTATGCGGCGGTGATGTCGCTGGTTGCCGCCATCGCTTCAGGTTTGGCCGTGCCACTGGCTTCGCTGGCCGACCTTGGCTGGCGGTTCTCCTTGTTATGCTGGGGCTTGCCTGCGCTGTTGGCGCTGCTGGTGTGGTTGCCGCAGCTGCGGCGCTCCGCCACACCCGCCACTAAAGAGCCGCAGCCGACGGAGCCGCAACGCTATCGCTCTCCCTGGGGCAGCGCGCTGGGTTGGCAAGTGGCGATGTTCATGGGGCTGCAATCGATCGCCTTCTACACCATCATCGGCTGGTTCAGCGCTTTTGCCGCCAGCCACGGCACCTCCGCTCAGCAGGCGGGTTTCGAACTGTTCGTTTACCAGGTGGTGGCGATCGTCGCCAACTTTGTCATGGTGGTGATTTTGCCGCGGGCGCGCGATCAGCGGGCGATCGCGTTGGGCAGCTCTCTGCTGATCTTCATCGGCGTCGGGGGATTATTGGTGCAACCCGCCAGTTCACTGGTGTGGCTGACGTTTGCCGGGTTGGGGGCGGGGAGTTCGCTGGTGCTGGCGCTGTCGTTCTTTGGATTGCGCAGTCAGCATCATCATCAGGCGACGCTGTTGTCGGGTATGGCGCAATCCGTCGGTTATCTGTTGGCGGCGCTGGGGCCCACCCTATTCGGCCTGCTGCACGATCTGACGGAAGGCTGGCGCTTGCCGTTGATCGCCCTGCTGGGCCTGACCGTCTTGCAAATGCTGTTCGGCGCGCTGGCCGGTCGCAGCCGCGTGATCAGCTAACGCTGCGGCGCAATGGGGGCCGCACGGGCTCAGAGTCGGTGTCCTGCCATAAATCATCAATAAAGGCGCGCTGCTCATCGCTCAGCACCCATGACGGCGGAATTTTGGACTGTGCGCGACGCTCAGCGCCCTCACGGTTTTTAGCCTGCTTTTTGTTCACGAATCGCCTTCCTGCTTAACCTGCTAACTCAGTAACCAGTAAATCACGGCGGTGGTTAACAGCCAGAACAGCCCGCTACCGATAAACACACACAGCCATGCTCTACGTTTGATATCCGATCCATCCTTGCTCACCACAGCGCCCCCAACCAATAGATTAAACCACTCAAACAGCAATTATTGATCTGTTTTAACGATCGATAAAGTCGTTTTTTCCTATGGAAATTTAAAAAACAGCTGCTAGCCATAGACCTGCATCACCGCCTCAGTAAGAACGGCACCGTGGATATCACTGTTATCGGCAGGCGATAACTTGAATTGATAGGCGAACGAACGTGCAGTGTGCCATACCTTGAAAGGTCAAAATCAAACCACTGGTAAATAATTCAACCATCAATTATTTGACTGGTCATAAGCCAAATCGGCAACAGACAGCGCTGAAGGCGGGGGATAAAATGAAGCGACGCACTGGGATCATACGGTGAGAAGCACCGGCCCGCGTTGGTCTCGCTCGGGCCGGCGTGAGTTAACCGATTCTGCTGACGGAATCCCGGCTGGCGTGTTCACGCTCGCTGCCGGTCAGCTCACGTAAATGACCCGAGCGCATCTCAAGCAGCCGATCGGCATGTTCGAAATAGTGATCGTCATGGCTGATGGCAAACACCGTTTTGCCCAGCGCGCGCAGTTCTGGCAACAGCTCGCGATAGAAAATGCGCCGGAATTGCGGATCCTGATCCGCGGCCCATTCATCCAACAGCAAGATATCGCGCTGTTCCGCCACGGCCAGCAGCAAAGCCAGACGCTTGCGCTGCCCCTGCGACAGTTGCGGGTTAGTCACCCTGGCGCCGTCGAACTGCAGCTTGCTTTTCATATTCAACCGCTCGATCCAGCCGGCGACCAGTTCCGCATCGGGTTCGCCGCCTTCCGGCCCTTGCAAACGATCGAACTGATGAAAATCAGTGAAAATCGCCGAAAACAGCCGACGATAGTCCGGCATATCCGCCGCGGTCTGCGCGACGCCATCCAGAACGATGTGCCCGCTCACCGGCCGGTACAACCCGGTCAACAGCATCGCCAGCGTTGACTTGCCGCTGCCGTTGCCGCCGATCAAAAAGATCAGCTCGCCACGCCGCAGCGTCAGATTAAGCGGCCCGACGGCAAAACCGGGCTGTTGCTCCGTATCGGCATAGTGAAAAACCACGTCGCGCAGCTCCAGCGTCTGCCAGGAACGGCCGGCGGCGGCAGGGAACGCCGGTTGGTACTCGGCCAGGCGCAGCGTCTTCAGCTTGTTGAAAGCGACTTCGGCGCTGACCAGCGTCGGAAACGCCCCGACCGCCTGCAGTAATGGCGTGCGCAAGAACAGCAGCGTCAGAGAATACGTGGCGGCCACCGCCGAGTTCGCCCATCCCAGGCTGTTAGCCATAAAGAACACCAGTCCGATCGCCCCCAACATCATGATATTTGACCAGTTGAGCGCACTCAAATGGAAGGTATCGGCGCGAATGATATGGTGGCGGTAAGCTTGCGCATCGGGTTGATAGGTCTGTTCGTACAGCGCCTGCGCTCGCTTGCGGTTTAACGTCAGTTCCTTGCGACCGTCAATCACCGATTCGTAATGATGATAGAGGCGCTCTTCCGACTCGCGCAAACTGGCCATATGGCGATAAACCCGCGAGACCAGGCAACCGCTGCCCACCACGGTGACGGCGACCCACACCGCCGTCACCGCCAGCATTTTCGGTGATAGCCACCCCAGATAGGCCGCCGATCCCAGAGTTAAAATCACCCCTTGCACCAGTTCGGGCAAGCGCACGAAGGCGACGGTGATATTGCGGACATCGCTGGAGAGACTGGCCAACAATGAGGCGCTGCCTAACTGTTCAAGGCGTTCAATATCGGTATCCAGGATGCGCTTCACTAACTGCCCGCGCAGGCGGTAGACGAAGTAATGGCCCAATGTCGTCAGCGCCAATTGCGATCCCAGCGTGACCGCCATCAGCAATGCCAGCAGAGCGAGAAACATCGGCAGCACAGCCAATGCATCGCCGCCGGCGTCCATCAGGTATTGATTGATAAACGCAATGATACCGATGCCCAAGCCAGCGCTGGTCATGGTCAATGCCATAACCGCCAGAAATGGCCAACGATACTGGTGATAAACCACCCGTAGCAGTTCCATGAAAAACCTCTGAAGTCGCGATCTGGCAGGCATTGTAAGCGGCGTGAGAATGAGATCAAGACGAATTCTCATTGCTCGCGCAGCCTCTGAATTCGACGCCAAGGGCATTTTGATGATTGCTTATTGAAACGAGAGACTTACACTGGCGCCACTTGCCGCTGAAGGGAACAGCCGATTATGCTCGCCACTCACGAATACGCCAACGACCTGATTCTGTTTGCCCTGATTGTCGACTGCGGCTCGTTCAGCAAGGCCGCGGAGAGCGCCGGCATCACCAGCTCGGTGGTCAGCAAACGCATCGGGCGGCTGGAAAAATCGCTGGGTGCCCGCCTGCTGTACCGCACCACCCGCAGCCTGACGCTGACCGAAAGCGGCCAGGCGCTCTACCAGCAGGCCAAAGAGATCGGCGCCAAAGTGCAGGAGGCGCTGTACGCCGTCAGCGAAAAGAGCGAAGAGTTGACCGGCACCATCCGTATGTCGGTGCCGACCATTTCGGGCGAGCTGTTGCTGAGCGAAAGCGTGGCGGAATTTTGCGCCCTGCATCCCAGCCTGAAGGTCGAAATGCGGCTGGAAAACCGCTTCGTCGATCTGGTGGAAGAAGGCATCGATCTGGCGATCCGGACCGGCACCATGCCGGATTCCAGCCTGATTGCCCGGCCGATCTTCGATTCCCGCTGGGTGATCGTCTGCTCGCCGGGCTACCTGGAAAGCCACCCGGAACCGCGCAGCGCCGACGATCTGCTGAGCCACAACTGCCTGACCTACACCTACCAGGAGAGCGGCACCGCCAACTGGCTGATGAAGCGGCCGGGGCGCAACGACATCTACGAGCTGCAGGTTAACGGCAACCTGTCGGCCAATAATGCGCGGGCGATCCGCAAAGCGGTGATCGGCGGCCACGGCATCGCCATGGTGCCGCGCTGCATGGTGTATGAAGATTTGCAGGACGGTAAACTGATGGAGATCCTGGCCGGCCACTGCGGCAAAGTGCTGGGCATTTACGCCGTTTATCCTTACACCCGCAATCTGCCGTTAAAAACCCGTCTGCTGATCGAACATATCATCGGTTCCTACCAAAATATCAGCCATTATTTTTGAGTTCCCTGCTCTGATTATTTCCCTGCGGCCGTAAAAAGAGGCGGGGATTACCGCATTTTTGGACATGAACTATTGAACATTACCGCTTAATTAATGTGAGCTCACGCATTCATCACACAAAATTACTTCCTATCAAACTGATTTTAAAGCAGTTAATTTAACGCCTCCTGCCGGCCAGTTTCCCACCGCCGGCGTCGTTCGCCGATGTTAAAAAATTACCGCATGGCATCGTCGCCAACGTTGTGATTAGAATGAAAATGTTGCGGTAATTAACCTTTCAGCTACATATCTCTGCCCATAAAAATAATAACCCTGAGGATCTTATGCCCCTGCTTTTCAGTATTGCGCCCATCGTCCTGCTGATTTGGATGATGACCAAAAGGAATGGCGTGCCCTCTTACCTCGCCCTGCCGCTGACGGCCGCCGTGGTGTATGCCCTGCAGCTCCTGTGGTTCGATGCCTCGCTGCGGCTGCTGCATGCCAATATCATCACCGCGCTGGTGTCGACGCTGACGCCGATCACCATCATTGCCGGCGCCATCCTGCTCAACAAACTGATGCAGGTAAGCGGCGCGGAAAACGTGGTGCGCCGCTGGCTGGAAACCATCAGCCCCAATCCCGTGGCCCAGTTGATGATTATCGGCTGGGCGTTCGCCTTTATGATCGAGGGCGCCAGCGGCTTCGGCACCCCGGCCGCCATCGCCGCGCCGATTCTGGTCGGGCTGGGCTTCAACCCGCTGCGCGTCGCCCTGCTGACGCTGGTGATGAACTCGGTACCGGTCTCCTTCGGCGCCGTGGGCACCCCTACCTGGTTCGGCTTTGCCAATCTCGGCCTGTCGGACGCCAGCCTGCTGGAGATCGGCCGGCAAACCGCGCTGATCCACTTCGTCGCCGGCTTCGTCATTCCTCTGCTGGCGCTGCGCTTTATCGTTTCCTGGCAGGATATCCGCCGCAACCTGCCGTTTATCCTGCTCAGCGTGCTGAGCTGCACCCTGCCCTATCTGTTGCTGGCCCAGGTGAACTATGAATTCCCGGCGCTGGTCGGCGGTGCAATCGGCCTGGCGCTCTCGGTGCTGCTGGCGCGCGGCGGCATCGGCCTCGCCCGCGGCGACAAACCGCAGAGCGCCGGGCAGGCGGTGCCGTTCATGCAGGTGGTCAAGGCCATGACCCCGACCCTGCTGCTGATTGCTATTCTGATAGTGACGCGCGTCCACCAGCTGGGCCTCAAGGCGCTGCTCAACAACACCGCGCTGCTGTGGCGGGAAAACCTCGGCTGGCTCGGAGAGCTGCGCATCAGCCGGGCGCTGATCGTCGAACTGCAGCAGGTGCTGGGCACCTCCGCCGCCGCCGGCTACAAAACGCTGTATGTCCCGGCGCTGATCCCGTTCCTGTTGGTGGTGCTGCTGTGCATTCCGTTGTTCCGGCTGAATGGCGGCCAGGTGCGGCAAATGTTCAGCGAAACCGGCGGGCGCATCGCGCGGCCCTTTATTGCGCTGTTCGGCGCGCTGGTGATGGTCAACCTGATGATGCAGGGCGGCGACAACGCGCCGGTGATCCTGATCGGTAAAGCGCTGGCGGCGCTGACCGGCGGCAGCTGGCTGCTGTTCTCGTCGTTCCTCGGCGCGCTGGGCTCGTTCTTCTCCGGCTCCAATACCGTTTCGAACCTGACGTTCGGCGGCATTCAGCAGTCGATCGCCCAGAGCAGCGGTCTTGACGTCAACCTGACGCTGGCCTTGCAGTCCGTCGGCGGCGCCATGGGCAACATGGTGTGCCTGAACAACATTATCGCGGTCTGTTCGATCCTCGGGATCGGCAACGCCGAAGGCAAAATCATCAGAAAGACCGTACTGCCGATGCTGGCGTACGGCGGGATTGCGGCCGGTATGGCGGCGATCCTCACGCTCTGACCGACAACTCGTTATCGCAAGCAAGACAAGAAGGTAAACACTATGATCATCTCCGCGTCAACCGACTACCGGGCCGCCGCCCAGGCCAAACTGCCGCCGTTTCTGTTTCACTACATCGACGGCGGGGCCTACGCGGAGCATACGCTGAAGCGCAATACCGCAGACCTGGCCGATATCGCCTTGCGCCAGCGCGTGCTGCGCAATATGTCCGAACTCAGCCTGGAGACCACGCTGTTCGGCGAGCAGCTAGCGATGCCGGTGGCGCTGGGGCCGGTGGGGCTGACCGGCATGTACGCCCGCCGCGGCGAAGTGCAGGCCGCGCGCGCCGCGGCCAAAAAAGGTATTCCGTTCACGCTGTCCACCGTGTCAGTCTGCCCCATCGAAGAGGTGGCGCCGGCGATCGATCGGCCGATGTGGTTCCAGCTCTACGTGCTGAAAGATCGCGGCTTTATGCGCAACGCGCTGGAGCGCGCCAAGGCCGCCGGCGTGAAAACGCTGGTGTTCACCGTCGACATGCCGGTGCCGGGCGCCCGTTATCGCGACGCCCATTCGGGGATGAGTGGCCCTAACGCCGCCCTGCGCCGCGTGCTGCAGGCGTTTACCCATCCGCAGTGGGCCTGGGACGTCGGCCTGCTCGGCAAGCCGCACGATCTGGGCAACGTCTCGGCCTACCGCGGCAAACCGACCAGCCTGGAAGACTACATCGGCTGGCTGGGCGCCAACTTCGATCCGTCGATTTCCTGGAAGGATCTGGAGTGGATCCGCGAATTCTGGGACGGCCCGATGATCATCAAAGGCATTCTTGATCCGGAAGACGCCAAAGACGCGGTGCGCTTCGGCGCCGACGGCATCATCGTCTCCAACCACGGCGGCCGCCAGCTGGACGGCGTGCTGTCGACCGCGCGCGCCATGCCGGCGATCGCCGACGCGGTGAAAGGCGACATCACTCTGCTGGCCGACTCCGGCATCCGCAGCGGCCTGGACGTGGTGCGCATGATCGCGCTGGGCGCCGACAGCGTGCTGCTGGGGCGCGCCTTCGTCTATGCACTGGCGGCGGCCGGCGAAGCCGGGGTGGCTAACTTGCTGGATCTGATCGACAAAGAGATGCGCGTCGCCATGACACTCACCGGCGCGAAAACCATTGCGGAGATCAACGCCGGATCGCTGGTCAGAAACGCCTGACTCACAGCGGCTGCACGCCCTCCGGGTAGGCGTTGTAGCTCATCTTGCTGATGAACGCCCCAGCCGGTGACACCAGAACCCGGCCGGCGGCGTCCAACCCGAGGAAGGTGCCGGTGCAGCGCCCGGAGATAAAGTCGAAGAAGAACACCGAGCACACCGGGATAATCTTTTCCCGGAAGGTGAACAGGAACATCTCGTCCTCAAACTTGTAGTAAGTGGCGTAATCCATGTCGCCGTGCCCGAACTGCTCGCCGCGCAGGTTTTGCCAGGCATAACGCTCGGTGTTGACGTAGAAGTGCTCGTAGTAATGGTTGGGGCTGTAAACGTTCAGCGTGCGATAACCGATCAGCTCGCGGGTCAGATGCGGCGCGATGCCGCCCGGCGTAACGCCGGCAATCAGCCCAACGTGGAAGCTTTGCTTGAGGCGGGATCCCTTTTCCACCGTTTGTTCGGGCAACAGCGTGCTGCGCACCAGCAGCGCCCGGCCGCTGTCGCGGTTGAGCACCAGCGTCAGGCATTCGTTGCCCGGCGACTGCAACGGAATGTTGAAGAAATAGCGCGCGGCGGAGGTTTGCACCTCTTCGTAAGCGTCCTCACCGCTCTCCCCTCCCCAGGCCCACAGCACCCGCTGCCGATCGGCGCTGAAACGCAGCGTGATTTCCCCGCCGTCTTCAAAGGCGATCTGCAGCGTTTTGCCGCGCCAGTCCTGGGTGCCCGGCAGCCGGTTGGTGTCGATGCCGCGCGCGAAATCGTCGTAATTCTTCCAGTCCGGCTCGGCATTTTGATTCAGTACGGATGGTTCTGCTGACATCTTCGCTCTCCTTGATTGAATGGGATGAAAACCGCCTCAGACGTCGGCGATGCCCGCCGGTTTCACCGCTCGGCGGTTCACCACGGCAGGGGCGGTTTCATCGAGAAAACAACTCAGTACGCCGGCGCACACGGCGCCGGCGGCCGCCAGCCACATCACGCTGACCAGCCCGTAGCGATCGGCGATCAGCCCGGCGATAAACGGCGCCAGGCAGCCGCCAATCACCTCGCCAATTCCCATCACCAGCCCCAACGCGGTAGCGATGCGCGCCGGCGACACCGTTTCAGACGGGATGGTGGCCATAAACAGCGTGAAACAGCCAAGGCCGGTATAAGACAGGAACACCAGCACGCCCAGCAGCCACGGGTTATCGACGTAGCTCAGAAACAGCGGGCAGCACACCGCCAGCAGCGAAAAGAAGATCAGCGTCGGCTTGCGGCCGAAGCGATCGGAAATCGCCGGCACCGCCACGCCCCAGAACACCCAGGCGGCGCCGATGGCGCTCATGATGCCGCCCATCGAGCCTTCGCCGAAGCCGCGGTCGGTCACCAAAAAGTTGGGGGTGAAGGTAATGATGATCATGAACCAGGTGACGAACACACAGGAGATCAGAATGCACAGCGCCACGTTCTTGATTTTGAACAGCTCGCCGTAAGCACCTTTGTTCGCCGTCTTGTCGGCCGCCGGCACTGCGCTGAAAGCGGGATCCTTCTTGCCGTTCACATAGCGATAGATCAGCCACGCCAGAATGATGCCCGGCACGGCGGTCAGGTGAAACGCCATGCTCCAGCCCCACTTCTGCGCCAGATAGATGATCAGCGGCGGCGCGATAATACCGCCCAACAATCCCGGCGCCGCGCCCTGGATCAATCCCATGTTGAAACCGCGGCGCTGCGGCTGCGATTTTTCCACCATCAACGACTGTGCGATCGGCAATACCGGCCCTTCGGCGATCCCCATCAACGCCCGGAAGATCAATAGCATGGCAAAGCCGCTGACCAACCCCGACAGCGCGGAGAACAGCGAAAACACCAGGATCGACAGGATCAGCATCGGTTTACGGATATTAAAACGATCGGCTATCGCCCCCAGCCCGGCGCCAGACAGCGCCCAGGTTAACGCCAGCACCGCCGACAGGGTGCCGAGATGCACGTTGCTGAGCTTGAGGTCGGCGGCAATCATCGGAAACAGAAACGAGATGGTCAGACGGTCGACAAACACGCAGCCGAAAACGAAAAATAAAATAATCAACAACCGGTTCTCTTCACTTAATGCGCTGCGAGGCTCTGGCGATGTATTCATAGCGTCATTTGTCCATAAGTTAACTTATGAATGGCGACCCGCCATGGCATAAGTGTGTTAAGCGCTCGGCCAAGAGAGAAATTGGCCCTCCGTCACGACAACAACTCATTAACATGTTAATGACATAAAATTATCGCAAGCCGGCGGTCTGTCAACCGGCGCTCTCCGAGAGACAAATGAAATTCTGAACGGGTACTATTTCAATATCGCATTATCACCTTCAGGTTATTTATCCTTCTGTTCTTGATACATATAAAATAATGTCCGGTACTTTCTTGCGATTAAAAAAAGCCTGTTTGCGCGTTATTTGCGAATAATCCCATTGATGACGCTTCAGGTTTATTAATTTTTCATCGGCATTGAATGATCCCCGCACGCGCTTCAGAGCCATTTTTATCTATTGAATCATCTAGTTTTATTTTAAGGCCGCAGAAAAAACTAACTCTTACGAGGGAAAGGCCAACGGCGGGGTTATATAACCCCGTCTGGACAATAGCAAAAGCGCAGAGCGTGACGTAAATCACGGCAATCATGCCGTATCCTGTAAGGTAATTATGCTCGCAACAGCAATTATCTATTGCGATTAGGGCTGTTTATCTCAATTAATCGTCATGCAACACTTCGTGCCATCGTTCGACACCGCGCCGCAAGGCCTGAGACGGAGTGACACATGAGCATCGAAAGACTAACCCGGGAGCCGCTTTCCATCGGTATTGAGCTGCCGTTGGACAATGATTGGTCCACCAGCGGGCAGCTGAAACGCCAGCAGGACGGGCGGCCGTTCGGCGTACCGGACATGAGTGAACACGCTGCGCGCATCAAGCTGGCCGATGAGCTCGGCTTTCGCGCCGCCTGGGTTCGCGACGTGCCGCTGTACGATCCTGACTTCGGCGACGCCGCGCAGGTGTTTGAGACCTTTACCTACCTCGGCTACCTGTCCAGCCTGACGCGCAATATTCTGCTGGGCACCGCGGCCGTGGTGCTGCCGCTGCGCCAGCCTTGGCTGGTGCGCAAAGCGGCTTCCACGCTGCAAACGCTGAGCGGCGATCGTCTGCTGCTCGGCGTCGCCAGCGGCGATCGCCCCGTGGAGTACCCGCTGTTCGGCGCCGATTACGCCGCGCGCGGTGAAAACTTCCGCACCAGCGTCGGCATTCTCAAAGGTGAAGCCGACAGCGCGCTCCAGCCCGGATTGCGCCTGCTGCCGGCCACGCCGCCGCCGCCGCTGCTGGTCGCCGGGCTGGCGCAACAAACGCCCGAGTGGGTGGGCAAAAATATGGATGGCTGGCTGTCGTATCCCGGCACGCCTGCGGACCACGTTTCGCGAGTCAAACTCTGGCGTAACGTAGCCGGTGACAAGCCCTACGTCAGCTTTATTCATCTCGACCTCACCGATAACGCCGACGCGCCGATTCAGCGCCATCGCTTCGGCATCAAGAGCGGCCGCAATGGATTGATTCAGGAACTGAGCGCCATGCGTGACGCCGGGGTCAACCACATCGGCCTGCATTTCCGCCGCAACCAGCGGCCGCTGGAAGAGACGATGCAGGAGATCGGTCAACTGGTGTTGCCGGAATTCCATCGCGCCTGACGCCCGCTTTAGCCCGCTATTCCGACCTGAGCGGGTCTTTGCCCCGTTACCGGGGCTTTTTTATTTCCGCCGCTGCTAGTTCATAACAACTCAGTCTAATCCCTGCGGCCAAACGGCGGCATGATGACGGGGCAACGAGCCACCATGAGGAATGAGCAATGACGGCAAAACTGACAGAAGCGGGCTTTTGGCGCAAAACCGCCGACTCTTCATCGCTGCGCGAGCCGCGCGTGCTGATCCGGGTCTACGTCGACGAAGGCGAGATTGACCGCGCCATCGCGTTTTACGAGCGGCTGCACGGCGTGGAAGCGGATATGCGTTTCGACTTTCCCGAACATCGGCTGGTGCTGGCGGCGGTGGGGCCGTTTCTGATCCTGGAAGGCTCGGAAGAAAGCCTGCGTCCTTTCCGCAGCACCGTCGGCACGTTGCTGGTCGATGACATTTATCCTTACCACCAGCGGCTGCTGGCCGCCGGGGCCGATATCTTCTTTGGCCCGGTGGACGTGCCCACCGGCGCCTGTTTCAATGCGCGCCTGCCGGACGGCACGATTATCGAATACGTGCATCACCGGCCGCGCGCGGACGAATAAGCCGCCTCAAGGGAGCGCCGGCGTCATGGCGTAACCGCGCAGATCCTTGCGCAGGCTGACCATGTACAACACGATCACCGCCGAGAACGGCAGGCCGCACAGCACCACCGCGGTCTGCATCGCGCTGAAACTGCCGGCGTACAGCAACCCGGCGCAGATCAACGTGGTGACCGCCGCCCAAAATACCCGCAGCCAGGCCGGCGCGTCATCGTGGGCGGAACCGCCCTGGCAGGAGAGGTTCGCTATCATCAGCGTGCCGGAATCAACCGGCGTCAGGAACAGCACGAAACTGATCACCACCACAAAACCGGCGGTCAGCTGGGTATAGGGCAGGTATTCGAACAGCTTGAACACCGCCATCGGCGGATCGCTTTGCGCCACCTGCCCGAGGATCGCCTGCCCGCCTTCCAACACCAGGCTGATGGCGGTATTGCCGAAGATCGACAGCCACGCCAGCGTGAAGCCCAGCGGGATCAGCAACACGCCGAAGATCAATTCACGAATGGTGCGCCCTTTGGAAATGCGCGCGATGAACAGCCCGACAAACGGCGCCCACGCCACCCACCAGGCCCAATAGAACAACGTCCAGGCGCCCTGCCACTGGCGCGCCTTGCCGTACAGATACATATCGAAGCTGCGGCTGACCAGCGAAGTGAGATAATCGCCGAGGTTCTGCAACATGCCGTTGAGCAGATTCAGCGTCGGGCCGGCCAGAAACACGAACAGCAACAGCAGGCACAGGAAGCCGACGTTGATGTTCGACAGCATCGCAATGCCCTTCTCGACGCCGGTGACCGCCGCCAGCGTGGCCACCACCATCATCACCACGATCAGCGCCAGCAGCACGCCGGTGTTTTGCGGAATATCGAACAGATAAAACAGCCCCGAGTTCACCAGCAGCGCGCCGATCCCCAGGTTGGTTACCATCGAAATCACCGTCACCAGAATGCCGAAGCTGTCCACCAGATGGCCGGCGCCGCCGTGGGTGCGCTCGCCGAAGATCGGGTATAACGCAGAGCGCAGCGCCAACGGCAGGCCGCGGCAATAGGCGAAATAGGCCAGCGCGGTGGCGATCAGCGCATACAGCGCCCAGCCGTGCAGCCCCCAGTGCAAAAAGGTCAGCGCCATCGCCTGCCGCGCCGCCTGCACGGTGCCGCCGCTGCCTTCCGGTGGCGACAAAAAATGATCCAACGGCTCATAGGCGCCGTAGTACACCAGCGCAATGCCGATGCCCGATGAGAACAGCATCGCCACCCACGAGGGATAGCTGAACTGCGGCGGTTCGTCATCCTGGCTGAGGCGAATCTGGCCGAAGCGCGACAGCGCCAGCCAGAAGACGAACACCATGCAGGCGACCATCAACAGCATGTAGTACCAACCGAACACGTCGGCGACCCAACTTTGCGCGACGTTCAACCACTGTTTGCTGGCTGCGGGAAACAGCACGACCAGCGATCCCAGCAGCAGGATCACCGCCGCCGAGCCGAAAAATACCGGGACATTCAATCTGACAGGTTCTTCGTCAAGCGATGGAGGAGTTTTTGTTGTCATTGGCAGGCTTCCATGATGCGAAAGACAGACGATTTAAATGCAACTTTTGATTAACATTTTATCGTCATTTATTTGACATTTTCGCAGCATATAGAGTATTGATTGACCGTTCAATCAATCAAATCCAAAGTGTGATTGGCCTATCAGTTGAGGAAAATATGTACCGAAGAGACATTCCGGAGCAGCGTAAGGAGCAGTTGATTAACGCCGCCTTCGAGACCATAAACGTCGTCGGGCTGGCCGGCGTCACCCTGTCTCAGGTCGCGAAAGAAGCCGGGCTGTCGACCGGCATCGTCAGCCACTATTTTGGCGATAAAGAGGGGTTGCTGAGCGCCACCATGCGCAAGATCCTGCGCGATCTGCGCGACGCGGTGGCCGAGTGCCGCGCGCAAGCGGCGAGCGACAGCCAGTCACAGCTGTTCGCCATTATCCAGGGCAACTTCCACCCCAGCCAAACCAACGCCGTGTCCATGCGCGCCTGGCTCGACTTCTGGGCCGCCAGCATGCATCAGCCGGTGCTGCGCCGCCTGCAGCGCGCCAACGATCGGCGGCTCTATTCCAATATTTGCTGCCAGTTCCGCCGCGAGCTGCCGCTGCAGCAGGCGCGCGACGCGGCGCGCGGGCTGGCGGCGATGATCGATGGGCTTTGGCTGCGCGGCAGCCTGGCCGGCGGCGAGACAGACCTAAAGCAGGACTGCCGCATCGCCTGCGACTACGTGGCGCAGCGGCTCAACGCCGCCCAGCAGCAGGGGTGAACGTGAACGGCGGCTCCATCAGTGCGGTTCCTGCTCTTCACTGTACTGGGTTTGCCACATGGCGGCGTAGCGGCCGTTCGCGGCCAGCAACGCCTCGTGCCCCCCGCGCTCGACGATCTCCCCCGCCTCCAGCACGATAATTTCATCGGCATCCACCACGGTGGAGAGCCGATGAGCGATCACCAGCGTGGTGTGGTTGCGGCTCACCTCGCGCAGGTGCCCCTGGATTTCGCGCTCGGTCTGGGTATCCAACGCGCTGGTCGCCTCGTCAAACACCAGGATGGCCGGATTTTTCAGAATGGTGCGCGCAATCGCCACCCGCTGCTTTTCCCCGCCCGACAGCTTCAGCCCGCGCTCGCCCACCCGGGTGTCGTAACCGTCGGGCAGACCGACGATAAAATCATGGATATGCGCCAGCCGCGCCGCCCGTTCGATTTCTTCATCGCTGGAGCCGGTTTTGCCGTAACCGATGTTATAACGCAACGTATCGTTGAACAGCACCGTATCCTGCGGCACGATGCCGATCGCCTGCCGCAGGCTGGCCTGGGTCAGTTGGCGAATGTCCTGGCCGTCGAGGGTAATGGCGCCCCCCTGCACGTCGTAAAAGCGAAACAGCAGGCGCGACAGCGTGGACTTGCCCGCGCCGGAGGCGCCGACCACCGCCACCGTGTGGCCCGCCGGAATGGTAAAGCTCACCTGCTTGAGGATCGGCCGACGCGTGTCGTAACCGAAGCTGACCGCGTCGAACCTCACTTCGCCGCGATCGAGGCGCAGCGGCTGCGCATCCGGGCTATCGACGATCTCACGCGGTTCCTGCAGCAGATCGAACATGTTCTCCATGTCGATCAGCGCCTGGCGCACCTCGGAATAAATAAAGCCGAAGAAGTTCAGCGGCTGATACAGCTGCAGCAGATAGGCATTGACCAGCACGAAGTCGCCGACCGTCATCGTCCCCTGCGTAATGCCCCGCGCCGCCATAGTCATCATCACGATCAGTCCGATCGAGATAATGGCGGTTTGCCCCAGGTTGATCGCCGTAAAACTGAATTGGTTCTTGATGGCGGCGTATTCGTACAGCCGGCGCGACAGGTCGAAACGCTCGGCCTCGAACTCTTCATTGCCGAAGTACTTCACGGTCTCATAGTTCAGCAGGCTGTCGATGGATTTGCTGTTGGCGTCGGCGTTGGCCTTGTTGAGCTCGCGGCGAAAGCGGGTGCGCCAGCTGACCGCCAGCACGGTGAACAGGATGTAGCAACCGACCGTCGTCAGGATCGCCAGCGCGAACCAGCCGTTCAGCATATGCCACATGATCGCCGTGACCAGCGAGAGCTCGAACAGGATCGGCACGATGGAGAACAGCAGCCGTGACAGCACCGTGGACACCGCCTGAGTGCCGCGCTCGATGGACAACGACAATCCGCCGGTCTGGCGCTCCAGATGGAAACGCAGGCTCAGCGCATGCAGCTGGCGGAACACCCGCACGCCCAACAGGCGCGTGGCGTTCTGGCTGACGTGGATAAACATCACGTTGCGCAGTTCCTCAAACAGCGCGCCGCCCACCCGCGCCACGCCGTAGGCGACGATCAGCCCCAGCGGCACCGCCAGCATTTTCGCCGTCTCGCCGCTCAGCGCATCGACCATCGCTTTATAAGCCAGCGGCACCAGCGTGGTGCTGACCTTGGCCGCCACCATGAACACGAAGGCCACCACCAGATACCAACGCAGCCGCGGGTTATCTTTCGGCCACAGATAGGGCAGCAGGAATTTCAGCAAACGGGAACGATCCATCATGTAATATTCATCTTCTCGGTCGGGATCGCGGCGCACAGCCGCGCGGGGTTATGAGTTTGGCCTGGCCGGCGGCGAACGCCGCACCATTCCGTTTTCCTGCAGCGATAACTCAGCATCATCCGTCAGGAGAAGTGGCGGCGGCTCGGGCAAAGTTCAGGCATGGAGGAGACAATCACATGACCCAGACGTATGCAAAGCGCTTTGCGCTGGTCTTTGACTATATCGACCGCCACCTGGACGAGGCGCTCACCGTCGAAAAACTGAGCGAAGTGGCCCACTTTTCGCGTTTTCACTTTCAACGCCAGTTTAGCGCGTATTGTGGCATCTCGGTGTGGCGTTATATCCAGTGGATGAGGCTCAAACGCGCCTCGTACCGCCTGGCGTATAACCCGCTGGAGCCGGTGATTGACATCGCGCTGGACGCCGGTTTTCAAAACCCGGAGTCCTTCAGCCGCGCCTTCAAACAGGCGTTCAGCCAAACGCCAAGCCAGTTTCGCAAACGGCCGGCCTGGATCGATTGGCAACAGCGCTTTCCCGAGCCGAAACACAAAAGGAAACAACCCATGAAGGTAGACATTCTCGACTTCCCGGCCACGCCGGTGGCGATGATCGAACATCGCGGCCCATCCGCGCTGGTCAACGAAACCGCCGCACGCTTTATCGAGTGGCGCAAAACCAGCGGCCTGTCGCCGGTCAGAAGCAGCCGCACTTACGGTATCGCGCCGCACGATCCGGCCACCACCGAAGCGCAGGACTTCCGCTTCTACATCTGCGGAGAGGTCACTGCGCCGATCCCGGAGGACAACGCCTTCGGCGTGGTGAACAGCACGCTGCCGGCCGGGCGCTGCGCGGTGCTACGCCATCTCGGATCGCTGGATGGGCTCTCGGAAAGCGCCCGCTATCTTTACAGCGAGTGGTTGCCGGCCAGCGGCGAGGAGCTGCGCGATTTTCCGCTCTATTTCCACTACCACAACTTCGTGCACGAGGTGGCGGAATATGAACTGGTGACCGATCTTTATCTGCCGCTGAAATAGCTGACATCCGGCTCCGCAAGGAGCCGGATTGACGTTAACAGGACGGCGACGAACCCTGCGGCGGCAGATAGCGCTGCGGATCTAGCGCGGTGGCGCGATAGCGGATCTGGAAATGCAGGAACACCGAATCGGTGCCGGTGCTGCCCATAGTGCCAATCTTCTGCCCCGCTTTCACATCCTGGCCGTTGCGCACCAGCGTGGTGTCGTTGTGCGCATAGGCGGTAATGAAGTCTTCGCCGTGCTTAATCATGATCAGGTTGCCGTAGCCGCGCAGCTGGTTGCCGACGTACACCACTTTGCCCTTGGCGGAAGCATAGATCGGCTGGCCGCGTTTACCGGCGATGTCGATGCCCTTGTTGCCGCCATCGGCATTGGAGTACGCCTGCACGATCCGGCCGCTGGTCGGCCAGCGCCAGCAACGTGCGGCGCCCGGCGGCGGCGTTTGCTTGGCGATCGCGGAGGAAGATGTTTTACGGCGCGTGGCGGCGGTTTTGGTCGGCGCGCCGCCGCTCAGCCGCAGCTTTTGCCCCACTTCCAGATTATAGGGCGGGCGTATCTTGTTGATTCTGGCCAGATCGCTGACTTCGCTGTCGGTGATCCAGGCGATGTAATACAGCGTATCGCCCCGTTTGACGGTGTAGGACTTGCCGGTGTAGCTGCCCTTCGGCAGTTTGTCGTAGTCGCGGTTGTAGGTGTTTTTACCCGAACATCCGGCCAACAACAGCCCCAATGTCAGACACACCGCGATGCGGCGCCACCTCGCCAGCTTGCTTCCTATGCTCAAATCCTGTCCCCAATCGTCTTTTCGGTTCTGATACGCCTCAGCCGCACAGTGTAACATTTGCGCCGGGTCAGTCAAAAACCCCCAGACGGTCTATGCTAAACAGGTAAGGATGACTGATTAATTACCCAACGACGAAATGGAGTACTGTCATGTTGAACCTCGACCGCAATAATCTGCCCCTCCTGAGCGAAGAACTGCTCAAAAAGCAACGCACCACCCTGCTGATCATCGCCTTCCTGCTGCTGGCGGGCGGCATACTGTGCCTGGTCAACCCTTTCGCCTCCGGCGCGGCGCTGAGCATCGT
This sequence comes from Serratia sp. Z4, assembly GCF_009900725.1. NCBI lineage: Bacteria > Pseudomonadati > Pseudomonadota > Gammaproteobacteria > Enterobacterales > Yersiniaceae > Serratia > Serratia sp. Z4. Next base: position 133,891 of record NZ_JAAABD010000007.1, read on the forward strand.
GGTGGGCGTCCTGCTGCTGTTGAGCGGCGCCGGGCTGATTATCGCCATGATCGCCAACCGGGCGCAGAATACCTGGCCGATGATCGGCGGCATTCTGCTGGGCGTGGCCTACCTGATTATCGGCTATGTGTTCATCACCAGTCCGCTGGCGGGCATTCTGGCGCTGGCGGTCTACCTCGCCGTGCTGTTCGCGCTCGGCGGCATCGCGCGCCTGGCAGCCGGCTATATGCGCCGCGGATTGCCGGGCAACTGGCTGCAGTTCGTCATTGGTGTACTCGATTTGATCATCGCCTGGATGCTGATCGGCTCAGGCCCGGCGGCGTCGGTCACGCTGGTGACGGCGATCGTCGGCATCGAAATGCTGGTCAGCTCCTTTGCACTGTTCCAGGCGGCGAATCTGTTTAAACGCGCCTGACGCTACCGGCCCGCCATCGCGGGCCTCATCGCTTTTGTTGCTTCCAGACAAAACAAGGCGATACCCCCTCGGCTTGTCCGTGGTTATCTTCATCGGTAAGTGCCAATATAGGCGCAGACAAGGGAGCTGAAACCGATGACAACCCATTCCAACCCGTTGAACTCGCGGGAAGTCTGCCTGCAATTACGCCATTTCAATCAGGTAATCGGGCAACAATGCCGCAATATGGCGCGCCAAAATACCACCTGCCCGTGCTGCCTGACGGACATCGCCACCGGTTGCGACGCCGGAATCAAACTGTGCGGCCAGCAGTTGGCCAAACCCAACCCGCAAACCCCGTTATTCCGGCAGATTCGCAACTTGCTGCTCGATCTGCGCGCAGAAGCGATAGGGGTTCACAGAATTGACGTCCTAAACCGCACCAATAACGAAATATCCTGGCTGTTGCGCGAGCTGTATTTCGAGACGTTCTGATCCCGCATTTTGTCGGCGCCGCTAAAGCGAAAGCCGAAAGCGAGATACGGGCTTTTGGCGACGCGATCGTGTTCATCAATCATTAGCGTCACCGGCTCCACGCCATACAGCCTGAACTCCGCGAGCAGTCAGCGGGAGGAGCCCGTTTAAAAGCGGCTCTGGCAAAGGAAACGTCCACCGGCGCGGGGTTAACCGGCGGCAGCGGTTTTCGGCAACACGAAGTCAACCCGCCGATTCTTGGCCCGGCCCGTCGGCGTGTCGTTGGAAGCCACCGGTTCAGCCTCCCCTTTTCCCCGTTCACTCAGACGAGATTTTTCTACCCCATGTGCGATCAGCCAAACAGCCACCGCACGTGCGCGTCGCAGCGACAGATCCTGATTATATTTATCGCTGCCCACCGCATCGGTGTGTCCCTCGATCACCACGTTCCCTACCGGTTCGGCAGCGATAAATTGCGCCACCTGTCGCAGCGCAGGCTCCGCTTTAGCAGCAATCGCATCGCTGTCGAAGGCAAACAGCACATCGCTGCGCATCGATAACGTTACGGCATTTTTGCTGTCTCTGACGGAAATGTCGGCGGATTGTTTAGCCAAATCCGCTGCCTTACTCTGCAGATCAAGGACGCCGGCATTCAGCCCCGAAGGCAAACCAACCAAATCCAGCCGGGTAGCCTTGAGATCGAGTATCACCGGTTTCCCCACGGACGCCGGCTCTCCGCTGTCAGCCCATGAACCCAATGACACCAGCCCAAAGGCTAACATCCCACCCACACAGGCGGCTTTCCTGAGGCCGTTCATCGCTCAACGATCCGTAATGGCTATCGGCCCGAGCGGCTCGACGTTGGCGATCGTCAGGTACACCTCTTTCACATCAGGTGGAGGCGCGGGGAAGCTGCCAAACCAGGTGGCGACATAGGGAATGCCTGAGCTTGAGCTGAATGACACGTTGGGAGAGGCCAGTGGGACATTATTGCTATCGGTAAGCAGCAGGTATTTTTTATTACCCACCAGAATGTAGAAGGATTTCTCAAGACTGCTTTTATCCAGACTGCTATACAAGCCTTGTCCATTAAGGTTGTCTTTCAACCCTTTGAAACGCACTTTGATGGTCAGTATTTCACCGTGGCGCACGGCCTCGGTCACTTGCGCTTCGGCTACGCCGCTGCTGACGATCCCGGTAGCCAACGGGGTCACGGGGGGATCCTCCGCGAACGCCATGCCGGGAAACATTATCGAAGCAAACAGGCAGGAAATGACGAATTTTCTGACATGCTGCATGATCGGAGTCCTTATTCAGGAGGGAGTTGAAGATTGTTCTTTCAACAATCAGGCAATTCCACTGCGGTCACTCGGTCCCGGAATTATAGTAAAGCACCTCATATTCATGAGAGTTATCCCTGAAAGCGTAACCTTGGTCACGTTATGCTTGCGCATGAACTCTCACCCGTAGTGCTTATTTTGCTGAATGACCGGCTTCATACAGGCATTGCCTTCTGCTCATCCTCTCTGCTGTTCACCCCACTTTACGACCGCCGTCACACCTCGCTACCGCTAAATTGCGTTGGTTATAGAGTCGTCTACAATTCAATCGAATTACCCCCTACAACATCAGAAATTATTATTATTAGAGGTGATTATGTTACAGAAACACGAAAACGTAATAAGTATGACTGTACTAAGCCCGCAAGCCACCCAACAGCTGATGCCATCGTTCTCCTCCTTGCCCCACACGCAACACGCCGACGGCAAATATCGCCTGCGCCGTTATTCGGTCGTTAAATACCTCAACCCCAACGTCGTCGAAGTGGGGCCGCGCACCTTCATGCAGTCGGATCAGATCAACCACTTCCAGGGCAATGTGGTTCGCCGCTTCGAACCTATCGACAGCGCCGTGTTGCAGAGCGCCGGCATGGCGGAGATGTGCAACCTGTTTGCAGAAAGCAACGAACTGCCGGAAGGCGCCGAGATAGAGATCCACCAGATGCGCGTGGTCGCCATCGAGAAAGACACCCAGGTGGCGCCGGAAGGCATTCACCAGGACGGTTTCGACCATATCGCAATGATCGCCATTCATCGGCACAACATCGTCGGCGGTGAAATCATGCTGTATGACGACAGCCACCACGCCCCTTTCTTTAAAAAAGCGCTGGCGGACGGTGAAGCCGTGCTGCTGGCGGACAGCAAACTGTGGCACAACGCCACGCCGATCAACGCCGTGAGCCCGGAAGAAGAAGGTCATTTGGATCTCTTTGTCCTCACCGCTCGGGGGGAGAAAGCATGACCTTTACCCCCGAGCTCGCCCGCGCCCAGTTCAGCGCGCTGTCACAGCAGATCGACGGCAAACCGGCCATCTTTTTCGACGGCCCCGGCGGTGCGCAGGTTTCACGGGGCGTGCTGGAAAAAATGACCGACTACCTGGGAAGGTACAACGCCAACCTGGGCGGCCACTATTTCTCGAGCCGGGTCACCGGCGAGGTGATGGGCCAGGCGCGGGAATCGGTGCGCGCCTTGTTAAATGCGCCGTCGCCCGACAACATCGTCTTCGGCATGAACATGACCACGCTGACTTTCCATCTCAGCCGCATCATCAGCCGCGACTGGCAGACCGGCGATGAAGTCATCGTCACCGCACTGGATCACTACGCCAACGTCTCCAGTTGGCAGCAGGCTGCCGCCGACAAAGGGGCCGCGGTGCATCAGATACCGCTGGAGAGCGCCGACTGCGCATTGGATGCCGCGAAAGTGTGCGAGCGCATCAACGCCAACACCCGTCTGGTGGCGGTCAGCTACGCCTCCAACGTCACCGGCAGCATCGTCGATATCAAAACCATCGTCGAAGCCGCGCATCGGGTCGGCGCGCAGGTGTATGTCGACGCCGTGCACTATGCGCCGCACAACCTGATTGACGTGCAGGCGCTGGGCTGTGACTTCCTGGTGTGTTCCGCCTACAAGTTCTTTGGCCCGCACGTCGGCATGGCCTACATCGCGCCGCAGTGGTTGCAGCGCCTGCGACCTTATAAGGTCGAGCCGGCCACCGACGTCGGCCCCGGCCGTTTCGAGACCGGCACGCAAAGCTTCGAAGCGCTGGCCGGCGTCGCGGCCGCTATCGAGTATTTGGCGCAGTGGGGCACGCCCGGTGCGCCGTTGAGGCAGCGTTTGCAGGAGAGCTTCGCCGCCTACCACCGGCATGAAGAGGCGTTGTGCAGCCACTTCCTGCAGAGGCTGCAACAACTCGACGGCGTGCGGCTTTATGGCAACCCCCGGGCGGACAGCGCGCGCCGCACGCCGACCTTCGCCCTGACCTTCAGCGGCCACACGCCTGACGCGATCGCCCGCCGCCTGGGGCAGCACAACATCTGCGCCGGCAGCGGGCATTTCTATGCGTTGGGCTTGGTGCAACAGCTGGGGTTGCAGGACGGCGGCGTGCTGCGCATCGGCATGATGCACTACAACACTCGGGGCGAGATCGATACGCTGTTCAACGTGATCGCCGAAGATATTCTCAGTTAATCCGGCCATATCGGCCCGTTCATCTTATTGAGCGGGCCGAATCAAGTATCAAACTGCCCGTCTTTTCTTCCACCGCGTCCACGGCGCACAGATGCGTGCCTTTCTTTCCCCGCGTTACGAAATGCGGAGATAACGAACATATAATGCCGGAGACCGGAATCGGCGCATCGTGCGGTTGTCACCGGATACGGCGGAGGCAGCACATTGCGTGCATTCTCTTTTGACTCGGCAGTGGGCATAATGACAAACACGGTCTGGATCAGATGAGTATGAATGGTGAAGTCGCAGCGCATTACGTTAAATGACATTGCTGTACTGGCTGGTGTCACCAAAATGACGGTCAGCCGCTATCTGCGCACGCCGGACAGGGTTAAACCGGAAACCGCTGCGCGCATCGCCGCCGTGATCGAGGAAGTCGGCTATCAGGCCGATCCTGACAATCCCGCCCTCTATTCCAATAGCCCTCCCCTCATCGGCGTTCTGGTTCCTTCTTTTAACAATCTGATATTTGCTGATGTCCTCGCCGGCATTGAATCCGTGACGTCTGTACAGGGTTATCAGACGCTGGTCGTCAATTATGACTACAACAGCAAACGCGAAGAGGAGCAAATTGCCGCGATCCTGGCTTTTAAGATCAAAGGGCTGCTGCTGACCGAGTCGGTTCATAGTCTGCGGGCGGAAAAATTCCTGAAGACGGCAAAAATACCCGTTGCTGAAATCATGGGGCTGTCAGGCAATGCAGATCGAATTAACGTGGGTTTTGATAATGTGAAAGCCGGCTACGATATGACCACCATGTTGCTGGCCAGCGGTAAAAAACGCATTATCTATTTTGGTTCAATGTCTGATATCCGCGATGAACAGCGTTACACGGGATATTGTCAGGCAATGGCTAACCATGATTTACCTACCGGTCGTATTTCCCCCAATAAGATCTCTTCCATTTCAATTGGGACAGGCATGATGACGCTTGCGAGCCAAATGTATCCGGATATGGACGGTATTCTCTGTACCAACGACGATCTGGCCGTGGGCGTGTTACAGGAATGCCTGGCAAACGGTATCAGCGTTCCAGCGCAAATTGCCATTGCCGGATTTCACGGTCTTGAGATCGGGCAGATCATCACCCCCCGGTTAGCCAGCGTACTGACGCCACGGTATGAGATGGGGAAAGTGGCGACAGAAATCATAATAAAAAAAATTAAAGGGCTGCCGACCATTGAACGTGTCGATCTCCACTTCCGCCTGTCAATGGGGGAGACAATATAGCTTTCCTCGCCAGTCACTTCAGTACTGGCCATAATTGCCCGCTTCGCCAGAAAAACATCACTCGCTATCCCGACCAGAAATTCGGCCAGATGGCGCCACCCACCTGACCGAACGCCCCCTTAACGTGCCTTGCGGCGCCGGAGCCAGAATAGGACCAGCAGAATAATGACGACCGCCGCGACGGCCATGCCAGGCAGAATCATCGGCTGTGCGCGCGCCAACAGCGGTTTCGGGCCCCCGGCGCGCACCTCACTCACGTCCTCCTCAGTCACGCTCAGCGTGCTGTTGCCGTATTTCTGCAGCACGAAGTTAGCGATATCGGCAACCTGCTTATCCGTCAGCTCTCCGACATAGGAACCGGCGCCAAAGCTCGGCATCAGTACGTGCTTGCCGTCAACCCGGCGATCAACCCCCTGCAAAATGGCGGCAATCAGGTTTGACGGATTGCTCGCGGCCGTGGTGGAGTTGTTGAATAGCGAAGGGTAGGCCTGGTTCAAACTGCCGCTGCCGTCCGGCTGATGGCAACTGGCGCAGTAGCCGCTGTAGAGCGCCTCGCCGCTATTGAGCGTGTGGTTGGCGTTGGGCGAATTCATGCCGCGGAGATGGGGCTCAACGTTGTAGTGCGCCTGGCTAAGGCCATTGCCCTGGCGCCCCTCGCCCTGTGACGGCACGGTCTTCAGGTAAGTTGCAATCGCCCGCAGCTGCCGGTCGGTCAGGTATTGGAAGCTGTGCTCAACGGCTTCAGCCATTGGCCCCGCAGCTTGTGCGCGCCCTTCCGCCCGACCGGTTTTCAGGTAGTCCACTAACTCCTGCTCGCTCCAGTCGCCGATCCCTTCCTGGCGATCGGCGGTGATATTCGGCGCGTACCAAGCCCCCAACGATGCCCCCATCAGGAAGCGCGAATTGTCTTCCGCCATCAGCACATTACGCGGCGTATGACAGGTTCCGCAGTGAGCCGGGCCCTGCACCAGCGCAGCCCCCTCGTTCCACGCCTCACCTTTCGTCACATCCGGGGTGAAACGCCGATTGTCCAAATAAAGCATGTTCCACACCGCCATGGAGAGGCGGATGTTGAACGGAAACGGCAGATCGGTTTGGCGCTTGGCCGGCTCATCGACCGGGGCAACGCCATGCATGAAATAGGTATACAACGCGTGGATCTCGTCATCACTCAGACGGGTATAGGCGGTGTAAGGCATTGCCGGATAGAGATACGTCCCATCTTGCCGGATCCCAGAACGCAGAACCTCGGCAAACGCCGCTTCAGAATAGCCGCCGATGCCGTATTTTACCGATGGGGTTATATTGGTGGCGTAGATAGTGCCCATGGGAGAAGCAATGCCGTACCCCCCGGCAAAAGGCTTGCCCTGCTGCTGCGTATTCGTATGGCAGGCCATGCAGTCCGAGGCGATAGCCAGCGCTTGCCCTCTAGCGATCAGATCGCCGTCCTGGGCATGCGCCGCGAAGCCGCTTCCCAGCAGCAGCGTCGCTGCCAGCGAGTGGGTGATTTTATTCATTTGCTCTCCAGGGCGCGCAGTACGTCATTGGCCGCCTTGAGTCCAAGCGCCGCCATCGTCAACGTGGTGTTGACAACGCTGGCTGAAACCATGGCGCCTCCACCCGGGATCCAAAGGTTGTCATGATCGTGGGCGCGGCAATTGCCGTTCACCACCGAGTTCGTGGGATCGCTGCCCATGATCGTGCCGCCCATAATGTGGTTGTTGGCATTCAGCTTGTCGTTAATCACAAACTCTTGCGCATCGAACAAGTCGCCAATCTGCCGTAGCTGGATTTTGACCACTTCCAGCCCTTTACGCACATAATCGCCGACGTCGTAGTGGATGTCCGGGCAGGCCAGGCCATGCTTGTCTTTGCGGGTGGGGCTCAGGGTCAGACGGTTGTTCGGGTCCGGCAGCGGTTCCAGGCTGATGGAGAGATCCACCGAGCGGCTGGCGCGATCGCGCACTTCATCCTGCAGCGCCTTGCCGACCTTGCCCGTTTTCAGGACTTCAAGGGCGGAGGGGATCACCCGGTTGATATTGTTGATGATGATCTTGTTGGCGGAGTGGTCGCTGCGAAACGCGCCGTCACGATACCCCACCATGCAGCTGCTCTGCGCCGGGCCGCGGCCAACCCACAGGGCCTCTCGCGCCAGGAAGGAGCAGTGCAGGCCAGAGTGATCCATCATGTTGCGCCCCACCTGATCCGAGCTGTTCGCGATGCCGTTCGGGTTCTTTTCGTTGGCCGCCAGCAGCAGCAAGCGCGGGTTCTCAATCCCATTGCAGGCCAGAACGAACGTTTTACCGATCGCCCGATGGGAGTTATGCGCCGTGTCGTACCAGTGAACGGCGGTGACGCGGTTATTGTCGTCGGTGTCAATTTTGTACACCACCGCCTCGGGGATCACCTTCGCCCCCTTGTGTTCGGCCCGTTCAACGTGGTGAATGCCGTTGTACATCGCCCCGATAGGGCAAATCGGCTGGCAATTGTTATTGCCGCAGCAGGTGGGCCGTCCGTTCCAGGGCCGGGTGCTGCGGCCTTGCGGAATGGGCACCGATTTAAAACCGTGAGGATTAACAATCTCAGCAATGCGTCTGTCGCCGTAGGCCCAGGGCACCATGTCCATCGGGTAAGGCCCGCTGCGTTCCGCAGGGGACTGCCACTCCGGATTATTCGGGCCGGCAACGCCTATTTCCTCTTCGGCTTTCGCGTACCACGGTTCGATATCTTCGTAGGAAATAGGCCAGTCTCTCCCCACGCCATAGAGGGATTTCATGCGAAAATCATTGGGATGGTTGCGCCAGCAAGAAGCGGCCCAGTGCCAGGTGGTTCCCCCCACCACACGCAAATAGCCCTGTTTAAAGCCTGAGCCATTGGGGCCGGTCAGTTTGATATAGTCGTTCTCCGGGAAATAGAGCGGCGCGGTGGCGTACTCCGATTGCGGGTAAAGCCCCTGAAAATCCGACCCCGCACGATTGTGCAGTGGCATATTGCGCCAGTTTTCCACAGCCTGTGCGCGCTCAATGCGCGGGCCTGCCTCAAGCACCAGCACCGAGTAGCCCTGGCTCACCAAAGCATCCGCCATCAGACCGCCCACAATACCGGAACCGACAATGACGACATCGGCCTCTGCATCGCCGGAAGCATTAATTATTGGGCTTTTCACACGCGGTCCTCATATTTTTTATCGGCTACGGCAGGCAAATCTGTTGCGGGAATGGAAGGTTGGCGGGTAACGCCCGGCGGCAAGCCGGTCCACCACAGCGGGCCAAAATTGCACCAGGTCGGCACAATCAGGGCATCCTGAACCGTGCGATACATCAGCGCCTCTTTATAACTAATCAACTGACCCTGCTCAGCGTTTGAAGGATCTACGGTTCCGGTATACCACGCGGTCACGATCGCCTGGATAAGCTCCCTCTGCCCCTGTTCAATCGCATGTCGGTTCAAGGTTTCCGCATCGGTGGCTTGCTGGCTCAGGATGAACAGGGCGTTGAGTTGCGAGTTCAACTGCGGAAAATGTTCGCGCAGTGCGGAAAAATAGCGGGCGGAGAGTGTGACGTCCAAATCGTCAAACTCGGTAATTTTTCTCGAAATTTGCAAAAATTGCGCGTATTCAACGGGCGAGGCGGCAATTTGCGCCCGTTCGGCATAGGTTATATTTGAATAAGGCAACAGGCTGGCGGCGACGATGACGCCCACCATTTTCCCCAGCGCCTCCCTGCGGGTAAGCACGATTTGCAACGACATTATTAGCTCCGAAATAATTTATTTTTATATAGTTTTTTTAATATCTATCAGAACGCAGGCAAACCAAAATAAAAAATTGTGCTAATGGGGAGGAACCGCATTAAAAGATCAAGGCGTTATGAGATTGGCTACATCGACTACAGAGGTAAACTCCGGCCTTTAATGATGTAATCTGAATCTGAAGCAAATATCCCTGTAAATAATACGGCGTAATCTCTGCCGTACATTTATTCAACCCAACTCAATCTTTAAAAGTTAGGGGCTATGGCTTTGACGGGAAAGGCGCATTCTTCGGAAGCGCTGCAGACGGCGGATGAGCAAGGCTTTCCGCCGGGCAGCCTGAAGTAGCGATACCAGCCGCCGCTGAACGTCTTGCTACGTCAGCAGGGCGCCGTCGATTTTCGCCACAATTTTACGCAGAACTGCCGGCGTTGTGCAGGTACTCATCGGGCGATGCAGTTCCCCCGGAAAGATAACGGCCAGTTCACCGGGTTGCAGGTGGATGAGAGTCTCACCGGGGATCGCCGGGCTAAACCCAAGGTCGTGCGCCTCGTTAAATGGCTCACTCAACGGCAAAGGCAGCCCCAGAACCCCGGCGCCAATCACTTCTCGCCCTTCTAGGACAAGATGGATATCCAGATACTGGCGATGAAACTCCGGCTTCTGGTCGGCCAACAGTTTGGTTTCCCCTTCAACGACGTTAAAGAACATCTGTTTACCCTGCACCTGATAGTGGCCGACAGGTAAATTGTACGGCTCACTTTCAATAATGCTGGCCAGCATTTTTCGAATGGCTGCCGGATAGAATTTATTATTTACGGCAGTGGTTAAGGCATCAATAATCATAATATTTTCTCTGGTAGATATCGATTCGGTATTTCACCGACAAGAACAATGGCTGGGTAGTTTTATGGCAACAGGCAATCTCGGCGTAATTACGGTAGAATCGCTATTCGATCGTTCTACGGGCGCCACTATGAATAAGCAACAAAGCAAACCGCTTTCTTGTTAATATTTACAGCCTATCACCACTGTGAGTAAACTCCACCTGAAAGGCTATTCGGCATGGTGAAATAAGTCATGACCTATCTCACGGTTTTTAGCCGCTTAAAACTGTGACAAAAGTCACTTAATTAAGTGTTACGAAACGACGTTACTTATCCTGTGATCCACGGCAGAAAATCACTGGATATTCACCGCTCTCACCAAAATCGATCGATTTAGCCTTCTCCCCCTACGGGCATAATGAGTTATTTTCCCCGATAGTCACTGACAGAAACCACGAAATTGCACACGAGATCACGCCAGCAGTAACATGCTTTTTTAACACTCTTTGGCGTGATGCAGATCGCAAAAATAAGCGGTAAAAAAACGTCTGATACAGGGTATCCCCTATTTTTCAGACAGGATCGCAACGATGCACACTGACACTCAACCTACCATTTTGCTTATCGCGCCGGTGATGGATGCTTTGCAAGCCGCGTTGGACGCCCGCTACCGGGTATTCCGTCTCTATGAACAATCAGATATTCCAGCCTTCCTGGTTCGCCATGGCGCAGACGTTCAGGCGGTGGTCACCCGTGGTGATGTGGGGGTAACCCGAGAGACGCTGGAGCAATTGCCGCAGGTGGGCATGATTGCTGTCTTTGGCGTGGGAACCGACGCTATCGATCTCGACTACACCCGGGAACGCCATATCAGCGTCGGGATCACCGCCGGCGTGCTGACCGATGATGTGGCAGATCTGGCTCTGGGGCTAATGCTGTCCGCCAGCCGCCGCCTCTGCCAAGGGGACCGATTTGTACGCGAAGGCCGCTGGGAAACGACGCCGCCACCGCTGGCGACCAAAGTGAGCGGTAAACGCATCGGTATTTTCGGCATGGGGAATATCGGCCAAGCCATCGCCCGCCGGGCGAAAGGCTTCGATATGACCATCCTGTATACTGACCGCCAGCGCAAAGACGGCCTGGATTACCAGTGGTGCGCCGATCTGCACACGCTCGCAGCACAGAGTGATTTCCTGGTGATCGCGGCATCCGGCAGTGCGGAAAACCGCGGGATTATTGATGCCAGCGTATTTAACGCCATGCCCGAACGCGCCTGGCTTATCAATATTGCCCGCGGCAGCCTGGTCGATGAGGCGGCGCTGATAAAGGCGTTACAAAATCATGTTATCGCCGGGGCCGCTCTGGATGTCTTTGAAAACGAACCCCATGTCCCGACAGCGTTCTTTGCTCTCGAGAATGTTCTGCTTCAACCCCATGTGGCCAGCGCTACCGTAGAAACTCGTCAGGGAATGAGCCAATCCGTTTTGGATAATCTGGCAGGTTATTTTTCACATCAGGATATTCCTGGGTTAATTCAATAAAAATGATCGTTTGAGTTACGAATAATCATTTTTATCCGCCAACTCAATATCCTCTGTGAATGGCGGATATCATCGAGACGCTATTATGACCGATAAAATACCAGGAACCCGCTGGCTGCGGGTTATCGCGCCGATCCTTATCACCTGTATTATTTCATTTATGGATCGCGTTAATATCAGCTTTGCTCTGCCGGGTGGCATGGAACAGGATTTAGGTATTACCAGCCAGATGGCTGGCGTGGCCAGCGGTATCTTTTTTATTGGTTATTTATTTCTGCAAATCCCTGGCGGACGACTTGCGGTTTACGGTAGCGGAAAACGTTTTATAGCCTGGTCGCTCGTGGCCTGGGCGATTGTCTCTATCGCCACCGGGTTCGTCACCCATGAATATCAACTGCTCGTGCTGCGTTTTATTCTCGGGATCTCCGAAGGGGGAATGTTGCCCGTCGTGCTGACCATGGTAAGCAATTGGTTCCCGGAAAAAGAACTGGGGCGCGCCAATGCCTTTGTCATGATGTTTGCCCCACTAGGGGGGATGCTGACCGCCCCGGTTTCCGGCGCGATTATTGCCACTCTCGACTGGCGCTGGCTGTTCATTATCGAAGGCTTGTTGTCGGTCGTGGTGTTGACCATTTGGTGGCTGGTAATCAGTGACCGTCCGGAAGAGGCGCGTTGGCTACCGGCGAAGGAACGCGACTATTTATTGACCGAACTGGCCCGGGAGCGCAAAGCGCGGGAAGGGAGGGTGCCGGCAGCGAAGGCGCCGTTAAAAGCGGTGTTTCGCAACAAGGGATTGATGCGCCTGGTCGTGCTGAATTTCTTTTACCAGACCGGAGACTATGGGTATACGTTGTGGCTGCCCACCATCTTGAAAAACCTGACCGGTGGCAGCATGGCCAATGTTGGGGTATTGGCGATCCTGCCGTTTGTTGCCACTCTGGCGGGGATTTATGTGATTTCGATGTTCAGCGATCGCAGCGGTAACCGCCGTTTGTGGGTCAGGATCTCCCTGTACTGTTTTGCGGCGGCGCTGATAGCCTCGGTGATCCTGCATGAGCACGTGGTGGCTGCCTATATCGCGCTGGTGGTGTGCGGCTTCTTCCTTAAAGCGGCGACCAGCCCCTTCTGGTCAATTCCCGGACGCATTGCGGCGGCGGAAGTGGCGGGCAGCGCACGCGGGGTGATCAACGGGCTGGGCAACCTCGGTGGGTTCTGCGGCCCCTATCTGGTAGGCGTCATGATTTATCTGTACGGACAGAACGTCGCGGTTTGCGCGCTGGCGGCATCGCTGTTGCTGGCAGGAAGTATCACCTTCCTGCTGCCGAAAGAATGCGACCGCTCCTGCGAAGAAACGGACAACCGCCTGCCATCCGGGGCTAAACAGAAGTGGAGTTAAACGGCAATGGCGCGCTGTGGGCAGCAACGGCGGCTCACACCCGCATCAGGATTGGGCGGCGCGTTGTATTATCGCGGTTAAATGCCAGGCCAATGGCTTGAGCGACTCACAAGCCAACCCGCACCAAACGGTGATGCAATCGTTGAGAATCAGCTTTTCTAAAAACGGTTATAACTCAATGGGGTGATGCATAGGGAGATTGGAGCGGGTGAAGGGAATCGAACATAGGTACTTTCCGAACTGTCGGTAAGTGTCTAATCCCATTGCTGATGTGGTGAATACTACATCAGAGAATGGGATAACGCTATGGGTAACAGTACCAGAAATCAGTACTTGTACAGACACGAATCCGGTATTTGGATGTTTCAAATAGCAGTGCCTCAGCATATGCGGCATTTAACAAATGGCCGGAGGCTGTTCAGGAAAAGCACTGGTCAGCGTGACGTCCAGAAAGCCCGAACAGTGCGCGACCGATTAGTTGTTGAATGGAACCACGTAAAAGAAAAACACGCTGTTGATACCGAAACTATAACGTTAAATCGCGCCATCAATGCGGTACAGCGACTAGGACAAGTATCAGCAGTGACTTCCGGTAACCGGGTAATGCTTCAAGCCGTTACTTCCGAATACCTAACTGAATACAAGAAAACACGCAGCCCCAGCACCATCAGTAAACACACCCTAGCGGTACGGCTCCTGCTCGAACATTTAACCGTTGCTGATACCGAGATAACCGGCATCACCCGCACATCGGTGACGCAGTTCATCCGTGCGCTAAAACCCAAGAAATCCGCCCAGACAATCCAGAACTACCTGTCCGGCCTGAACTCGGTGTACGAGTACGCCCGCCGCTGTTATGACGGAATCCCCGCCGCGTCACCATTCATAGGGCACCGACTTGAGGCGAAGAGGACTGTTAGCAGTTACCAGCCGTTCACGCAGGCAGAGATTACAACCCTTCTCGTTAATGCCGAGGAAGAACTTCACGACGTTATTTTTATTGGCCTGTACTCAGGAATGCGTCTGAATGAAATTGCCTCTCTCGGTGTTGATGACGTGCCGGAAATCGACGGTGTGCAGTGCTTCCGTATTCAGGCAGCCAAAACAAAAGCAGGCGTTCGATTGGCGCCTATTCACTCTGCTTTGGTAGACATCATCCAGAAGTACAAACGTTTGAATGCTCAGGGGCAGCACGGGCGGTACTTGCTGCCTAAAGCAAACGCCATCAAGAGAGCAGATGCCAAGCGCGGACCGTGGTTCAGTCAGCAATTTACCCGCCTACGGAATAAGGTACTGCCGAACGCTACAGACCGGCAATGCTTCCACAGCCTGCGGGGAATGTTCATCACTGAACTAGACCGGGCAGGTGTGCCGGAAGACAGGATAGCGCTGCTTGTCGGTCACGAGAGAGGCAAGACGGAATCTTTCAGGACATACAGCGGCGGGGCTGAGTTGGCCGAGTTAAGAGAAATTGTGCAGCTAATCAATTACAAGGGGCGGTGAAATGAAAGACGACTTCACTTTTATTGATAGAACTCCGCTGACACCCGACGAACTCGCGTTTCAATGCTTAGCACTTGCCCATGCTGCGTTAGGCACGAACGAGCCAGCAGTCAGAGAAACATTGCTGTTCATCATTTCCGAAAAGGCGGAGCGGCTTTACTCGGTGCTTTCCTGACGGGCTGTGAACAGATCGTTTTGGCCGATCGATACAGCGATATTGATCTACCAAAGCAATTATCAATCAACCCCGATAGCTGCCAGAATGGCAAGATATGACCAATCGTCTATCTTGCCTAACTTGAGGCTGTATGAAGAAATTAGTACTAGCGCTGAGCCTCTCATTCAGCGTAATGACAGCATCAGCCAGCGACTTGGGTTCTGTAACAATTCGCTTTATAGATACGTTCACAGTATATCCTGTGAAAAATCCAACGCCAGAAACCACTAACGCATGCATCATAGAAACAACGGATGGAATTTCAGCTCATCCTGGCCCGTGCTCAAAACACATAAAGTTATTTCTACGCCTGTGGGAAACAGGAAACCCCGGTATTCCGTATACAGTTGAAGAGAACGGCAATCGCCACGGCGGATAATGATTAGACTGGGGAATGCACAGCTAACACTTTGAATGCACAGAAGAGCTATACTTAAAGTCGGCTATTCATCTTTCAGAGTATACAGATCGATAAACATGATTGGATGCTCAGCAGCTTGATTTTCCTCCGTATCAAGAAGTACCATTCCTTGATTCTGATAGAAATCAATAGCTGTTCTCTTAGCGTCAGTAATCAAAAAACGGCACCCTATGCGAGGCCTAATATCATCACAAGCCAGTAGCAAGGCATGTTGGAAAAGCCTACTTCCAAGACCACTACGCCGTTGAGTGGCATCAATTGCCAAACGAGCTATTTTTACTGCGGGTAAATATTCGTAACGTCCAGCTCTTTCACACCCGTCGAGGGGGTAATCAGTTAAAGCCACCTGACTACAGGTTAGGGTTATGTAGCCCAATACCTTGTAAGGATGAATGTTAACATTAGATGCTTTATCCATCCGCTCATTGTCATCTACAGCTACATACGTTTGAGCTATGCAACCATTCTGGAACGACAAAGCATCATTTTGGAGAAAAGTTTTTAATGGTTGGAACTCGGCACTACCGCTACTAAAGCGCCTGTGATTGTGGAATTCAGTTAGAGGAATTATTTGAATGTTAGGTTGTAAACCTGCGTCCATCTATGTCTACAACCTACTTGAGAAGCAAATATTAGATAGTAACGATCGCTTTTTTACGCATCGCGCGAGCAGCCTCAAGAGAGCGCTTAGCGTTCTCATTAGGTTTGCTATCATGCATTTGCTTATGCATTTGCTCGGCATCTTTACCGCTCAGGACGGTTCGGCCGAACATACTACTTGAAATAGCCATCAATGCCTCCTGTGTTTTAGCGATTAGGCGATGTTCAATACAACTTTGGTTATATTACCCCCAAGCAATAGCATCGTCAACAAGTTCGCCCTCAACAAGCGATAGTACTATCGGGGCATTGAACGGCTAACGATAGCAAAAGAAATCGTTATGAAGACCCTCTCGTATCGCTGTAACTCTTGGAACTAGAACGCTTAAATCTTTGGCATTTATACGCCACCTAACACCATTCCCCTGTACCTGCGCCCTGTAACCGCACCCTGCTCTGCTGATACCCTTCGGTAGTGTGGAGAGCTTAGTCCTTGAACGCGAGTTCTGATTGTTCTGGGAGCGTGTGGCCAACCGCAAGTTCTCTGGATTGTTATTCCCTCGATTGCCGTCAATGTGGTCAATGCATAGCTCCGCAGGGATTTCTCCATTCAGCAACCACCACAGCACGCGATGCGCAGCTAGTTTCTTACCTTTAACCTGCACAGACCAGTAACCGTCTTTGCCAAGTGTACCGGCGGTACCTCTAGCCTTAACCCGATTCGCTAAAGGTCGTTTCCATGCAAGGCCGCTGGGAGAGTCAGAATCAGGCGCCAGCGCGCACCGAAGCACCCGCTCAATTTCTTGTGGGAAAGTACTCATGTCGCCCTCAGATTTCACGTAGCAGCGCCGCGCTGCGTTCACCAGGACTCATCGCATCGATAGCAGCCAGTTTTAGGGCGGGGATGCGTACCGTCTTGGTTCGGGATTTCAAATGCAGCGCCGGTGTCACAGGGCGCTGTCCCTGCCCAGCCTGTACGATAGCGGTGAGCAGTTGAATCTCTCTTTTCAATTCAAGTTGTTCCCGCACCAATTCAGCGGGCACGTACTGGAGTTCTCGCTCAGCGGTGTACCCAAATCCCAAATCGGTAACGTCACGCCAACCAGTATGAATATGAACCTCATAGTTCATTGGCTGTAGATGCTGTTGCCGGAACAGCTCTCGTCCCTCACCGGGAAAGAACACCGTACATGGCGTGCCGGCAACTGGGCCTGTATCACCACCTACCCGATGCCGCAAACCAGAGGGAGAATCATCGGCCAGTACAAACTGCTCGTCGATTGGCTTAATCCCCGGGATTTCTTTGTAGAACATACCGTCTCCCTTTAAAGAGTTTGGCCAGCAGCAGAGTGAAGCGCCTGTAAAGACGCCTTGATGGTGTTGGCAGACCACAGAGCGCCATCTAATCCGACAACGTAATAACCCGGTTGAGATTTCTTCTCGCAGCCTGCGGGGTCGCCCGCATTACGTCTGCGGGTGCCCTTACCCCTGTTCCACTCCCTCCAGACTAACCCAGATGGAGAAGCGGCACTTAACGCCAGCTCAGCATTGAAGCGTGCGGCTTGTCGGATTGTTACTACACGGCGGGGCAGTTTACGGCGAGGTTTAGGCGAAGCACTGGCAGTGATTCCGGCACTACATTGAGTCATTCTTCCTCCACATCCAGCACAGGGCTGGGTCAATTAAATGGTCAGTCTAAGGTAGGGGGAGCCGCAGCTCGGCGTGTACGTGCCCCCAGATAGCGTTAAAGGCAGGGTCTTGTTTACATAGGTTTCGAACGGTGAAGGCGTCAGGTTCATGCACAGAAATAACCACAGCCACACCAGCTAGGTTCTCCCCGAGGAAGTCACCGTCACGAAATACCCAGTCCCCACAACGGATTTCCCCGAGCTTGCGGATTCTGTCTCTTAGGTCACGTTGATACATCAGCGCCTGCCTACGGGCTTGATACTCTGCTGAACGCTCCTCAGACAGTGGCGTGTACACCGAGCCGATGCCATTGATAAGCGTGAAACACAATGGGATGCGCTGCCCGGCACAGAAAGCACAGGCTAGATTCCGCGTGTAACGCTCGCTATGGCCACAGGTAGGACACATCCACCCATGCTGGTAAAAGCGTTTACGACCATCCATCACGGCTGCATATCGCTCAGGATTATTCTTCTTGATGCTTCTCAGGCGGGGCTGGTACTCGGCGTACCCCAGCCGCATTAACTGGAGTTCGCGATTGCTAGGGTGCTTGCCGTTCGGTAAAGGGTTAAGATTGGAGTTCATCAGCGAACACCTCCCCCAGAATTGGCTTGCCGCGCGCCTGAATGTTACGCACCCGGTTAATCTGCTCACGCTGCTCCAGAGCGATTGTACGGGCCGCTGTGGATGCCTGAATCGGATACCAGCCCGAGTCCGTCCACACGCTCAGAATCCACTTACCGCCCGGCTGCACAGCCATATTAAAGCTAGTCCCATCATACGAAGTCTGGTCTGCCCGGACTGGTAAGTTAAAGGTACAACCAGCCTGGACTTGAGTTTGCTCAGCCCATGCATCAGCGGCGGTGCGATAGTCAGCCCCCACGGCAGGGAGTACACATGTTAAGTCAGTACCGGCCATCTGAGCCGCCATGTTCGGCTTCCCATCAGCTAGCATATCCAGCAGCGACTGCACCTCGGCTTCACTGAAACTCTTACGCAGGGCGTGCAGGTGCATGAATCCATCAGCCACAGACTTATAATCAGCAGCCAGCTTCTCTGAGGCAGCGGCACGGGCTGCACGCTCAGCCTCAAGAATGCGGTCACGCTTCTCACGGCACATCTTGTTCACCAGCTCAGCACCGATAATCCCAAGTAGAGAATCGATATCCGCCAACGATTGAACATGCCAACCTCGGGTAATATCTCGGACGTCTAGCGCAACTCGTGAATGGGCGCTTGTTCGGTACTGGAAGGATAATTCATCGTCAGGGTACTGTACCGCCTGTAACGGCTCAGGAAGATCCTGGATCGTCTCCGCAGCCTGCACGGTACCAGCGTACCCAAGAACAGCTGTAACCGCACCACGATCCATTGAGAGCGCCTCATGGGCATCGGTGGGCATGCCCCGCTTCGGTGGTGCCTCACTCTGAGCCTTTGCTGCTTCCGCCGGGGACAAAACACCGGGGACATTCAGAACGGTGACGCGCTGGGTTTTGTTTGATGTTTTCATGGAATCTCCTAATTAATTATTTCATATAGATTTATGGGGTTATGTCGCTGGTGCAGGCCTTACTCAACGTCACGCAGGGCTTCCAATGCTTCGCCCCACTTCGCGCCCCACTCGGTGCTACCTGTGCGCCCATCGGCTGAGCCAGTCTTGGCGTACAGGGCTATCATGCGGGCATCCGCCGCGGTTAATTCACGGTCACCTATCAACTCATCAACGGCCTGTTGGTACACACCGTGCTGGTTCGCGTTCGCGCCACGCATCCGCCGGCCAAGGTCATGCAACATCTGACGCTCCTGATGATTAAAGCTGCTGCTACCGCCGCTAGATCGAGATACCCCCGAACCACTGGAGCGGGAAACCGATTGTGGCTCCTTTTGGTAGTGCTGGTTGAAGCTGGTTGATACGTTGCTTCTCGGTTTAAACATTGAATTGAAATTGCTGGACATACACCCTCATAGAGTTGTTGTTGAGTTTTTATCTGCTCGCCAAAGCAAAGCGTGAAGAGGGAACCCAGCGGAAAGCTCGCCGGGTGAACCGTGCTCAAGTTAGGAGATAACAAAGAATGGATAGATAAAGGAACGCCACGCCGGTAAGGACAAACCCGGTAACCAGCCGGAACCCGGCGCAGCGTTGTTATTCGGTAAAGCTCTGTACTTGTGTTTCGGCAGGCAACTACAGGGCAGAGGTTATATATATATTTATATATAAGACTTTTGGCTGTTTTTTGGGGTGCCAAAGGGTGCCAAACCTGACACCCTCACTGGCTTACAGGCCGTGGGCTTTCACCCAGTTTCGGACTGTGCTCTGTGAAATGCCCGTTGCCGACTGAATAGCTTTGTAGCCAAGTCCTTGCTTGCGTAGCTCGATGACTCGCTGTTCTGGCGTCTGCCCTGCATCCTCGATTGCGTGGCGCTTCTCGGTGCTATCCTTGAACGCTTCCAGCTCTTTCAGACGCGCTTCCATGTCCTGCATACGCTGTTCATGGTCATTCAGCTTACGAACAACCATAGCGGCATTCTGGAGGCTCTGTAGACCGGAGCTGATAGTGTCGGCATCCATACGAATAGGATTCCCTTGCTTTTGAGCGGTAACAACTGCGGGGTGGTCTGAATTGGCGCGTAACCCTTTCTTTAAACGTCTGCGTTGCTGTGGTCGGCTCATCACTGGCTTAACATCCTTTCCGGGTAATAGGCTACGAACAATATCGATGCTGGGGCGAGGTGTGCCCGTGTGGTAGGCATCCAGCGACTCTTTGACGGCAGAGGTAACTTGTGACTGTTTCAGGCCAACGCGGTTCGGGTTCTGCATTGCTAACTTACGGATAGTAGCCTCTGCGCGTAGCTTGTCCGCCACAGCCGCTTTCATATCAGAACTCGAATGTGTTGTACGGTAGCGCTCGTACAATTGTTTAATTGCCGGTGCTTGCAGGTCGTTAGCCGACGGCACCCAGCCACTTTGAAACATACGCCAGTTCATAGCGTCCATTTTATTCAGGCCTGGTGGTGTGCTGTCGCCGCCGAACTGGTCAGGTAAATCCATTTCTTCGAACATTCTTTCTCCGTTGTGTTTAACCAAATCCCAGACGTGACTTATCGCACCACTAAACGAAGTGGTATGGGGTTGGCTTGGTCAGGTTTTTATTTACTGTGATAGGAGAAAGCGCATTCATATTCAGCCTCAAGGGAAAGCATAATATGAATATTCTCTCGATGATTTGGGGCAGTCACTTCCCACCTCCCCTTAGAGTGGTGGTCTTAATTGCTACTACTGACGAAACCCACTCTCATAGCGGTGTGAGTTATTACTTCTCATCTCCCCTTAGAGTGATACACTAAAGAAATTTCAATATGAAGGAATAAGTTATCTGTACTAACTAAATTCCTTTTTGATACGGTAAAAGGTCGCCCGACCACAACCAACCAGCTTGATAATATCATCATTACTGTGGGTGCCTAGCCGGATATATCTGTGTATTTTCTCCCGCAGTTCATCATCCTTCTGGCGCCCCTTGAAAGCTCCACGCTCCTTGGCTGCTGCAATGCCTTCACTCTGCCGCTGTCGAATAAAACTACGCTCCAGTTCGCCCACAGCACCCAGCATAGTAATCATAAACTTACTGGTCGGACTATTATCAAATGTCATACTGTTATCGATGAATGACACACTGACGCCTTTCGCGGTGAACTCTTCCAGCAGATCCAGTAAATCCTTTGTATTACGTGCCAATCGATCTACGGACTTCACCCGTACAGTGTCCCCGGCACGAACCATTCCACGAAGTTTAGTCAGCTCTGGCCGGTCGGTGTTCTTTCCGCTTACCTTGTCCAGTAGAACCTCATCACAGTCAACCAGCACTAGTGTTTGGCGGTCGGGATTCTGGTCTTTTGTTGATACACGTGCATACCCAAAGATTTTAGAGCTCATACATACACCTCCATAGTCTTTTATTAGTAACCCAAATGATACAGTATCTTTTGAGTTATGCAATAGTGTATTTGAGACTAAACAGATACGCTGTCACACAGTATCAGCAGGCAATACTCAAATGATACCTACTTATTCTATCCTGCGATTTGTAAGGTACGCAGTGGCGTTAAAAATGCTCGTCAATGTAATGGGATACTTCTGGATAAGAGGCCGCAGGGATCGGTACAGGACGATATAGGTATGGTTAGCCTACCCCTCCCCGCATTCGGCACACGTATAACAGAGGGGTATGGGGGGACTGATGACCGTGGGTCGGTGGAGGGAGGGCCTTGCATGAGTATAATAAAATTCACTTGTTAATATACTAGGCACCGCTACTCTTGCGTTTATCTATGATCATATTGAACATTCCAGCAATTTCTTTTAACTCGTTAACTTCCACTTTATTGATTCTAGCGCTACTACCACTAACCAATTGAGAGTTTAATCTTTTAGCCCTAATATCGTGTAAATCCTTCCCTAAAGATAAAACATATGTCACCAGAAAACCGTCCAGCATGAAATAATAAATCATGCTACACTTATCCGTACCGTGTTCCATTCTAAAGTTTGAAATTATGCTCCTAATTACTTCATCGGGAATATTCCCTGTACTGTCTACGATACGAACGACCGATAACCTAAAAAAGTGATCGAGTCTAAGATTGGTATGCATACTTATTTTTAAACTATTGGAAAAAATACATTGTCGCAATAATTCCTGCAAGCGCTCCTCTAATAAAACCGCCTGAAAGGTAGGATGTGTTGATAAAGAAGCTCGCCACAGAATACTTATGAAAAAAAGATACGTTCTTTTGTAGTCAAACCCATTAATTACGATGTGGTTATCATTTTTGATTACGTTTTCGGATCGTCTAAAAATAACCGTCCCATAAACTTCATAATTAGAACTTAAGAACTGCTCGCAATCACCACACAGTAATCTTTCTTTTGGATCGGAGTTTGTTAGTTTAGGCTCTTCCTCGGTACTTGATACTAATAGCAATTGACCCGATTCTTTTTTCAATCTTTTATAGTAACTACGCGGAATAATATGAGACATTTTGAGAACGGCTTCTTTACCACATAATTTACATATTTCCATTTTTTTTATTAATCCCATCAAGAACGTGCATATTACTTTTAGGTATAGAAGCCATAAAGCCCCGGTTAGTGATACCTAAGCAGCGGAGCGTCAGCGACATCATCAGATTATCATAGCGCATCATCGTTATCAGGTCGCCCGTGCATCCAAACGGAACCGTGGGCCAGCCGGAGATAGAGCCGGATCTTTCGCTACCGGTGCGTATCACTTGAGCCTGTTTATCCCTGTAAAGGGGCATCGGGGCTGAATGCTGCGATGTACTATGT
This sequence comes from Serratia sp. Z4, assembly GCF_009900725.1. NCBI lineage: Bacteria > Pseudomonadati > Pseudomonadota > Gammaproteobacteria > Enterobacterales > Yersiniaceae > Serratia > Serratia sp. Z4. The sequence continues at coordinate 156,849 of NZ_JAAABD010000007.1, forward strand.
TTTGGGAGAGTTTAGAGCCGGTGGCACGGCATGCTGTTCTTGTTGAGCTATCGCGGTAAGACAGTAGAACGACCGCTAGCGGTTTGATATGCTCCCAGAGCCACACACCAAGCCGCAACAGCGATGGGCAATTCCTTGGGATACCTTTGTAGGTACCTGAACATTCAACCACTTCTTAACTTGCTGATTTTTACCGAGAAGGTACTAACAGAAAGGATTGGAGCGGGTGAAGGGAATCGAACCCTCGTATGCAGCTTGGGAAGCTGCCGTTCTACCATTGAACTACACCCGCATCGGTGTGCGACAGGCATTATAACCGGTTATCGGCGACGGGCAAGCGGAGATGGCGCGTAACTGTCGATGTTTTAAGCGGTTAAGTCCCGTAGACGAAAAAAAACCGGCGCAGTTGCCTGCACCGGTTGTTGCACGCTAAACGGGATTATTTCTGTGGGCGCATCGCCGGGAACAGAATCACGTCGCGGATGGTGTGGCTGTTGGTGAACAGCATCACCATGCGGTCGATGCCGATGCCCAGACCGGCGGTCGGCGGCAGGCCGTGCTCCAGCGCGGTGACGTAGTCTTCGTCGTAGAACATCGCTTCGTCGTCGCCGGCGTCTTTGGCGTTCACCTGATCGGCGAAGCGCTGCGCCTGGTCTTCAGCGTCGTTCAGCTCGGAGAAGCCGTTGCCGATTTCACGGCCGCCGATGAAGAACTCGAAGCGGTCGGTGATTTCCGGGTTCACGTCGTTGCGGCGCGCCAGCGGCGACACTTCAGCCGGGTACTCGGTGATGAAGGTCGGCTGAATCAGATGGCTTTCCGCCACTTCTTCGAAGATCTCGGTCACGACGCGGCCCAGGCCCCAGCTCTTCTCAACCTTGATGCCGATGGATTCAGCGATGGCCACCGCTTTGCCCATGTCGGCCAGGTCAGCCAGATCGGTTTCCGGACGGTATTTCTTGATCGCCTCGGTCATGGTCAACTTCTCGAATGGCTTGCCGAAGTCGAACACTTCGTCGCCGTACTGCACCTGAGAGGTGCCCAGCACTTTCTCGGTCAGGGTGCGGAACAGGGTCTCGGTCAGCTCGATCAGATCTTTGTAATCCGCGTAAGCCATGTAGAGTTCCATCATGGTGAACTCTGGGTTATGACGCGGAGAAACGCCTTCGTTGCGGAAGTTGCGGTTGATTTCGAACACGCGCTCGAAGCCGCCGACCACCAGACGCTTCAGATACAGTTCCGGCGCGATGCGCAGGTACATGTCGATATCCAGCGCATTGTGGTGCGTGATGAACGGACGCGCGGACGCGCCGCCCGGGATCACCTGCATCATCGGGGTTTCGACTTCCATGAAGCCGCGTTCCACCATGAAGTTACGGATAGCGGACATCACCTGCGAACGCACCTTGAAGGTGTTGCGCGATTCTTCGTTGGCGATCAGATCCAGGTAACGCTGGCGGTAACGGGTTTCCTGATCCGCCAGGCCGTGGAATTTGTCCGGCAGCGGACGCAGCGCTTTGGTCAGCAGACGCAGTTCGGTGCAGTGGATCGACAGTTCGCCGGTCTTGGTTTTGAACAGCTTGCCGCGCGCGCCGAGGATATCGCCCAGGTCCCACTTCTTGAACTGCTCGTTGTACACGCCTTCAGCCAGATCGTCGCGCGCGACGTACAGCTGAATGCGGCCGCCCACGTCCTGCAGCGTAACGAAGGATGCCTTGCCCATAATCCGGCGGGTCATCATGCGGCCGGCGACGGTCACTTCTACGCCCAGCGCTTCCAGCTCTTCGTTGTCTTTATCGCCGTACGCGGCGTGCAGTTTGTCGGAGGTGGAGTCGCGACGGAAGTCGTTCGGGAACGCAATGCCGTTCTCACGCAGGCCGGCCAGTTTCTCGCGGCGGGACTGCAGTTCGTTATTGAGATCCAGCGCCTGATCGGCGCCCTGTACTTGTTGTTCAGACATTTCTATTCCTCATAACCCGGCTTTCAAACTTGCCTCAATGAATTTATCCAGGTCGCCATCCAGTACGGCCTGCGTGTTACGCGTTTCGACGTTGGTGCGCAAATCCTTGATGCGGGAGTCATCCAGCACGTAAGAACGGATTTGGCTGCCCCAGCCGATGTCGGACTTGTTGTCTTCCATCGTCTGCTTATCAGCATTTTTCTTTTGCATCTCAAACTCGTACAGCTTGGCTCGCAGCTGTTTAAACGCTTGATCCTTGTTCTTATGCTGAGAACGATCGTTCTGGCACTGCACCACGATGTTGGTTGGCAGGTGAGTAATACGTACGGCGGATTCGGTTTTGTTGACGTGCTGACCGCCCGCACCGGAGGCGCGGTACACGTCGATACGCAGATCCGCCGGGTTGATTTCGATATCGATATCGTCGTCGACTTCCGGGTAGATGAACACCGAGCTGAACGAGGTGTGGCGACGGCCGCCGGAGTCGAACGGGCTCTTGCGCACCAGGCGATGCACGCCGGTTTCAGTGCGCAACCAGCCGAACGCGTAGTCGCCGATGATCTTGATGGTGGCCGATTTCAGGCCCGCGACGTCGCCGTCGGACTCTTCGATCACTTCGGTCTTGAAGCCCTTGGCTTCAGCCCAGCGCAGGTACATGCGCAGCAGCATGCTGGCCCAGTCCTGCGCTTCGGTGCCGCCGGAGCCGGCCTGGATATCCAGGTAGCAGTCGGCGCTGTCGTATTCGCCGGAGAACATGCGGCGGAATTCCAACTGATCCAGCTTGCTCATCAGTTGATCCAGCTCGGCGACCGCTTCGTTGAAGGTCTCTTCATCGTCGGCTTCCACCGCCAGTTCCAGCAGCCCGCCGACGTCTTCGCCGCCCTGCTCCAGCTGATCGATGGTTTCAACGATGGCTTCCAGCGCGGCGCGCTCTTTGCCGAGCGCCTGCGCGCGCTCCGGCTCGTTCCAGACGTCCGGCTGTTCCAGCTCGGCGTTGACTTCTTCTAGGCGTTCCTTCTTGGCATCATAGTCAAAGATACCCCCTAAGAACCGCAGTCCGCTCGGACAGGTCCTGAATTCGGTTTTTTACCGGGTTAATTTCAAACATGGTTTCGTTCTTTTACGTTGATGTCGTCGATGGCGGAATGCCATTGGAACCGCTAATTCTAACGGATCCGGGCGGCAGTTTATAGCGAGTTGGTCAGTTTTTGTGGCGTTCGGGAAGGATGCCGGGGATTGGAGAGCCCAATCCCCGAATTGTGTTCAATTTCACTTCAGCGCGGCCAAAGATGCTGGATCAGCAGTTGCACATTGCGGTTGCCGCGAAACTCGTTGACGTCGAGCTTGTAGGCCAGTTCCACTTCGCGCACGCTGCTGTCCGGCCACAGCGTGGTGTCCACGTTAAACGCGATGCCGTCGAGCAGCGGGCCGCCGCCGAGCGGTTCCACCATCAGCTTCAGGTGTTTCTCGCCCACCAGCCGCTGCTGCAGAATGCGGAACTTGCCGTCGAAGGTCGGTTCAGGGAACGCCTGGCCCCACGGGCCGCCCTCGCGCAGCAGCTCCGCCGTGGTCAGCGACAGCTCCTGCATCGCCAGTTCGCCGTCGGACCAGATAACCCCTTCCAGCATCGCCGGATCGAGCCATTCCCCCACCAGCTCGCCGAAACGCTGGCGGAACTCGTCGAATTTGGCCTCTTCCAGCGACAGCCCGGCCGCCATCGCGTGGCCGCCGAACTTCATCATCAGCCCGGGGTTCAGCATATCCAGCCGCTCCAGCGCGTCGCGCATGTGCAAGCCGGGCACCGAACGGCCGGAGCCCTTCAGGATGCCGTCGCCCGCCGGCGCGAACGCGATCACCGGGCGGTGGAAACGCTCTTTGATGCGCGAAGCGAGGATGCCCACCACGCCCTGATGCCATTCCGGGTGATACATCGCCAACCCATAAGGCAGCTCGGTGCTGGTGCGCTCCAACTGATCGCACAGCTGCAGAGCTTCCACCTGCATGCCCTGCTCTATCTCGCGGCGCGTCTGGTTCAGCGCATCGAGATCGTTGGCCAGCATGCGCGCCTGCGCAATGTCGTCGCTCAGCAGCAGCGCCACGCCGATAGACATGTCGTCCAGCCGGCCGGCGGCGTTGAGGCGCGGGCCGAGGGCGAAACCGAGATCGTTGGCCGCCAGCTGGCGGGCGTCGCGGTTGGCCACCTCAAGCAGCGCGCGGATGCCCGGTCGGCATTTGCCGGCGCGGATGCGGTTTAACCCCTGATACACCAGAATGCGGTTGTTGGCGTCCAGCGGCACCACGTCGGCCACGGTGCCGAGCGCCACCAGATCCAGCAGTTCCGCCAGATTCGGCATCGCCAGCGCGCGCTGCTCGAACCAGCCGCTGTCCCGCAGCCGGGCGCGCAGCGCCAGCATCAGGTAGAACGCCACGCCTACCCCCGCCAGCGATTTGGACGGGAAGGCGCAGCCGCGCAGGTTGGGATTGACGATCGCTTCAGCCGCCGGCAGGGTCTCGCCCGGCAGGTGGTGATCGGTCACCAGCACCTGCATGCCTTTGGCGTGCGCCACGTCGACGCCGGCGTGGGAGGAGATGCCGTTATCGACGGTGACAATGAGTTCTGCGCCGCGCGCCGCCGCCTGCTCCACCACTTCGGGGCTCAGGCCGTAACCGTCTTCGAAACGGTTAGGCACCAGATAATCGACGGCTGCACCGCCCATGCTGCGCAGCGCCAGCACCGTCAGCGCGGTGCTGGTGGCGCCATCGGCGTCGAAATCGCCCACCACCATGATGCGGCGGCCGTCGGCTAGCGCCTGTTGCAGCAGGCTGACGGCGTCGTCGATGCCGTCCAGCTGTTGCCAGGGCAGCATGCCCTTAACGCCGCGCTCCAACTCTTGCTCAGCCTGCACGCCGCGCAGGGCGTAAAGCCGGCGCAGCAGCGGCGGTAAACTGGCGGGCAGATGCGTGTCGTCCGCCGCCGGGCGGCGGCGTAGTTGCGTTTTGATACTCACCGGCGATTAACCACCGGCTTTGGTGGCGGCCTGATGCGCGTCCAGCATGGCGGCCATCTCTTTCGGCCCCTGATAGCCCGGGATCATCATGCCGTTTTCCAGGATGATGGCCGGCGTGCCCTGAATGCCGAACTGCACGCCCAGCTCGTAATGCTTGCTGATGTCGGTTTTACAGGTCGCCGGAGAAACGGCGTCGCCCTTCATGGCGGCGTCGAACGCCTTGGCCTTGTCGGCGGTGCACCAGATCGACTGCATGTCTTTTTCAGCCTGGGATGCCAGCCCCTGGCGCGGGAATGCCAGGTAACGCACGGTAATACCCAGATCGTTGTACTCTTTCATCTGCTGATGCAGCTTGTGACAGTAACCGCAGGTGATGTCGGTGAACACGGTGATCACGTGTTTCTCTTTCGGCGCCTTGTACACGATCATCTGATCTTTCAGCGCGTCCATCTTGCTGCTCAGCAGTTGGTTGGTCACGTTGACCGGCTCTTTGCCGCTGACGTCGAACAGCGGGCCCTGCAGGATGTGCTTGCCGTCTTCGGAGGCGTACAGCACGCCGCTGTCGGTCAGCACGGTTTTCAGGCCGTTGACCGGTGAAGGCTGCACGTCCGCCTGCTGGATGCCCAGGCTGGCGAGCGCTTTTTTGATCGCCGCGTCATCGGCATGGGCGGCGCCGGCCACCGAGGCCACCAGCAGTGAAAGCAGCATTAAACCTTTTTTCATTATTCCAATCCTTTCGAACCCGCCGCTCAGGCGCGCGGGTGATGCTGTTGATGTAGCTGTTTCAGTCGTTCGGTCGCTACATGAGTATAAATTTGCGTGGTCGAGAGATCGCTGTGCCCTAACAACATCTGTACGACACGGAGATCGGCCCCATGGTTCAGCAAATGGGTAGCGAACGCGTGCCGCAACACGTGCGGCGACAGACGCTCGCTGTCGATGCCCGCAAGGATGGCATAGTGTTTGATGCGATGCCAGAACGTCTGTCGGGTCATTTGCTGGCAGCGGGTGCTGGGGAACAGCACATCCAGCGTCTGGCCGTTGACCAGCCATGGGCGGCCGTGCTCCAGATAGTTTTCGATCCAGTAGACCGCCTCTTCGCCCAGCGGCACCAGCCGCTCCTTGTTGCCCTTGCCGATCACCCGCACCACGCCCTGACGCAGGCTGACGTCGCTGATGTTCAGCCCCACCAGCTCGGAAACCCGCAGCCCGGTGGCGTACAACACTTCGAGCATCGCCTTGTCGCGCAGCTCCAGCGGCTGATCGACGCAGGGCGCCTGCAGCAACGCATCGACCTGCGCCTCGCTCAGATCTTTCGGCAAGCGCTGCGGCAGTTTGGGAGACGCCAGCTGCGCGGTGGGATCGTCGGCGCGCAGCTTTTCGCGGTACAGATATTGAAACAGGCGCCTCATGGCGCTCAACAAACGCGCGGAGCTGGTGGCTTTGTAACCGCCATCCACCCGCTCGGCGAGAAACGCCTGCAGATCCAGCGCCTGCGCCTGCAGCAAATCGGTCTTCTGCTGGCCAAGCCAGGCGCCCAGGGCCTGCAAATCCAGCCGATAGGAGGCCAGCGTATTTTCCGCCAGATTGCGCTCAAGCCACAGCGCATCCAGGAATTGTTCAATCAGCGCATTGTCTTGCTGTTGCACGCGGTCCTCTCTTTGTTGCATTTCCACCCGCGCCATTATGCCTTAAGCCGGCGCAAATCAGGTATACTCGCTGCAATTCTCTAAACAGCAACGTAACGGTTTACACATGAAGATTGGTCTGTTTTACGGCTCCAGCACCTGCTACACCGAAATGGCGGCAGAAAAAATCCGTGAGATTCTGGGTGAAGACCTGGTCGACCTGCACAACCTGAAAGACGTCTCACCCAAGCTGATGGAGGACTATTCCATTCTGATCCTCGGCATCCCGACCTGGGATTTCGGCGAACTGCAGGAAGACTGGGAAGCGATCTGGCCGCAGCTGGCGGCGCTGGATCTGAAAGGCAAAATCGTCGCCATGTACGGCATGGGCGATCAGCTCGGTTACGGTGAGTGGTTCCTCGACGCGCTGGGCATGCTGCACGATCACATCGCGCCGCTGGGCGTACAGTTCATCGGCTTCTGGCCCACTGAGGGTTTCGAGTTCACCAGCCCCAAACCGCTGAGCACCGACGGCAAACACTTCGTCGGCCTGGCGCTCGATGAGGTCAACCAATACGATCTGAGCGAAGAGCGCCTGCAGCAATGGTGCGAACAGATCCTGTTGGAAATGGAGCCGCTGCTGTAGCCGCTATCGGGCGTTCCCCCCAACGCCGAGCGCCGGCGGCATGATTCGCGCCGGCGCCCCCTATCAACCTTGTTCGCCGTCACCCGCCGGCGGATACAGCAACAGCTGCCGCAGGTGGCGCCATTCCTCTTTGCTCATGCAGTCGGAAGCCAGCCACAGCCGGCGGCGCTTTTTGCCTTCCATCGGCTGCAGCGTCAACAGCATGCCGTAACCCGGCATCCACGGTTTTTTCGCCAGCCGCCACTCGCGGCCGTGCCAGCTGAAACGCCGATCCGCCAGCAGCCGCAACTCGCCCTGCACCGCGGCGATGCGCTTCTGGCTGCGAATGCACTGAAACACCACCAGCGTCAGCAGCACCAGCCAGAGCGGGCCAAAGCCTTCCGGCCAGGGCGAAATCAGGATCAGCAGGATCAGAACGCCGTGGGTCAACAGTGAAAACAGCTGGGTGCGCCAGGAAATGCGGATATCACATCGCCACTGGGCCACGGTCTTTATTTCGCGTTTGGATCAGGGTCACCATTCTCTGCAGCTCGCCGTCCTGCGGCGCGCCATGATTCATCAGCCAGTTGAACAAATCGGGATCGTCGCACTCCAGCAGGCGGATAAACAGCGCCTTGTCCGCGTCATTCAGGCTGTCGTATTCGTATTCGAAGAACGGCATGATGGAGATGTCCAGCTCGCGCATGCCACGGCGGCAAGCCCAGTGAATACGTGCTTTGTTGTTAATATCCATGTTGTTATGACTCACCTCTTTTCAGCGCGGCAGCGCCAGCGCAGGGTTCAAATGACACACTGTATGGCAACGCCGTCGCAATATAATTCCATCAACCGGGGATCTGTCTGCAAGGGTGCCCTGGCCGCAAGCCTATAGAGTAACAATTTGACATACACGCCGGGAAGGCGCTTTGTGGCGGAAAACGCAATAAAGCGCAAAATGCCAAAAAAAGCGCCCCCCGGCGCCGCGGCGCGAATAACAGTTTGCAAAGCCCGCCGCCTCTTTTACCATGGGTCCAATACCCTTCAGGTAAGCTAAACGTTGAGCAGGAACTTACTATGGCGCATAACATTCCATTCCCACCCCGTCAGCCCTCCGCTTCCACCCATCTGCCCCTGACGCTGATCTCGCTGGAAGATTGGGCGCTGGTGACGCTGAACGGGCCGGACACGGTGATATATCTCCAGGGCCAGGTGACGGCGGACATCGACGCGCTGGCGGCCGATCAACACGTGCTGTGCGCCCACTGCGACGCCAAGGGCAAAATGTGGAGCAACCTGCGTCTGTTCCACCGTGGCGAAGGCTTCGCCTATCTGGAGCGCCGCAGCGTGCTGGACAGCCAACTGGCGGAAATCAAAAAATACGCGGTGTTCTCCAAAGTCACCATCGCCGCCGATAATGACGCGGTATTGCTGGGTGTCGCCGGTTTCCAGGCGCGCGCCGCGCTGGCGGGCCTGTTCGCCACGCTGCCAAGCGCTGAGCACCCGGTGGTGCAGGACGGCGAGACCACGATTCTGCACTTCAATGCACCGGCGGAGCGTTTTCTGCTGGTGACCCGCCCCGCCGTGGCCGAACAGCTGATCGGCAAACTGCATGACCAGGCGGAACGGAATGACAGCAACCAGTGGCTGGCGCTGGAGATCGAAGCCGGTTATCCGGTTATCGACGCCGCCAACAGCGCGCAGCTGATCCCGCAGGCCACCAACCTCCAGGCGCTGGAAGGCATCAGTTTCAGCAAGGGCTGCTATACCGGTCAGGAGATGGTGGCACGCGCCAAGTTCCGCGGCGCCAACAAACGTGCGCTCTACTGGCTGGAAGGTAAAGCGGCTCGCGCCCCGCAGGCGGCGGAAGATCTGGAGCTGCAGCTGGGGGAAAACTGGCGTCGCACCGGCACCGTACTGGCGTCGAGCCAGTTAGCCGACGGTACGCTGTGGGTGCAGGTGGTGATGAACAACGATCTGGATGCCGACAGCAAGCTGCGGGTGCGCGACGATGCCGCCAGCCAGCTGGCGATCAAACCGTTGCCCTACTCGCTGGCCGAAGAGAAATAATCCGTCGGCCGCAGGCCCCCTGCCTGCGGCCATCTTTGTTACTCGTCCAACTCCCCGTCGCGCTGCACCAGATAGATCAGCACCAAGATGATGGTGACGAAGAAGCGAAACGCGCTCGGTACGCCGTTCCATTGCTGCGACATCCACATGCCGAACCACTCCCCTCCAATCGACATAAAACCGACCTGCCAGGTAAGGAAGCCCAGCGTCAGCCCCGCTACCGCCCATTTTTTTCGGCCGTTGAAGGCGTTGGCGGGCAGTTTCAGGCCGCACAGCAGGCGCAGGCCACCAATCCAGCACAGCAGCGCGGTCAGACTCTCCAACGCAATGATGAAAATATAACCGGCGTGATGCAGCCACGGCGTCTGTATCGAGCGGTAGCCGATGGTGGCGTCGGGGAAAAGGGTATCCATCATAAAGACGTGGCGCACGAAGGCGAAATTGGAGCCGTAGTCGGTGAGGTTGCCGAAGGCGACCAGCGAAGCGAACAAGGCGATAGCGCAGACCAGCAGCGCTTTGGATAAGCGAACGATCATCTTGATGAGTCCTGAACAGAGGTTAGAGAAACGGTATGCGGGCTCAGAAATGAAGGACAGGGCTTGCTGGATACCCGAAAGAAGCAAGCGCCTCTTTTTTAAAACAAAAGAGGCGCTTGTTCAATACGCATTCAGATGTAGCGGCAACGCTTAGACGTACAGGTAGATCGCCATGAAGTGGCAGGCGCTGCCGCCGAGCACGAAGCCGTGCCAGATGGCGTGGCCAAAGCGAATGCGCTTGGAGGCATAGAAAATCACGCCCAGGGTGTAGACCACCCCGCCGATCGCCAGCAGCGTGACGCCGCCGGCCTCCAGCCGCGTAACCAGCTGATAAATCACGATCAGCGACAGCCAGCCCATCGTCAGGTAGGTCACCAGCGACAGGGCTTCAAAACGGTGGGCGAAGGCCAGCTTGAACAGTACGCCAAGCAGCGCCAACCCCCAGATTACCGCCATCAGGCCCTTCGCCAGCGGCGAATCCAGCCCTACCAGCAAGAACGGCGTGTAAGTGCCGGCAATCAGGAGATAAATGGCGCAGTGGTCAAATTTTTTCAGCCAATGCTTGGCCTTTTGATGCGGGATCGCATGGTACAGCGTAGAAGCGAGAAACAGCAGGATCATGCTGCCGCCGTACAGGCTGTAACTGGTGATGGCCGTCGCATCGGCGCCGGTATTCACCGCCTGCACCAGCAGCAACACCAGGCCGACAATACCGAACACCAGCCCGATGCCGTGGCTGATGCTGTTGGCGATCTCTTCCGCCCACGGATAAGCCGCGGTGACAATCTTATTGTTCCCGGCTTTCACTACGTCCGTTTTCCCCATAACGCGCAACCCCTCAAAATGCCCTGCTTTGTGCGAAATTAACGCAAAGCAGCTTAACTGAGAATAATTCCAGTGTACACGTGTACGCTAAAATAAAAATGTGAACGCGTGTAACCATCGAAATCCCCCGCCCGCTGGTCTACAATCGTCAGGCTTCAACCCACCCACCTTGAGGTTTACACCATGTCATCCGCTGTACCCGCGTTAGATTTCGGTTCAATGACCCAGGCCATCCAGTTCCTGATGGAAATCGATAAGTTGAAAGGCGTGCAACGCCGCACCAAGGTACTGGGCACCCAGCGCCAGGAAAACTCCGCCGAACACAGCTGGCATTTCGCCATCGCCGCCATGAGTCTGGCGCCCTACGCCGGTGATGACGTAGACATTCAGCGCGTGATCCAGATGGCGCTGCTGCATGACATCGTGGAAATCGACGCCGGCGACGTGCTGGTCTACGATCTGGCGGCCCGCGCGGCGATCCACGATCAGGAAGTGGCGGCGGCGCGCCGTCTGTTCGGCATGTTGCCGGAGGCTCAGCGCGAGTATTTCACCGCTTTATGGCAGGAATATGAAGACGGCGAAAGCGCCGATGCGCGCTTTGCCTTGCTGCTGGATCGCACCATGCCGATGCTGATGAACCTGCACAATGAAGGCCAGAGCTGGGTGGAAAACGGCATCAGCCTGGAGCAGGTGCTGGCGCGCAATGCGTCGATCGCCGACGTGCATCCCGAGCTGTGGCGCCATATGGAGCAACATCTGCGGGACGCGCAGCGCAAAGGCTGGTTGAAGTAAGGGAGCCGGGCTGCCGCCTCTGCGCCGCAGCCCGTCAACGTCAAGCGAACGCCTGCTGGCGTTCCAACGCCTCCTCATAACTCGGCATCGATCCCGCCGCCCCGGCGCGTTCCACGCAGACCGCCGCGTAGGCGGCGGCGAAGCGCGCCGCATCGGCTAACGGCACCTGATTCGCCAGCTGCGCCGCCAGAGCGCCGTTAAACGCATCCCCCGCGCCGGTGGTGTCTTTCGGCTGCGCCGGAAACGCCGGGATCAGCTCACTGTTTTCCCCGTCCGAGAACAACGCTCCCTGCGTGCCCAAGGTCACGATCAGCAAACGAATGCCCTTGGCGTGCAGCACCTGCGCCGCCTGACGCGCCGAAGCCACATCCCGCACCGGCACGCCGGTCAGCAATGTGCATTCGGTGGCGTTGGGCGTCAGCAGATCGACCTGCGCCAGCAGGCTGTCCGGCACCGGCTGAAACGGCGCCGGGTTGAGAATGATGAACGTCCGCGCCTCGCGGGCGATGGCAATCACTTGTTCGATCGCCGGCAGGTTGTTCTCCAACTGGGTCAACAGAATATCCGCCGCGGCGATCGCCGGGCGGCACTGGCGCACCTCGTCCTCGCTGACCGTCAGGTTGGCGCCGGGATCGACGGCGATCATGTTCTCCGCATCCTCGCCGGCAACGTAGATAAGCGCATTGCCGGTCGGGCAATCGCCGGTCGAGAACAGCGTCACCGCATCGAAGCCGGCCGCGGCGAGATGACGCCGGGCGAAGGTGCCGAAGTCGTCGCGCCCCACCTTGCCGATATAATGCACCCGCGCCCCGGCGCGCAGCGCGGCGGTGGCCTGGTTGGCGCCCTTGCCGCCCGCCCCCATCATACTGTTACGGGCGATCAGCGATTCGCCGGGCTGCGGAAACCGCGCCATGCCGGCGACGATATCCAGGTTGAACGAACCGAACACGCAGACTTTGCCTTTCATTGCTGGTACTCCCTGCTCAATTGGAGGTGGCGCCGGGCTGCCAGACAGGCGCCTTTGCTGCCGGTTTCATCGGTCAGGCGGCTGATGGAGATCGCCAATCCCTGTGCCGGCTGCGGCCCGCGCAGATGACGGCGGATCTCTTGCTCCAGCCGCGCCAACGGAAAACCGCGCATGGCGATCACGCCGCCGCCCAGGATCAGCCGTTGGGGGTCGATCACGTTCATTTCGATGGCGATGGTCTGCGCCAATCGTTCAACGAAACGCCGCAAATCCGGATGATCGCCATGGCGTTCGAACAGCCGGTCGAACGGCGTTTGCGCCGCGTTGGCGCGCGCCCAGCCGGTCAGCCAATGACCGGAGGTCAGACTCTCGACGCAGCCCCGTTTACCGCACGGGCATTCGCCCAGATGGCCGGGCCAGGGAATGTGCCCCAGCTCGCCGGCGGCGCCATGCGCCCCGTGGTAAAAATCGCCGTTCAGCCACAGGCTGTTGCCCATGCCGGTGCCCAGATACAGCCCTACCGCCACCTGCGGCAGCGCCGGCAGCTGCTGCAAATCCCACCACAGCAGATGGTTGACGTCCTTGTCCATTCGCACCGGCAGCGCCAGCAAATCGGCCAACAGCGCCGCCACCGGCTGGGCATCCAGCGCCGGAATGAACGGCAGCGACAGCACCCGCGAGCGATCGCGGCTGAGGATCCCCGGCAGCCCCAGCATCACCTGCGCCACCTGACGATCCTCACAATGCCGGGCGATAAGATCGCCCAACGTCGCCAGCGGATCGGCCCGCTGCGCCCAATCGGCGGTCGCTATCTTGCGGTAACCGCTGAACTCGCCTTCATCATCCATCAACAGCAGACGGGTATTGGTGCCGCCGACGTCAACGCCAAGAAAATACCGCATCATATCCCCCGCCTCAGGCCGCCTGCCGCATCTGATCCAGCATCTTTTCCCACGCCGTTTCCAGATCCGGATCGAGGTTGAACAGCCCGGAACTGCCGACGATCAACACTTCCGCGCCGGCGCCCATCAGATCGCGGTAGGTGCGCTGGTTACAGGATCCATCTATTTCGATCAGATAGTTCAGATCCTGTTGGCGTTTCAGATCGCGCAACTGGCGGATCTTGTCCAGCATTTCGGGAATGAACGGCTGCCCGGCATAGCCCGGATCGACGGTCATGACGGTGACCTTGTCCAGCAGGTGAAGGTAGTGGCGAATAAACTCCACCGGCGTGGCCGGGTTCAGCACCACCCCCACTTTTTTGCCCAGCGCGCGGATTTGATTGATCACGCGGAACGCGTCGCGGTTGATGGTTTCGGCGTGCGGGCAGATAAAGTCCGCCCCGGCGCGGGCGATCGGCTCGATAAAATCGGTTGGGTTCTCCACCATCAAATGCACGTCCAGCAACAACGAGGTATGCGGGCGGATCTGTTCGATAAAGAACGGCGACAGCGTGATGTTTTTAACGTAGTGCCCGTCCATGATGTCGATATGCAGCATATCGGCGCGGCGATTCAGCACCGCCAATTGCTGCCGGATATCCATCAGGTTCATGCACATCAGTGAAGGTGAAATCTGGTATTTCATTAGCGTTATCCTGCGCAAAAGGGAAAAGGGATCAGTGGCCCGCCGCGATTCTGGCCTGGGCCGCGCTGCGGCGCATCGCCCGCCGCTGCTGATAGCGATGGCGGAAAAACTTCAGCGCCAGCACCGCGATCAGCACCGCGCCCCACATCGCCAGACTGAAATGCGGGCTGACGTTCATCAGGTTCAAACCGGTCGCGATCACCTGCAGCACGATCAGCGCCAACACCACGCCGCTGACCCGGCCAAAACCGCCGAACGGATCGGTGCCGCCCAGTATGATCGCCAGCACCGTGAGCAGCAGGTAGGAGTCGCCGTAACCCATGCGCGCCGAGTTGAAGCGCGCCATCATCACCAGCCCGGCAATGACGCACAGCAGGCTGGAGAGGGTGTAAATGGCGATCAACACCCGATGGGTATTCACGCCGCTGAAGTGGGTGGCGTTGATGTTGCTGCCGCTCATGTAGACGCATTTGCCGAGCCGGGTTTTCTGCAAGAACAGCGCCAGCAAGGCGGCGACCACCAGGAAGATCCACAGCGGTACCGGCACGCCCAGCACGCGCTCGGCGCCGATAAACCGCACGATCTCCGGCATGCCGCTCAGGGCCGCGCCGCGCGTCAGGTAAATGCCGATGCCGTTGACCGTCGTCATGGTGGCCAGCGTCACCAGAATCGGATGCGCGCCGACGTAGGCCACCAACGCGCCGGTCGCCGCGCCGATAAGCCCGGCCAACAGCATCGCCGCCGCCAGCGCCAACGCCAGCCACAGCGCCTGCAAGCCCAGCCCGGCATCCGCCGGCAGGTAGCTGATGAACAGCCAGGCCATCAGCAGGCTGGTCAGGTTGGCGCTGGCGATAATGCACAGGTTCAGGCCACCGCTGAGGATCGGGATGAACATCGCCAGCGTCAGCAGGCCCAGCTCCGGCAGCTGGAAGGCCACGCTGGTGAAGGTGGCGCCGCTGAAGAAGCGCCCCGGCATCAGCAGGCTAAAGCCCAGCACCACCGCCAGCAGCAATGCCAGCAGACCGACGGCGACCCCGTCCGGACGAAATTTCAGGTTGTTGCCCATCAGGCGCTCCTCAGGCGAAACCGACGTCGGTTTCTTTGCGTTTCTTGTAGTGAGTGACGGTGATCGCCGCGACGATCACCAGACCGATCACCACGTTCATGAAGTAGCTGGACACGCCGATCAGGTTGAGGCCGTTTTTCAGCACGCCGATCAGGAACACGCCCATCAGCGTGCCGACCACGCTGCCCTTGCCGCCGTTCAGGCTGGCGCCGCCCAGCACCGCCGCCGCCAGCACGTCGAGCTCCCCGCCCACCAGCGCGTTGGGCACCACTTCCCCCATGCGGTACACCTGCACCAGGCCGCCGATCGCCGCCATCGCGCCCAGATAGCCATAGGCGAACAAATGCAGCAGGCCAACGCGGATGCCGATGCGCCGCGCCGATTCCGCATCACCGCCCACGGCAAACAGCTGGCGCCCGAGGTGCGTTTTGTTCAGCAGCAGCCAGGTCAGCAGCGCCACCGCCAGCATCACCAGCGTCGGCAAACCGAGCTGATAGCTCTGCTCATCCAGCTGGAACGGCAGCACGCTGCGCGGCAGCGTCCACCAGTCCGGCAATGCGTACAGGCTGCGGCCGTTGGTCAGCCACATCAGCATGCCGAACAACAACGCCTGCATGCTGATGGTGACGATGATCGAGACGATGCGCAGGCAGTAGATCAACAGCGCGTTGACCATGCCCAGCACGGCGCCGATCGCCAACGCCAGCAGAATGCTGCCCGCCGGGCTGGCCAGGCCGTAGTGGGTCGCCAGCGTGGCGATCAGGTACTGCACCACCGAGGCGACTGCGGCGAAGGAGATATCGATGCCGCCGGTCACCAGCACTACAAACAGGCCGAGGGCGAAAATACCGCTCACCGCATAGCTTTCGCTGAGATCGAGCAGGTTTTGCACCGTTAAAAACCGATCGCTGAGCAGTGAAAAGACCATGACCGTCAGCAGCAACACCCAGGCCAGATAGCCTTCGTTGCCGCGCGGTTTCAAACTGAATCTACGCATTGACCGCCTCCGCCAGCTGTTGCTGGCTCACCTGCCCCGGCAGGTATTCGCCGATCACGCTGCCGCCGCTGAAGTGCAGCACCCGATCGCAGTTGTAATACACCTCCGGCACCTCGTCGGAGATCAGCAAAATGGCGATCCCCTCCTGCGCCAGCAGATGGATCAGTTGGTAGATGCTGGCCTTGGCACCGACGTCGACACCGACGGTCGGCGAGTCAAGGATCAAGATCCGCGGCTGGGTCAGCACCCACTTGGCCAGCACGATCTTTTGCTGATTGCCGCCGGACAGCGTCGAAACCGCCTGATCCGGATCCGCCACCCGCACGCCGAGCTTGGCGATCCACTCCGCGACGATGCGATTCTTGCGGTAGTCGTCGATCAGGCGAAAACGCCCGCGCAGCTTATCGAGAATGGTCAGCACCGCGTTATCCGCCACCGACTGTTGCTGCACCAGACCCAGCGTCAGGCGATCCTCCGAGACGTAGCCGATGCCGGCCTTGATCGCGTCCTCATGGCCGCGAAAGCGCACCGGTTTGCTGTCGAGGTAGAGTTTGCCGCTGTCCGGCCGGGTCATGCCGAACAGGCTCAGCGCCAGCTCGGTACGCCCGGAGCCGAGCAGCCCGCACAGACCGAGCACCTCCCCCTGATGCAGACGGAAGCTCACATCCTGATACTGCCCAGCGCGGCTCAGGCGATCCGCCTCCAGCATCACCCGATCCTTATTCAGGCTGGGCGCTTTCAGGTGATAGTCCAGCTTCAGACCGGTCATCAGCTCGGTCAGACGATCGCCGGTGATCTCCGCCGCCGGCCAGGTACCGACTTTGTTGCCGTCGCGGATCACCGTGACGCGATCCGAGATCTCCAGCACCTCGTCCAGCCGGTGGCTGACGAACACCACGCAGATGCCCTGCGCTTTCAGATAGTCCACCGTGCGCAGCAGTTGGTTGACCTCGGTGCGGGTCAGCGAAGCGGTCGGTTCGTCCATGATCACCAGCCGCGCCTGCGCCACCAGCGCACGGCAGATCGCCACCTGTTGGCGCTGCGCGATCGGCAGCTCCGCCACCCGTTTGTCGAGATCCAGATTGAAACTCAGCGATTGCAGCTGGCGTTCGGCGGCGCGCCGCAGCCGCGCCGGGCGGTGCCAACCCAGCAACCCGCGCAGGTTGTGTTCGAAGGCGATGTTTTCCGCCACCGTCAGGTTGGGAAACAGCGACAGATCCTGATAGATCACCTGAATGCCGAAGGCGCGCGCCTGATCCGGCGACAGCCGGCCGAAGGTTTGCCCATCGAGGGTAATGCGGCTGCCGTCGTCCGGTTGATAGACGCCGGCGATCGCCTTGATCAGCGTGCTCTTGCCGCAGCCGTTGGTGCCGGCCAGACAGTGCACCTCCCCCGGCATCAGCGCCAATGAAATATCGTTCAGCGCACGCTGCCCGCCAAAGGTCATCGACAGCTGTTGCAGTTCGATAAGCGGCGCGCCCTGCGTTGCCGTATTGCCGGAAATCGCCATGATTACAGCCCCATTTTCACCAGCTTCGGCAGGTTTTGCTTATCCAGGCTTTCGGTGGCGTTGCCGAGAATGGTGTGCTGCTGCGCATCCACCTGCACCTTGCCCATGCCTTCGATGGTCATGCCGTCGGTGATTTTCTCCCCCTTGTGCATCATGTCGGCGATGCGCACGAACACTTCGCCGGCCACCATCGGATTCCAGATGTAACCGCCCTTGATGGCGCCGCGATTGACCAGCGAAGCGCCCTGGCCCGGGCTGAACGGCCCGATGACGCAGATATCGTTGCTTTTGCCGCGGTTGAGCACCGCGCGCCCGGCGCCGATCGGCCCCTGCGAGCCGAACGCCAGTACGCCTTTCAGATCGGGATACTTGGCCATCAGATCGTTGGTGGTGCGCACGCTGTCATCCAGCGATTCCCCCACGCCGAACTTGTCGCCCACCAGTTGCATGTTCGGGTAGTGCTGCTTCTGGTAGTTGATGGCCGAGTCCGACCAGGTGATGTGCAGCGGCACCGTCAGGCTGCCGACGTATACCGCGTACTTGCCCTGCTCTTTCATGCAGGCGGCCAGTGCTTTCATGTGGTTGACCCCGTGCTGCGAGGCGTCCACCAGCTCAAAATCCCAGTCGGCGTACTTCTGGCCGGGGGATTCGTGCACGATCACCTTGATGCCCGCCTCCTGCGCGCGCTTGAGCACCGGCTCGAGCACCCGGGCGTCGTTCGGCACCACGCCGATGATGTCCACCTTCTGCGCGATCAGATCCTCGATGGCGCGCACCTGCAGCGCCGGATCCGCCGCCGTCGGCCCAACCATCCAGGCGTCGATGCCGCGTTTGGCGCTCTCGCTTTTGATGCCGGCCTCCATGGCGTTGAACCAGGGAATGCCGCCGATCTTCACCACCACGCCCATTTTCAGCTTGTCCGCCGCCTGCGCAGAGACCGACAGCAGCAGCGAGGCAAACAGACCGACCAGTACGGATTTTTTCATTGTTCTCTCTCCACAAGTGTTGGCTGTAATAAGGGTTTTCATTGTTGTTATCGCGCCGCCCTTTTCGCGGCGGGTGAAACTTCAATCACGTCGACGTTGTTCCAGGCCAGTTCCTGACGAAATTCGTCGTCGCTGAGCCTGTCGGTGATCAGCGTGTCTATTTCCCGGTAATGGCAAATGCGGGCGAACGAGCGGCGGCCGAACTTGTTGCTGTCCACCAGCAGGAACTTGCGTTCCGACGCCAGCAGCATCTGCTGCTTCAGCCGCGCATGGTGCTCATTGCTTTCGCGGATGCCGCCGTCCTGGCAGATGCCGTGGCAGGAGAAAAACAGCTTGTTGATCACGAACTCCTTCAGCATCTGCTCCGCCAGCACGCCGATAAAATCCTCGTACTTGGCGGAATACTCGCCCCCCAGGCCGATGGTGCGCACGTTGGCCTTGCAGGCCAGCGTCTGGATGATGTGCAGCGAGTTGGTCAGCACCACCAGCGAGATATCCGGCAGTTGGCGCGCCAAAAACCAACTGGTGGAACTGCTGTCCAGCAGCAGGCAGTCCCCCGGCGCGATAAATTCCAGCGCGCGTTTGGCAATGCGCGTCTTCTGTTCCGGCGCCTCGTTGCTGCGCTGGCGGAAAGATTCCCCCTGGTCTATCTCGGCGGGCACATAGGTTTTCTCCACCGCCGGCGGCTCGACGAACACTGCGCCACCGTGGCTGCGCAGCAGCAGGCCGCGCCGTTCAAGCAAGGCCAGATCACGCCGCGCCGTCTCGATAGAGATGTGGCACAGCTGCGCCACCTCCTGCACCATCACGCGGCCGCGCTGGCTCAAGACTTCGGTGATAAAGCGATGACGTTCTACAGGCAGCATGTTTCTTTTCTCCTCCACAACGTTGATTACGATATCGATTTGCCGCGTCGCGTTTTGCGCGCGGACGCAAAGCGCATCGCCCTGCGATCGGTCAACGATCGCGATGTGATAGTTGTCAAAAAAATCGGGAAGGAAATGAAATGAATAATTACGAAAGTGTGGAGTAACAGGCAGTTATGATGCGCGTACGCCTGAGGTAAACAGGAGAGAAACGGTAAACGGTCACAATTCCACGCTCCGCAGCATGACCGTTAATGACCGTTTGTGTGGTTTTGACCGAGCGCCGCAATTAGACCGCCGGCGTTGATAACGCATTACCTGAAAAAACGGCAAAAAAAATCCGGTGAGAACCTCACCGGATCGTTAGCCGCCTGGCACACATTATTCCCCGTGTTCATGCTCTTTCAACATCGCCTCACGCAACACGGCGTTCAGGCGTTTCTGATAGCCTTTGCCTGGCCGCTGAAGCCAGGCCAACACATCCGCATCGATGCGGATGGTTTTCGATACTTTCATCGGTTTATAAAAACGCCCCTGAACCGCAGCCTGCCACTTTTCCTCATCCAGTGCCGGCGCATCGGCATAATCGATGTCCTCGTCCGGCAACGCACTCAGTGAAGCAATTTGCGCTTTCTGCTCCTCCGTCAACGGCGGGAGTACGCTATGGGCCAGATTTTTGGCGGAATTTTTGCGCTTCATATCTTCCCCTCTCTTTGGCATCGGCCTTGCGTGCTGAAATGATACGCACGATCTCTACTGTATCGCCTTCGACATCCGTTTCGATCGTCGTATGTGCCACCAGCAACAGCAAGCAGGATCCGACCATGCCGATCGTTTGCCAACGTTCTTCTCCACCCTCGATCCTTTCCAACACAGCCAAATGGTTGGGATGCAGAAAAACCCGTTGCGCAATCTCAAAACTGACACGGTGTTTGCGCTGGTTACTGTGATTTTTATCCTGATTCCATTCAAAATAAACATACATTTTTGTAACTACATTTTGATTGTTATTTAATCAAAATACCTCGCATCCGGAGGGATGTCAAAAACCTACGGATGCGTTCAACGCCCGCCAGCGGCCTCGATAAAGGTGCCGGTCACGTAAGATGCGGCGTCAGACAGCAACCAGGCGATCGCCTCCGCCACTTCCTGCGGCCGGCCGCCGCGCTGCATCGGCAAACTGTCCTTCACGCGATCCACCCGGCCAGGCTCGCCGCCGCTGGCGTGCATCTCGGTATAGATGAATCCGGGCCGCACGCCGTTGACGCGAATGCCCTGCGCCGCCACTTCCCGCGATAACCCGATGGTCAGCGTATCGACGGCGCCTTTCGAGGCAGCATAGTCGACGTACTCTCCCGCCGCCCCCAGTCGGGACGCCGCGGAGGAAACGTTGACGATGGCGCCGCCCCGCCCGCCATAGCGCAGCGCCATGCGCTTCACCGCCTCGCGGCAACACAGGAAGTAACCGGTAACGTTGGTGCCGAGCACCTGATTGATGCGCTCGGCGGTCAACTGTTCAATGTTCGCCTGCTGGAACAGAATGCCGGCGTTGTTGACCAGCGCACTGAGCGTGCCCAGCCCGGCATCCAGTGCGCCGAACATCGCCATCACCTGCGCTTCGTCGGCCACGTCAGCCTGCAATGCCAGCGCCTTACCGCCCTGCGTTTCAATCTCCGCCACCACCTGCCGCGCCGCACTTTCGTCACGCAGGTAATTCACACCCACCGCATAGCCCTGCCGGGCCAGCAGCAAAGCGGTCGCGCGGCCAATTCCCCGGCTTGCGCCAGTCACCAATGCCACTTTCGTCATCGTATTTTTTCTCTGGTTGGCGATATAAAAATAACGGCCTGCGCACAGGCTCCCCGTTTGCCAGTCAGAGTATAGAGCGGCGCTCTAGAAAACGCTTCAGAGCTGAGCCAGGCGGCGCAGCAGCTTTTTAATCCGATATTTCGCGCAGCCGGAGGCGTCCGTTACCGCCACCTGATGGCCCCGCTGCAAACCGGAAGCATGCAGGCCTTTGTGAGCAGGGCTGTGCACATCGCCGCGAAACGACAGCATCAACAGCACGAGTAGCATCGCCACGCCTGAATACATCAGCCGCCGCGAGGCGCCCGCGAGCGGGGAACCGTCAGTCTGCATGTTTCGCTCCCTCAGCCATGATTTCGAATGGCAGCAAAATAACTGAAATCCCCCCTCGTTCCCTTAACGCGAGATTAAAGCCAGATTAAGGTTTGCTTAAGAACGTGCAGGCAGCGCAGGTTTCCCCGTTGTCTTCCCGTCAGCGTTATAGTTAGATAAGCGCGACTCAAGGATCTCAGCGGAAATAACGTGAACATACTGTTGGTGGAAGACGACCTGCAATTAGGCAAGGCGCTGTGCCGAGCATTGGAGCTGGCCGGCTTTAATTTGTGCTGGGTGCGCCTGCTCGTCGACGCGGAAAATAAACTTTCATCCGGCGGGTTCGATTTGATGCTGCTGGATCTCACGCTGCCGGACGGTGACGGTTTGCAGAGGCTGATCGCCTGGCGCGCCGCCGGGCAAAATATCCCGATCATCATCCTGACCGCCCGCGACCGCATTGAAAGCCTGGTGAACAGCCTGGATTCCGGCGCGGACGACTTTCTGGCCAAACCCTTTGCGCTGCCCGAACTCATCTCGCGCGTCAAGGCGGTCAACCGGCGCATGGCGGGCTTCGCGTCACAAACCTGGAGCCTCGGCGCGCTGTATCTCGATCCGGTCAACCATCAGGTCATGCTGGATAACGAACTGCTGATGCTGTCGAAAAAAGAGTATCACCTGCTGCACGAACTGATGCGCTGCGCCGGCACCGTGGTGCGCAAAGCGGTGTTGGAACAGCGGCTGTTCGGCCACGGCGACAGCGTGGAAAGCAACTCGCTGGAAGTGCACATGCATAATTTACGGCGCAAGATCGGTAAAGAAAGAATTATTACCGTACGCGGCATTGGTTATTTGCTGAAGAAAGAGTAGCGAAATGATCGGTTTCAAATCCTTCTTTATGCGCACCATTATTTTCCAGGTGCTGGCCATTTTATTATTGTGGGGGATCCTCGTCGCCTGGGTGAAATATTGGTATTACCCCGACATGGAGAAATATTTCGATAACCAGCAACGCATCGTCGCTGCAGGCATCGCCAATATTCTCGACGAAACCGGCACTGACCATATCGATTACCGCGGCATCATCAAGACCATTGAAGGCATGTACATTGATTCCATCAATAACGGCATGCAGGATGAAATCGACTATCACCCGCTGTTTGTGGTTTACGATCGAGACAACCGGGTGCTTTACAGTTCGCAAACGCAGGGAGAGCCGCTGCGCCTGCCGCCTTCGGTGCTGTCCGGCTCGGTCAATTACGCCGGCGCCAACTGGCATCTCGCCGGCAGCTGGAGCGAGAATCGCCAGTACCGGGTGATCGTCGGCGAATCGTTCAACGATCGCACCACGCTGTTCGGCAACCCGGCGGAGAGCACCGCCGTACCGCTGCTGGGCATTCTGGCGGCCATCATCATCACCTTGCTGTTTACGGCCTATTTCAGCCTGCGGCCGCTGCGCCAGATCGCCCGAACCATTTCCGATCGTCAACCCGGCAATCTGTCGCCGATCAACGTCAGCGAGCAGTATCAGGAAATCCGGCCGGTGGTGATGGAGGTTAACAAACTGATGGCGCGCATCGACGCCGCCAATCAGCGCGAGAAACGATTTATGGCCGACGCCGCGCATGAGCTGCGCACGCCGATCGCCGCCGTGCTGGCGCAGCTGCATTTGCTGACCCAGGTCAGCGAGCAGCAGGAGCGCCGGGAAATCATCGGCGACATGCAGCAAGGGCTGGATCGGGCGGCGTCGCTGTCGCGCCAGCTGATCAACCTGGCCAAGCTGGAGGCGGAAGATTTTCCGCTGAAGATTGAGGCGGTGGACATCTACGCCGAAATTGGAAAATGCATCGCGCAGCACGTCCCCTATGCGCTGGAAAAAGATGTCGAACTGTCGCTCGACGGCAGCGAGGAGGTGGTGGTGAGTACCGACCGCCATGCGCTGATCGCCATCTTCACCAACCTGCTGGACAATGCGCTCAAGTATGCGCCGCCCGGCAGCCGCATCGAAGCCAATATCCGCTCGCTGGCGCCACTCGGCTGCTATATTACGTTGCGCGACAACGGCCCCGGGGTGAGCGAAGAGCACCTTCCGCGCCTGTTTGAGCGCTTTTACCGCGTGCCCGGCACGCAGCAGACCGGCAGCGGGCTGGGATTGGCCATCGCCCGCAACCTGGCCGACAAAATCGGCGCGCAGCTGCGCGTCACCGAAGGTCTCGACGATCGCGGCATCGGCTTTATCATCGATTTGCCGGAAAGTTACCGGCCACAGATTGAGAGTTAACCACGAGCATGATCGCCCCTGTACTGCTGCAACGGCAGCAACTCGACCGGCTGTGGGATATCGACCGCAGCGAAATTATCGACACCCTGTATCGCCTGCAGGACGGCAAGCTACACCCCTACCCGGACTACTACGATGTGCGCGGCTGGGATCCGCACGATCGGGAAACCTATACGCCGATCCACGAAGCGTGCTTCGATCGCGGCGGCGCGTTCTTCGCGCTGTTCGAAGGCGAGGAGATCGTGGCAGCGGCGGCGCTGGACACCGAACCGCGCGGCCCGCGGCAAGATCTGCGCCAGCTGCTGTTCTTTTACGTCAGCGCGCACCAACGCGGCCAGGGGTTAGGCAAGCAGCTGTTCCAGCTCTGTCTGCGGCAGGCGGCGCAAGAAGGCGCCGCCGGGCTGTACGTCTCCTCCATTCCCAACAAAAGCACCGTAGACTTCTATCTGGCGCAGGGCTGCCGGCTCATCGAACAGCCGGATACCGAATTGTTCGCCCGTGAGCCGGAGGACATTCACCTGGTCTGCCTCTGCCGCTAGCGGCCAGGGCTTAGCGGGCGATGCGTATCACCGAACGCACGTCGCTTTTCTTGTTCAGATCCCACACCTCGGCGATCTCCGCCAGCGCGTGCTCCTGCGTCTCGATAGTGAGCGCTCCGGTCGCCGCCAGCGCCAAAATCTCGGTCGCGTAGCGCTGCATCTCCGGGATCGGCGGGAAGTTGCCGGTGCCGCTGCCGAGGATCTGCAGCTGATTGCTGCGCAGCACCGCCGCCGGCAGCCGGATGTCCGGCGCGGCCATCGAGCCGACGTTGACCAAGCGAATGCCGCGCCCCCCGGCGTAAGACGAGAGATCGTGATTATTGAGCGTCGCCAGCAGCGCTTCGGTCGCCGGGCCCCAGATGTAATCGACAATCACCTGATAACCACCCGGCCCCGCCGCCGCCGCGAAGGCCTGCGCCAGCGCCTCGCCCTGCAGGCTCAGATCCACCGTGGCGTCCACACCCAACGCCTCCAGCACGCTCAGGCGCCGACCGGCGGCAACGATGCGCCCGGCCCCCGCCTGA
Organism: Serratia sp. Z4; assembly: GCF_009900725.1. Lineage (NCBI taxonomy): Bacteria > Pseudomonadati > Pseudomonadota > Gammaproteobacteria > Enterobacterales > Yersiniaceae > Serratia > Serratia sp. Z4. The sequence continues at coordinate 181,728 of NZ_JAAABD010000007.1, forward strand.
CGCGCCGCTGCAACCGCCAGTTTGCCCGAGGTGCCGGTAGCGCCGATGATCAGCACCGTTTCTCCGGGCTGCAGATCCGCTCGCCAGCGCAGCGGCAGCCAGGCGGCGAAGGCCGGATTGATCAGCGCCGCCGCCGTGGCGTCGTCCACCGTCTCCGGCACCGGCACCGTCCAGGACGCGACGCTGCGCTCGGCCATCGCGCCGTAAGGGCGACGGAAAGAGGCGAAGTACACCCGTTGCCCGTCCGCCGTACGGCCCACGCCGTCGGTGCCGGGCACGATCGGCAATTGCTTCGGGCTGGAATAATGAGTGCCGGCGACGGTGGCGCGATCCAGCTGCTTGATGCCGGCAGCCAGAACGTCGATCGGCACTTCATTCGCCTGCGCCTGAGGCTCCTCAAAGGTGCCGAAAACCGGGGCTTGCCCCAGCGCTGTTACGATTGCCGCTTGCATGATGACTCCTCAAATCGTGGGAACGTACCGGAAAGAATAGGCCGCGATAAAATAAAAAGGGACACCGCATCATGCGGTGTCCCCCAAACACAAACTTTGCCGAACGTGTTATTCGTAATCGCTCATCGGCACGCAAGAGCAGAACAGGTTACGGTCGCCGTACACGTCGTCCAGACGCTTAACGCTCGGCCAGTACTTGTTCTCACGTACGCCGGCCACCGGGAACACCGCCAGCTCGCGGCTGTACGGGTGCTGCCAGTCGTTGACCAGCTCCGCCTGCACGTGCGGCGCATTCACCAGCGGGTTGTCTTCCAGCGGCCATTCGCCTTTGGCGACGCGGTCGATTTCGCTGCGGATCGCCAGCATCGCATCGATAAAGCGATCCAGCTCCACCTTGCTTTCCGACTCGGTCGGCTCGACCATCAGCGTGCCCGCCACCGGGAACGACATGGTCGGCGCGTGGAAGCCGAAGTCGATCAGGCGCTTGGCGATGTCCATTTCGCTGATGCCGGTCTCTTCCTTCAGCGGACGAATGTCGAGGATACATTCGTGCGCCACGCGGTGATCGCGGCCGGTATACAGAATCGGATACGCGTCTTTCAGACGGGTGGCGATGTAGTTGGCGTTCAGGATCGCCATCTGGCTGGCCTGCTTCAGGCCTTCCGCGCCCATCATGCGGATGTACATCCAACTGATAGGCAGGATGGAGGCGCTGCCGAACGGCGCCGCGGAGACCGCGCCCTGCTGGGTGGTTACGCCGTCGATCTGCACCACGCTGTGGCCCGGTACAAACGGCGCCAGGTGCGCTTTCACGCCGATAGGGCCCATGCCCGGGCCGCCGCCGCCGTGCGGGATGCAGAAGGTTTTATGCAGGTTGAGGTGCGAAACATCCGCGCCGATGTAGCCCGGCGTGGTGATGCCCACCTGGGCATTCATGTTGGCGCCGTCCAGATACACCTGACCGCCGAACTGGTGCACGATCTGGCACACTTCACGGATGGTTTCTTCATACACGCCGTGGGTCGACGGGTAGGTCACCATGATGCAAGAGAGTTCTTCGCCTGCCTGCTCCGCCTTGACGCGCAGATCGTGCAGATCGATGTTGCCGTTCTTGTCGCAGGCCACCACGACCACGCTCATGCCCGCCATCTGGGCGGAGGCCGGGTTGGTGCCATGCGCCGAGCTCGGGATCAGGCAGACGTGACGGCCCGCTTCGTTGCGGCTTTCGTGGTAGCGGCGGATCGCCAGCAGGCCGGCGTATTCGCCCTGCGCGCCGGAGTTCGGCTGCATGCACACCGCGTCATAGCCGGTCAGCTGCACCAGCCACTGAGACAGTTGGCCGATCATCTGTTGGTAACCGGCAGCCTGCTCCGGCGGGCAGAACGGGTGCAGTTCGGAGAATTCAGGCCAGGTGATCGGGATCATTTCCGCCGCGGCGTTCAATTTCATGGTGCAAGAGCCCAGCGGGATCATCGCCTGGTTCAGCGCCAGATCCTTACGCTCCAAGCGATGCATGTAACGCATCATCTCGGTTTCGCTGTGATAGCGGTTGAATACCGGGTGGGTCAGGATCGGATCCTGGCGCAGCATGGCGGCCGGGATCGATTGGCTGTTTTTGCTCACCGCCGCGTCTAACGCGTCGATGTCCAGACCGTGATTGTCGCCGGCCAGCAGTGCGAACAGCGTTTGCACGTCTTCACGCGAGGTGGCTTCATCCAGCGTGATGCCGACGGCGCCGTGAATGTCGGTACGCAGGTTGATACCGAAGCTCAGCGCGCGCTCCAGCACGGCGGCCTTGTCCTTCACTTCGACGGTCAGGGTGTCGAACCAGGTGTGGTGACGCAGCGTCAGGCCGGCCTTCTGCAGCCCGGCGGCCAAAATGTCGGTCAGGCGATGGATGCGCCCGGCGATGCGCTGCAGGCCTTGCGGGCCGTGATACACCGCATACAGGCTGGCGATGTTGGCCAGCAGCACCTGCGAGGTACAGATATTCGAGTTGGCCTTCTCGCGGCGGATATGTTGCTCGCGAGTCTGCATCGCCATGCGCAGCGCGGTGTTGCCGGCGGCATCGCGGGAAACGCCGATGATGCGGCCCGGCATCGAGCGCTTGAACTCGTCGCGGCAGGCGAAGAAGGCGGCGTGCGGGCCGCCGTAGCCCATCGGCACGCCGAAGCGTTGCGCGGAGCCGAACACCACGTCGGCGCCCTGCTTGCCCGGCGCGGTCAGCAGCACCAGAGCCATGATGTCGGCAGCCACGCTGGTGATGATTTTGCGCGATTTCAGTTCGGCCAGCAGCGCGCTGTAGTCGTGCAGTTCACCGGTGGTGCCCACCTGCTGCAGCAACACGCCGAACACGCCGTCCAGCTCCAGCACTTTTTCCGCTTTATCGACGATGACGTCGAAGCCGAAGGTTTCGGCGCGGGTGCGTACCACGTCCAGCGTCTGTGGATGTACGTCGTCAGCCACGAAGAAGCGGTTGGCGTCTTTCAGCTTGCTGGCGCGTTTGGCCAACGCCATCGCCTCGGCGGCGGCGGTGGCTTCATCCAGCAGCGATGCGGAGGCCAGATCCAGGCCGGTCAGATCGAGGGTCACAGTCTGGAAGTTCAGCAGCGCTTCCAGACGGCCCTGCGACACTTCCGGCTGATAAGGGGTGTAAGCGGTGTACCAGCCCGGGTTTTCCAGCATATTGCGCAGGATCACCGGCGGCGTCAGCACGGCGCTGTAGCCCATGCCGATGTAGGATTTGTAGCGCTGATTCTGCGAGGCGATCGCCTTCAGCTCAGCCAGCGCCTGATGTTCGGTCGCCGCGTCGCCAACCGGCGGCGGCCCCGGCAGCTGAATGTCCGCCGGCACGATCTGTTGGATCAGCGCGCTGAGCGAGCGAGCGCCCACCGCTGCCAGCAACTCCTGGCGTTGTTCCGCAGAAGAGCCGATGTGGCGTTCGATGAACGCTTCGCTGTGTTCGAGTTGGCTGAGTGTCTGAGTCATTGCTACAAATTCCTGAATGCTTGCGTGATACGGGATATAGCTTGAACGGTAACTAAAACGCCCCGGCCGAAAGGCCTGGGGCGTGGGCACGATTACTCGTCGATCGAGGCCTGATAAGCCGCGGCGTCCAGCAGGTTCGCCAGCTCGCCTTCGTCGGAGGCTTTAATCTGGAACAGGAAGCCGTCACCGTAAGGTTCGCTGTTCACCAGCTCCGGGGAGCTTTCCAGCTCGGCGTTCACCGCCACGATTTCACCGCTGATTGGCGCGTAGATGTCCGACGCCGCCTTGACGGATTCCGCCACGGCGCAGTCTTCACCGGCGGCGACTGTGCGGCCCACTTCCGGCAGATCGACAAACACCATATCGCCCAGCAGTTCCTGCGCGTGTTCGGTGATGCCTACGGTGTAAACGCCGTTACCTTCTGCGCGAACCCACTCGTGAGAGGATGCGTATTTCAATTCTGTTGGCACATTGCTCATCGCCGGTTACTCCTTCGAAGAAATAAAAGAATCAATCAATAAAAAATCAATTTGTCAGCGGCTTGCCGGCGCGAACGAAACCGGGCTTGGTCACTTTGACCGGCATCTCGCGGTTGCGGATCTGCACGATGGCCTGCTCGCCGATGCCCGCCGGCACGCGCGCCAGCGCGATGCTGAAGCCCAGCGTCGGGGAGAACGAACCGCTGGTGATCACGCCTTCGTGGGTTTGCCCCGCCGCGTCGGTGAAACGCACCGGCAGCTCATTACGTAATACGCCTTTTTCCGTCATGATCAAGCCGACCAGTTGCTCGGTGCCCTGCTCGCGCTGTTGTTCCAGCGCTTCGCGGCCGATGAAACGGCGATCTTCCGGCTGCCAGGCGATGGTCCAGCCCATATTGGCGGCCAGCGGCGAAACGCCTTCATCCATCTCTTGCCCGTAGAGGTTCATGCCCGCTTCCAGGCGCAGGGTGTCGCGCGCGCCCAGACCGGCCGGCTTGACGCCCGCGGCCAGCAATTTTTGCCAGAAATCCGCCGCCTGCTCTTTCGGCAGCGCGATCTCATAGCCGGCCTCGCCGGTGTAACCGGTGGTGGCGATGAACAGCTCGCCGGCCTGCACGCCGAAGAATGGCTTCATGCCTTCGACCGCGCTTTTTTGTTCCGGGGTGAACAGGGTGCCGGCGCGCTCTTTGGCCTGCGGGCCCTGCACCGCGATCAGCGCCAGATCGTCGCGCACCGTCAGCGCGACGCCATACGGCGCGGCGTGCTCTTCGATCCAGGCCAGGTCTTTGTCGCGGGTGGCGGAGTTCACCACCAGGCGGAAATAGTCTTCAGTGAGGAAATAAACGATCAGGTCGTCGATCACGCCGCCGGAAGCATTCAGCATGCCGGTGTACAGCGCTTTGCCGGGTTGGGTCAGTTTGGCGACGTCGTTCGCCAGCAGGTAGCGCAGGAACTCGCGGGTGCGAGCGCCGTGCAGATCCACGATGGTCATGTGAGACACGTCGAACATGCCGGCATCCTGACGCACCGCGTGGTGCTCATCGAGCTGCGAGCCGTAGTGCAGCGGCATCATCCAGCCGTGAAAGTCTACCATGCGCGCACCGCACGCCACGTGCTGGTCGTACAGTGGGGTTTGCTTTGCCATCTTTTCCCTCTTTCCACTCGTCGCTAGAAGTTAGGGTGCTGCCACGCAATGCGGCGGAGCCTGGCTCGCGGCCCGATCGCCATGGCGCACTGACTGCTCAACACAAATGCTGCGCCGGGACGGGCGAAAACTGCGTGCAACCGCCGTGACGCAAACGATACCTTTCCCCCGAACTTATCACCGAACGACCACATTAACCATAAGTTAAAATAGGCTCATCGCCGTTCCGGGGCGGTAAAATGCCGGGCTAGTGTGCAGAGTTTTTCACTGGAAAAATGCGCCTTAAGGCACAAAATTAACAATTAAAGCGGCAAAATGCCGAACTTATATAACAAACCTATGGCCGCACATGGGATCCGGACTTTTGATAACCGAACATGGAATTAGAAAAAGTAATGATAAAAAGCGGCTGAAATTAGATTATTTCAAATGAAGGGTTATATAAGGAAACGCGATGGCATAAAGCGAGAAGCGCGAGCCCGCTGCGGGCTCGCAGAAGGCAGGTGTCAGGCAAGCCACTCGGGCAGATCGTTCAGGCCCATCGCCTGACGCACCAGCTTAGGCTTGACGCCAGGCAGGCTGTCCGCCAGCCGCAGCCCCACGTCGCGCAGCAGCTTTTTGGCCGGGTGGTTGCCGTCGAACAGTTCGCGGAAACCCTGCATGCTGGCCAACATCACCGCCGCGCCGTGTTTGCGGCGGCGCTCATAGCGGCGCAGATAGAGGTGCTGGCCAATATCCTTGCCCTGCCGCTGCAGGCGGCGCAGTTCGGAAATCAGCTCGGCGGCGTCCATAAAGCCCAGGTTCACGCCCTGTCCGGCCAGCGGATGCACGGTATGCGCCGCATCGCCCACCAGCGCCAGGCGGTGCGCCGCGAAGCTGCGCGCATAGCGGCCGGTCAGCGGGAACGCCAGCCGTTCGCTTTCCAGGCTGCAGGCGCCCAGACGCATATCGAAGGCCATCGCCAGTTCGCGGTTGAATTGTTCCGGCTCCAGCTGCTTGAGACGCTCAGCGTCTTCCGGCGCGACCGACCAGACGATGGAGCTCAAATGCGGATCGCTGAACGGCAGGAACGCCAGAATGCCGTCGCCGTGGAAAATTTGCCGCGCCGTAGCCTGATGCGGCTCTTCGGTGCGGATGGTGGCCACCAACGCGTGGTGGCGATAGTCCCAGAAGGTCAGCGGGATATCGGCATGCTGGCGCAGCCACGACTGGGCGCCGTCGGCGCCAATCACCAACCGGGCGGTCAGCATACGGCCGTCCTCCAGCGTGATGAAGGCGTCATTCTCGCCCCACGCCACCTGCTTGAGCGCGGCCGGGGTAATCAGCGTGATGTCCGACAGGCTTTCGGCGCGCTTCCACAGCGCCTGCTGGATCACCGAATTTTCGATGATGTGGCCGAGATGGCTGAAACCGCACTCGTCGCCGCGGAAGGCGATTTTGCCGAAGCTGTCGCGATCCCACACTTCCATCGCGTTGTAGGCGCTGGCGCGCTGCTGGAGGATGTCGTCCCACACGCCGATATGCTGCAGCAAACGCTCGCTGGCGGCATTGATGGCGGAAACGCGCAGCGCAGGCTGCTCCGACGGCGGCGCCATATCCGGCTGGCGCTGCTCCAGCACCGCCACGCGCAGCCCGCTGCCCTGCAGGCCGCAGGCCAACGCCAGCCCCACCATACCGCCACCGGCGATAATCACGTCAAATGATTGCATGCTGCTCGATTTCCTTAAATAACGCGCGACGCCTTGCCACGCCGCGTTTTTGGGCGCGCCACAGGGCGCCCGATTCTATGTCTAACGTTCCACCCAGCCCAATGTGCGCTTGGCGAAGGCGTCGCGCACCGCCGGCAAACGCGCCATCGCCATCAGCCCCAGATTGCGGCCGACCACCAGCGGGGCATAACGGTTGGCGAACAGGCGAATCAATCCGTCGGTCACGCCGATCGTCGCCTGCTGATCGTTTTGTCGCCGCTGCTGATAGCGGCTCAGCAGCGCATAACCGCCGGCGTCTTCGCCGCTGTTCATCGCTTCCGCCAGCGTTTCCGCCAGCGACATCACATCGCGCAGACCAAGGTTGAACCCCTGCCCGGCGATCGGATGCAGCGTCTGCGCCGCGTTGCCCACCAGCGCCAGCCGGTGGCTGACATGACGATCGGCGGTTAGCAGGCCAAGTGGATAACTGTGCCGCTTACCGGCCTTGAGGATGCGCCCCAGCCGCCAGCCGAAGGCCTGTTGCAGCTCGGCGATAAAACGCGCGTCGTCCCAGGCATCCACCCGGGCGCGATCTTCGCGCGCATGGCACCACACCAGCGAACTGCGCCCCTGTGACATCGGCAACAGCGCCAGCGGCCCATAACGGGTAAAGCGCTCGAAAGCTCGCCCCTGCGGATCTTCCGCCGTGGTGACGTTGGCGATGGTGGCGAACTGCGGATAGTCCTCCTGCCGCCACTGCACGTTGCAGGCCTGCGCCAGCGCCGAACGCGAGCCGTCGGCCGCCACCAGCAGCTGCCCGCGCAGACGCTGGCCGTTGTCCAGCAGCACTTCCGCCCGCTCCGCGGTGCGAATCACGTCCACCACCCGCGCGGGGCAGTGCAGCGTGACGCCCGGCGCCTTCGCCAGCAGCGCGAACAGCCGCTGCCCGGCGTCGTGCAGTTCGATCACCTGGCCGAGCGCATCGACCTGATAATCCTGCGCCTGCAGATTAACGAAACCGGCGTGACCGCGATCGCTGACGTGCACCTGAGTGATCGGCGTGGCGCAGTCGCGCAGCGCCGGCCAAACGCCGATGCGCGCCAGCTGTTGGCAGGTGCCCTGCGCCAAAGCGATGGCGCGAGCGTCAAAGCCCGGGTGGCTGCGGTCGTCCGGCCGGGTCGCCTCGACCAAATCCACCGCCATTCTTCCCTGAGTAAGCGACGAAATGGCCAGCGCCAACGTCGCGCCCGCCATCCCGCCGCCAACGATAATAACGCTCATGCTACGACCTTGCCGCCGCCATCAAGGCCTCGATGGCATCGGCGTCTTTCACCACGGTGGCGGTCAGGTTTTCATTGCCGTCGGCGGTGATCACGATGTCGTCCTCGATGCGGATGCCGATGCCGCGGTATTCCTCCGGCACGTCCGCATCCGGCGCGATATACAGCCCCGGCTCCACGGTCAGCACCATGCCCGGCTCCAGCAGCCGATCGCGGCTCGGCGTGCCGTAGTGGCCAACGTCGTGCACGTCGAGACCCAACCAGTGGCTCAACCCGTGCATAAAGAACTGACGGTGAGCCTGCTCGGCGATCAATTGATCGACTTCACCTTTCAATACGCCCAGCTCCACCAGCCCGACCACCATGATGCGCACCACTTCGTCGTTGACTTCGCGGATGCTGGTGCCGGGCTTAAACAGCTCCAGCGCACGCTGCAGCGACGCCAGCACGATATCGTACACCGCGCGCTGCGGCCGGCTGAACTTGCCGTTGACCGGGAAGGTGCGGGTGATGTCGCCGGCATACCCCTGGAACTCGCAGCCCGCGTCGATCAGCACCAGATCGCCGTCGCGCATCTGGCTCTCGTTCTCGGTGTAGTGCAGGATGCAGCCGTTTTCGCCGCTGCCGACAATGGTGTTGTAAGACGGGTAGCGAGCGCCGAGGCGGGTGAACTCATGATGAATTTCCGCTTCCAGCTGATATTCGAACATGCCCGGGCGGCATTTTTCCATCGCGCGGGTATGCGCCAACGCGCTGATCTCACCGGCGCGGCGCATCACCGCCAGCTCTTCCGGCGATTTGAACAGGCGCATGTCGTGCAGCCACGGCCGCCAGTCGGTCACGGTGGCAGGCGCCTGCAGATTCTGGCGGAACCCCTTGCGCAGCTTGTCCAACGCGCCGAACAGGATCTGATCGGCATAGGCGTATTCGCCCTGCGCGTGGTAGACCGCATCCAGGCCGTTGAGCAGCAGGTGCAGTTGGTCATTGATTTCATCGAACGGTAGCGCGCGATCCACGCCCAGCTTTGCCGGTGCGGCGTCTTGCCCCAGGCGGCGGCCAAACCAGATTTCCGCCGTCAAATCGCGCACCCGGTTGAACAACACGCTGTGGTTGTGCGTTTCATCGCTTTTAATCAGCACCAGCACCGCTTCCGGCTCATTGAAGCCGGTCAGGTACCAAAAATCGCTGTTCTGCCGGTAGGGATAGTCTGAATCTGCACTGCGCGTCGTTTCCGGCGCAGAGAAAATAACCGCCGCGCTGGCCGGCGCCATTTTCGCCAACAGCGCCTGGCGGCGGTTGTTGAATTCCTGCTGAGTCATTACCTTCTCCTGAAATCATGCCATCCGCACCGCCGGCGGAGGGGCGATAGAACGTTTAGTGCAGCGTCGGTTTGATATTTTCCGGCGCCGTCGGTTTGTGACGGGTGAATTCGCCGTGGCACATGATGGCGGCGACCCGCACATACTCCGCCACTTCTTCCAACGACTGTTCCAATTCTTCCTGATCTTCGTCTTCGTCGTAGCCCAGTTGTGCGATGTTGCGCAGATCGTCGATCGCTTCACCGACTTCGTCTTTCACCTGAGCCAGCTTCGGCTGCATCATGCCCAGACCGAGCAGGAAGTGGTTGACCCAACCGGCCAGCGCGTCGGCGCGATCGAACACGCTGACGATCTCCCCTTCAGGCAGCATCAGTTGGAACAGGAATTCGTCATCTTCCAGCGTGTCACGCGTCGCTTCATACAGCTGCTGCAACGGTTGGCTGAGCGCCTGTGGGAAGGCGACGCCTTCGTTGGTCAGATCGTGCACCAGCGCCTGCCAGCCGGCGTCACGGCTGCCGCCACACAGCAGGCCGCTGATCAGGCCGTGCATTTCTGCCGCGGTCAACGCCACCGACTGCTGGTTGAGGGCCACGGTTAAAGATTGGTAACTTGGAAATGTATTCTGTATAGACATGCGCATTCGTCATCGTTGGCAGGATAAGTTCGTGTTATGCTACCACCAAGGTCCGTCGCTATACCAGATAAGCGCGACACCTCAGTGGCTAGTTATAATCGCGATGTGGCAGGTTTCACACTGCGCCGGCGGGTGACGAAAGTGCGGTAAATACGCATTTTGAAACCCTTTTTTGACTGGCAATGTGCGCCACAGTAGATTACAACCAGGTACTGAAAAAGGGGTTGTATCTTGGTACCGAGGTATATATAGTGGCGCCCGCTTTGACGGCCCGGCCAGGGCGGACAAGGCTGGCGCGAAATTTAGGCAGGAAGGTGGCATGTCTGCACAACCGGTAGATATTCAAATTTTTGGCCGCTCGTTAAGAGTCAATTGCCCGCCAGAACAACAAGATGCGTTGAATATGGCGGCGGACGATCTTAACCAACGGTTGCAAGATCTTAAAGTTCGCACTAGAGTCTCCAATACTGAGCAACTGGTTTTCATCGCGGCATTGAACGTCTGTCACGAACTTGCTCAAGAACGGTTGAAAACCCGTGACTACGCGTCCAATATGGAACAACGCATACGGATGCTGCAGCAGACCATTGAACAAGCGCTGCTTGAACAAGGTCGCATCTCTGAACGTCAGGATGCACAATTCGAATAACTTAAGTTGTTGAAATCAAAGTTTCGGCAACGAGTACAAAATTTCTCTGAGATGTTCGCCAGCGGGCCAGTCCCCTGAGCCGATATTTAGTACAAACAGAATGTGTTGCTCCGCGATCGGTGAGCACGCTCGGTGCGCCGAGAAGCCTTAAGATTGCGACGGCACGTTCACCTTGAACCATGGGTTCAAGGGTTACAGCCTGCGACGGCATCTCGGAGATTCCCCTTCTCAGCGGTTTATGTGTGCTGAACACCACACAGAGCAAGCCTGATACGATGCCTTTTCAACCCCAATTCGCGCAGCAGCGCCAAACCATTCGTCAACTCATTCGCCAACGTCGGCGCGAGCTTACGCCGGGCCAGCAACGCTTTGCCGCAGAAAAGATAGCCGAACGCCTCGTCACGCATGAACGCATTCAGACGGCGCACAGCATCGCGGTGTTTTTGTCGTTTGACGGCGAACTCGATACCGGGCCGCTGATCGAACGGCTGTGGACGCTCGGCAAACGGGTTTACCTGCCGGTGCTGCATCCGTTCAGCCCGGGCCACCTGCTGTTCCTGCGCTATGCGCCGGAAACGCCGCTGGTGCGCAATCGCTTCAATATTCTCGAACCGCGCCTCGATGTGCGCAAGGTGTTGCCGCTGGGTGAACTGGAGGTGGTGCTGACACCGCTGGTGGCGTTCGATCATACCGGGCAGCGTCTGGGCATGGGCGGCGGCTTTTACGATCGCACCCTGCAAAACTGGCGCAGCGGCGGCCCCTATCCCATCGGCCTGGCCCATGATTGCCAGCAGGTGGAGCATCTGCCGACCGAACACTGGGATATCCCGCTGCCGGAAATCCTCACCCCGCTCTGCAGCTGGGCGTGGCACGAGCCAAAATAGCAAAAGGCCGGATCGCTCCGGCCTTTTTCGTTGCGGCATGCCGCCGAATCAGAACAGCAGGCGGGCGCGGATGGTGCCGTCGATGGCCTTCATGCGCTGCAGCGCGGCGTCGGCGCGCGCGGTTTCCGCTTCGATGTCGATCACCACATAGCCGATTTCCGGCCCGGTTTGCAGATACTGTGCGGCGATGTTAACCCCCTCTTCGGCAAAGATCTGGTTAATCTGCGTCAGCACGCCCGGACGGTTTTCGTGGATGTGCAGCAGGCGGCTGGCGTTCGGGCCATGCGCCGGCAGCGACACTTCCGGGAAGTTGACGGCGGACAGAGTCGATCCGTTGTCGGAGTATTTCGCCAGCTTGCCGGCCACTTCGTCGCCGATGTTCTCCTGCGCTTCCTGAGTGGAACCGCCGATGTGCGGCGTCAGCAGCACGTTGTCGAACTCACACAGCGGCGAGTTGAACGGATCGCTGTTGGTCGCCGGCTCTTCCGGGAAGACGTCGATCGCCGCGCCCGCCAGGTGATTGCTGGCCAGCGCGTCGCACAGCGCGGGAATATCCACCACGGTGCCGCGCGAGGCGTTGATCAGAATGGCGCCCGGTTTCATCAGCGCCAGTTCTTCCGCCCCCATCATATTTTTGGTCGATGGCGTTTCCGGCACGTGCAGCGTCACCACGTCGCTCATATTGAGCAGATCGGACAGATGGCGCACCTGCTGCGCATTGCCCAGCGGCAGCTTGTTCTCGATGTCGTAGAAGAACACCTTCATGCCCAGCCCTTCGGCCAGAATGCCCAGTTGGGTGCCGATATGGCCGTAGCCGATGATGCCCAGCTTTTTGCCGCGCGCCTCATAGGAGCCCACGGCCAGTTTGTGCCACACGCCGCGGTGCGCCTTGGCGTTGGCGGCCGGAATGCCGCGCAGCATCAACAGCAGCTCGCCCAGCACCATTTCGGCCACGGATCGGGTATTGGAGAAGGGGGCGTTGAAGACCGGAATACCGCGTTTGGTCGCCGCTTTCAGATCAACCTGATTGGTGCCGATGCAGAAGCAGCCCACCGCCACCAGTTTTTCTGCGGCGGCGAACACCTCTTCAGTCAGATGCGTACGCGATCGGATGCCGACGAAGTGTGCATCGCGGATGGATGCCTTCAAAGATTCGGTGTCTAACGCACCCTTGTGGTATTCGATGTTGGTATAACCGGCGGCACGCAAATTATCGACCGTGCTCTGATGAACCCCTTCCACCAACAGGAATTTAATCCTGTCTTTCTCCAATGATACTTTTGCCATTTACCCGACCCTATGTTCAGACTTCAGAAGCGGCTGTGACGACACAGCTCCCATCCAACATAACAAAAATAACGCGGGCGGCAATACAAACGATTGCCTGCCCGGCAGGACAAGGCGCAGCGTTGATGGCGGTTTACGGCAGAAAATGCCATAGGGAAAGTTTTCGGCAGAAGCTTTGGGGAGTCAGTTTTCACAATGTGACATAAGTCACCAAATTTGCCGTTTTTCAGAAAAGATATTTTAACCGAAGAATTATGCGGCCCGGCACCGCCGGGCCACAGACGGCAGAAGCTTATTTGACCACTTTCACGCCTTCCGGGGTGCCGACCAGCGCCACGTCCGCGCCACGGTTGGCGAACAGCCCCACGGTCACCACGCCGGCGATGCCGTTGATCTTGTTCTCCAGCGCCACGGCGTCGGTAATGCTCAGGTTATGCACATCGAGGATCACGTTGCCGTTGTCGGTCACCACGTTCTGGCGATACTCCGGCAGGCCGCCGAGTTTCACCAGCTCACGCGCCACGTAAGAGCGAGCCATCGGGATCACTTCCACCGGCAGCGGGAACTTGCCCAGCACGTCCACCTGCTTGCTGGCGTCGACGATGCAGATAAACTTCTTGGCAATGGCGGCAATGATCTTCTCGCGCGTCAGCGCCGCGCCGCCGCCCTTGATCATCTGCATATGGCCGTTGATTTCGTCCGCGCCGTCCACGTAAATATCGAGCGAGTCCACTTCGTTGCTGTCGAACACGTGGATGCCGAGGCTTTTCAGCTTGGCGGTGGAGGCATCGGAGCTGGACACCGCGCCTTCGATCTGGTGCTTGATGGAACCCAGCGCGTCAATAAAGTGGGCGGCGGTAGAGCCGGTGCCGACCCCGACGATGGTGCCCGGCGTCACGTATTCCAGCGCCGCCCAGCCCACCGCTTTTTTCAGTTCATCCTGCGTCATAATATGTCCCTTGCCTCTGTACGAAAACGTGTGCGTATTATAGGGTAAAACGCTGTTTTTCACGCCGGCAGGATCACACTTATTTACCGCAGCCCGCATTTTTACCCGCCTGGCGGCGAGCTGGGAGCGTAATTTTTCCACCTGCGCCATGCGTAAAATGTGGCATAGTGCCGGTATCATTCTAATTTAAGGGATATCTTTCCGATGAAACGCCCAGACTATCGTACGCTGCAAGCGCTGGACGCGGTGATCCGTGAGCGCGGCTTCGAGCGCGCCGCGCAAAAACTCTGTATCACGCAATCGGCGGTATCCCAACGCATCAAACAGCTGGAAAACCTGTTCGGCCAACCGCTGCTGGTTCGTACCGTGCCGCCGCGCCCGACCGAACAGGGGCAAAAGCTGCTGGCGCTGCTGCATCAGGTGGAGCTGCTGGAAGAAGAGTGGCTGGGCAACGACACCGGCGTCGATACGCCGCTGCTGCTGTCGTTGGCGGTCAACGCCGACAGTCTGGCGACCTGGCTGCTGCCGGCGCTGAAGCCGGTGCTGGCGGACTCCCCGATTCGCCTGAATCTGCAGGTGGAAGATGAAACCCGCACCCAGGAGCGGCTGCGCCGCGGTGAAGTGGTGGGCGCGGTGAGTATTCAGCCGCAGCCGCTGCCGAGCTGCCTGGTGGATCGGCTGGGGGCGCTGGACTACCTGTTTGTGGCCTCCAGCGGCTTCGCCGAGCGCTATTTCCCGAACGGCGTCACCCGTTCCGCACTGCTGAAAGCGCCGGCGGTGGCCTTCGACCATCTCGACGACATGCACCAGGCATTCCTGCAGCAGAACTTCGATCTGTCGCCGGGCAGCGTGCCCTGCCACATCGTGAACTCATCGGAAGCCTTCGTGCAGCTGGCGCGTCAGGGCACCACCTGCTGTATGATCCCGCATCTGCAGATCGAAAAGGAGCTGGCATCCGGTGAACTGATCGATCTGACGCCGGGGCTGTACCAGCGCCGCATGCTGTACTGGCACCGCTTCGCGCCGGAGAGCCGCATGATGCGTAAAGTGACCGACGCGTTGCTGGAGCACGGGCATCAGGTATTGCGCCAGGATTAAAACGAAAAAAGGTTCGCCGCGGCGAACCTTTTCTTCAATACCACACCCTTACTGCGCGGCGTTACGCTGCAGCTCGAACACCACATCCACCTGATCGTCGAAGTGAATGCTTTGCTGTTCATAGGTTTGCGCCGCGTCGTTTTCCGCCGCCGCGCCGGCCGCCTTATACATCCGCGCCACCGGCATCGGCTGGTAGTTGGCGACCCGGTAGCGAATGCTGTACACCGGCCCCAGCTTGGCGTGGAAGCCTTTGGCCAGGGATTCGGCCTGCTGAGTCGCGTTCTCGATCGCTTTTTGCCGCGCCTGCTCGCGATACACGTCCGGCTTGGCGACGCCCAACTCCACCGCGCGGATCTCGTTCAGGCCGGATTTCAGCGCGCCGTCCAGCAGCTCGTTCAGTTTGTCCAACTGGCGCAGGGTGACCTGCACCTGGCGCACCGCCCGGTAGCCCTTCAGCACCGACTCGCCGGTTTTCAGGTAGTCGTATTCCGGCTGGGTGCGCAGGTTGGCGGCGCTGATGTCTTTCTTCTCGATGTTGTTTTTCTGCAGGAAATCAAAGTACTGCGCCACGCGCTCGTCTACCTGCTTCTTCGCCTGGGCGGCGTCTTTGGAGGAAACGCTTACCTCGATCGCCAGGGTGGCGATATCCGGCGTGGCGTCCACGCTGGCGGTGCCGGAGGTGACGACGTGCGGCCCTTCAGGCAATTCAGCCGCCTGCAGCGCCATCGGTAACGTCCCTAATCCGACCATTGCGGCCATAGCCAATGCTTTTAGCTTCACAGTGTCTCCTTAATGACAGGCTGTCTCTGATCGCCGGCTTTTCCCTGCGAGAACCGCCGGATTCCTGGCATCAAACGTAGCATATCGCACGGCGTTTTGAATTCGGATTAGTGACAAATTCTTATAAATTTGCCCCCTGCCAGGCCAGCTGCAGCGCGATGCCCCACATCACCAACCCGACCAGCGCATTGATGATGCGCTGCGCCCGCTGCGTATTCAGCCACGGCGCCAGCCAGGAGGCCAGCAGCGCCAGGCCGAAGAACCACACCGCCGACGCGCTGACCGCGCCAAGCGCGAACCAGGAACGCACGTCCGCCGTCAGCTGTCCGCCCAGGCTGCCGAGCACCACGAAAGTGTCCAGATAGACGTGCGGATTCAGCCAGGTGACCGCCAGCATGGTGACCACGATGCGCCAGCGGCTCTGCGCCAGCTCCTGCGCCGCGGCCTGCGCCGGTTGCGGGCTGAAGGCGGAACGGAACGCGCCCCAGCCGTACCAAAGCAGAAACGCCACACCGCCCCAGGTGACTAGCGCCAACAGCAGCGGCGAGCGGGTCAGCAACGCGCTGCCGCCGAAAATACCGGCGCAGATCAGCACGATATCGCTCAGTGCGCACAATGAGGCGATCATCAAATGGTACTGACGGCGAATGCCCTGATTCATCACGAATACGTTCTGCGGGCCCAGCGGCAGGATCATGGCGGCGCTCAGGGCAAAACCCTGCAGGAAGACGGCTAACATGGGAAATTCCTCGAATGATAAAAGGCGCCGGACGTGGGCGCGTATCGGTCAACACGCGCATCATACGAGGAAGCGATCATTAGGTGAAATTGATGTTTCTAATCCAGTATCAGAAGCACTAATACTCCAAGCGGCGGGATTGCGCCGTCAAATTCGCTCATCGACGCGAAATTCGCTATCATCCGCCCCCACCCTCCAGCCGGCCACCCGATGTCTACGATCACCGATACCTTTATCGCCCCGCCATGCCATGACCAGATAGAGATCCTCTATCTGGACGATCATCTGGCGCTGATCAATAAGCCGGCCGGGCTGCTCAGCCTCTCGGGCAAGAATCCGCAGAATCTCGATTCGGTACACCACCGGCTGGTACAGCTGTTCCCCGGCTGCGCCCTGGCGCACCGCCTGGATTTCGGCACGTCCGGTTTGATGGTGGTGGCCCGCAACAAGGCCGTCAACGCCGCGATCTGCCGGCAGTTCAGCGAACGCACCGTCAGCAAAGTGTACAGCGCGCTGCTCTGCGGCCATCTGGCGGATAACGAAGGGGTAATAGACGCGGCGATCGCCAAAGATCCGGCGCTGTTCCCGCTGATGTCGATTTGCGCCCTCCACGGCAAGCCCGCCCGCTCCCGCTATCGGGTCGTCGAGCGTTTTTATCGTGAAACGGAAGGCGGGATCTCGCTGCCGCTGACGCGGGTGCAGCTCACCCCGGAGACCGGACGCACCCACCAGCTGCGTATTCACAGCCGGCAATTGGGCCATCCTATTTTAGGTTGCGATCTGTATGGCGGGCGCCTGCTGCCGGGTACCGAACAGACGCCGCGGCTGATGCTGCACGCCAGCGAGCTGGACTTTGTGCACCCCATCAGCGGAGAGCGGATAGCCGCTCGTCACGCCGCGCCGTTCTGAACGCGGCTTACCACATCAAATCGTCAGGCACTTTAAAGTCGGCGTACGGATCGTCTTCATCCTGCTCTTCCTGACTCAGCGCACTGTGCAGCACTATGCTGGCCGCATCGCGCTGCGCGATTTTATCGGCGACGCTCGCGGGGATAATCGCGTATTCACACTCTTCGCGGCTCTCGACAACCAAGCGGGCAATGGCGAGGCGGCCATTGATCAGCTGCGTCTGGGTCGCTTTATCCACCAGGATTTTCTTGATCAGGTTACCGTCGGTGAAGTTGAAACCGATATCGCCTTTCGCCAGGACGATGCGGTTCATCTCGATCAGCTGCTTCACCTGCGCCTTGTATTCTTTGGACAGCGCGGCCTGCTTTTGCTGCTCGCTCAATTGCTTATCGCGCTCAAGCTGCGCCTTTTTATTCTCTTCCACCGCCTCTCTGGCCTCGCGCGCCTGAACGCGTGATTTTTTAGCCGTTCTCTGGACTTTGGCCATTTTCTTGCTGGTTACCAAGCCCGCTTTGAGCATCTGCTCTTGTAAGGTGAGTTTTGTCATGTTCGTGTCTGAAGCCGTGGGGTCATGGTGGGATTATACCCGTAATTTTTCAGGCTGCACCAGCTTGCCGGGCGGCTTGCAACGCAGGGCAACGGCGGCAACCCCACCTGAACCCCAGATCATGAATGTGGCTCATGTGGTAATGAAATTAAGTCTCTTTCACTCCCACCGGGACTCTGGCAAAAATAGACCTCATTAACGACAGACAATATGAAATCGGCTGAATGAAAAAATAGAAAAACAAGCCATTGAAATAAATGGATAAACCCAGCCTTCATATCATATAACAGGATGCTATAAGACGATGAATAGAGACTTTACCTTTACGATTAAGAGCAGTTCTTTCGATGAAGATTATAACCCTTCTGAAAATACGCGTATCACCACCAACTTCGCCAATTTGGCCAGAGGGGAAAACCGCCGGGAGAACCTGCGCAACACGCTGGTGATGATTAACAACCGCTTCAATTCGTTGGCGCATTGGGATAACCCCAAGGCCGATCGCTATGCGGTCGAGCTTGAAATCATTTCGGTTGAGATGCGCATTGAAGATCACAGCGCCAGCTTCCCGGTGATAGAAATCCTGAAAACCAACATCCTTGATAAAAAAACGCAAACGCGTATCGAGGGCATCGTCGGGAACAATTTCTCCTCTTACGTGCGCGATTACGACTTTAGCGTCTTGCTGCCGGCGCACAATAAAAACACGGCGGAATTTACCATTCCGGATGATTTCGGCGATTTGCACGGCAATATCTTTAAGCACTTCGTCAATTCAAACGAATACCATGAGAATTTCAGCAAACCGCCGGTGATCTGCCTCAGCGTGTCCAGCAAAGACACCTATCATCGGACGGGCAATCAACACCCGGTCTTGGGCGACGAGTATCGGCAAGACGGCGCTTCGCTAACCGACCGGTATTTTAAAAAAATGGGCCTGCAGGTGCGCTATTTCATGCCGAAAAATAGCGTCGCGCCCCTGGCGTTTTATTTCCCCGGGGATTTGCTGAGCGATTACACCGATCTGGAGCTGATTGGCACCATCAGCACGATGGAGACCTTCCAAAAAATCTATCGGCCTGAAATTTACAATGCCAACTCGGCGGCGGGGCAATGCTATCAGCCAAGCCTGAATAACCAGGATCATTCATTAACCAAGATTGTTTACGATCGCGAAGAGCGTAGCCAGTTGGCGATTGAGCAGGGGAAATTTACGGAAGAGCAATTTATCAAACCCTACAAGCCTATTCTTGAGCAATGGTCTGCCCACTACGCGCTTTGATTCACTTAAATACAGGTCACCTATCATGAAAATATTGCTCCCCACATCGACCGCCGGCAGCTTACCCAAACCGGTCTGGCTGGCCCAACCGGAAACCCTGTGGTCGCCCTGGAAATTGCAAAATGAAGAATTAATCGAAGGCAAGCAAGACGCCCTGCGTTTATCGCTGGCAGAGCAACAACAGGCCGGCATCGATATCGTCAGCGATGGCGAGCAAACCCGTCAGCACTTCGTCACTACGTTTATCGAACACCTCAGCGGCGTCGATTTCGAGAAACGCGAAGTGGTTAAAATCCGCAATCGCTACGAGGCGAGCGTGCCAACCGTGGTGGGGGCGGTCTCGCGTCAAAAGCCCGTTTTCGTTGAAGACGCCAAATTTTTACGCCAGCTGACCCAGCAGCCGATTAAATGGGCCCTGCCGGGGCCGATGACCATGATCGACACGCTCTATGACAACCACTATAAAAGCCGCGAGAAATTGGCCTGGGAGTTCGCCAAGATCCTCAATCAGGAAGCCAAAGAGCTTGAGGCCGCAGGCGTCGACATTATTCAGTTTGATGAGCCCGCATTTAATGTGTTCTTTGACGAGGTGAATGACTGGGGCATCGCCGCCCTGGAAAGAGCCGTTGAAGGGCTTAAGTGTGAAACCGCCGTACATATCTGCTATGGATACGGCATTAAGGCCAATACCGACTGGAAAAAGACGCTGGGCTCTGAGTGGCGGCAATATGAAGAGGCGTTTCCCAAGCTGCAAACGTCGACTATCGATATTATCTCGTTGGAGTGCCATAACTCGCACGTGCCGATGGATCTGCTTGAACTGATCCGCGGCAAAAAGGTGATGGTCGGCGCCATCGACGTGGCGAATCATGCCGTTGAGACGCCGGAAGAAGTGGCCGACACGCTGCGCAAAGCGCTGCAGTTTGTCGATGCCGACAAGCTCTATCCGTCGACCAACTGCGGCATGGCTCCCCTGCCTCGTCAGGTCGCCCGCGGCAAGCTGAATGCGTTAAGCGCAGGCGCCGAGATCGTGCGCCGAGAGCTGTTGGCCAAATAACCGCGCCAGCGCCCGCCGCAGTAGCCTCCTGCGGCGGGCGATTATCAATCGACTCCTTCTCCCCGCAACGCCCCCGCGCTGGTGTATACTCGGATTTCTACGCGATGCCAGCCACAGCGGCCTGAACGGCCCCTCAGCCAGCCCACACCAGCTTAATAACAGTGGAACCCTCATGAGCCCAGATACCGCTCGCATCAGCGAAATCATCGATCGCGCCAGGATCTCACCCTACCAAATCCTGATCCTGACCTTATGTTTCCTCATCGCCCTGCTGGACGGCTTCGATACCGCCATCATCGGCTATATCGCCCCGGCGCTGCGCGAAGAGTGGGGCCTGCAGCCAGCGCAGCTCTCCCCCGCCTTCGGTGCGGGATTGTTCGGTCTGCTGATCGGCAGCCTGCTGTTCGGGCCGATCGCCGACGCTATCGGCCGCAAGCGCGTGCTGCTCGTCGCGGTGCTGGTGTTTGGCGGCTGCACCCTGGCTTCAGCCTATGCGCATTCGATCGAATCCCTGACCTGGTTGCGCTTTATCACCGGCATTGGCCTCGGCGGCGCGATACCGACCTGCATCACCCTCAGCTCTGAGTACTCACCGGCGCGCCGGCGCATGTTGATGGTCACCCTAAGCTGGAGCGGCTTTACCGCCGGGCTGGCCCTGGGCGGCCTGCTGGCCGGGCAGATCATTCCAGCGTTCGGCTGGCGCGGCCTGCTGCTGGTCGGCGGCATTGCACCGTTGGCGCTGCTGCCGCTGTTGGCCTGGCAGATGCCCGAGTCGGTGCGCTTTATGGCCGCCAGCGCCAAACATGCCGATCGGCTGCGCCGGGTGGTCGAGCGTATCACCGGCCAGCGTTGGACGGGGGGACCCATTGTCGATGACGAGCGCCCGGCGCAGGCCAGGTCGCCGATCTCGCACCTGTTTATCGAAGGGCGCGCCGTGCGCACCCTGCTGCTGTGGGCGGCATTCTTCTGTTCGCTGTTCGTGTTCTACCTGCTCACCAGTTGGCTGCCGACGATCCTCAAAGACGCCGGTTTCGATATCGCCCACGCCTCGCGCATCGGCGCGATGGTGCCGCTCGGCGGCACCCTGGGCGCCATCCTGATGGCGCTGCTGATGGATCGGGTCGGGCCCTATCGCGTGCTGGCCTTCTCCTACCTGGGCGCCGCGCTGGTGATCGGCGCTACCGGTTACCTGATGGGCGACGCATACACGCTGGCCGCCGTCGTGTTCCTGATAGGCTTCGGCGTGGCCGGCGCGCAAAACGGCCTGAATCTGGTTTCCGCCACCCTTTACCCGACCGCAGCCCGCGTGACCGGCGTCAGCTGGGCCATGGCCAATGGCCGCTTCGGCTCGATCGTCGGCTCGATGCTCGGTGCCTGGATGATGACCGCCGCCGGTTCGCCGGAAGTGTTCTTCCTCTGGCTGGCGCTGCCGGCGCTGCTGGGCGCAGCCGCCATCTTCCTGCTTTATCGCCTCAGCCTGCGCCGCCGCGCGCCGCTCACCGAACCGGCGGCCGGCATCTGAACTCGCGGAAAATAAAAGGCCGAGACGCCATCAGTGACGTCTCGGCCTGCAATCAAAAAGGGGGCCAAGGCCCCCTCTCTGTTATTCCGCCTTGGCGGAAGCGTCTTCGGTGCGATACAGGTGCACGTCCATCTGCGGGAACGGAATGCCGATGTTGTGGGCATCCAGCGCGCGCTTGAAGTTTTCCATCAGATCGAAGTACACGTTCCAGTATTCCGCGTTGGTGGTCCAGGAACGAGTCACGAAGTTCAGAGAGGACGGCGCCATCTCGTTCAGACGCACGGTCACGCCTTTAGCGTGCATAATGCGCTTGTCGGCGGCGATCACGTCGCCCAACACCTTCTTCACCACGTCGATATCGGCGTTGTAGGCCACGCCTACCACGATGTCCACGCGGCGGTTCGGTTCGCGGGAATAGTTGATGATGTTGCCGGCGATGATTTTACCGTTCGGCACCACGATGGTTTTGTTGTCTGCGGTACGCAGGGTGGTGGAGAAAATCTGCACCTGATCGACGGTACCGGCCACGCCGCCCAGATCGACATACTCACCCACGCGCAGCGGGCGGAAGATCACCAGCAGCACGCCGGCGGCGAAGTTGGACAGCGAGCCTTGCAGCGCCAGGCCGACGGCCAAACCGGCGGCACCCAGCACGGCGATCACCGAGGTGGTCTGCACGCCGACGCGCCCCAGCACCGCGATGAAGGTGAACGCCAGCACGCCGTAACGTACGATCGCCGACAGGAAGTCCGCCACCGTGGCGTCGATGCCGCGCAGCTTCATTACGCGGTTCAGCGCATTGCCGACCACGCGGGCCACGATCGAACCGATGATCAGGATAACGATGGCGGCGACGATATTCACCGCATACTGGATCAACAGATCCTGGTTCTTCACCAACCAGTCGCCGGCACCGTTGATGCCGTCTACTACATTCAAATCTTTCATTCGTGTCGTCCTAACTCAGTCCCTAACGGGAGAAACTCGCAAAAATACACTGGCTTCGGCAGCCAGTAGGAAACCACCGCCTAAGGGTAACCAACATTAAAGGCTCATGCCAACCGTCAGCGTTAAAAATAGCCGAAACCGCCCGCCGCTTCTTCTATGCTGAAAACAGCGCGTTGGCCATTTCACGATAAGAGATCCGTTCTTCATGCACATTCGCTCTTCGCTTAAACACTATTGGCAAGTGCGGCCCAGGCTGCTGTTTTCCGTCGGCGCCGGGCTGTTGTGCTTCCTGCTGCTGCCCGCACAGCTCTCGTTGTTGCAGCGTTTGATGATCGGCTGGAATACGCTGGCCTGGCTCTATCTGCTGTTTCTCTGGCGGCTGATGCTGGTCAGCACGCCGCAGCACATTCGCCAGATCGCCCGGCGGCAGGACGAAAGCGCCAGCACGGTGTTGGCGCTGGTCAGTTTCGGTTGTCTGGTGAGCATTCTGGCGATCCTGTTCGAATTGAGCAGCGCCAAACAGGCCAGCGACTCGCTGAAAACCCTGCATCTGGCACTAACCGGCGGAACGCTGGCGGTTTCCTGGCTGCTGCTGCCGACCGCCTTCACCATGCACTATGCTCATCAGTTTTATCGCCAGGGCGCACAGCAGGATCCTTTGCCGCTGCTGTTCCCCGGCAACCTCACCGAGCCGACCTATCTGGACTTCGCCTACTTCTCCTTCACCATCGCGGTCGCGTCGCAGACCGCCGATGTGGCGGTCGGCGCGGCAGAGGTGCGCAAGATCACCCTGTTGCAGTCGGTGATCTCCTTCGCGTTCAACATGCTGATCCTGGGCCTGTCGATCAACGTCGGTGCCGGCCTGCTGGGCTGAAAACGAAAAAGGCTCCCCGCAGGGAGCCTTTTAATCACAAACAAAGGAGGAAAAAACGTGGTTTTTCCTCCTTTGTGATCATCAGCCGAAAATCAATAAATTGATTTTCCTTATTTTTTATATTTTGCCAACGGCGAGCCAGGCAACGCCATCAGGCTTGTCATAAACAACAAGGCTCCCCGCAGGGAGCCTTTTGCATCGTGCAACAGCTGGCGAAGATTACAGAACGTCTACCGCGTTCAGATCTTTGAAGGCCTGCTCCAGACGCGTCACCATACTGGTCTGTGCTGCGCGCAGCCAGACGCGTGGATCGTAGTATTTCTTGTTCGGCTGATCGGCGCCTTTCGGGTTGCCCAGCTGGCCCTGCAGGTAAGCTTCGTTCGCTTTGTAGTACTGCAGGATGCCGTCCCAGGTCGCCCATTGGGTATCGGTGTCGATGTTCATCTTGATCACGCCGTAGCTGACGGACTCTTTGATTTCCGCATCGCTGGAACCGGAACCGCCGTGGAACACGAAGTTCAGGCTGTTATGCGG
This sequence comes from Serratia sp. Z4, assembly GCF_009900725.1. Classification (NCBI taxonomy): domain Bacteria; kingdom Pseudomonadati; phylum Pseudomonadota; class Gammaproteobacteria; order Enterobacterales; family Yersiniaceae; genus Serratia; species Serratia sp. Z4. The sequence continues at coordinate 205,771 of NZ_JAAABD010000007.1, forward strand.
CAGGTTGAATTTCTCGGAAACGTATTTCTGAGAATCGCGCAGGATGGTCGGAGTCAGCTTAACGTTACCTGGCTTGTACACGCCGTGCACGTTACCGAACGAGGCTGCGATGGTGAAGCGCGGGCTGATGGCGTTCAGTTTTTCGTACGCGTAAGCCACGTCTTCCGGCTGGGTGTACAGCGCGGAAGCGTCCATATGGCTGTTGTCCACGCCGTCTTCTTCACCGCCGGTGCAGCCCAGTTCGATTTCCAGCGTCATGCCGATTTTGGCCATGCGCTTCAGGTAGGCGCTGCAGATCTCGATGTTTTCTTCCAGAGATTCTTCAGACAGATCGATCATGTGGGAAGAGAACAGCGGTTTGCCGGTAGCGGCGAAGTGCTTCTCGCCGGCGTCCAGCAGGCCGTCCAGCCATGGCAGCAGTTTCTTCGCGCAGTGGTCGGTGTGCAGGATCACCGGCACGCCGTAGTGTTCAGCCATCTGGTGAACGTGGTGTGCGCCGGAGATAGCGCCCAGAATCGCAGCGCCCTGAGGCACATCGGTCTTCACGCCTTTGCCGGCGATAAACGCGGCGCCGCCGTTGGAGAACTGAACGATGACCGGCGCGCGCACTTTAGCCGCGGCTTCCAGCACTGCGTTGATGGAGTCGGTACCCACGCAGTTTACCGCTGGCAGCGCAAAGTTGTTCTCTTTAGCAACTGCGAAGACTTTCTGAACGTCATCACCCGTGATGACACCCGGTTTTACGAAATCAAAAATTTTAGACATGTTACTTTGTCCTGTTTCGTCGGCCGTAGATGGATGTAAATCGATGTTTTCACGCCGCGCAGCGTTAGCCGCGCGGTATAAAACAAACGGGCGGCTTTCGCCTCCCGTTGTCTGAATTACTGCTTAGCGCGCTCTTCCAGCATCACGACTGCAGGCAGCGGTTTCCCTTCAACGAATTCCAGGAATGCGCCACCGCCGGTGGAGATGTAGGAAATTTTGTCAGCGATACCGAACAGATCGATGGCTGCCAGAGTGTCGCCGCCGCCAGCGATAGAGAAAGCGTCGCTATCGGCGATCGCGCGGGCGACAATTTCGGTGCCCTTACGGAAGTTAGGGAACTCGAATACGCCAACCGGGCCATTCCACAGAATGGTCTTGGCGTTCTTCAGGATAACGGCCAGACGCTCGGCAGAGACGTCGCCCATATCCAGAATTTGCTCGTTGTCCTGGATCTCGTTGGCCTGCTTCACGGTCGCGGTCGCGGTCTCAGAGAACTCGGTCGCCACGCGCACGTCGGTCGGCACCGGAATGTCGCAGGTTTCCAGCAGTTTCTGCGCGTTCGGGATCAGGTCAGGTTCGTACAGGGACTGGCCCACGTTGTTGCCCTGCGCCGCCACGAAGGTGTTGGCGATGCCGCCGCCGACGATCAGCTGATCGGCGATTTTGGACAGGGAATCCAGCACGGTCAGTTTGGTGGAGACTTTAGAACCGCCCACGATGGCGACCATCGGACGGGCCGGGTTGCCCAGCGCTTTGCCCAGCGCTTCCAGTTCGGCGGACAGCAGCGGGCCGGCACAGGCGACAGGCGCGAACTTGCCCACGCCGTGGGTGGAAGCCTGCGCGCGGTGCGCGGTGCCGAATGCGTCCATCACGTACACGTCGCACAGCGCCGCGTATTTCTTGGACAGGGTTTCGTCGTCTTTCTTCTCGCCCTTGTTGAAGCGGACGTTTTCCAGCACCACCAGTTCGCCTTCGGCGACGTCGACGCCATCCAGATAATCCTTCGCCAGACGCACTGGGGATTTCAGATGGTCTTTCAGGTAGTTGACCACAGGCAGCAGGGAGAATTCTTCGTTGTACTCGCCTTCGGTAGGACGACCCAGGTGGGAGGTTACCATCACGCGGGCGCCTTGCTTCAGCGCAGCTTCGATAGTCGGCAGGGAAGCGCGGATACGCGCGTCGGAAGTCACTTTACCGTCTTTTACCGGCACGTTCAGATCGGAGCGGATCAGTACGCGTTTACCCGCCAGATCCAGATCGGTCATCTTAATTACAGACATGGTGAACCCTCTTTATTGAATCTCTATAAAATTGCCTGAGCAGCGCGCCAATCACGCCGGCGCCGCCGTACTAGAAACCGCTGGCAGCCATTGCCCGTGTTGTATCCAACATCCGATTGGCAAAGCCCCATTCATTGTCGCACCAGACCAAGGTCTTTATCAGGTGCTGCCCGCTGACCCGGGTCTGCGTACCGTCGACGATAGCGCTGTGCGGGTCATGGTTAAAATCGATCGAGACCAATGGTAATTCCGTGTAGTCAACTATACCACGAAATGATTCCCGTGCGGCCTTTTGCAACAGCTGGTTGACCTCCGCCACCTTCACCGCGGCGCTCACGCTGACGCTCAGATCGATAGCCGTCACGTTGATGGTCGGCACGCGCACCGAGATAGCCTCGAAGCGGTCGCAAAACTGCGGGAAGATGCGGGTGATGCCCGCGGCCAGCTTGGTATCGACCGGAATGATCGACTGGCTCGCCGCGCGGGTGCGCCGCAAATCCGCGTGATACGCGTCGATCACCGGCTGATCGTTCATCGCCGAGTGAATGGTGGTCACGGTGCCGGATTCGATGCTGTAGGCGTCGTCCAGCAGCTTGATCACCGGAATAATGCAGTTGGTGGTGCACGAGGCGTTGGACACGATGCGATGTTCCGCCAGCAGCGTCTGATGGTTGACGCCGAACACGATGGTGGCGTCCAGATCGTTGCCGCCCGGGTGGGCGAACAGCACTTTCTTCGCCCCCGCCGCCAGATGGGCTTCGCCATCCGCCCGGCTGCCGTACACGCCGCTGCAGTCCAGCACCACGTCGACGCCCAATTCGCCCCAGGGCAACTGCTCCACCGCCAGTTGATGCAACAGGCGAATCGCGTCGTCTCCGACGCTCAGCGTGTCGCACTCTTGCCGCACATCCCAGGCGAAGCGGCCGTGGCTGGAATCGTACTTCAGCAGATGGGCCATGCCTTCGGCGTTCGCCAGCTCGTTGATCGCCACCACGGAGATTTCCGCCCGTCGTCCCGATTCGTACAGTGCGCGCAATACGCTGCGGCCGATGCGGCCAAAGCCGTTTATCGCTATGCGGATGGTCATGCTGCTCCTGAAAAAGGGCCGTCCACGCCGGGTGACTCACCGGCGCCGCCCGGCGCTGACTGGTTGTCTCACTAACCCGCATAGAGTAGTGGATCGTACCGCCCGCTGTGAATCGCCGAGTTTGCATTATTCCCGCGCTTCAGCGGTTTTTCACCGCCGTCACATCGGCATTTCTGTTGAAGAGTGCTTCAACTGAAACGCTTCAGCTGAGCATAAACCAAAGTTTTGGCAAAAGGAACAGGTGCAACAGTTCCTCAGGTAACGGAGGGGAGTTTTACGAGCATAAGATGATCTGGCGCACATTTTTGGCCTCAAGACCGCGACGGATTTTCGCTCGCCGGCCCCGTTTCGCCGTAGTGCTCACGAAAATAGTCGCGCAAAAATTCGACCGTCACCCGCACTTTCGCCGACGTTGCTAGCCGGGAAACGTATACCGCCCAGATGTTGGCCGGCTGATAATACTCCGGCAGGATGTGCACCAGCCTGCCGCTGTCGATGTTCTCTTTCACGTCCCAGGCGGAACGCAGCGCGACGCCCTGCCCGTCCAGGCACCACTGGTGCACGATTTCGCCGTGGTTCGACGCCAGCGCCCCCGTCACCTTCACCGTCTCTTCGCCGCCCGGCCCCTGCAGCCGCCACAGCCCGAACGGGTGATCGCGTTCCTTGATCACCAGACAGGAACGGCCCGCCAGCTCAGCCGGATTTTTCGGCACGCCGTGGCGCTGCAGGTACGCCGGCGAAGCGCACAGGATGCGCTGATTGTCCGCCAGCTTGCGCGCAATCAAATTGGGGGCGATATCGTCGCCGATGCGGATATCCAGATCGAATCCTTCGCTGACCAGATCCACCAGCCGATCGGACACGTCGAGCCGCAGTTCCAGCTGCGGGTACTGCCGCGCCAGCGCCGACAGCGCCGGCGCCACGAAACGCCGGCCGAAGCCGAAGCTGCTGACCACGCGCAGCATGCCCTGCGGCGCCTGGCGCACCTCGGACAGTTCGTCCATCATCTGATCGACATCGTTGAGAATGCGCTGCGCCCATTCGTAGATGCGTTCGCCGTCTTCGGTGATCGCCACCCGCCGCGTGGTGCGGTGCAGCAACGACACGTCCAGCGCCTTCTCCAACAGCGCGATGCGCTTGCTGATAAAGGCAGGCGAAACACCCAGCTCTTCGGCGGCGGCGGCGAACCCGGCGCGGCGCGCCACCAGCACGAACACCCGCAGGTCACTCAGGATCGGCATATTGTTCATGATTCGTGTTTTATGTTTCACCGTTTTCGCGATTGATTAACAGTTAGTCAATTATAGGATAAGAGTGTTGTCAATCTCCCCTACCTACAAATGAGACCTCTGTATGAGCAAAACTTACAAGATTGCCGCTATCCCCGGGGACGGTATCGGACGGGAAGTGTTGCCGGAAGGCATACGGGTATTGCAGGCGGCGGCGGCGCGCTGGGATCTGTCGTTGGAATTCGACACCTTCGAGTGGGCCAGCTGCGACTACTACCAGCACCACGGCCAGATGATGCCGGACGATTGGTTTGAGCAGCTCAAGGGCTTCGACGCCATCTATTTCGGCGCCGTCGGCTGGCCGGACACGGTGCCCGACCACATTTCGCTGTGGGGTTCACTGCTTAAATTTCGCCGCGACTTCGAGCAATACGTCAACCTGCGCCCGGTGCGACTGTTTCCCGGCGTGCCCTGCCCGCTGGCGAACAAGCAGCCGGGAGACATCGATTTCTACGTGGTGCGCGAAAATACCGAAGGGGAATACTCCTCGCTCGGCGGACGGATGTTCGAAGGCACCGAACGCGAGATGGTGATCCAGGAATCGGTGTTCACCCGTCAGGGCGTGGACCGCATCCTCAAGTACGCCTTTGAGCTGGCGCAGCAGCGCCCGCGCAAGCGTCTGACCGCCGCCACCAAGTCCAACGGCATGGCCATCAGCATGCCGTACTGGGATGAGCGCGTGGCGGAGATGGCGCGCCAATACCCTGATATCGCCTGGGATAAACAGCACATCGATATTCTGTGCGCGCGCTTCGTGCTGAACCCCGAACGCTTCGACGTGGTGGTCGCCTCCAACCTGTTCGGCGATATCCTGTCGGATCTCGGCCCGGCCTGTACCGGCACCATCGGCATCGCGCCGTCGGCCAACCTGAACCCGGAACGCAACTTCCCGTCGCTGTTCGAGCCGGTACACGGCTCGGCGCCGGACATTTTCGGCAAAAACATCGCCAACCCGATCGCCATGATCTGGAGCGGCGCGATGATGCTGGACTTCCTCGGCGACGGCGATGCCCGCTACCGCCAGGCGCACGACGGCATCCTGCAGGCGATTGAGCGCATTATCGCCGACGGGCCGCGCACGCCGGACATGCGCGGCGACGCCTCCACCCAGCAAGTCGGCCAGGCGATCGCCGCCCTGCTGCAACGCTAAACGCCGTTGATTTTCCTGCGCAGGGCGCCCTTTCGCGCCCTGCTTTGCCACGTCCGTTTTTCCGCTTCGATCGCCGCCGCAAATCCGCTGAAAATCACCGCAGAAAGCACGCCAATACCCCGGTCAAGATCACAACAAATTGTTTACATACTGTGTTTTATCCTTTTACAGATGCCCTAATTGTGGCCCTCCTGTAATTTGTGCACACTCAAAAATGTTAATGAAGAGTAAACATTTCCGGTGGCGTTCTGTCGGGGCGTTTGCTCCTCGCGGTGTAACAAAACAAAGGGTTCAAACCAACAAGGCCCGGGCGCGCCCTACGCTTCGCGCACCGGCCCACCACCGATAACAGGAGTTCACTCCCATGCAGAGCACCCCTAAAAAGGATGTCACGCTCATCGCCATCAGCCTGTGCAGTATTGCGCTGATCGCCCTTTGCCTGATGCTCTTTCCGGCTCAATCCGCGCTTATCGCCAACACCATTTTCAACGGCGTCACCCGGCTGTTCGGTTCAACCATTCAAATCCTGGTGCTGATCGCCCTGCTGGTGGTGCTGTATCTGGCGTTGAGCAAATACGGCAACATCCGCCTCGGCGAAGGCAAACCGCAATACTCCACGCTGGCCTGGCTGTTCATGTTCATCTGCGCCGGCCTGGGCTCGTCCACCCTGTACTGGGGGGTGATGGAATGGGCGTATTATTACCAGACGCCGGGGCTGAACATCGCGCCGCGCACCCCAAAGGCGCTGGAATACAGCATCAGCTACTCCTTCTTCCACTGGGGCCTGAGCGCCTGGGCGACCTACGCCCTCGCCTCGCTGATCATGGCCTACCACTTCCACGTGCGTAAGAACAAAGGGCTCAGCCTGTCGGGGATCATTGCCGCCATCACCGGCGTGCGTGCCAACGGCCCGATCGGGCGGATGGTGGATCTGATTTTCCTGGTCGCCACCGTCGGCGCCCTCACCATTTCGCTGGTGCTGACCGCCTCCACCTTTACCCGCGGGCTGACGGCGTTGACCGGCATCCCGGATAACTTCACGGTACAGGCGACGGTGATCCTGCTGGCGGCAGTGATCTTCTGTCTCAGCTCTTACATCGGCATCGACGGCGGCATGCAGCGCCTGAGCAAAATGGTCGGCTGGGGCGCCTTCGCCTTCGCCGGGCTGGTGCTGCTGGTCGGCCCCACCGAGTTCACCATCAACAACACCATCAACGCCATCGGCCTGACGGCGCAAAACTTCCTGCAGATGAGCCTGTTCACCGACCCGATGGGCGACGGCAGCTTCAGCCGCAGCTGGACGGTGTTCTACTGGCTGTGGTGGATCTCCTATACCCCGGGCGTGGCGATGTTCGTCACCCGCGTCTCGCGCGGCCGCAAGATTAAAGAAGTGATCTGGGCGCTGCTGCTCGGCAGCACCCTCGGCTGCTGGTTCTTCTTCGGTTCGCTGGAAAGCTACGCCATGCACCAGTTCATCAGCGGGCAGCTCAACGTGCCGGAGATCCTCAGCACCCAGGGCGGCGAAACCGCCGTGCAGATGCTGCTGACAGCGCTGCCGCTCGGCAAGCTGTTCCTGGCCGCCTATCTGTTCATCATGATCATTTTCCTGGCCTCGCACATGGACGCCGTGGCCTACACCATGGCCGCCACCAGCACCCGCAACCTGCAGGAGGGGCAAGATCCCAGCCCGATGCTGCGCCTGTTCTGGTGCGTAGTGATCACCCTGATCCCGCTGTCGATCCTGTTTACCGGCGCCTCGCTGGACACCATGAAAACCACGGTGATCCTGACCGCGCTGCCGTTCCTGCTGGTGCTGCTGGTGAAAACCTACGGCTTTGCCCGCTGGCTGAAACAGGACTACGCGGCCATCCCGGCGCACCTGATCGAAAGCAGCCCACCGGCGCTGCCAGACGCGCCGCCGGCCGCCGAACTCTCCGCTCCATCGTCGTATCAACCGCGCCCTATGGCGAAATGACAATAAGAAAAGAGGAAGGTTAACTTATGAGCACTCTGATCCCTGAATTTACCTTACCGAAAGATTTCTGCGCCGACGCCCGCGAGGCTTACACCATTCCGGCCCGGTTCTATACCCACCAGGCAGCGTTCGAGCACGAGAAAGAGCAGGTGTTCGCCACCAGTTGGATCTGCGTGGCGCACCGCAGCGAGCTCGCCCAACCGAACGACTACATCACCCGCGAGATCATCGGTGAAAACATTCTGGTGGTGCGCGGCCGCGACAAAGTACTGCGCGCCTTTTACAACGTCTGCCCGCACCGCGGCCACCAGCTGCTGGCGGGCGACGGCCGGGCGAAAAACGTCATCACCTGCCCTTATCACGCCTGGGCGTTCAAGCTGGACGGCGAACTGGCGCACGCGCGCAACTGCGAAAACGTGCAGAACTTCGATAAGGAAAACTCGCATCTGGTGCCGGTGCGGGTCGAAGAGTACGCCGGGTTTATTTACGTCAATCTGGACTCGCAGGCCGGCACGGTGGAAGACCAGCTGCCGGGCCTCGGCGCCAAAGTGCGCGAGGCCTGCCCGCAGGTCGACGATCTCAAGCTGGCGGCGCGCTTCGTCACCCGCACCCCGGCCAACTGGAAGAACATCGTCGACAACTACCTCGAGTGCTACCACTGCGGCCCGGCGCACCCCGGCTTCGCCGACTCGGTGCAGGTCGACCGCTACTGGCACACCCTGCACGGCAACTGGACGCTGCAGTTCGGCTACGCCCGCCCTTCCGAGCAGTCGTTCAAGTTTGAAGAGGGTAAAGAAGCCAGCTTCCACGGCATCTGGCTGTGGCCGTGCACCATGTTCAACATGCCGCCGCTGGAAGGCATGATGACGGTGATCTATGAGTTCCCGGTTGATGCGGAAACCACCCTGCAGCACTACGACATTTACTTCACCAACGCCGATTTGAGCGACGAACAGCTCAAACTGATCGACTGGTACCGCGACGTGTTCCGCCCGGAAGATTTGCGGCTGGTGGAGAGCGTGCAAAAAGGCCTCAAATCGCGCGGCTATCGCGGCCAGGGGCGCATCATGGCCGACGGCGCTGGCAGCGGCGTCAGCGAGCACGGCATCGCCCACTTCCACAACCTGCTGGCGCAGGTTTATCAACCCTGATGCGACGGGGCCCAAGGGCCCCTTCCCCTGACTTGTGAGGTTCTCGTGAATATTTCCGATCGGGCGCTATTCCGCCAACAGGCCTACATCAACGGCCAATGGCGCGACGCCGACAACCAGGAAACCCTGCCGGTGAGCGATCCCGCCACCGGCCAACTCATCGGCAGCGTGCCCAACATGGCGACGGCCGAAACCCAATCGGCGATCGACGCCGCCCAGCAGGCGCTGGAAGGCTGGCGCGCGCTGCCGGCGCAACAGCGCGCGCAGCTGCTGCGCCGCTGGTTCGAACTGATGCTGGAACACCAGCAGGATCTGGCCAGCCTGATGACGCTGGAGCAAGGCAAACCGCTGGCGGAATCGCTGGGCGAAATCCGCTACGCCGCCTCCTTTATCGAATGGTTCGCCGAACAGGCCAAGCGCACCAATGGCGACATCATTCCTTCGCCGAGCAGCGATAAACGCCTGATGGTGCTGAAGCAGGGCATCGGCGTGTGCGCGGCGATCACGCCCTGGAACTTCCCGGCGGCGATGATCACCCGCAAGGCCGCACCGGCCCTGGCGGCCGGCTGTACGCTGGTGGTCAAACCCGCCAACGAAACCCCTTATTCGGCGCTGGCGATGGCCGAGTTGGCCGAGCGCGCCGGCATTCCCGCCGGGGTGTTCAACGTAGTGACCGGCAACTCGCAGGCGATCGGCGCCGAGCTGACCCGCCACCCGCAGGTGCGCAAACTCAGCTTTACCGGCTCCACGCCGGTGGGCAGGCTGCTGATGCGCCAGAGCTCGGACACCATCAAGAAGGTGTCGCTGGAACTGGGCGGCAACGCGCCGTTCATCGTGTTTGACGATGCAGACATCGATGCCGCGGTGGAAGGCGCGCTGATCGCCAAATACCGCAACGCCGGGCAGACCTGCGTGTGCGTCAACCGGTTCTACATACAGCGCGGCGTTTACGCCCAGTTCGCCGAAAAATTTGTCGCCCGGGTAGCGGCGCTGCAGGTCGGCAACGGTTTCGAACCGGGCGTGCAAATAGGCCCGCTGATCAACCGCAAGGCGCGCGACAAGGTGCTGGAGCTACTCGATGATGCGCTGAGCAAAGGCGCCCAGGTGCTGACCGGCGCTACGCCGCACACGCTGGGCGGCAACTTCTTCACCCCGACGGTGCTGGGCGACGTACAGCCCGGCTCGCTGCTGCTGGAAGAAGAGATCTTCGGCCCGGTCGCGCCGCTGGTGATATTCGATGACGAAGCCGAGGCGATCCGCCAGGCCAACGACACCATCTACGGATTGGCCGCCTACTTCTACACCCGCGATGCGGCGCGCATCTGGCGCGTTTCGGAGCGGATGGAGTACGGCATGGTCGGCATCAATACCGGGCTTATCTCCAACGAGGTGGCGCCGTTCGGCGGAGTGAAACAGTCAGGCCTGGGGCGTGAAGGCTCCGAATACGGCATCGAAGACTATCTGGAGCTCAAATACCTGTGCCAGGCGGTATAACTTTTTTATGCGCGGGGACGCCCGCGCTTTGGAGCCAATGAATGACCAGCTATCAGATGCTTGATGTTCGCGTCGTCGACATCGAAACCGTCACCGCACAGGTCAAGCGCTTTACCCTGGCGGATCCGCAAGGCCGGCCACTGCCCGCCTTCAGCGGCGGCAGCCACATCATCGTGCAAATGCAGGACGGCGAGCAGCGCTACAGCAACGCCTATTCGCTGCTCAGTTCACCGTTCGAGCTCGACCGTTACCAGATCGCCGTGCGCCGTGAGTCCCCTTCCAAAGGCGGTTCCGACTTCATGCACGATCGGCTGGCGATCGGTGATACGCTGACCATCAGCACCCCGAATAACCTGTTCGCGCTGGCGCCGGAAGCGCAACATCACGTGCTGATCGCCGGCGGCATCGGCATCACGCCGTTTATGGCCCATCTGCATGAGCTGCAACGCAGCGGCCAACGCTACCATCTGCACTACTGCTTCCACAGTGAAGAGCACAACGCCTTCCAGCAGCAGCTGATGCAAGCGCCGTTCGCAGACAACGTCAGTTGCCATGTCTCCAGCCTTGGCGGCCGGTTGGATCTGGCGCGCACGCTGGCCGACGTGGAACCCGGCGCCCATATCTACGTCTGCGGCCCGGCGGCGCTGAACGAAGCGGTCTACCGGATCGCCGCCGAACGGGGTATCGATGCCGCGCGTTTACACAGCGAAGCCTTTGCCGCCGAAGACACGGCGGGCGGCGCCTTTACGCTGGTGCTGGCTCGATCGGGTATTGAACTTGAAGTGGCGGAAGACATGACCATCCTGCAGGCGCTGGAAAACAGCAAGGCAGCCAGGGTCGAGTGCCTGTGCCGCGAAGGCATTTGCGGCACCTGCGAAACCCGCATCGTCGAGGGGGAAGCCGACCACCGCGATCAGTATCTCAGCGACGAAGAACGCGCGGCGCAGCAAACCCTGTTGATTTGCTGCTCGCGCGCCAAAGGCAGCCGGCTGGTGCTGGATTTGTAAAAGGAGCGCCCGCATCGGCGGGCGTCCTGGTTAGGCTTTCGGGAATATCCACAGATGCTCGGCCGGCAGGGAGAGCCGGCACAGCGCCCGATCGCGCGCCTCATGCCCATAGGCGCGCACCACGAAGTCTTCGGCCACGGTGCGGAACAGGTATTCCCAGCGATCGCCAAGATACATGCTGGTCAGCAACGGCAGCTCAAGCTGGTTGCCCTGCGGATCTTCGCCCAACTGCACGCGCTCCACGCGGATCACCGCCGTGCCCTCCTGCCCGACCTGCACGCCGGCGCCCGCTTTGCCCCACAGCGCCCAATCCTTGCCTTCGATGCGCGCCCGGTCGCCTTCCAGCGCCACGATCTTGCCCGGCAAGCGGTTGTTGCTGCCCATGAACTCGGCGGTGAACAGCGTGGTGGGCGAGCCGTACATCTCCTGCGGCGTGCCCTGCTGTTCGATTTTGCCGTTATTGAGCAGCAGGATGCGATCGGAAATGGCCATCGCCTCGTTCTGATCGTGAGTCACCATCAGCGCCGACAGACCGAGCTTGATGATCAGCTCGCGCAGGAATACCCGCGCCTCTTCGCGCAGCTTGGCGTCGAGGTTGGACAGCGGCTCATCCAGCAGGATCACCGGCGGGTTGTAGACCAGCGCACGCCCGATCGCCACGCGCTGCTGCTGGCCGCCGGAAAGCTGGTGCGGGTGCCGCTTGGCCAGATGCCCCAACCCGAGCTGATCCAGTACCGCCTGCACTCGCTGGGCGATTTCCGCCGAGCCGGTCTTACGCAGCTTCAGCGGGTAAGCGACGTTCTCAAACACTGTTTTATGCGGCCACAGGGCATAGGACTGAAACACCAGCCCCAGGTTGCGCTCTTCGGCGGGAATTTCGCTGCGCGCGCTGCCGTTGTACACCGCGCTGTTGCCGATGACGATCCGCCCCTGGCTCGGTTTCTCCAGCCCGGCCACCGCCCGCAGCAGCGTGGTTTTGCCACTGCCCGACGGGCCCAGCAGCGAGACCACTTCGCCCCGTTTCAGATCCATCGACACCCCTTTCAGCACCGGGTTGTCGCCATAGGTCAAATGCAGATTCTCTACCGAAAGTTCAATCATGTAATTTCACTCCAAAGCGCAAGGCGATCCCCAGCCCCAGCACCACCAGCAGAATATTGATGAACGACAGCGCGGCGACGATATCGATAGCGCCCGCGGCCCACAGAGAAACCAGCATCGAGCCGATGGTTTCCGTGCCCGGAGACAGCAGATACACCCCGGTGGAATATTCGCGTTCAAAAATCAGGAACATCAGCAGCCAGGAGCCGATCAGGCCATAGCGCGACAGCGGAATGGTGACGTGGCGGGTGATCTGGCCGCGGCTGGCGCCGGCGCTGCGCGCCGCCTCTTCCAGCTCCGGCCCCACCTGCAGCAACGTGGAAGAGATCAGCCGCAGGCCGTAGGCCATCCACACCACGGTGTAGGCCAGCCAGACGCTGAATATGGTGCTGCGCAGCGAACGCAGCCAGACAATCCAGTTAGCACGCAGCCATTCGGCCATCGGCAACGCCGACAGCCAGCCTTCCTTGAGCGATTTGTCCAGCCACATCGGCAGGAACAGGAACACCCACAGGAATGCCAGACCGGCCAGCAGCCCCGGCACCGCGCGCGGCACCAGCACGCTGTAGTCGAGGAAGCGAGTGGCGCCATCCGGCTTGCGGTGCATCGCGATGCCGATAAACAGGTAGCACGCCACCGCCAGCGCCCCGCCGATCACCCCGATCGCCATCGAGTTGACGATGGCGCGCAGCAGGTTGGGCTGCGCCCAGATGGTGCGAAAGGTGTTGATCGACAGTTCGTCCCAGACAGACACGCCCACGCCCCAGTTGGAGATAAAGGCGCGCAGCACCACGCCGATCAGCGGCACGCCGATGGTCACGGTCAGCCAGAACACCACCACCGCGCCGGCCACCCAGCGCCATTTACCCAGCGGCAGCGCGCGGGCCTGCGAGGCTTTGCCCTTGACGGTGACAAAGCGGTTGGCGGTGCGCATCAGCCGGCGCTGCAGCATCACCAACGGAATAGTGATGCAAATCAGCACCACCGCCACCGCCGCCATCAGATGGTAAGACGGCGTGCCCAGCTTGTTGGTCAACTGGTACAGGTAGGTCGCCAGCACCAGGTTGCCTTCCGGATCGCCCAGCACCAGCATCAGGCCGAACACTTCCAGCCCGAGGAAGAACAGCAGCACCCCGGCGTACAAGATAGACGGCCGCACCATCGGCAGACTGACGGCGGTCATCACCTGCAGCGGTGTGGCGCCGGCGGTGCGCGCCGCTTCTTCAACGTCGGAGCCCACGCTGCGCAGCGCCGAGGAGATGTACAGGTAGGCGTGGGGCACGTGCGTCAATCCGGCTATCACCACGATGCTGGCCATTGAGTAGATGTTCCACGGCACGAAGCCCAGCAGCGCCTCCGCCCACAGCGAGAAGAAGCCTACCGGCCCCGCCGCCACCACGTAACCGAAACCCAGCACCATCGGCGACACGAAGATCGGCACCAGAATCAGCGGTTCGATGATTCGCCGCCCCGGCAGATCGGTGCGCACCATCAGGAAGGCCAAAATACCGCCGAGCGGGATGGCGATAATCACCAGGCCGAATGCCAGAATAAATCCGCTTTTCAGGGCTTTGTAGAAATCCGGGTCGGTAAAGATGAACTCGAAGGCCTCAAGGCTGAAGACCTTGGAAGGAGAGAAAAACGGTGCCGAGAGGAAGCTTTGAATGATGATAAACGACAGGGGGACATAGATAACCAGCGCGGTTATCAACACCACCAGGCCGCGCGGCAGGCTCTGCCACTTTCTGCGCCATGCTTGCATAAATGCTCCCTATGGTTGTAAACGACGACCAAAGGGCGCGCGCCCGTGCGACAGGCGCGCGTCCGAATGCAGTCCCTGTTATTTCGCCGCGGCGGCGCGCCATTGTTTGATGTAGTCGAGACGCTTGGCCGGCTGCAGATATTCCAGCAGGCTGTCATCGACCGGGATCGGCTTGAGCGCGTTACCCAACAGCTTGGTCATGCCATCGATGTCGTTCTTGCCTTCGATGTCGTTGCGGATCGAGGGGATATCCGCCTGATTGGCGAGAATATTTTGCCCTTTCTCCGACAGCACGTAGTCGAACCACAGCTTGGCGGCGTTAGGGTTGCCGGCCTCTTTGCTGATGAAGCTCACGCGCGACAGCACCAGGGTGTAGTCTTTCGGATAGACAATGCCGAGCGACGGGTCGCTCTTGGCGCGAGCCTCGGCGTACGAACCGAGGATATTGAAGCCGATCAGGTTTTCACCGGAGGAAACGCGTTCCATCATGGTGCCGGTGGAGGATTGCACCGCCAACCCGCCCTTGGCCACATCGGCCAGCGTTTTGAAGTAGTTAGGATCGGCCTTGAAGTCCTGCACCGACAGCATGAAGCCGACGCCGGATTTTTCGATGTCGTAGGTGGTGACTTTCTTCTTGAATTTGTCCGTCTGGCCGGCGATAAGCTTGGCCAGCGCCGCATGCGAATCCGGCACATCGCCTTGCGGGATCAGGCGTTTGTTATAGATAAACACCACCGGCTCGTAGGTGGTGCCATACACCTTCTCTTGCCATACCGCCCATTTCGGCAGCTGAGCCTGCTCGGGGGAGGCATATTCCTGCGCGTAATCGCCCGCCAGTTTCAAAATGGTGTCCATCGACGAGCTCCACACCACGTCGCCGCTGGTGCCGCCGGCCGCCTGCTCGCTGATAAAGCGGTTATACAGTTCGGTGCTGTTCATGTCGTTGTATTCGACCTTGATGCCCGGATACAACGCCTCAAACCCCTGGATCAACGGCGCCGCCGCCTTGGTGTCGGTGGTCGAGTAAATCACCACCTTGCCTTCTTTCTTCGCGCCGTCGACCAGTTTCTGATAGTCGGCGGGGTAGCCCGCCGGGAAGGCCGCATAGGCGGACACGGAGCCCAGCAAGGTGATTGCCGCTACGGTCGCGCTGATTTTTTTCATCATCATCATCCATCCCCTGATCACATTTAATAAACCAAAAATTAACATATAGTTAATAACTGAGACGTAGCAACGGCGTTGCTTTGTTATCTTTCGGTTTTGTGAGGTTGGACGTTTTTCAGCCAATAAAAAAGCCCGGCAGCGCGGGCTTTACGGCACTTCCAGTCGCAAACTATTCGGCCAGGCGAGAACGCCGCAGCAGGCGAATTCGCTGTACGATGGCGACCCCCAGCAGGGTCAGGGCAAACCCCGCCAACTGCACCAGCGACAGCGCCTCGCCAAACAGCGCATAAGCCTGCAGCGCTGCCGCCGGCGGCACCAGCAGCATCAGCGCGGTAATACGAGTCAAATCGCCGTGGCGCACCATCCAGATGAACAGCGCGGTGCCGCCCAGCGACAACACGCCGGCCGACCACAGCAGCGAGAACCACAGCGTCGGCGAATTGTCCCAGGCGCCGGAGCCCATCACGGCCGCCAACGCGCCGGTCACGATCGCCGCGCCGAGGTGCTGAATGGCGCCCGCCGCCCGCAGATCGGCCGCCGCCAGCGAAGACTTCTGCACCATGATGCCGATCGTCAGCGCGACGATGCTGCCAAACCCCATCAGGATCGGCAACAGCGCCATATTGCCGACATCAATGCCGGTCAGCCGGGGAGAAAGCACCAGCGCAACGCCGATAAAGCCGATCGCCAGCCCGGCCCAGGAGCGTAACCCTATCGATTTGCGCAGCACCAACGCGAAAATCAGCGCGGTGAACAGCGGCTGCAAGCCGCCGATCAGCGACATCACCCCGGCCGCCAGGCCGTTCGCTACCGCCCACCAGCTTGCAGCGAGATAAACGCCATTCATCAACATGCCGGTCAGCAGGTGCATCACGAACTGCCGCCCCTTGGGCCAGGCGCAGTGCAATGCCAGCAAAGCGAATACCGCGGCGGCGATCAAAAAGCGAAAGGTCAGGAAAAGGTTGGGATCGGCATGATCCGCCACCGCCCGCGCGGCAATAAAACCCGTCGACCAAATTAATATCAGGAAAAACGGCGCGATAAATGCCTTTCGCCGATCGCGTTTTTCACGCGGGGTTATTTCCATATCACTACCTGAAAGAATGCGGTTGATGAATGAAGGCATACTAACCAATTTAACACGGGCTTAACAGTGCCGAGCGGACGCCCAAGTTCAGATGGTGCACATAATTACCGGTGAATAATGAAGTTTCAATTTCATATAATTCATCAAGCTTATAATTAATTACGCTACGTTACGACAATGTAAATTAATTGCTACATCGGGTATAAATATTCCCCTCTTGGCGACATTGTCGGGATAATTCCCCTTTGCTAGCCTTTCTGAAGCCATTTAATTAACGGGACTGACTCATGGCCGAAATCACTGATTTTATGAAACTGGATATGCGTATTGGCGAAATTATTTCCGTGGAATATAACGACAAGGCGTTAAAACCCGCCTATAAACTGCGCATTGATTTCGGCGAGGAAATTGGCATTAAAAATAGCTCGGCACAATTATGCGAAAACTATCAGGAAGATGACCTGCTTGGCAGAAAAGTCATCTCCGTCGTTAATTTCCCCGCCAGGCGGGTTGCCGGACTTAAATCCGAAGTGCTGGTTCTTGCCGCGGTCACCAGGGATCAAGGCACCGTCTTGCTGAAACCCGATTTCGACGTGGAGATCGGCAGCAAGATTTTATAACCGCCCCATCATTCGTGAGGCCACCGAGAAATGCGACAGTTATCTCTGCTTGATGAAGTTAAGAAGGCATACCAGGAACACCGTTCAGCCTTTATCCCCGGCGCTACCATGCAGGCAATCCTGCTGGCGCTGGGCGCGCGGCCGGAAGATTTCGCCAGGCTGCAGCAGGTCAGCGCCAATCTGGCGGATGATCCCACGCTGCCTTTCCGCAAGTCCAGAAACGGCCGTTTCTGTTTCGACTTCGATCGCGCCCGGATTGAGCGGCTGGAGTTCCAGCCTTTCGTGCTCTCGGTCGAGGAAGACTTCATCCGCTACGATTCAGGAAAGGTGCGTCATTTCCGCGGCATCAACGACGATCTGCAGTTGAATACGGCCTTTCAGGCGCTGATGAAATTCAAAGCCTACGTGATCGATGGCGTGGGCGTGACGCCGCGCCCCCGGCTTAATCAGAAGATCAACAAGTTCGTCTGCACCGTATTCAACCTGCGCACCGTCACCACGCCGCAGATGCTGGGCGAACCGGCGCTGGAAGGTGTGCACAGCGACGGCGTCGACCACACCATGACAACCTTCCTCGGCTGCGACAACATGACCGACGACAGCGCCAAGACCTTTATTCACGATATGCGCGAAACCAGCGGGATCAAATTCGATCGGGCCCGGCCGGAATGGATTTTGGGCGAAATACAGCATCGGCATTTCCTCGACACCCTGCTGATTGTCGACCACGAGCGCAAACACAGCCTCTCTCCGGTGAAAGCGCAGGACAAACGTAAGGATTCAACCCGCGATATGCTGATCTTTTTCACCCGCAAACCGGTCGAAGACGGCCACGTCTCTTTCGCGTACGACTCTTTTAAACCGCATATCGAAATCCCGCTGTCGATAGACATGGTGGCGCGTGCGAGCTAACGCGCTGCCGGGCCGGCCGCCATGATCCCTCTGTGCGGCCGGTTCACGCCAGGATAAACAGCGCTGGATTAATCAGGTTTTTGTCGCCGAATTATTATATCCTGCCGGACGAAAATTTTTGCGGGCGCTCGCTGCCCCACGCGCCAGCCCTCTGCAGGCGGGCCGTTTATTTCATGAATACAGGCAGTGCCATACCGTTATGACCAAGAGTTTATCCCCGAAAGACATTATCGCCCTGGGCTTTATGACCTTTGCCCTGTTTGTCGGCGCCGGCAACATCATTTTCCCGCCGCTGGTGGGGCTGCAGTCCGGCGAACATCTGTGGCCGGCCGCCCTCGGGTTTATGGTGACCGCCGTCGCCCTGCCGGTGATCGCCGTGATCGCGTTGGCGCGCGTCGGCGGCAGCATCAGCCTGCTTACCGGCCCTATCGGCCGCACCGCCGGCCTGCTGCTGGCGACCGTCTGCTATCTGGCGCTCGGCCCGCTGTTCGCCACGCCGCGAACCGCCAATGTCTCTTTCGCCCTCGGCATTGCGCCTTTCACCGGCGACGGCGCCCTGCCGCAGTTCATCTACAGCCTGCTGTTCTTTACCCTGGCGATGATTGTGTCGCTATATCCCGGACGGTTGCTCGATAACGTCGGCCATATTCTGGCGCCGCTGAAAATTCTGGCGCTGGCCGCGCTCGGCATCGCCGCCCTGATCTGGCCCGCAGGCGCGCCGCTCTCCGCCGTCGGCAGCTATCAGGCCGCGGCGTTTTCCACCGGCTTCGTACAGGGTTATCAAACCATGGACACGCTGTCGGCGCTGATGTTCGGTTCGATTATCGTTACCGCCGCCCGCTCGCGCGGCGTCAGCGATAGCGGGTTGCTGCTGCGCTACACCCTGTGGGCCAGCCTGATCGCCGGCGTCGGCCTGACGCTGGTCTATATCTGCATGTTCAAGCTCGGCGCCGGCAGCGGCAGCCTGCTCGAGAATGGCGCTCAGGATGGCGCGGCAATCCTGCACGCCTATGTACAGCACACCTTCGGCGATCTGGGCAGCGTCTTTATGGCGGTGCTGATGTTCATCGCCTGCCTGGTAACGGCGGTTGGCATGACCTGCGCCTGCGCGGACTTTTTCTCACGCTACCTGCCGCTCTCTTATCGCGCGCTGGTGGTCATCCTCGCCCTCTTCGCCATGCTGGTTTCCAACATGGGGCTGGCCAATCTGATCCGCGTCTCACTGCCGGTGCTGACGGCGATCTACCCGCCCTGCATCGCGCTGGTGTTGCTCAGCTTCAGCCAGAACCGCTGGCGCAGCGCCAGGCGCGTCTTCGCGCCGGTGATCGCCACCAGCCTGGTGTTCGGCCTGGCCGATGGCCTGAAGGCTTCCAGCTTCAGCGGCCTGCTGCCCGCCTGGTTCGATAAGCTGCCGCTGGCCGAGCAGGGTCTGGTCTGGCTGCAGCCTACGCTGTTGGTGCTGTTGCTGGCGGCGGCTTACGACCGGTTGCGCAGCGCCGAAAGCGTCAAGGCCGCGTCGTAATCGCGATTTCCGCCCATAAAAAAAGCCGGTCATGATGACCGGCTTTTTTATCGGCTTGCGCCCGGCGGCTTACTTCAGCAGCGCCTGCGCCTTCGCCACCACGTTGTCCACGGTGAAGCCGAACTCGGCGAACAGCTGCTCCGCCGGCGCCGACTCACCGAAGGTGGTCATGCCCACGATGGCGCCGTTCAGGCCCACGTACTTGTACCAGTAGTCCGCGATACCCGCTTCCACCGCCACACGTGCCGTCACCGCCGCCGGCAGCACCGACTCACGGTACGCCGCATCCTGCTTGTCGAACGCGTCGGTCGACGGCATCGACACCACGCGCACCTTGCGGCCCGCCGCGGTCAGTTTGTCCGCCGCTTCCA
>NZ_JAAABD010000008.1:0-217346 GCF_009900725.1 Serratia sp. Z4
GAAGCATCAGGATAAGAAGGACCAAGAGATCGAGCAGCAGATGGAGCTGTTGCAGGATTAACTCGAAAATTGCCCCCTTTTAGGGGGCGTCGTGTAAAGCCACCTCCTCAGGAGGTGGTCTTTTACTCCAGACTGCGATGCAGTTGTAACAGCAGACGGTCCATACTGCGATAGCCCAGTGCTTCGCTGAGGTGGTGCCTGTCGAGTTCAGCATCTCCCGCCAAATCCGCCAGCGTGCGCGCCACTTTCAAGATGCGCTGCCAGGCGCGAACCGATAACCCCAGCGTGTTTAATGTTGCTTCCAAAAACTCGGCGTCAGCCGCCTGTAAAACGCAATCTCGTTCCACTTCGCGGTTGCTCAACAACGCGTTGACTTTACCGGCGCGTTCGAGCTGCCGGGCGCGTGCCTGCTGCACCCTTTTCCGTACTTGTTCGCTGCTTTCTCCCTGGGTTTTCCGATGACTGAGCGTACCCGGCGGCAACAACGGTACTTCTATAGACAGATCGAAACGGTCGAGAAAAGGCCCTGACAGCCGGGCCAGATAGCGCAACACCTGCTGCGGTGAGGCGCGATTGTGCAATCCCTGATAATGCCCTGTCGGGCTGGGGTTCATTGCCGCGATCAGTTGCACCCTGGCGGGGAAACAGACCTTGGCGTTGGCACGTGAAATCACGATCTCGCCGGATTCCAACGGCTCACGCAGCGCATCCAGTACCTTACGCTCGAATTCCGGCAGTTCATCCAGAAACAGCACGCCGTTATGCGCCATCGAGATCTCACCCGGTCGCGGCAGTGAGCCGCCGCCGACCAATGCCGCCATCGAGGCGCTGTGGTGCGGTGCGCGGAACGGCCTCTGACGCCATGGTAGAGCGGCGGGAATATGATGCTGCAAGCTGGCGACCGCCAGGCTTTCCAGCGCCTCAGTCTCCGTCAGCGGCGGCAGTAAGCCCGTGAGACGGCTGGCCAGCATGGTTTTACCGGTGCCCGGTGGCCCAATCAACAGTAGGTTATGCCCGCCGGCGGCGGCGATCTCTAATGCCCGCTTGGCCTGTTCCTGGCCGATGATGTCGCGCAGGTCGGCGTTTTCGCACGCGTTGTCTGCATCGGGGGGCGCGGCCGCCACCGGCAGTTCGCCTTGGCCGAGCAGAAAAGCGCAGACTTCCAGCAGGTGTTGGGCAGTATGGGAGTGCGACTGCGCGATCAGGCCGACTTCGGCGGCGTTGTCCGTCGAGAGGATCAGTTGCCGCCCGGCATCAGCCGCCGCCAGCGCCGCCGGGATCGCTCCCCTGACCGCGCGCAGTGAGCCGGACAGCGCGAGCTCGCCAAGAAACTCGTAGCGTGCCAACGGTGCGAGGGGTAACTGCTCGGAGGCGGCGAGGATCGCCAGCGCTATCGGCAGATCGTAACGCCCGCCTTCTTTCGGCAGATCGGCGGGGGCTAAATTGACGGTGATGCGCCGGGCGGGAAAGGTGAAACCGTTGTTGATCAGGGCGCTGCGCACCCGATCGCGCGCCTCTTTTACCGTGGTTTCCGGCAGGCCGACCAGCGTCAGGCCGGGCAGGCCATTGCTGATATGCACCTCCACCGTCACGGAAGGGGCCTGAACGCCGATGATGGCGCGGCTATAGATTAACGCCAGTGACATATCGCTCTCCTTGCTGAGGACGACATGATGCGTGATTCATTCTGGCATTGCGCGGCGTTATTGGTGGTTTTTCTAGGGGGTTCGCAGCGTAATTGGTCATTTTCATCGAAGTAAATGAGATTGTGCGAGCCGCCTCGCATCCTGCGGCAATACCCATTAACAATTCGCTGAAGGCTGCAACACATTAGTGGCCCATACACATTGCAATCATAGGGTTAACGGGTGTATTTAACAATTGATTAAAAGAAAAATCACTTCTTTAACAAGCCCCGACCGCCGCCGCATTCTGCCCGGCAGCCGCTAAACCTCCTGACTTCGTACTCTACGGTAGGGATAACACTATGTTTGGTTGGACCCCGCTGCAACGCAACGCGGCAATCGCCAGCTTTTCAAGCTGGACGCTCGACGCTTTCGATTTTTTCGTGCTGGTATTCTTACTCAGCGACATCGCGCAGTCCTTTCACGTCGGTCTGGAACAGGTCACGTTGGCGATTCTGCTCACGCTGGCGGTGCGCCCGATTGGCGCGCTGATCTTCGGGCGTGCGGCGGAAAAATATGGCCGCAAGCCGATCCTGATGTTGAATATCGTCTTTTTCTCGGTGTTTGAGTTGCTCTCTGCCGCCGCGCCCTCGCTGACGGTCTTCTTGCTGTTGCGGGTGTTGTACGGTGTTGCGATGGGCGGCATTTGGGGCGTGGCGTCATCGTTGGCGATGGAAACCATACCGGACCGCTCACGCGGCCTGATGTCGGGTATTTTCCAGGCCGGCTATCCGTTTGGTTATCTGCTGGCGGCGGTGGTGTACGGCCTGCTGTTCGAAACGGTCGGCTGGCGCGGCATGTTCGTCATCGGCGCGGCGCCGATCCTGCTGCTGCCGTTTATTTATTATTGCGTGCAGGAGTCGCCGGTATGGCTGGCGGCGCGTGAACGCAAAGAGAGCACCGCCTTGCTGCCGGTGTTGAAGAGCCACTGGAAGCTGTGCTGCTATCTGGTGCTGCTGATGGCGGCGTTCAATTTCTTCTCCCACGGTACGCAGGATCTGTATCCGGTGTTTCTGAAAGTTCAGCACGGTTTCGACCCTAAAACCGTCAGTATCATCGCCATTAGCTACAATATCGCGTCAATTATCGGCGGTGTTTTCTTCGGTTCGTTGTCAGAAAAGATCGGCCGCAAAAAAGCGATCATCATTGCCGCGCTGTTGGCGCTGCCGGTGATCCCGCTGTGGGCGTTTTCCAGCGGTTCGCTGATGTTGGGGATCGGCGCTTTCCTGATGCAGTTCATGGTGCAGGGCGCCTGGGGCGTGGTGCCGACCTATCTGACCGAGCTGGTGCCGGCCAACACCCGCGCGGTGCTGCCGGGGTTCGTGTACCAGCTGGGTAACCTGATCGCCTCGGTCAACGCCACGCTGCAAGCCACCATCGCCGAGCATCATGGGCATAATTACGGTCTGGCGATGGCGATCGTCGCCGGTACGGTGGCGGTGGCGATCGCCCTGTTGGTGTTCTTCGGCAAGGATACGCGCGGCAAGGCGATCACCGACGCGGTAGAAAATCCGGGTATGCGCGCCAACGTGTGAAAGAGGGGCGATTCGCGTGAGGTATGACCAGATTGCGCCGAATAATAACGCAAAAAAAGTGTTGTCATGTCGCGCGCGGCTGTGGTACCTCTGTAAGCATTAGTTCTGAATGAGCACAGTGAACAAACCCATTATGAAAGCCTTTGCCCAAGTGATTAGCCTAGTCGTGATTAGCGTGGTGGTGATTATTATCCCACCGTGCGGGGCTGCACTTGGACGAAGAAAGGCTTAGCAAACAAGCCGGAATCGCAAGAGAACCCCCGCACCGTCAGGTCCGGGGGTTTTTTATTGGCAAGAGAAAAGTGGAGCAAGGGGCAGAGCATGAAAAACAGAACAAAATCCTGCAGTTGTCGAAGAAAGGCGGGGAAATAACCATGAATGGCGCTCAGTGGGTAGTTCAAGCGTTGCGTGCGCAGGGTGTGGATACCGTATTCGGCTATCCGGGCGGGGCAATCATGCCGGTGTACGATGCGTTGTATGACGGCGGCGTGGAACACCTGCTGTGCCGCCATGAACAGGGCGCCGCCATGGCCGCCATCGGCTACGCCCGCGCCACCGGCAAGGTCGGCGTTTGCATCGCCACTTCCGGCCCCGGCGCCACCAACCTGATCACTGGCCTGGCTGATGCGCTGCTCGATTCTGTTCCCGTTGTCGCCATCACCGGCCAGGTGGGTTCCGCGCTGATCGGCACCGATGCCTTTCAGGAGATCGATGTTCTCGGCCTGTCTCTGGCCTGCACCAAGCACAGCTTCCTGGTGGAGTCGCTGGACGCCTTGCCGGGCATCATGGCGGAAGCTTTTGCCATCGCCGCAGGCGGCCGTCCCGGCCCGGTGCTGATCGATATCCCGAAAGACATCCAGCTGGCGCAGGGGGACTTGCACCCGCATCTGATGCCGGTTGACGAAGCGCCGGCGTTCCCGGCGGCGGCGTTGGCCGAGGCGGCCGCGCTGCTGGCGCAGGCGCACAAACCGATGCTGTACGTCGGCGGCGGCGTGGGCATGGCGCAGGCGGTGCCGGCGCTGCGTGAATTTATCGCCGTGACCCGCATGCCGAACGTCGCCACCCTGAAGGGGCTGGGCGCGCCGGACGCGCAAGACCCGCTGTATCTCGGCATGTTGGGCATGCATGGCGCCAAGGCTGCCAACCTGGCGGTGCAGGAGTGCGATCTGCTGATCGCCGTCGGCGCGCGTTTCGATGATCGAGTGACCGGCAAACTGAACGCCTTCGCGCCGCACGCCAAAGTGATTCACATGGATATCGACCCGGCGGAAATGAGCAAGCTGCGCCAGGCGCATGTGGCCCTGCAGGGTGATTTGAAAACGTTGCTGCCGGCGTTGCAGCGCCCGCTGGACATCGCCGCCTGGCAGCAGCAGGTGACGGCGCTGAAAGCCGAGCACGCCTGCCGCTATGATCACCCTGGCCAGCCGATCTACGCGCCGCTGTTCTTGCGCCAGCTGTCTGACCGCAAGCCTGCCAACAGCGTGGTGACCACCGACGTCGGTCAGCACCAGATGTGGAGCGCGCAGCACATGACGTTCGAGCGTCCGGAGAATTTCATCACCTCCAGCGGCCTCGGCACCATGGGATTCGGCGTGCCGGCCGCGGTAGGCGCTCAGATTGCCCGCCCGCAAGATACGGTGATCTGCGTCTCGGGCGATGGCTCCTTCATGATGAACGTGCAGGAACTGGGCACCATCAAGCGCAAGCAGCTGCCGCTCAAAATCGTGCTGCTGGACAACCAGCGCCTTGGGATGGTGCGTCAATGGCAGCAGCTGTTCTTCGACGGCCGCTACAGCGAAACCAACCTGTCCGATAACCCCGACTTCCTGATGTTGGCCGCCGCCTTCGGCATTCCCGGCCAGCGCATCAGCCGCAAGGATCAGGTGGAGGGCGCCCTCGAGGCGCTGTTCAACACCGAAGGCCCGTATCTGCTGCAGGTCTCTATCGACGAACTCGAAAACGTCTGGCCGCTGGTGCCGCCGGGCGCCGGCAACGAAACCATGTTGGAGGAAATATCATGATGCAGCATCAACTCTCGATCCAGGCGCGTTTTCGCCCCGAAATGTTAGAGCGCGTATTGCGGGTCGTGCGTCATCGCGGCTTTCAGGTTTGTGCTATGAATATGGTTTCCCCGGCCAACGCCGACAGCATCAATATCGAATTGACCGTTGCCAGCCCGCGCCCGGTTGCCCTGTTGTCATCTCAATTAAGTAAACTGATGGACGTCTCCTGCGTCGAGATCCAGCAGCCAACATCACAACAAATACGCGCCTGAGGCGCCGAGAAGGATAAATAACAATGACTAAGAAAGCCGATTACATTTGGTTCAATGGTGAGATGGTTCCTTGGGCCGAGGCCAAAGTGCACGTGATGTCGCACGCGTTGCATTACGGCACGTCGGTATTTGAAGGGGTGCGCTGCTACGACTCGCACTTGGGGCCGGTGGTGTTCCGCCATCGCGAGCATATGCAGCGCCTGCATGACTCGGCGAAAATCTACCGCATGCCGGTTTCGCAAAGCGTCGACGAACTGATGGAAGCCTGCCGCGCCACGCTGCGCAAGAACAATCTGGTCAGCGCCTACATTCGCCCGCTGGTGTTCGTCGGTGATGTCGGCATGGGCGTCAACCCGCCGGCCGGTTATAAAACGGACGTGATTATCGCGGCGTTTCCTTGGGGCGCTTACCTGGGTGAAGAGGCGCTGGAGCAAGGCATCGATGCGATGGTCTCCTCCTGGCACCGCGCCGCGCCGAACACCATCCCGACCGCGGCCAAAGCCGGCGGCAACTATCTTTCCTCTCTGCTGGTGGGCAGCGAAGCGCGCCGCCACGGCTATCAGGAAGGCATCGCGCTCGACGTGCACGGCTACATTTCCGAAGGGGCGGGCGAGAACCTGTTCCAGGTGAAAGACGGCGTGATTTACACCCCGCCGTTCACCTCGTCGGCGCTGCCGGGCATCACCCGCGACGCGATCATCAAGCTGGCGAAAGACATGGGCTTCGAGGTGCGCGAGCAGGTGTTGTCGCGCGAATCGCTGTACCTGGCCGATGAGGTGTTCATGTCCGGCACTGCGGCGGAGATCACGCCGGTGCGCAGCGTGGACGGCATTCAGGTCGGTATCGGTA
This sequence comes from Serratia sp. Z4, assembly GCF_009900725.1. NCBI lineage: Bacteria > Pseudomonadati > Pseudomonadota > Gammaproteobacteria > Enterobacterales > Yersiniaceae > Serratia > Serratia sp. Z4. The sequence continues at coordinate 6,345 of NZ_JAAABD010000008.1, forward strand.
AACGTGGCCCGGTGACCAAACAGATCCAACAGGCGTTCTTCGGCCTGTTCACCGGCAAGACAGAAGACAAGTACGGTTGGCTGGATCCGGTAAACCCGTAACGACAAGACAGACAGATAAAAATATCCAGGCGGTTCGTTCGCCGCCTGTCATAAATACATTTGGAGTGAAAAGAGCATGCCTAAGTACCGTTCCGCCACCACCACCCACGGCCGCAATATGGCGGGTGCCCGCGCATTGTGGCGCGCGACCGGGATGACCGACGCCGATTTCGGCAAGCCGATCATTGCCGTGGTCAACTCCTTTACCCAGTTCGTGCCTGGCCACGTGCATCTGCGCGATCTGGGCAAACTGGTCGCCGAACAGATTGAAGCCTCCGGCGGCGTGGCCAAAGAGTTCAACACCATCGCGGTGGATGACGGCATCGCCATGGGCCACGGCGGCATGCTCTATTCCCTGCCGTCGCGCGAGCTGATCGCCGACTCGGTCGAATACATGGTGAACGCCCACTGCGCCGACGCGATGGTGTGCATCTCCAACTGCGACAAGATCACTCCGGGCATGCTGATGGCGGCGTTGCGCCTGAACATTCCGGTGATCTTCGTCTCCGGCGGCCCGATGGAAGCCGGCAAAACCAAACTCTCCAACCAGATCATCAAGCTGGATCTGGTGGACGCGATGATCCAGGGCGCGAACCCGAACGTCAGCGACGCCGACAGCGAGCAGATCGAGCGTTCCGCCTGCCCGACCTGCGGCTCTTGCTCCGGCATGTTCACCGCCAACTCGATGAACTGCCTGACCGAAGCGCTGGGCCTGTCGCAGCCGGGCAACGGTTCGCTGCTGGCCACCCACGCCGATCGCAAGGAACTGTTCCTCAACGCCGGCAAGCGCATCGTCGAGCTGACCAAACGCTATTACGAGCAGGACGACGAGAGCGCGCTGCCGCGCAATATCGCCAACAAGGCGGCATTTGAAAACGCCATGACGCTGGACATCGCCATGGGCGGTTCGACCAATACCGTGCTGCACCTGTTGGCTTCGGCGCAGGAAGGCGAGGTGGACTTCACCATGGAAGACATCGATCGCCTGTCGCGCAAAGTGCCGCACCTGTGCAAGGTGGCGCCGAGCACGCAGAAATATCACATGGAAGACGTGCACCGCGCCGGTGGCGTGATCGGCATCCTCGGCGAGCTGGATCGCGCCGGCTTGCTGAACCGCGAGGTGAACAACGTATTGGGGCTGACCCTGCCGCAGACGCTGGAGGCCTACGACGTGATGCTGACCCGCGACGAAAGCGTCAAGAAAATGTACTCCGCCGGGCCGGCCGGTATCCGCACCACGCAGGCATTCTCTCAGGACTGCCGCTGGGATTCGCTGGACACCGACCGCAAGGAAGGCTGCATCCGCACCCGTGAGCACGCCTACAGTCAGGACGGCGGGTTGGCGGTGCTGTACGGCAACCTGGCGGAAAACGGCTGCATCGTCAAAACCGCCGGCGTCGACAAGGAAATCCTCACCTTCCGCGGCCCGGCCAAAGTGTATGAAAGCCAGGACGACGCGGTAGAAGCGATCCTCGGTGGCAAAGTGGTGGCGGGCGACGTAGTGGTGATTCGCTACGAAGGGCCGAAAGGCGGCCCGGGCATGCAGGAAATGCTTTACCCAACCACCTACCTGAAATCGATGGGGCTGGGCAAGGCGTGCGCGCTGATCACCGACGGGCGTTTCTCCGGCGGCACCTCCGGGTTGTCCATCGGCCACGCTTCGCCGGAAGCGGCCAACGGCGGCCTGATCGCCCTGGTGCAGGACGGCGACATGATCGCGATCGACATTCCTCATCGCTGCATCCAACTGGATGTCAGCGAGCAGGAGCTGGCGGCGCGGCATGAGGCGGAACTGGCGCGCGGCGACGCGGCCTGGACGCCGAAAAATCGTGAGCGTCAGGTGTCCTTCGCGCTGCGCGCCTACGCCTCGTTGGCCACCAGCGCCGATAAAGGCGCGGTGCGCGACAAGAGCAAACTGGGGGGATAAGCAGCATGGCGGTCTCTCAACCCCTACCCAGCGCCCCCTGCGGCGCGGAATATCTGCGAGCGGTACTGCGCTCGCCGGTTTACGAGGTGGCGCAAGTCACCCCGTTGCAGGCCATGAGCAAAATCTCTTCGCGCCTCGGCAACACCATTTTGGTGAAGCGCGAAGATCGCCAGCCGGTGCACAGCTTCAAGCTGCGTGGGGCCTATGCGATGATCGCCGGTCTGGACGAAGAGCAGAAGGCGCGCGGCGTCGTGACGGCTTCGGCCGGTAACCACGCGCAGGGCGTCGCCTTCTCCGGTAAACGGCTGGGCATCAAAACGCTGATCGTGATGCCGGTGTCCACCGCGGACATCAAGGTGGATGCGGTGCGCGGTTTCGGCGGCGAAGTGTTGCTGCACGGCGCCAATTTCGACGAGGCCAAGGCGAAGGCGATTGAACTTTCCCAACAGCAGGGCATGACCTTCGTGCCGCCGTTCGATCACCCGACGGTGATCGCCGGGCAGGGCACGCTGGCGATGGAGCTGCTGCAGCAAGACGCGCATCTGGATCGGGTTTTCGTGCCGGTCGGCGGCGGCGGCCTGGCCGCCGGGGTGGCGGTGCTGATCAAACAGCTGATGCCGCAGATCAAAGTGATCGGCGTCGAAGCGGAAGACTCCGCCTGTCTGCGCGCGGCGCTGGATGCCGGCCATCCGGTGGATCTGGCACGCGTCGGGCTGTTCGCCGAAGGCGTGGCGGTGAAGCGCATCGGCGACGAAACGTTCCGCCTGTGCCGTGAGTATCTGGACGACGTGATCACCGTGGACAGCGACGCTATCTGCGCGGCGGTCAAAGATCTGTTCGAGGACGTGCGCGCCATTGCCGAACCTTCCGGCGCGCTGGCGCTGGCGGGGCTGAAAAAGTACGTCCAGCAGCACAACATTCAGGGCGAGCGTCTCGCGCACGTGCTGTCCGGCGCCAATCTCAACTTCCACGGGCTGCGCTACGTTTCCGAGCGCTGCGAACTGGGCGAACAGCGCGAAGCGCTGCTGGCGGTGACAATTCCGGAACAGCAGGGCAGCTTCCTCAAGTTCTGCCAACTGCTGGGCGGGCGCTCGGTGACCGAATTCAACTACCGCTACGCCGATGCCGACAACGCCTGCATTTTCGTCGGCGTGCGGCTGACGCGCGGCCACGCCGAACGGCGGGAGATCATCGACGAACTCAACGCCGACGGTTACCAGGTGGTGGATCTGTCGGACGACGAGATGGCTAAACTGCACGTGCGCTACATGGTGGGTGGGCGTCCGTCGAAGCCGCTGCGCGAACGGCTGTACAGCTTTGAGTTTCCGGAGTCGCCGGGCGCGCTGCTGAAGTTCCTGCAGACGCTGGGCACGCACTGGAACATCTCGCTGTTCCACTATCGCAGCCACGGCACCGACTTCGGCCGGGTGCTGGCGGCCTTCGAGCTGGCGCAAAGCGAGCCGGAATTCGAGCGGCACCTGCAGGCGCTGGGCTACGATTGCCACGACGAAACCGACAACCCGGCGTTCCGCTTCTTTTTGCAGGGGTGAGCCGGATTGATAAGCAACCGTGACGCATTAGTCAGTTTATGGGTTGCGCGGTTGTGATTTTGTCGTGCATTTTTATACTGCCAAGACTTCTGACGTATAGGGATGCACGACAATGAAAACCGCTTTTTCTACGCCGTTCGGTTCTCCCGAAGACGATTTGACCAACGCCGAGTTTGCCCGCCTGTTGGGCAATACCGGCGTACAAGAATTCTATCGCGATATTAATCTGCAAGCCTTGCAGGACTCGCTGGACTGCAGCCTCGCCTTTCATGGCGTGGGAATTATTTTTTCCGACGGGCAAAACTCATTTTTAGTCCGCCCGACGCAGCACACCGGTTATTCGAACGCTTCGCAGGTCACCCACGTGGTCATCAGCAAAACGGTGGCTCATACCTCGCGCGTTGCCGCGACCAATACGCTGTCGGAAGCGTTGAGTAAACCCAGCGTCAGCAAAGAGTTGGCCTCGGCCGCGCTGTCGTGCGGAACGCTGCTGGTATCGGTATTTTTACTGGCGTCGGGCAGCGTCGCCGTGCCGTTCACCGGCGGCACCAGCTCTGCGGTGGCTTATCTGGGCTATGCCGGCATGGCCGCCAGCGCGCTGCAGTGCGGCAATGGGCTATACCGCGTCAACAAGCTTTATGACGGGAAAGGCGATGAATTGGCGCAGCTCGACTCTGAGCAGTGGTATATCGCCACCAGCACCGTACTCGATGTGATCTCGCTGGCCAGCGCGGGGGCCGCCCTGAAGGAAGCGACGATGACCTACCGCGCCATGCGCCGCATTTCGGCGCGCAAGGCGACGGAATGGCTGAAAAGCATGCCCCGCAGCGAAAGGAAGCGGCTGACCGAAAACATCATTCGAGCGGAAAATCCGGGGATTTCCAATAACGTCTTGAAAGAAATGGTGAAGAACGGCTTATACCCGAAGCGTTACCCGACGGAAGCGATCCAAAACGGGCTGCGTCAGCAATTGCATTCGGCGCTCAATAACGCGTTAACGTTCGTGGGCAGCGGCATCAGCGGCACCCTGTCTGCGCCGGTGAATGTGAAAACCACCGGGCAGTATTTTGTGGGCATTATGCAGAAATTGCCGCAGATGGTGAGGTAATGGCGGACTGGATGATTAAACGCCTGATCGCGCAGGGCCGGGAGATGGAAAGCCAAATCGCGGCGCGCGATCGCGCGCTTTTCGCCGGCGTGGATGCGCAGCTTGAGCAGCATTTCCTGACGCCGGGCCAGCGGCTGTCACCGCCGGGCGTCGGCAATGTCATGTTGCTGATGGTATGCCTGACGCTGGGGCTGGCGGGCGTGATGGGCCTGGCCACGGACGTGGCGGCCGCCTGGAGCGGCAGGACTTCCGCCGCCGTTCTCATGGGCAGCGGCGCGATCGTGGCGGTGTGGATGACGCTGATCCTGTTCCAACTGGTGCAGGGGAAAAACAGCGGGGTGGTATTGCTGCAATATTACCTTGGCATGCTTGGTCTGTGTTGCCTTGGCGCCGCAGTAGCGTGGGCGACGGGCGTGACCGGCATCGCCACCGTCGCCATGTTGCTGGGGGGTGCAGTGGGTGGTGCGCTATTCAGCAATCGGGCGGCGTTCTACCTCTATGTCGCTTATTTTCGCACGCGTCGGCGCGTGTTTATCAAACGCCGTTGGCAGAGGGAAGATCTGCGCAACACCCGATAAATCGTCAGAACGGAAAAGCTTATGACGCAACCTTTCTCCGGCTTTAGTCAGCAGGGCCTGAATTTCCTGCAGCAGGTGCGGATCGAGAATGATAAGGCGTGGTTCGACGGCAACCGCGACATCTACGATCGCGAGCTGCTGGCGCCGTTTCGCGCGCTGGTGGAGCAGCTGGCTCCCGGCATGCTGGCGATCGATCCGCAGTTCGAGACTCGCCCGGCGATCGGCAAAACGCTGTCGCGCATTCATCGCGATACGCGCTTTTCTCATGATAAATCGCGCTACCGCAGCCGCATGTGGCTGACGTTCAAGCGCCCGAGCAAAGACTGGAAAGATGCGCCGGTGTATTTTTTTGAACTGGGGCCAGACATGTTGCGCTATGGGCTCGGCTACTACAGCGCCAACAAGCCGACCATGGATCTGTTCCGCCATACGCTGAGGCAGCGGCCGCAGCCTTTCCTTGAGGTGGCCGCCTGCTGCCGGCCGCCGTTCGAGCTGGTGGGCGAAAGCTACAAGCGCCCGCTGGTGAAGGAGCAGGCGGCGGAGATCGCCACCTGGTATAACCGCAAGTCGTTTGCGGTGATGGTGACCGACAGCGAAGTGGAAAAGCTGTTCAGCGCCGATCTGGCGCCGCGGCTGGCCGGGGCATTTTTGCAGCTTGAGCCGCTCTACCACTGGCTGATGCAGGTAGAGACGATGAAGCAGATCGATCCGGCGGATCTGTAAACCTCGCGTCAGCGGGGATGCAGCAACCGCCAAAAGGCGTCGATCAGCGGATCGCTGAGGCGCTTTTTCTGGACGCAGACCCCCAGCTCGAAGGGTTCGACCATCGAGATGTTATCCAGCTGCGAGATGCGGTTGCGCACCGGCTCCGGGCTGTTATCCACCACCACGCTCGGGATCAGCGCGATGCCGCAGCCCAAAGCGACCATCGACACGATCGCTTCGTGGCCGCCGACGGTGGCGTAAATCAGCGGATTGCTGATGCGGTGGCGGCGGAACCACAGCTCGATGCGTTTTCGCGAAGGGCCGTGTTCCGGCAGGATGAACGGGATCTCGGCCCAGTCGGGCTTGTCGGCAAACGCCTGGCTGCGTACCGCGCAGGGCAGCGCCGGTGCGATCAGCACCAGCGGGATTTCACCGATTTTGGTGAACGCCACGCTGGCGGGCAGCGTTTCCGGCCGGCCGGCGATGCCGAGATCGGCCTCGTTGGACTGCACCTTGTCGACCGCGTCGGCGGCGTCGCCGGTGGTCAGCTTAATTTCTACCAGCGGGTGCTGCGCGCGGAAGCGATCGAGGATCGGCGGCAGGTGGCTGTACGCCGCGGTCACCGAGCAGAACAGCCGCAGTTCGCCGCTCAGCGAAGGGCCGTGCTGGCCGAGCGAGTGCTTCAGCTGCTGATATTGCAGCAGCGTTTGCTGGGCGAATTCTTTCAGCTGTTCGCCGGCGTCGGTGAGCTGCACGGTGCGGTTATCGCGCAGGAACAGCGGCTGCCCGAGGATCTCTTCCAGCCGCTGGATCTGGCGAGAGAGCGTCGACGGGCTGACGTGCATCGCCTTGGCGGTGCGCCCGAAGTGATGGCTTTCGGCCAGATGCAGGAACAGCTTTAAATCACGTAAATCCATATCGATACGCTCGCAGTGAGAGTGTTGCAAAAATTGCAATATCACGTTCTCAATATATCAATTTAAGCAACGCATTTCCTGTTATACATTGAGTTTAACGAATCTCCGCACAGACAGGGCGGGGAATGAAAATAACAATGCAAGACAACATCAAACCGGAGTACCACCATGGCTAACTATTTCAACACATTGAACCTGCGTCAGCAGCTGGCGCAATTGGGTAAATGCCGCTTTATGGCGCGCGACGAATTTGCTGACGAAGCCGGCTACCTGAAAGGTAAAAAAGTGGTGATTGTCGGCTGTGGCGCCCAGGGCCTGAACCAGGGGCTGAACATGCGTGACTCCGGCCTGGATGTCGCCTATGCCCTGCGTAAAGAAGCGATCGACGAAAAGCGCGCTTCCTGGCGCAAGGCGACCGAAAACGGCTTTAAGGTCGGCACCTACGAAGATTTGATCCCGCAGGCGGATCTGGTGGTTAACCTGACCCCGGACAAGCAGCACTCTTCCGTGGTGCGTGCGGTGCAGCCGCTGATGAAAGACGGCGCGGCGCTGGGGTATTCCCACGGCTTCAACATCGTTGAAGTGGGCGAGCAGGTGCGCAAAGACATCACCGTGGTGATGGTCGCGCCGAAGTGCCCGGGCACCGAAGTGCGCGAAGAGTACAAGCGCGGCTTCGGCGTGCCGACCCTGATTGCGGTTCACCCGGAAAACGATCCGAAAGGCGAAGGCATGGCGATCGCCAAAGCCTGGGCGGCGGCGACCGGCGGCCACCGCGCCGGCGTGCTGGAATCCTCCTTCGTCGCTGAAGTGAAATCTGACCTGATGGGTGAGCAGACCATTCTGTGCGGCATGCTGCAGGCGGGTTCGCTGCTGTGCTTCGACAAGCTGGTTGCTGAAGGCGCCGATCCGGCTTACGCCGAGAAACTGATTCAGTTCGGCTGGGAAACCATCACCGAAGCGCTGAAGCAGGGTGGCATCACCCTGATGATGGATCGCCTGTCCAACCCGGCCAAGCTGCGTGCCTATGCGCTGTCCGAACAGCTGAAAACCATCATGGCGCCGCTGTTCCAGAAGCACATGGACGACATCATTTCCGGCGCCTTCTCCAGCGGCATGATGGCCGACTGGGCGGAAGACGACGTGAAACTGCTGACCTGGCGCGAAGAGACCGGCAAAACCGCGTTCGAGAATGCGCCGCAGTTTGAAGGCAAGATCAGCGAGCAAGAGTACTTCGATCATGGCGTGCTGATGGTGGCGATGGTGAAAGCGGGCGTTGAGCTGGCGTTCGAAACCATGGTCGATGCCGGCATCATTGAAGAGTCGGCTTACTACGAGTCGCTGCACGAGCTGCCGTTGATCGCCAACACCATTGCGCGTAAGCGTCTGTATGAAATGAACGTGGTCATCTCCGATACCGCGGAGTACGGCAACTACCTGTTCGCCAACGCAGCGGTGCCGTTGCTGAAGGACTTCATGACCACCCTGCAGGCGGGCGATTTGGGCAAAGCCGTGGCGGGTACGGCGGTGGACAACGCGCAGCTGCGCGACGTGAACGAAGCGGTGCGCAGCCACCCAATCGAAACCGTCGGCCGCAAACTGCGTGGCTACATGACCGACATGAAACGTATCGCCGTTGCGGGCTGATTTTCCGCAAGATAAAAAACAAAAGCCGGCTGCAATGCCGGCTTTTTTATGCCTGCGGCGGCGCGATCAGTTGCCGTTCAAGGCCGCGCCGGATCGCGTGTTTGGCGTTGGCGACCCCCAGCTTACGCACCGCATTGCCGATGTGAAACTTCACCGTGCCGGTTTTGATCCCCAGGATCAGCGCGATCTCGTTATAGGTTTTGCCCTGGCTGGCCCAATAGAGAATTTCCCCTTCGCGCGGCGAGAGCCGATCCTTTCGGCCAGCCTCGGCGCTGGCCAACGCAAACGCGTGCTGGTGGGTATCGACCAAGACCATCTGCAGGCTGGCCCTTTCTTCCGCCATTAGCTGCCGCAGTTCGGCGTCATCGGCCGCCGTCGCGCTGATCGACAAGATCGCCAGGTTGTTGTCGTGATCGTGCAAAACAAAGCTGCAACCGTGCACGATGTCGTACTCCCGCGCCTGGCTGAAGATCTTCCGGTAATGCCGATCCTCGGTGGTGAGGGCGGTGTCGTGCCACATAAAGGGCGCACAGCGGCTATGGGCGGCGCGCACGACGGGATCGATGTGCTGATAGCGATTGGTACTGTAGATGTCCAGCCATTCTTGCGGGTAGTTCGATACCAGCAGATGGCGATCGGGATGGTGTTTGTTGAAGGTCAGGTAAGCGTATTTGAATTGGCTGAAGGCCTGTAGCCGGCCGTCAAGATGCAGTCTTGCGGCGACGGCGTTGGCGAATGTGGCGGCCATCGGTAACCTCCCTGTCGTTCGGCGGCTCAGCCCGACCTGCACCAAAGTCCAGCTAGTCAGTGCGGCGGATTGAAATTTATACTCGGCTAATAAATTCAAAAAGACGGCAATGCCAAGACCCGAGCTTAGCAGCTCTGGGCGGAAATAAGCCAACGCCAGGGAAATTCTTTCAATCATCCTCTGATCAATGCTTCTGGGATCCATTGCGTGGGCGGCGGGGGTGACTTCGCCGCCGCCTTATTGATTATGCGGGCATCGCCGCTGCGGGAATGATGGCGCCGCGATGTTGGATCACCGTCGCAGCAAGCTGGTGGCCGCGCTGCGCCGCCTGCTGGGCACCGCCACCGTTCAGGCGCACCGCCAGGTAGCCGGCGCTGAAAGAGTCGCCCGCCGCGGTGGTATCCACCACGCGCTCCGGCGGCAGCGCGATCGCCGGCACCTCAAGCTTCTCCCCTGCCATACTGAACACCAGACAGGCGTGCGCGCCGCGTTTGATGACGATCTCGCCGACGCCGAGCGCCTGCGTGCGCGTCACTATCTGTTCAACCGGCTGCGCTCCCCACAGCAATTCTTCGTCATCCAGCGTCAAAAAGGCGATGTCGGTGCAGGCCAGCACCTCGCGGTAGGCCTGCTGCGTTTCCTCACGGCTTGGCCACAGGCGCGGGCGGTAGTTATTGTCGAAGATCACCTTGCCGCCGTTGGCGCGACAGCGGCGCAGTAACGCCAGCAGCTTCGTGCGGTCGGCAGGCGCGAGGATCGCCAGGCTAATGCCGCTGAGGTACAGGTAATCGAACTGCGCCAGCCGCGCGCACAGTGCGTCGGCCTGCGGTCCGGCAAGCCAATAGCGGGCGGCGGCGTCATTGCGCCAATAGTAGAAAGTGCGTTCGCCGGCGGCGTCGGTTTCGATCACGTACAGGCCCGGCAGCTTGTTGTCGAATTGCTGAATCAACCCGGTCTCGATCTTCTCCTGCCGCCAGGCCTGCAGCATCTCGCCGCTGAAGCTGTCGGTGCCGAGCGCAGTGACGTAATGCACCTGCAACGTCTGTTTCGGCATTTGGCGGGCGAGGTAGACGGCGGTGTTGAGGGTATCGCCGCCAAAGCCGCGCGTCAGCTGTGCGCCCTGCTGCGACAGCTCGATCATGCATTCGCCGATCACGGCGAGGTTTCGGATAGTCATCGTCAATAAGCCCTGGCTAAAGAAGAAGCATCAGCCACCAGTCTCCACGCAAGGCGGTAAGGGAGTCAATAAATTAAAACAGTGTTTTAATTTTTTATGATCGCGATCGGCCAACGCCAACAGGGTGAAGAGGAAAGCGTGCGGCAATTCGTGCTTAAAGTTTTACGCGGCGTGGCCGATAAGTTGGGTAAAGAAACAGCGGCAGCGCTCTCACTTCCCCGCCACGGCGATAGTACCGATGATAACCAATCTGATCTCGGGTCTGCTGGCACCCTGTTTTGCCCTCTATGCCTGCGCCAAATCGCGGCGCTACTGGCGGCAATGCCGGCGCTTGTATACCTTCCAGCCGATTTATCGCACCAGCGGCGCGCTGTTGGCGGTGGAACTGCTGACGGCGGTATATCACCCGAATGAGCCGGACAAGCGGCAATCCCCGGAACACTATTTTGCCTCGCTCGGCGTCGCCCAGCGTTTGCGGGTGGTTCAGGAACAGCTGGCGTTGTTGCAGCGCTGGCAGGCGTTGTTCACCCGCCATGCGGTGATGGTATCGGTCAATATCGACGGCATCGCGCTGCAAGCATTACAGCGTCATAGCGCCTTGCAACGGCAGATCGCCGAGATGCCCTATCTGCGCTTCGAGCTGGTGGAGCACGCCGCAACGGCATCAAGCCGCCCGCTGCAGCAGATTGTCGGCGGCGAGCGGCTGTGGCTGGACGATTTCGGCAGCGGGCTGGCCAACTTCTCCGCCGTCGGCGCCTGGCGCTATCAATACATCAAGGTGGCGCGTGAATTGTTTACCTTGCTCAAACAGTCGGAAGAGGGCGTCCAGCTGCTCGGCACCCTGATCAAGATGATGAACCAGCACAGCGACGGGGTGATCGTCGAGGGTGTGGAAACCGAACAAGAGTGGCGGCTGGTGCAGCGCTCCGGCGCGTTGGCCGCCCAGGGCTACTACCTTTCCCGCCCGGCGTGCTTTGAAACGCTGCACAGCGTGCCGACGCTGTTCGCCGCGCCCGGCGCGCCGGCGTGAACTCCGGCCTATCCTCAGCTAGGCTTAAACGGGGCTGCTAACTCCTTTTCCTTTCATTCGGCAGCCCGATTTATGCGCTGAGGGAGCCGCTATGACAAGAACAGGAAAGGTTTTCAGCTGGCTGGGCGGCATTGTGCTGCTGCTGATCGTCGCGCTGGCGATCTTCATCGCGACCTTCGACTGGAATCGACTCAAGCCCACCATCAACGACAAAGTGTCGGCCGAACTGCGGCGACCGTTTGCCATTCGCGGCGATCTGGGCGTCGACTGGTCGCGCAATCCGGATGAGGGCGGTTGGCGCGCCTGGGTGCCCTGGCCGCATATTCACGCCGAAGACGTGTGGCTGGGTAATCCGAAAAACATGCCCGGCGACAGCATGGTGACGCTGCAGCGCGTCGACGCCAGCATTGCGCCGCTGGCGCTGCTGGGTAAAGAGCTGCTGATCCCGCGTATCTGGCTGAAGCAGCCGAATGCTTGGTTGCAACGCCTGGCCAACGGCGACAACAACTGGACGTTTGACCTGGCCGCCGGCCAGGATCCCAAGCAGCCGCCTTCCGACTGGTCGTTCACCGTTCATGACATCGTATTCGACAAGGGGCAGATCGCCTTTAAAGACGCCACGCTGAAGGCGGATTTCCGCGCCGTCATCGATCCGCTCGGCAAACCGTTGCCGTTCAGTGAAGTGACCGGCAAACAGGGCGGCGACAAGGCCGCCACCCCCGATTACGTTTTCGGCTGGCAGGTGAAGGGCAAATATAACGGCGAGCCGTTGAGCGGCAGCGGCAAGATTGGCGGCATGCTGTCGCTGCAGAGCGCCGATTTGCCCTTCCCGCTGCAGGCCGATGTGCGCTCCGGCAGCACCCGGGTGGTGGTCGCGGGCACCTTGTCCGATCCGCTGAACCTCGGCGGCCTGGATGTACAGCTGAAATTTTCCGGTGAAAGCCTGAGCAACCTCTATGGCCTGACCGGCGTGTTGTTGCCGAATACCCCGCCGTATGCGACCGATGGCCATCTGACCGCCCGCCTGCATCAGCCCGGCGGCGCGGTGTTCGAGTACCAGAAATTCGACGGAAAAATCGGCGACAGCGACATTCACGGCAGCTTGAAGTACGTTGCCGGTAAACCGCGGCCCACGTTGAGCGGCGCGGTGAACTCCCGGCAGCTGAGGTTGGCGGATCTGGCGCCGCTGATCGGCGCGGACTCCAACGCCGCCAAAGCCGGGCGCGGCGAGAAAAGCCGTCAGCCGGCGGATAAGGTGCTGCCGGTCGAACAGTTCGATACGCAAAGCTGGAGCAAGATGGATGCGGACGTGAAGTTTGCCGCCGCGCGCATTGAACGCGGCAGCGATTTGCCGCTGAGCGATCTGGCCACGCACCTGAAGCTGAACAATGGCGAACTGCGCCTGGATCCGCTGCGCTTCGGCATGGCGGGCGGCAGCCTGAACGCCGTCGTGCGCCTCGACGGCGGCAAAAAGCCGATGCGCGGGCAGGTGGATATGCATGCACGCAAACTTCAGCTTAAACAGCTGTTGCCGAACGTGGAGGCGATGAAGCGCAGCCTCGGGCAGATGAACGGCGACGCCAGGTTGACGGGCAGCGGCAATTCGGTGGCCGAGCTGCTGGCGACCAGCAACGGCGACCTGCGCCTGCTGATCAATAACGGGGTGATCAGCCGTAGCCTGATGGAGATCCTCGGTCTGAACGTCGGCAACTATCTGGTGGCGCAGCTGTTCGGTGACGACGTGGTGGGCATCAACTGCGCGGCGGCGGACGTCGGCATCCGCAGCGGCGTCGCCGCGCCGCGACTGTTTGTGTTCGACACCGAAAACGCGGTGATCAACATCACCGGCAACACCAACCTCGCCACCGAACGGCTGGATTTGTCCATCGATCCGGAAAGCAAGGGTATGCGCGTGCTGACTCTGCGTTCGCCGCTGTACGTGAAAGGCACCTTCAAGCACCCCGACGCCGGGGTCAAAGCCGGGCCGCTGATCGCGCGCGGCGCGGCGGCGGTGGCGTTAGGGGCAGTGCTGACGCCTGCGGCGGCGCTGCTGGCGCTGGTCTCGCCCAGTGAAGGCGGCGAGGAGAACCCGTGCGGGCAGATCCTGCGGGAGATGAAAGGCAAAAAATAATCAGGCGCGCGGCGGCGGCGTGAGCAGCCGGCAGTCGTGATCCTGGATCTCTTCCGCCGAGGCCAGGGTGAACGGCAGCAGGCTGCGCTCGGTTGCCAGCAGCAGGAAATCGCCGTCCGGCAGCGCGGTCATCGCCAGGCCGAAGCTGCCCATGCGCCCGTCGGCGCGCGGCAGGCCGGAGGCCAGCAGGCGGAAGGCGCCCTGTTGTTCCAGTTCAGCGGCGGTCACCCGCCGCCCCAGATAGTCATGCCCCAACAGGCCGCCGGGCAGCGGTTGCCATTGCTTGATGAAATGGGGGCCGATTTGCGCCAGCCGCTGTTTTACCGCCGGCAGCAGGCAGGAGATATGGATGTGCAGCTGGTTTTGCGTGCGGCCATATTCCGAATTGATCGCCAGGGAAATATCGCCGTCGTCGATCGGTTTGCCATAGCGTTCCGCCATCACGTGGCGCGCGCGCCAGGCCTGCGCGAAGAAATTCGGCGTGGCGGCGTCCAGCACCGCCGGGCTTTCGATACCGGTGATTTTGGCGCTGGGCATCAGCAGGTATTGCAGCGGCCCGTTGCGATCTTTAAACACCACGAAACCGGCCTGCACATCCACCTGCGCGCAGGGCGCCGGGTTGTCGTGCGCCTGCTGATTGGGCAGACATTGCTGGCTGACGATACGCCACAGCGCATCGGGATGGTCGGGTTTCAACCCGTAAAAGAGCGCGATGGCGAGAGCCGCCAGCAGCGCCACGCAGACAAATACCCCACGACGCAGAGACATCGGCCGATCCTGTTACCGAGAGAAACATTCAGCATAGCCCGGTTTTATGACAGGAAACGAACACCGCGTGCGGCCCCCGCAGTGAGGGGGCCGTAGGGGATCACAGCGACTGATGGCGGGTTTCTTTCATCAGCAGCAGGGCCAGCAGCGTCAGCCCGGCCATCGCCGCCAGGTACATGCCGACGTAGAACAGTCCGTAGTGGGCCGCCAGCCAGGTGGCGATATAAGGCGCCACGGACGCGCCGAGGATCGACGCGACGTTGTAGGAGAACGATGCGCCGGTATAGCGCACTTCGGTAGGGAACAGCTCCGGCAGCAGCGCGCCCATCGGGCCAAAGGTCAGCCCCATGATGCTCAGGCCGCACAGCAGGAAGCCCATCACCAGCGCCTGGTTGCCGGAACCCAGCAGGGTCGGGAACAGGAACGCGAAGCCGATCATCAGCAGGGTAATGGCGATCATGGTCTTGCGGCGGCCGAACGCGTCCGCCAGCAGACCGGCGATCGGCACCATCACGCCGAAACCGATCACCGCCACCATCAGCATCCACAGGAAGCTGTTGCGGGAGTAACCGAGCCCGAGCGGCTGCGGCGCGGTGCCGTAGGTCATCGAATACACCGTCATCAGATAAAACAGCGTGTAGGTCGCCAGCATGATGAAGGTGCCGAGGATGGTGGCTTTCAGATGCTTGCTCAGCAGCGTGCCGAGCGGCACTTTCACCTGTTTGCCGGCCTTGGCCACTTTGGCGAACACCGGCGTTTCATGCAGCGATACCCGCACGTACAGGCCAATCAGCACCAGCGCCGCGGAGAGGATGAACGGCACGCGCCAGCCCCATTCCATAAACTGCTGGTCGCTCAGCAGCCATGAGAGCAGCAGGAAGGTGCCGTTGGCGAAGAAGAAACCGATAGGCGCCCCTAACTGGGGGAAGGAGCCGTACAGCGCGCGCTTTTTGGCCGGCGCGTTCTCCGTCGCCAGCAGGGCTGCGCCGCCCCATTCGCCGCCCAGCCCCAGCCCCTGCCCAAAGCGCGCCAGCGCCAGCAGGATCGGGGCGAAGATGCCGATGGTTTCATAGCTCGGCAGCAGGCCGATCAGCACGGTGGAAATCCCCATGGTCAGCAGCGAGGCGACCAGCGTCACCTTGCGCCCCACGCGATCGCCGAAGTGGCCGAACAGCGCAGAGCCGATAGGGCGCGCGACAAAGGCGACGGCGAAGGTGGCCAGCGACTGCAGCGTCGCGGTGGTCGGGTCGCCCTGCGGGAAGAAGATGTGCGGGAACACGATCACCGCGGCGGTGGCGTAGATGTAGAAGTCGAAAAACTCGATGGCGGTGCCGACCAGCGAGGCGACGATGACTTTCCCGCGGGAGTTCACCGGTGTGGACGCGTCGTCGGCGTCGAGTGGGGGTGCGATGGTGGCTTGCATATCTATTTCTTATTGTTGGAGGGGGTAAAAATCCATCTTAGTGACAGCATTCGGCCTTTTCAACGCGGGAACTTTGGGCAATGACCCCGCTAACCGGTTAAAAAGACTAATGTTTTATCTGGCTTGTTTTCTGCAGCGTTAAACGTTGAGAAAGGGCTTTCGTACAGAGGGAATGGCTGTAAAAGCGGCAAAGAAAAGTGATTGGGTAGTCTGTTATGCTGGTTTTTCGGATCGCGTGCCGCGTTATTTAGATGTATTGACTGGTTTTCTGGCTGATATCCAGAGGAAAGTGCCGGTGTGTGCGATAACACCGGCACGATCGCATGGCTTCAGCGCGCCGGCGGCTCGCGTTCCGGCACGGCTTTGTCGCCTTGGTAGTCGGCGGTGGCGATCCAGGCGGCGCAAAACAGCGTCAGGCGGGCGAAGAAGTAGAAGAACGCCATCAGCCCGATCACCGAGCCGAAGGCCGCGCCGGAAGGCGATTTCGCCACCTGCGGCAGCGTCATCGTCATCACGAACTTGATCACCTCAAAGCCGATAGCCGCAAGCAAGGTGCCGCGCAGCAGCGCTTTTTTCTTCGGTTTGTGGCGCGGCAGCATCCAGAAAATCCACAGGAACAGCAGATAGTTGGCGAAGATCGAGATCGACAGTGCGATCGTCGTCAGCGCCGGCCGCAGCCATTCGATGCCGTCCAGCCCCAGCGCGTTGACGATCGCCGCCTGCGCCGAGCCGGCGACCGAGGTCAGCGACAGCGTGATGATCAGCGCGACCACCAGGCCGGTCAGCGAGATGAAGTCGCGGGTGTACTTGAAATAGATTTTCTCCTGATCCTGCGGATTGCGCTCCCAGACGTCACGCGACTGCGCGCGGATCGCTTCGCGCAGGTTGCCCATCCAACTGATGCCGGAATAGAGCGCCAGCGCCAGGCCGGTCAACCCCACGGTGGTGCGCTGCTGAATGGCGGTATTGACGGTGTTCTTCAGCGTGCTGGCCAGCGTCGGATCGCTGATGCTGCCGACGATCCGGTTGATCAAGCGGGCCAGCAGATCCGGGTTGGAAGCCAGCACGAAACCGGCGGCGGCGAACGACACCATCAGGATCGGGATCAGCGAGAGGAATGAAAAATAGGTGATGGCGGCGCCGAACTGGCTGCCCAGCCGATCGTTAAAGCGTTCGGCGGCGCGCAGCAGGTGCGCCACGCTCGGCCAGGCTTTGATGCGTTCAATCAGACGTGAAAAACCGCTAATGCGGCGGTCGAGCGTCTCATGGCCGGTCTTGATGGCGATAAGCGGCTTCGGCGGCGTGTCTTGTGCGGGCTGGCGGCGTTCCTGGTCTGGTCCTGTAGGCATTACTTCACGATTTCCTTAACGTTAAACGGCATGTATCAGCGTTGATTATAGCCAAAGCCCTGCGGCGTTTTGAGCGCCGGGGCGGCAAACGGTCAATTCCCGAGCTTAACGCGTTAGCGCCCGGCATGAAATGCCGGGGATGGCGCGATAGGTAAAATTCCTATGAAAACCCCGTGGCGCCTCGGTTTTTTTCACTTCTCTACCTCCAATTTTTATCTGTTTCGTCGGCGAGAAAGCGTTTACTCATGATGTGGCGTCGCGCTTTGCCGCTCGCCGCTCCGCTGCAGCCGTAGGGGCTGGAACGGTCTCATCCGTCATCAACAGAAAAACTGGAAGGTCTTATGAAATTGCTTAATCACCCCACCTGTCGTCCGTTTACCGAAGCGGGCAATCTGTCGCAGATCTCCGCCTACTATGAAGAGGGGCGGCACATCATGTGGATGCTGCTGCGCGCTGCGCCACGCCCCTGCTTCAACCAGGCATTGATTGAAGACATCATGACGCTGGCGCAGGCGGCGAAGGAGTCTTCGCTGCGGTTCGACTTCTGGGTCACCGGCTCGCTGGTGCCGAACATGTTCAACGTCGGCGGCGATCTGCAGTTCTTCGCCGAAGCGATCAAAAACCGCAAGCGCGAGGCGATGATGGCCTACGCGCGCGCCTGCATCGACTGCGTGCATGCGGCGGCGCGCGGTTTCGACACCGGCGCGGTCAGCATTGCGATGGTTGAAGGCAGTGCGCTGGGGGGCGGTTTTGAAGCGGCGCTGGCGCACCATTTCGTATTGGCGCAAAACAATGCGCGCATGGGGTTCCCGGAGATTGCGTTCAACCTGTTTCCCGGCATGGGGGGGTACTCGCTGGTGGCGCGCAAGGCGGGCATGCGCTTGGCTGAGGAGCTGATTTGGGGCGGCGAGTCGCACACCGCAGAGTGGTTCGAGAGCCGCGGGCTGGTAGACCAGCTGTTCCAGCCCGGCGACGCTTACCTGGCGACGCGCACCTTTATCGATACCATCCGGCCGAAGCTCAACGGCATGCGCGCCATGCTGCGGGCGCGTCAGCGCGTGTTGCAGCTGACGCGTTCCGAGCTGATGGACATTACCGAAGATTGGGTGCACTCGGCCTTTACCATTGAGGAAAAAGACCGTGCCTACATCGAGCGACTGGTGATGTTGCAGGATCGCCATACCCTGAACCTGCGTCGTGCCGGCTAACGTTAACGCGCCCGCCTCATGCGGAGGGTGAGCGCGGGCGATAGGACTGCAGCCAATGCTCCAGCTGTTCCGGGAGCATTGGCCGCGCGAACAGAAAGCCCTGTTTTTCGTCCACGCCGACTTCGTCGAGGAAGTGGTTTTCGCTCTCGGTCTCCACCCCTTCGGCGATCACGCGGAAGGCCAACGCCTCCGCCGCCGCGACGATCGCGCGTACCAGCGATTGCGATACCGGATTGAAATTCACCCCGCGCACGAAGCTTTTATCCAGCTTGATGGCGTCCAGAGGAATGCGTGCCAGCTGCGCCAACGACGAATAGCCGGTGCCAAAGTCGTCAAGATGCACCTGCGCGCCCAGTTCGCGCAGCCGGGTGATCAGCGCGCGCGCGCGATTCTCGTCTTCAATCAGGCTGCTTTCGGTCAACTCGAAGTCCAGCAGACAGGGGGCCATGCGGTGACGGTGCAGCACCCCGAGCAGGTCGTTGACGATGCTGTCATCGGCCAGCTGACGGGCAGAGAGGTTGACCGCCACCCGCAGATTCAATCCCCGCTCTTGCCACTGCGCCGCCTGCCCGGCGGCGGTTTGCAGCACCCATTGGCCCAACGGGCCGATCAGACCGGACTCCTCGGCGTAGGAGATGAACTGCAGCGGCGGGATCAGGCCGCGCTCCGGCGAATCCCAGCGCACCAACGCTTCCACGCTGTGCACTTCACCGCTGTGCGCGTCGATTTTAGGCTGGTAATACAGCACCAGCTGATTTTGCTCCAACCCTTTGCGCAGATTGGTGTCCAGCCACATGTACTCGGCGACGCGTTTGTTCATCTCCGGCGAGAAGACGGTATAGGTGCGTTTTCCGTGCTCCTTGGCGACGTACATGGCGGTATCGGCGCTGCGGATCAGGCTGTCGAGATCGTTGCCGTGCTCAGGGCAGAGTGCGATGCCGATCGAACAGCCGGTATACACCTCAATCAGGCCGATGCGAAAAGGGGTCTTCAGCCTGTCGATAATGCGCTGCGCCAGCGTTTGCAGGCGCTCGCGATCGCTTTGTGGCGCCAGCACCAAGAATTCGTCGCCGCCGAGGCGGGCGAGCACTTGATCCGGGCTCAGGCAGCCGAGGATCGCCAGAGCGACCTCGACCAGGAGCCGATCGCCGAACATATGGCCGTAGGCGTCGTTGACCTTTTTGAAGTTGTCGAGATCGAGGTACACCAGGCCGAAACTCTCTTCACCGCGCGTGGCGATGGCGTGATTGATCTTGTCCTGTATGGCGTTACGGTTCGGCAGGCCGGTGATGAGATCGGTGTTGGCCAGCACCCGTAGCCGCTCTTGCGCGCGGCGTTCTTCGGTGATGTCGGTACCGGAGCAGATCAGAAAGACTTCGTTTTTTCCGCTGCCGCTGTGCACGAATTTGTTGCGAAACAGGAACAGCCGTTCACCCTTGACCGTCTTTACCCAGCGTTCCACCTCATAGGACGAACCGTTGCGGAAGAAGCCGGCGATGTTGCGCCGCGAAGCGGCGGCTTCTTCCGGGCTCATAAACAGTTGGAAAACGTTTTTGCCGATCACCTCGTGTTCGTGCAGCCCGGTGTACTCCTCGCTCAGCCGGTTGAAGCGCTGGATGCGGCCGTGCTGATCGACGATCACGATCACCGAGTTGGCTTCGGACACCACCTGTTCGGCGAAGGAGAGGCCGTGCACCAGGTCGCGCGCCACGGATTGGGTGTCGCTGAAGGCGGAAGCGGTGCCCGCCCATTCGAGGTTGTTGACGCGGCGCCCGACCAGATGCAGATGCAGCGGTTCACCGGCTAGCGTAATGGTCAGCTCAAGGCTGGCGGTCACGCCGGTCAGACGGCGGATTTTCGCCGCTTCCATAGCGCTGAGCGCCACCGCGACATGAGCTTTGCCCTTAATAGCGGACAGCTCCAGGGCATTGCTGTCAAACGCCAGCCGCCAGTGGGGGCTTTGGGTGCCGAAGTGAGCGCTAAGAAGCTCAGGGCCTTGGTCTGCGGGCATGACGATTCCTCAAAAGAGCACGGGCGGGCGGCCGGCACAGCGCCGGGCAGCCTGTTGGCCCGAAAGCGATCGCCGTACGCATCTGTGCATCATATAACAGGTTTTCACAGGCGGGGCGGGTGATGGAAACTATTATATAAGCAATGATTAGTTTTGCGGTGTAAACGTCGCCCGGCGGCCGCTTGCCTTAAAGTGTAGGAGAACATCGGATCGTGTGATGCTTAGTGATTTTCCCTGCTATCGGAAAACGGTTGATACAAGGTTGCCGTGCAGGTGAGTAAATTATAGCGGTGAGGGGAAAGCGGAAAAATAACTCCACCGGGGGGATTTTTGCCGAGAAATTAAAATTTCCATCAAATAAACGCCATCTTCATAGTTTTCTCATAATTGGTGAATAAATCCGAGACGGGTTTTAAAAAGTTTACACACCCTCGCATTACTTGAAATTTATCAGCCTATTATTATCTCCGACAACGAATGAGCCTGTTAACGTACAGCGCTCCTGATGAAGAAAATTTTTAAGGAAATGATTATGCGTAAATTGACGGCTTTATTTATTGCTTCCACGCTGGCTCTGGGTTCTGCTTCCGTGGCGTTCGCCGCCGATACGGCGACGGCCCCGGCGGCGGATGCGGCGCCGATGAAAATGATGCATCACAAGGGTGAAGGCAAAGGCGGCCCGTTCGCCGGGCTGAACCTGACCGAGCAGCAGCGCCAGCAGATGCGCGATATCATGAAAGAGTCGCACCAGAAGCGCGGGCCGGGCATGAAAGAGGAGCGCCAGGCGTTGCACAATCTGGTCGCTTCCGACAGCTTTGACGAAGCGAAGGCGAAGGCGCAAATTGACGCGATCGGCAAAGCGCAATCCGAACGCATGCTGGCACGCGCCAAAGCGGAAAATAAAATGTATAACCTGCTGACGCCTGAGCAGAAAAAACAATACAATGAGAATTATCAGAAACGCGAGCAAAAGATGATGGACCACATGAATAAAATGAAGGAGCAGATGCCCTCCGGTCAGTAATATCCGCTCGCGGTGAATAATAAAGGGCCAGACTATTTGTCTGGCCCTTTTTATTTGGCGTTATCACCGGCAGGTTCTGCAGTGAGTGATAATCATTCCCCGCCGACAATGCGCCGGAACTGTTCGGCAACGGCCTGTGCAAAGCGCGGGTCGTTAATATGATAAGGCGTTTTTATCAGCCGGCGTTTGTCGGTGGCGTATACCGTCTCCTCCAGCGCTTGCGTAAAGGCGGCCAGCGCCGCCGGATCCCAGAACGGTTGACCGGGCGCATCCAAAGCCGATACGCCGCCCGCCGGGATAACGAAACGCACTTCGCCCGCGCAGGCGTTGATCTTTTCGCCCATCCAACGCCCCATTAACGCATTCTCCCGCGCGTTGGTGCGTACCAGCGTCACTTGCGGGTTGTGATGGTGACGCAGACGGTTGGCATAGCGAGCCGGCACCGTATTCGGCGCGCCGAAGTTGATCATGTCTATCGCGCCGCAGGAGAGCACGCACGGGATGCCGGTACGCGCAATGGCACCGAAACGATCCGTATTGCAGGGCAGCACACCGCCAAACAGGTAATCGGCCACTTCGGTAGTGGTTAAATCGATGGCGCCGTGCAGTTGGCGGTTATCGATCAGTTTTTCCAACGATCTGCCGCCGCTGCCGGTCGCATGAAACGTCAGACAATCCCATTGTGTTCCCAGTTCGGCAACCAATGCCTGAACGCAGGGCGTGGTGACGCCAAACGTCGTCAGGCCGATCGCGGGTTTGTTATCGTGATAGTCGACGGCGGCGAAGTGCACTGCGCCGGCTATCTGGCGCGCTGCGTTGCTCAGCACCCGTCGCGAGATGCGGTTCAGGCCGGCGAGATCGGTGACCGAATACAGCATGTTGATATCGCTGGCGCCGACATAGGCGGAAACGTCTCCCGCCGCCATGCTCGAGACCATCACTTTCGGCAGGCCGATCGGCAGCTGCTGCATGGCCGGCGTGATGATGGCGGTGCCGCCGGAGCCGCCCAGGCCAAGCAAGGCGGCGATATCGCGGCGCGTCAGGATAAAACGTTCGAAAGCGGTCGCCATGGCGGCGATCGCCTGGCCGCGACTGGCGCAGAAGACCGCGTCGGCGCCCGCCGGATGGTGGCGTGCGACGTCCTCTGGACCGATATCGGCCGGGGAGTCAAACGGCAAGCGACGAGTGGAAAGATCGACGGTTCGCGTGGGTAAATTCAGGGCAGCGATCAGCCGGCGTACATACTCCAGCTCTTGTCCTTTCGTATCTGCTGTGGTAGCAATATAGACAAAATTTGAAGTGTCTTTCATGTATCTTCCTGGGGTGTTTCTAATTTTTATTTAAAAATCATTTTGTTATATTTTTTAGGGTGCCCTGGTGTTGGCGTTTAAATTAAATTGATTAATGTATTTATATAATGAGACGGCAGTATCATTTTTGCAAGGGCAGCTCAGTGCAAAATGGGACTCCTGTCTCATTTTTGAGCTTTTCAACGTGGCCGGCGCTTTGCCGGCAGCCAGTCGACAGAGGCGCATCCTCTGTTGCGCAAGCGTGTGCAGATGCATGAGGTTTATGTGCCGATAGATGCCTTTCCCACCCCGTTTGATCCTTTACTGACTTCCACCCGGGCAAAAACCTACCGTTTGTTGCTGGCCAGCGCGATGACGCTGTATGACGAAGGGGCGTTTCCTTCGATCACCGAACTGGCGGCGCATGCGCAGGTATCGCGTGCGACGGCCTACCGCTATTTTCCGACCCAGAGTGCGCTGATTAGCGCCGTGGTGGCGGAAAGCCTGGGGCCTATTCTGGAATGGCGCCCGCAAGACGATGACGCCCTGAAACGCATCCAGCAGTTGCTGACTTTCGCCTATCCTCAGATGGAGCGGCACGAGGGAGCATTGCGCGCGGCGCTGCAGCTCTCTTTGCAACAGTGGGCGCACGCGACGCCGGGCGAGAAATTCGTGCGCGGCAACCGCAAGCGCCTGTTGGCGCTGGCGGTGGAACCGCTACAGGGCAAACTGCCGCCGGACTCTCTGCAGAGAGTGATTCATGCTTTCTCGCTGATTTACGGCTCGGAGGTGTTTCTGGTGCTGAAAGATATCTGGGGGCTGGAGCTTGAGAGCATTCAGGACGTCACGCAATGGATGGCCAAAGCCATTCTGCGTCAGGCGGAAGAGGACGCGACGAACTGCAAAAAAACATCAGCAGGATAATCCAATTTTTGCCGATGGCCGAGTGAAAAACCAGCATAATTCACTGAGTGAATATTGGCAAAATTTATAATTAAAAGTGATAAAAGACGCCTGTTAAGCACTTTTCAGATGGCCGCACTCTTCATGTCTCCCTGAATTATATTTTTATTTATCAGTAAATTATAATTTATCCCTTCACTTATTATCGCCGTTTCGATACCGGTAAACGTCATTGTCATTTCTTATCGGCACTGGCCTGATTCACCCCTGAAACATTCTCTCCTCCCGTCGAACTGCCGGATGACACATTAAGCGCACTTGAGATTGTTGTGCTTTATTTATTTGGTGTTACCAAACTGTTACACAAAAAATCTTATAAAACATTTGCAAACAACAACGGACGGTATCTGGGATGGAGAAGAAACGTAGAGGAGTCAAATCCGCTCGGGCGGCCTTCGGCTGGCCTGAAATCGGAGTTCATCGCGCACAATGGAGCGCGATGCTGATCTGCCTGACGGCGATTGGCGGGGCGCAGGCCTCCAGCTATATAGAGAACGGCCAGGCGGGCGATCCGGCCAGCTGGCGCAGCAGTGAGTTCAATGCAGAATGGGGGCTGGGGGCGATCCACGCTGACCAGGCCTACGCCGCCGGTTATACCGGAAAAGGCATC
The DNA here is from genome assembly GCF_009900725.1 of Serratia sp. Z4. NCBI lineage: Bacteria > Pseudomonadati > Pseudomonadota > Gammaproteobacteria > Enterobacterales > Yersiniaceae > Serratia > Serratia sp. Z4. The sequence goes on from NZ_JAAABD010000008.1 coordinate 30,606, forward strand.
AAACTTGGCATTTTCGATCAGCCGGTTTACGCCAAGCACCCGGAGTTCGCCGGTGAGAATAAGGTGATCAATCTGGTTACCAAAGGCATCCGTGAATACACCGATCCCTATATTCCGGTGAAAAAAGGTGATGATTTCCGCTATGACGGCACGCCGAGCGTGGATTCCGATGGCACGCTCGGTTCGCACGGCACCCACGTGGGCGGCATCGCCGCCGGCAGCCGCGACGGCGGCGCCATGCACGGCGTGGCGTTCAACGCGCAGATCATCAGCGCCGAAAACGGCGATCCCGGCCCGGAGGACGGCATCATCCTCGGCAACGACGGCGCAGTGTACCAGGCCGGCTGGGATGCGCTGGTGGCCAGCGGCGCGCGCATCATCAACAACAGCTGGGGTATCGGCATTACCGATAAATTCGCCAAGGGGGGCAAGAATCCCGCTTACCCTCATTTCACCGTCGACGATGCGCAAAAGCAGTTCGATCAGATCAAACAGATCCTGGGCACCAAGCCCGGCGGCGCCTATCAGGGCGCGATCGACGCGGCGCGCAGCGGCGTGGTCACCATCTTCGCTGCCGGTAACGATTACAACCTCAACAACCCGGACGCCATGGCCGGCCTGGCCTATTTCGTGCCGGAGATTGCACCGAACTGGCTGTCGGTCGCCAGCTTGCAGGATCCGACCAATACCGGCGATTACAGCATCAGCACCTTCTCCTCTCGCTGCGGTTATACCGCCAGCTTCTGCGTCTCGGCGCCGGGCACCCGGGTATACAGCTCGGTAATCGAAGGCACCAGCCTAGAGAATCTGACAACCGGCTACGCCAAATACAGCGGCACCTCGATGGCGGCGCCGCACGTGGCCGGCAGCGTCGCGGTGCTGATGGAGCGTTTCCCGTATCTGAGTGGTGCGCAGGTGGCGGAAGTGCTGAAAACCACTGCCACCGATATGGGCGCGCCGGGCATCGACGCGCTCTACGGCTGGGGGATGATCAACCTGGGCAAAGCCATCAACGGCCCGGGCATGTTGGTGACTGCCGAAGATATTCCTGCGGAGTTCCGTATTCCGGATCCGACAGGCGTGGCCTACGGCCCGACCCAGTTTGTGGTGGATCTGCCGGGCGTTGGCGCGGTGCTGGACAAGGGTAAACCGACCGAGCGCGTCTGCAGCGATGTGCTGTGCGGCCTGGATTTCTGGAGCAACGACATCTCCGGCCATGGCGGCCTGACCAAACAGGGTATCGGCACGTTGGTACTGACCGGTAACAACACCTATGCCGGCCCGACGCTGGTTAATCAGGGGCGGCTGGCGATCAACGGCTCGGTCACCTCGGATGTCAGCGTGCAGAACGGCGGCATCGTCGGCGGCAGCGGCACGGTCGGTTCGCTGACCGCCCGCCGCGGCGGCACCGTGGCGCCGGGCAACTCGATCGGCACCCTGAACGTGGCCAGCAACGTCAGCTTCGAGCCGGGTTCGCGCTACGCGGTGGAAGTGGGGCCGAACGGCCAGAGCGATCGGATCCAGAGCAGCGGCTCGGCGACGATCGGCGGCGGCGAGGTGGCGGTCACGCTGGAAAACAGCAGCAACCTGCTGACGCAAAGCGAGGTGCGCAGCCTGCTGGGCCAGCAGTACAACATCCTGACGGCGCAGCAGGGGGTGAGCGGGCAGTTTGACGCGGTGGCGCCGAACTACCTGTTCCTCGGCACCGGGCTGAGCTACCAGCCGAATGGGGTGACGCTGAGCGTCGGGCGCAACGGCACAAGCTTCGCCAGCGTGGCGCAGACGGCGAACGAGCGGGCGGTAGCGGCGGCGGCGGATGCGCTGGCGGCGGGCAACCCGGTCTACGAGAGCATTCTCAACAGCGGCACGGCGGGTGAGGCGCGGCAGGCGTTCCGCCAGCTGTCGGGGCAAATCCATGCGGACATCGCGTCGGCGCTGGTGAACGACAGCCGCTACCTGCGTGAGGCGCTGAACGGGCGCCTGCGTCAGGCGGAAGGGCTGGCGAGCTCGTCGGCCATCAAGGCGGACGAGGACGGCGCCTGGGCGCAGCTGCTGGGGGCGTGGGACCATGCGTCGGGCGACGCCAACGCCACGGGGTATCAGGCCTCGACCTACGGGGTGCTGGTGGGGCTGGACTCGGCGGCGGCGGCCGACTGGCGGCTGGGGGTGGCGACCGGCTACACCCGCACCTCGCTGCACGGCGGGTACGGGTCGAAGGCGGACAGCGACAACTACCACCTGGCGGCGTACGGCGACAAGCAGTTCGGGGCGCTGGCGCTGCGTGGCGGGGCGGGCTACACCTGGCACCGCATCGACACCAAACGGTCGGTGAACTACGGGATGCAGTCGGACCGCGACACGGCGAAGTACAGCGCGCGCACCGAGCAGCTGTTCGCGGAAGCGGGTTACAGCGTGAAGGGTGAGTGGCTGAACCTGGAGCCGTTCGTCAACCTGGCGTACGTGAACTTTGAAAACAACGGCATCGCGGAAAGCGGCGGCGCAGCGGCGCTGCGCGGCGACAAGCAGCATACTGACGCGACGGTGTCGACGCTGGGACTGCGCGCGGACACCGCGTGGCAGGTGAGCCCGGGCACGACGGTGGCGCTGCGCAGCGAGCTGGGGTGGCAACACCAGTACGGCGGGCTGGAGCGTGGCACCGGGCTGCGGTTCAACGGCGGCAACGCGCCGTTCGTGGTGGACAGCGTGCCGGTGTCGCGCGACGGCATGGTGCTGAAGGCGGGGGCGGAAGTGGCGGTGAACGAGAACGCCTCGCTGTCGCTGGGCTACGGCGGGCTGCTGTCGCAGAACCACCAAGACAACAGCGTCAACGCCGGTTTCACCTGGCGCTTCTAAGCAACATCGACTCAATCCTTGTACGGGAACCGTCTGCGGGCGGTTCCTTTTTCACATCCTGCTAATGAGAACCCGGCGCACCTGGGGCGTCGGCCAATAACAAGCAAAAGGTAAGGAAATGACAACAACAATGGGTTTTGACAGCAAAGGAAACGCTCGTCGCTCGCCGTGGCGGCTGAACGCGCTGGTCTGCTGCATGGCGCTGGCGGGGTATGCGCAGGCGGCGCCGCACGAGGTGAATGGCCAAGCCGGCGATCCGGCCAGCTGGCGCAGCGCCGAATTCAACGCCAACTGGGGGCTGGGGGCGATCCACGCCGATGAGGCCTACGCCGCCGGCTACACCGGCAAAGGGCAAAAGGTGGGCATTTTCGACACCCCGGTTAACCGCCATCCCGAGTTCGCCGGCGACGGCAAACTGATCAACGTCGTCACCGAAGGCTATCGCGCCTATACCGATCCGCACCGGCCGGGGATTAACGCCGGCGATCGCTTTTACTTCGACGGCACCTTCCACTTCTACAGCGGTTCACAGGGCATGCTGAGCAATCACGGGGTGCACGTCGCGGGCATCAGCGCGGCGAACCGCGACGGCGTCGGCATGCACGGCGTGGCCTTCGATTCGCAGGTGATCAGCGTCGATAACGACAACGACGGCCCGGCCTACGGCGAATTCCTCGGCCTGGACGGCGCCGTCACCAATGCCGGCTGGCAGGCGATGATCAAGAGCGGCGTGCGGGTGATCAACAACAGCTGGGGCGTCAGTATTCCCGATTTCCTGTCCGACGGCGGCCGCGATCCCAACGCGCTGCACTTTGAGCTGAAGGATGCGCAGGAACAGTTCGATCAGGTCAAACCGCTGCTCGGCAGCCTGGCCGGCGCAGGCTATCAGGGCGCCATCGACGCGGCGCGCAAGAATATTCTGGTGCTGTTCGCCGCTGGTAACGACGGCAACTACAACCAGCCGGATGTGATCAGCGGGCTGGCCTATTTCGTGCCGGACATCGCACCCAACTGGCTGTCGGTCGCCAGCGTGGCGCAGGATGCGACATCGACCAACAGCGTGCCTTACACCATCAGCAGCTTCTCTTCCCGTTGCGGCTATACCGCCAGCTTCTGCGTCTCGTCGCCGGGCAGCAAAATCTACAGCACCGTGGCCAACGGTTCCGATCCGGCCAACCTGGTGTCGGACTACGGCAATAAAAATGGCACCTCGATGGCGACGCCGCACGTCACCGGCGCGGTGGCGGTGTTGCTGCAGCGCTTCCCGTACATGAGCTCGGCGCAGATTGCCGACGTGCTGAAAACCACCGCCACCGACATGGGCGCGCCGGGCATCGACGCGCTCTACGGCTGGGGGATGATCAACCTGGGCAAGGCCATCAACGGCCCGGGCATGTTCTATACCGTTGAAGATATTCCTGCGGAGTTCCGCATTCCGGATCCGACGGGCGTGGCCTACGGCCCGACCCAGTTTGTCGCCAATATTCCGGGTCTGGGCGCCGAGGTGGATGCCGGCACGCTGCACGCCAGAAAGTGTGACGACATCAGTTGCGAGCTGGAAGTCTACTCCAACAACATCTCCGGCCATGGCGGCCTGACCAAAGAAGGGATGGGCACGCTGGTCATGACCGGCGCCAACACCTATGCCGGCCCGACGCTGGTCAATCAGGGGCGGCTGGCGATCAACGGCTCGGTCACCTCGGCCGTCAGCGTGCAGAACGGCGGCATCGTCGGCGGCAGCGGCACGGTCGGTTCGCTGACCGCCCGCCGTGGCGGCACCGTGGCACCGGGCAACTCGATCGGCACCCTGAACGTGGCCGGCAACGTCAGCTTCGAGCCGGGTTCGCGCTACGCGGTGGAAGTGGGGCCGAACGGCCAGAGCGATCGGATCCAGAGCAGCGGAGCGGCGACGATCGGCGGCGGCGAGGTGGCGGTGACGCTGGAGAACAGCAGCAACCTGCTGACGCAAAGCGAGGTGCGCAGCCTGCTGGGCCAGCAGTACACCATCCTGAGTGCGCAGCAGGGGGTGAGCGGGCAGTTTGACGCGGTGGCGCCGAACTACCTGTTCCTCGGCACCGGGCTGAGCTACCAGCCGACCGGGGTGACGCTGAGCGTCGGGCGTAACGGCACGAGCTTCGCCAGCGTGGCGCAGACGCCGAACGAGCGGGCGGTGGCGGCGGCGGCGGATGCGCTGGCGGCGGGCAACCCGGTGTACGAGAGCCTGCTCAACAGCGGCTCGGCGGGCGAGGCGCGGCAGGCGTTCCGCCAGCTGTCGGGGCAAATCCATGCGGACATCGCGTCGGCGCTGGTGAACGACAGCCGCTACCTGCGTGAGGCGCTGAACGGGCGTCTGCGTCAGGCGGAAGGGCTGGCGAGCTCGTCGGCCATCAAGGCGGACGAGGACGGCGCCTGGGCGCAGCTGCTGGGGGCGTGGGACCATGCGTCGGGCGACGCCAACGCCACGGGGTATCAGGCCTCGACCTACGGGGTGCTGGTGGGGCTGGACTCGGCGGCGGCGGCCGACTGGCGGCTGGGGGTGGCGACCGGCTACACCCGCACCTCGCTGCACGGCGGGTACGGGTCGAAGGCGGACAGCGACAACTACCACCTGGCGGCGTACGGCGACAAGCAGTTCGGGGCGCTGGCGCTGCGCGGCGGGGCGGGCTACACCTGGCACCGTATCGACACCAAACGGTCGGTGAACTACGGGATGCAGTCGGACCGCGACACGGCGAAGTACAGCGCGCGCACCGAGCAGCTGTTCGCGGAAGCGGGTTACAGCGTGGAGGGTGAGTGGCTGAACCTGGAGCCGTTCGTCAACCTGGCGTACGTGAACTTTGAAAACAACGGCATCGCGGAAAGCGGCGGCGCAGCGGCGCTGCGCGGCGACAAGCAGCATACCGACGCGACGGTGTCGACGCTGGGGCTGCGCGCGGACACCGCGTGGCAGGTGAGCCCGGGCACGACGGTGGCGCTGCGCAGCGAGCTGGGGTGGCAACACCAGTACGGCGGGCTGGAGCGCGGCACCGGGCTGCGGTTCAACGGCGGCAACGCGCCGTTCGTGGTGGACAGCGTGCCGGTGTCGCGCGACGGCATGGTGCTGAAGGCGGGGGCGGAAGTGGCGGTGAACGAGAACGCCTCGCTGTCGCTGGGCTACGGCGGGCTGCTGTCGCAGAACCATCAGGACAACAGCGTCAACGCCGGTTTCACCTGGCGCTTCTAAGCCAAGCGGTCATTACAAGGGTCAACGGAGCCGGCATGCCGGCTCCGTTTTTATTTGCGGCTGTGGGGTGAGAACGTATGATGGCCGGCTCCAGGGCAATAAAAAACCGGGACCCTGACGGATCCCGGCTTAAAAGTGGGTAAAACAGATTAGCGCTAAAGGCTCAAGCCCCGTTTTGCTTATGCAGTCCAAGCGATGTGAGCATCGTCTCAGTAGCGGCAACGGAACAAATTTTCCCTGGTGTTACTATGGTTATTATTAAAAATCGTGCTGGTGTTATTTTTTATAGTGTATTGCTGTATGTCTCTTTTGATACCATGTTTGACGATACAACATGGTATGTCAAGCAACGTTTTTAACGCATAATTGCATGGGATGCTAGTTTTAGGTGTGGCTTTTTCAGCAGAAATAATCAAAACGACTGATAAATCAGTAAAAAAAATCGAAGGAACAAATGGATAACAATCATCAAAAATTCGATTCACAGTCGATTGCCAATCGGGTCAGGGAGCTGTTTTTACATTACGGGATTGGAAAACGTCAGCATGCCCGCGAACTCAGCCGCATCTTGGATCTGAGTTTTTCACATGCGCACCGCAAATTGAAAGGGCAAAGCCCCTGGACGCTGGAACAGATCAACAGCGTCGCGGCCGCGTTGGGAGAAACGCCGGCGGCGATCGCCGATTTGAGCGCCGAACACGAGACGACCGAGCCAAACATGGCGCGTGATGCCATCTTTTTCGTGGCGGGGGTGGCGATCCCTTGCGTCGGGCACATTGGCGATGAACTTTCTGCCGGGCGGCCGGCGGAGTTTGTGGCGCTGCGTGTGGAGGGGCAATGGCATATCTATCGCGCCGAAGAGGCGCCGGCAGGTCTGCGTTACGGCGTCGAACTGATAGAAATCCGGCCCGGCTACGGCGATGACGAGCGGTTGAGCATCGCGGTATTGGACGATTCGCATCAGGCGGCCGATGAGCTGGCCAAGTACCTCGGCGGCTGCGGTTTCAACGCAGTGGCGTTTTACGATGTCGACAGCTTCTGCCAAGCGTTGCAGCAAAGCCTGTTCGACGGTTACGTGGTGGACTGGCTGATCGGTGAGGAAACGGCGGATCGCTGTATCGCCACCATCCGCGCCTCCGACAACCCGGACGCGCCGGTACTGGTGCTGACCGGCGAACTGGGCACCGACCGACGCGAGTCGGAGATCGCTCAGGCGATGCGCGAGTACGATGTGCTCGGTCCTTATGAAAAACCGGTGCGGCTCCATGTGATCGAAGCCGCACTGCAACGCTGTTTTAATCTTTAGCGGGGAACACCTCGGCCAGTGCGCTCGACAGCGCATCCAGCCGAACCGGTTTCATCAGGTAGTTATCGAACAGGGCGCGCTGATCCGCCGTCAGCTGCTCCGGCGTATAGGCGCTGATGCCGATGATTGGCACATGGCGGTTGGGGCCGCGACGATTGCGCAGCTGCCTGGCCAGGGCGGCGCCGTCGATGCCCGGCATCTGCAGATCCAGCAACAGCGCGTCGTAAGGGCGTCTGAGCAGCTTCTGCAACGCGCGCTCCGGCGAGTCGCACAGTTCGTGCTGGTAACCCAGTTTGTCCAGCAACGCCGCAAAGGCGTCACCCACCGACTTGTTGTCATCCACCACCAGCACCTGCTGCGGCTTTTGCTGCAGGGGGGCATTGGCGGCGGCGGGCTCGTCGGCGCGCTCTTCTTCACTGATCTGCACCGGAATGCTGACGATAAAGGTGCTGCCCTTCTTGATTTCGCTGTACACCGTGATGGTGCCGTTGAGCAGCGTCACCAGGCCGTGTACGATCGCCAACCCCATCCCCACGCCGGCATATTGCTTGGTATGCGACTGATCCAACTGGGTAAAGGGTTTGAAGATCTGATCGAGCTGGTCTTTTTCGATACCGATGCCGGTGTCGGTCACTTCGATAATCAGCGAACTGCCGCCGGGTTGACGGCGCAGGCAGCTGTGCAGCGTAATGCTGCCGCTTTCGGTGTATTTGTAGGCGTTGGTCAGCAGGTTAACGATAATCTGCCGGATGCGCAGCGGATCGGAGTGCACCAACAGGTGGCTGCACTCCACTTCGCAGCTCAGTTTGACCTGCTCTTTGCGGGTCAGGGTGGCGATTTCATTGGCGGTTTCCGCGATCAGCTTCTGCGCGTCGAACGGCACGATGCGCAATTCCATCATGCCGCTGTCGAGGTGCGCGTAGTCGGTCAGATCCTTCATCTGGCTTTCGATTTGCTGCGCGGCGGTCTCCAGCCGCTGGAAAGTGTCCGCATGCTCCGCCGACACCCGGGTGTTCACCAGCACGTCGATGGCCGACATCACGCTCTGCAATGAGGTGCGCAGCTCGTGGCCGATGGCGCCGAGGAAGGCGTTTTTGGTGCGTGTCGCTTTCTCCGCCTCAATGGCCTTGGCCTGCTGGCGAATGGTCAGCCGCTGCTGGCGGAACACGATCAGGGTGATGGCGATCAGCGCGATCACCGAGAACATGACGATCACCAGCCCATAGAAAATGATGTGCCGTTTCTCGATGTAGTCCTCATAGGCGGCGGTGCGCTGCTTCACCTCGGCGTGGTCGGTCAGGTTGGCCATTTCGATGGCGTAAGGCTTGATGGCCTTCATGGCCGCGAAAACCTGGCTGAAGTCGATTTTCGGGTTATCCAGCAGTTTATCGATGCGATCCATCTGCAGGCGCATCTGCTTGACCACTTCCGGGTAGCCCGGCTCGGCGTACAGCGGTTGCGTGGATTCGGAGACGGTTTCCAGCACGTAAAAGCGCGAATAGAGAATTTCGAACCGCAGCCGCAGGTTGTCGCTGTCCACCTGCGCGGCATGGCTTTGCTGCTCGACGAACGTGTCGAACTCCGCCAGCTTGATGGAGAACTTGGCGATCGACCAGGAGTAGTTCTCCTGCGTGCCGGCGATGGCATACAGCCCTTTCTTCGACAGGGTGGCGCTGTAGTAATAGAGCGTGACGGTCGAAGCCACTAAAAACAGCGCGGCAAAGATGGCCGGGATCGCCAGCCTGCTGCCGTTCTTAAAGGTCGTCAGCTTCATTTGATCACGATCCTGTCGACTTGCCAGATAAAGCGCGAGTTGTACAACGGCGAGTTCAGTTCAGGCCCGGCGGCGTCGCGCGGGTAAACCAGGAACAGCGGGCCGAAGTTTCTGAGCTTCAGCATTTCCCCGTCCATCCTGTAGGCCAGGATCATGTTGTACTTCTTGACGTCGGACAGCGGCACGTCGATGTAATAATCGTTCAGCGCGTAGAAAGTCAGCGTCTCGCCCTTGGCGCCGACGCGCTCCAGGATATCGGCCACCGAAATCCCTTCAAATTTTCTCTGCGGCGTCCAGGAGGTGGAGGTGGTGATGCTGCGCACCGGCATCGCCAACAGCTGCTTATCGGTGAACAGATAGCTTTTTTTGACCGGGTCGGTCACGTTGTCGATCTTGCCCGCCACTTCCAGGGTAAAGCTGAGCGCGCTGCTCTGGGCGATAATCAGGGCCACGCAGGCCATCGCAAGGGTTTTGCATAGTTTGAACAGCATCGGCGTTCTCCAGAGGCGCGGGGAGGTTTGTATCAGTCCCGCTAATTTATCAGGCAGAATAATGGCAGAAAAAGCAGGCGGGTGCGAAGGGAATAGTAAACCGCACAAAAAGAACAGTCCTGGGCCGGTCGGCCTGTACGCGTAACCTTTCTCTTCCGTTTGTCAGCCGTTTCGATGCGCTTTCAACAGCTGCGCCAGCTGCGTCAGGCCTGCCGTTAGCTCGTTCGGCGAGGGGGAACCCAGGCACAGGCGAATGCCCGTCGCACGTTCGTCGCGGTCTACCATCACGGTGTCCGGCGGCGTCACCTTTACGTTGGCCAATGCGGCGGCGGCGGCCACAGACTCGGCGGTTTCGCGCGGCATCGGCAGCCAGACATGATAAGCGTCGGGATGCGATACGCATTCGTCGGCATCGAATATCGAGGTGGCCAGATGTACTCTTCGCTGAGCCTCATGGCGCAACGCTTGCGGTATCGTCTCGATCGCGCTGCTGGCCAGCCACTCCTCCACCACAGCGCAAGACAGTGGCGAAGGTGCGAAAGGAAGATCTTGCAAGGCTTCTTCCGCCGCAGCTTGCATGCCGGGCGGCAGAGTCAGCATGCCGATCCGCAATCCCGGGCCGAGCGTTTTCGACAGGCCATTGACATGGAACACCCGCTCGGGCGCCAGAGCCGCGAGCGCAGGCGCCGCTGAATGCCCCAGCGCATACACGCCATCCTCGATGATCCAGACATTCGCCCGCCGGCATATCTCGACGATAGCCTGCCTGCGCTCGGCGCTCATGGTGGCGGTTGTCGGATTATGCAGTGTCGGCGTCAGATAGACCGCGGTATGGCCGGAGGAGACTCGCTCGAGCGCGCTCGCCAGCGCCTGCGGCACTATGCCTTGCGCATCGATCTCCACGCCGATCAGGCGATGGCCTTTACGTCGGGCCAGCGCGATCGCGCCGGGGTAGGTGAGTCTCTCGGTCAGTATCGTGCCGCGTGGCCCGCAGGCCAGGTCAAACGCCAGCGAAATCGCCTGACGGGCATTGCTGGTCAGCGCCAGGTGCGACGGATCGATCGTGACGCCGGCGTTTTCCAGCCAGCGGGCCAACAAACGCCGGTGCTCCAGATGCCCGGTCGGAGGGGAATAGAAGTTCAGATGGTCCACATCCATTTTCCGCGCAATGCCGGCCAGCGTGCGCGCCAGCAAACGATCGGTAAGCATCGCCGGCGGCGCATTGGATGAAAGATCGATTTCGCGTTTTTCACGGGCGCGGCGGATCGCCACGAACATCCCGCGGCCTTTCACGCTGCGCACCAACCCACGCCGCTCCAGGATGGCATAGGCTTTGGTCACCGTGCCCAGACCGATCGCCAATTGCCAGGCGAGCGTACGGTGGGCCGGCAAACGATCGCCCCCTTGCAGCTTGCCCTCGATAATGTCGTCAGCCAACGCCAACACCAGCCGTTCGACGGTAGTGGCTTCCACATTGGCCAGGCGGGGCTGCCAGGGGGATTGAAGCCGCATATTCGCTCTCCGGAGAAAGAATATAGTGTCACGTGACACTATTTAAATAGGCGAAAAGTGTAACACATACTATGTTGGTGAGGAGTCCCGGCGTTTTCAACTACGGCTCGGCCGTAAGGCGGGTCAGCGGAGTTTTTCCATGATGGTCAGTCAGCTTGCGTTGGTTTACGGCGCCTATCTCCTCGCAACTGCCAGCCCCGGCCCCAGCAACATGGCGATCATGGGCGTGGCGATGCGTGACGGCCGCAGGCCCGCGTTGGTGCTGGCCGCTGGGGTGGTGACCGGATCGCTGTGCTGGGCGATGTTGGCCGCGACCGGCCTTTCCGCCGTGTTGGCCACGTATGCGCAGGCGCTGTGGACCATCAAGATCGTTGGCGGCGTGTATATGCTGTATCTGGCGCTGCGCGCCGGCCGATCCGCATTACGGGCGTCTCCCGTTACGACAGGCATAGCGGCAGGGGATAGCGCGCGATCTTATCAGAGGTTGTATCGGCAGGGCGTGCTGATGCATCTCGGCAATCCCAAGGCCATCATGTCCTGGATGGCGATCATGTCGCTGGGATTGCGGCAAGGCGCGCCTGAGCAGGTTTTACCGGCAATTATTGGCGGTTGCGCGCTGCTCGGCGTGACGATTTTCGGGGGGTATGCCCTGCTGTTCTCAACGTCGCCGATGATCGCGTTTTACACCCGGGTGAGGCGCTGGATTGAAGGAACGCTTGCGCTGCTGTTCGCTTTGGCGGGCCTGGAGCTGTTGATATCGCGGGGGTAATGAACGCCCGGCGTTAACCTGAGGAGAGAAGCGATGGTTTTTGGCATGCAGATGGTGGATGTCTTTGGCGCCGGGCCACTCGCCGGCAATCCGTTGGCGGTGATTACGGGCGCCGGAGCGTTGTCTACGGAGGACATGCAGCGCTTGACGCGTTGGTTCAACCTGTCGGAAACGGCCTTTTTACTGCCGCCTATGCACTCACAGGCGGATTACCGGGTGCGAATATTCACGCTGGATCGTGAAATGCCGTTTGCCGGGCACCCGACGCTCGGCAGTTGCCATGCCTGGCTCACTGCGGGCGGTACGCCGCGTAATGACGCGGAGATCATCCAGGAGTGCGGGGCGGGCTTGGTGAGCATTCGCCGCGAGGGCGGACGGCTGTGTTTTGCCGCGCCGCCGTTGATTCGCTCCGGGGCGCCGTCAGAAGCGGCGTTGGCCGACGCGCTGCGGTTTTTGGGGATCGCGCCTGAGGAGGCGCTCGATGCCGCCTGGATCGATAACGGTCCGGGGTGGCTGGGGATCCGGCTGGCCAGCGCCGAGCGGGTGCTTTCCCTGACGCCGGCGAGAAGCTGGCCGCGCAGAGTGGACATTGGCGTCGTCGGCCCACATGCCGATGGTGACGCAGCCTTCGAGGTGCGCGCTTTTTTGAGCGATCACCTTGGCGCTATCGTCGAAGATCCGGTCACCGGCAGCCTCAATGCCTCGCTGGCTCAGTGGCTGTTTGCAAGCGGCGTGGTCAGCGGCGGCTATATCGCCGCTCAGGGCCGCTGCCGTGGGCGCAACGGGCGCGTGCATGTCACCCGCGACGAGAGCGGCCGGATTTGGGTGGGGGGCAATACGCGCACTCAGGTCGAAGGTCGGCTGCATGGGATTGGCACGGCGTAGAACACGCCGCTGCACCCGCGTGCGGCTGAACGGAATATCGATTTTCATCCGATAAGGAGTGAACAGTATGTCTGCAACGGCCATCGATACCTTGAAAATGTTGGTGCGTTACAAAGCCTGGGCGAATGCCTTGACCTTTGACTGCGTGGCGGCCTTGCCGGAGGGCGAAGCGCTGCGGCCGCGCCCGACCCGTTTCGGCAATATGGTGCATACCTTGAATCACGTGTACGTGGTGGACGATATCTTCAGGCACCATCTGCAAGGCCGCAAGCATGGCTACCTCGCGCGCAACACCGAGCAAACTCCTGCGCTTGACTCTCTGCGGTGTGCGGTGGAGGAAATGGACCGCTGGTATATCGAACAGGTGGACAACTGGTCGCCCGAGGCGCTGGCGCAGGTGGTGCATTTCGAGTTCGTCGGCGGGGGGGAAGGCCGCATGACGCGCCAGGAAATCGTGCTGCATGTCGTCAACCACGCGACCTATCATCGCGGTTTTGTCGGCGATATGCTCTATCAGGTGCCCTTTGCTGCACCGGCGAACGATTTGCCGGTGTTTCTTCGCGATCATTACCGCCGGGCGCCGTGAGGCGAGCGGGATAAATAAAAAAGCCAGACACTTTCGCGCCTGGCCTGTTACGCGCCGGAACCCGGCGAAGTTGCGCCTCAGCGCATGGTGACGAACTCTTCCGCCGCAGTCGGGTGGATCGCCACGGTGTTGTCGAAGTCCTTCTTGGTGGCGCCCATCTTCACCGCCACCGCGAAGCCCTGCAGGATCTCGTCCATGCCGAAGCCGATGCCGTGCAGGCCGACGATTTTCTCTTCTTTACCCGCGCACACCAGCTTCATGCGGCACGGCTGGCGGTGCTGCGTCACGGCGCTGTACATGGCGGTGAAGGAGGATTTGTACACCTTCACGTTGTCCGCGCCGAACTTCTCGATGGCTTCCGGCTCGGTCAGGCCGACGGTGCCGATCGGCGGGTGGCTGAACACCACGGTGGCGATGTTGCTGTAGTCCAGGTGTTCGTCCGGCTTGTTGTTGAACAGGCGCTCGGACAGACGGCGGCCGGCGGCCACGGCGACCGGGGTCAGCTCTACCGCGCCGGTGTTGTCACCCACCGCGTAGATGCCTTTGACGTTGGTGTTCTGGAACTTATCGACGTCGATGTAGCCTTTCTCATTGGTTTTCACCCCGGTAACGCCGAGGTTCAGGTTGTCGGTCGCCGGTTCGCGGCCGATGGCCCAGATCAGGCAGTCGACGGTGAATGCTTTGCCGTTTTCCAGCTGCAGCGTCAGGCTGCCGTCGGCGTTCTTGACGATCGCTTTCGGCACCGATTCGGTGTGCAGGCTCGGCCCTTCGGTGTTCATCACTTCCACCAGGGTTTCGACGATCATCGGATCGAAGCTGCGCAGCGGCGCGTGCTTGCGCACGAACAGGTGCGTTTCCGCGCCCAGCGCGTTCAGCACGCCGGCGATTTCCACGGCGATATAGCCGGCGCCCACCACGGCGACGCGTTTCGGCATGGCGTCCAACTCAAAGAAGCCGTCGGAGTCGATGCCGTATTCGGCGCCCGGAATAGCCGGATGGCTCGGGCGGCCGCCGGTGGCGATCAGGATGTGATCGGCGGTGATGGTCTCGCCGTTCACTTCCACGGTGTGCGCATCCACGAAGCGCGCGAAGCCTTTGATCACGTCGACCTTGTTCTTGCCCAGCACGTTATCGTAGGAGTTGTGGATGCGATCGATATAGGCGGTGCGGTTGGCGACCAACTTTTTCCAGTCGAAGGCGTTGACGGTGGTGTCGAAGCCGTAGTCCGGGCCGTACTGATGGATAGCCTCGGCGATTTGCGCCGCGTGCCACATGACTTTTTTCGGTACACAACCCACGTTTACACAGGTGCCGCCCAGCTCTTTGGCTTCAATCAGCGCACACTTTTGGCCGTACATGGCTGCCCGGTTGATCGATGCGATACCGCCGCTGCCGCCGCCAATTGCTAGATAATCGTAATGTTTCGTCATCTGGGATTTCCATGAGTTGTGAATTTGAAGAGGGTAAGAGTTTAACGCCTGACCGGGGTTTGTCGCAAAGATTGCGTCGATGGCTGCGATAGGTGGACGCAGGGCGCGGCAAACCGCGCCCTGATGGGGTTTATTCCGGTACCACCCAGTTCACCAGATGGTGACCGATGCCCGACGGCACCAGCACCTTGTGCAGCCACGGCAGCACGTTCTTCATCTGCTGTTCCAGCTTCCACGGCGGGTTGATGACGATCATGCCGGAGGCGGTCATGCCGCGCTGATCGCTGTCGGGTTTCACCGCCAGCTCGATCTGCAGGATGCGGCGAATGCCGGTGGCTTCCAGATCGCGCAGCATGCGTTTGATCTGCTGGCGCATGACCACCGGGTACCACAGCGCGTAGGTGCCGGTGGCGAAACGCTTGTAGCCTTCCTGAATGCCTTTGACCACGTCCTGGTAATCGGTCTTCATTTCATACGGCGGATCCATCAGGATCAGGCCGCGGCGCGACAGGGGCGGCAGCTGGGATTTCAGCTGCTGATAGCCGTCGGCGCGCTGCACTTTGGCGCGCTCGTCTTTCTGGAATTCGCTGCGCAGCAGCGGGTAGTCGCTCGGGTGCAGCTCGGTCAGGTGGATTTTGTCCTGCGGGCGCAGCAGCTGGCGGGCGATCAGCGGCGAGCCGGGATAATAGCGCAGCGTGCCGGAACGGTTGAAGTTGTGCACCACGCTCATGTAGGCCGCCAGCTCTTCCGGCAGATCGTCGCGTTGCCACAGCAAACCGATGCCTTCCAGGTATTCGCCGGTGCGCTCGGCGTGTTCGCCGCTGAGCTGATAACGGCCCGCGCCCGAGTGGGTATCCAGATACAGGAACGGCTTCTCTTTTTCCTTCAGCGACTCGATGATCAGGCTCTGAACGGTGTGCTTGAGCACGTCGGCGTGGTTGCCGGCGTGGAAACTGTGGCGATAACTTAACATGACGGGTGGCGGTTCCTTGTGCTCCGCAGGCGGAGCATTCAATGCAATAAGGCTTATAATCTGCACAGTATAAACTGTCTGGCCGGGAAAAACCGGACTCCGTTGCCGCAGACGTTAACAGAAAGGGACAGGACGATGAGCAAACAGGCGATTTTGGCGAATTACCCCGACGCGGCGCGCTGGGCATTCGGCGACGGCCCCGCGTTAGCCGACGAACTGCTGGGATTGGTGCTGAGCGGGGATAAAACCGCCACCTGCAGTTCCTATGCGAGCTATCGTCGGGAACAAACCCCGCGGATCGGCGATTACAGCATCGTTCTCGATGGCCGCGGCGAACCGGCCTGCGTGATCAGAACCCTGGCGCTGTGCCTGGTGCGCTACGATCGGGTGACCGCCGAGATGGCGGCCAAAGAGGGTGAAGGCGACAAAAGCCTGGCGTTTTGGCGCCAGGGGCATCAAGAGTTCTTTACCCGCGAGGGCACTTTTGCGCCGGACATGTGGCTGGTGTTCGAAGAGTTCGAATGGGTTGAAACGCTGTGAATCACAAGGAGAAAGGATGAGCTGCATTTTTTGCGACATCGTGGCGGGCAAGGCGCCGTGCCATAAAATCTGGGAAGACGACGACCATCTGGCGTTCCTGTCCATCTTTCCCAATACCGACGGTTTCAGCGTGGTGATCCCCAAGGCGCACCACCCGAGCTACGCGTTTGATCTGCCGGACGAGGTGCTGAGCGCGTTGATGCTGGCGACCAAGCGGGTGGCGAAGCAGCTGGATCGCGCGTTCGACGACGTCGGCCGCTGCGGCATGGTGTTCGAGGGCTACGGCGTCGACCACGTGCACGCCAAACTGATCCCGCTGCACGGCACCGCATCGCTGGAACAGTGGCGGCCGATCGAATCGACCTCGCCGAAGTTTTTCGAACGTTATGAGGGCTATATCTCCTCCCACGACGCCGCGCGCGCCGACGACGAACAGCTGGCGGCGCTGGCCGCCCGCATCCGCCAAAGCGCCGTTTAAGGCACGAACGATCAACGCCGGGCATTGATTTTCCTGTTGTCTGGCTCCATGTTAGAGATTCATACGCATTTTAAGGCTCGCCCGTGCGGCGGGCCCAACGCTAATCAGGACTGCCCTATGACAAATCCGTTGCTGACCCCGTTTTCCCTGCCGCCTTTCTCGGCGATCCGCCCTGAAGATATCGTGCCAGCGGTGCAATCCGCGCTGGCGGACTGCCGCGCTGCGGTAGAGCGCGTGGTCGCGCAGCCGGGCCCGTTCACCTGGGACAATCTGTGTCAGCCGTTGGCGGAGTCGGACGATCGCCTGTCGCGCATCTGGTCGCCGATCGGGCACCTGAACTCGGTGAAAAACAGCCCGGAGCTGCGCGCCGCCTATGAGCAGGCGCTGCCGCTGCTGTCCGAGTACGGCACCTGGGTCGGCCAGCACGAAGGGCTGTACCAGGCCTACCGCAGCCTGAAAGAGGGCGCGGCGTTCGAGGCGTTGAGCGTGCCGCAGCGCAAGGCGGTGGATAACGCGCTGCGCGATTTCGAACTGTCGGGCATCGGCCTGTCGGCGGACAAACAGCAGCGCTACGGCGAGATCGTCGCGCGCCTGTCCGAACTGGGTTCCACCTACAGCAATAACGTGCTCGACGCCACCATGGGCTGGAGCAAACTGATTACCGACGAAGCCGAGCTGAGCGGCCTGCCGGAAAGCGCTCTGGCGCAGGCGCAGGCGATGGCGCAGGCCAAAGAGCAAGACGGCTGGTTGCTGACGCTGGACATGCCGAGCTACCTGCCGGTGCTGACCTACGCCGACAACCGCGCGCTGCGCGAAGAGATGTACCGCGCCTTCGCTACCCGCGCCTCCGATCAGGGGCCGAACGCCGGCAAATGGGACAACAGCGAAGTGATGGCGGAAACGCTGGCGCTGCGCCACGAGCTGGCTCAGCTGCTGGGCTTCGATACCTACGCCGACAAGTCGCTGGCGACCAAAATGGCGGAGAGCCCGGAGCAGGTGATCGGCTTCCTGAGCGATCTGGCCAAGCGCGCCCGCCCGCAGGCCGAGCAAGAGCTGGCGCAGCTGCGCGCCTTCGCCAAACAGCACTATGGCGTGGACGAGCTCGAAGCCTGGGACATCACCTATTACGGCGAAAAACAGAAACAGCACCTGTTCTCCATCAGCGACGAGCAGCTGCGCCCGTACTTCCCGGAGCAGCGGGTGGTGGAAGGGCTGTTCGAAGTGGTGAAACGCATCTACGGCATCACCGCCAAAGAACGTAAAGACGTGGAAACCTGGCATCCGGACGTGCGCTTCTTCGATCTGTTCGCCGCCGACGGCGAGCTGCGCGGCAGTTTCTACCTCGATCTGTACGCCCGCGAAAACAAACGCGGCGGCGCCTGGATGGACGACTGTGTCGGCAGCCTGCGCAAGGCCGACGGCACGTTGCAAAAACCGGTCGCTTACCTGACTTGCAACTTCAACCGCCCGTTGGGCGACCAGCCGGCGCTGTTCACCCATAACGAAGTGACCACGCTGTTCCACGAATTCGGCCACGGTCTGCATCACATGCTGACGCAGATCGATACCGCCGGCGTCTCCGGCATCAACGGGGTGCCGTGGGATGCGGTCGAGCTGCCGAGCCAGTTTATGGAAAACTGGTGCTGGGAGCCGGAAGCGCTGGCGTTTATCTCCGGCCACTACCAGAGCGGCGAGCCGCTGCCGAAGGAAATGCTCGACAAGCTGCTGGCGGCCAAGAATTACCAGGCGGCGCTGTTTATCCTGCGCCAGCTGGAGTTCGGCCTGTTCGATTTCCGCATGCACTTCGAATACAGCCCGGAAAAAGGGGCGCAGATCCTGCCGACGCTGGCGGAAGTGAAGAAAATGGTGGCGGTGGTGCCTTCACCGAGCTGGGGCCGCTTCCCGCACACCTTCAGCCACATCTTTGCCGGCGGCTACGCGGCGGGTTACTACAGCTACCTGTGGGCGGAAGTGCTGTCGGCCGACGCCTACTCGCGCTTCGAAGAAGAGGGGATATTCAACGCCGAGACCGGCAAATCCTTCCTCGACAACATCCTGTCGCGCGGCGGTTCGGAAGAGCCGATGGCGCTGTTCAAACGCTTCCGTGGCCGCGAGCCGCAGCTGGATGCTATGCTGCGCCATTACGGCATTAAAGGATAACCCGACACGTGAGCGTGTGTTTATTGTGTGAAGCAGGCGCCGATCCCGGCGCCTTGTCTGTTTTGGCGCAGCGCTGGCGGCTGACGTCCGACGATGACGCGCCGATGGCGCTGGTACTGACCCCAGAACGGCTGGAGCTGCGCAAGCGCGACGAGCCGAAGCTCGGCGGGATCTACGTCGATTTCGTCTCCGGCGCCATGGCGCACCGGCGCCGCTTCGGCGGCGGCCGCGGCGAGGCGGTGGCCAAGGCGGTCGGCATCAAGGGCAGCTACCTGCCGGACGTGGTGGACGCCACCGCCGGGCTGGGGCGCGACGCCTTCGTGCTGGCGGCGTTGGGCTGCCGGGTGCGGATGCTGGAGCGCAATCCGGTGGTGGCGGCATTGCTGGACGACGGCCTGCAGCGCGGCTATCAGGATGCGGAAATCGGCCCGTGGCTGCGCGAGCGCCTGACGCTGCTGCACGCCTCCAGCCTGACGGCGCTGGCGGATCTCAGCCCGCGCCCGGAGGTGGTGTATCTCGATCCGATGTTCCCGCACAAGCAGAAAAGCGCGCTGGTGAAGAAAGAGATGCGGGTGTTCCAATCGCTGGTGGGCAGCGACGATGACGCCGACGGCCTGCTGGAACCGGCGCGCCGTTTGGCGACCAAGCGCGTGGTGGTGAAACGCCCGGACTACGCGCCGCCGCTGGCCGACGTGCCGGCGCACGCCGCCACGCTGACCAAAAGCCACCGTTTCGATATCTACATGCCGCTGTAATGTCAGCCGGGCCCGCCGTGTCGGGCCCTCAGTTTCCCTCCCGCAAACTTTTCCCCACGCCGCCGGCCGGATGCACCGCCAGCAAGGCGCTCTTGTCGTAACCGCTGCGCGCCATCAGGCAGGCGCAGGCGGCGTCGAAGATCGCCAACACCAACACAATTGAGGTGGTGGCCAGCATGTTCAGCGGATCTATCTCCTTCTGCACCCCGGTAGCGATCGTCAGCTGCGCCGCCTGTGCGATGGCGGAATGCGGGTTTTCCGTCACCGCGATCAGCGTCACTCCCTTGGCCTGCAGCGTCGGCAGCAGGCGGGTCAGCTCGTCGGAATTGCCGCCGCGCGAGATCAGGATCAGCAGATCGTCTGCGCGCAGGAAGCCCAGATCGCCGTGCGCCGCGCCGGTGGCGTCGAGATAGACCGCCGGCCGCTCCACGCAGGCCAGCATATGGGCTATCTTGCGCGCCGCAATCCCCGAGGTGCCGACGCCGGTGACGGCGATTTTACCGCGGCAGTCGGCCAGCAGCGCCAGCAGCCGCTGCCAGGTGTGCGCGTCGAGGCGTTCGCCCAGCTGCGCCAGCTCCTGGCTGTAGGTTTGCCAGCCCTGTACGGCCTGCCGCCACTCCTGCTGCATCACGCCTCCTCCTGCATCAACCGGCGGTATTTCATGTGGTCGTTGTACAGCTCGTGGAACACCCGGTATTTACGGTCGTAATAGCTTTTTATCTGGTTGGTCTGCGGCGTCACCGTCTTGCCGATGCGGCTCATGGCGCTCATCGCCTCCGGCAAGGTGTCGAACACGCCGGCCGCCACGGTGCCCATCATCGCGCCGCCCAGCAGCATCGCTTCGCTCTCCTCCGGCAGCAGCATGGCGCAACCGGTGGCGTTGGCGTGCTCCTGCACGAAGATCGGATTCTTGGTGCCGCCGCCGCTGGCCATGATGGTGTCGATGCTGTAGCCGCTGTGGTTCATGGTTTCGATGATGTGGCGGGTGCCGAGCGCGATGGCCTGAATGGTGGCCAGGTAGTGCAGCGCCATGTCTTCCGGCGTGCGCGACAGCTTCAGTCCGGTCAGGATGCCGGTCAGCGTCGGGTTGGCGCGCGGCGAGCGGTTGCCGTGGAAGTACGGCAGCATGTGAATGTCCTGCGTCAGGAAAGCGATGTTCTCCGGCTCGCCGGCCATGCGGCGCAGAATGGCGTTCAGCACCTCATAGATGGTCTGGCCCTGAGTTTTCGCCTGCGCCAGCAGCTCCTGATAGCACGGGTGCGACTGGATGACGTGGTCGATCAGCGCGCCGGTGGCGGACTGGCCGCCTTCGTTCAGCCAGTATTCCGGCAGGATCGCCGAATAATACGGCCCCCAGACGCCGCCGATAAAGCGCGCGGTGCGCGACATCGCCATATGGCCGGTGGAGGTGCCGCCGATCAGCGCGACGCGGCGGTTGAAGTCGGCCACCTCGCCGGAGACGCCGGTGGCGCCCAGCGTGCCAAGGGTGCCGGCGTGGGCGTCGATGATCGATACGCTCACTGCCGTGCCGGCGATCAGCCCCATCTCGCTGGCGGCGCGCTGAGTCAGGCCGTGGCCCAGCGGCTCGCCCATCATTTTAACGTCGCTGCCGATCTTGGCCGCGTCATGTTCCAGCACGTCTTCCAGCCCGATCTGCTGGAAGTAGCTCTTGTCCCAACGCTGCTCGTGGCCGAGATAGGTCCACTTGCACACCGTTGAACACAGCGAGCGGGTGGCGTCCTGGGTAGCGCGCCAGGTGAGGAAGTCCGGCAGATCGAACAGGTAACCGGCGTTGGCCCAGGTGGTGGGCATGTGTTGCTTCAGCCACAGCAGTTTCGGCGTCTGCATCTCCGGCGAAATGATGCCGCCAACGAAGTCCAGCACCCGATGTTTGGTGGCGTTGATGCGCTCGGCCTGGGCGATCGCCCGGTGATCCATCCACACGATGATGTTCTGCTCGGTACGGCCGGAGGGGCTGACGGTCAGCGGTTTGCCCTCTTTATCCAGCACCACCAGCGAACAGGTGGCGTCGAAGCCCAACCCCTTGACCTGGATCGGGTTGATGTCGGCCTGGTTGACCGCGTCGCGCACCGCATTGCACACCGCCTGCCAGATGTTATCCGACGACTGCTCGACGAAATCCGCCTTTGGCCGGTACAGATCGATGGCCCGGCTGGCCTGGCCGACCATGCGCCCATTGAGATCGAATACGCCTGCGCGCGCGCTTCCGGTGCCCACATCTACGCCAATAAAATAGCTCGCCATTATCTGTTTTCTCCTAAGCTTTTCGATTCTGTAACGCGATAAACAGGATCAGCACGCCGCCCCACAGGGCCATGGTCAGGTAGCTGCTGACCCCCAGCAAATTGAGGCCGCTTTCCAACATTTGCAGCACGATCAGCGCCAGCACCAGCCCCAGAATGCGGCCGAAACCGCCGTCCGGGTTGATGCCGCCCAGCACCGAGGCCAGAATGGTCACCAGCAGATAAGATTCGCCGTAGCCGGCCTTGGCCGAGTTGAACTTGGCCATCATCAGCAGCGCGGCGCCCCAGCCGAGCAGCGCCGACAGGATATACACCGCGATCTGCACCCGCGCGGTGTTCACGCCGCTAAAGCGGGTGGCCTGCTCGTTGGAGCCGATCAGGTAGAGGCTGCGGCCCAGCGTGGTGTGCTCCAGCAGCAGCCACAGACCGACCGCCACCAGCAGGAACAGGATCAGCGCCACCGGTACGCCGAGCACAGCGCCGTTGCCGAGAAATTGAATCGCCGCCGGGAAGCCGGAGATCACCGCGCCGTTGGACAGCAGAATATTCAGGCCGGTGATCAGCGTCATGGTGCCGAGCGAGGCGAGGATCGGCGAAACGCCGATCCAGGCTACCAGCACGCCGTTCAGCGCGCCGATCGCCACCGCCACCAACAGGCCGGCCAACAGCGCCAGCGCCAGGAACAGCGGCTGGTCGGGATGGCTGACGATGATCGCCGCCATCACCAGCGAACAGGCGTTGGCGCCGGCGATGATCGACAGGTTGATGCCGCCGGTCAGCATGGTTATGCCCATGCCGAGCGCCAGCAGGCCGAGGATCGGCAGCTGCGAGGCGATCGACTGGAAGTTGCCGAGGCTGAAGAAGCGCGATCCGAGCAGCCCGGCGAACAGCAGCGCCACCGCGATGATGATCGCGCCCTGCAGGCGAATGATCCGATCGTTTGGGATCAACCGAGTTAACTGCGTCATGTCAGATCTCCTTGAGCAGCTTGCGTTTTTCGTTCCAGGCGGTGGTGCTGATGCTGATCAAAATGATCGCGCCGCTGAATACCTGGTGCCAATAGGCCGAGACGCTGAGCAGCGTCAGCCCGTTTTGCAGGAAGGCCAGCAGCACCACGCCGAGCAGGGTGCCGGTCAACGATCCGCGGCCGCCGCTCATGCTGGTGCCGCCCAGCACCACCGCCGCCAATACCGTCAGCTCGAAGCCGAGCAGCGAGTTGGGCGCCACCGACTGGGTGATTTGCGCCTGCACCACCGCCGCGATGCCGGCCAGAATGCCCATATAGCCGTAGACGCAAAAATGCAGCCGCAGCAGATTCAACCCCAGGCGCGACGCCGCGTCGCGATTGCCGCCCATGGCGTAGATCTGGCGCCCCAGCCGGGTGCGGTTCATCAGCACGCCGGTGACGACGATGGTCGCCAGCAGGCACAGCAGCGGCAGCGTCAGGCCGTAGTCGTAGCCGTCGGCGCCCTGGAACGAGAACCAGTTGATGCCGTTCATGAACCAGTCCGGGAAGCCGTACAGCCAGGTACCGTTGGTGGCGTACACCAGCAGGCCGTAGAACAGGTTAAGGGTAGCGATGGTGATGATGATCGCCGGCACCTTGAGCCAATACACCAGGAAACCGTTCACCAACCCGAGCAGCAGGCCGACGCCGATCGCCAGGGCGAACGCCAGCGGGAAGCTGCCGCCGTGCTGGATCACCCAGCTGGCCATCACATACTGCGCGATGGCGGTGACCGCCGGGAACGAAATGTCGATGCCGCCGGCGATCAGCACCACGAACAGCCCGCAGGCCAGGATGCCGAGAATGGCGTAGCTGGTGGCGACGTCGGTCAGGTTGCCGAGCGTCAGAAACTCATCGGTGCCGGCGCTCAGGCCGATCGCCAGCAGCAGCACCAGCAGGCCGAGATAAAACTCGTGCCGCCCGGCCAGGCGGGCCAATAATGACTTATCCATTCACCACCTCGGCGATCTGTTGTTCGGTACTCTGGTGCGGCGCGAATTCGGCGATCAGCTCGCCCTTGCGCATCACCATCACCCGATGGCTGTTGTAATAGGCTTCCGGGATCTCGTCGCAGATCATCAGCACCGCCATGCCCAGCTGCGCCAGATCGCGGGCGATCTGATAGATCCCCTCTTTGTTGGCGATGTCGACGCCGACGGTGGGTGAGTCGAGGATCAGGATCTTCGGCTGGGTTGCGACCCATTTGGCGATGGCGATGCGCTGGGCGTTGCCGCCGGACAGGGTCTTCACCGGCAATGCGCTGTCGGACACCTTGATGTTCAGATCGCGGATCAGCCGGTTGACCAGCTCGGTCGCCTTGGCGTGATCCAGCAATCCAAGCGAGGTATGCAGCCGATCGAAGACGGTGACGATGGTGTTGTCGTAGATCGATTGCTCCATGATCAATCCCTGCGTCAGACGATCCTCCGACACATAACCGATGCCGTGGCGCACCGCTTCGCGGTTGTTGTGCAGCTGCACCGCTTGGCCCTCGATGCGGATCTCGCCGCTGTCCGGCCGCGTCATGCCGAACAGGCTGAGGCACAGTTCGGTGCGGCCGGCGCCGAGCAGGCCGACGATCGAGACGATCTCGCCGCCGCGCAGCGCCAGATTGACGTTGCGGTATTTTTCGCCGCGGCTGAGGTTGCGCACCTCGAGCAGCGGTGCCTGTTCGGCCGGCGGCAGCGGGGGCAGCGGGCTGTAATGGAAGCGTTGGCCGGTCATCAGGAACGCCAGTTCATGGCTGTCCAGTTCGCTGGCCGGCCAGGTGCCCACCAGCTTGCCGTCGCGCATCACGCTGATGCGATCGGCGACTTCCATCACTTCATCCAATCGGTGGCTGACGAACACCACGCAGATGCCGGCTGCTTTCAATTCGTTGACCACCCGCAGCAGGCCGTCGACCTCCTGGCGGGTCAGCGAGGCGGTCGGTTCGTCCATGATAACCAACCGCGCTTCGGCGGCGATGGCGCGGCAAATCGCCACCAGCTGCCGATCGGCGATCGACAGTTTTTCTACTTTTTTATCGGGATCGATGTGTACGCCGACCCGCGCCATGGCGTCCAGCGCCGTCTGGCGCATCACCCGCTTGCGCACCCAGAAGTGGCCGCCGGGCAGGTAACGGTGGATGGCGATGTTTTCCGCCACCGTCAGGTTAGGGAACAGCGACAGGTCCTGGTAGATCACCTGTATGCCGTAATAACCGGACAGCTGCGGCGTCAGGGCGTGGAAGAGTTTGCCTTCCAGCGAAATATTGGCGCCTTTTTCCGGCTGATAGACGCCGGAGATGATTTTAATAATGGTGCTTTTGCCGCAGCCGTTTTGCCCGGCCAGGCAGTGCACTTCGCCTTTATTCAGCGTCAGGTTGATCTGGTCTAATGCCAGCACGCCTGGGAATCGCTTGCTGATATTCTCCAGGGTGATAAATGCGGGGGAGGCTGTCATAACGTTAACCTGTGCTTGCGTAGCGGCCGAAGCCCTGGGCGCAGCAACGCTGCGCCCCTACGAGGGTTTAACTACTTTCCCGGTGTGGCGAAATTACGCGAAAAATCAGAATCCGAGCGATTGGGCGTTGTCTTTGGTCACTTCCAAAATCTTATTAAACCGAATCACTTTGTGCTCCATATCGACGTCGGCCTTACCCAACCCCTCGATCGACAGGTCTTTGTTCACGTCCTTGCCCTGCAGCAGCTGATCGGCCACCGTCACCAGCGCATAACCGGCGTCTTTCGGATCCCACAGCAGCGCTTTCTTGATGTCGCCGCGCATCAGGTAAGGGGCGGCCTGCGCCGGCATGGCGATGCCCACCACCGCGATTTTGTCCTTGGCGCGCTTCTTGGCCACCGCCTGGCCGGCGCCGATCGGGCCGAGCGAACCAAAGCCGATGATGCCCTTCATCTGCGGATAGGTTTTCATCAGATCCAGCGTGGTGGCATAGGATTTGTCGATGCTTTCCGCCACCGGCAAGCGCGAGGTGACTTCAAACATGTCCGGGTATTTTTCTTTCTGGTACTTGATGGCGGAATCGGCCCAGGCGTTGTGCAGCGGCACGGTCAGCGAGCCGACGTAGATCGCGTAGCCGCCTTTGCCGCCCATGTTTTTCGCCAGCTCATCGACGTTGGCCTGCGCGTATTTCTCGCTGTCGATGGTCTCGATGTCCCACTGGCCGATCTGCTGGTCCGGGGATTCATGGGTCAGCACCACGATGCCTTTGTCGCGCGCTTTTTTCAGCACCGGCTCCAGCACCTTGGCGTCGTTCGGCACCACGATGATGGCGTTGACGTTCTTGGCGATCAGATCCTCAATCACCTTGACCTGCGCGGCCGGATCCGGCGTAGAAGGGCCGGTCTGGTAGGCGTTGACGTCGAGTTTTTTCGCCGCTTCGTTGACGCCCACTTCCATGCGGTTGAACCACGGAATGCCGGTCACTTTGGCGACCACGGCAATCTCATATTTATCAGCGGCGAACACAGGTGTTGTCGATAACATGCACGCAGAAACCACACATGCATTTAATAATGCGAGGTTAAATTTCATTAGCTGTACCTTTTTTTATCTGTAGGGGTGGCGGTTTTTCCACCGCTGCAGATTACAAAGGAATGGAAGAGGGGGCGTAGCCGAAGTTAACGAAATGTGATCTGCGCACATTTAAGTAAAATATTGGCGTATTTAGTGTTAAATAAATGTTTAATTATTTGGCGGTGGTAAATTTACTACCAACTAAACGGCTGTAAATAACTTTTTATTAACTTTTAATTAACGTTTGCGCATCATTTTGATGGCTTGGACGCGGAAAAAAATGCCGGCGCAGAGGCCGGCATTGAAGCATTTAATCGATGTGTGAACAAGATCACCTTTGCGCCCGATTACAGCACGCCCTGGGCCAGCATCGCCTCTGCAACCTTGACGAAACCGGCGATATTCGCGCCGTGCACATAGTGGGTTTGCTTGCCCTCGCCGCCGTATTCCACGCAGGCATGGTGAATATCCGCCATGATATGTTGTAAACGTACATCCACTTTTTCCGCCCGCCAGCCGATGCGCGCGGCGTTTTGCGCCATCTCCAGCCCCGAGGTGGCCACGCCGCCGGCGTTGGCCGCCTTGCCGGGCGCGAACAGCACCCCGGCGTCAAGGAAGGCGTCGGTGGCCTGGATGGTGGTCGGCATGTTGGCGCCTTCCGCCACCGCTTTCACCCCGTTGCGGATCAGCGTCTGCGCCGCCTCGAGATCCAGCTCGTTCTGGGTGGCGCACGGCAGGGCGATATCCACCGGCACGTTCCACGGCTGCTGGCCCGCCAGGTAGGTCAGGCCGCGTTCGCGGGCGTAGTCCGCCACCCGGCCGTAGCGCTGGTTTTTGATCTCCGCCAGGTGCGCCAGCTTCTCGGTGGTGAAGCCGTCTTCGTCCACCAGAGTGCCGCCGGAATCCGATACGGTGATCACGCGCGCGTCCAGCTCCAGCGCTTTCTCGATGGTGTACTGCGCCACGTTGCCGGAGCCGGATACCGCCACCCGCATGCCCTCAAAGCCCAGGCCGTGGCGCTGCAGCATGGCGTCGGTAAAGTACACCAGGCCGTAGCCGGTCGCCTCGGGGCGGATCAGGCTGCCGCCGAAGGAGAGGCCCTTGCCGGTAAACACGCAGGCGGTGTTGTTGGACAGTTTTTTCATCATGCCGGCCATAAAGCCGACTTCACGGCCGCCGACGCCGATGTCCCCGGCCGGCACGTCGGTGTCCGGGCCCAAGTGGCGATACAGCTCGGTCATCAGCGCCTGGCAGAAGCGCATGATCTCGCCCTGGCTTTTGCCCTTCGGATCGAAATCGGAGCCGCCTTTGCCGCCGCCCATCGGCAGGGTGGTCAGCGCATTCTTGAAGGTCTGCTCAAAGCCGAGGAACTTCAGGATCGACAGGTTTACCGACGGGTGGAAGCGCATGCCGCCCTTGTAGGGGCCGATGGCCGAGTTGAACTGCACGCGGAATGCGCGGTTGACCTGCACCTGGCCGCGATCGTCCACCCAGCTGACGCGGAACTGAATGACGCGCTCGGGCTCCACCAGGCGCTCCAGCAGCGCCTGTTCGCGATAGCGCGGGTTGCGCTCGATAAATGGCCACAGCGAGGTGAACACTTCGCGCACGGCCTGCAGATATTCCGGCTGGTGGGGGTTATGGCGTTGTAACGAGGACAGGAAAGACTCTACCGATACGGCATATTCCATGGATAACTCCTTTTCGCATTAAATTTCCCCCGCTATTTCTTATAGATTTGGGTATAGGCGATGCTCGGGGGAGGATGTTGTGTCTTTAGCGACTATATCATCGGAGGGCGGTTGATTATCAAGCGATTAATCGGCGTGGCGGCATGAAAAACGCCCGCAGGGCGCGGGCGTTGGTCAGTTAAGTTAGCAAGCGCTTACTTTATTCGTCTTCTTCATCGCGCAGCGGCACGATCAGCATATCGATGTGCACGGTATTGATCAGCTGGCGCGCGGAAGACATCAGCTTGCTCCAGAAGTCCTGGTGGTGGCCGCACAGCACCAGGTCCATATCGTATTTCTTGATGGCGTCCACCAGCACCTGCGCCAGATCGCCGCTGCCGCTCAGGGTCTCAGTGATCGGGTAGCCGGCGTTTTGCGACAGCTCGGTCAGCGCCTGATGGGTTTCTTCAGAGATCCGTTTTTGCATGTCGCCGAGATTGACGTCGATAAGGCCGGTATAGAGGTCGGAATAGTTGACATCGACGTGGATCAGAGAAACTTTGGCGTTATACGGCCGCGCCATAGAGACGGCTTTTTCTACCAGGATCTTGCTTTCCGGGGATAGGTCTACCGCGATCAATATGTGTTTGTAAGCCATAAGAATACTCCTTCCATAAACATGCCGATTAAAAAGGGTTAGCAGGCGTTCCGTGTACCCGCCTGGCGCTGTTGGTTCCATAGTATCATTCGGATAACGCAATGATATGTTGGGGCGATCACACTGCGCCGCATCGAAAATCTCTGCGCACGATACCTTTTGTTGTACACCCGCGTGGCGTAAAAGCCTATGGGGTATGCGGGTTTTAACGGTCTGACCGCTTGAATTATAAGCGTTATTAAACAAAGTATAGCGCTAAATGTGCAATCAGCGCTCCAGATGCGGCTGCAGCAGGCTTTCAAACCACTCATGAAACACCGCCAGGCGCCTTGAGCGCTGGCGGCGATGGGGGTAGATCAGGGCGATCGGCATGGAGGTGGCGCGGTAACCGGGCAGGACTTCCACCAGTTCACCGGCGTCGAGCAGGTGTTGCACGTCGTAGCGCGGGATTTGCATCAGCCCCAGCCCGGCGAGGCAGCAGGCGATATAGCTTTCGGCGTTGTTGACTACCACCCGGCTGGGCAGTTCGAGCCGTTGCGTATGGCCGTCGCCGGTCAGGTATTCCCAGGGGGATTCGCGGCCGGTCCTGGGCGAGGCGTAGCCGATGCTCCAGTGCCCCTCGGCAAGATCGCCGGGGTGGAGCGGATGACCGAATTCGCTCAGGTAGGCGGGGCTGGCGCAGTTGATCAGCGCGATATGGCCGAGCGGGCGCATCACCAGGCTGCTGTCGTGCAGATCGCCGACGCGCACCGCGCAGTCGACCCCCTCCTGCACCAGATCGATGGCGCGATCGGCGGAGCCGAGCACCAGCTGCAGATGAGGGTGGCGCCGCAGCAGGCTGGGCAGCGCCGGCGCGATCAGCCGACGGGCGATGCGGCTCGGCACATCGACGCTGAGCCGCCCGGAGGCCTGCCGTTGGCTGGCCTGAAACGACTGATCGATATCCTCCACCTCGGCCAGCAGCGGGCGCAGCCGTTCGAGCAGCTGTTCGCCGTCGGCGGTCAGCCGCACTTGCCGTGTGGTGCGGTGCAGCAGGCGCACGCCCAGCTGCGTTTCCAGTTGCTGAACGGCGGCGGACACCGAGGCGCGCGGCACCTCCAGCGCATGGGCCGCCCGGATAAAGCTGCCCATCTCCGCCACCTGCACGAATACGCGGTATTGATTGAATCTGTCCATCTCGTTGACCTGCTGTTCCTTGGCGCCGTTTCTGACAGAGAGTGTAGCCGCATGGCGCGGTTGCGCGCGAGCAGGTGCGGGGGCGATAGGTGCCCCCGCCGGGTTTATTTGGTGGTGTAGCCGCCGTTGATCAGGATGGTTTGGCCGGTTATCCACCAGCCGTCGCTGACCAGATGGCGGATGAACGGCACCACGTCTTCGATATCGGTCAGGCCGGTTTGGCTGAATGGCGACAGCGCCGCCGCCGTCTTGTGGTAGGCCACGGCGTCCGCACCCTCTGCCGGGTAGAAGAACGGGGTATCCATCGGGCCGGGGCCGACCGCCGTCACGGAGATACCGCGCTCGCCGAACTCCTTGGCGGCGGCGCGGGTGAAGTGCTCCACCGGCGCCTTGGTGCCGGCATAAGCGGCGTAGAACGGCGTGAAGGCGCCGAGCAGCGAGGTGACCAGCGTGCAGATTTTGCCGTTGTCGTTAAGGTGCTTACCCGCTTCTTTCAGGAAGAAGAACGCGGTTTTGGCGTTGACCGCCGTCATCTCGTCGTACTCGGCTTCGCTGATGTCGATCAGCGGCTTTTTCAGCACCTTGCCGACGGTATTGATGGCGATATCCGGCTTGCCGACGGCGGCGACCGCATCGGCGAACAGCTTCTCGACCGCGCCTGCGGTGGTCAGATCGGCCTGCAGCGCGACACCTTGCGTCCCGGCGGCCTGAATGGCGGCGACGGTTTTCTCCGCTTCGGCTTTGGAAGCGGCGCTGTTGTAGTGGATCACCACCGCTTTGGCGCCTTGTTCAGCCAAATCGCGCGCGATCAGTCCGCCGAGGTTTTTGGCGCCGCCGGCGATGAGGACGGTTTTTCCCTTGATTGAATGGTTTACCATAACAGTTTCCTTGGATGAGCGTAACGGAAACCTGAGTCTAGCCAGCGTGGGGGGAAAGATCAGCGGCGTGGCGCGGGATAGACTATCCAGAAAAGCGACATAATCGAAACGGACGGTTATCGCTTATAACGCCCCGGCAGGTGACTTTTCGGTACAGGGCGGTAAATTTTATCCACTGCTCAGGCCAGTTTGCGTTCCATTAACCTACAATGATGGATATGGGCCTCACCATTTCTCCTCTGAGTAGAACCATGCCGTGCAAATCTCTCTGTGCGGCGCGGCAACGTCTTTGGAGGCGGTGGGTTATGGGCGTGGCTCGTGCAGGCAAAAAAAGGGGATGAGAGCGGTAAGCTCCAGCAGAGTATCGGGTAATGAGGTAGGGCGGTTGGACCCGGCGGATGGCCGCGGATAACAACGCCTTGAGGGGGTAATCATGATCAGTACCGTCGCGCTGTTTTGGGCCTTATGTGTGGTGTGTGTGGTAAACATGGTGCGGTATTACTCTTCTCTGCGCGCGTTGCTGGTGGTATTGCGCGGCTGTGACCCGTTGCTGTACCAATACGTCGACGGCGGCGGCTTCTTCACCGCCCACGGCCAACCCAGCAAGCAGCTGAGGCTGGTGCGCTATATCTTTGCGCAGCGCTATGTCGAACACCACGATCCGGAGTTTATTCGCCGCTGTGAGCGGGTGCGCGGGCAGTTTATGCTGACCTCGGCCCTGTGCGGCCTGGTGGTCATCTGCCTGATAGCGATGATGATTTGGTATTAATGCCTTTCTGTTTCCCTTGATGCAGGCAAAAAAAAGGCGGCCCTGCGGCCGCCTTCCTCATGATGCTTATCGCTTAGATCAGCTTCAACGCAATCCAATACAGCGCACCGGAAAGCAGAATCGAGATTGGCAGGGTCAGTACCCAGGCCAACAGGATGTTCTTCACGGTTTTGCTCTGCACGCCGCCGCCGTCCACGATCATCGTCCCGGCAACCGCCGAAGAGAGGACGTGGGTGGTGGAGACCGGCATGCCGGTATAGCTCGCCACGCCGATCGACAGCGCCGCGGTCATCTGGGCCGATACGCCCTGGGCGTAGGTCATGCCTTTCTTGCCGATCTTCTCGCCGATGGTGGTGGCCACGCGTTTCCAGCCCACCATGGTGCCGAGCGACAGCGCCAGCGCGACGGCGACGATGATCCACATCGGCGCGTACTCGACGGTCTGCAGCAGATCCTGACGCAGGTTCTTCAGGAAGCGCTGGTCGGCGGATGAGGTTTCCGGCAGCTTGGCGACTTTATCCGCCGTGTCGGTCACGCACATCAGCAGGCGGCGCAGGTGGCTGCGCTGGTCAACCGTCAGCTGATCGTAGCTTTGCAGGTTGGTCAACATGCCCTGAGCCAGCTCGATCGCCGGCATGGCGCGCGAACTGTCACAGTGGAACTCGGCCGGTTTGCCAGACGCAGCTTCGTCATCCGGGCTTGGCACCAGCGGCGTCAGCGACACCGCATGCGACAGCGCGTCGCCGTGCTGCTGGTAATATTGCTGCAGGTGGGTCACGGCGTCACGCGTACGGGTGATGTCATAACCGGTTGCATTCATATTGACCACGAAGCCGGCCGGCGCAACGCCGATCAACACCAGCATGATAAGGCCGATGCCTTTCTGGCCGTCGTTGGCGCCGTGCGAGAAGCTGACGCCAATCGCCGACAGGATCAGCGCGATACGGGTCCAGAACGGCGGCTTGCGTTTGCCGTCGACCTTTTCACGTTCCGCAGGGGTCATGTGGATACGCTGGCGTTTCTTGGTGCCACTCCAATAGCGGCGCAAGGCGAACACCATCACTCCCGCCACCATCATGCCGACCAGCGGCGAGAACAGCAGAGAAAGGAAAATGCCAATCATTTTCGGGACGTTAAGCGCATCCACCACCGAAGTGTGGGTCATCAGGGCGTTGGTTAAACCGACACCGATGATTGCGCCTATCAGCGTATGGGAACTGGAGGCCGGCAGACCGAAATACCAGGTGCCGAGGTTCCAGATGATTGCCGCCAACAGCATGGAGAAGACCATGGCTAATCCGTGTGCTGAACTGACGTTCAACAACAGATCGGTAGGCAGCAAGTGGACGATGGCGTAAGCAACACTCAAACCGCCGAGCATTACGCCAAGAAAGTTGAACAAACCTGCCATCACGACCGCAAGTTGCGAGCGCATGGCGCGGGTATAAATAACTGTAGCGACCGCATTGGCCGTATCATGAAAACCGTTGATGGCTTCATAAAACAACACGAACAACAATGCGAGAATTAACATCAGGCCGGTATGGAAATCCAGGCCAGCGAACAAATGCAGCATAAGCGTTACGCCAGTTTGTGGACATGAACGCCGCGCATTATCAGTGACAACCGGGGCCGGGGAAAAGGAAAATATGACGTTTTTTTGATTTGGACATGACGAAACGATGACGCGCCTATAACAAAAATATTGAATATCAACGCGTTATTCTCCTCTGACCTCTGTAATATTTTCTTACTGTGGCGTTGGCGGCGCCGGGGCTTTACAATCTGCCGCCGTGAATTTGGCGGTGACCGGCGGCGAAACGGCGTAATATGGCGCTCTTTTGTCGCGATTGTGGTTTTGATAAGTGAGGCTCAGGTGGAACAGTTTGATGTCGTAGTGATTGGGGCGGGTGCCGCCGGCATGTTTTGCGCCGCGCAGGCGGGGCAACTCGGTTGCCGCGTGTTGCTGCTCGACAACGGCAAAAAACCGGGCCGCAAGATCCTGATGTCCGGCGGCGGGCGCTGCAACTTTACCAACATGTACGCCGAACCGGCGGCCTATCTGTCGAACAACCCGCACTTCTGCAAGTCGGCGCTGGCGCGCTACACCCAGTGGGACTTCATCGATCTGATCAACCGCTACGGCATCGCCTACCATGAAAAAACGCTGGGGCAGCTGTTCTGCGACGACTCGGCGCAGCAGGTGGTGGATCTGCTGGTCAAAGAGTGCGAGCTGGGTCAGGTGACGATGCGCCTGCGCAGCGAAGTGCTGGGCGTGGAGAAAACCGAGAACGGCTACCAGCTGGCGCTCAATGGCGAAAAAGTAAGTGCTCGCTCACTCGTGGTGGCCAGCGGCGGATTATCCATGCCGGGGTTGGGCGCCTCGCCGTTCGGTTACAAACTGGCGGAGCAGTTCGGCCTCAGGGTGCTGCCGACGCGCGCCGGGCTGGTGCCTTTTACCCTGCATAAGCCGCTGCTGGAGCATGTGCAGGCGCTGTCCGGCGTGTCGGTGCCGGCGGTGATCACCGCCGAGAACGGCGTCAGCTTCCGTGAAAGCATCCTGTTTACCCATCGCGGTCTCTCCGGCCCGGCGGTATTGCAGCTGTCCAGCTACTGGCAACCGGGTGAGTATGTGAGCGTTAACTTACTTCCTGAGCTGGATCTGGCGGGCTTCCTGGATAACCAACGCCAAGAGCACCCGAACCAAAGCCTGAAAAACACTCTGGCGCTGCATTTGCCGAAGCGGCTGGTGGAGTGCTTGCAGACCCTGGGACAACTGCCGGAGGCGACGCTGAAGCAGCTGAATGCGCCGCAACAAGCGGCGCTGGTGGATCTGTTGCAGAACTGGCGCGTGCAGCCGAACGGCACCGAAGGCTACCGCACGGCGGAAGTGACGCTCGGCGGCGTTGACACCAACGAACTTTCTTCCAAGACGATGGAGGCCCACAAGGTGCCGGGGCTCTATTTCATCGGCGAAGTGGTGGACGTGACCGGGTGGCTGGGTGGCTACAACTTCCAGTGGGCCTGGAGTTCGGCCTGGGCCTGCGCCCAGGCGCTGGCGGCGCAGGGGCGTTAAAACCCGCGCAGCCTTGACATGTGCCGGGTCACATTGGCCCGGCCTTGAGCTGATTCATTAATTTCATTTTAGTGTTGCCGTCGAGAAAACTCGCCTCCAGCGCCTGTCGGTTGCTGCGGTTAAAATCGTCATCCTGCCAGCCGAAGGCGTCATGCAACAGCTGGTACTCCTTGTTCAGCGTGGTGTCGGCGACGGTGCGCGCATCGGTATTCACGTTCAGCCGCACTCCCATCCTTTTCAGCCGATCTATCGGATGATCGTCGATGCTGTCGAACAGATTGCAGACGAGATTGCAGCTGGGGCAGATCTCGAGCAGGACGCCGGTGGCTATCAGACGCTCGATAAGGGCAGCATCCTCGATGCTTCTGACGCCGTGGCCGATGCGCGACACCTGTAGCTGCTCCAGCGTTTCCCGTACGCTGTCGGCGCCCTTCGCCTCACCGGCGTGGGCGATGACGTTGCCGCCGGCTGCTCGCACGGCGCGAAAGGCCGCCACATGGTGGGTCAGCGGGTAACGCGCTTCATCGGCGGCCAAATCCAGCGCCACCACGCCGCTTCCCTGATAATCGATAACCAGTTTCGCCGTTTGCAGGCTGGCGGCCGCGTCGAAATGTCGCAGCGTACACAGGATCAGCCCGGCGGCGATGCCGTAAGCCCGTGATGCGTGATGCATGGCCGCCAGCACCGTCTCGACCACCGCTTCGCCGGTTAATCCCAGCCGGGTATGCAGCAGCGGCGCGAAGCGCAGCTCGGCATAGATGACATTATCCGCCGCCAACTGCGCGAATAAGTCCCCGACGGCCAGCGTTATCGCCTGGCGTGTCTGTAATAGATCTATTTGCGGCGCTATCTTGCTTAAAAAGTTCCCCAGATCGGCGCATCGCTTCGGCGCGATAAATTGCCGATTAAATGCCGCTCTGGTTATTTGCGGGTCGACCTTTTTGACATAGTGGTAGCTTAAACAGGTATCCAAATGGACGTGTAATTCCACTTTCTTCAATTTTCTTGGATCGAATTTCATACGGGCCACTTATTTCATTAACGGCTGAGATAACAACGAAAACAGTTTTTCTTTAAACAGGCCGGGTTTGATGCGGGTGATCACGCACGCATTGGCCGGTTCGCCGGTCAGGTGGGTGGAATCGATGACGTAATGGCCGTAAGACCTTTCACTTTTATATTCAACCCAGGAATACGCCTCCAGACTGGTTTCGACGATGTCCGGATAGAGCGCCACCGCCATGGTGGTCGGATCGGGCAAATCAAAGCCTTTACGTTCGGTGCGCATGGCGTTGAACGCCATCAGCGTGCGATTGCAGCGCACGGCAAAGCGCCCCAGTTCGCCGAGATTATTCAATCGCTCTATATCGCGTTCGTTGATAAATGCTTCCCCCATGCCGATCTCCCAGCCAACGAGGGTGAGCGGCAGCCCGGCAGTGAGCACCAGATGCGCGGCCTCGGCATCGGCGTAAAAATTAAATTCGGCCAGCGGGGTGATATTGCCGGGCATCAGCCCGGAACCGCCCATCACATAAACCCTCTTCACTTTTTCGGCCAGCGTGGGCGCTTTCAGCACCGCCATCGCGAGATTGGTCAACGGCCCGAGGGTGACGATTTCCAGCTCGCCATTGAGCCGTGCGGCGCAGTCGATGATGGCGTCCACGGCATGAACGGGTTCGGCGCTCTGGCGCGGATCGGGCAAGGCCATGTCGCCCATGCCGTCTTCGCCGTGAATATGGTGCGAATGATAACGCGTTCGCAAAAGCGGTTTCGCCATGCCGGCATAAACCGGGGGCGCATAGGTTCCCGCTTTTTCCACGCAGATAAGTGCATTTTTGACGCACTGTTCAAGCGGGCAGTTTCCCGCGACGGTGGTGATCGCTTCCACCTTCACGTCGGGTGCGCGCAACGCCATCAGCAGCGCGACGGCATCGTCGGAAGCAGTATCGGTATCTATCAAAATATGTCGCATGGCCATCTCCTCGGGTGGGCTATGCGGAGAAAGTACCCAGACGACCTAAGGCAAAAAAGGTCAGATGTCCTTTTTCGTTCTGAAGCGCGTCGGCTATGCTGAACGCAGTCGAAAGCGAGGATGTAAGACGTTTAAGGATGAGCCCTGGGAGTGAATCGCCTTGAAAACGGTCGGTGACAGCAAGCTAAAAGAAGCTTTTATCGACGCTCACGATCTGCGAACGGCGCTTTCGCCCACGCTGCTCGCCGCACTGCGCCTGGTCAGCGTCGAAGCCGGCGAATACCTGGTGACGCAAAGCGATCGTTTGACCCACCTGTTTTTTCTCGTGCAGGGAAAATTGCAGGTTGAGAATTTTGATGTGAATGGCGCGCACATTGTCTTTTCCTTCGAAACGGATTTCTCGGTGATTGGCGATCTGGAGCTGTTCTCCCAGGCGCAGCGCACGCTGTTCAGCACCGTGCAGGCGGTGACCGACGCGCTGCTCCTCGCGGCACCGATAGAGGCCATCAACAATCACGCCCTGAGCGACCCGGCGTTCCTCACCTTTATCTGCCGGCAATTGAGCAATAAGCTGCTGAATGCCTCTTTGCTGCATGCGAACGGCGTTTTTACGGCGGAGTATAAACTGCGAAAATTTTTATTATTCAAGATAAAGAACGAAGGGGAATTGATTGAGCTGGAAAACCGGGAGGCGCTGGCGGCGAGATTGGGCATCTCCGTCAGACAGCTGAGCCGCGCGCTGGCGCAGCTCGCGGCGGACGGCATCATTCAATTTAAAAACAAATCACTGCGGGTGACGGATCGCCAACGGCTGTCCGACATCAACGGGAGCGCCAGGATCTAGCCGATCGCCGGCCCCTTCAATTCCACGCGATTGCCGTCCGGATCGCTGAAATAAATGGACGGGCCGTCGCCTTCAGCGCCATAGCGCGATTCGGCGGGATCAACGCCGATCCCCTGCGATCGCAGATAGGCCAACAGCTCGTCCTCGTTGAAAGGATCGATGCGCAGGCAGATGTGATCGACATTTTGCCGGTGAGGATCGGGCGCCGTGCCGCCTTTTTTCCCCAACACGCCGTTAATATCCACCAGATCGATCATGGCCGCTCCGGCGCGCAGGTGCATCAGCCCCAAATCCGGCCGCTGTTTGGCGATATCACAGCCGACGATCCGGGTATAAAAATGCAGGCTTTTCTGCATATCGCGCACGCGCAGCACCACATGGTCGATAGTCTTCAGGCTGAAAGGGCGCACGGCCATCTCCTCAAACGGAAGTCTCCTTTACAGCATAAACGGCGCTGGCGGATTTATCCTGCTCCAGAGCTAAAGCAAAAAAATGGCCGATGGTTTTCACCATCGGCCGTAAGCGTGAGGAGTGTTCACGCATTAGCGCGGGAAGTTGCCGCTCAGCGCATCCAGGCCATCCTGGTAGATGCCATGGAACAGGGCGACGGCTTCGTCGTCGCTGATATTGACCGGCGTGAAGCTGCCCGACCATTCCACGCGCGCCACGTTGGCGTCGTCGGTGGCGTGTACCGACAGGGTGGACAGGTAATTCACTACCGGGAACGGCGCCTGCATAATGGAGTAGCTGTAGCTGCGTTGACGGTTGTCGAACGCTTCCAGCCGCTCGATAACGGTGCCGCCGTCAGAGGTCGTCAAAGTGCGCACGCGGCCGCCTTCAGAAACGACGCTTTTCGGAATGAACGGCAGCCAGTCAGGCAGGGCGTCGAAGCCGCCGATCAGTTGCCATACGGTATCGGCGGATGCCGGGATGTTCATAGATACGGATGTAGTAGCCATTTTCTTTCTCTCTTGATATCGGTTTAGGGTACGGAATTACATTGCCAGGGTGTCGACGACGCCGCCGTCGACGCGCAGCGCCGCGCCGGTAGTGGCCGAAGACAGCGGAGACGCAAGGTAAACGGCCAGGTTGGCCACTTCATCGACGTCCGCCGCGCGTTGAATGATGGAGCTTGGGCGTTCGGTTTTTACGAACTCGTCGGCCTGATCGCGCGCGCTGCGCCCGGATTTGGCCGCCGCTTCCGCCAGCATCTCCTGCAGGCCTTCGGTAAAGGTTGGCCCTGGCAGGATGGCGTTGACCGTCACGCCGGTGCCGGCGAGGCGTTTCGCCAGGCCGTGAGATACCGCCAGGTTGGCGCTTTTGGTCACGCCGTAGTTGATCATATCCGCCGGGATGGCGACGCCGGATTCGGACGACACGAAAATAATGCGTCCCCAGCCCTGTTCGGTCATGCTCTGCGCGTAGTGGCGCGCCAGACGCACGCCCGAGAGGACGTTGACGTTATAGAAGTGCATCCACTCGCTGTCGGGCACGGTAAAGAAGTCTTTATCGTTGAAAATACCGAGGTTGTTGACCAGCACGTCGGCTTTAGGCTCCGCGGCGAACAGGGTTGCAGCCCCTTGTTCGGTGCCGAGATCGGCGACCACGCCGCGTACCTGCGCGCCGGGCACGTTGGCGCTGATGTCGGCGATGGCGTTATCGACCCCGGCTTTCTGACGGCCGACGATCACCACGGTGGCGCCCGTTTTGGCAAGCCCGCGCGCGATGCCGAGACCGATGCCGGAGGTGG
Source organism: Serratia sp. Z4 (assembly GCF_009900725.1). Classification (NCBI taxonomy): domain Bacteria; kingdom Pseudomonadati; phylum Pseudomonadota; class Gammaproteobacteria; order Enterobacterales; family Yersiniaceae; genus Serratia; species Serratia sp. Z4. The sequence goes on from NZ_JAAABD010000008.1 coordinate 69,923, forward strand.
AGCCGCTGACGACGGCGACTTTGCCTGAAAGATCCAGTTTCATCATGTATATCACTCTGTCATGTGGGTAATGGGGCCGGGGTGCGGCCCCATAAAACTTAACGAATCGGCAGCGGCGCGTTGTCGGCCACCAGTTTCTGACGGCGCATCTCCGCCCAGAACTCAGCCGGGATCACTGCATCCAGCGCAGCCAGATCTTCGGCCATGCGGCCAGGACGGCTCGAACCGGGGATCACGGCGGCGACGGCCGGGTTAGCCAGCGCGAATTGCAGCGCAGCGGCTTTGACGTCTACCTGGAAGCGAGCGGCGATCTCTTTGATTTTCGCGACTTGCTGGCGAATAGCCGGGGACGCTTTCTGATATTCGAAATGTTCGCCGCCGGCCAGCACACCGGAGCTGTATGGGCCGCCGACGACGATATCGACATTCTGTTCCAGCGCTTCCGGCATCAGGCGTTGCAGGGCGCGTTCGTGATCCAGCAGGCTGTAGCGGCCGGCCAGCAGGAAGGCATCCGGTTTCGGCTCATCAAGCGCCAGCGTCAGTTCGCAAGGCTCGACGCGGTTGACCCCGAGGCCCCAGGCTTTGATCACGCCTTCGTCACGCAGGCGGGACAGTGCGCGGAAGGCGCCGGTACGGGCGATATTGAACTGTTCCAGCCAGCTGTCGCCGTAGAAATCCTGAGCGACGTCGTGGATCCAGACGATATCCAGACGGTCGGTTTTAAGACGCTTCAGGCTGTGTTCAATGGAGCGAAGCGTGCCGTCTTCCGAGTAGTCGTTCAGGATCTTGTTTTTCAAACCGTGTTCGAACAGGCCGCCTTTCTCACCCAGATCGCGAGCGGCGGGATCTTCCATTTCGTCCAGCATGATGCGGCCCACTTTGGTGCTCAGCACGAACTCATCGCGTGGATACTGAGAGAGCGCTTCGCCCATGCGAATTTCCGACAGGCCGGAACCGTAAAGTGGTGCGGTGTCGAAGTAGCGGATGCCCAAGTCCCAGGCGCTGGTTACGGTAGCCAGCGCTTCTTCTTCTGGAATGGCGCGGAACATATTGCCGAGCGGCGCGCCGCCCAAACCGATCTTGCCGGGTAAAATATTTTTGATGCTCATGGTGAATCCTCAATTCGTTATCTTTTCAGGGAAACTAGTGGGGCTCATACAGCGTCTGCCCCGTCACGAGGCTAAAGATAACTTGGCAAGTTGTGACTTGATAGGACATAATTTGTCTAAGTTAAGTCCTTTGAGGTCTCACATGATCGATTTACGTCAGTTGAAATACTTTGTGGCGGTGGCGGAAGAAGAGCACGTCGGCCGCGCCGCCGAACGGCTGCACATTTCCCAGTCACCGCTGAGCCGGCAGATTTCCCAGCTTGAGGAGCGCCTCGGATTGATGCTGTTCGAGCGCAATCAGCAGCGCATCCGCCTGACCGCCGACGGCCAGACGTTTCTGGCCGAAACCCGCGCGCTGTTGACGCACGCCACCCGGCTCGAGTCGCTTGGGCGCCGTCTGGGGCGCGGGGAAGACGGCGGGCTGTGCATTGGCTATATCGAAAATGCGATGCACTCCGGCGTCTTGTCGAACGCCTTGCGGTCGCTGCGGGTGTCCCGGCCGGATGTGCACATCGTGCTTTACAGCCAGCCTTCTTCCATGCAGCTGGAAGGGCTGCGGCAGCGCAGCCTGGACGTGGCGCTGGTCAATACGGCGCCGGATCGCGACGATCAGGATTTGGACTATACGCAGGTGTTGGACGATCGCATGTTGCTGGCCCTGCCGCAGACGCATCCGCTGGCGGACAGGGAAACGCTGCAGCCGGCGGATCTCACCGATCAGGCCTGGATCTCGGTGATCCACAAAGAGGATGCCCATTCGCGCGACGACTTCGTGGCGGCCTGCGTGAAGGCCGGGTTCGATCCGGATATTCGGCTGGAAGCGGGCGAGCCGCTGACTGCGTTGGGGCTGGTCGCCGCCGGGTTGGGGATGACGCTGATCCAGCACAGCCTGCGGCATAACGCGCCGCAAGGCGTGGTGCTGCGCGAGCTGCCCTGGATGCAATACACCACGCAGCTGTGGGCCGTGTGGCACAAGGCCAACCTGCGCCCGCTGGTCACCCATTTCCGCGAAGTGATGTCGGCCGGGCCGGCCTGCCACTGACTGCGCGGTGGTGTCCGGCCCGGATGGCGCCCGCTACGGCGCAGCGCGCAGGGCGGCGACGATCGCCGCCAGGTCGGCGCGTTGCTCGTCTGCCAGCGCCGGCTGCGCCTGCGCGGCATTTTCCGCCAGCAGGGTCTGCAGGCCGATCAGCCAGTCATAGATATAAAATGCGGTATTTTTGGTTGGCGTCGGCGCCAGCCGAGTGAGCCGCTGCTGGCCGCTCCAGTCCACCGCCGGCTGCGGCGGCGGGGTAAAGATCGGTTGGCCGGGATTGACGCGGCTCTCGGGGCGCGTTGCCGCATCGCGCCGCTGGAAGCCGAGCCAGGCGACGAAGTCGCCCAACAGCGCCAACGCCTGGCTGATCTGCCGATCTTCCCCCTGTTCCGGCAGGCCGCCGGCGCACAGCGCGCGCTCCAGCTCATCATCGAGCCGCTGGCGGCAGGCGGCGCCGATCAACGCATCAACCAGCAGTTCGAGATGCGGTTTGTCGACGCCGAGCAGATCCAGCAACCGGCGGCTGTCCGGCAGGCTGCGCAGATGGTTGATCCAATCCGCGAATATCCGCGTGGCAAAGGGTGACGTGGGGGGCTCGCCGGGCGCCGGGGTTTCCGGTGCGCCGAACAGATCGATGTCGAGCCCGAACGGAGCAGGCGTCGCCGGGGTCGGCGCGGCGTGCTGCTGTTGCTGGTAAAGTTGGCGCAGCGTATCGCGCTGGGGCAACAATCGTTCCAGCAGTTCGCCGTGGCGGCCGGCCTGCGCCTGCAGCGCGCGCAGCAGCTGTTGGGCGCGTTGCTGGGGCGCGTATGGATCGGCGGCGGTGAGCCAGTTGCCGAGCAGGCTTTCCGTCAGCTCGCGCTGCAACTCTTCGCGCAGCTCGAGCAGGCGCGCTTGCTTGTGGGCCGGGCGCGCCTGTGCGGCCAGGTAGTTCACCATGCGGCGGCAATCCTGCTCATCCAGCGCCAGCAGTGTGGCCCAGCTGTCACCGGGTTCGCCGACCTGGCGCTGAACGGCGTCGTCAGGGCGCGGTTTGCCTTCCTGGCGTGGGTCGAACGGCGTGATCGCCCAGATTAAACCGGGTTTGCGGCGCTGGCGCAGCGCCGGGGTTTCCCCCTGGGTGTGGTCGACCCAACCGGCGAGCGCCTGGCCGATGCGCGCGGCGTCCTGCGGCGTGGCGGCGGCATCGGCTACCAGCAGCAGGTTGGCGTGCAGGCCGTCCGCGCAGCGGGCCAGCAAATGGGCGCGTTTCGCCTGTTGCAGCCGCTGCGTCGGTTCCGCCTGCGGGCGGGCGCAGCTGCCGGGCAGGTCGATCAGCGCCACGTCGGCGGGCAGGCCCGCCTGCGCGGTTTGCGGCAGAACGGTGGTGACTTCGGCGGTCAACCAGACCAGATCGCTCAGCGCGATCTCCCGTTCACCGCCGTGTTCGGCCATCACGACGATTGCCGTGTTTTCCGGTGCGGCGCTCGCGGTCAGCAGCGTCAAGGCGCGGCGCGGGGCATGAACCTGCCGGCTGTCACCGAGGGCATGCAGCGTGTGTGCCAGCTGGCGATAATGCGTCGTCAGCGTCGGTTCCTCTCCCCACAGCGGCGCAAACAGGCGCGCGCGATCGTCGATGCTCAGCTGCGGCGCCAGCGCCACGGCCTGCGGCCAGAAATGCCTGTCCAGCGTCTGTTGTCCCTTGTCGCCGTGGCGGCGTTGGCTATCCCACAGCGCCAGCACATCGCCGTCGCTGAGGGCGTCGGGGGCGATGGCTTGGCGGTGGCGCGCCAACGTTTGCAGATGGCCGGCGATCGCGCGGGCGTCCCAGTCCAGCCGGAAGCCGCCCATCGCGGCGGCATCGAGCGTGATGGCCAGCCACTGCGCTTCATTGAGCAGGGCGAGGGCGATCGGATACTCGGCGGGCCCCGCCTCGGCCGCCGTGCAGTAGCGCACCGCGAGCGAAAGGTCCGCGTTGAAGCGCTTTGCGCCAGGCGCCAGCGCCGCCAGCAAATGGGCCTTGGCGGCGGCGTTGTGGCCATACAAACCGATGGCGACCTGCGCAGGGCATGTGTTTTCCAACCGTGCGGCGCGGTTATGGCAACGGCGCAGACGCTGTATCAGGCGATCGGCCTCCCGCTCCAGGCGAGGGGATTGGCGGCGCGCGGCGTCCACCCAGTCGATCGCCTGCAATATGCCGGCGCTGAGCGCGTTATTCGGGGCCGCTGGGGCGAAGGTTTGTGTGTTCATCGTGGGTAAATGCTCCCGCTGTCTATCCAGTAGTGGGTCGCACCGGAGGCGCTGGCAGCCAGGGTATTGAGTTTCAGTTGCAGGTGGTGCGCCGGGACGGGGCTGCCGTCGGCCAGCAGCGCCTGCGCGATCTTGACGCTCTCGGCGCCCTGCTCGGCGCTGGCGGTGATGGCCAGCCGCAGGCTGATCACCGCATCGCCGGCCAGTTTGCGCGCCAGCTGGGCATCATTGATGGTCAGCGTATAGAGTGGCGAGGCCGGCCAGCGTTCGTTGTCCAATTGGCGGAACCCCAGACGCAGCGGGCCGCGCAGCTGGAAGCTGCCGGCGGGATCGAGCGCGAAATCGGCGCGATCCAGATCGATGTCGCGGTAATAGACGTTATCGTCCGCCAGCATGTTGTTACCGTCCAGCATGCCCAGATAACGAATGGTGGAGTAGGGCTGGAAATCCCCGACGTTGAAGTAAAAGCTCTCCAGCCGCAGGTCGATCGCCAGCAGGCACAGCATGGCGCCCACCGCGGCGGTGGATTTTGGGTTGTCGATGCGGCCGCGTTTGTTGAACGGGTACCAGCTGCGGGTGTGATACCCCTCGAGCGGCAGAATACGGCTGGCGGGCAGCGGCTGCAGATGGCGCAGCAGCGCCTGCACGCCGGGAAAACGCGCCGGGCGGCCGGTCAACAGCAGTACGTCGCAGGTATACAGCGCCACCACCTCGGCCAGCAGGCGCAGGCAGCGGCCGATGCCGATGCGATCGGACAAGAAGGCGGCGTGCAGATCGGCCAGGCGGATCACCAGCGGGGTGTGCAGGATATCGAAGGCGTTGCTGTCGGCTTCGCGCTGCACTTCGCCGTTGATAAACGCCAGCACCTGCGGCGTCGGCGGCTGCGGCAGCAGATCGCCCAGGCTGGCGGCGATTTCCGCCCGGTTGTCCAGCGGGTCGTATTCTTCATAGGCGCCGAGCAGCGCGCGTCCGGCGGGCATGAAGATCTGCAGCGCGGCCTGCTGACGCAGGGTGGAAAGCCCGTCCATGCGCCCTTCGTTGCCGAACAGCCTGTCCATCAGCGCCGGGGCGGCGCTCACGCCGGCGGTTTCGAATGCCTGCTGCACGGCGGGCAGGACAAACTGCTGGATGATGTCCAGCAGGATATCGTCGCCGGCGACTTTAAAGCCCTCGCGGAACAGCAGGCGCGGGTTGATTTTGATGTTGTTGCCCACGCCGTCGTCGAGCGAATAGTGCGTGATCGCCAGATCCGTGGTGCCCCCGCCGATGTCGATGGAGGCGATGCGCAGCGTTTTTCCCGCCTGCTCACCCGGCGCCAACGGCCGGTCGGGTCGAGCCATGGCGGCGAAAAAGGCGTCGGTGCGGCCGGCGAAGTTCACCTGGGTTTCGTTGTACAGATAGACCATCTGACCGCAGGTGGCCTCGTCCCACTCCATCTGCACCTGCGGCGCCGGGAAGCGGGCGTGCGCGCCGTCGAACGGCGCATCCTGCGGGTGCCAGCCGAGGGCCTTCCACACCAGCCCGATCGCCTCCTGCATGCGGCGGCGGAAAATCTCGCGCTCCGGTTTCGGCATCGCCGAAGGCAGCGTCAGGATGATGGCGCGCAAACGGCGCGGCGCGGCGGCGTTCGGCATGCGGCTGCGCTGGGCGATGCTGTTGATCTGCATCAGCGCCTGCGCCAGCAGCTCGCTCAGCATCAGCGTCATCACTGCGCTGCGGCTGTAATGGGCGGCGAACACCGGCAGCCGTTGCGCCGTCGGCAGGGCGGACAGCGGCACGCCTTCGTCGTTGATCAGGGTGGTCAACGGCGCGGCGGCGGCCATCGGCTCGTGCCGCTCGTTGAAGCGCCAGCCGGGCGCATAGCGCTCCTCGTCCCACAGGTAGCGGCGCGGGCTGGAAATGCCGGTGGTGCCTTCATGGCCCGTTCGCCGCTGCGCCAGCTGCGCGGCTTCGCGGCCGACGCGGGTGATGGACGGCCACTGGAAGGCGTCGTCGCGCCCGCTCTGGAACGACAGATGCGGCTTGCCGAAGCTGGCCTGAGAAAACTCCACCCGGCTCTCGAACAGCTCGTTGTAGACGCGGTGCGGTTCAGACAGCGAACGCAGCTGCAGCTCGTAGGTTTGCTTCAGGCCGTTGCTCTCTTCCGGGTGGTCTTCGACCAGCACGCCGCAGGTGTGCGAGTTGCCGACGTCCAGCACCAGATCGACGTCGATCGCCGGTTGCTGCAGCGTTGCCGCCACCATCTTTATCTGCGGCACCGCCAACTGGTGGCCGAGCATGTGCAGCAGGTTGAGGTAGTGCGCCTGATACTCGAAGGTTTTCAGCCCGGCGTTGATCTCCGCCTCGGCGCGCTGTTCCTGCTCGGCGGCGCGCTGGCTGAACGCCTCGCGCAGCCAGCCGTCCACCCAGGTCAGATCGAGAAATTCGCCCAGCTCGTGGTTGCGGTGCGCCAGCGCGAAGCTCAGATCGGCGCCGAGATCGCTTTCGCCCGGCGCCAGCGCCTCCTGGCCGGGCGCGGCGGCGCGAGTGTCGAAGGCCAGCACCACGCGCAGCAGGTTGCCGTCCTGATCCGGTTCATCCAGCTGCACCACCTGCAGGCGCGCCCAGTTGTCCGGGCCCGACAAAAACAGGCCCGCCGGGGTGTGGCGCAAGAAGGGCAGCGGCAGCCAGAGCTTATCCAGCAGGCGCAGCGACTGCTGCAGCGGGTAGCTGAACTCCGGCCGCACCACTTCGGCGGCCTGGTCGCCCACGGCCGGCAACTGGTATTTGCCGCTCTCGGCCTCCCATTGCAGGCGCAGCAGCGGGCCGCTGGCGGTCTTGCGCACGAATTTGCCGGGAAACTCGGCGTCCAGCCGCGGGGTCAGGGCAAAGTCCAGAAACTGAATGCCGCTGTCCTGGATCAGCGTAATGCCGTGTTTGTAGTCCGTAAGGGGTGCCAGCATCATTTACTCTCGCGCTTGAACGTCATGGGATAGGTGGTGTCCGCATCGTAGCGGCCGGTGCACTCTGCCGCGCCGGTTTCGCCCTGGCGGCAGACGATCTCCGGGATCTGGTAGCGGCTGCCGTCGCTGCAGCGCGCCTTGGTGCGGCTGTTGATCACCAGATTGCCGGACTGCATCAGCCCGGCTTCGACCGCCACCCGGCAGCTGACGCCGTCGCCGTAGGCGATGACGGCGCTGCCCTTGCCACCGTTCAGACGGTATTGCAGACCGGGGCGCTTGCCGGTAATCGGGTCTTTCAGCGCCACCGTGGCGCGCCATTTGCCGTTAAGGAAACGGGTGGAACCGGCCTTCACCGCCTCGGGCGGCAGCACCAGCGCATTTTTGTCCAGCGGTTGCGGGATGGCCGGCGCCGGGGGCGGTGGCATCAGCGTCGCGTGCGCCAGCGGCAAGCGCAGCTTGGGCAACGGCGCGGCGGTTTTTTTCGGCGGCGCTGGATGCCGTACCTCAGCCGGTATCGCCGGTTGCGGCGGCGGTGAGCGGTGCAGCCAGGCGGCCAGCGCCGCACTGCCAAGCAACAGTACGGGCAACAGCCAGAGAGCGTGGCGCCGGCGAGCGGTAGGGGATTCGATAGGCGCTGCCGGGGCGGGCGCCGGTTCGGGCTCGGCGGCCGGGGCCGGTTTTACCGGTTCGACAACGACCGGTTTACGCGGAGCGGCGGCGATCGGCGCCGGTTTTTCCACTTCGACTTTCATCTCTGCTTCGATCGGGCGCAGGCAGGCCAACGGATCGTTCGGGCTCTGCGCCTGCGGCTTGATAAAGCCCCAGAAGGTCAGCACCGGTCGATCGTCCACCAGGTAAACGTGGTTGGGGTCGGGTATGTGCATCGCTTTGGCCAGCAGCGCGCCGAACAGGCGATGGCTGGGGTGATCGGTCGCCAGGGCCTGTTCCGTCAGGCTGCGGAAGGTCGTCAGGCAGTGTTCCAGGTGCCGTACCGCCTGCGCGCGCTGGGCATCGCTCGCCGCCAGCCAGGAGGTGACTTTGCCGGGGAAGGGCGCATACCAGTCGATGCGGGTGCCGCTTTCGTTCGGCTGGGGGATCGCCAGACAGTCGGCGGCCTGCTGCTGCCGGCGAAGGCGCAGGGTTTCCCGCAGCTGCTGCGCGCAGGCGTAGACCGGTTGCCCGTTCTCGCCTAAAGCCAGCACATCATCCAAACTGCCACTGCGTAAGAAGGGTTTCACCACGGCGCCGCACCTTGTCCTGTTCTGCAAAAACGCATAAAAGTCCATGATACCCTGCAGGTAGGGCCGCCAAACGGCCAAGGACAGCCCGAAAAACGCCCTTCTTTGGCGTTAGCGGCGCGCTTTGCTAACCGGCACAGTAAAAATTTCACTATCTGGACCTGTCTGTGAACCGCTTTATCTGAAAAATAGAACGCAGCCCCGGCAAGCGACGCCGGGCAACGATGTTCTCTTTTACTATGACCTCGCCTCGCGGGTTGCCGATTTCGGTATGCCTCAGGCGTGCGGAGCATTCGCATGATGGACAGTCAGTCTGAAAAAACGCTTGTTGTTACCCCTGCTCATCCCGCCGTCGGGCATTCGGCTCAGGGCTGGATGAACGGTTTCCTCGGCATGATGATCTTCAGCGGCTCGTTGCCCGCCACCCGGGTGGCGGTGCTGGAGCTCGATCCGCTGTTTCTGACGGCGATCAGGGCGGCGATCGCCGCTTTGCTGGCCCTGTGCGCGCTGCGGATCACTCGCCAGGCGCGGCCGACGCGGGCCGATTTGCCGCCGCTGCTGTTTGTGGCGCTTGGCGTGGTCATCGGTTTTCCGCTGCTGACGGCGTTGGCGCTGCAGCACACCACGTCGGCGCATTCGCTGGTGTATATCGGCCTGCTGCCGCTGGCGACCGCCGGTTTTGGCGTTTTGCGCGGCGGAGAGCGGCCCAAGCCCGCTTTTTGGGCTTTTTCAGGCGTCGGCGCCGTGCTGGTGGGCGCTTTCGCGTTGAGCCAGGGGAGCGGCGGCGCCTGGCAAGGGGATGCGCTGATGGTCGGGGCGGTGTTGCTGTGCGGCCTGGGTTATGCCGAAGGGGCGGTGCTGTCGCGCCGGATCGGCGGCTGGCAGGCGATCTCCTGGGCGCTGGTGGTCGCCTTGCCGTTGACGCTGGCGGCCACCTGGCTGGCGGCACCGGCCGCCTGGCCCGTGGTCAGCGGCGCTGCCTGGCTGTCGCTGGTTTACGTCTCGGTGTTCAGCATGTGGATTGGGTTTATTTTCTGGTATCGCGGCCTGGCGCAGGGCGGCATCGCCGCCGTCGGGCAGTTGCAGCTGCTGCAGCCGTTCTTCGGCCTGGCGCTGGCGGGCTGGCTGCTGCAGGAAACCGTCCAGCCGATGATGATCGCCGTGATGGCCGGCGTGGTGGTTTGCGTGTTCGGCGCCAAACGTTTTTCCCGCTAGGCGCCGCTGCCGGCGCAGGCCAGGATCACCTGTCCGAGCCGTTCCACCGCCTGTTGCACCTGGCGGTCGGCGTAACCGCCCAACCCCAGCACCAGGCCCGGCTCACCGTGGTCGGGCGCATACATCGGCGACACCGCCCGCAGCGCCAACCCGGCTTCGTTGGCCTGCAGGGCGACCCGCACGTCGTCGAGATCTTTTCTCAACCACAGCACCATGTGCATGCCCTGATCGCAGGGCTGCACCACCGCCAGCTCGGCCGGGATGTACGCGTTGATCGCCTCGATCAGCACCCGACGCTTCTCGGCGTAGACGCCGCGCATTTTGCGGATATGCCGGTCAAGATACCCTTCGGCGATAAAGGCGGCCAGCACGTATTGATCCGCGCTGGGTGGATGGCGATCCATCAGGATCCTGGCGCCGCAAAAGGCGTCGACCAGCGGCGGCGGCACGATGGCGTAACCCAGCCGCAGCGAAGGGAACAACACCTTGCTGAAGGTGCCGAGATAGAGCGTCCGCTCGGGCGCCAGCCCCTGCAGCGAAGGGAACGGGTGGCCGGCGTAGCGCATCTCGCTGTCGTAATCGTCTTCCACGATCCAGGCTTGCCGCTCTCTGGCCCAGGCCAGCAGGGCGCTTCTTTTCGCCATGCTCATCGGCATGCCCAGCGGATACTGATGCGACGGCGTGACAAAGGCGGCGCGGGCATTGGCGGCCAGGCGCACGCCGGCGGCGACGTCGATGCCGTCGTCGGCGACGGGCACCCTAATCATGCGCCGATCGCGGAACAGGCTATCGAAAATGGCGGTAATGCCGGCGTAGGCAGGATCTTCGACCCAGGCGCTGTCGCCGGCGTCCAACAGGATCTGCGCGGCCAGATACAGCCCCTGTTGGGTGCCGGAGGTAATGAGGATTTGCTGCGGCGTACAGTTTACCGAGCGGGAACGGCGCACATAGTCGCAGATGGCTTCGCGCAGCGGCAGTGCGCCCAGCGGATCGCCGTAGCCCGACGGCGCGCCGGGGCCGCGGGCGCGGATGCGGTTGCCGAGCCGCCGCCAGATATCGTCGGGCGCGGTATCGCCGATTGGCACTGACACAGTGAACGGTACCGGCGGCAGCGCCCGCGCCTGCGTGGCAAAGCGCGCCAGATGCTGAGCCTGTGAAGAAAGCGGAACCGCTACCGCCGAACTCGCCTGCGCCGTGGCGTGCGGCGTGCGGCGCGGCGCCTGATAGTGGGCGACCCGGGTGCCGGAGCCGGGCTGCGGTTCGAGAAAGCCTTCCGCCGTCAGCTGAGCAAAGGCTTCCAACACCGTGCCGCGCGCCAGATCCAGCGCCGCCGACAGCCGGCGCGTCGAGGGCAGCAGATCGCCCGCTTTCAGATCGCCGCGGTGGATGGCCTGACGCAGAGCCTGCGCCAGCTGGTGGCTAAGCTGACCCGCCTGGCGATCGAGCTCGCCGAGGGCGGGAACGTCAACGACTTTGGCTGTTCTGGGCATGGATTCCGGCTCGCTTTGCAGTGCGAAAATGAGTATTCAGAGTAAACCACTCTTTCGGCACTCGCGAGTCCGTTGTCAGTCAACTCAGCCCGCGCTGATTCAGCAGCACCTTATTCAGCTCGCTGTTTTTTCGCACGTTCAGCTTGCGCATCGCCGAGCGTTTATGGGCGCTGATGGTTTTCTGGCTGCGCTGCAGCAGGCCGGCGATGCTGCAGGCGGACATGCCGCTGCTCATCAACCCCAACACTTTTTTTTCGCAGTGGCTGAGCGCGGCGATGCGGCAGGCCTGGCATTTCCACTGGCCGGCGGCGTGCAGCGCCACCCACGGATGCAGGATGAACTTTTCCAACGCCATCTGCAGCTTGAGGCGGATGGCGTAGGCCGAATCGCGCCGATGGATGCTGAACAGCGGCGGCAGGTTTTTCACCTGTTGCTGGGTCGTGTCGTCGAGGATCAGCAGAGTCAGCTGCCGCTGGCGCGGGATGCCGTAGGGGCTCTGGTAACAGCAGGCGCAGCCCCAGCGCTCTTCCGGCGTGCGGAACACGATTTCGATGTTATCCAACGCCTGCAGCGCCAGCGGCGAGAACTGCGGGTACCGGCGCTGGCATTCGTTCAGGGAGTGCAGATAATCCTGCAGCAGCAGACGCAGCCCCTGCTGGTAGAAGTTATCGCTGTCGAACAGCGTGAAGCGAATATCTGGCATGGGTGCCTCCTTAAAAGGCCGCGCCGGAGCGAACGGTGACGGCCCATTGCCGGCGATTGCGCGCCGGGCGTTTTCCTGATTTCCCTGGGGCGGTGCGGGGCTTATTGGTACGCCAGCACAAAATTGGCGACGGACGTGAATTCGCCTTCGGTAATGCTTTGGTTCTGAATCGCGCTCGGCCGCCCTTGTACGTAGGCGGTGAAGTTCAGGTTGTTGGGGCCGTTTTGCAACGCGACGGCGCTGGTGGCCTTATTCAGAGAGATGTCCGCACCCTGATGATCGAACAGGGCGATGGCGGCGCCGTTCGCGCCGTTGTTGATCGCCAGCTTGCCCGGCAGCTCTCCGTCTTCGGCGCCGCTGAAGGTCACGCTGACGGATTTGAACACCGTGGTCTTGCAGTCGGTCAGCTTGATGCTGAACGGCACCGGCGTGGTATGTCCGTAGCGGTACAGGGTTTTGACGATCACCGTGCCCATCTCCACCAACTGATCGGCGGACTGCGGTTCGATATTGCACGGGCGGCTCACCACGGTGCCGTGGAACTGCACCGGCGCGCCGATAAGCTCGGTGTTCGCCGCCGCCGGCATGGCGGCAAACCACCAGGGCGCGCAGCTCAGCAGCGCTAAAGCGCGTAGACGCATTTTCCGTTCCTCCCTCGGTTACTGGAATGCCGCCACGATGGTGGCCGATGCGTTGAATTCCCCTTCGCCGATCTCTGCGCCGCCGTTGGCGAACGGCGCCGCCACCAGGTTCCAGGAGCCGCCGTTGCCGATGTTCGGCACCGGGTAAAACTCATTCGGGATAACCAGCTGGCCGTTATGCGTCAGCCGGATGCCGAGATCGTTCTTGTCGGTTTTGAATACCTCGTTGCTGAAGGAGGCCGCCGTGCCCGACACCGCCAGCTTGATATTCAGCGTGCCGTCTTCGAAGCTGCCGCCCTCGCACTGGAAGCGCACCGGAATGCTTTGCGGGTAGTTCGAGCCGTTGAGATCGCTGCCGCCGATCTCGCCGAACTCCACGTTGATCAACTGGCCTTCGTTCACCACGCATTTATCGGGCACGTAGAGGATTGCGGACTGGATAAACACCTGCGCCATCGGGTTGGGGCCGAAACCGCCGTCGGTCGAGCCGAGGCGGCCGTACATCTCGATGATCTGCCGATCGTTAATCTCAACGCCGTTAATGATTTTTTTGCGCACCCGGAAGGTGATCTTGCCTTTGGAGCCGCTGCCGTAGTTGTTGACCTGCAAGTACGGCGGCTGGCAGCGGTGTTGGCTCAGCAAATTCGATTCGTTGTAAAAAGGCACGGTGACGTAGGCGTTCTTGTTGCCGGCAATCCACACCTCGGCTTTTAAATCCAAAAAGTCATTCAGCTTTAAATAGCCGTTGCCGTAGTCGGAGGGGGGCAACGCCGAATCCGACTTGTAAAAGTGCGGGCTGGTGGGGATAGGGGTATCGCAATACACCTTGCCGGTATAGGTGCCGCCCAGATCATAGGGAAACAGTTTGGTGAACCCCACCTGGTTGGTGATGTTGCTTTCATTCAGATCGATATAGAACTGTTTCGGCCCGCCGTCCGGCGTGACATAGCCGTTGGCCCAGGCGGCGGGGGCCGCCAGCGCGATCGCCAGCGGCAGGCAGAGTTTGGTCAGTTGAGTTTTCATTGCGTTCTCGAGCCTCACAGGTAAATCACCTGAATGTGCGCCACGGCGGCGAACCCGGCCGCCATCACCGCCCGCTGGGTGGATTCCACGCTGGCGCTGAACCACAGGGTGTTGCTGCCGGGCTGCAGAATGTAGGGGCGGCTGCGCTGATTCAGCTCCAACGCCTGGCCCTGCTGGTCTTGCAGCCGCAGGCCGATGCCCTGTACGCCGCCGTTCAGCTTCAGCAGCGACGGGTTGTCGACGTCGCTTTCGCCGAGAAACACCAGCGTGGCGGCCTGCTCACCCTGCAGGTAGAGGCGGCCGGCATCGCCGTTGCGCGGGCCGGCCGGGTTATCCGCCAGCGCGCGCGCGCCCAGCAGGCAATTGCGGAACGAGAGACGAAAACGCACCGGCGCGCTGCGATCGCCGGCGTTGCGGAAGTCGCGTGCGCTGACGTCGCCCAGATCGACGGACTGATCCCGGCTGTCCGGCGTCAGGCTACAGGGAGAGCTGAGCAGACCGCCGTGAAAGCTGACGGTGCCGGTGGTGCCTTCGATCACGCCCAGCGGCGTTGCCGCCAGCGCGCCGCCGCCGCACAGCAGTGCGCCGAGCAGCAGAGGGCGCAGTCGATCGGTGAATTCAGCCATGCTGGACCTCCTTATTTTTTCTCGGGCACGGCGGTGCAAACGCCGCCATTGCAGACGAAGCGCAGCTCCGGATGGCCGCCGTAGTCGTTGATGTAGGTGATGACGAAGCTGTTCATGCCGGTGTCGTGCAGCTTGAGGCTTTCGCTGGATTTCGGCTTCAGCATCAGCGGCTGAAAACCGCCGATCGCGCCGCCGCCCTGTTTTTGCGTTTGCCGCGTCATGCCGGTCAGGGTGATGTAAAACGGCGTCGGGTTGTCGACGGTGATGGCGCCGCCGCTTTTACGGAACACCAGCTTTTCCTGCCACACTTCACCCTTGGGCGCGACAATCGCCTTCGGTCGGTAAAACAGCTTGATCTGCGTCTGCAGCGCCAGCTGCATCACGTTGGTTTTGGTGCTTTTCGGCGGGATCTCGCGCAGGTTGAAGTAGAACACCGACTCGCGATCCTGCGGCAGGCGATCCGCTTCCGGCGTCTTGGTGATGCGCACCACGCTGCGCTCGCTCGGCTCCACGCGCTGCAACGGCGGCAGCACCACCAGCGGCGAGGTGATTTTCTGATGCTGCTCGTTCTCCAGCCAGGACTGCGCCAGGAAAGGCAGCTCTTTGTTTTCGTTGACGATATTCAGGCTGATCGATTTGGCGTCGCTCACATAAACGGCGCGCGTGCGATCCAGCGATATCGCCGCGTCGGCGGTGGGCAGTACGGCGCTCAGGGCCAGGCCGGCGGCGGTCAGTAGCGTTATCGGGTGTTTGTTCATGTCATTATTTCTCAGCGTTACGGATTACAGGGTGGCGCACGGCAGCAGCAGCTGGTCCAGCGGCTTGGCGGCGCCCGGGATCACGATGCGGCAGCGGCGTTGGCCTTCCCAGGCGACATCCAGTTTTTCCTCCGGCTGTACGCCGGTCAGATAGACCGAGCCGCCGTCGTTGACCACCGCGACCTCGCGGCCTTTCTCGCTCAGCACCGCGGCGCCGAACGGCGGTTCGCTGCCGTCCGCGAGGCGAATGGTGGCCAGCAGCTTGCTGCCTTTCACCACCTCGAAGTGGCGGTAGCCGATGGCGCCTTCGGTCAGCGTGCCTTGCACCACGGCGCGAGTGGCCTCGACATCGTCCGCCAGCTTGTTGACGTCGATACGGGTGTCGGTGTTGTAGTAGCTGGTGATGTCGGAAATCACCGCCAGCCCGAAACGGTTGCTGTAGGCGCGGCCGTTATTGATCGGCACGCCGGCGATGCCGTCGGTGTCGAGCATCATGCGGCTGCCGCCGTTGCTCGAGTTCTGATGCGCCGCGATACCGTGCCGGGTCGCGGTGAGACCGCCGCGGAACGAGCCGCCGATCGACGAGTAGCTGTCCTGCTGGTAAGAGGCGCTGGCGTTCAGCGAGCCGAACGAGGCGTTGTGGGTGTAGTACCCGCGCGCCAGCGATTTGCCGGACTGGTTAAAGCCGCCGCTGACCTGCCAGGTATTGTCCGGATCGCTGTAGTCGTTATACGACGCGGTCTGCGTGACGTCGCCGTTGTTGGTTTGCAGCGCATAGCCGACGCGCCGACGATCGCCGATCGGTACGGTGAAGTTGAGCATCACGCTGTCGTCGGTGCGGCCCTGGTAATAGGTGCGGTAAGCCGACAGCGAGGCGGTGATGTTGCTGATATCGCCGATGCTGAACAACTTGCTGGTCGACAGCCCGTAACGATCCTGGGTTCGCGCGTCCCAATAGGTCTGGTGCGAGTAAGTCAGATAGGTGGTGATCGCCCTGGCGCTGTCTTCCGCCATAAAGGTTTTACTGGCGGTGATGGTATACAGCTCTTTCTGACGGCCGTTGTAATTCTTGTCGTAATCGCCGTAGCGCTCCTGCAGATACTGCGACATGTTCATGAATTTGCGTTGCGAGAAGCGGTAGCCGGCGAAGGTGATCTGGCTGTTCAGCTCGTCGAAGCGTTTGGCGTAGTTGAGCTTGAACGACATGCCGCTGGCGGTCGGCTCGCCGGGCAGGCGAGCGATCGACTGGGTGACGTCCAGCGACATGGCGCCGAACACGTTCAGATCGCGGCCGAGGCCGAGCGCCCAGGCGTTATAGTCGCCGCCGAGCAGCGCGCCACCATACAGCGACCAGGCGTTGCTCAGCCCCCAGGAGAAGTCGCTGGCGGAAAACAGCGGCCCCTGGGTGCGGTGGTCGTAGGCCGAGGTTTTGCCGAGCGCCACGTTGTAGCGCACGTAGCCCGGGCGGGTCAGGTACGGAATGGTGGCGGTATCCACCTGGAAGGTCGAGACGGTGCCGTCCTGCTCTTCCACCTTGACGTCCAGCTTGCCGCGCACCGAGCTGTTGAGATCCTGGATGGCGAACGGCCCGGCGGGCACGGTGGTTTCGTACAGCGTGCGGCCTTCCTGCGAGACGGTGATCTTGGCGTTGCTCTTGGCGATGCCGCGCACTTCCGGCGCGTAGCCCTGCAGGTTAGGCGGCAGCATGCGCTCGTCGCTGGCCAGGTTGAGGCCGGTGAAGCGATAGGCGTCGAACACCCCGGAGTCGAGATAGATCTCGCCCAGCGTCAGCTTGGCGGCCTGCATCGGCAGCGCGCGGTAGGCGTAGATCTGATTCCAGTCGAAGCCGGTGCTGCGATCGCCGGCCTGCTGATTGTAATTGGCCTGGTAGTCCGCGCGCAGGCGCCAGGGGCCCAGGTTGGCGCCCAAGGTGCCGTAGCTGCTCAGGTTCTGGGCGGTGTTGTTGTTGTGGCTCTGTTTGCCTAACTGGCCGCTCAGGTTGTAGTCCAGCAGCAGGCCGGGAATGCCGTCGTCCCACTGCTCGGGCGGCGTCCAGTCGGGATCGGAGTATTTCATCCACGCCTGCGGGATGGTGATCGCCAGCACGCCGCCGCCGATGCGATCGGAGATGGTCGCGCCTTTGATGCCGCGAATGTCGGCGCACTGGTTGTCGTGCCACAGGGTGATTTTTTTGGCCGCTTCTTCTTTTAACGCCATTTTTTCCACCAGGTCAGGCGGCAGGCACACCTGGCTGCCGCTCTTGTTATCCGGCGACGGGAAATACTGAATGCTGCGCTGGGGCAGCGTTTTCTGGTTGATCTTGATGTCCAGCAAATAAGCGCCGGGCATGACGTAGTCGGCGTCGGAGAAGCGCGAAAGATCCACTTTGCTGCGCTCGCCGATATCCAGAACGTCGGTATTGAATTCCGTGGCGGAAAATGCCGGACGCACCCAGAGGAAAGACAGAATGACGAGGAGAGGTAGGTGTTTCCGTGTCAGTAATGACGTCATAGCATAATCACTCATGGCAAGTCCGCGCCCAATAGCAGGTCATCCGTACGACCTGAATACGTAATGCTGTGCAGCGCCCGCCGGCGCTAGAGATAAGACAGGGTGAATTTGGCCAGAGAGCTGAAGCCGCCCGCCCGCGCCTTGTCGGGATGCAGGCGCAACTGCGCGCCAAAGCGCAGCGTGTTGTCGCCGGCGACGATCTGGTAATCCGCCGTCGTGCTGCCGAGCGGGATCGGCGTGCCGGCATCGTTCAACAGCTCGATAGCCACGCCCTTCGCCTCGCCGTAAACGCCGAGCAGGGAAGGATCCCCGCTGTCGGCGGTGCCGTCGAACGTGACGTTGGCCGCGCGATAGATGAAGTCAGGCTTCACCTGGCTGGCCAGCTCGCAGTTCACCAGTTTGATCGTGAAATGGCGGCGGCTGCCGATCAGCACCGACTGCCCATCCTGCGAGGCGTCGGTCATGGAAATCAGACCAAAATCGACGGTTTGATCCAGGCTGTCACTGGCGATGCCGCACGGCGTTTCAACGATGGTGCCGCCCAGGCTGACTTTGCCGTGGCCCTGATTTTTCGCTGCCGCCGCCGCGCTGCCGACGCTGAGCGCGATGAGCAACAGGCCGCAAAGGCGGATAGTCATGCTGGCGTCTCCCTGTCTTTCCCTGTTCCCTTGCCGGTATCCTCGGCATGCAATAAAGCGGGGGATGCCCTGAGACATCCCCTGTGGGGTATTACAGGTAAGCCAGGGTGAAGTTCGCCACGCTGGTGAAGTCGCCCGGCACCACGGCGCTTGAGGCGCTGCTGCCCTGCAGATAAGCGGCGAATTTCAGCGAGTTGTCGCCGTCGTTCAGGCCCTGACCGTCGGTCGCGGTGCCCAGTTCCACCTCTTTGGAGTGCAGGTTGTCGTAGATCACGATGCCGGCGCCGGTTGCCGTGCCGCTCAGGGCCAGCAGTTTGTTGTTAACCGGATCAGGCGTGCCGGTAAAGGTCACTTTGACGTTTTTCATGGTGGAGATGGAGCAATCTTTCAGTTCGATGTTGAAAGGCTGCATGCTGGATTTACCCTGGTTGGCCAGGATGCGGCTGCTGATCTGGCCCATCGGCACGGTTTGGTCAACGGATTCCGGCGCGACGCTGCATGGCGCATCGATAATTTCGCCGGTAAAGGTGACTTTACCGCTGCCCTGATTAGATGCGGCATGAGCAACAGATGCGGAAGCGAAAGCAATCACGGTTGCCAGCATTAATTTATTCAGTTTCATTTCTCAGGTTCCTGTAGAGAGTTTTTAAATAAAAAGAACAGCACATCTAAATCCCCCGCGGCGGTGGCAACGCCATGTCGCCGCCCGTGCGGTTGGAGCCAGATCCTTTTGCTCTGGGCAATACGCCGACATCCGTTATTTATGAGAAATAACGAAATTTGGAAAATCGATAATGGATTTTCTGGTAAATAAAATACGTTTTTTACGTGTGGCGTGTTGCTGGGAATATTCTTGCAAATAATAGTATTGCTTGGAAATAGATTTTATTAAATTAAGTCAAATTCAGAATATAAAACCAAAAGGAAAAAGAAATATATTTGCTTTAAAATCAATAGATCGTATACAAATATTATCCAGTATAAATCACTATATAAATAACGATATGCGAGATATTAGATCGGGGGAAATAGGGTGGCACCTACAATTCACAATATTGTTTTGCTAATATCGCTCTGAGGCAGCAGATGATGCATTTCCCTTTAGAAACAAAATATAAAACATAATTTATTGTTTTTATTGTTATTTCATGGTTGTTTGTTCATGAGGGAATGGGGTTTCTTATTCGCGTTTAGCCAGCGTTTAGACCTAATTGGTTAACAATTAAATAACAATTGCACCGGTAGTGAATTATTCTATCGCATTGCGTGATAGGGATTTTTTGCTACCTAACCCATTTTGATTAATCAAATTAAGGCATGTGCTGCTGCCGTTCGCCACATAATGATGACCTAAGTGACAATTAAAGGATTATAAACGGAATGATAACGATGATTAATGCTTGCGGCGGGCGCCGTTGGGTGGGGTTGACCCTATTTCTGCTGTCTCTTATGGCGCTTTCTGGCTGTGCGGGCGGGAGCAAGACAAAACTGAATTCCGTGAAAAAAATCTCACAGAATAATCCTAATGATAAATCCGATGAGCAACGCATCGCGCTTTGTCAGCAGCGGGTTAATTCATTAAAGAATATTAATCCGCAAAGTTACCAAAAACGCATCGCCTATTTTAATGGCCTGCTTTCCAACGCTTCGGGATATGCCGGGGTGCGCGGCAACGTGGATGAGAGTACCCGTAAAGCGATTGATGCTCTTTATCAATATAAAACCGAGAAATTCTGCGCTGACGTCGAGCATGAGCTGATGTCCGATCTGTCCAGCCGGGTTGAGAATCTGTAGCCATGAAGCGATGCGCGCAAGGATGGGCGATGGGGCTTTTGCTGTTGGCGGCGAGCGGGGCCGCTTGCGCCGCCGATGACGGCATTCCCGCGCTGTTGAAGTTTGCCGAACAGCGGCAGGCGCCACCGGCCGCGCCCAGGGAAGACACCGCGCGTAAATTGGCGTCAGCACCAGCCGCCAAACCGGCCGCAGACAGCGCTCGTTTAACGTCGTTGCAGCACTCTTTGCAACAGCAGGCGGAGAAAATCCGTCAGCTGGAGCGGCAGTTGGCGGCGGCTCAGGCCGCGGCGGCGCCGAAACGGGAACCGGCCGTCGTCGATATTCGGCCGCTGGCCGATGCCCTGAAGGGATTGCGGCAGGCCGTTGCGCCGGTGCCTGAAGTGAGCGTGCTGGCCGCTTCGTTAACGCGGGCCGAACAGCGCCGCACAAGTTTGGCGGCGCAGCTGGCGCAGCAGCAGCAGCGGGTGGAGACCTTGCTGGCCGAACGGCAGCAGGCGGCCGAGCCGCCTGCGCTGGCCAGCGAGGCGGACAAGCAGGCGTATGCCGCCGGCGTATCGCTCGGACGCGACATTCTGCATCTGCAGCAGGAGAACCGGCGCGCGGGGCTGGAAGCGGATACCCAGCTGTTGCTGGCGGGCATCGCCGATACCCTGGCCGGGCGGTTGCGGCTCGATGAAGCCGCCATCGACGGCGCGCTGCACACGGCGCAGCAGCGGTTGCAGCAGGCGCAACAGACGCAGGCGCCGCCTCGGGATGACAACGCCTACCTGGCCAATTTCGTTCGTCAGGAGGGGGTCAAGCAGGATGCGCTCGGTTTCTATTACCGGGTGGACTATGCCGGCAGCGGGGCGATCGGCGCCGACGATCGGGTGGATATCGTGGTGCGCGAAAGCCTGACCGACGGCCGGGTAGTCAAAGACATGGAGCTGGCGGGGACGGTGATCTCGCAGCCGTTGACGCGCTACCCGCCGCTGTTTCGCGCGGCTATCGAGAAGCTGCAGCAACACGGTGCGATCACGCTGGTGGTGCCGCCGGCGCTGGCGTACGGCAAACAGGGCAACCCGCCGGCGATCCCCCCGAATGCCACCATGATTTACACCCTGCGCATCGCTGACGTGCAGCCGTGAGCGGGGTGCTCAGCAGTAACCACTCAGGAGGAATGCTATGGCCAAGGCGCCGAAAACGTTTGAAAGCAGAAAATCGCTGATGCTGAATGTGTTGCAAGGATTGTGCAGGGAGCGTGTGGAAGGATCTGGGGGCCATCATCCCCCGCCGGAGCAGTGGCCGAAGACGCGCGAGCTGGCGGATAAATGCGGCGAAAATATTTATACCACCCGCACCCTGCTGCTGGCGCTGGAAAAGGAGGGTAAGGTTCACTGCACCCACCGCAGCATCAACAATTCTCTCCGCTGGTACAGCTGCGACGAACAGGCAGCGATAAAAAAAGAGTGATTCGACCCTGGCGGTCGCTTTTGACTATTCTTACAGCTAATCATTAATTAAATTTATCATTTGGCGGGGCGTTTCGCTCCGTCAATCCTTCCCCTTCGTTCGCTGCCATCCGCACAGCCATTGCTAAGATGTTTTTGGCAGCCATATACTTATCGCTCAGACGGGAACAGGTATAGGGAGCCAGCATCGTAATGAAGGAAAAGAAAGACATACTGAGATTGGATGATATTCATTATCAAATAGACAACCAGGTGATCCTGGATTCCGTCTCTTTCACGCTGGGTGAAGGCGAGTTCAAACTGATCACCGGACCTTCCGGCTGCGGGAAAAGCACCCTGCTGAAAATCATCTCTTCCTTAATGGATCCGACCAGCGGAAAGCTCTATTTCGACGGCCAGGCGATCGACGAGATGTCGCCGGAGGCGTATCGCAAGCAGGTCTCTTACTGCTTCCAGACGCCGTCACTGTTCGGCAATACGGTTTACGACAATCTGGCGCTGCCCTACCAGATCCGCCAGGAACCGCCGGCCGAGCGAAAAATGAAGGCCGATCTGGCGCGTTTCGGGCTGCCGGAGGCGATGCTGACCAAAAGCATCAATGAACTGTCCGGCGGGGAGAAGCAGCGGGTGTCCCTGATCCGCAACCTGCAGTTTATGCCCCGGGTGCTGTTGCTCGATGAGATCACCAGCGCGCTGGACGAGGAAAACAAACGCAACGTCAATGAGATAGTGCATCAGCTGGTGGCGGAACACCGGCTGGCGGTGCTGTGGGTGACGCACGATACCGAAGAGATAGCGCATGCGGACGAAGTGATCACCCTGCGCGCGCACGGCGCCGAGCAACAGGAGCAACAGCATGAATCAGCATAACATCACCAACGAATCCTTGGGCTTGTCGATGGTGCTGGTGGTGGTCGCCATCCTGATCAGCCACCGGGAAAAGCTGGCGCTGGAAAAGGACATTATCTGGAGCATCTGCCGCGCGGTGGTGCAGTTGATCATCGTCGGCTACGTGCTGAAGTATATTTTCGACCTGGATAACGCCGTTCTCACCGTGTTGATGGTGCTGTTCATCTGCTTTAACGCGGCTTACAACGCCAAGAAACGCAGCAAGTACGTCGAACACGCGTTCGTGACGTCGTTTATCGCCATCACCACCGGCGCGGTGCTGACGTTGGCGGTGCTGGTATTGACCGGCTCCATCGAATTTACGCCGATGCAGGTGATCCCCATCTCCGGGATGATCGCCGGCAACGCCATGGTGGCGGTGGGGCTGTGCTACACCAACCTCGGCCAGCGTTTCAAAGGCGAGCAGCAGAAGATTCAGGAGATGCTCAGCCTGGGGGCGACGCCCAAGTTCGCCTCGGCGGCGCTGATCCGCGACAGCATCCGCGCTTCGCTGATCCCGACCGTGGACTCGGCGAAAACCGTTGGGCTGGTCAGCCTGCCGGGCATGATGTCCGGGCTGATCTTTGCCGGCATCGACCCGGTGAAAGCGATCAAATACCAGATTATGGTGACCTTTATGCTGCTTTCCACCGCCAGCCTGTCGACCATCATCGCCTGCTATCTGGCTTACCGTAAGTTTTACAATGCGCGCCACCAGTTGGTGGTCGGCAACCTGAAGTAACGCCATGAAAAACGGCCTCCGCGGAGGCCGTTTTTTTTACCCTTGCAGCAGGGCGATGCTCTGGCGGATTTCCCGTTCGATATCCGCCTCGCTCCAGCCGTCCAACTGCGAAGAGAAGGGCTCGAAGGCATAGACGCCGGTGTAGCCCAGGCGTTCCAGGTTCTGTACCTGGCGGCGGCTTTCCAGCCGATCGCCCGTGCTCAGCATGATGCGCTCTTCATCGCTCAGCGCGCCTTTATCCCGCCCATCCTCCACGCCGGACAGATGCACCAGGCCGATCTGCGCCACCTGGATCTGCGCGTCGAAGTCGGCTTGCGCCACACCGCTCAAATAGTGGTGGAACGTATCGAGCACGATGCGATACGGCGCGCCCGAGTCGCGGATGATCGCCTGGGTCAACAGCGACGATCGCAGCGAGCTGATGCCGAAGCCCAGCGGCTCGACGTATCCCTGCACGCCGTAGCGGGCAAACAGCGGCGCCAGCAGACGCAACGCGGCGAGGGTATCGTCCCGTTTTTGCTGCTCGCTGCGCGTGTCGTCGGCGCTGCAGTGCGGGCACAGCACCAGCGCCCGGCTGTGGATGGCTTGCGCCTGCGCCAGCAACGCTTCGGCGCGCTGCTGCAGCGCCGCAGGGTCATCCACCCGATTGAACATGCCGAGGGCGTTGATCGTGACGATTTCAATGCCGTATTGCGCGGCGAGCGCGTTGAGCTGCGCGTCGCTCAGATCGTCGGTCACCTTGCCGCTGGGCATGTCGTTGCGCAGCTCAACTTTGCTGAGCCCGCAGCGTTTCACCAGGCGGAAAAAATTGTCCAGATCGAGATTCGGCGCGATCTTGCGGTTAATGCAGAAGCGGTCCAGCGCAATGTTCATGGGGCATGACTCCAGCGATAAGGGGTGAGAGATCAGGATTTGCCGTTTTCCAGCGGCAGCGGCTTGCCGTCGGGCAGGGATTGGCGGTGGCGTTTGGCCAGCACCACCTGTTCCATTTTTTCCAGCGAGACGCCTTTGGTTTCAGGAATATAGCGGCCGATAAACCAGTAGCTGAACAGGCAGCAGGCGGCAAAGATCCACATCGGGAAGGCGCCGTGGAAATGCGAGAACAGGTAAGGGTGGTCGTTGATCATCGGGAACGACTGCGACACCGCAAAGTTGGCGACCCACATGCAGCCGACGGCGATGCTCATCCCCTGCGCGCGCATGCGGTTCGGGAAGATTTCCGACACCAGCACCCAGGCGCCGACGCCCCAGGACAGCGCATAAAACACCATGAAGAACAGCATGCCGAACAGCGCGAAATAGCCGGTGGCCTGCGTGTAGAGCGCATACGAGGTGAGCAGCAGGCCGGCGATGGCGCCCAGCGTGCCGTAACGCATCAGCGGAATGCGGCCCATGCGATCCATCAGCATGGCGCCGATGACCGAACCGACCAGCTGCAGCACGCCGATCCAGATGGTTTGGAACAGCGCTTCCTGCGCGTTTTCGGTGACGGTTTTCAGCACCACCGGCGCGTAATACATCATCACGTTGACGCCGGTGACCTGCTGCAACATGGCGATCATGCAGCCGACGAACAGGATGAACCGCACCCGCACATCGCCGTAGTTCAGCTTCCGGTGCTGCTGCTGTTGATCCTGCTGCAGCGAGTCTTTGATTTCTTTCAGCAGATTCTGCGCATGGGCGGCGTTGGAGACTTTGGTCAACATCGCCAGCGCCTGATCGTCGCGGCCCATCATCACGTTCCAGCGCGGCGATTCAGGAATGACGAACACCAGGATGCAGAACAGAATGCAGGGGATCACGCCCGAGGCGAACATCCAGCGCCAGCCCATTTCCACCAGCCAAGCTTCGCTGGCGAGGCTGGCGATTTTGAAGTTGACGTAGAAAATCACGATCTGGCCGAAGACGATGGCGAATTGCTGCATGCTGAGCGCCCGCCCGCGCATGTCTTTCGGCGACACCTCCGACATGTACATCGGCGACACGGTGGCGGCAATGCCGACCGCCAGCCCGCCGATGATGCGGTAGATGACGAACCAGGTGAAGGTCGGAGCCAATGCGGCGCCGACGGCGGACACGGTGAACAGCAGCGCTGCCAGCATCAGCGCCTTTTTACGGCCCCAGCGCGCCGCCAGCGGCCCGGCGGCGAAGGCGCCGACCACGCAGCCGATCACCACGTTGGAGACTGCCCAGCCGGTTTCGGCCGGGCTGAGATCGAAATAGGCTTTCAACGCTTCGATCGCGCCGGAGATCACGGCGGTATCGTAGCCGAATAGAATGCCGCCCAGGGCGGCGATGCCGCAAATTCGCAATATGTAGCCGGTATTATGCTTACGCTGATATGACATGTGTTGCTCCGATTTTTATCCTGGCTTCCGTCCGCACGGTTGGGTTGTCGGGAAGAGGGCGAGCGGAAGGGTGTGAACCGTGCCTGTCATCAAGGCGATGTCGTCGATAAATGCTGGAACAAACAAGAACATTTATTTCATAATTAGTGAATAATGGAATATTGATTTTTAGATCCAGTTCAAAAAAAACCGTCGCGAGCGATTCGGGCACCTTGGGCGCTCGAGGGCGTGCGGTAATGGCGGCAGGGCAGGCGCAGTGCGGGTTTTCTGTAGCAAAGTCAGTGTGTATTGCCCCAACTTTCTCCGCCGCAGTTGCGCTTTCCCTGGCACGGCAATGCAAGCGCCAACCCGATCGACACCGCAAAATTGCGACCTCACGCACTAAAAACAAATTTTTCAAAACAATTTATTTGAAACTTTTTTTTCAATGAAATAGAGTTTGCTGCATCCGGTCAGGATTTAGCCGGCTTGCCGACGGGGTTTGGCGAGCGGGACGATTAACGCCGCGCCGCCTGGGTGTGGCCAGGCGACAGCGGACTTGAAAAGAGGGCGTGACATGAAAACCGTGGGTAACTTTATTGACGGGCAGGTGTGCCTGAGCAGCAGCAATCAAACCGTCGACGTGCACAACCCGGCCAGCGGGCAGGTTGAGCGGCGCGTCACGCAGAGCACCGCCGCCGAAGTCAAGCAGGCCATCGACGTGGCCCATCGGGCGTTTGCCGACTGGTCGCGCACCACGCCGCTGCGCCGCGCGCGCATCATGTTCAATTTCAAGGCGCTGCTGGAACAGCACCGCGACGAGCTGGCCGAGCTTATCGTCAGCGAACACGGCAAAGTGTATTCGGATGCGCTGGGCGAACTGACGCGCGGCATGGAAGTGGTCGAATTTGCCTGCGGCATCCCGCATCTGATCAAGGGCGAATACTCGCCGGACGTCGGCGGCGGCGTCGACAGTTTCTCGCTGATGCAGCCGCTGGGCGTGGTGGCGGGCATTACCCCGTTCAACTTCCCGGCGATGGTGCCGATGTGGATGTTCCCTATCGCGTTGGCCTGCGGCAATACCTTTATCCTCAAGCCGCCGGCGCTGGTGCCTTCGGCCTCGGTGCGCCTGGCGGAGCTGCTGAAAGAAGCCGGCCTGCCGGACGGCGTGTTCAACGTGGTGCACTGCGCCAATGAAGATGCGGCGCAGCTGTGCACCGATCCGCGCATTCAGGCGGTGAGCTTCGTCGGCTCCTCCACCGTGGCGGAACATATCTATACCACCGCCAGCGCGCACGGCAAGCGGGTACAGGCCTTCGGCGCGGCGAAAAACCAGGCGATCATCATGCCGGACGCCGATCTGGACGCCACGGTCAATGCGCTGATGGGCGGCGCGTTCGGCTCTGCCGGCGAGCGCTGCATGGCGTTGCCGATCGCCGTGGTGGTTGGTGACGACACCGCCGATAAACTGATCGCCAAACTGAAGCCGCTGATCGCGCAGCTGCGCGTCGGGCCGGGCTTGCAGCAGGGCGGCGAAGAGAATGAAATGGGGCCGCTGGTGTCTTCCGCCCATCAGAAAAAGGTGCTGGGCTACATCGATCTGGGCGTGGAAGAAGGCGCCACCCTGGTGGCCGACGGCCGCAATTATCAGGTGCCGGGCTACCCTGAAGGCTACTACGTCGGCGGCACGCTGTTCGACCATGTGAAGCCGAACATGCGCATCTACCGCGAAGAGATCTTCGGGCCGGTGCTGGGCATCGTGCGGGTGCCGGACTATCGCACCGCCATCGACACGGTTAACGGCCACGAGTTTGGCAACGGCAGCGCCATCTTTACCGGCAGCGGCCACTACGCGCGCCAGTTCGTGCAGGAAGTGCAGGCCGGGATGGTCGGCGTCAACGTGCCGGTGCCGGTGCCGATGGCGTTCCACAGCTTCGGCGGCTGGAAGCGCTCGGTGTTCGGCGCGCTGAACGTGCACGGCACCGACGGCGTGCGTTTCTACACGCGCATGAAGACCGCCACCGCGCGCTGGCCGGCCGGGCAGCAGACGGTGTCTGAATTCAGCATGCCGACGCTGGGTTAAGCGATCGCAGAGTATGAGCGGGCCGTTGCTCCATGGGGGCAGCGGCCTTTGCACGGGGAGTTAACAGGAGAATCGAAATGTCTTCACTGCTTGCCAAATGTCAGGCGCCGAACGCCGAGGGGCGTATCCAGCACGTGACGCCGGAAAATGCCGGTTGGGGCTATGTCGGCTTTGACGTTTACCGCCTGGCCGCCGGGCAGTCGCTGCAGCTGGAGTGCGGTGACAAGGAACTGTGTCTGGTACTGGTGGCCGGTATCGCCTCCGTCGCCACGCTGCGCGCCGAATACCCGCATATCGGCAAACGCATGAGCCCGTTCGAGCGCACGCCGCCTTACGCGGTGTACGTGCCGCACCACGATCGCATCGACGTGCGGGCAGAAACCGATCTGGAGTTGGCGGTGTGCAGCGCGCCCGGCAGCGGCCACCTGCCTTCACGCCTGATCACGCCGGCGGAAATCGGCGTGGAGCGGCGCGGCAAGGGGCGCAACCAGCGGTTGGTGCATAACATTCTGCCGGACAGCGAGCCGGCCGACAGTCTGCTGGTGGTGGAGGTTTACACCGACGAGGGCAATACCAGCTCCTACCCGAGCCACAAGCACGATCAAGAAGATTCGCCGGACGAGACCTATCTCGAAGAGACGTACTATCACCGCATTCAGCCGGAGCAAGGGTTCTGCATGCAGCGCGTCTATACCGACGATCGCACGCTCGACGAATGCATGCCGGTCTACAATCGCGACGTGGTGAAAGTGCCGCGCGGTTATCATCCGGTGGCGACCCTGGCGGGCTACGACAACTATTATCTCAACGTGATGGCCGGGCCGGTGCGGCAGTGGAAATTCACCTGGGAAAAAGACCACGCCTGGATTAACGGCGAAGGTTACCCCGCCGCGCAATAGGCGCTTGAGGCCCGGCTTGCCGGGCTTTCTCTTTATCAGGGTATAAATTTGACCTAAATTTGCCCTCTATCTTGCTCAAATGATAACCTGTCCGCACGCGATTGCTTCCTGGCTGAGTGAATCTAACGAACCGCTGTTATGCAGTGAGAATGCCGGTACACAGGAGGAAAAACTATGACAACCACCATGTCTCAAAAAGCGGCGCGCGAAGGATTAGGTTCGCCCGATCTGTTTGAAGGCGGGGTTTACGTCACAAAAAATGGTGTTGCCGAGCTGTTTGTACAAACGGCGGCTGAAAGAGAGGCCGAAATACGGGAACGCAATCTCGAGCGCCAGTCCAACGCGTTGTTGAAACTGACTATGATGGCGAAGCAAGAGATTAAAAATCAGCGCGGTCTGTCGCCCGAAGAAACCTTGCAGCGGCTACGTGACGCGCGGAAATAGACCCGAGGTGCAGGATGCCCCAGGAAATACGTTTTACCGTCGCGCCGGCGGCGGAATGGAGCCTGAAAGACATCGAGTCTTATAAGAGCGGAACGATAGGGGCCGTCGCAGCCGGGATGTTCGTGGACAATCAGTTGTTATCGTCCCTCGCGGCAATTGCCGACGATCCCGCCCGCTACCGCTTCAACGCCGTGCTGGCGGGCATGGGAGTGCGGTTGCACGAACGATTGGATCCCGACAGCGAATACCGCGTCATCTATGACTACGACGGCCAAACGGTGGAGATTCTGCTTTTCATCAGCATGAAGCAGGATCTGGAAAGCGCGCTCTACCGCTATTTGTTGCTGCAATAATCCCGCCGCGCCCGAGCCTGTCGGGCGCGTTCACATCCGCCTTACTCATCCCGGGCGTTATTCAGCGCCAGCGAGACCGCCAGCGTCTGCGCCAGGCACATCGAGGCCACCTGCGAACGGAACCCGTCCACCTGCGCTTCGCGCACCACGAAACAGACGTCGCTGAACGCGGCCAGCGGGCTGACCTGGCTGTCGGTGATGGCGATCTGCTGCGCGCCGCGCTTGGCGCCCAATTCCACCAGTTCCACCGCCTCGCGGGCGTACGGCGAATAGCTTATGGCGATCACCACGTCTTTCGGTTTCACCATGCTCAGCTGTTCGGTGAACATGCCGCCCAGGCCGTCGATCAGAAATGCGCGGCGCTCCAGATGGCGCAGCGCATAGGTGAGGTAGGAGGCGACGCTGAACGAGCGGCGCAGGCCGATCACGTAGATGTTTTCGGCGTTGTTGAGCAGTTCGACGGCGCGATCCAATTGCTCGGGGGCAATCTGCATCGCCAGCTGCTGCAGCGCCTGCGCATTGACCATGGTGAATACGTTGAGAATCTCCGCCGGCTTCTCCGGCGCGACGTTGTCGTCGGTAGAGGTTTGGCGGAACAGGCGCGCGCGCTCGGTATAGTTCACCGTTTCTTCCATCAGATGCTGACGGAACACCTGCTTCATTTCGTTGAAGCCGCTGAAGCCGAAGGCGTTGGCGAAACGGATCAGGGTGGAAGGCGGCACGCTGGCCTGTGCGGCGATGGAGGCAACGGTATCGAAAGCGATGCTGTTACTGTTATCCAAAATATAGCGCGCCACCTGCTTCAAACGCTTGCTCAGCGTTTCATAACGGTGGCGGATCTCGTCCTGTAACAGCGAAAGTTGAGTTGGGTTGTTCATCCATTCGGCTCGCAGTGGGGTGAAGGCGTATTGGCCTGATGCCTGAAATATTGACAGGGTATTTTAACAGACGGAGCGGAAATTTCATTTCCTCAAAAAGCGATTTATTCGATCGCACATTGCGCGACTTCACAGAAAAGGGGCAAAAAAATCCCCTTAAAGCGGCGAAATGGCCTTAAGGGGACGTGAACCTGCTGTTGCTGTCAGTGCGTGCCGCCCGCCTGCGGACGGTACTGGCGCCAGAAACCGATCAGCGTCAGGTATTTTTGTTTCACCTGCTCGATCAGGGCCGCGTCGTCGATTTCCCCCTGCAGCCAGCGGCGCGAAGGTTGGCCGAAAATGGTGCGGCCGACGGCGAAACCTTTCACCCAGCGCGCATCCGCGGCGGCGGCGAAGCCCGCCTTCAGCACCGCCTCCGGGGAGTCGAGCCCCAGGATCAGCACGCCGCGGCAGAAGGGATCGTAGGTGTCGATCAGGGCACCGACCTGCCGCCAGTTTTCTGCGCTCAGCGGTGGCAGTTTCCACCAGTCGGGCTGAATGCCCAACTGGTAGAAATGCTCAATCATCTCCAGGTAATAACGTTCGTCTTTGTCGGCGTTGCTGTCCGGCAGGATCACTTCCAGCAGCAGCTCGTGGCCGGATTTACAGCAGCCGCGGTAGACGTCGGCGATCAGCTCATCCTGTTCGCGGCGCAGTTCCTCCGCATCGTGCGGGTGATAAAACACCAGGCACTTCACCACGTGCTCCTGCGGCCAGTCGATCAATTGCGAACCGATATTGCCGTGCTCCAGGCGCAGCGGGCGCGAGCTGGGCAGCTCCACCGGCCGGCCGATCCACCATCCCTGGCCAGTGATCTCGTTCAGCGCCGCCTGCCCATAGGTGGTGTCGGCCAGAATGCCGCTGTTGCCGTTGAGGCCGGCCTGCGCGGCAGCCTGTTGCGCCGCGGTGAGCAGCAGGGTCTTCAGGCGCGGAATGCGTTCCTCGCCGACGCCGGCTTCGCGCGCCATGTCCGCCAGCTGCTTGCGGTGATCGAAGGCGAACACGCACAGTTCCGGCCACTGTTGCTTGCGGGTGGTGACCCGGTGCAGGTGGTTCAGGCGTGCGTCGCGGTCCGGGCGCGTGACCTGCTGTTCACGCTGCAGGTAGTCGTCCAGTTCCCGTTTGGTCGGCATCGCCGGCGCGCAGCCGTGGCGCGAAACCACCAATGCGCCGCAGGCGTTGGCGTAGCGGCAGGCCTGCTCCCAGCCCTCATCGTTCAGGTAGCCGCGCAGCAGCCCGGACATAAAGGCGTCGCCGGCCCCCAGCACGTTCAGCACTTCAACCCGCACACCGGCGTGCAGCTTCACCTGCGCCCAGTCGTCGGCGATTTCACCTTCGAACACCGAGCAGCCCTGCGCGCCGCGCTTGCACACCAGCGTGGCCGCGGTAGTCCGGCGCACGTTTTTCAGCGCCGTCAGCGTGTCGGTGCTGCCGCCGGCGATATGAAATTCCTCTTCGGTGCCGACGATCAGATCGAAATGGTGCAGCACCTCCTGCAGTTCGCGGGTCACCTGGTCTGATTCCACAAAGCGGGTTTCGCCGTCGCCCAGCGACGTCAGCCCCCACAGTACCGGGCGGTAATCGATGTCGAGCGCGGTGCGCAGGCCGTGGCGGCGCGCATACTCCAGCGCCTTCAGCACCGCGGCGCGGGTGTTCGGGTGCGACAGGTGCGTGCCGGTGATGGCCAGCGCGCGGGAGGAGGCGATGTAGGCCTCGTCGATGTCGTCCGGCGTCAGCGCCATGTCCGCGCAGTTTTCGCGGTAGAAGATCAGCGGGAAGGTTTCCTGATCCTTGATGCCGAGGATCACCAGGCCGGTTAATCGTTGCTTGTCGGTGATCAGACAGCGGGTATCGGCTCCGACGCGCTGCAGCTCTTCACGCAGAAAGCGGCCCATGTGTTCATCGCCGACGCGGGCCAGCATGCCGGATTTCAACCCCTGAATGGCGGTGCCGTAGGCCACGTTGCCGGAAGAGCCGCCGAGGTATTTGGCGAATGTGCCGGCGTCTTCCAGACGCGCGCCGATCTGCTGAGCATAGAAATCGACGGCGATGCGCCCGAGACAAATGACATCAAGCTGTTTTTGTTGTGTAGCCATACCCGTTTCCTTCTGTTAAGCAAAACTCCGGCGGCGGCCCGAGCGTGGCGCCCTGCAGGAAGCATGGGGACAGTATGGGGAATGAAAATTTCAATTTCAATATGAAATGAAATTTACACCCCAAAAATGTGATGCGTTTAAAACATCGACAGAGGCGTGGGAAAAGGCGATGAATCGGCTGCGCAAGGGCCGCCGGGGCGGAACATAAAAGGGAGGTTAGGGCAGAGGAAAAGGCTGTCAGCCCATGTGCCAACGACTTTTATCGGCCGGTGCGCGGCACGAAGCCCATGAAGGCTGAACCACGAGATGAAACGGGCTTTTCATGCAATATGCGATCTTTATCGCAAAATGAAATGTTTCTTCTGTAATGTGATTTTATGAAAAATATATTTGTTTATAATCGCTTCACGTTTCAGGTTGTCGACTTCGTGAGCAGCGCGGGCATCGCCTGCTCAAGATAATAGCTGCCGCCGCGTAACACAAACACGGGATTGTCGGCTCGGCATGAGCGCTTTCCGGGGCGGCCCTTAATCTAAAGGGTGGGTAAATGGGCAAGATCAGGTTAACCATGGCGCAGGCGCTCGTCAGATTTCTCGATAACCAGTATCTGCTGGCCGACGGCGTGGAAACCAAATTCGTCGCGGGCATTTTCGCGATTTTCGGCCACGGCAATGTGCTGGGGCTGGGGCAGGCGCTGGAACAGGATAGCGGCGATCTGCGGGTGCACCAGGGCCGCAACGAGCAGGGGATGGCCCATGCGGCGATCGGCTTCGCCAAACAGAAGCTGCGCCGGCAAATTTACGCCTGCACCTCATCGGTCGGCCCCGGCGCCGCCAATATGATCACCGCCGCGGCCACCGCCACCGCTAACCGCATTCCTTTATTGCTGCTGCCGGGCGACGTTTACGCTTCCCGCCAGCCGGACCCGGTGTTGCAGCAAATCGAACAGTCTTACGATCTCAGCATCAGCACCAACGACGCGTTCCGTGCGGTGAGCAAATACTGGGATCGCATCGTGCGCCCGGAACAGCTGATGAGCGCCTGCATCAATGCGATGCGCGTGTTGACCGATCCGGCGGAAACCGGCGCGGTGACGCTGTGTCTGCCGCAGGACGTGCAGGGTGAAGCCTACGACTACCCCGACTATTTCTTCCAAAAGCGCGTGCATCGGCTCGATCGCCGCCCGGCGACCGACGGCATGTTGGCGGACGCCTTAGCGCTGCTGACGGCCAAACGCAAACCGCTGCTGGTGTGCGGTGGCGGCGTGAAGTACTCGCAGGCCGGGCGGGCGCTGTGCGAATTCGCCGAGCGCTTCGGCATTCCGTTCGCCGAGACCCAGGCCGGTAAAGGCACGGTATCGAGTGACCATGAATTCAACCTCGGCGGCATCGGCGAAACCGGCTGCCTGGCGGCCAACACGCTGGCCCGGCAGGCCGATCTGGTGATTGGCGTCGGCACCCGTTACACCGATTTCACCACCTCGTCCAAATGGCTGTTCCAACACCCGGACGTCAGCTTCCTCAATATCAACGTCAGCGCCTTCGACGCCGGCAAGCTCGACGGCGTGCAGGTGCTGGCGGACGCCCGCGAGGCCCTGAACGCACTGGGCGCGCTGCTGGCGCAGGCCGATTATCGCGCCGGCTGGGGCGACGCCATCGCCGCGGCGCGCGGTGCCCAGCGTGAAGAGACCGAGCGTGTTTACTCGGTGGAATATAGCGGCGCAGACTTTGTGCCGGAGATAGACGATCACCTCGACCGCGAGCAGGTGTTCGACGAATTTATCGCCCAGACCGGCTCGGCGATGACGCAAAGCCGGGTGCTGGGGGTGCTGAATCGCGAGCTGCCGCCGGACAGCGTGATCGTCGCCGCCGCCGGCAGCCTGCCGGGCGATCTGCAGCGGGTGTGGCACAACCGCGGCGAGCACGGTTACCACGTGGAATACGGCTACTCCTGCATGGGGTACGAGGTGAACGCCGCGCTGGGGGTCAAGCTGGCCGAGCCCCAGCGCGAGGTGTACGCGATGGTGGGCGACGGCGCCTTCATGATGCTGCATTCCGAACTGGTCACCTCGATTCAGGAAGGCTGCAAGATCAACGTGGTGCTGTTCGACAACATGACCAACGGCTGCATCAACAACCTGCAGATGGAACACGGCATGGACAGCTACACCACCGAATTCCGCTTCCGCAATCCACAGGGCGGCAAGCTCGACGGCAAACTGGTGCCGGTCGATTTCGCCATGCTGGCGGCGGCTTACGGCTGTAAAACCTATCGCGTCACCACCGAGCAGCAGCTGCTCGACGCGCTGGCCGACGCCCGCAGGCAAACCGTGTCCACGCTGCTGGACATCAAGGTGCTGCCGAAGACCATGGTGCACAAGTATCTCAGCTGGTGGCGCGTGGGCGGCGCTCAGGTGGCCGACAGCGAAAAAATCGTCGCAGTGGCGCGCAAGCTGCAGGAAAACATCGATAAGGCGCGCGATTACTGATTCGTTTTCATACATTAATCTCGAGGGTAGCGAAAATGACATTGAACATTGGGGTTATCGGCACCGGCGCCATCGGCCGCGATCATATCCGTCGCTGCAGCAAAGTGTTGCAGGGCGCCCGCGTGGTGGCGGTCAACGACATCAACCGCGACAACGCCGCCAAGGTGGTGAGCGATCTGCAGCTGGATGCGCGGGTGTATGACAACGGCCACGATCTGATCAAAGCCGCCGACGTGCAGGCGGTGCTGGTCACCTCCTGGGGGCCGAGTCATGAAGAGTTCGTGCTGGCGGCCATCGCCGCCGGCAAACCGGTATTCTGCGAGAAGCCGCTGGCGGTGACCGCGCAGGGTTGCAAAAACATTGTCGACGCCGAAGCGAAGCACGGCAAACGGCTGGTGCAGGTCGGCTTCATGCGCCCCTATGATCAGGGCTATCGCGCGCTGAAACAGGTACTGACCAGCGGCCAGATCGGCGAGCCGCTGATGCTGCACTGCGCGCACCGCAACCCGACGGTCGGCGAGGCCTACACCACCGATATGGCGATCACCGACACCCTGATCCACGAAATCGACGTGCTGCGCTGGCTGCTCGACGACGACTATGTGTCGGTGCAGGTGGTGTTCCCACGCAAGAGCCCGAAGGCGTTCCCGCACCTGAAAGATCCGCAAATTGTGCTGTTTGAAACCGCCAAAGGGACGCGCATCGACGTCGAAATCTTCGTCAACTGCCAGTACGGCTACGACATTCAGTGCGAAGTGGTGGGGGAAACCGGCATCGCCAAACTGCCGGAACCGTCCTCGGTGCAGATGCGCAGCGGCGCCCGCCTGTCGACCGAAATCCTGACCGACTGGAAGGATCGCTTTATCGATGCCTATGACGTCGAGCTGCAGGGCTTCATCAACGACGTAGCCGCGGGCAAGTTGACCGGGCCTTCCGCCTGGGACGGCTACGCCGCCGCGGTAACCGCCGACGCCTGCGTGGCGGCCCAGCTCAGCGGCGAGATCGTGCCGGTGACCCTGCCGGCGCGCCCGGCGTTTTACGGTAAATAACCGCTCGCAGCGCGTAACCACGATTGCAGAGGAGTGACCATGAAGATCGCTTTTGATGTCGACGTTATCCGGGATTTGGGCGTCACCAAAATGGTTCAGCAGGTGGCGGACTGGGGCTACAAATACATCGAGCAGTCGCCGCACCCGCAGATCAACCCGTTTTACAAACATCCGAAGGCCAGCCGCGAAATCATGGCGGAGTATAAAAACGCCCTAAAAGCGACCGGCGTGGAGATCTCCTCATTTATCGTGGTGTATCGCTGGTCCGGTCCGGGGGAAGATCGCCGCCAGGCGGCGGTCAAAAACTGGCGGCGGATGATCGAAATTGCGGTGGAAATGGGCGTGCAGGTGATCAACACCGAACTGGCCGGCAATCCCAACGAACCGGAGATCTGCGAGGAGCTGTGGTATCGCTCGATGGAGGAGCTGCTGCCGATCGTTGAGCGCGAGGGTATTCGTATGGAGATCCAGTCGCACCCGTGGGACTTCTGCGAGCTGAGCAACGAAACCGCCGATCTGGTGAAGTCGCTGCGCAGCGACCACGTCAAATATCTCTACAGCGTGCCGCACACCTTCTACTACGACAAGGGGCAGGGTGACGTAGCCGGGATGCTGCAGTACGCCGGGGACGATCTGTCCCACGTGCTGATCGCCGACACCATGAACCACACCAAGCACTGCCGCTATATCGTCAACCCGCCGGGCGTTGACGCCGCGGTGCACCAGCACGTCGGCATCGGCGAAGGCGAGGTGAATTTCGACGCCCTGTTCCAGACGCTGCGCGACATGGAATTTGCCAACCGCAGCTTCAAGGTCGGCGGCGAATCGATCATCTGCACCTCGCTGTTCGGTTACCCGGAAAAGATGCCGAGCCAGGCGGTGGCGACCAGAGAACGCATCGAAAGAGAGCTGTTGGGCAAATAATCTGATTCGGCTCGCCGGCGGCGTTTGTACCGGCGGCCCTGCAAGGACCGAGGCAAACCATGAATAAAGACAACGTGAAATTGGCCATTGCGCCGATCGGCTGGACCAACGACGACATGCCCGATCTGGGCAAGGAGAACACCTTCCAGCAATGCGTCAGTGAAATGGCGCTGGCCGGTTTCACCGGCAGCGAAGTGGGCAGCAAATACCCGCGCGATCCGGCGGTGCTGAAACCGATGCTGGATATTCGCGGCATCCAGATCTGCAACGCCTGGTTCAGCACCTTTTTCGCTGACGGCCAGAAAGACAAAACCATTGATGAATTTATCAACCACATGAATTTCCTGCATGCCATGGGCGCCAGGGTGATTGGCTGCTCAGAGCAGAGCAAGAGCATTCAGGGCACCACCAAAGGCGTGTTCGAAGAGAAGCCGTACTTCAGCGATGAAGAGTGGCAGCGCGTGGCCGACGGTTACAACGAGTTGGCGAAGATCGCCGCCGATAAAGGCATGCAGGTGTGCCTGCACCACCACATGGGCACCGGCATTCAGACCACGGCCGAAATCGATCGCTACATGAGCATGGTCAACGACGACGTTTACCTGCTGTTCGATACCGGCCACGCCTACTATTCGGAAGGCAGCCAACAGGCGATGATGGCGATCCTGGAGAAGTATCTGCCGCGGATCAACCATGTCCACCTGAAGGACGTGCGCGATGAGGTGGTGGCGGAAGTGAAGGCCAACAAGCTGAGCTTCCTCGACGGCGTGAAGAAGGGCACCTTCACCGTGCCGGGTGATGGCGTGATCGACTTCAGGCCGGTGTTCAAGCTGCTGGACGAGCGCGGTTACAAAGGGTGGATGGTGGTGGAGGCCGAGCAGGATCCGGCGCTGGCCAACCCGTTCGAGTATGCGGTGAAGGCGCGCCGTTATATTCGGGAAACCGCCGGCATTTAGGCGGTGGGGGGCAATAAAGATCGAGGGGCGCCACCGGCCCCCTTTTTTGATGGCGGCGCGTTAGCCGCCGAGCGTTTGCCAGGTTGTGACCTGGCTGCCCGGCCACGGCGTGGCAGCGTATACGCCCCGGGCGATCGCCCGAGCGAGGGTGTCCGCCGCCAGCGCGCCGATCTGCAGCACCGCCAGTTCGCGGCTGCCCTGTACCTCGCGCTGCCCGGTGGACAGGGCGAACACCACGTCGCCGTCAAACGGGCTGTGCAGCGGGCGAATAGCGCGCGCCATGCCGTCTTGCGCCATGATGGCCACCCGTTTCAACTCCACACGCGTCAGCGCCAGATCGGTGGCGATGCAGGCCAGGGTGGTGTTCTTTCTGCCGCCTTGCGGCTCTTGCACCATCCAGTCTTCGCCCTGCGCGCGCAGTTGCGCCAGCGCCGCCGCGCCGCCGTTGCCGAATTCACCGTCAATTTCATAGGGCGTCGCCCAGAAGGCGCGGGTGCCGGGCGCCACCACCGCTCCCAGGCTGTTGACCGCCACCAGTGCACCGACGGTAGCGCCGCTGGCGGCAACGATCGATGCCGAACCGAGCCCGCCTTTCAGCTTGCCCATGCCGGTCATGGCGCCGTAGCCGGCGCCGACGGTGCCCAGTGGAAAGTCCAATCCAGCCTTGCCGACCGCGTCGATGCCCAGCTGGCGATACGGCGGCGTGAGCTGCCAGTTTTTATCGCCGCCGTTGGCAAGGTCGTACAGGCAGGCGGTGGGCACGATAGGTGAGACCGGCACGCCGGGAGCCGGCCGCAGCGCATAGCCTCTGCCTTGTAGCCCGAGCCAGGCCGCGACGCCGTCCGCCGCCGCCAGGCCGTATACCGAACCGCCGCTGAACGTCAACGCATCGACGGTCTGTACCAAATTGTCTTCACCCAGCGCGTCGGTTTCCCGGGTGGCGGGGCCGCCGCCGCGCACGTCCACGGCGGCAATCGCCGGGCTGTCCGGCAGTATCACCGTCGCGCCGGTGCGCACCCGGCTGTCCTGCGCCACACCGACCTTCAGGCCGGGCACATCGGTAATCAGGTTGCGGGCGCCAGGGCGACCGGCGGCGGAAGTTGGCATAGCGGCACCTAATGGGGTGAAGGGGGAGAACATGCCGGCGGCGGTCAGGCCGGCCAGCGCGTGTAAAAAGGTTCGGCGGTTGATATTCAGGGGCCGGCGCAGCGGCCCCTGCGGGGGGATGAGATCACGCATCGCCGCGCGGCTGCCCGGAGCGAAAACGCGCCATATGGTAGGCATCGACCAGCACGCCGTCGCGAATGGCGAAAGCGCGGCTGGTGCCTTCAATCTCAAAACCGAACTTGCGATACAGCGCGATGGCCGCCGGGTTGTCGGTGAACACCGTCAGTTCGATGCGCTCGATGGCCGCCCAGTTGTCGCACAGGTCGATCATCGCCTGCATCAGGCGGCTGCCGACGCCTTTACCGTGGTAGCGCGGATCGACGCCGATGCCGAAGGTGGCCACGTGGCGGCGGCGAACGCGCTGATTCAGCATCACGGCTAACTGACCGACAAGCTGCCCGTCAACGAAGGCCGCCAGGTTATGCGTGCCCGGTTCGGGGTTGGCGAGGCGTTTCTGCCAGGACTCGACGGACGGTAGCGGGAGCTGCAGCGTATCGCGGTAGACGGGCGTCTGAGAATAAAGATGATGCAGAGCCTGAGCATCCGATGTTTCCACGTGGCGTATCACGATCTCGCTCATCTCGCTGATCCTTTTGCTTACCGGTTGAATAACCTCTGAATTTATCCGTTTACTGCCTTGAGTCAATATTATTTCAACGGGTCAAAAAAAACGCTTTACAGGTGCGAATGATAATGATTATTATTGCGATGCGTTCCGGGGAGGGCATCAATCCTTGATACTCTCGCTGCGAAGGCACGACATTGCTCACATTGCTTCCAGTGTTTACTTAGCCAGCTCGGGTGCTGGCTTTTTTTTTGCCCTTTTTCAGCCGGTTCCGCTTTCAACAAATCCGCTGCCCATCCGCTGTTTCATTCCATCGAAATTTTTGAACAGAGGCATGAGTTTTTTACGCTTTCTTATTCTGCTGGCAGGACTAGACTGTAAAAAAACATTGAGGAGAGTTGAAAATGATTTATGTACGTAAAGCGGAAGACCGCGGCCACGCCAATCATGGCTGGCTGGATAGCTGGCACACCTTCTCATTTGCCGATTACTACGATCCGAACTTTATGGGGTTCTCGGCGCTGCGAGTGATCAACGAAGATGTGATCGACGCAGGGCAGGGTTTCGGTACTCACCCGCATAAAGACATGGAAATCCTGACCTACGTGCTGAGTGGCACGGTGGAACATCAGGACAGCATGGGCAACAAGGAGCAGATCCAGGCCGGTGAATTCCAGATCATGAGTGCGGGCACCGGGGTGCGTCACTCTGAGTACAACGCTAATCAGGATCGTCCGTTGCACCTGTACCAGATTTGGATCATCCCGGATCAGGTCGGGCTGGAGCCGCGCTACGAGCAGCGCATGTTCGACGCGCCGCAGGGCCGTCAGCTGGTGCTGTCGCCGGATGCGCGTGACGGCTCGCTGAAGGTGTTCCAGGATATGACGCTGTCGCGTTGGGCGCTGAATAAGGGCGAGCAGGGGGAATGCCCGATTGCCGCCGGCCGTCGCGTTTGGATCCAGGTGGTGCGCGGCAAGGTCTCGGTCAACGGCCAGACCGCCGGCATCAGCGACGCGTTCGCGGTGTGGGATGAATCGGCGCTGACGATCCAGGCCGACGAAGAGAGCGAAATCCTGCTGTTCGATCTGCCGCCGGTGTGATTAAGCGGTAAATTTCAAGGGCTCACGGTGTGAGCCCTTGAGGTTAATGACACGTCTGACGATGTTGCCTGACTTGACGCCGCCAGCATATAAAAACAAGGAAAATCAATTTATTGATTTTCGGCTAATCATCACAAAGGGGGAAAAACCACGCTTTTTCCCCCTTTGTCAGCGTATGAAGGGCTCACTGTGTGAGCCCTTTTTGCGTTGGCTGTCGCATAACCGACAATATCGGCCCGCCGTTTTTTTTGCTAAAATGACTGCCCATTCACGGTTAGTCAGTTCATTGATAATGAAGAAAAAACGGCCGGTACTCCAGGATGTGGCGGACAAGGTGGGCGTGACCAAGATGACGGTGAGCCGTTATCTGCGCAATCCCGACCAGGTTTCCGCCGCCCTGCAGCAAAAAATCGCCGTCGCGCTGGATGAGCTGGGCTACATCCCCAACCGCGCGCCGGATATCCTCTCCAACGCCACCAGCCGGGCGATTGGCGTGCTGTTGCCGTCGCTGACCAACCAGGTGTTCGCCGAAGTGCTGCGCGGCATCGAAAGCGTAACCGACGCGCACAACTACCAAACCATGCTGGCGCACTATGGCTACCTGCCGGAGCGTGAAGAAGAGCGTCTGACCTCGCTGCTGTCTTACAATATCGACGGCCTGATCCTGTCTGAGCGCCATCACACGCCGCGCACCCTGAAAATGATCGAGGTGGCGGGCATTCCGGTGGTGGAGCTGATGGACTGCGTCTCACCGTGCATCGATCTGGCGGTGGGCTTCAACAACTTCGAGGCGGCGCGCCAGATGACCCAGCAGATCATCGCGCACGGCCACCGTCACGTGGTCTATTTCGGCGCTCGTCAGGATGAGCGTACCATCATCAAGCAGCAGGGGTATGAGCAGGCGATGCGTGAATCCGGCCTGGAGCCGTACAGCATCATGACCGCGCGTTCTTCCTCTTATTCCGCCGGCGGCGAGCTGTTGCGCCAGGCGCAGCGTGACTACCCGCAGATCGACAGTATCTTCTGCACCAACGATGACCTGGCGATCGGCGCGGCCTTCGAATGCCAGCGGCAAGGGCTGTCGATCCCGCAGGACATGGCGATCGCCGGTTTCCACGGCCATGACATCGGCCAGGTGATGGTGCCGAAGCTGGCCAGCGTGCTGACGCCGCGCGAACGCATGGGCCAGATCGGCGCCGAGCGCTTGCTGGCCCGGCTGCGCGGCGAAACGGTGTGCCCGCGCATGGTGGACGTCGGTTTCACCGTGATCCCCGGCGGCAGCATCTGAGCCATTTTAACGTTCTGTTTTAACACTCTTTCTTTTTACAGCGCGCCCTGAGGCGCGCTGGTTACCCCGCCTGTAAGCCCGCCGCTCGTTGCCGGCATAAGTTTGATCTCTGTCCCAGAACGCGAATTTTAGCCGGTTACCCGGTTCCGGCGCTCATGTTGTTACCGGTATCATGATACCGGTAACAACGAGTGCGCGGTCATCTTGCTGCAAGACTGAACCTCTGACTCAACAACACCTACAGCTCTTCTTAAACACCGGGAAAGAGCCTAAAAATAAAACAACCGCACGCTTTACGCCTATTGTAAAGAGAGTCGCGATAAAAGGTTGGAGAAAAACTATGCCATTAGTGATTGTTGCAGGCGGCGTAGCGCTGCTGCTGCTGCTGATGATCCGCTTCAAGCTGAACGGCTTTATCTCTCTGGTTCTGGTTGCTTTGGCGGTCGGGATCGCGCAGGGTATGCCGGTCGATAAGGTCATCGGCTCCATCAAGGCCGGCGTGGGCGGCACGTTGGGCAGCCTGGCGCTGATCATGGGCTTCGGCGCCATGCTCGGCAAACTGCTGGCGGACTGCGGCGGCGCACAGCGCATCGCCACCACGCTGATCGACAAGTTCGGCAGAAAACACATTCAATGGGCGGTGGTGCTGACCGGCTTCACCGTCGGCTTCGCGCTGTTCTACGAAGTGGGCTTCGTGCTGTTGCTGCCGCTGGTGTTCACCATCGCCGCCTCCGCGCGTATCCCGCTGCTGTACGTCGGCGTGCCGATGGCCGCCGCGCTGTCGGTGACCCACGGCTTCCTGCCGCCGCACCCAGGCCCGACCGCCATCGCCACCATCTTCCATGCCGACATGGGTAAAACCCTGCTGTACGGCACGCTGCTGGCGATCCCGACGGTGATCCTGGCCGGCCCGGTCTATGCCCGCTTCCTGAAAGGCATCGACAAGCCGGTGCCGGAAGGCCTGTACAACCCGAAAACCTTTACCGACGCGGAGATGCCAAGCTTTGGCGTCAGCGTCGCCACGTCGCTGGTGCCGGTGATCCTGATGGCGCTGCGCGCGGTCGCTGAAATGGTGCTGCCGAAGGGCCACAGCCTGCTGCGCTTCGCCGAGTTCTTCGGCGACCCGGTGATGGCCACCCTGATCGCCGTGCTGATCGCCATCTTCACCTTCGGCCTGAACCGTGGCCGTACCATGGATGAAGTGATGGGCACCATCACCGACTCGATTAAAATCATCGCCATGATGCTGTTGATCATTGGCGGCGGCGGCGCCTTCAAGCAGGTGCTGGTGGACAGCGGCGTTGAGAAGTACATCGCCGGCCTGATGGAAGGCAGCAACGTTTCGCCGATCCTGATGGCCTGGTCGATCGCCGCTGCGCTGCGTCTGGCGCTGGGTTCCGCCACCGTGGCGGCGATCACCGCGGGTGGCATTGTGGCGCCGCTGATCGCCACCACCGGCGTCAGCCCTGAGCTGATGGTGATTGCGGTCGGTTCCGGCAGCGTCATCTTCTCGCACGTCAACGATCCGGGCTTCTGGCTGTTCAAGGAGTACTTCAACCTGAGCATCATGGAAACCATCAAATCCTGGTCGGTGCTGGAAACCATTATCTCGGTGTGCGGCCTGGTGGGCTGTCTGCTGCTGGCGACGGTCGTATAATCTTTATCCGGCGCCCTGCGGGGCGTCGGCGTTCCAAAGTATCTTTATCAGTCGGGACGCATTTGGCGCGCTCGCGCCAGTTCCCATAAGGGCATGACACAATGAGCAATCCGCAGAATCACGTATTTGTTTTGATGGGCGTTTCCGGCAGCGGCAAATCCGCCGTGGCCAGCGCTGTCGCTCACCAGGCCAACGCCTCCATGCTGGACGGCGATTACCTGCACCCGCGCGCCAACATCATCAAAATGTCCTCCGGGCATGCGTTGGACGACAACGATCGCGCGCCGTGGCTGGCGGCCCTGAACGACGCCATCTTCGCCATGCAGCGCACCAACGACGTGTCGCTGCTGGTGTGCTCGGCGCTGAAGAAAAGCTATCGCGATCGCCTGCGCGACGGCAATCTCAACCTGCATTTCCTGTATCTGAAAGGCGACCAGTCGGTGATCGAGGAGCGTCTGAAGCAACGCAAGGGCCATTTCTTCAAGCCGCAGATGTTGATTTCCCAGTTTGCCACGCTGGAAGAGCCGGGCGAGCAGGAGCCGGATGTGCAAGCGATCGACATCAACCAGCCGTTGGACGGCGTGGTTGCCGATACGCTCGCCTATATTCGCCGCGTTACCGCCCGCTGAGCGCGGACCGTTGTCGGCGCCGCCAGGCGCCTACAGCTTCATGTAAGCCCGCACGCCGTCCAGGAACATCTGGGTCGACAGCATCACCAGAATCAGCCCCATCAACCGCTCCAGCGCGCTGACGCCTTTGCTGCCCAGCAGGCGCAGGAACAGGTTCGACATCAGCAAAATGGCCGCAGAGAGGCCCCAGGCGATCAGCAGCGCCGCCACCAGATGGGGCAGCTGATGCGGATACTGGTGCGACAGCAGCATCAATGCAGCCAAAATCGACGGCCCGGCCACCAGCGGGATCGCCAGCGGCACCAGGAACGGCTCCTCGCCGGCGGACAGCCCGGAGCTGTTTCCTTCCTGAGAGGGGAAAATCATCTTGATGGCGATCAGAAACAGGATGATGCCGCCGGAAATGGAGACGGTTTCGGTGCGCAGGTTGAGGAACGCCAGAATTTTCTCGCCGGCGAACAGAAAGATCAGCATCAGCAGCAGGGCGATCAGCAGCTCG
Source organism: Serratia sp. Z4 (assembly GCF_009900725.1). Classification (NCBI taxonomy): domain Bacteria; kingdom Pseudomonadati; phylum Pseudomonadota; class Gammaproteobacteria; order Enterobacterales; family Yersiniaceae; genus Serratia; species Serratia sp. Z4. The sequence goes on from NZ_JAAABD010000008.1 coordinate 114,398, forward strand.
CGAATCAACACCACGCGGCGGCGGCGCGGCTCCAGATGCTTGAGCACCGACATGAAAATCGGCAGATTGCCCAGCGGATCCATAATTAAAAACAGCAATACCGTAGCGGAAATCATCTCTGTCATGGTGACCTCGTGATCGGGAAAACGCCTCGGCCTTTCCGGCCGCGTCCTTGCCTATAAGAAGGATTGCTGAGAAATCCCCAGCCATCGAATAAATTCACTTTGCGCCCGCGCCGACATTTTGTAAGGTGAGGAGATATTGCACACAACTCGTTATCACCTAATAAGCCCTTATCCGGGCGGGACACAGATATTATGAAAAACGTTGGTTTCATCGGTTGGCGCGGAATGGTCGGCTCGGTTCTCATGCAACGCATGACGGAAGAGCGCGATTTCGACGCCATTCGCCCGGTCTTTTTCTCCACCTCGCAGCACGGTTCCGCCGCGCCGGCCTTTGGCGGCCAGCAGGGCACGCTGCAGGATGCGTATGACATCGACGCGCTGAGCGCGCTCGATATCATTATTACCTGTCAGGGCGGCGATTATACCAACGAAGTTTATCCTAAGCTGCGCGCCAGCGGTTGGCAGGGTTACTGGATCGACGCGGCCTCATCGCTGCGCATGCAGGACGACGCCATCATCATCCTGGATCCGGTCAACCACGCGGTGATCCAGCAGGGCCTGGACAAAGGCATCAAAACCTTCGTCGGCGGCAACTGCACCGTCAGCTTGATGCTGATGTCGCTCGGCGGCCTGTTCGCCAACGATCTGGTGGAGTGGGCGTCGGTCGCCACCTACCAGGCGGCCTCCGGCGGCGGCGCGCGCCACATGCGCGAACTGCTGACCCAAATGGGCATGCTGCACGCCGACGTGGCGAAAGAGCTGCAGAACCCGGCCTCCGCGATTCTGGATATCGAACGCAAGGTGACCGAAGCCACCCGCAGCGGCAAACTGCCGACCGACAACTTCGGCGTGCCGTTGGCCGGCAGCCTGATCCCGTGGATCGACAAGCAGCTCGACAACGGCCAGAGCCGCGAAGAGTGGAAAGGCCAGGCTGAAACCAACAAGATCCTGAACACCGCCAGCGTGATCCCGGTCGACGGTCTGTGCGTGCGCGTCGGCGCGCTGCGCTGCCACAGCCAGGCGTTCACGCTGAAGCTGAAAAAAGACGTGTCGCTGCCGGAAATCGAGCAGATGCTGGCGACGCACAACGACTGGGTGCGCGTGATCCCGAACGACCGCGAACTGACCATGCGCGAACTGACGCCGGCGGCGGTGACCGGTACGCTGAATACGCCGGTCGGCCGTCTGCGCAAGCTGAATATGGGGCCGGAGTACCTGTCGGCGTTCACCGTGGGCGACCAACTGCTGTGGGGCGCGGCCGAGCCGCTGCGCCGCATGCTGCGCATCCTGCTGTAAACCCGCACTTCCAGGGGGCTGGCTGCTTTCAGCCCCCTAATGCCTTATTTTCCGCTTTTTTGTTCGCCGCGCACCGCGTCGGGCAGCGTCATCGCCAGCCTCGTTTCAATGGGCGGGATCCCGCCTATCTCCTCGTCAGCCGCCGCATGCAAACGCCGCCAGGCTGGCAGTTTTCTTAATGAAGAATTTTCCTGAGCAATGCTGAGCAGTTTTTAACAGACATTGGCTATGCTTAACGCATGGGTGGACAATTTTTCACCATGACTGAAATATTTCAAAAAATAAGCATAAAGAGCGAAATTCAGGTCGGTAGAGTAAAGATTGGTCAATAACCGACCGCAATCACGCTTTAGAGTCCGAATGCATTGCATGATGACCAAAACGGCCAAGGAATAATCAACAAGCCGTGCTTAGATCATGCTGTTAATCTAAGGAAGAAGACTATGCCTGTACTTCCCGATCGTGACGTGATTGATCAGATCATCGCCGGCCATTACGCCGATCCCTTCGCTCTGCTTGGCATGCATGCGACCGATAACGGTCTGCAGGTGCGCGCGCTGCTGCCGGACGCCGGCGCAGTCTGGTTGGTGGAACAGCAAACCGGCCGGCGGTTGGTGCAGCTGAACTGCGACGATCCGCGCGGTTTCTTCAGCGCGGTGGTGCCGCGGCGCAAAAATCCTTTCCGCTATCAGCTGCAGGTCAGCTGGCGCGATCATCAACAGATCGTCGACGATCCTTATCGGTTCGGTCCGCTGCTGCAGGATATCGATAGTTGGCTATTGGCTGAGGGTACGCATTTGCGCCCCTATGAACGGCTGGGCGCCCACCTCGTCACGCTGGATGGCATCGACGGCGTCAGCTTTGCGGTCTGGGCGCCCAACGCCCAGCGTGTTTCGGTGGTGGGGGAATTCAACTTCTGGGACGGCCGCCGCCACCCGATGCGTCTGCGGCGTGAAAACGGCATCTGGGAGCTGTTCTTGCCCGGCGTGCAGGCCGGCCAGCTGTACAAATATGAAATCGTCGATTGCTACGGCAATACTCAGTTGAAAGCCGATCCTTACGCCTTCGAGGCGCAGATGCGCCCGGATACCGCCTCGCTGGTGGCGCCGCTGCCGGAGGTGGTGCCGTCGACGCCGGCGCGCCGCCGCGCCAACGATTTTGACCAGCCGATCGCCATCTACGAGGTGCATCTCGGCTCATGGCGCCGCCACACTGACAACCACTTCTGGCTCAGCTACGGCGAGCTGGCGGTGCAGCTGATCGATTATGTGAAGGACATGGGATTCACCCATATCGAGCTGCTGCCGATCAACGAGCACCCGTTCGACGGCAGCTGGGGCTATCAGCCGCTGGGGCTGTATGCGCCGACCCGGCGCTTCGGCACGCCGGCTGACTTCAGGGCGTTTGTGGCGGCGGCGCATGAGGCGGGCATCAACGTGATCCTCGACTGGGTGCCGGGGCACTTCCCGAGCGACGCCTACGGCCTGGCGAATTTCGACGGCACTGCGCTGTACGAGTACGCCGATCCGCGCGAGGGCTACCATCAGGACTGGAATACCCTGATCTACAACTACGGTCGTCACGAGGTGCGCAACTACTTGGCGGGCAACGCGCTGTATTGGCTGGAGCGTTTCGGCATCGACGCGCTGCGGGTCGATGCGGTGGCGTCGATGATCTATCGCGATTACAGCCGCGCCGACGGCGAGTGGGTGCCGAATTACTACGGCGGCAACGAGAACCTGGAGGCCATCGCCTTCCTGCGTTATACCAACCAGACTATCGGCCAGGCGCAGCCGGGGGCGGTGACGCTGGCGGAGGAGTCCACCGACTATCCCGGCGTCACCCTGCCGCCGGATGCCAACGGCCTGGGATTCCACTACAAATGGAACCTCGGCTGGATGCACGACACGCTCAATTATATGAAGTGCGATCCGGTGCACCGCAAGTATCACCACAACCAGATGACCTTCGGTATGCTGTACGCCTATACCGAGAACTTTGTATTGCCTATCTCGCACGATGAAGTGGTGCACGGCAAAAAATCGATCCTAGACCGTATGCCGGGCGATGCCTGGCAAAAGTTCGCCAACCTGCGCGCCTATTACGGCTTTATGTGGGCGCATCCGGGCAAAAAGCTGCTGTTTATGGGCTGCGAATTTGCGCAGGGGCGCGAGTGGAATTTCGATACCAGCCTCGACTGGCATTTATTGGAAGGGCTGGATAACTGGCATAACGGCGTGCAGCGGCTGGTGCGCGATCTGAACCACTGCTACCGGCAGCAGGCGCCGCTGTACGAGCGCGACTACTTCCCGGATGGCTTCGAGTGGCTGGTGGTTGACGATCACGACAACTCGGTGTTCGCCTTTGCGCGCTACGACTCGCAGGGCAATGAGCTGATCGCCATCAGCAACTTTACCCCGGTGCCGCGCTATCGCTACCGCATCGGCATTTCCCGCGCCGGTGACTATCGCGAGATCCTCAATACCGATTCGCACCACTATCACGGCAGCAACGCCGGCAATCAGGGGCGGGTCTCTTCCGAAATGGTCGGCAGCCATGGCCGCGATTTCTCTATCAGCGTGACGTTGCCGCCATTGTCGACCATTTATCTGCTGCGGGAGGCGCCATGACCGAGCTGACGGCTGGCCTCGCCGCGCCGCTGGGCGCGCATTACGACGGCGAAGGCATCAATTTTACCCTGTATTCGGCGCATGCCGAGCGGGTGGAGCTGTGCCTGTTCGACGGCCAACAGCGCGAAGTGCGCCTGCCGCTGCCGGCGCGCAGCGGCGATATCTGGCATGGCTATTTGCCGGGCGGCAGGCCGGGGCAACGTTACGGCTACCGGGTCTACGGCCCGTTTGATCCGGCGAACGGGCAGCGCTTCAACCCCAACAAGCTGGCGCTCGATCCGGCCGCGCGCGCGGTGGAAGGGCCGGTGGCGGACCACCCGCACCTGCACGGCGGTTACGAGCAGCCGGACCCGCACGACAGCGCCGAGCTGATGCCGAAGTGCGTGGTGGTGGACGAACAGTATGACTGGCAGGACGATCGCCCGCCCGCCACGCCCTGGGGACAGACGGTGATTTACGAAGCGCACGTGCGCGGCCTGACGCTGCTGCACCCGCAGATCCCGCCGGCGCTGCGCGGCAGTTTCGCCGCGCTGGGGCACCCGGCGATGATCGCCCACTTCAAACGCCTCGGCATCACCGCGCTGGAATTGCTGCCGGTGCAGCAACATACCTCCGAACCGCGCCTGCAGCGGCTGGGGCTGATCAACTACTGGGGCTATAACGTGCTGGCGCCCTATGCGCCGGACAACCGCTACGCCAGCCTGAGCACCGATGCCACGCCGCTCAACGAATTTCGCGATGCGGTCAAGGCGCTGCACCAAGCCGGCATTGAGGTGATCCTTGACGTGGTGTTCAACCACAGCGCCGAGCTGGACAGGGATGGGCCGATGTTGTCGCTGAGCGGCATCGATAATCTGAGTTACTACTGGCTGACGCCCGAAGGGGACTACGTCAACGACACCGGCTGCGGCAACACGCTGCGGTTGGATCAGCCGCAGGGCGTAGCCTGGGTGATGGATTGCCTGCATTTTTGGGTGCGGGAGTGCCACGTCGACGGTTTCCGCTTCGATCTGGGCAGCGTGCTGGGCCGCACGCCGGGGTTCGATCGCGATGCGCCGCTGTTCCAGGCGATGCTGGCGGACGATCTGCTGTCGCGCTGCAAGCTGATCGCCGAACCCTGGGACATTGGCCCCGGCGGCTATCAGGTGGGGGCATTTCCCGGCCGCTTCGCCGAATGGAACGATCATTACCGCGACGACATGCGCCGTTTCTGGCTGCAGAGCGGCGTGTCGCTCGGCCAGTTCGCCCGGCGTTTTGCCGCTTCCAGCGATCTGTACAACCAGCGCGGGCGGGCGCCTTACGCCACCGTCAACATGCTGACCGCCCATGACGGTTTTACCCTGCAAGACGTGGTCAGTTTCAACGAGAAACACAATCAGTCCAACGGCGAGGGCAACCGCGACGGCAGCGATCGCAATTTCAGCAACAACCACGGCGTGGAAGGCCTGGTCGCCGACGACGCCATTGTGCAACGCCGCAGGGCCAGCCAGCGGGCGATGCTCGCCACGCTGTTGCTGTCCCAGGGCACGCCGATGCTGCTGGCCGGCGATGAACAGGGACACAGCCAGCAGGGGAACAACAATGCCTATTGTCAGGACAACGCCACCACCTGGCTCGATTGGGCCACGGCGGATGACGCGCTGACCGATTACGTCGCGGCGCTGATCGCGCTGCGCCGCCAGATCCCCGCGCTGCAGCAGGACCGCTGGTGGCAGCAGGACGACGGCAGCGTGCAGTGGCTGAACGCGCAAGGCCAGCCGCTCGACGCGCAGCAGTGGGAGCGGGGCGAGCTGCTCATGCAGATCCTGCTGTCGCAGCGCTGGCTGTTGCTGGTCAACGCCACGCCGCAAACGACGGAGATGAGATTGCCGGAAGGCGATTGGCAGGTTGTCGCCCCGTTCACTCAGGAAGACTCACGGGCGGTATTGCCCGCCTGGCACCAGGCCGCGCGTTCGCTTTGCGTTCTGGTACGGAAATAATAAAAGGAGTCCGCTATGGTTAGGTTTGAAAATAAAGACCCCCTGATGTTGGCGCGCCAGTTGCCGATTAAATCCGTAGCGCTGATCCTGGCCGGCGGCCGCGGCTCACGTTTGAAAGATTTGACCTCCACCCGCGCCAAGCCCGCCGTCCACTTTGGCGGCAAATTCCGCATCATCGATTTCGCCTTGTCGAACTGCCTGAACTCCGGCATCCGCCGCATCGGCGTGATCACCCAATACCAGTCGCACACGCTGGTGCAGCACATTCAGCGCGGCTGGTCGTTCCTCAACGAGGAGATGAACGAGTTCGTCGATCTGCTGCCGGCCCAGCAGCGCCTCAGCACCGAGCATTGGTACAAGGGCACCGCCGACGCGGTGTACCAGAACCTGGATATCATCCGCCGCTACGAGGCCGAATACGTGGTGATCCTGGCGGGCGATCACATCTACAAGATGGATTACTCACGCATGCTGATCGATCACGTCGAGAAAGGCGCTCAGTGCACCGTGGCCTGCCTGCCGGTGCCGCGCAGCGAAGCCGGCGAATTCGGCGTGATGAAGGTGGATGAAAGCGACCGTATCATCGAGTTTCTGGAAAAGCCCGCCGATCCGCCGGCGATGCCGGGCAATCCGGATATGTCGCTGGCCAGCATGGGCATCTATATTTTTAATGCCGCCTATCTGTTCCAACTGCTGGAAGAGGATATGTCGACCCCCGGCTCCAGCCACGATTTCGGCAAGGATCTGATCCCGAAAATCACCGCGCAGCAGGCGGCGTGGGCGCATCCGTTTACCTTGTCCTGCGTGACGTCCAACCCCGATCTGCCGCCGTACTGGCGCGACGTGGGCACGCTGGACGCCTATTGGCGCGCCAATCTCGATCTGGCGTCGGTGACGCCGGAGCTGGACATGTACGACCGCGCCTGGCCGATCCGCACCCACATGGAGCCGCTGCCGCCGGCCAAGTTTGTGCAGGATCGCTCCGGCAGCCACGGCATGACCATGAACTCGCTGGTGTCCGGCGGTTGCATCGTGTCCGGATCGGTGGTGGTGCATTCGGTGCTGTTCCCGCGCGTGCGAGTGAACTCGTTCTGCACCATCGACTCTACCGTATTGTTGCCGGACGTGAACGTCGGCCGTTCCTGCCGCCTGCGGCGCTGCATCATCGACCGCGCCTGCCACATTCCGGAGGGCATGGTGATCGGGGAAAACGCCGATGAGGACAGCAAGCGTTTCTATCGCTCGGAAGGCGGCATCGTGCTGGTGACGCGCGAAATGTTGTCAAAATTGTGAGTTAACGTGGGGGGCAGAACGATAGCCTGCCGCCCGATGAACGGTTCGATGGCTTGCGCAACGCGGCACACATAACAGCGGCAAGCCTGCTTTATTTCTTATCCAGAGGCCTTCGGCCGACTTTCAGGAGTGATAATGCAGGTCTTACACGTATGTTCTGAAATGTTCCCCCTGCTGAAAACGGGCGGACTCGCAGACGTGGTTGGCGCGCTGCCGGCGGCGCAAATCGCCGAAGGCGCCGATGTTCGGGTGCTATTGCCCGCTTTTCCTGACGTACGCAACGGCATACCCGACACCGTGCTGGTGGCGGAAATCGACTCGTTCGCCGGCCGGGTTGGCCTGCGTTACGGCACCTACCATGGTGTGGGCATCTATCTCATCGATGCACCCTGGCTGTATGACCGGCCGGGCAGCCCGTACCACGATCAGTCCATGTATGCCTACCCCGACAACCACCGCCGCTTTGCGCTGCTGGGCTGGATGGCCTGCGAGCTGGCCAAGGGGCTGGATCGCTACTGGCGCCCGCAGCTGGTGCATGCCCACGACTGGCACGCCGGTCTTAGCTGCGCCTATCTGGCCGCCAACGGCCACCCGGCGCGTTCGGTGTTCACGGTGCATAACCTGGCCTATCAAGGGCTGTTCTCCGCCCATCACGTGACCGAGCTGTGGCTGCCGGCGTCGTTCTACAACGTCTATGGCCTGGAGTTCTACGGCCAGATGTCGTTCCTCAAGGCCGGGCTGTTTTATGCCGACCACGTGACCGCCGTCAGCCCGACCTATGCGCGTGAGATCACCCGGCCGGAGTTCGGCTACGGCATGGAGGGGCTGCTGCAGGAGCGGCAGCGGCAGGGCAGGCTGAGCGGCATCCTCAACGGGGTGGACGACAAGATTTGGGATCCGGCCCACGACCCGCGGCTGAGCGCCCGCTATGACGCCGACGATCTGAAAAGCAAGGTCAAAAACAAGCTGCATCTGCAAAAGGCCATGGGGCTGAAGGTGGACGAATCACTGCCGGTGTTCGCGGTAGTGAGCCGATTGACCAGCCAGAAAGGCCTCGATCTGGTGCTGCAGGCGTTGCCTGAACTGCTAGCGCAGGGCGGGCAGCTGGCGCTGCTGGGCGCCGGCGATGCGGTGCTGCAACAGGCGTTTCTGGCCGCCGCCGCCGACTACCCTGAACAGGTCGGCGTGCAGATCGGTTATCACGAATCCTTCTCCCACCGCATCATCGGCGGTGCCGACGTCATTCTGGTGCCGAGCCGCTTCGAGCCCTGCGGCCTGACGCAGCTCTACGGCCTGAAATACGGCACGCTGCCGCTGGTGCGCCGTACCGGCGGGCTGGCGGACACGGTGGTGGACTGCGCGCTGGAGAACCTGGCCGACGGCACCGCCAGCGGATTCGTGTTCGACGATTGCGACGCTGTCGCGCTGGGCAACGCCATCCGCCGCGCCATGGTGCTGTGGAGCCGGCCGAAACACTGGCGCCACGTTCAGCGCCACGCCATGAGCGTGGACTTCGGCTGGCCGGTGGCGGCGAAAGAGTATTTATCGCTTTATCAACGCTTGTAGCCCGCGTTTCGCGTTTCGGGTTGACGCGCGGCGGGCAGCCGTAAGGGTAGATTGTCGGGGCGCGGCGTGCCGCGTCCATGTTCAGCGGAGCCCGCTATTCCGCGGCGAATGGCGGGGCTCCCTACAAGGGATTAAAAAGCCATGACTTCACCGTTTAGTTACACCTCACCTACGGTCAGTGTGGAAGCGCTGAAACACTCCATCGCCTATAAGCTGATGTTTATCGTCGGCAAGGATCCGGCCATCGCCAACCGGCACGATTGGCTGAACGCCGTGCTGTTCGCGGTACGCGATCGCATGGTGGAGCGCTGGCTGCGTTCCAACCGCGCCCAGCTGTCTCAAGACGTGCGGCAGGTGTATTACCTGTCGATGGAGTTTCTGATCGGCCGCACGTTGTCGAACGCGCTGCTGTCGATGGGCATTTATCAGGACATCGACAACGCGTTGAACGAGATGGGGCTGAACCTGGCGGAGCTGCTGGAGGAAGAGAACGACCCCGGGCTCGGCAACGGCGGCCTGGGCCGGCTGGCGGCCTGCTTCCTTGACTCGCTGGCGACGCTGGCGCTGCCGGGGCGCGGCTACGGCATTCGCTATGAGTACGGCATGTTCAAGCAGAACATCGTCAACGGCCAACAGATGGAATCGCCGGACTACTGGCTGGAGTACGGCAATCCGTGGGAGTTTCCGCGCCATAACACCCGCTACAAGGTGCGCTTCGGCGGCCGCGTGCAGCAGGAGGGGGCCAAGGCCCGCTGGCTGGAGACCGAAGAAATCGTGGCCATCGCCTACGATCAGGTGATCCCCGGTTTCGACACCGACGCCACCAACACGCTGCGGTTGTGGGGCGCGCAGGCCAGTAACGAGATCAACCTCGGCAAGTTCAACCAGGGCGATTACTTCGCGGCGGTGGAAGATAAAAACCATTCGGAGAACGTGTCGCGCGTGCTTTATCCGGACGATTCGACCTCGTCCGGGCGCGAGCTGCGGCTGCGGCAGGAGTATTTCCTGGTGTCGGCCACGGTGCAGGATATTCTCAATCGCCATTGGCTGATGCACAAAACCTTCGACAACCTGGCGGACAAGATCGCCATTCACCTCAACGACACTCACCCGGTGTTGTCGATTCCGGAGCTGATGCACCGGCTGATCGACGAGCATAAATTCAAGTGGCTCGACGCCTGGGAAGTGGTGGAGCAGGTGTTCTCTTACACCAACCACACGCTGATGAGCGAGGCGCTGGAGACCTGGCCGCTGGATATGATTGGCCGCATCTTGCCGCGCCATCTGCAGCTGATTTTCGAAATCAACGATCACTTCCTCAAGATGGTGCAGGAAGTGGCGCCGGACGACAACGATCTGCTGGCGCGGGTCTCGATCATCGACGAAACCAACGGCCGCCGGGTGCGCATGGCTTGGCTGGCGGTGGTGGCCAGCCACAAGGTCAACGGCGTTTCCGCCCTGCATTCCGAACTGATGGTGCAGTCGCTGTTCGCCGACTTCGCCCGGCTATTCCCGACCCGTTTCTGCAACAAAACCAACGGGGTGACGCCGCGCCGTTGGCTGGCGCTGGCCAACCCGCCGCTGGCGGCGGTGCTGGACGACTGCATCGGTCAAACCTGGCGCACCGATCTCAGCCAACTGAGCGAGATCAAAACCAACGTCGATTACCCGAGCTTCCTGCAGGCGGTGCAGCGCGCCAAACGGCAGAACAAGGAGCGGCTGGCGCTGTACATTGCCAAAACGCTCAACGTGGTGGTCAACCCGGATGCGTTGTTCGATGTGCAAATCAAGCGCATCCACGAGTACAAACGGCAGCTGCTCAACGTGCTGCACGTCATCACGCTGTATAATCGTTTGCTGGCTGACCCTGACATCGAGCGCGTGCCGCGGGTGGTGATCTTCGCCGGCAAGGCGGCCTCAGCCTACTATGCCGCCAAGCAGATCATCCGTCTGATCAACGACGTGGCCAAAGTGATCAACAACGATCCGCGCGTGCATACCCAACTGAAGGTGGTGTTCATTCCGAACTACGGCGTCAGCCTGGCGCAGATCATTATCCCGGCGGCGGATCTGTCGGAACAGATCTCGCTGGCGGGCACCGAGGCCTCGGGCACCAGCAACATGAAGTTCGCGCTGAACGGCGCGCTGACCATCGGCACGCTGGACGGCGCCAACGTCGAGATGCGTGAGCACGTGGGGGAGGAGAATATCTTTATTTTCGGCAATACCGCCGAGCAGGTTGAGGAACTGCGCCGCAACGGTTACAACCCGCGCCAGTACTATGAGCAGGACCCGGAGCTGCATCAGGCGCTGACGCAGATCGCCACCGGGGTGTTCAGCCCGGAAGAGCCGAAACGCTATGGCAATTTGTTCGACTCGCTGGTCAACCTCGGCGATCACTATCAGCTGTTGGCGGATTACCGCAGCTATGTGGACACGCAGGACAAGGTGGACGAGGTCTATCTCAATCAGGACGAGTGGACGCGGCGCGCGGTGCTGAATATCGCCAATATGGGCTACTTCTCATCCGATCGCACCATTCAGGAATACGCGGATGAAATTTGGCACATTAAGCCGGTGAAACTGTAAAGCGAGAGAGGAAAAAAGCAAAGGGCCGGATAACCGGCCCTTTTTCGTTACGCTGCAGCTCAGGAAGCCAGAGACAGCGCTTTCGTTTTCGCGTGTTCCGCCAGCCAGGCTTTCACTCGCGCCTGCTGCGCTTCGTCCAGCCACATGCCCAGCTTGGTGCGGCGCCAGATGGCGTCGTCCAGCTCTACGACCCACTCTTTCTCGGTCAGGTAGCGCAGCTCGGCTTCATACAGACCGTGGCCGAAATCTTCGCCCAGATCGGCGAGGCCGTTGGCGCCGGCCAGGATCAGCTCGCTCTGGCTGCCGTAGGTGCGGGCATAGCGGCGCGCCAGGGCTTCCGGCAGCCAGCCGTGCGCACGGCGCAGTTTGGCCGCGTAACCGTCGCGGTCGCCGTCGATGTCACCGCCCGGCAGCGTGGCATTTTTGGTCCACGCCGGGCCGCAGCCTGGGTAGTAGTGGGCCAGTTTTTCCATCGCATGTTCGGCCAGCTTGCGGTAGGTGGTCAGCTTGCCGCCGAACACCGACAGCAGCGGCGCTTTGCCCTGCTCATCGTGCACGTCCAGCGTGTAATCGCGGGTGATCGCCTGCGGTGAATCGGATTCGTCGTCGCACAGCGGACGCACGCCGGAGTAAGTCCAGACGATGTCGTCGCGGCCCAGCTGCTTCTTGAAGTGATCGTTGTACACTTTCAGCAGATAAGCGATTTCGTTCTCGTCGATCTTCACGTCTTTCGGATCGCCTTTGTACTCCACGTCGGTGGTGCCGATGATGGAGAACTCGTCATTCCACGGGATCACGAACACGATGCGGTGGTCTTCGTTCTGCAGAATGTAAGACTGCGGCTGATCGTGCACGCGCGGCACCACGATGTGGCTGCCTTTGATCAGGCGGATGCCGTAAGGCGATTTCAGCTTCAGGCCGTCGTCGAAGAAGTTTTTCACCCACGGGCCGGTGGCGTTCACCAGGCCTTTGGCGCGCCAGGTGAAGGTTTTGCCGCTGTCGATATCGACCGCTTCCACCATCCACAGGCCGTTTTCACGCCATGCGCGGGTCACTTTGGTGCGGGTGCGCACTTCGCCGCCGCGTTTTTCCACTTCCTGCGCGTTCAGCACCACCAGGCGAGCATCGTCGACCCAGCAGTCGGAATATTCGAAACCGCGCTTCAGTTCAGGCTTCAGCACCGACTCTGGTCCAAAGCGCAAACCCTTGCTGCCCGGCAGGCTGGTGCGTTTGCCCAGGTGATCGTACAGGAACAGGCCGATGCGGATCATCCAGGCCGGACGCAGGTGCGGCTGGTGCGGCAGGCGGAAACGCATCGGGAACGCGATGTGTGGCGCCAGTTTCAGCAGCACTTCACGTTCGGCCAGCGCTTCGCTCACCAGACGGAATTCGTAGTGTTCCAGGTAGCGCAGGCCACCGTGGATCAGTTTGGAACTGGCGGAAGACGTAGCACAGGCCAAGTCTTGCGCTTCCAGTAGCAGTACCGACAGCCCGCGCCCGGCAGCATCCGCCGCGATGCCGGCACCGTTGATGCCGCCACCGATAACGATCAAGTCTTTGGTTTCCACGTCATCTTCCTCCAGATGTTCGAAATAGCTCTTTCATGTTCGTTTTCGCTCATGATTGTAATCAAAAACCAACAAGCAAGCCAAGAGTTAACCAAACAAAAACATTTAGGCGTGATAGAGGTAACAGTTTGGTGATGATAGTCACATAAATAGTATGGATATGGCGCGGGCGCGCAAACGGCTGTCGGTGAGGGGAGTCTGAAGGGATGAAACGGGGCGGCGGCGCGCCCCGCAGGTTAAGGCCGGATCAGCACAACTCCAGCTGCACGTCGTACTGTTCGATGATTTTCATCACGCTCGGCGGCGGCAGTTGGTCGGTAAACAGGTAGTCGATCAGGTTCATGTTGCCCAGGTTGACCATGGCGTTGCGGCCGAATTTGGAATGGTCGGTCACCAGCATCACGCAGCGGGAATTTTCGATAATCGCGCGTTTGGTGCGCACTTCGTGATAGTCGAATTCGAGCAGCGAGCCGTCCATATCGATGCCGCTGATGCCGAGAATGCCGTAATCGAGACGGAATTGGGAGATGAAGTCCAGCGTGGCTTCGCCCATGATGCCGCCGTCGCGGGTGCGCACTTCGCCGCCGGCCAGGATCAGGCGGAAGTCTTCCTTGGCGGTCAGCAGGGTGGCGACGTTAAGGTTGTTGGTGACCACGCGCAGGTTCTTGTGGTTCATCAGCGCATGGGCCACCGCCTCCGGCGTGGTGCCGATATCGATGAACAGCGTGGCGCCGTCCGGGATCTGGCTGGCGACGCGCTGCGCGATGCGGGCCTTCTCTTCCGACCACATCACCTTGCGATCGTTATAGGCAGCGTTGACCGAGCTGGAAGGCAGCGCCGCGCCGCCGTGGTGACGCTGGATCTTGTTCTGGTCTGCCAGGTCATTCAAATCGCGGCGAATCGTTTGCGGGCTGACGTCAAAATGTTCGACCAGCTCTTCCGTGCTGACGTAACCCTGCAGGCGCACCAGCTCGATAATTGCGTCATGACGCTGTGTTTGCTTCACGATAATCCCCTAAAACGCCCGCTATGCCCATTGGGGCATAGCTCCCGGCTGTTATTGTTCGTTGTGTGCGCGATGACGCGTATCCCAAAATGCCATCAATAACCCTAACACTAAACCGGCTATGTGTGCCGCGTTGGCGATCGACATTCCTAAAATATCGAAATATCCGGCCACCAGCCACAGCACCGAGAACACCATCAGGCCGCGCGGCAGCATCAGGCCGCGCTCCGGCGCCCGTTCGCCCGACAGCCAGACATAGCCCATCAGCGCATAAACCACGCCCGACAGCCCGCCGAACAGCGCGCCGCTGAACAGAGATTGCGCCCAGCCGCTGAAGAACGCCGACACCACCGCCAGCACGAACAGCTTGCCGGCGCCGAGGCGTTTTTCCATCTGGCCGCCGAGATACCACCACCACATCAGGTTAAACAGGATATGCAGCAGGGAGAAATGCAGGAACGCATGGCTGACCCAGCGCCACAGCTGGGTGTATTGGCTGCTGTCCTGCGGCCAGGAGAGCCAGTACATCACGGTATCGTCGCCCAGCGCCTGCATCAGAATATAGACCGCGATGCACAGCACCATCACGCCGAGCGTCAGCGGCCCGGCCTTGCTGCGCAGGGTGTGCAGGTAGGATTCGCTCTGATAATGCAGGCCGGCGTCGGTATGGCCGGTCTGCCAGCTGGCGGCCTGATAACGGCGGTTGAGCGGATCGGCCAGAAACTGCTGCAGCTCGTGTTGCACCTGCTCGAGGTGACCGTCGTCGGCCAGCCAGATTTCCGCCGCCTCGCCGCTGTTGCGCAGCTCAAGCCGGATGCCCTGGGTCGCCATATAGTCGACAAAGGCCAGCGCCAGGCGCGGGTTGGATATGGCGATTACTCTAACCATTGCTCTTCCGTCGTAAGTGAATGATTTTGGCCGCGGCTTGCTCGCCGGCGACCCTGACGGCCGATTATAACGTCGAAATCCTGAGCGCTGGCAAACGGATCTGCGAAAAACCCGCGAAAACGCGCACAAAAACCAAGGGGAAGCCCGCCGACGCACGGCGGGCGGCGGGGATCAGGCAGAGGTTTCCACGTCTTGCGGATACTGGCGGGCCCAGGCTTCGAAGCCGCCGTCGATGCTGTAGACCGCGTCGAACCCCTGGTGCAGCAGGTACTGCGCCGCGCTGCGGCTGCTGTTGCCGTGGTAGCACATCACCATCACCGGCCGCTCGAAGTCGTTTTGCTGCATAAAGGCCGACAGGGTGGCGTTGGTGAGGTGAAAAGCGCCCGGCGTATGCCCGGCTTCAAAACTTTGCGGATCGCGGATGTCGACCAGGGCGGCGCTGCCCTCTTTCCAGCGGGTGTACGCCTGCTCAACGTTGATCGCTTCGAACTGTTCCATACTGCTGACTGCCTCGTAATAGGGGGACGCCGCTATTGTAACCAACTCTGCGGCGTTTAAGACCAGAGGGATATCAGGGTTTTTACGCGCCGTACCCCATCATTTTCAGCAGTTGCTGCGCCTGCTGCACCGCCTCCTGGCGATGAGCCACGCCCAGTTTCTGATACAGGTTGCGGATGTGCGTCTTGATGGTGGTGGCCGCCACATCCAACTCACCGGCGATCTGGTCGTTGCTGTAACCGGAATAGATCAGCCCCAGCACCTGCCATTCGCGTTGGGTCAGCGGGCTGGTGCGGATCAGTTCCGGCACCTGCGGATGGGTCAGCAGCTTATCGACGAAGTTCTCGTCGAAATGCGCGAACTTGTGCCGATGATGCTGGTTGATGTCGCGCAGGATGCGCTGGGCGCGATGCTGTTCCAGCTCCGGCAGCGTGTTGAGCTGGATCAGCTGGCGCAGCTGCTGCGCCATCGCTTCGCCTTCGATGACGAAGTGGCTGATAAAGCCGGTGCGGTTGGCCAGCGACAGCGCTTCGATCAGCGCCTGCTGCGCTTCGCCCTTGCGCTCTTGCAGCCAGTAGAGCTGGTTGCTGAGCAGCAGGTTGCGGTTGAGATCGCTCACCAGCCGCAGGCGGCGGGCGTTTTCGTTCAGTTCATCCAGCACTACGCCGGCCTCTTCATACTGGCCGAGCAGGAGCTGCACCCGCGCGATGTTGCGCCATTGGCCCTGCGTGAAGTGGTTGTCCGCCATGCCGGGTTTTTCGGTGTGGCGCAGCCACTGGGCGGCGGCGGCGGTGTCGCCGGTCATCTGCCAGTGGATCACCCGCGATTTGTCGGTGTTGGTCAGCCAGTCGCGATGATAGTGCGCGCCGTGCAGCAGGGTTTCGCAGCGCTGCAGGTGGGTGTTGGCGTTGTCCAGATCGCCGCGCGCCAGCGAGCATTTGGCCAGCATGGCGATGCACTGCAACTGCTGCTGCGGTTGGTAGTTAGCCAGGATTTTCAGCCCGGCGCGCGCCGCGTCTTCCGCTTCGTCCAGCCGCGACCATGACCACAGGATCTGGGCGCGGATGCGCAGCAGGAACTCGTGCATCGGCAGCTGTTCCAGGTGCTGCTCGCGGATCAGTTCGAACGCCTTGTCCTGGGTTTCGTAAGCGGCCTGCAGGAAGCCTTGGGCGATAAGGATTTCGCTCTGCTGCAGCAGCGCCCAGAGCGCGTAATGGTTGGCCTGATGACGACGCGCCATCTGCTCGGTCTGCTGCATCATCGGCAGCGCGCGCGCCAGTTCGCCCTTGCAGTGGTGCACTTCGCCGGTCACCGAGGTGGCGACGATGCGACTGTAATAGCTCGACAGCGGCAGGAATTTCAACGCTTCGCTCGCCAGCCGCTCGGCTTCTTCCGGTTTGCCGGCGTTGATCGCCACCTGGGCGCGCAAGGCGTCAAACTCGGCGTGCAGCGTTTGGTCTATCTCGATTTTTTGTTCGCGCATGGTGCGCTCGGCGCGCTCCAGCAGAGTGTTGACTTCGCTGTAGCGGTGCTGGCTCTGCGCCAGCCAGGCCTGCAGCAGCGCCAGCTTGGGGTTTTGGATCAGGCGCTCATACGGCAGCGCGTTGAGGCACTCCTCCAGCAAGGCCAGTTCGCTGTGGTGGAACAGCGACCAGGCGTGTTGCAGCAGGATATCGCGCAGCATGCTGACGTCGCTGGCCGCCAGCGCGTGGTGAATGGCCTCCGCCGGATACCCCAGCGCCAGCCAGCCTTCGGCGGCGGCGCGGTGCAGCCCCGGTAGCTCCAGCGCCAGCTCCCACTGGCAACGCTGGCGCAGGAAAGAGGCGAACAGCGGATGGAAGTTGAACCATTCGCCGGTGTCGTCCATGCGGTGGATAAACAGCCCCTGGCGCTCCAGCTCCTCCAGCCGCTGCTGGCCGTTGTCTTCGCCGGTCAGCCGCACGATCAGCGCATCGTTCATTGAGCGCAGCACCGAACAGCGCAGCAGGAAGGCGCGCGCATCGCCATCGACGTGGTCCAGCACTTCGTCCACCAGATAGTCGGACAGATGGCTGGCGTTCAGCCCCGCCAGCCGCTTGGCCGACAGCTGAGCCGAGGAGGCGGATTGGCGAGCCGACAGCGCGATCAGCTGCAGCGCGGTGGCCCAGCCTTCGACTTCGTCGCACAGGCGGCTGCTGTCCTGCTGCTCCATCGGCGCCGCCAGGCGGCAATCGAAGAACTGTTTGGCTTCCTGATGGGTGAACGCCAGCTGCTGCGTGCCCATTTCCAGCAGCTGATCGCGCACCCGCAGGTTGGCGATGCCGAGCGGCGGCAGAGTGCGCGAGAGCAGGATCAGCGTCAGGTTTTCCGGCTGATGGCGCAGGAAAAAGCGCATGGCTTCATGGATGGCGTCGTTGGTGATCAGGTGGTAGTCGTCGATCACCAGGTACAGCGGCTGATGCCAGTCGGCCAGCTCGATAAACAGTTGGGCGAACAGCGCCGACAGGCTGGCGTACTGGTGTTTCTGGCTCAGCGCCTCGCTCTTGACGCAGCGGCCGCCGCTGGCCTGCTGCAGCGCGGCGATCAGGTAGCTGGCGAAGCGCTCCGGCTGGTTGTCGCTCTCATCCAGGGAATACCAGCCCAGATCGGCCTTGCCGGCCGCCCATTGGGCGATCAGCGTGGTTTTCCCGTATCCCGCCGGGCAATTGACCAGTGTCAGACGATAGTTGCCCGCGCTGGCCAGTTTGGCCAGCAGGCGATCGCGGATCACGGTATTTTGCAGCCGTACCGGGCGGCTCAGTTTTGATGGGATCAGCATAGTATTCCAGGGTATAAATCGCGGTTCCCGCCGGGATTGGAGTGGCGCTAATTATTTTATGGTTCGTAATTAATAGCTCCCCCTAACTTCTGCCAACCCTAAACGTATTGCAACAAGCTTCCGCATCGGCTTGGAGTTAAGTTGCTATCGATCACACTTTTTTACGTTTGGCGTCGGAGTACGGCGATACGGTGGCGGATCGCATTTCCGGCCATGGACAAAACTTCAGCAGCGCGAATACTTGTGCTAACGTCAGGGTTAACGTTCTCAGTGCTCGCCGCACGCGTTGGCGGGCTTTTTTGCATCGTTGCAAGGGAGTCAAAAAGTGCCTGAGATCACAATTCCAGCTACGCCCCAATCCTCCTCCCCAGCTAATCCCCAGGCGGGATGATGCCGTCAGGCTTTCTCACCGGCACGATAGCGGCAATTTGACCCACTTACTGGATAGAGAGTTTTCCTTATGTCACAGCCTACGCTCAAGAAGGATGCTTTTCTGGCGGCGCTCGCCCGTCAGTGGCAACGGTTCGGCCTCAGTTCCGCGCAGCAAATGACGCAACATCAATGGTGGGAAGCCGTCAGTGCGGCGCTGGCCGAGCAACTGGCCGCACAGCCGGCGCCGCGCAAAAGCGCCAAACCGCTGCGTCACGTGAACTACATCTCGATGGAGTTTCTGATCGGTCGGCTGACGGCGAACAACCTGATCAACCTGGGCTGGTACGACACCGTCGAGCAGGCGCTGGCCGAGCAGAACATCAAGCTGGCGGACCTGCTGGAACAGGAAACCGATCCGGCGCTGGGCAACGGCGGGTTGGGGCGGCTGGCGGCCTGTTTCCTCGACTCGATGGCGACGGTGGAACAACCGGCCACCGGCTATGGGCTGAATTATCAGTATGGGCTGTTCCGCCAGTCGTTCCGCGATGGGCAGCAGCAAGAGGCGCCGGATAACTGGCAGCGCGAGAGCTACCCGTGGTTCCGCCACAACGCCGCGCTGGCGGTGGACGTGGGCATCGGCGGCAAGCTGGAAAAGCAGGCCGACGGCCGCGAACTGTGGCGCCCGGCCTTCACCCTGCGCGGCGAAGCCTGGGATCTGCCGGTTCTGGGGTATCGCAACGGCGTGGCGCAGCCGCTGCGTCTGTGGCAGGCGACTCATCAGCATCCGTTCAACCTGAGCGATTTCAACGACGGCAAGTTCCTGCAGGCTGAGAAGCAGGGCGTAGAAGCCGACAAGCTGACCAAGGTGCTCTACCCGAACGACAACCATCAAGCCGGCAAACGCCTGCGCCTGATGCAGCAGTATTTCCAGTGCGCCTGCTCGGTGGCGGATATTTTACGCAAGCATCATCAGGCCGGCCGCAAGATTGAAGAACTGCCGAAGTATGAAGTGATCCAGCTGAACGACACCCACCCGACCATCGCGATTCCGGAAATGCTGCGCATTCTGCTGGACGAGCACCAGTTGGAGTGGGAGGCGGCCTGGGCGATCACCAGCAACACCTTCGCCTATACCAACCACACCCTGATGCCGGAAGCGCTGGAATGCTGGGATGAAAAATTGGTGCGCAGCCTGCTGCCGCGCCATTTCTCCATCATCAAACAGATCAACGCCAGGTTCAAAAAGCTGGTGGATAAGCACTGGCCGGGCGACGAGGCGGTGTGGGCCAAGCTGGCTGTACACCATGACAAGCAGGTGCGCATGGCCAACCTGTGCGTGGTCAGCGGCTTTGCGGTCAACGGCGTGGCGCAGCTGCATTCGGATCTGGTGGTGAAAGATCTGTTCCCGGAATACCACCAGCTATGGCCGAATAAATTCCATAACGTCACCAACGGCATCACGCCGCGCCGCTGGCTGAAACAGTGCAACCCGGCGCTGTCGGGCCTGATCGATGAGACGCTGAAGGTGGAGTGGGCGAACGATCTCGACGCGCTGCGCGGGCTGGAGAAATTCGCTGACGACGCGGCGTTCCGCCAGCGTTATCAGCAGATCAAACGCGACAACAAGGTGGCGCTGGCCCAGTACGTGCACGGCGTGATGGGGTTGACGCTCGACCCGGACGCGATCTTCGACGTGCAGATCAAACGCCTGCACGAGTACAAACGCCAGCACCTGAACCTGCTGCATATCCTGTCGCTGTATCGCCAGCTGCGCGACAACCCGAACCTGGACATCGTGCCGCGCGTGTTCCTGTTCGGCGCCAAGGCGGCGCCGGGTTACTACCTGGCGAAGAACATCATCTACGCCATTAACCAGGCGGCCGAGAAGATCAACAACGATCCGCTGGTGAAGGATCGCCTGAAAGTGGCGTTCATCCCTGACTACCGTGTGTCGGTAGCCGAATTGATGATCCCGGCGGCGGATATCTCCGAACAGATCTCCACCGCCGGCAAAGAGGCTTCCGGCACCGGCAACATGAAGCTGGCGTTGAACGGCGCGCTGACGGTCGGCACGCTGGACGGCGCCAACGTCGAAATCGCCGAGCAGGTGGGCGAAGACAATATCTTTATCTTCGGCAATACCGTGGAGCAGGTGAAGGCGATAGTGGCGAAGGGTTACGATCCGCTCAGCTACCGCAAGAAAGACAAGCACCTGAAGGCGATTCTGGACGAGCTGGCGAGCGGTGCCTTCAGCCACGGCGACAAGCACGCGTTCGACATGATGCTGCACAGCCTGCTGGAAGGCGGCGATCCCTACCTGGTGCTGGCGGACTTTGCCTCGTACTGCCAGGCGCAGCGCCGGGTCGACGAGCTGTATCGCGATCGGGACGAATGGACGCGGCGGACTATCCTTAACACCGCGCGCGTCGGCATGTTCAGCTCGGATCGCTCGATCCGCGATTATCAGCAGCGTATCTGGCAAGCCAAACGTTAAGGAGAGCGAATGGATCGCAAGCGTATCGATCAGGCGGCAGCGCAGGCGGGGATCGCTGCCGATTTTATCAATGCCCACGGCAAGCGGCAGGCGATTGAACCGGAGACCAAGCGCAAGCTGTTGGCGGCCATGAATCGGGCCGATGGCGCGCAGGAAGGCGCGGCATCACCGTTACCGGCGGTCAAGGTGTTCTATCAGGGCGCGCCGCTGGCGTTGACCCCGGCGGGTGAAGGCGAGTACCTGTGGGCGCTGCGGCGTGAAGACGGCGAATGCCTGCAGGGGCGCGTCGGCGCGCGCAAGACCCTGACGCTGCCCGGCGATCTGCCGATGGGGTACCACCAATTGACGCTGAGCCAGGGCGAGCAGCAGTGGCCATGCCGAGTGATCGTCGCGCCGAGACGCTGCTTCGAGCCGGACGCCTTGCTGACCGGCAAGAAACTGTGGGGCGCCTGCGTTCAGTTGTATACGCTGCGTTCCGATCGCAACTGGGGCATCGGCGATTTCGGCGATCTGCGCCTGATGGTGGAGCAGGTGGGGGAACGCGGCGGTGCCTTCGTCGGCCTCAATCCGATCCATGCGCTGTATCCGGCCAACCCTGAGAGCGCCAGCCCCTACAGCCCCTCATCGCGCCGCTGGCTGAATCTGGCGTATATCGACGTCAACGCGGTGGAGGACTTCCAGCGCAGCGACGCGGCGCAGCGCTGGTGGCAGAAGCCGGCGACGCAGAAGCAGCTGGCCAAGGCGCGCGCCGCAGAGTGGGTGGACTACACCGCCGTGATGCAGCTGAAGCTGGCGGCGCTGAAGCTGGCGTTCCCGCTGTTTCAGGCGCGCCAGCCGAACGACGCGCAGCGTCAGGCGTTCGAGCAGTTCGTGGCTGAGGGGGGCGACAGCCTGTATCAG
The DNA here is from genome assembly GCF_009900725.1 of Serratia sp. Z4. Lineage (NCBI taxonomy): Bacteria > Pseudomonadati > Pseudomonadota > Gammaproteobacteria > Enterobacterales > Yersiniaceae > Serratia > Serratia sp. Z4. Next base: position 136,399 of record NZ_JAAABD010000008.1, read on the forward strand.
CAGGCGGCGTTTGATGCGCTGCATGCCCATCTGGCGGCCAAAGACGCCAGCCAGTGGGGCTGGCCGGCCTGGCCCGAGCGCTATCGGCAGGGGCAGAGCGACGCGGTGCGGCAGTTCTGCGCCGAACATCAGGACGCGGTCCGCTTTTACCTGTGGCTGCAATGGCTGGCGGCCACCCAGTTCGCGCAGTGTTTTGACCAGAGCAGGCAGCAGCAGATGCCGATTGGCCTGTATCGCGATCTGGCGGTCGGGGTGGCGGAAGGCGGGGCGGAAACCTGGTGTGACCGTGAGCTGTACTGCCTGAAAGCGTCGGTCGGGGCGCCGCCGGATATTCTGGGGCCGCTGGGGCAAAACTGGGGCCTGCCGCCGATGGATCCGCACGTGATGGCGGCGCGCGGGTATCAGCCGTTCATCGATCTTTTGCGCGCCAACATGACCAGCTGCGGCGCGCTGCGCATCGATCACGTCATGGCGCTGCTGCGGCTGTGGTGGATCCCGTATGGCGAAACCGCCGATCGCGGCGCCTATGTCAAATACCCGGTGGACGATCTGCTGGCGGTGCTGGCGCTGGAAAGCCAGCGCCACCGTTGCATGGTGATCGGCGAGGATCTCGGCACGGTGCCGGTGGAGATCGTCGGCAAGCTGCGCGACAGCGGCGTCTACTCCTACAAAGTGCTCTATTTCGAAAGCGACGGCGAGCACCATTTCCGCGCGCCGCAGGCCTATCCGGTGCAGGCGATGGCGACCATCACCACCCACGATCTGCCGACGCTGCGCGGCTATTGGCAAAGCGACGATCTGACGCTCGGCAATCGGCTGGGCCTTTACCCGGATGCGGAGATCCTGCGGGCGCTGTTCGCCGATCGGGAACGCGCCAAACAGGGGTTGCTGGACGGATTGCATCGCTATGGCTGCGTGCCGCAGAAGGTGGGCAAGAAGGCGGCGCTGCTCGGCATGAGCCCGCTGCTCAACCGCGGCCTGCAGCGCTATGTTGCCGACAGCGCCAGCGCCTTGCTCGGCCTGCAGCCGGAAGACTGGCTGGATATGGCCGATCCGGTCAATATTCCCGGCACCAGCGATCAATACCCTAACTGGCGGCGCAAGCTGACCCAGACGCTGGAGGAGATGTTTGCCGACCCGCACATAAACCGCTTACTGAAGGATTTGGACAAGCGGCGCCGCAAGGTGTCGGTGGGCTGAAAACGACAATGCCGGAACGGGTTCCCCCTTCCGGCATTGTGTTATCTACCGTGGCGCGAACGCCGGGTATCAATAGTAGGAGTGCTCGCCGCGCTGGTGCTCGGTCAGGTCACGCACGCCCTTCAGCTCCGGGAATTTCTGCAGCAGCTCTTTCTCGATGCCTTCTTTCAGCGTGACGTCCACCATCGAACAGCCGTTGCAACCGCCGCCGAACTGCAGAATAGCCATGTTGTCGTCGGTGATCTCCATCAGCGTTACGCGGCCGCCGTGGCCCGCCAGCTGCGGGTTGATCTGCGACTGCAGCACGTATTCCACGCGCTCCATCAGCGGTGCGTCGTCATCGACCTTGCGCATCTTGGCGTTCGGCGCCTTCAGCGTCAGCTGAGAACCCAGCTGGTCGGTCACGAAGTCGATTTCGGCGTCTTCCAGATACGGCGCGCTCAGCTCATCGACATAGGCGGACAGTTTGTCGAACTTCAGTTCGGTATCCGTCGCTTCTACCGCGTCCGGCGGGCAATAAGAGACACCGCATTCGGCCGTCGGCGTGCCCGGGTTGATCACGAATACGCGGATTTGGGTGCCTTCTTCTTGATTTGCCAGCAGTTTGGCAAAGTGTTCCTGTGCAGCATCTGTTATACGGATCATAGCATTAGCTCAATAGTTGACTTCTATAGTCGGTTATAATACGCCCATTGCCGTGGCACTACAACGTGCGGCAAACGCACCATATCTGCACCGAAGCGGCGCCTTGCCGCCGCAGCAGCGCCGCGATCGCCGCGACGGTGCTGCCGGTGGTCACCACGTCATCCACCAGGGCGATATGCCGGCCGGCGACCGGCACGGTACAGGCGAACGCGCGCTGCAGATTGCGTCTGCGGGCAGGGGCGCTCAGCCGCTGTTGCAGGGCGGTTTTGCGCACCCGGCGCAAGGCGGCGGGCCGATAGGCGCAGCCCAGCCAGCGCGCCAGCGGCCGGGCCAGCAGATCGCTCTGATTATAGCCACGGCGCCAGCAGCGTGATGCATGCAAGGGTACCGCTAAAATCAGGTCGGGTCTGTTCAGATACTGCTCTCTTCGCGCCTGCTGCCACCGCAGCAGCATCAGGCGCGCCAGCGTCGGCGCCAGCTCGGGCGCGCGGTGGAACTTGAACCTTTTTACCAGTTGGCTGAGCGGCGCAACGTAGTCGCCGACGAACACCAGCCGCTGCCAGGGCGGCGGCCGTTGCAGGCAGCGGCCGCAGGGCATTTGCGTCTCGCCGGCGGGCAATCCGCAGCGCGGGCAACACGGAGGGTTGACCGGCAGATGGCGCAGGCAGCAACTGCAGATGCCATGACGCACCAGGCTCAACGGCTGTCGGCATAGCCAACAGCGGCTGCGGATTGATAGCATAGGGTCTCCGACACGGATAAGCATGAAAGGACAGTAACCAATGACAGCGCTGTACTGGCAAACAATAGGCGAAGGCGAACGCGATCTTGTGCTGCTGCACGGCTGGGGATTGAACGCCGAAGTGTGGAGTTGCATCCAGGCGCGACTGACGCCGCATTTTCGCCTGCACCTGGTCGATCTGCCGGGATACGGCCGCAGCCAGGGGTTCGGCGCCCTGTCGCTGGAGCAGATGACGGATATCGTGCTGGCGACCGCCCCGCCGCAGGCCTGGTGGCTTGGCTGGTCGCTCGGCGGGCTGGTGGCCAGCCAGGCGGCGCTGATGCAGCCCGGGCGGGTCAAGGGGCTTATCACCGTGGCCTCCTCGCCGTGTTTTGCCGCTCGCGATGCGTGGCCGGGGATCCGCCCGGACGTGCTGAGCGGTTTCCAGCATCAGCTGAGCCTGGATTTCCAGCGCACCGTCGAGCGTTTTCTGGCGCTGCAAACGCTGGGCACCGAGAGCGCGCGTCAGGATGCGCGCCAGCTGAAAGCGGTGGTGCTTAATCAGCCGACGCCGAGCGTCGAGGTGTTGAACGGCGGGCTGGAGATCCTGCGCACCGCCGATCTGCGCGCGCCGCTGGCGGAGTTGAATCTGCCGCTGCTGCGGATTTACGGCTATCTGGACGGGTTAGTGCCGCGCAAGGTCGCCGAGCTGCTCGATGCCGCCTGGCCGAACTCCACGTCGCAGATAGTGGCCAAAGCCGCCCATGCGCCGTTTATCTCTCATCCCGATGAATTTGTGACGATGATCGAAGCGTTTATTGCAGCACATTGAATGCAGTGGGAAAACGCACGATAGAGCGCGAAAAAAAACGCTGCCGGGTGGATAAAAGACAAAGCTGTTCAATACTTAGTGAGTCAATGCGTTGGCTGCAAAATGAAAAGACCGCGTGCGGCGCTTTTCATTTTGGCGTTTCGTCTCTGGGAAACGGGCCCCGTCAGGGAAAGCAACGAGGCCTGAGGATGTCGCGGCAGCCTGCGGTACTACGCATGGATTTTTGACGGCTTTCATAACAGATAAATTATCCATTGAGAGGTTAGTGTCATGAAATCATTGAAGATGATTATTGCAGCGGCAGTGCTGGGTTCGGTGTCTTTCGGCTCCATGGCGGCAACCCTGCTGACCAAGGAAGATCTGGATAAGAACCCGGGTAAATACGAGAAGATCGGCACCGTCACCACGACGGCGGAAACCACGTCACCGATGGACGCCAAGGAAGAGCTGTCCAAACTGGCTGACGAAAAGGGCGGTCAATACTACGTGATCCTGGCAGGCCGCGAACACGGTAAATTCAGCGCCATCGCCGAAGTTTACAAAGACAAACAATAAGCCTTGAACGGTAATGGGGCGCCCGTCATTGGCGCCCCTTATCTTCAGGCTTTCAGTCGGTAGAACACCGTGCTGCACCCCTGGCCCTGCGGGCAGCTTTTGCAGCCGCCGCTCAAACAGGCGCCGTCATCCTGTTCGATGCGCTCCACTTTCCCCATCGCCGTCAAACGATCCAGCATCGCCTGCACCAGCGGCAGCGGCGTCGCCAGCGATTGGCTGAGCTGCTGCGCCTGGGCGCTGCCGCGCAGCGCCAGCGCATCGCGCACCTGCAGCAGCCCGGCCATCAGTGACAGCTCCCTTTGGCGCCCTGACAACAGGCCGCCGGCGTGGCGTTGCCCAGGCGCACCGTGACGCGGCTGCGCGCCCGGCGCAGGCCGAACAGCACCAGCAGATTCACCAGCAGCACCGCCAGGATCGCCGTCAGGCTGTACTGCGGATGTTGGTTGAAGGTCGCCGCTTGGTAGAACAGCGTCGCCAGCGAGTAGGCCACGTTCAGCCCCCACAGGATGGAGAATATCATCCAGCCGCGGCTCGATTCGCGGGCGATGGCGCCCATCACCGAGACGCAGGGCACATACAGCAGCACGAAGATCAGATAGCTGTAGGCGGAGATGCCGGAGCCGAATTTGCTGCTCATCACGCCCATCGAGCCGACGCCCATCTCGCCGTCGCCCTTGCTGGCTTCGATCGGGTTGGACAGCACGCTCAGGCTGAAGGTGTTTTTCAGGCCGTCCCAGGTTTCCTGCAGCGCGCCGCCCAGCTCATCGAGCAGGTTGAAGTTGGCGGCGTCGAACGCCTCTTTGTTGATGTGCTCGGCGGTATACAGCGTATTCAGCGTGCCGACCACCACTTCTTTCGCCATCGCGCCGGTCACCAGGCCGACGGTGGCCTGCCAGTTATCGCGGTGGACGCCCATCGGCTGCAGCAACGGCGTCAGCACCTTGGAAACCGTGGCCAGCGCGGAGTCGTTGATGTTGTCGACCGTTTTGCCGCTGAACGAGAAGCTGTTCAGGCCGCCGATGAATATGCTGGCCACCACGATCACCTTACCGGCGCGCAACACGAACCCTTTCAACCGCTGCCAGGTTTGCAGCAGCAGGCTTTTCAGGTGCGGCACGTGGTAAACCGGCAGCTCCATCACGAACGGCGAGGCTTCGCCGCGCATGAGGGTGTATTTGAGTACCAGGCCGGTGAGGATCGCCACCGCGATGCCGAGCATGTACAGCGAGAACACCACCCCTGCGCCGTCCTGGCCAAAGAAGGCGGCGGCAAACACCGCGAAGATCGCCAGCCGGGCGCCGCAGGACATGAACGGCGCCATCATGATGGTGATCAGGCGCTCGCGTTGGGCGTCCAGCGTACGGGCGCCCATGATGGACGGCACGTTGCAGCCGAAACCGACGATCAGCGGCACAAAGGATTTGCCCGGCAGCCCGAGCGCCTGCATCAGGCGATCCATCACGAACGCCGCACGCGCCATGTAGCCGGAGTCTTCCAGGAACGACAGGAACAGGTACATCATGCCGATCTGCGGCACCAGCGGCAGCACGGTGTTGATGCCGCCGCCGACGCCCTGCGCCAGGAAAACGGTCAGCCAGTCGGGGAAGTGCAGGGTGTAGCCGAGCCATTGAATGCCCTGAATGAAGATCGCCGCCGAGCCGATATCGAAGATCGGCTGCAGCGCGCCGCCGATGTTGATCGCCAGCAGGAACATCAGGTACATCACCAACAGGAAGATCGGTACGCCCAGCCAGCGGTTGAGGATCACTTTATCCAGCATGTCGGTCAGGCGGTTGGGCATCGCCTGCTGCGAGTTGCTGACCGCGTCGCTCAGGGTGGCGATAGACTGGTAGCGCGCGTCGGCGATCACCAGCGCCGGGTCTTCTTGCTGCTGCTGTTGCAACGCCTGAATGGCCGCAGGCAGCAGCGCGACGGCGGGACCGGCCAGCCGGTGGCTGTAGATGTCGCCTTCCAGCATCTGCAATGCCAGCCAGCGGCGTTGCACCGCCGGTAGCGTTTGCGGCATGGCATCGCTCAGCGTGGCGACCGCTTTCAGCAGCAACGGCGGGTAGTTTACCAACGCCTGCTGTTCGTTGAGGCGATGATTGTCGATCATCTGTTTCAGCACGCCGATGCCGTCGGCGCGGGTGGAGATCATCGGCACTACCGGGCAGCCGAGGCGCGCCGACAGCGCGGCGACGTCGATATCGATATGCTGGCTTTTGGCGATGTCGAGCATGTTCAGCGCCACGATGCAGGGAATGCCCAGCTCCAGCAGCTGCAGCGTCAGGTAGAGATTGCGCTCCAGGTTGGAGGCGTCGACCACGTTGATCAGCAGATCGGCGTCGCCGCTCAAAATGTAGTGGCAGGCGATCTGCTCATCGAGCGAGGTTTGCTCTGAAATGGTGGTCAGGGAGTAGGTGCCGGGCAAATCGACCAGCCGCACGTCGGACTGCGGGGTAGTGAAATGGCCTTCTTTGCGTTCGACCGTCACGCCCGCCCAGTTACCGACCCGTTGGCGTGCGCCGGTCAGCTGGTTGAACAGCGTGGTTTTGCCGGAGTTCGGGTTACCGATTAAGCCGATGGTGAGTTTTTTCATAGTTCTGCGTGTCGTCTTCAAGGAGAGCCGCGCCGGCGCAAGGACGCGTCGGCAAATGGAGGTGCGCCGGTTCAGGACTGGCCGTCGAGCTGCAGCAGCGCCAGATCCTTCCTGCGCAGCACCAGGCTGACGCGGCGGGTTTTTATTTCTATCGGATCGCCCAGCGGCGCGACGCGCACCACGTCGAACGAAGAGCCGGGCAGCATGCCGAGCGATAACAGTTTCTGGCGGTAGGCCGGCGCAATTTCACCGGAAAAGCCGACAATCTTATATGTGTGTTTAGGTTGAAGCTGCATGTGATTAACCTTCCGGGTGCCGATGAACATCGGGCTGATGATAATTGGACGTTGCCGGCGAAAATGCCACGCCGTCGGCGGTATTCATCCATAAGGTCATGCAATAAAGTGAGCGCAAATAATAGTAATTATCATTATCGCGTTCAATACAAAAAGTAGGGGTATTGTAACCAATTATTATGGCGTCGACAGTTTTTGGTTGTGTCGTCTTGATAAGCCCCGTTTTACCACTGCTTTTACTCGGCGACAAATGAGAATGGTGAGTTAAATCAGTTGCGTATTTGTAGCCGAGTTTTCTCGTTTGCAAATATTGATGGCGTTTTTCCCTTATTTATTTCTGATGAAAGGCAATTCAATAACATTATTCCGCCGTAATACGAGCGGTAACCATTTGTGTTTCGCTCACAATTCGCAGAATGAAAAATGTGTGTTAACGACGTTGTTAATAAACGGCTGCAGAAGGGATGTTTGCCGCTTTAACAATGGGAGGGCGGTCACGCAGCAACGGGAAATAAAAAGATAACGGTTTATTGAGGCGGGTCAAAAAAATGCCGCAAGTTTTCTTTCTCGGAAAGGGCGGAGCAGGCTCCGCCCTGTCGGTTCCGACTTAGCGTTTCTTGCCGAATGCCGCCGCCAGCGCGTCGCCCATGGCGCTGTTGCCGGCCGGCGCCGCGTTGCGCGGTTTGGCCTTGTTGCCGCCTGCCGAACGGTTGGCGTTGTCGCGCGTCTGGGCAGGCGCGTTGCCGCCGCGACGCGGTGAACCCTCGCCCGGTTGCTCATCCAGGCGCATGCTCAGCGCAATGCGTTTACGCTGCAGATCGACTTCCATCACCTTCACTTTGACGATGTCGCCGGCTTTCACCACGGTGTGCGGATCTTCGACGAATTTGTCCGCCAGCGAGGAGATGTGCACCAGGCCGTCCTGATGCACGCCGATATCCACGAAGGCGCCGAAGTTGGTGACGTTGGTCACCGAGCCTTCCAGGATCATGCCCGGCTGCAGATCGTTGAGGGTTTCCACGCCTTCGGCGAAGGTGGCGGTTTTGAATTCCGGACGCGGGTCACGGCCCGGCTTCTCCAGCTCTTTCAGAATGTCGGTGACCGTCGGCACGCCGAACTTGTCGTCGGTGAAATCAACCGCTTTCAGGCTGCGCACCGCGGAGGCGTTGCCCATCAGGTCCTGCAGCGCCTGCTCGGTGGCGGCCAGGATGCGTTGCACCACCGGATAGGCTTCCGGGTGAACGGTGGAAGCATCCAGCGGGTTGTCGCCGTGGTTGATACGCAGGAAGCCGGCGCACTGTTCGAAGGCCTTCGGCCCCAGACGGCTGACCTTCAGCAGCTGTTCACGGTTGCTGAAGCGGCCGTTCTCGTCGCGCCAATTGACGATGTTCTGCGCCATCATGCGCGTCAGGCCGGCCACGCGGGTCAGCAACGGCACCGACGCGGTGTTCAGATCGACGCCGACGGCGTTTACGCAGTCTTCCACCACCGAGTCCAGTTTCTTCGCCAGCTGGCTCTGGCTGACGTCGTGCTGATACTGGCCGACGCCGATGGATTTCGGGTCGATCTTCACCAGCTCCGCCAGCGGATCCTGCAGGCGGCGAGCGATGGACACCGCACCGCGCAGCGATACGTCGAGATCCGGGAATTCCTGCGCCGCCAATTCAGACGCGGAATACACCGACGCGCCCGCTTCGCTGACGATCACTTTCTGCGCCCGGACTTCGCCGAACTGCTTTTGCAGGTCGAGATAAAAGCGCTCGGTTTCACGTGAAGCGGTGCCGTTGCCGATGGCCACCAGCTCCACGTTGTGTTTGATGCACAGCGCCGCGACGATGGCGGCGGCTTTCGCCGCTTGCCCGGTGTGCGGGTAGACGGTGTCGGTGGCGACCAGCTTGCCGGTCGCGTCGACCACGGCGACTTTCACCCCGGTGCGCAGGCCCGGATCGAGGCCCATGGTGGCGCGCATGCCGGCCGGCGCGGCCATCAGCAGATCATGCATATTGCGGGCGAAAACGTTGATTGCTTCATCTTCCGCGCGCTCGCGCACCGTGCCCATCAGCTCGGTTTCCAGGTGCAGCAACACCTTGATGCGCCAGGTCCAGTTGACCACCGCCTTGCGCCAGGCGTCGGCCGGGGCGTTGTTCAGGCGCAGGTTGAGGTGATTGATGATGATCAGCTCCGCCTGGCTTTCGCGCGGGGCTTCCTCAAACTGCGGATCGGCGTTCAGCGCCAGCTGCAGCACGCCTTCGTTGCGGCCGCGGAACATCGCCAGCGCGCGGTGTGAAGGCACCTGAGAAATCGGTTCGTGGTGATCAAAATAGTCGCGGAACTTGGCGCCTTCTTCTTCCTTGCCTTCGACCACTTTGGACACCAGATGGGCGTTTTTCCACAGGTAGTCGCGCACCTTGGCCAGCAGCGCGGCGTCTTCGGCGAAGCGCTCCATCAGGATATAGCGCGCGCCGTCGAGGGCGGCTTTCACGTCCGCCACGCCCTTGTCGGCGTCGACGTAGCGTTCAGCCAGTTGTTCCGGCTGCTGTTGCGGATCCTGCCACAGCGTATCCGCCAGCGGTTCCAGGCCGGCTTCGATGGCGATCTGGCCACGGGTGCGGCGCTTCGGTTTGTACGGCAGGTAGAGGTCTTCGAGTTCGGTCTTGCTCAGCGTGGCGTTGATCGCCCCCGCCAATTGTTCAGTCAGTTTGCCCTGTTCATCGATCGACTTCAGGATGGTCTGACGACGATCTTCCAGTTCACGCAGATAACCCAGGCGGGTTTCCAGCTGGCGCAGTTGGGTGTCGTCCAGGCCCCCGGTGACTTCCTTACGATAGCGTGCAATAAAGGGCACGGTATTACCTTCATCCAGCAGACGGATGGCGGAGTCGACTTGCTCCGGCCGGGCCTGCAGTTCTGTTGCAATAATGCGGCTCAGTGGGTCATTCATAGGTCTGGTATCTGTATTGAGAACGGTGAATAAACAGGGGACAGTTATACGGATTGATCGCGGAAAATGCCAGCGAAGCGGGCCGCCGCCGCGCGGCCGCGGCATGGAGAACAGCGCAGACGGCGGCGTTGGCGGCGGTTAGGAAAAAGCTGAAAGCTTACTTCGGGTAGTTTATCTCGTTAACGTACCACTGCGCCTCGCCCAGCGGGGTATTGACGGTGGCGACGTCCCCGACCTCTTTTTTCAGCAGGGCGCGCGCCATCGGCGCATCAATGGAGATGTAATCCTTGCGGCCGAAAATCTCGTCGTAACCGACGATGCGAAAGCGTTTGGTTTCGCCGTCTTCGTTCTCCACCTCTACCCAGGCGCCGAAGAACACTTTGCCTTCCTGCTGCGGTGAATAATCGACGATCTTCAACTGCTCCAGGCATTTGGTCAGATAGCGGACGCGGCGATCGATCTCGCGCAGCCGCTTCTTGTTGTATTGGTAGTCGGCGTTTTCGCTTCTGTCGCCCAGGCTGGCGGCCCAGGTCACTTTCTTGGTCACCTCGGGGCGTTCTTCGCGCCAGAGGTAATCCAGCTCTTGTTTGAGCTTGTCATACCCTTCACGGGTTATCAGTTGAGTTCTCATCGTGATTTATCTTTATGGGGCCACCGCCACAGTGTACGTGAATGCGGGGGGCTTTAGAAATGGCGCGCGGGCCTGTGCCTTGTCGCACGGTTTTTATTCAGTTTGCGCAGCTTTTAACGATCGGGAGTATGCTTAGCGTAGCGGAAAAGGAATGTGACGAAAGGAGGATATCTGGCGAGAGAGACAAGGAATTTTGGCGCACAACCCAACACATTGAAGGTATTACCGCATGGAATTTAAAGATTACTACGCCACGATGGGCGTTGAGCCCAACGCCGATCTGAAAACCATCAAAACGGCCTACCGTCGGCTGGCGCGTAAATATCACCCTGACGTGAGCACTGAAGACGATGCCGAAAGCAAGTTCAAGGAAGTGGCCGAAGCCTATGAGGTGCTGAAGGACGAGGAGCGCCGCGCCGAGTACGATCAGATCCGGCTGCACCGCAACGATCCGAACTTTGGCCGCCAGGCGCGCGGCGATCGCGGCGGCTATCAGCAGAGCGCTTCATGGCACGGCGGCGGCGCCGACGCGCAAGACTTCTCCGATTTCTTCGAAAGCATGTTCGGCGGGCGGGCGGCGGGCGGGCATCGCTCTGCTTCGCACTCGCACGGCGGGCATGGCTTCCGCGGCCAGGATCTGGAGATGGAGGTGCCGCTGTTCCTCGAGGAAACGCTGCATGGCCAAAGCCGCGAGATTTCCTACACGCTGCCGGTGTACGACGAACTGGGGCGGCAGGTAAGCGAAGCCAGCAAGACGCTGAACGTGAAAATTCCGGCCGGCGTGGGCGACGGCGAGCGCATTCGCCTCAAGGGGCAGGGCGTTGCCGGCGTGGGCGGCGGCCAGAACGGCGACCTGTATCTGGTCATCCGCCTTGCGCCGCATCCGCTGTTCGAGATCGACGGCCACAACCTGAGCATCGTGGCGCCGCTCGCTCCGTGGGAAGCGGCGCTCGGCGCCAGCATTGAGGTGCCGACGCTGACCGGCAAAATCGCGCTGACCGTGCCGGCCGGCAGCCAGAGCGGCAAACGGCTGCGGGTCAAGGGCAAAGGGCTGGCGGGCAAGAAAGAGCCCGGTGACCTGTACGTTATTCTCAAGGTGGTGATGCCGCCGAAGCCGAACGAGAAGGCCAGCGCCCTGTGGCGGGAACTGGCTGAACAGGCGGCGTTCAACCCGCGCGCGGAATGGGAGTAAAGCAGATGATGAAAAAAGAGATCACTTTCACCGTGGTGGAATTGTGTCAGAGGGTGGAGATTTCAGAGGATGAATTGGTCGAGATCGTCGGCCTGGGCGTTATCGTGCCGCTGGAGCCGGCGCAGCCGCGCTGGGAGTTCGATTATCCGGCGCTGAGCCACCTGCAGCGCGCGCGCAGGCTGCGGGCCGAGCTGGATCTGGATTGGCCGGGGATCGCCATGGCGCTAACGCTGCTCGACCGGGTTGACGCCCTACAGCAAGAGAACCGGCAGTTGCGCCGGCAGCTGGCGCGTTTCCTGCAGACTTCCTGACCCGACAGCTGAACGCCACCGGTCGGTTCGCCGGTGGCGAAATTGTGCAAAATTGGGCCGTCACCCCACATTGCGCCGATAAAGGGCGAAATTTTAACGAACCCCCGTCGACATTCACTGAAAATTGTTGATAAATGGGGAAAAGAATAAGCTTTGTAACAATTTCGTCTAGAATACATACCATTAAACGCTGTCTCAAATGGCAAGGTTTTCTAACAATATTCGAGTCAGGCAATAAAGCCTTTGGGAGTAATACCATGCAAGAGAATCATAAGATCCTGGTTGTCGATGATGACATGCGCCTGCGCGCGCTTTTAGAACGTTATTTAACCGAGCAGGGCTTCCAGGTTCGCAGCGTTGCCAACGCTGAGCAAATGGATCGCTTGCTGACTCGTGAATCCTTCCATTTGATGGTGCTCGATCTGATGTTGCCGGGTGAAGACGGCCTGTCCATCTGCCGCCGCCTGCGCAGCCAGAGCAACCCGATGCCAATCATTATGGTCACCGCCAAAGGCGAAGAGGTCGATCGCATCGTGGGGCTGGAAATCGGCGCCGACGACTACATTCCTAAACCGTTCAACCCGCGTGAGCTGTTGGCTCGTATCCGCGCGGTGCTGCGCCGTCAGGCGAACGAACTGCCGGGCGCGCCTTCGCAGGAAGAGGCGGTGATCGCGTTCGGCAAATTCAAACTGAACCTCGGCACCCGCGAGATGTTCCGCGAAGACGAACCGATGCCGTTGACCAGCGGCGAGTTCGCGGTACTGAAGGCGCTGGTCAGCCACCCGCGTGAACCGCTGTCGCGCGATAAGCTGATGAACCTGGCGCGTGGCCGCGAATACAGCGCCATGGAACGCTCCATCGACGTGCAGATCTCTCGTCTGCGCCGTATGGTTGAAGAAGATCCGGCGCATCCGCGTTATATCCAGACCGTGTGGGGTCTCGGCTACGTCTTCGTCCCGGACGGCAGTAAGGCATGAGGCGATTGCGCTTTTCACCGCGTAGCTCGTTTGCCCGAACCCTGTTGTTGATCGTCACCTTGCTGTTTGTCAGCCTGGTGACGACCTATCTGGTGGTGCTGAACTTCGCCATCCTGCCCAGCCTGCAGCAGTTCAACAAGGTATTGGCCTACGAAGTGCGTATGCTGATGACCGATCGGCTGCAGCTGGAAGACGGCACGTTGCTGGAAGTGCCGCCGGCGTTCCGCCGTGAGATCTACCGCGAACTGGGCATCTCTCTCTACACCAACTCGGCGGCGGAGGAGAGCGGCCTGCGCTGGGCGCAGCACTACCAGTTCCTCAGCCAGCAGATGGCGCAGCAGCTCGGCGGGCCGACCGATGTGCGGGTGGAGGTGAACAAGAACTCCCCGGTGGTGTGGCTGAAAACCTGGCTGCAGCCCGATATCTGGGTGCGCGTGCCGCTGACGGAAATCCACCAGGGCGACTTCTCGCCGCTGTTCCGCTATACGCTGGCGATCATGCTGCTGGCGATCGGCGGCGCCTGGCTGTTTATTCGTATTCAAAACCGCCCGCTGGTGGAGCTGGAACATGCGGCGCTGCAGGTGGGCAAGGGCATTATTCCGCCGCCGCTGCGCGAGTATGGCGCTTCCGAAGTGCGGTCGGTGACTCGCGCATTCAATCAGATGGCGTCGGGCGTCAAACAGCTGGCGGATGACCGCACGTTGCTGATGGCCGGGGTCAGCCACGACCTGCGCACGCCGTTGACGCGCATCCGGCTGGCGACGGAGATGATGAGCGCCGAAGACGGCTATCTGGCTGAGTCGATCAATAAAGACATCGAAGAGTGCAACGCCATCATCGAGCAGTTCATCGATTATCTGCGCACCGGGCAGGAAATGCCGACCGAAAGCAGCGATCTGAACGCCATTTTAGGCGAAGTGGTCGCGGCCGAGAGCGGCTATGAGCGGGTGATTGAAACCGCGCTGTCGCCGGGCGAGCTGATGATGAATGTGCATCCGCTGTCGATTAAGCGGGCGGCGGTGAATATGGTGGTGAACGCGGCGCGTTACGGCAACGGCTGGATCAAGGTCAGCAGCGGCCGTGAGCTGCAGCGCGGTTGGTTCCAGGTGGAAGATGACGGGCCGGGCATCAAGCCGGAAGAGTTGAAGCACCTGTTGCAGCCGTTCGTACGCGGAGACAGCGCGCGCAGCACCAGCGGCACCGGTCTGGGGCTGGCGATCGTGCAGCGCATTATCGACGCGCATGACGGCGAACTGGATATCGGCACCAGCGAGCGCGGCGGGCTGTTGATCCGCGCGTATATTCCGTTGCCGATGGAGAAAAAAGAGTCGACCAACGGCCATCAAACGGCTAGGGAAAACGCCTGACCTCTGGTGTGGGCCGCGCCGCTGCGGCCCCGTCAGGACTTTCTGCTCATCACGTAGTATTCCGCCGCATCTTCATGCAACCGACGGCCGGTCGGCGCCTGCCACGGATCGATTAACTCGATGCCGCAGTGGAGGAAGTCTTTGGTATTGCGGGTGGCCAGGGTGGCGCCATAATGCAGGCAGGTGGCGGCGATTTGGGTATCGGGCATGCTGACGCCAATGCCTCGGCGGCGATTGGCGCCCATTAATTCCGCATGCTGCATCGCACAGCCGACGTCAAAGGGTAAGATTCTGTCTGAAAACTCTTCCTGCAGCATGTCGCCGAGGTTAGTTTGCAGTTCGAGCTGTTTCTTGCCGTGAGGCATGCAGGCGATGCCCGTATACAACTCCGCAACCACGATGGCGCTCAAATAGAACCGATACGTATCCTGCTCATCTAACCAGCGCAATACATTGTAGTGAGGCGCCGGCCGCAGCAATTCCGAAACGACGTTGGTATCCAGCACAATCATTTTTCATCATCTTCATCAAAGTTGACGATACGATGAGGGGCCTCATCACGTGGGGGGATCTCCAACTCAACGCCGCCGAATTCGGCGAAGTACTGATGCATGCGTGTTCCTAACCCATAGCGCGGCGGCTTTTTCACCAGCGCCTGCTTCAGGATCATGCGCGCTTCCTCTTCCATGGAGTGGCCGTTTTTCGCCGCTGAAATACGCAGCAGTTCTTTGATTTCGTCGTCCAGATTTCTGACGGTGATAGTCGCCATTTAAACCTCCTTTGCTATCAATGATTGCATTGACTTATTTTCTCGTCTCACTGGTCAAAAAGCAATCACGAAAAAATAAAAAAAGGCGCGGGATCCGCGCCTTAGCTGAAGAGGTAATGCTACCGAATTACAGCTTCGGGCCAGCGCTGACCAGCGCGGCGCCTGCAGGCGTGTCGGTGTATTTGTCGAAGTTGGTGATGAAGCGCTCGGCCAGATCCTGCGCTTTTTCCTGCCACTGCTCGAGGCTGGCGTAGGTATTGCGCGGATCGAGGATCTCCGGATTCACGCCCGGCAGCGCGGTCGGCATCGCCAGATCGAAGATCGGCAGAGTGACGGTTTCCGCCTTGTCGATCTCACCGCTCAGGATGGCGTCGATGATGCCGCGCGTATCTTTGATCGAGATGCGTTTGCCGGTGCCGTTCCAGCCGGTGTTGACCAGGTAAGCCTGGGCACCGGCGGCCTGCATGCGTTTCACCAGCACTTCGGCGTACTGCGTCGGGTGCAGCGACAGGAACGCGGCACCGAAGCAGGCGGAGAAGGTTGGCGTCGGTTCGGTTACGCCGCGCTCGGTGCCGGCCAGTTTGGCGGTGAAGCCGGACAGGAAGTGGTACTGAGTCTGGTTGGCGGTCAGACGCGATACCGGCGGCAGCACGCCGAAAGCGTCGGCGGTCAGGAAGATCACCTTGGTGGCGTGACCCGCCTTGGACACCGGCTTGACGATGTTCTGGATATGATAGATCGGGTAAGAAACGCGGGTGTTTTCGGTTTTCGAACCGTCATTGAAGTCGATGCTGCCGTCGGCCAGCACGGTGACGTTTTCCAGCAGCGCATCGCGTTTGATGGCGTGGTAGATGTCCGGCTCGGCTTCTTCAGACAGCTTGATGGTCTTGGCGTAGCAGCCGCCTTCGAAGTTGAACACGCCGTCGTCGTCCCAGCCGTGCTCGTCATCGCCGATCAGCTGACGCTTAGGATCGGTGGAGAGGGTGGTCTTGCCGGTGCCGGACAGGCCGAAGAACACCGCCACGTCGCCTTTCTCGCCCACGTTGGCCGAGCAGTGCATCGAGGCGATGCCTTTCAGCGGCAGCAGGTAGTTCATCATCGAGAACATGCCTTTCTTCATTTCGCCGCCGTACCAGGTGCCGCCGATCAGCTGCATGCGCTCGGTCAGGTTGAAGGCGACGAAGTTCTCCGAGTTCAGGCCTTGCTGCTGCCAGTTCGGGTTGGTGCATTTGGCGCCGTTCATCACCACGAAGTCCGGTTCGAAGTCAGCCAGCTCTTCGTCGCTCGGGCGGATAAACATGTTTTTCACGAAGTGCGCCTGCCAGGCCACCTCGGTGATGAAGCGCACTTTCAGGCGCGAGTCGGCGTTGGCGCCGCAGAAGGTATCCACCACGAACAGGCGCTTGCCGGACAGTTGCTCGGTGACCAGGTGTTTCAGATCGGCCCACACTTCCGGGCTGAGAGGTTTGTTGTCGTTCTTGCCTTTGCCCTGATCGGCCCACCACACGGTATCGCGGGTGATGTCGTCGCGGACGATGTATTTGTCTTTCGGCGAACGGCCGGTGAAGATGCCGGTATCGACGGAGACGGCACCCAGCTTGGTGACTACCCCACGCTCAAAACCTTCCAGAGATGGGTCTGTTTCTTCCTTAAACAGCAGTTCATAGCTCGGGTTGTGAACGATTTCGCTAACGTCGTGAATGCCGTAAGCGGCCAGATCCTGAGGGGTTATACCTTTAACGCGCATGTTACTACTCCTTGGTCACAGAATTTCTGGCGGCAATTGTAGGGATCTAACGGTGCGTAACCGCGATGGGTATCAAATATTTAACGTTTTAGGCGGTATTTCGTTACGATCTGAGAGATAGCACACGGAAAAAAGCAAACGTGCAAACGGCGGGCGTTGGCGGGCGCCGGGCGCGCCCGCCGAAAGGGTGTAACTTAGTGCAACTGGTCGCTTTCGCCGGTGTTACCCGCATACAGCGCGGCAACATCAACCGGATCAAAGACATAGTGGCTGCCACAGTAGTCGCAGTGCATGTCGATATTGCCGTCCTGCTCCAGCATGTCCGCCACTTCGTCGGTCGGCAGGGTCAGCAGCGCGTCGGCGCAACGCTGGCGAGAACAGGTGCAGCGGAACTGCACGTCCTGTGGTTCGTACAAGGTGACCTCTTCCTGATGGTACAGGCGGTACAACACTTCGTTGGCCGGCAGGCCGAACAGCTCTTCGCTTTTGACCGTGTTGGTCAGTTGCACCAGATGATCGAAATCATCGAGGTTGCCGTCCTGCGCCGGCAGCACCTGCAGCAGCATACCGGCCGCCGCGGCGTTGCCTTCCGCTTCGCCGGTGCGGATGAACAGGCGGGTTGGCAGCTGTTCGGACTGGCGGAAGTAGGCTTCCAGGCATTCGGCCAGGGTTTCACCTTCCAGGCCGACGACGCCCTGATAGCGCTCGCCTTCCGTCGGGGAAATGGTGATGACCATGACGCCGTTGCCGATCATCTGATGCAAGGTGCTGTCGTCGGCGATAGGCGCCTGGGTGCGCGCAACGCCGCGCATCTCCTGGCGGTTGTTGCCGTTGATCACCGCCAGCTTCAGCGGGCCGTCGCCTTGCAGCTGAACGGTGATGTCGCCGTCGAACTTCAGGGTCGCGGTCAGCAGACTGGTGGCGACCAGCAGCTCGCCCAGCAGTTTTTGTACCGGCGCCGGGTAGTCGTGGTTATTCAGGATCTGCTGATAGGTTTCGCTGACGGTAACCAGCTCGCCGCGCACCGCGTAGTTTTCAAACAGGTAACGGTGCAATTGGTCATGGTTGGACATAATCTTCTCTCATTGCGGTGAGGGGTTATTCCGGCTCACCAAATTTAAATTTCATCAGGTCGCGCCGCTCCTTTTTGTCCGGACGACGGTCCGGATGCGGCATGGTCAACGCGTTCATCTTGCGCGCC
Source organism: Serratia sp. Z4 (assembly GCF_009900725.1). NCBI lineage: Bacteria > Pseudomonadati > Pseudomonadota > Gammaproteobacteria > Enterobacterales > Yersiniaceae > Serratia > Serratia sp. Z4. Next base: position 154,383 of record NZ_JAAABD010000008.1, read on the forward strand.
AGCGCCATTTTTTCGCGGTTGGCGATGCTGGCTTCGGTTTCCTGATACATTTGCTGCGCCTCGCCGGCGCCGCGGCGTTGGCTGGTCAGCGCCAGCACGATCACCGTACGTTCTTCGTTGCCCTGCCGCAGCTTGAGCTCGGCGTTAAGTTCGACAATCTTGCTCGGCTTGCCACGCTGGCCGTTGTAATGCACCTTGCCGCCGTCGATCATTTCGCGCGCCAGCGCACGGGTCTTGTAGAAGCGTGCGGCCCACAGCCACTTATCCAGCCGGACCGCGTCGTCGCGCGTCGCTTTTTCCTTCATGCTTCCCCCTTGGCCAGCGCCGGTATCAGCAGGCGATAGTCGCGCATCGACGGATGGCGCTGGAAGCTTTTCTCCGCCGTGCTGGAGTCCGGGTTTTGCACGCCCAGGCAGTAACGAATGCCGAAAGTGCGCGCCGCGTCGAGGATCGGCTCGCCGTCGTCGACGAACAGCGTGCGCTGCGGGTTGAACCCGGTGTGCTGTTGCACCGCCTGCCACAGACGCTGATCTTCTTTCGGATAACCAAATGTGTGGGTGGAAAACAATAAATCAAGGTGCCGATCCAGACCGGTATGCTCGATTTTCACCGCCAGGCTGTGCGGATGGGCGTTGGTCAGCAAAATGGTTTGCAGGCCGGCGCCGCGCAGCGCCCGCAAAAATGGCTCGGTGTCCTCGCGCAGCCGGGCGCGGCTGCCCACTTCGCTGGTCATGCGGTAGATATCCAGATCCAACCGCTCGCTCCAGTAATCGAAGCAATACCAATTCATGGTGTGCTGCACCGCCTGATATTCCCGCTCAATAATATTGCGGGCTTCGTCAAACGGAATGGCGCGCCTTTCGCTCAGCGCTTGCGGCACCAGGCTGAGCCAAAAGTGACTGTCGAATTCCAGATCCAGCAAGGTGCCGTCCATATCCAGCAGCACGGTATCGATCTGCGGCCAATCAAACTCGGGAACCATAAAAACTCCACGGGCGAACCGACGGGCGGTCCGCAGATGAGAATAATAGCGTTAGCGTAGCATAAGCAGATGACAGGGCGGAGGCCCCGGTGTCAGGTTCAGGGCATCGGCCGCATCGACATCGGATTGAGCTGCGGGTTGAAGCAGCTGTCGTAGTAACGCTGGATATCGGCGACGCGGTGTTGATTTATGCGCCGACGCTGCACCAGCCGCCAGGCGTTATAGCCCAGGCTGACGACCACCGCCAGCAACAGCAGGCTGGTGCCGAGGTAACGCCACAGGGTGATCATGTCCGGTTCGCTGTGCAGCGCCACGTGGCGGGTGCCGTTGGCATCGACGCTGAGGCTGGTGATCACCCCCTGGGCCTGGAACGGGGTATGCAACAGCAGAGTGGAAAGGCGCTGCAGCTCATTCCACTGGTCGAGGGCGTTGTATTCGCTTTGCGGCACCGAGGATTGCGGGTGGCTGACCAGTTGGCGGCCTTCGTCGCTGCGGATCAGGAAACCGCCCGGTGGCGGGCTGTTGAGCGCCGCGGCGGCCAGGCGCGTTTCATTGAAGATGAACGATGACGTGGCCACTTTGGTCAGGCTTTCCAGCGACTCGGCGCTCACCGGGCGCAGCAGAACGTTGACGCCTTGCAGCGCGCCGGACCTGGCGCGTTTCATCAGGCCGCTCCAGTTTTTGGCGTTGCCCAGGTTGACCAAGGCGTTTTTTAACCGCACGCAGTCGTTTTCTGCCTGACATAAATCCTGGGTTTTCAAAACGATATCAGAGAAGTCATCCAACAGGATCATGCCGGATTTCTCGATGGCGCTGGCCAGCTGCGGGTTGACCTTCTGATCGGCGCCGCTCGGATGCAGCTGGCTGTTGACCGTGGCCAGCAGGGCCGTCGCTTTGTCTATGACTTCCGATTCCGGCTGCGGGAGCGGGGCAGCGTTGTTCCAATAGATGCCGGAGCAGTCGAACGGCGCAAAATTGACGGTGCCGCCACCGTTGGCCGGCGGCGGCACATAGCACATGCCGCTGCCGCGCACTTTCAGCGTGTCGCCGATGCGCAGCGGCGTGGCTTCCAGGGCCTGCACGCTGGTCACTTCCACTTTTTGCGCACCCTGCAGCCAGGCCATGCTGAGGGTCAGCGGCAGGTTGAGCGGGATATAGATCAACAGCAACAGCAGTACCAGCGCCGAGCTGGCGACCAGCACCGCGTTGCGGCCCCACTGCTGCAGCGGGAAATTCTTCACTTCGTCATGCAGCGAGAGGAAGCGCCCCTGGCGCACTACCTGCCGATTGAGGTAGACGTCCACATCGGTGGTCTTGCCCAGATCCTGAGTCAGGTACGGCTGCCAATGCGGTGGGTAGATAAGATCGATGATGCCGAGCGAAATGTTGCTGATCTGCCCCTGATCGGACTCGCCGAACAGGCCCCAGCGCTTCGGCGTGCCGCGCAGGCAGTGGATCTCTTTCAGCTCACGCGACGCCGGACGGCGGAACAGGTTCCAGCATCCCCAGGCGATCATCAGCACCGCCACAAAAATCATCCAGGGGATAACCAGCACCGGGCTTATCAGGCTGAAGAACAGCAGCAGCAGTGCGGCGGAGATGATGACGGCTTCGCGGATGCCGTTCGGCCGGTTCAGCGCATGCTCTTCCGGCGTTTCCTTGCGAATATTGACCAGCTCGACATGCTCGCTCTCTTCCTTGCGGATGGACGCGTTTTTGGTCGGCGTGGCGGCCACCACCGGCGGCTGCGGCCGGTCGTGAATGTGATCTTTCAGCGAGTGCCCGTTGAGCGAAATCACCAGCGGCAGCGTCTGGGTTCTGATCACTTCCACATGGTTGTCGGCGGTGATATAGGGTTCCCAAAACGGCGGCAGATGCACCTCTTCCGCGTCGAGGTAATAGCGCCATTTATTGGGATCGTCGCTGGCCAGCCCGTAGCGGGTGATGGCGTGCGTGACCGGATATACGTTATCGCTTTGCGGGGTGAGCGCCAGCTTGGCCGCGGGCAGCGTAGCGCCGCCGCCGGGCAACAGTTTGTTGCTCAGTTTGTTTTGCTGACTGAGATAGAACTCGACCGCGGCGCGCTCTTCGTCGGTCAGCTTGCGGTGGGCAGGCTTGATAAACGGCAATGCGTGCGCCAGCGCCGACGGGTTGCGGGCCTTGAACCACAGGTACAGGCCGGCGGCAATCAGGCAGACAAGCACTAAGGCCAATATCAACACTATTGTGCTCATGCAATCCCCATCTCACACCCGTGAATTTCGCCAACCTGATGAAAAGCTGAATATTATACGGAGTAAACCGCCAGGAGGCACCCAGAACTAATGAGGGAACAAACAGATTCTCGCTCTGGATCTCATTCCTTCATGACGCAAGGCCATTTTATCACTGATTCTTGCCTGCGTGATACTAGCAACCGGCCTCTGTCGTCGATATCGGTATTATCCTATTTTCTTGCGCGCTGTTTGCTGAATCAGTACGGAAAATCGCCGGCCGCTGGCTACGCTTGTTAAAAGAAAGTAAATTACTGTTCATGCGCGTTGCGGCGGAGCTTGCCCTTAACGCACAATGTGATCAGGATCGAATTTGGTCAGCGTTTGAGCGCCAACGAGCCGTGCGTTACGCCAATCATTTTTTCGGTTGCCCCGTCCGCGCCTGGGTAACCTCTTTGAGGCAATCATGGATAAACACCTGCAAAAACCTAAAATTCTGAAAGTGGAAACGGTCGCGCGTTCGCGTTTGTTTAACGTCGAGTCGGTCGATTTGGAATTCAGCAACGGTGTTCGGCGGGTGTATGAGCGCATGCGGCCTTCGGATCGCGAAGCGGTGATGATCGTGCCGGTGATTGGCGATGACCTGCTGCTGATCCGCGAATATGCGGTCGGCACCGAATCCTATGAGCTGGGGTTCCCGAAAGGGCTGATCGATCCCGGTGAAGGGGTGCTGGAGGCGGCCAACCGCGAGCTGATGGAAGAGGTGGGGTACGGCGCGAAACGCTTTGATTTTCTCAGTAAGCTGACGATGGCGCCGTCCTACTTTTCCAGCAAAATGAATATCGTGCTGGCGCACGATCTCTATCCGCAGAGCCTGGAAGGGGATGAGCCGGAGCCCTTGCCGCAGGTGCGCTGGCCGATCGCCAACATGATGGCGCTGCTGGCGGAACCGGATTTCCGTGAGGCGCGCAACGTCAGCGCGCTGTTCCTTTCCGAGGCATTTTTGCGCGCGTCGCGCTGATACGCTTCACGCCGAATAAAAAAAGGGCCAGATTTCTCTGGCCCTTTTCGATCAGAACAGCTCGTGGCTTTCGCCGCCCGGATCGGTCAACGTGGTGCCGGTATCGCGCGATGGGTAGTCCGTCGGCTGCGTTCCTTCGATGAAGTACTCGGAACGGCTGCCGCCGCCACCGCCTGAGAGCTTGCCGCTGCTCTTGTCGATGGTGACGCTGATGATGCCCGGCGGCGGCGTGACTTTCTGCTCAGGGATGCCTTCCAGCGCGGTTTTCATAAAGTCGTCCCACGCCGGCTGGGCGCTCTTGGCACCGCCTTCACCGCCGGAAATCTGATCCGGGATAGCGCCGGACACCGTCGAACGGCCCAGGTCGCGGCGGTGATCGTCGAAACCGATCCACACCGAGGTCACGGTATCCGGGCCATAGCCGGAGAACCAGGCGTCCTTAGAACTGTTGGTGGTACCGGTTTTGCCGCCGATATCATGACGCTTCAGATCGCGCCCGGCTCGCCAGGCGGTACCCATCCAACCCGGTTCACCGAAGATATTGCTGTTCAGCGCGTCGTGGATCAGGAAGGCCAGCTGTGTGCTGATGACGTGCGGCGCATACTGTTGGTCGCCGTCCTGCTGTACCTGAGCCGGGGTGACTTGTTCCAGCTGAGGCATCGGCACCGTGCTGTTGTTGCCTTCCTGCGAGGTGGCGACGTTTTCGATGTTGTCGTCGGACAGCACCGCCGAACGGTGGGTATCGCCGTAGATCACCGGCAGGTTACAGCTGCCGCACACCACTTTCGGTTTGGCTTCGAACACCGTATTGCCGTTATCGTCTTCAATTTTGGTGATGAAGTACGGATCGACCAGGTAACCGCCGTTCGCCAGCACCGCGTAGCCGCGTACCAGCTGCATCGGGGTGAAGGAGGCGGACCCCAGCGCCAGCGATTCGGTATGCACGATATTCTGCGCCGGGAAGCCGAAGCGCTGCAGATATTCCGCCGCGTAATCGACGCCCATCGCGCGCATCGCGCGCACCATCACCACGTTCTTCGATTGCCCCAGCCCCTGTCGCAGGCGAATCGGGCCGTCGTAGGTCGGCGGCGAGTTCTTCGGCCGCCAGTCGGTGCCGGCGCCGGCATCCCAACGGGTAATCGGCAAGTCATTCAGAATGGTGGCCAGCGTCAGGCCTTTATCCATCGCGGCGGTGTACAGGAACGGTTTGATGTTCGAGCCCACCTGACGCAGGGCCTGCGTGACGCGGTTGAACTTGCTCTGGTTGAAATCGAAGCCGCCAACCAGCGCTTTCACCGCGCCGTCGTTCGGGTTGATAGAGACCAGCGCCGAGTTGACGTCCGGCACCTGCGACAGCCACCAGGCTTCGTTCACTTTACGCACCCACACTTGCTGGCCGGCCTGCACTACGTCGGTGACGCGTTTCGGCGTTGGGCCCTGCTGAGTGTCCGAACGGTATGGGCGCGCCCAGCGCATGGTCGCCATCGGCAGGGCAATGCTGCTGCCGTCGGCCAGCATCGCCGTCGCTTCCTGCGGGTTGGCGGCGGTGATCACCGCCGGCGCCAGCGGGCCGTAGTTCGGCAGGTTTTTCAGCGAGTCGACAATCTGTTTGCGATCCCAGGCCGCTTCGCCGACTTTCCACAGCACGTTTGACGGGCCGCGATAGCCGTGGCGCATGTCATAGGCCAACACGTTATTGCGCACCGATTCCTGCGCCGCCAGCTGCAGCCGCTTGGTCACGGTGGTGTAAACCTTATAACCGTCGGTATAGGCGTTTTCACCGTAGCGCTTGATCATCTCCTGACGCACCATCTCGGAGAGATACGGGGCGGAGAAGCTGATTTCCGGCGCATGGTAGTTGGCGACCAGGTCTTCGGAGCGCGCCTGATCATACTGCGCCTGCGTGATGTAGTGTTCGTCCAGCATGCGCGACAGCACCACGTTGCGACGGGCAACGGCGCGATCGTGCGAATAGAGCGGGTTGAAGGTGGATGGCGCTTTCGGCAGGCCGGCGATGGTCGCCATTTCGCTCAGGGTCAGCTGGCTGACGTCTTTGCCGAAATAGACCTGCGCGGCGGCGCCCACGCCGTAGGCGCGGTAACCCAGATAGATCTTGTTCAGATACAGCTCAAGGATTTCATCCTTGGTGAGCATCTGCTCGATGCGCACCGCCAGGAAGGCTTCCTTGATTTTACGCATCAGGGTGCGTTCCGGGCTTAAGAAGAAGTTACGCGCCAGCTGTTGGGTAATGGTACTGGCCCCCTGCGAAGCGTGGCCGGAGACCAACGCGATGGAGGCGGCGCGGAAGATGCCGACCGGATCGACGCCATGGTGATCATAGAAGCGGCTGTCTTCGGTGGCGATGAATGCGTGCACCATCACCGGCGGAATTTGATCCAGTTTCAGCGGAATGCGGCGTTTCTCGCCGTATTGGGCGATCAGTTCGCCATCGGCGCTGTAGACCTGCATCGGTATCTGCAGCCGCACATCTTTCAGCGTTGCGACGTCGGGCAGCTGCGGCTCGACATATTTGTACAAGCCGAAAATCGAGGCTGCTCCCAGCACGATGCAACATACTGCAAGGATTAGTAAATACTTTACGAACTTCACCTGAGATTTCCCATTTCTAAGTCATTTGGGCAGTTTATAAACAACCGCGCGGTAGTATAAAGGCAAGCCTGCGACATGGATATGTTCTTTTATCATCTGATGTTATGGAGGCTTGCGAAACATGTTCCCTCAAGCATGGCAGGTGGGGCTGGATATACAAATCGACTGCGTGCGGGCGGTGGCGGCCCAACGGCGCCGCAACGGCTGGCAGTTGCGCCACTGGTGGCAGCAGGCGCTGCCGCAGGCGGTTTTACGCGATGGCTGTCTGGAACCTTCCGAATTTCTTATCCGGGCGCTGCGGCAATGGCGCGTCCAACTGCCGCGACATATTTCCTTACGCATTGCCCTGCCGGCGCAGCGCGTGTTGCAGCAACGCATGGCGCAGCCGGACGCGCGGCTGCGCGAGCCGGAACGCAGCGACTATATCGGCGGCCACGGTGTGAAGCAGTTTCCGCTCGATGGCCAGACGCTGGCGCTCGACTATCGCACCGCGCCGGCGGATGAGGCGGCGCTGTTGCTGACCGCCGCGCGGCGGCAGGAGCTGCAGCAGTGGCTGCATTGTCTGCGTCAGGCTGGCCTGCATCCGCAAGCGGTCGATATCACCCCCTGCGCGCTGCGGATGATGGCGACGGCGGCAGGCGTGCCGCCCGCTGCGGGGCTGATGCACCGTCTCGAACGAGAATGGCTGTGGGTGGCGCCGGCCGACGGCGCGTTCGCCTTTGGTCTGGCGCCGGGCGACGATGACGCGCAGGCGCTGCGGGTACTGCAAGCCCAGATGCCGGCGGGTGACGATCGGCCGATCTATGCCGGCAGCGTGCTGGCAGGTGCCTTGCCCGCCGGTTGCCTTGCCTGGTCGCCGCTCAGCGCCTTCACGCAGCTGCGTCCGCCGTTGCCTGCGCATCCTTCGGCGTTCGCGTTGGCCGGTGGCCTGGCGCTGCGCGAGGAGGATCGCTGATGTATCAGGTCAACTTTCTGCCCTGGCGACAACGCCGCGAGCGGCGACGCGGCTATTTCTGGTTGGGCGTGCTGCTGTTGCAGCTAACGGCACTGCTGCTGACGCTGTTCCTGGTCGCCGGCCAGTTGCGTCACCAACAGGCGCAGCGGCAGGCGCGGCTGGCGATGCTGGGTGAAGAGCTGGCGGCACTGACGTTGCTCGCCCGTCAGCAACAGCAAGAGCGGGCGCAGCGGGCGCTGCAGCGCGCCCGCGCCGAACGGCAGGCGAGCAATGCCCAACATAACCGGCGTTATTTTCAGCTGCTGCAGCAATTGTCCTCCAGCATTCCTCCACCGCTGTGGCTCACGGCGATGGAGAGTGATGCGGTGAACGGCCTGCGGCTGCGTGGATTGAGCCGCTCTCCTGCGGCCATCACGCAGTTCGAACGGCGGCTGGCGGGGATGCCTGCGTTGCCGCGGTTGCGTTTGGCTGAGGTGGCGCAACGCGACGACGGCCTGTACACCTTTCATCTGGCGGCGCAGTGGGGGCGTGATGGATAACCGTTTGTCCTCCAGGCTGCGCCTCTGGCTGAGCTTGCCGGGCTGGCTATTACTGCTGTCGCAAGGGTTGGGTATCGGCACGTTGGCGCTGTTGGGCGGCGGCTGGATGCTGCAAGACGAATGGCGTCAGCGGGAAAGCGCGGCGGAGCGGCAACAGCGTCTGTTGCAACAGATCGCCATGGTGCAACGCCAACTGGACGAGGTGCCGGAAACCGCTATCCCGGCGGCGCCGCTACCTCCGTCCACCACCGGCGATCTGGCGAGCGTGCTGCAACGGGCGGGAGGCGCGTTGTTGCGCTGGCAGCGGCAGGAAAAACCGCCGCGGCAAACGCTGAGCTTGCGCATTGACTACGCCGGTTTGCTGGCGCTGCTGGAGACGCTGCCCACCGATTTACGCCTTGAGCAGCTGAGCGTGGAGACGCCGTCCCTTGGCATGACGGCGCGGTTGGTTTTGCAGGATGCCACCGAGGATCAACCCAATGAGTAAAAGGCCCGGCCGTTGGTGGTGGTTGCTATGGCCATGGGCATTGTGCGCTGAGCCGCGCGACCCGTTTGCGCCGCTGCCGATGCCTGCTTGTGCCCAAACGGAGGCGTCGCCGGCGGGCTGGCGACTGAAAGGCGTCATCGGGCAACCGACGCTGCGCTATGGCTGGGTGGTGACGCCGGCGGGGCAATGGTTGCGCCTGCGGCCGCAGCAACGGGTGCTGGCCGAGCGCTGGCTGGTGACGCAGGTGCAGGCGCGTAGCCTGACGTTAACGGCGCTGACGGCCGAACCAGATTGCCCGGCGAGCCAGGGCGACGTCTCGCTCATGATGGACAACAAGGATGGCAAACCATGAAAGGATGTGCTGGATTGGGCTTGGCGCTGTGGTGCCTGGCGCTCGGCACCGCGCAGGCGCAGGATAAACAGCGGGTTTCCCTGGAATTTCAGGATGCGCCGGTCACGGTCATCCTGCAGGCGTTGGCGGATTATCGGCAAATGAACCTGATCGCCGCGCCCGGCGTGAGCGGCAACCTGACGCTGCGGCTGGAGAATGTGCCCTGGCCGCAGGCGCTGGCGTTGACCCTGCGCATGGGCAAACTGGCGATGACGCGGGAAGGCAACGTGATACTGATCTCGCCGGAGCCGGACGCACAGGAAAAAAGGCAGCAGCGAGAGGCGTTGGCGCAGCGGCAACCGCTGCACAGCCTGACCTTGACGTTACAGAACGGCGATGCGGCGGAAATTGCCGAAAGCCTCAACGCCCAACGTGGCGCGTTGCTGAGCGAGCGTGGCAGCGTGTTGGCGGATAAACGCACCAATACGCTGCTGCTGCGCGACACCGCGCCAATCCTGACGCAGTTGAAAAAGCGGGTAACGGAAATGGACGCGCCGCTGGCGCAGGTGCAACTGGCGGCGCATATCGTGACCATCAACCGCGAAAGCCTGCGTGAGCTTGGCGTGCGTTGGGGGTTGGCGCCCGACGACAGGCCGGCGCGGCCGTTGCGGCCGGGCAATGTCGGTGTCAACCTGCCGCTGGAGCGCAGCGCGGTGAACGCCGGTTTCCATCTGGCGCGCATCAGCGGGCGCTTGCTGAGCCTGGAGCTGACGGCGCTGGAGCAGGAGAATCAGGTGGAGATCATCGCCAGTCCACGCCTGCTGACGGCGCACCTGCAAACCGCCAGTATCAAGCAGGGAACCGAGATCCCTTACGAAGTGTCAAGCGGCGCCAGCGGTGCGACTGCCATCGAGTTCAAAGAGGCGGTGCTGGGCATGGAGGTGACACCGAAAGTGTTGCCGGACGGGCGCATCACGCTGACGCTGCACATCAGCCAAAATATGCCGGGGCGCGCTATCAGCCGCGGGGCGGGTGAGGCACTGACCATCGATAAACAGGAGATTAAGACGCAGATCACGGTGAAAAACGGTGAAACCCTGGTGCTCGGCGGTATTTTTCAACGGCATAGCGGCAAGACGGCGGACAAGGTGCCGGGGTTGGGGGATGTGCCGTTATTGGGAGGCTTGTTCCGACAAAGCGGCGCACAACAGCAAAAACGCGAGCTGGTGATCTTCATTACGCCGACTCTGATTAAGGGATAAGCGGCGGCCTGTCGGCCGGGCGGCAAATCTCCTAAAGTTGATGAGCAGATACACTTTTTTATCTCCTTGGGGGGATCTGCGTTTGACGCTGCGGCCGATTTAGCTTACAAGGGTTACCGAATTGAGCACCGAGGTTTTTTGTTAGCGTCAAGACGCCGTTAAAAACATATGGTTTCCCTCCCGCGGCGTGGATTGCGATTTATTCGGTTGCCAAACTACCAAGAGTGTTGAGATAATTTTTCGTCTGATCTCGCACTATCGCTCATGAGGTTTCAGTTTAGGTCCCGCCGCTGATTTGATTGGCGGGGCGGGTTAACATTAACGAATTGTCTTAGTAATACCGAAAAACATGGCAGAGAAACGCAATATCTTTCTGGTTGGGCCTATGGGTGCCGGCAAAAGCACTATTGGCCGTCAGTTAGCTCAGCAACTCAATATGGAGTTCTTCGACTCCGATCAAGAAATTGAGCGACGTACCGGAGCTGACGTGGGCTGGGTATTCGACGTGGAAGGGGAAGAAGGTTTCCGCGATCGTGAAGAAAAAGTCATTAATGAACTGACGGAAAAACAAGGGATTGTGTTGGCGACCGGCGGCGGTTCGGTGAAGTCGCGCGAAACGCGCAACCGTCTGTCCGCGCGCGGTGTGGTGGTCTATCTGGAAACCACGATCGAGAAGCAGCTTGCTCGTACCCAGCGTGATAAAAAACGCCCGCTGCTGCAGGTCGATTCTCCGCCGCGTGAAGTGCTGGAAGCCTTGGCGAAAGAGCGCAATCCGTTGTATGAAGAGATTGCCGATGTCACCATCCGCACCGACGATCAGAGCGCTAAAGTGGTTGCCAACCAGATCATCAACATGCTGGAAAGCAACTGATTGCCGCTTTCCGCGTTCGCCGTCGGCCAATGCGGAAAACTGATTTGTGTTCCCCGCCGCAGCGGGGATCAACCACCGCCGCACCATACAGAGAACTGAGCGCGACATGGAGAGAATTACTGTAACGCTTGGGGAGCGCAGCTACCCGATTACCATCGCCGCCGGATTGTTTAACGATCCGGCTTCTTTTATGCCGTTGAAGGCGGGTGAGCAAGCGATGTTGGTCACCAACCAGACCCTGGCGCCGCTTTATCTTGAGCGTGTCCGGCAGGTGTTGGAGCAGGGCGGCGTCGTGGTGGATCAGGTGATCCTTCCCGATGGTGAGCAGTACAAATCTCTGGCGGTGTTGGAGCAGGTGTTTTCGGCGCTGCTGGAAAAACCGCACGGGCGTGATACCACGCTGATCGCCCTCGGCGGCGGCGTTGTCGGCGATCTGACTGGCTTTGCCGCCGCGTGCTACCAACGCGGCGTGCGCTTCATTCAGGTTCCCACCACGCTGTTGTCGCAGGTGGACTCTTCCGTGGGCGGCAAGACCGCCGTCAACCACCCGCTCGGCAAAAACATGATTGGCGCTTTCTATCAACCCGCTTCGGTGGTGGTTGATCTGGATTGCCTGAAAACCTTGCCGACGCGTGAACTCTCTTCCGGCCTGGCAGAAGTCATCAAATACGGGATCATCCTCGATCGCGAGTTCTTCGTCTGGTTGGAAAACAACATCGATGCGCTGATGGCGCTGGATATGCAGGCGTTAGCCTACTGTATCCGCCGCTGCTGTGAGCTCAAGGCCGAGGTGGTGGCCGCCGACGAACGCGAAAGCGGCCTGCGCGCCTTGCTGAATCTGGGCCATACTTACGGCCACGCCATCGAAGCCGAAATGGGCTACGGCGTATGGCTGCACGGCGAAGCGGTGGCTGCGGGCATGGTGATGGCGGCGGAAACCGCGCACCGTCTCGGCCAGTTCTCCGTTGAAGATATCGAACGCATCAAAACGCTGCTGCTGCGCGCCGGCTTGCCGGTCTGCGGGCCGCAGGAAATGACGCCGGAATCCTATCTGCCGCACATGCTGCGCGACAAGAAAGTGCTGGCGGGTGAACTGCGCCTGGTGCTGCCGACCGCGATCGGTGCGGCGGAAGTGCGCGGAGGCGTAGGGCATGAGCTGGTGTTGGCGTCGATCGCCGCCTGCCTGCCTGAGCAGACGCGTAATTAAATCGGACTAAGTAACAGTGGCTTAGCCGCCATTTGCATCTATATTAATACAGTGAGCAGAGCACGACGGGTGTCGCTTTGCCATCATCGGGTTAATCTGCCCGTGCCACGGTAGGTCTACGGTGGTGGGCTTTTGCCTCTAGTTGGAGGGTTTCAGATGGACGAGTTTAAACCGGAAGACGATCTCAGACCTGATAGCAGCGATCGTCGCCCTACGCGCTCGCGCAAGCCGGCCGCCGCGCCGCGCTTCGCCGTTTCACGCCAACATTTGATGATTGGCATCGGCATTTTGGTGCTGCTGCTGCTGATTATCGGCATCGGTTCCGCCCTGAAGGCGCCGACCAAACATGAAGCGGCTCAGGAGAACGGCGCGCAAAACGGCGGAGCCCGCGATATCAACCTGTCCGGTTCTTCGTCGCTGACTACCGCCAACAACGGCGTGCCGGGCGGTACCACGGATACCCACGATAACAACGGCGTGAGCGCGACTCAGCCGCAGCAACCGCAGAACGTCAGCGTTCCGCCGATCTCCGGCACGCCGACCGAAGCGCAAACGCAGCCTCAGCAGGGCGGTGCGCAGCAGCGCGTCGATTTGCCGGGCAACATGGCGGATGCGTTGTCGCAGCAGCAGGGACAGGTGGATGCGGCGACCCAAGGCATGACCGGCGCAGCGTCGACGTTGCCGACCGCACCGGCGACGGTGATGAGCGGTGCCGCAGCGCGCGAAGCGACGCGTCCTGTGCAGGGAACCGCGCCGCAACAGCATAAAACGCCGGCGAAAACTGCCGCCGCCAAACCGACCGCAACGCAGCATAAATCACCGACCACGGTGTATACGCCGCCGGCCAAGCCGTCTTCCACCGCGAAAGCGGGAGCGGTCGCCAGCAGCGGCAGCTCTGTGCAGTCTGCGCCGGGCAGCCACTATACCTTGCAGCTGAGCAGCGCTTCGCGTTCCGATACGCTGAACGCCTACGCCAAACAGCAGAAGCTGCAGAATTACCTGGTGTACGCCACCAAGCGTGACGGCAAGCCGTGGTACGTACTGGTGAGCGGCAACTATGCTTCTTCCGCAGAAGCGAAGCGCGCCATTGCTTCGTTGCCGGCGGATGTGCAGGCGAAAAAACCGTGGGTCCGACCTGTACACCAAGTGCAGCAAGATCTTAAAAAATAAATCATTTAAATTTGTGCGCTGATGTGCTGTCTGAAACAGAGTACAATCCGCCGCTCTGAATTGTATAAGTAGCTAATTGACGGCATGAAGAAAAACCGCGCTTTTTTAAAATGGGCTGGTGGAAAATACCCGCTGGTAGATGAGATTCGTCGCCATCTGCCGGCGGGAGACTGCTTAATCGAGCCCTTCGTGGGTGCGGGATCCGTCTTTCTGAATACGGATTACGACGCCTACATTCTCGCCGACATCAATAGCGATCTTATCAACCTGTATAACATCGTTAAGCTGCGCACGGATGACTTCGTGCGCGATGCCCGCACGCTTTTCGCCGATGAATTCAATAACTCGGATCAGTTTTACCTGCTGCGAGAAGAGTTCAATACTAGCACCGAGCCTTACCGCCGGGCGCTGCTGTTCCTGTACCTGAACCGTCACTGCTATAACGGCCTGTGCCGCTATAACCTGCGCGGCGAGTTTAACGTGCCGTTCGGCCGGTACAAGAAACCGTACTTCCCGGAAGAAGAGCTCTACTGGTTTGCCGAAAAATCGCGCAATGCCACTTTTGTCTGCGAGCATTACCGCGATACCATGGCGAAGGCCGTGGCCGGTGCCGTGGTGTATTGCGATCCGCCTTACGCGCCGCTGTCGGCGACGGCGAATTTCACCGCTTACCACACCAACAGCTTCAGCATTGCCGATCAGCAGAGTTTGGCGCATCTGGCGCACCAGCTCTCGGTAGAGAGCCAGGTACCGGTATTGATCTCCAATCACGATACCGAGCTGACGCGCGACTGGTACCAGCATGCTGCGCTGTATGTGGTGAAAGCGCGCCGCACGATCAGCCGCAATATTCTCGGCCGCAGCAAAGTGAACGAGCTTTTGGCGCTGTATCGCTAAGCCGGGGGCACCCCGGCGCATAACAACTCGACCCTACGTTTGGAGAAGCGGATGAAAAAGTTTTTGATTGCCCCGTCCATTCTGTCGGCAGATTTTGCCCGGTTAGGTGAAGATACCGCTAACGTGCTGGCCGCAGGCGGCGACGTGGTGCACTTCGACGTCATGGACAACCACTACGTGCCCAATCTGACCATCGGTCCGATGGTGTGCGAAGCGCTGCGCAACTACGGCATTACCGCGCCGATTGACGTGCATCTGATGGTCAAGCCGGTAGATCGCATCGTGCCAGATTTCGCCAAGGCCGGCGCGTCTTATATCTCTTTCCACCCCGAAGCTTCCGAACATGTCGATCGCACCATTCAGCTGATCAAAGAGCACGGTTGTAAGGCCGGCCTGGTGTTCAACCCGGCGACGCCGCTAAGCTACCTCGATTACGTGATGGATAAAATTGACGTGATCCTGCTGATGTCGGTCAACCCGGGCTTCGGCGGCCAGTCGTTTATCCACGGCACTCTGGACAAGCTGCGCCAGGTACGCAAACTGATCGACGACAGCGGTCGCGATATCCGCCTGGAAGTCGACGGCGGGGTGAAAGTGGATAACATCGCCGAAATCGCCGCCGCAGGCGCCGATATGTTCGTCGCCGGTTCCGCCATCTTTGGCCAGCCGGACTACCGCAAGGTGATTGACGAAATGCGCAGCGAGCTGGCGAAGGTTACCCATGGCTGATTTCGGCGCGATCCGCGCATTGGCCTTCGATCTGGACGGCACGCTGGTCGACAGCGCGCCGGGTCTGGCGGCCGCCATCGATATGGCGCTGGAAGAGACGGGCCTGCCGCAAGCGGGTGAGGAGCGGGTTGGCACCTGGATCGGCAACGGCGCCGACGTGCTGGTGCAGCGCGCGCTGCGTTGGGCGGAGGCGGAAGGCACGCCGGAGCAGTGCAGCCGGCTGCGTGAACGCTTCGACCATTTCTACGCGCAGACCGTCGACAGCGGCAGCCGTCTGTTCCCACAGGTGCAAGAGACGCTGGCCCGCCTGGCCGCGCACGGTTACCCGATGGCGCTGGTGACCAACAAGCCGACGCCGTTCGTGGCGCCGCTGCTGGCAGCGTTGGGCATTGGCGACTATTTCTCGCTGGTGATCGGCGGCGACGACGTGACGGAAAAGAAACCGCACCCGGCGCCGTTGTACCTGGTGCTCGGCAAGCTTGGCCTGCGCGCGCATGAACTGCTGTTCGTCGGCGACTCACGCAACGATATTCAAGCCGCTCAGGGCGCCGGTTGCCCGAGCGTCGGCTTTACCTACGGTTATAACTACGGTGAATCGATCGCCCTGAGCCACCCCGATCGGGTGTTGGAGCGCTTCGCCGATTTGTTGCCCGCTCTTGGGCTGTCATCTTTAGAGAATCAGGAAATTTAAACATGAGTAAGCCCATCGTATTTAGCGGCGCGCAGCCGTCCGGCGAACTGACCATCGGCAACTACATGGGTGCGCTGCGTCAGTGGGTGCAGATGCAGGACGACTACGACTGCATCTACTGCATCGTCGATCTGCATGCCATCACCGTGCGCCAGGACGCCGAGAAGCTGCGCAAGGCCACGCTGGATACGCTGGCGCTGTACCTGGCCTGCGGCATCGATCCGGAAAAAAGCACCATCTTTGTGCAGTCGCACGTGCCTGAGCACACGCAGCTGAGCTGGGTGCTGAACTGTTACACCTATTTCGGCGAACTGAGCCGCATGACGCAGTTCAAGGACAAATCCGCACGCTACGCGGAGAACATCAACGCCGGGCTGTTCAGCTATCCGGTGCTGATGGCGGCGGACATCCTGCTGTATCAAACCAATCAGGTGCCGGTGGGCGAAGATCAGAAACAGCACCTGGAGCTGAGCCGCGACGTGGGCCAGCGTTTCAACGCGCTGTACGGCGACGTGTTCAAAGTGCCGGAGCCGTTTATTCCTAAATCCGGCGCGCGCGTGATGTCGCTGCAGGAGCCGACCAAGAAGATGTCCAAGTCGGACGACAACCGCAACAACGTGATCGGCCTGCTGGAAGATCCGAAAGCGGTGACCAAGAAGATCAAACGCGCAATGACCGACTCGGAAGAGCCGCCTGTCGTGCGTTACGACGTGGTCAACAAGGCGGGCGTCTCCAACCTGCTGGATATCCTCGCCGGCGTGACCGGCAAGAGCATTGCGCAGTTGGAAGCCGAGTTTGAAGGCCAGATGTACGGCCACCTGAAAGGCGCGGTGGCGGAAGCCGTCTCCGGCATGCTGGCTGAGCTGCAGGAGCGCTACCACCGCTTCCGCAACGACGAAGCCTATCTGCAGCAGGTGATGCGCGACGGCGCCGCCAAGGCCCGTGCACGCGCGCAGGAAACCCTGGCGAAGGTCTACCAGGCCGTCGGTTTCGTACCGCCGCAGGCGTAACGCCGGCGCAAATAAAAAAAGCGGCCTAAGGCCGCTTTTTTTACGTCGGTATTACGCCATTTGCGCCAGGCTGGCGGGCGATTCCTCGCTGGCGAACCAATTGAGCTTGCTGCGCAGGCTGACCACGCTGCCGACGATGATCAGGCTGGGGCTGGCGGCCTGCAGGGACAAGGCGCCCAGTTGGTGGAGCTCGCCTTCGATCACCCGCTGGCGGCAAGAGGTGCCGTTTTCCACCAGCGCCACCGGCGTGGCGGCCGGCAGTCCGTTCGCGATCAGCCGGCGCTGGATTTCCGCCGCTTGCGACAGCCCCATATAGAACACCAGCGTCTGTTGCCCGGCGGCCAGCGTCGCCCAGTCCAATCCACCGTCGGCCTTGGCGTGGCCGGTCACCAGGCGGACGCTCTGCGCATGGTCGCGGTGGGTGAGCGGGATGCCGCTGTAGGCGGAACAGCCGGAGGCGGCGGTAATGCCCGGCACCACCGAGAACGGCACGTTGGCGTCCGCCAGCGTCTCCAGCTCTTCGCCGCCGCGGCCGAAGATAAAGGGATCGCCGCCCTTCAGCCGTACCACGCGTTTGCCTTGCAGCGCCTGCTGCAGCAGAATTTGGTTGATCTGTTCCTGCGGCACGCAGTGGTGCCCGGCGCGTTTGCCGACGAAGATGCGCTCGGCGTCGCGGCGCACCAGCGCCATGATCTCTTCGGAGACCAGCCGGTCGTAAACCACCACGTCGGCCTGCTGGATCTGTTGCAGCCCTTTCAGCGTCAGCAAACCGGCATCGCCCGGCCCGGCGCCCACCAGCACCACTTCACCGCGATCTGCCGGCTGTTCGCTGAACAGCTGTTCGAGCTGGCGTTCGGCCAGCGCGGCGTCGCCGTTGGCCAGCGATTGCGCCAGCCGATCGTGAGCGAACAACCGTTCCCAGAAGCGACGGCGTGCGCCGAGGCCGCTGAAGCGTTGTTTTACCCGCTGCCGCAGCGAGCCGCCCAGTTGGGCCAGCTTGCCGAGGTGTTGCGGCAGCATCGCTTCCAGCTTCTCGCGCAGCAGCCGCGCCAACACCGGCGCTTTGCCGCCGGAGGACACCGCCACCATGATCGGCGAACGGTCGATAATCGACGGCATGATAAAGCTGGCGCGTTTCGGGTCGTCGACCACGTTGCAGAACACCCGCTGCTGGTTGGCGCATTGGTACACCCGCGCGTTGACCTCCAGCCGGTCAGTGGCGGCGATCACCAGCCATTTTTCCGCCAACAGGCTCGGGCTGAATTCTCCCTCGGCCAGCGTCACCAGGCCTTCTTCCGCCCATTGGCGGAACTGCGGGGTGAAGTCCAGGGCGTTGACGGTCAGCGCCGCGCCGGCGTCCAGCAGCAGGCGCGCTTTGCGTTCGGCGATTTCGCCGCCGCCGACCAGCAGGCAGGCTTTGTGTTGCAGTTGGCAGAAAATCGGCAGGTAATCCATCGGCACTCCTCGGGGTCATCAGGGTGGGGGCGAAAGGCGCCCCCGAAAACTCAGGCGGTCTGACGTGCGGCGGCTTTCGCCGCCTGCGGGCGTTCGGCGCGCGGCGTGGCGTACCAATACCCCAGGCCCATCAGCACCGAGCCGGACAGGATGTTGCCCAGCGTCACCCACAGCAGGTTGTGGCCGATGCCGGCGAGGGTGTAGGCCTCGCTGTGGTTGCCGAACCAGGAGAGGGCGAACAGCGTCATGTTGGCGACGGAGTGTTCGTAACCCGAGGCGATAAAGGCCAGCAGACACCACCAAATGGCGATGAACCTGGCGGCGCCTTCAACGCGGATCGCCATCCAAATAGCCAGACAAACCAGCCAGTTGCACAGCACGCCCTTGAAGAACAGCACTTCGGCCGGCGCGGTGGTTTTCGCCAGCGCGGCGCTGTGCACCAGGCTGGTATCCACCGGCAGCAGGCTGCCGCCGCCGTAGTAATACATCAGCGCCACCAGCACCGAGCCGAGCAGGTTGCCGAGCCAGGTTTGCGGCAGCACCGCCCACATCTGGCTCTGGCGGATGGTGCCGGCTTTGACGCCGAGCGTCAGGAACATCGTATGGCCGGTGAACAGCTCGGAACCGGCGATGATCACCAGCGTCAGCGCGATGCCGAAGGTGGCGCCCATCACCAGCGGCCGTATGCTTGGGTCGACCAGGTTGCCGAGGGTGAAGATCAGGATGATGCCGAGGCCGACGTAGGCGCCCGCCATCGCCGAACTGATCCAAAAGCCGAGCGGGCTCTCCTTCGCCAGGCGGACGATGCGCGCCGCGTTGGCGGCGCATTTGTTGATCGTATCGGTAAACATGTTGCCTCCCGAAAGGTTATGCCGCGACTTGCACGATGCCGTCGACCACCCGGCTGGTGAAGCTGGCGACGGAACGACTGTCATCTTCCAGACAGTGACCGTCGTACAGGCGGAAACGCTGTTTCTTCAGCGGGCTGGCGACCCACAATTCGCCCTGATGCTCGGCGATGAGGCCGCGCGACAGCACGCTGGCCTGGGCGAACGGATCGATATTGCTGATGGCGAACACCTGTTCGTCGGCATAGGGGCGGAACACCGCCACCTGCCGATCGCCGATCAGGGCGCACACGCCGGTGCCGGGCAGAATGTCGGCGACGGGACAAACGGTAATCCACTGGCTCATGCGTGACTCTCCTCGGTATCGATCAGGGTGACGGGAATGCGCTCGTCCGGGCGCGCCGGGCGGTGCTGGTCGCGTTCGGCCACCACCTGCACGTTCGGATCGCGCAGCGGGCTGTTGATGAAGTGGGCGAAGCGCAGCTGCGTTTCCGGGTGCTCGACGGTCTCTTTCCATTCGCAGACCACCGCGTCGCGCAGGCGGGCGATCTCGGCTTCCAACTGCGCGTTGATGCCGAGCTTGTCGTCGACGATCACTTTGCGCAGGTAATCGATGCCGCCTTCCAGGCTCTCCAGCCACACCGAGGTGCGCTGCAGCTTATCGGCGGTGCGGATATAGAACATCATGAAGCGGTCTAGGTAACGCACCAGGGTCTCGCGATCGAGATCGGCGGCCAGCAGATCGGCGTGGCGCGGTTTCATGCCGCCGTTGCCGCAGACATACAGGTTCCAGCCGTTCTCGGTGGCGATGATGCCGACGTCCTTACCCTGTGCTTCAGCGCATTCACGGGTGCAGCCCGAGACGCCGAACTTCATTTTGTGCGGGGTGCGGATGCCTTTGTAACGGTGCTCCAGCGTGACGCCGAAGCCGACGCTGTCGCCGACGCCATAGCGGCACCAGGTGCTGCCGACGCAGGTTTTCGCCATGCGCAGCGCCTTGGCGTATGCGTGGCCGGTTTCAAAGCCGGCGGCGAGCAGCTTGCGCCAGATGGCCGGCAGGTCGTCTTTCTGCGCGCCGAACATGCCGATGCGCTGCGAACCGGTCATTTTGGTGTAGAGGTTGTACTCCTTGGCGATTTGGCCGATGGCCAGCAGACCGTCCGGGGTGATTTCGCCGCCGGCGGAGCGCGGGATCACCGAGTAGGTGCCGTCTTTCTGGATATTGCCGAGGAAGTTGTCGTTGGTATCCTGCAGCGGCGTATGCTGCGGCTTGAGGATGTACTCGTTCCAGCAAGAAGCCAGCAACGAGCCGACGGTTGGTTTACAGACTTCGCAGCCGTAGCCTTTGCCGTATTTGGTCAGCAGCGCCTCGAACGACTTGATGCCTTCGACGCGGATCAGGTGGAACAGCTCCTGGCGCGAATAGGCGAAGTGTTCGCACAGGTGGTGGTTGACCTCGATGCCTTGCTTGCTCAGCTCGGCGTTCAGTACCTGGGTGAGCAGCGGGATGCAGCCGCCGCAGCCGGTGCCGGCCTTGGTTTCGGCCTTCAGCGCCGCCACGGTGTGGCAGCCTTTGTTGACCGCCTGGATGATGTCGCCTTTGCTGACGTCGAAGCAGGAGCAGATCTGCGCGCTTTCCGGCAGCGAATCCACGCCGATGGCCGGTTTGCTGCCCGCATGGGCCGGCAGGATCAGGCCGTCCGGGTTTTCCGGCAGCGCGATGCCGTTCAGCGCCAGCTGCAGCAGGTTGCCGTAGTCGCTGGTGTCGCCCACCAGCACCGCGCCGAGCAGGGTTTTGTTGTCGGCGCTGACGATGAGGCGTTTGTAGACTTCTTTGCTTTCATCCAGATAGACGTAGCTGCGGGCGCCCTCGGTGCGGCCGTGGGCATCGCCGATGCCGCCGACGTCTACGCCCAGCAGTTTCAACTTGGCGCTCATGTCGGCGCCCTGGAAGCCGTTTTCGCGGCCCAGCAGGTGATCGGCGGCCACCTGCGCCATTTTGTAACCCGGCGCCACCAGGCCGAAGGTGCGATCGCGCCAGGCGGCGCACTCCCCGATGGCGTACACGTCCGGATCAGACGTCTGGCAGCTGTCGTTGATGGCGATGCCGCCGCGGCGGCCAATCTCCAGCCCGCATTGGCGCGCCAGCTTGTCCTGGGCGCGGATGCCGGTGGAGAACACGATGAAATCCACCTCCAGCAGGCTGCCGTCGGCGAAATGCAGGGTTTTGCGCGCCGTGCCGCCGCCGTTGACGATCTCCTGGGTGTTTTTGCCGGTGTGCACCTTGACGCCCATGCGCTCGATCTTGCGGCGCAGCTGGTCACCGCCCATCGGGTCGAGCTGTTCGGCCATCAGCACCGGAGCGAACTCGATCACGTGCGTTTCCACCCCCAGGCTTTTCAGCGCGCCGGCGGCTTCCAGCCCCAGCAGCCCGCCGCCGACTACCGCGCCGCGCTTGCTGCGGCGCGCGCAGGCTTCGATGGCGTTCAGGTCTTCGATGGTGCGGTAAACGAAGCAGTCCTGGCTATCCGAGCCTTTAATCGGCGGGATCCACGGGTAAGAGCCGGTGGCCATGATCAGCTTGTCGTAATAGACGGTGCGGCCGGTGTTGGAGTGGATGACCTTCTCGTCGCGATTGATGGTGATAGCGCGCTCGCCGATCAGCACCTTCACGCCGTGTTTTTCGTAAAAGCCTTCGCGCACCAGCGACAGCTCTTCGGCGGTGTGGTGCGAGAAGTAGGAGGAAAGGTGCACGCGATCGTAAGCGATGCGCGGCTCTTCGCAAAATACGGTGATGTCGAATTGGTCTTTGTCTGCTTTATCCAACAGATCTTCGATGAACCGGTGGCCGACCATGCCATTGCCGACGACGGCAAGTTTGACTCTGCTCATTATTGCCTCAAAATTCGGGTTTCCTAGGCTTACCTTATCTCTCCCGAGGGGCAATTTATTGATGCAAATCAATCACACTCTTATATACCTCTAACGTGGTATATGGATGATTTTTCACGTTTTTTGATAAGTTGCGGATTTTATTCACCTTTAGCTGAAGCGAGTCAGTTTGCATGCAAATTACCCCGCAGGGAGTAAACGCAGGGGGTAGGCATGAAACGGTGACTTTGTCAGCGCGATCCGCTGCCAGTATGATGAAGAAAACCAGCGCAACGGCAGAGGTGAAGGGTGGCGAAACGTCCATTGAAGTTTATCGATAACCTGCGTTTAAGCGGGCATGAAGGGTTGTGGCAACTGGCGATCGAGCAGGGGCGCATCGCGCATCTGGTTCCGCAACCGGAAGGGCTGGAGTGGCGCAGCGACGTGTTGGATGCGCAGGGCGGGCTGGCGCTGCCGGCGTTCGTCGAACCGCATATTCACCTGGATACCACGCAAACCGCCGGTCAGCCGGCCTGGAACCAGTCCGGCACGCTGTTCGAGGGCATTGAGCGCTGGGCCGAACGCAAGGCGCTGTTGACCCATGAAGACGTCAAACAGCGCGCCTGGCAAACGCTCAAGTGGCAGATCGCCAACGGCGTGCAGTATGTGCGCACCCACGTCGACGTTTCCGATCCCACGCTGACCGCGCTGCGCGCTATGCTGGAGGTGAAACGGGAGGTGGCGCCCTGGGTAACGCTGCAGATCGTCGCCTTCCCGCAGGAGGGGATCCTCTCTTATCCCAACGGCGAAGCGCTGCTTGAAGAGGCGCTGCGGCTGGGGGTCGACGTGGTGGGCGCCATTCCGCATTTCGAATTCACCCGCGAATACGGCGTGGAGTCGCTGCATAAGGCGTTCGCACTGGCGCAAAAATACGATCGGCTGGTGGACGTGCACTGCGACGAGATAGACGACGAGCAATCGCGCTTCGTCGAAACCGTGGCGGCGCTGGCGCTGAAGCTGGATATGGGGGCGAAAGTCACCGCCAGCCACACCACGGCGATGCACTCTTACAACGGCGCTTACGCCTCGCGGCTGTTCCGCCTGCTGAAAATGTCCGGCATCAACTTTGTCGCCAATCCGCTGGTGAACATTCACCTACAGGGGCGTTTCGACAGCTATCCGAAACGGCGCGGCGTGACCCGGGTGAAGGAGATGCTGGAGGCGGAGATCAACGTCTGCTTCGGCCACGACGACGTGTTCGATCCCTGGTATCCGCTCGGCACCGCCAACATGCTGCAGGTGCTGCATATGGGGCTGCACGTGTGCCAGCTGATGGGCTATGGCCAAATCGACGACGGGCTGAAGCTGATCACCAGCCACAGTGCGCGCACCCTTAACCTCAGCGACTATGGCCTGGCGGCCGGCAACAGCGCCAACCTGGTGATCCTGCCGGCGGAAAGCGGTTTCGACGCGGTGCGCCGCCAGACGCCGGTGCGTTATTCGATTCGCCAGGGGGCGGTGATCGCCGAAACGCGGCCGGCGGAAACCACGCTGCATTTGCAGCAGGATGAGACGGTAGATTTTCGGCGCTAAGGCGCAAAAAAAGGGCGCCTTGCGGGCGCCCTTGATGTATTTGATGCGAAGAAATCAGTGCGTCACGTGACCGTGGCTGCGGTGCTTGGTCACGAAGCCCAGCAGCAGACACATCACGAATACCGCCAGGTACAGGCCGTTGGCGGTGGTCAGCGCCGCGTGCGCGCCGCCTTTCGCCACGATCGGGCCGGTGACCACGAAGGTCAGCATGGTGCCGATGGTGCCGCAGGTCAGGATAAAGTTGACCAGCTTCGGCGAGGAGACCTTGGTCTGCAGCGAGCCGAGGGTGATCAACGTGGTATAGATGGCGCTGGAAACGAAGCCCAGAGCCATGATGTAGTAGCCTAGGTGTTCCGGATTGTCGGTGCTGACGAACAGGTACATCGCGCCGGTAGCCAGCGCGGCCAGTACGGTAACGATGCGCTGCAGATCGAAGAAGCGCAGGATGAAGCTGAACACCCACATGCCGACCATGTAAGAGGTCCAGAAGTCGCTCACCAGCTTACCGGCCTGGCCGATGTCCATGTTGAACGACTTGGTGGCGTACTCAGGCACCCACTGAATGAAGCCCAGCTGGCCGAGGATGTAGCACAGCGCGGCGATCGACAGGAACAGCACGCCGATGCCCCATTTTTCTTTCTCGACCGGTTGACCGGCATCGGCGCCTTTCTTGCCCAGCACCGGGAATTCGGAGCACAGGGTCAGCACGAAGATCGCCACGTACAGCAGACCGATGCAGGCGTAAACCCAGTACCAGCCGATATGGCGAGCCAGCAGCATCGCGGCGACGATCGGGAAGATCATCCCGGCCATGCTGAAGAAGGAATCGGTGAACAACAGGCGCGAACCGCGCTGGCGGCCGGCATACATGTGGGTGATCAGGAAGGTGCCGATCGACATGGTGATACCGCTAACCACGCCAAGGATAAACATGCACAGCGAGAACATGGTCAGGCTCTTGCCGAGCATCAGCCCTGCGACCGCCAGCACCATCAGGACAAAGCCGAAGATCAGCTGACGCTTCAGCGGGATGATTTCCATCAGCCAGGCATTGAGGAAGATCGAAATCAAAATACCGGCGTTGAGGAAAGTAAAGGTGTTACTCATGCTGGAAACCGGCAGATTAAAGTACTCTGCAATGTTTCCCATCACCATCCCTGTGACGATCACTAAAGCACCGGTCAGCGCGTACGAAAAGAAGCTGATCCAGGTAAGCCGTATGCGGTTACTGTCATTCATTGTATAGGCCTGAATATGTCTGTTAGAGGTTTTAACGCTGGCATAAGGCCGCTGGCTTTTCCTGGCAAACGCAGAAAAAAGTCCCGATCAGGCCACCAGGGGGCGGATCCTAGCACAGACAACGGGATTTTTTGTGATGGTTGTCGATTTTTTGATGCAACCTATGAAGGGAGGGTACGCATTATTGTGATCTATTTGCGTACCGTCACAATGGAATCACGGTTGACGATCGTCGGCTCAAATTGGTGCGCCGGGGTGGTGGGGTCGATCAGCCTGCGCGCCGCGTATTGGGCCATCTCGCTGATGGGAAAATGTACGCTGCTCAACGCCGGGCGTACAAAAGGCGCGCGTTCGCCGCTGTCGTAACAGATCAAGGAGATATCCTGCGGCACCCGCAGGCGGTGCTCGTTGATCGCCAGCAGCGCGCCGATCGCCATCTCTTCGTTGCAGCAGTAGATGGCGCTGGGCCGTGCGGCTTGCTGCAGCAGGCGATCGGCGCAGCGGTAACCGCTTTCCAGATCGTAAACGCCCTCCAGACAGGCCACCGGCTCGATATTCGCCGCCTGCATCGCCTCTTCAAACCCTTGCAACCGCAGGCGGCTCGACGGGCGCTCGCGCGGCCCGCTGATGCAGGCGATGCGCCGGTGCCCGGTATCGAGCAGTTGCTGGGTCGCCATGCGGCTGGCGAGCGGATGATCGAAGGTGACGCAGCGGTCTTCCAGCCCCGGCACCAGACGATCGAGCAACACGAAATGACGTTGCTCCGCCGCCAGCTGGCGCAGCCGATCGTCGCTGAGAAAACGCACGTGCAGGATCACGCCGTCGCAGCGCAGGCTGAACAGCCGCTGCACCGCCTGCCATTCGTTTTCGGCGCTGTTGCGGCCCTGGGTCACCAGCAGCTGCTTGCCGTGGGATTCGGCCTCGGTTTGCACGAAGTCCATCAGCGCGCCGAAGAAGCCGCCGCGATACGACGTGGTCACCAGCCCGAGGGTATTGCTGTGGCTGGAGGCGAGCGCGCGGGCCGCCGGATTGGGGGTGTAACCGAGCTGGGCGACGGCGCGTTCAACCTTCTCGCGGGTCGGCGCCTTGACGTTGCTGTCGCCGTTCACTACCCGCGATACGGTGGCGCGCGATACGCCCGCCAGCGCCGCGACATCTTCCAGTGTCACCATCGTCCAACTCCTGATTACGGCTAAAAAAATGGGTTCGGCGCGCCGAACCCCTGTCATACCGCGCGCAGGCGCTTACCTGAACTGCGGCAAATACGGCGCGTTTATCGTCAACACCTCGTCCAGCAACGGCTGCGCCAGATTGGCGTTGCCCACCAGCGGGTTGGCGATCAGCGCCAGCAAGCCGCTGCGGCGATCGCCGTGCACCGCGGCCTCGATGGTCAGGCGTTCGTAGGCTTTCACCTGCTGCGTCAGCGCCTGCATCGGTTCCGACAGCGGGCCGAACGTTAGCGGATGCGCGCCCTGAGCATCGACGATACAGTTGATTTCTATCACAGCATCGTCCGGCAGGCCATGGATTGCGCCGCGGTTTGCGGTGTTGACCACTAATTGCGTGCCGAGATTATTATGGATAGCACGAATCAGCTCCAGCGCAACCTCGGAATAGAAAGAACCGCCGCGGAAGCTGAGCTGTTCCGGCTTACTGTTCAACTGCGGATCGGCATACAGCTCGAACAGCTCTTTCTCCACCTGCATCACCTGTTCGGCGCGGGTGCCGCGCTCGCCGGCGGCGGCCATCTCTTCCGCCAGCATCTCACGGGTCTGGTAAAAATAGCGGTGGTACGGGCATGGGATCGCGCCGAGCGCGCGCAGGAAGTCCGGCTGCCAGGGCTCTTCCTTGATGTTGTTCATGGTCAGCGCCGCGCCGTCGCACAGCATGTCGATCACCTTGGCGGTGACGTCGCGCCCCTGCTGCGTGACCTGATGCACCCAGACCATGTGGTTCAGGCCGGCGAACTGCAGCTGCACGTCGGCGTAAGGCGCCTGCAGCATGTTGGCGATCATGTGATGCATGCTGATCGGCACGTTGCACAGGCCGATGATCTTCGCTTTGGTAAAGCGAGACACCGCCTCGGTGACGATACCGGCCGGGTTGGTGAAGTTGATTATCCAGGCGTCCGGCGCCAGCTTTTCCACCCGGCGGGCGATATCCAGCATCACCGGAATGGTGCGCAGCGCCTTGGCGAAGCCGCCGACGCCGGTGGTCTCCTGGCCGAGCAGCTGGTATTTGAGGCCCAGCCGTTCGTCGGCGGCGCGCGCCGGCAGTTGCCCGACGCGGAACTGGGTCAGCACGAAAGCGGCGCCGCGAATCGCTTCGTCCAGCGTGAAGTGCACGCTGACCTTCACCTGTTCCAGCCCATGGCGCGCCAGCATGCGGCGCGTCAGGGCGGCGATGGTTTCCACTTTTTGCCGGCCTGGCTCGACGTCCACCAGCGCCAGTTCGGTGACCGGCAGCTCCTCGATGCGCTGGATCAGCCCATCGACCAGCTCGGGAGTGTAGCTGCTGCCGCCGCCGATCACGGCGATTTTGAGCGTGCTCATGGGCGGCCCTCCGTCAGCGACTGACGGCGATAGAGCTCGATCATGTCGTCGGCCAGATCCTGGATCACCATGGCGTTCATCAGATGATCCTGCGCATGCACGGTGATCAGATTGATCGCCAGCTTGCCGCAGCCTTCGTCCAGGCCGATCAGCTCGGTCTGGATCAGGTGCGCTTTCTTCACCCACTCTTTGGATTCGGCCATGTGTTTGGCCGCGGCGGCGAAGTCGCCGGCGCGCGCTTGTCGCAACGCCATCAACGCATTGCTGCGCGCGCTGCCGGAGAACACCAGCAGTTCCATGATGGTGCTTTCAAACTCGGGGCTGACTTCAGTCATCAATTCACTCACGTCATTTCTCCAGGGGTTGCGCGGCGATGCCGCCGTGGGATGCTTCAATATCCGTTCTTTTTATAATGAGAGCGCTCTCATTTATATAGAGTAACGACAATGCGTGTGCAAACTGGGAGGCAGATCGCAAAAACCGCCCCAGGGCGGCACGGGGCAAAAAATGCGTGATGCGGTTGGCAAAAAAGCCTTCTGCGCCCATACTTTCCGCAGCAAAATTCAGGGCCGCCTAGGATATGTCCCGTAATTGGGTAAATATAGGTAAATGGCTGGCACTTGCCGATACAGCTCTTTAGAATCAAAGCGCTTTTCCGTTGTTTGTCTCTCAGAGAAAGGACCCGTTAATGTTCAAACGTACTTTAGTGACCTTCGTCGCGCTGTGTTCCCTGTCCGCAGTGGCACCCGCACTCGCCGCCGGTGAGACCCATGTCATGCTGACGACCTCGGCGGGGAATATCGAATTGGCGCTCGACAGCCAGAAGGCACCGGTTTCCACCCAGAACTTCGTCGATTACGTGAACAGCGGGTACTACAACAACACCATTTTCCACCGTGTGATCCCGGGCTTCATGATCCAGGGCGGCGGTTTCACCGCTGACATGCAGCAAAAATCCACCAAGGCGCCGATCAAGAACGAAGCCGACAACGGCCTGCGCAACCTGCGCGGCACCATCTCGATGGCGCGCACCGCCGACAAGGACAGCGCCACCAGCCAGTTCTTCCTGAACGTGGCGGATAACGCCTTCCTGGATCACGGCCAGCGCGACTTCGGCTACGCGGTGTTCGGCAAAGTGGTGAAAGGCATGGATGTGGTGGACAAGATCGCTCAGGTGCCGACCGGCAACGTCGGCCCTTACCAGAATGTGCCGACCAAGCCGGTGGTGATTCTGTCGGCCAAGGTGCTGCCGTAAATTTTTTGGCCGATCCCGCCGGGGTCGGCCGTCCTTCCTCCCGAAGCCTTGCCTTCATCACTGTTTTCTCCCGCGCCCCATGCTCTAATCGGCAGACAATAACCAGACCGGAAATCCGGCGTTCGCCCTTTGTTGTCTCTGGATGAGTTGCTGCCATGTATGAATTTAACCAGGTGCTGTTGCTGTTGCAGCAGATGTGCGTCTATCTCGTTATCGCCTATCTGCTGAGCAAAACCCCGCTGTTCATTCCGCTGATGCAGGTGACCATTCGCTTGCCGCACAAGCTGCTGTGCTACGTGATCTTCTCGGTGTTCTGCATCATGGGCACCTATTTCGGGCTGCATATTCAGGATTCGATCGCCAACACCCGAGCGATAGGCGCGGTTCTGGGCGGGCTGCTGGGCGGGCCGTCGGTGGGCTTTCTGGTCGGGCTGACCGGCGGCCTGCACCGGTATACGCTCGGCGGCATGACCGACGTGGCCTGCGCGATCTCCACGGTGTCCGAAGGGCTGGTCGGCGGCATCGTACACAGCATCGCCATGCGCCGGGGGCGCATCGAGCTGCTGTTCAATCCGCTGTTCGTCGGCGGCGTGGCGCTGGTGGCGGAAGTGCTGCAGATGGCGATCATTCTGGCGGTGGCGCGCCCTTATAACGAGGCGTTGCAGCTGGTGGAACACATCGCGCTGCCGATGATGATCGCCAATACCGTCGGCGCGGCGATGTTTATGCAAATCCTGCTGGACAGGCGCGCCATGTTCGAGAAATACACCAGCGCTTTCTCTTCCAAGGCGCTGAAAATCGCCGAGCGCACCGAGGGCATCCTGCGGCAGGGCTTCGATCAGGAAAACAGCATGAAGGTCGCCCGGGTGATTTATCAGGAGCTGGGCATCGGCGCGGTGGCGATCACCGATCGCGACAAGCTGTTGGCGTTTATCGGCATCGGTGACGATCACCACCTGCCGGGCACGCCGATCGCCTCGGTGCATTCGCACCGCGCCATCGACAACAACGAGGTGGTCTATGCCGACGGCAATCAGCTCTCTTACTGCTGCTCGATCAATCCGGCCTGCAAGCTGGGATCGACGCTGGTGATCCCGCTGCGCGGCGAAAACCAGCGGGTCATCGGCACCATCAAGCTGTATGAACCGAAAAGCCAGCTGTTCAGCACCATCAACCGTACGCTGGGCGAAGGCATCGCCAGCCTGCTGTCGGCGCAGATCATGGCCGGACAGTACGAGCGCCACAAGCAGCTGCTGGCGCAGTCGGAGATCAAGCTGCTGCATGCGCAGGTCAATCCGCATTTCTTGTTCAATGCCTTGAATACCCTGGTGGCGGTGATCCGCCGCGATGGCGAGCGCGCCTGCGATCTGGTGCAGTCCCTCTCGACCTTCTTTCGTAAAAACCTCAAGCGCTCGGATGACGAAGTCAGCCTGGCGGACGAAATTGAACATGTGAACGCCTACCTGCAGATAGAGAAAGCGCGCTTCGCCGATCGGCTGGAGATTGCGGTATCGCTGCCCGAGGCGCTGCTGGCGGCGCGGCTGCCGGCGTTTTCGCTGCAGCCGATCGTCGAGAATGCCATCAAGCACGGCACCTCGCATCTGTTGGGCGTAGGCCGCATCGAAATCGGCGCCTGCTGCGAAGGCGAGCATCTGCTGCTGCAGGTGACGGACAACGCCGGGCTGTTCCAGCCGAAACCGAACTGCAGCGGGCTGGGGATGAACCTGGTGGATAAACGCATTCGCGTGCGCTACGGCGAAGGCTATGGCGTGCAGGTGGATTGCCGGCCGGACGCCTACACCCGCATTACGCTTAATGTCCCTATGGAGAGGGCAGCCTGATGTTAAACGCACTGATTGTTGACGATGAACCTTCCGCGCGCGACAACCTGCGCCACCTGCTGGAAGCTGAAGCGGGGATCTCGATTATCGGCGAGTGCGCCAACGCCATCGAAGCCATCAGCCAGATCCATCGGCTGCAGCCGGACGTGGTGTTTCTCGATATCCAGATGCCACGCATCAGCGGGCTGGAAATGGTCGGCATGCTGGATCCCAACCGTATGCCGCACATCGTGTTTCTGACCGCCTACGACGAATACGCGGTGCAGGCATTTGAGGAGCACGCCTTCGACTATCTGCTGAAGCCGGCGGAGCCGACGCGGTTGAGCAAGACGCTGCAACGCCTGCGGCAGCGCAGTGCGCCGCAGGACGTGACGGCGCTGGATGAGAGCGCCGGCTACCTGAAATACATTCCCTGCACCGGCCACAGCCGCATCTATCTGCTGCGGTTCGATGAAGTGCTGGCGATCCGTTCCAAGCTGAGCGGGGTATTCGTGGTGCGCAGCGACGGCATGGAGTGTTTCACCGAATTGACGCTGCGCACGCTGGAAAGCCGTACGCCGCTGGTGCGCTGCCATCGGCAGTATCTGGTCAACCTGGAGCAGGTGCGCGAGATCCGCTTCGAAGAGGGCGGTGCGGCAGAGATGATCATGTCGGCAGGCGATCCGGTGCCGGTCAGCCGGCGCTATTTGAAGGCGCTGAAGGAGCAACTGGGGCTGCGGGGGTGACTATGCCGGCGGCCACCGGCGGCGAGTATGCACGATGGCCAATATGATGACGCGTTGAGCCGCCAATTCATAGACCAACAGATAGGACGGGGAGATGACCAGCTCGCGCGTGCCGGCTATCCGACCCGTTTTCCCGCTGGTGGGATGATGCACGAGGCGTGCCGCCGCGTCAGCGATTTTTGCATCATTTTCTGCGGCGGCGGCCGAATTTTTAAGTTCCAACCATTCATAAATCGCCAGACGATCGGCGAGGGCGGGTACCGTCCATGTCAGTTTCACAAAAGTCCTTTTGTGTTTTATTGCGTTGATTTAGCTCTGCGTTCGGCGAAATAAGCAGCCACCTCTTCATCGTCGGCGAACTTGCCTTCACGCAACGCCTTGCGGCTCACCTCGACCTTTTCCTTTAACCACTGGTCGTACTCTTCCTGCTGCGCCTGGCGGCTGACAAACTCGCGCATGAAATCGCGCAGCAGTTGCGAAGCCGTGCGATCGGCGGCCTTTGCCGCGCTGGCGAAAGCGGTTTTTAACTCGTCATCCACGCGGATTACCACGGTAGATTCAGACATGGTATTTACCTCGTATATACAGCGTAATGCTCACTATAACACTGGTGCTTTATTGTTCAAGCAAAGACGCTCTGACGCTAAGCGCAATCTGAATTCATCAGGCCCCGACGGTGCCCTTTTTGTTTGTCCTTGACGGGGTTACGCGGCGCTTATAGCTTTATTGCATCAACAGGCGCGTTTCGCGCCGCGGTCAGCGTCAAAGGAACAGAAAATGAGTGAACCACGGATTATCGCCAAAGCGATGAAAGACGGAAAACCGGAACAGGATCTGGTGATTTTGCCGGCGTTGGCCAACCGCCACGGCTTGATCACCGGGGCAACCGGCACCGGCAAGACGGTGACGCTGCAGAAAATGGCCGAACAGTTCTCACGCATCGGCGTGCCGGTGTTCCTCTCGGACGTGAAGGGCGATCTGTCCGGCATCGGCGCCGAGGGCGTGCCTTCCGAAAAACTGCAGGCGCGCCTGGCGGCGATCGGCGTTACCGACTGGCAACCGCAGGCCTGCACCATTATCCCGTGGGATATTTACGGTGAAAAAGGCCACCCGATCCGCGCCACCATTTCCGATCTCGGGCCGTTGCTGCTGGGGCGCCTGTTGGATTTGAACGAGGTGCAAAGCGGCGTGCTGCAGCTGGTGTTCAAAATCGCCGATGACAATGCGCTGCTGCTGCTGGACATGAAAGACCTGCGCGCCATGGTGCAGTTCGTCGGCGACAACGCCAAACAATTCCAAACCCAGTACGGCAATATCTCTGCCGCCTCTATCGGCGCCATTCAGCGCGGGTTGTTGACGCTGGAAGAGCAGGGGGCCAATCAGTTCTTCGGCGAGCCGATGCTGGACATCAACGATCTGATGAAAACCGACGCCAACGGCCACGGCGTGATCAATCTGCTGGCGGCGGACAAGCTGATCAATCAGCCGAAGCTGTATTCGGTGTTCCTGCTGTGGCTGCTGGCCGAGCTGTTTGAGCACCTGCCGGAAGTGGGCGACCCTGAACAGCCGAAGCTGGTGTTCTTCTTCGATGAAGCGCACCTGCTGTTCAACGATGCACCGGCGGCGCTGCTGACCAAGATTGAACAGGTGGTGCGTCTGATCCGCTCCAAAGGCGTCGGCATTTACTTCGTCACCCAGAACCCGCTGGACATCCCGGACAGCGTGCTGGGCCAGTTGGGCAACCGCGTGCAGCATGCGCTGCGCGCCTTTACCCCGCGCGATCAGAAGGCGGTGAAGACGGCGGCGCAAACCCTGCGCGCCAACCCGGCCTTCGATGCCGAAACGGCGATCACCGAGCTGGGCGTGGGCGAAGCGCTGGTGTCGTTCCTCGACGAGAAGGGCCGGCCGAACGTGGTGGAGCGGGCGATGGTCATCGCGCCGGAATCCAAAATGGGCATGCTTGGCGCGGAAGGGCTGAACAGCGCGATCAACAAGTCGCCGCTGTATGGCCGCTATGAAGACATGATTGACCGCGAGTCCGCCTACGAGAAGCTGTCGTCGGGCGGTTTCGCCACCATCGGCACCCCGCAGCAGGGGCAACAACCGCAGACGCAACAGCAACAACAGCAGGCGGGCGGCGGCCTGATGGATGGTTTGAACGAGCTGTTGTTCGGTTCCACCGGCCCGCGCGGCGGCAAACGCGACGGCATCGTCCAGACCGCCGCCAAGAGCATGGCGCGCGATCTCGGCCGCCAGATCCTGCGCGGCGTGCTGGGCTCGATCACCGGCGGCCGTAAAAAGTAAGCGGAAATTATCGTCGGCAGCGGCGGGTTAAATCAGTAAACTATGGCGGCGTTTTTCTCTGCCGGACCTGACATGCTGCTGCTGATCGATAACTACGACTCCTTTACCTATAACCTTTACCAGTACTTCTGCGAGTTGGGCGCCGAGGTGGTGGTGAAGCGCAACGATGAGCTGCAGCTGGCCGATATCGAGCGGCTGGCGCCGCAGCATCTGGTGATTTCCCCCGGCCCCTGCACCCCGAACGAAGCGGGTATCTCGCTGGCCGCCATTCGTCATTTCGCCGGCAAGCTGCCGATCCTCGGCGTGTGCCTGGGGCACCAGGCGCTGGGGCAGGCGTTCGGCGCCGAGGTGGTGCGCGCCCGCGCGGTGATGCACGGCAAAACGTCGGCCATCCGCCACCTCGGCGTCGGCGTGTTTCGCGGCCTGAACGATCCGCTGACCGTGACCCGCTATCACTCGCTGGTGCTGAAAGCCGATACGCTGCCGGACTGTTTTGAAGTGACCGCCTGGAGCGAACGCGACGGCGTGCGCGACGAGATCATGGGCATCCGCCATCGCACTTTGGCGCTGGAAGGCGTGCAGTTCCATCCGGAAAGCGTGCTCAGCGAGCAGGGCCATCAGCTGCTGGATAACTTCCTCAACCGTTAATCCCGATGCGTTTTTTTCGCTCGTCGGGCGTTTTGCGTTTGCGCTTGATTGGTTTTTTATGCATATTTCGTGATTATGTTTTCAATCTAACATTACGATAGCGCTGAAAAACCTTCAGGGTGGAGCCGAAAAAATGACTGGAAAATCCGCAGTGAGCCGCAGCACCTTTGACCAGGTTATCCTGCCTGTTTATGCACCCGCCCAGTTTGTGCCGGTGCGCGGCAAAGGCAGTCGGGTCTGGGATCAGCAGGGAAAAGAGTACATCGATTTTTCCGGCGGCATCGCGGTAACGGCGCTGGGGCACTGCCATCCGGCGCTGGTCGAGGCGCTCAAACGTCAGGGTGAGACTCTGTGGCATACCAGCAACGTCTTTACCAATGAACCGGCGCTGCGCCTGGCGAGCAAACTGATCGACGCCACCTTCGCCGATCGGGTGTTCTTCGCCAACTCCGGCGCAGAGGCCAACGAAGCGGCGTTCAAACTGGCGCGTCATTACGCCATCACCCGCCACAGCCCCTATAAAACCAAAATCATCGCCTTCTATAACGCGTTTCACGGCCGCACGCTGTTCACCGTGTCGGTGGGCGGGCAGGCCAAATACTCCGACGGGTTCGGGCCAAAGCCGGCCGACATCGTGCACGTGCCGTTCAACGATCTGGCGGCGGTGAAAGCGGTGATGGACGACCACACCTGCGCGGTGGTGATGGAGCCGATTCAGGGCGAGGGCGGCATTACGCCGGTCGACGCCGGCTTCCTCAAAGGCGTGCGCGAGCTGTGCGACCAACATCAGGCGCTGCTGGTGTTCGACGAAGTGCAAAGCGGCATGGGGCGCAGCGGCAGGCTGTTCGCCTATATGCATTATGGCGTGACGCCGGACATTCTCACCACCGCCAAGGCGCTGGGCGGCGGTTTCCCGGTGAGCGCCATGCTGACCACCGAAGAGATTGCGTCGGTGATGCAGGTGGGCACCCACGGCACCACCTACGGCGGCAACCCGCTGGCTTGCGCGGTGGCGGAGGCGGCGTTGGATGTGATCAATACGCCGGAAGTGCTGAGCGGCATCGAACAGCGCCACGCGCTGTATGTGCAGGCTTTGCAGAATATCGGCGATAAATACGGTATTTTCACCGCCATTCGCGGCATGGGGTTACTGATCGGCGCCGAACTGACGCCGCATTATCACGGCAGAGCGCGCGATTTCCTCACCGCCGCCGCCGCGCGTGGGCTGATGATCCTCAATGCCGGGCCGAACGTGATCCGTTTCGCGCCGTCGCTGGTGGTGGAGCTGCAGGACATCGAGGCCGGCATGGCGCTGTTCGAGCTGGCGGTGCAGGATGTGATCAACGCCTGAAGCCCGTGCGGCGAATAACGGGGCGCGGCATGCCGCGCCCTTATTGATCGCGCAGTTTGCGCTTGAGCCAGATGCCGTGGTGCGGGCGCTGGCGCCAGGCCAGCGACGAAATGGTATGCATCACGCTCAGGTGCGACAAAATGCGCCGCAAATGACGTTCCATCTCGGTGACGGGCATGTCCGGATGCAGATCCGGCGGCTGCATGATGCCGCTGTTGTCACTGCTCGGGCCGTCGTATTCCAACCGCTGCTGGCAGCTTTGCAGCGCAATTTCACAGGTTTGCAGATAGGCTTCCGCCAGTTTCGGCGTCAGCATGTAGTGCTCGCGCGCCAGAATGGTCATGGCGTTCAGGTGTTCGACGATGAACTGGCTGTGCGTGACCCACAGCCGCATGTCCGCCAGATAATTCGACGCGAACCCCGGCTCCTGCATCGCCTGATTGAGCGAGGTGAACAGCGCATTGTGCGCCTGGTTGACCTGCATGCGGGTATAGGCCAACGCGGTGGCATCCGGTTCCGGCTGCTTCAGCATCAGCCGCAGCGCGGCTTGATCGTTCTCCAGCGCCTGATGGGCATTCTTGCGCAGCAGCCCGCTTTGCCACTGCGGCCACAGCCAAATGGTGCCGCCGAACGCCAGCACGCAGCCTATCAGCGTGTCGATCAGACGCGGCACCAGAAAATGCGAGCCGTTCAGCGCCAGCAGCTGCAGGGTGTAAACCGCCGTGACCGTAAAGCCAATCACCGACAGCCCGTAGTTCTTGCGCGAAACCAGGTAGGCCAGCAGCGTGATCACCAGCATGATGCTCAGCGTTTCTCCTTCCGGCAGCTGCAGCTGCAACAGCCCGGCCGCCAGCAATAGCCCGGCAATCGTGCCCAGCGCACGGTGCTGAATACGCACCCGGGTGGCGTTATACCCGTTTTGGCTCACCAGCATGATGGTGAGCAGGATCCAGTAAGGCTTCGGCAGGTTGAAAACCGCACCCAGGCTGCTGCCGACCGCCAGCGTCACCCCCAGCCGCGCGGCGTTGCGCAGGGCGGTGGATTTGAACGACAGGTAGCTGGCCAGCGCCGGCCAAAACGGCAGGCGGTGCTGGCCGGGCATCAGGTCGCGGCGGTACAGCGGATGCTGGGTGCGCAGCAGGCGAGCGATGCGGCTGAAGTGGTAATAACAAAACTGGCCGACCGGGTTATCGGGATGCTGCGCCGCCATTTTTTCCAGCGCCGCCAGTTCGTGGCTCATGGAGAAGCGCTTCGAATGTTGATGGTAGAGAATATCGTGCGCCACCACGCGCAGCCGGCCGGCGATCACCTGAGCGTTGCGGCGAATGATCGCTTCGGCCTGGCTCTGCTCCACCAGTTTTTGCACCTCCTCCGGCAGATGCAGGCTGACGGTGATGTGCTCCTGCAGATCCATCGCCACCTGAAAGGCGCGCTGCAGGCGCTTTTGTTCGAGGTTGTTGGCGTGCGGCAGGAAATTGAGCTGTTGGTATAAAAGGCTGATCAGATCCATCACCTTTTGTTGGCGCACCAGCAGCGGCGGCAGCGCGGTTTGCGGATCGGTGTGCTGGGTCAGCAACGAGTATTTGGCTTCGAAATAGTCAGCCAGCTCCAGATAGAGCTGGCTGAGCGTCTCGCGCATTGGCTGTTCTTTCCACCGCTTGAACCAGAACCAGGTGAATAAGCCGTACCAGACGGTGCCGATCGCGTACAGCAGCGGCGCCTGCCAGAGGGGTACCGTGCCGGCCGTGCTGAGGGCGAAAATGGCGGCCACCAGCGCCGCCGGCAACAGCCGGGCGTGCAGCGGGCTGATTTCGCCGGTGACGCCGAGCAGCAGCGCCAGGCCCAGCATCAGCGCCGGCAGCGGCACGTGCCACAGCAGTGCCTGTTGCAGCAGCACGCTGCTGAAGGCGAACAGCGAGCCGCCGACGATCAGCCGTTTAAAGAAGCGCTTATGCGGCGTGTCCAGACCGGCGATATTGCAGCAGGCGGGCACCAGAGAGAACATCAGGCCGAGCTGCAGCTGGCCTATTAACAAGCCGAACAGCACCGGCAGACACAACACCAGCGTTTGTCGCAGTGCGTAGTTGATTTCCGGGTGGTAGATCAGGCGGCGCCACATGGCAGAGAGCAGATAAAAAAACGGCGCAGACTGCGCCGTTTCTTCGGGGATTAACGGGTGCCGTAGACGACAATGGTTTTGCCGTGGGCGGAAATCAGGTTTTGATCTTCCAGCATTTTCAGAATACGGCCAACGGTTTCACGCGAGCAGCCGACGATCTGGCCGATCTCCTGACGGGTGATCTTGATCTGCATGCCGTCCGGGTGAGTCATGGCGTCAGGTTGCTTCGCCAGATTCAGCAGGGTTTGCGCGATGCGGCCGGTCACGTCCAGGAAGGCGAGGTTGCCCACTTTTTCGGAGGTGACCTGCAGGCGGCTCGCCATTTGGGCGGACAGACGCATCAGGATGTCCGGGTTCACCTGGATCAGCTGGCGGAATTTCTTGTAGGAAATTTCGGCCACTTCACAGGCGGTTTTCGCGCGAACCCAGGCGCTGCGCTCCTGGCCTTCTTCGAACAATCCGAGCTCGCCGATGAAATCCCCCTGGTTGAGGTAGGACAGGATCATCTCTTTACCTTCTTCATCCTTGATCAGCACCGCGACGGAGCCTTTCACGATGTAGTAAAGCGTTTCGGCCTTTTCACCTTGGTGAATCAGCGTACTCTTCGATGGATATTTGTGGATATGGCAATGAGACAGGAACCATTCGAGAGTAGGGTCTGTTTGCGGTTTGCCGAGAACCATTCGCTGTTATCCTCTGTTGTTATCGCTGCCTTGTGTCACAGGGGTCAGAGTTCCCTGTAAAACCCGCCTGTAGCCGCAGTTATGAGCGAGGGCTACCGGCAAGTTTTGAGGCGTGTCATAAAAATACGCTGTCGCTCTAGCATATTAACTTGCCGTAAGCGCTGCAAGCTACATTCTGTTAACATACCGGTAAAGGAGCCTTTCTCTGGGCGTTTCCCTGAAATGCAGTGTCCCGGAAAGATTTATTGCGGCTCTGTTTGTAGCACAGAGTAAGGCGGGTGTCTCGTGTTGTCTCGCTTCAGCATGATTAGCATCAGGTTACGTTGCCTGTTTCTATGCGAAAGCGTACTCTGATTTTAAGAAATCAACCGGAGTGACCAGAATGCAGGCAAGAGTTAAATGGGTGGAAGGGTTAACGTTTTTGGGTGAATCGGCCTCCGGCCACCAGGTGCTGATGGACGGCAACGCCGGTGATAAAGCGCCCAGCCCGATGGAGATGGTGCTGATGTCGGTGGGCGGCTGCAGCGCGATCGACGTGGTATCCATCCTGCAAAAGGGGCGCAACGACGTGCGCGACTGCGAGGTGAAGCTGACCTCCGAGCGCCGCGAAGAAGCCCCGCGGTTGTTCACCCATATCAACCTGCACTTCATCGTGACCGGCCAGGATCTGACCGACAAGATCGTCGAACGTGCGGTGAACCTGTCGGCGGAGAAATACTGCTCGGTGGCGCTGATGCTCAACAAGGCCGCCACGGTAACCCACAGCTTCGAGATCCGCCAACCGGCGTAATCGAGGCGGAGCGCGGCCGGCGCCGCGCTCAACGCATTTATTCGATCTTCTTGCCTTCCAGCAACCGTTGCACCAGCGGCGCCATGATCAGCTCCATCGCCAGCCCCATTTTGCCGCCCGGCACCACTAACGTATTGATGTGCGAGATAAACGATCCCTGCAGCATCGCCAGCAAGTAGGGGAAGTCGATCTGGTCCAGCCCGCGGAAGTGGATCACCACGAAGCTTTCATCCAGTGAGGGAATGGCCTTGGCGGCGAACGGGTTGGAGGTGTCCACCGTCGGCACGCGCTGGAAGTTGATGTGGGTGCGCGAGAACTGCGGCGTAATGTAGTTGATGTAGTCTTCCATCGAGCGCACTACCGAATCCATCACCGCTTCGCGGGAGTGGCCGCGTTCGCCGGTATCGCGGATCAGCTTCTGGATCCACTCCAGGTTGACGATCGGCACCACGCCGACCAGCAGATCGACGTGTTTGGCCACGTCATGGTGCTCAGTAACCACGCCGCCGTGCAGCCCCTCGTAGAACAGCACGTCGGTCGGCGCCGGCAGCGGCTCCCACGGGGTGAAGGTGCCCGGCACCTGATTGTAGGGCACCGCTTCGTCGTAGGTGTGCAGGTACTTGCGCGAACGGCCGGTGCCGTTTTTGCCGTAGTCGATAAAGCTCTGCTGCAGCAGGCCGAAGTCGTTGGCCTCGGGGCCGAAATAGCTGATGTGTCTGCCCAGATCGCGCGCCTTGCGGATCGCCGCGTCCATTTCCGGCCGGGTATAGCGGTGGAAGCTGTCGCCCTCCAGCTCGGCGGCGCGGATCTTGAGCTGCTGGAAGATTTTACGGAACGCCACGCTGGTGGTGGTGGTGCCGGCGCCGCTGGAACCGGTCACCGCGATAACGGGATGTTTGGCAGACATGATGGTTGTCACTCCGTGTTGAATGCGCCGGCGTCAGGGGATTATTGTGGCTCTTGTTGACGCTCTCTATGTCAGGAAAAAATGGCGCGTGCTGGTTTGCAATGTCCCATTGTTACCTGATTTTTTCCGTCAGTCATAGAACCGGGCGCCACTAAATTTCTTCCTGCCCGGCGCGGAATTGGCCGCGCGGCATGATGTTGACGCTCTCATGCAGTTCCGACCACACCAGCACCACTTCGCCGTTTTTCAGCTGGCGGCGCACGTCCTCCACCTTCTGCTCCAGCGAGCGTTCGTGTTCGCCGTAATCGGTGCCTTCGCGCAGCACAAAGGATTCGATCAGGCTGTTCAGGGTGTCGGTTGCCAGTTCTTGCCAGGGAATAATCACGTCGGAATGTCCAGATAAGGGGAAAGCCAGGCCGGAATGCGATGCTCCAGCCACATGTGCGGTTTTTTCAGCGTGCCGCCGACGAAGCCGACGTGGCCGCCGAACTCAGTCAGCTGATATTCGATATTGCGCGGCAGGCCGGCGACGTCGGGGATCACCTCAGGGGTCATGAAAGGGTCGTCCTTCGCATGGATGATCAGCAGCGGCGTCTGGATAGACGGCAACAGCGGCAGGGCGCTGCAGCGGCGATAATAGTCGGTGGCGTCGCTGAAGCCGTGAATGCGCGAGGTGATGGCGTCGTCGAATTCGCGAATGCGTCGCAACCCGTTCAGCTGTGACAGTTTGAGCGGCAGAGTGTCCGGGTAGTGCAACAGCTTGCGGGTGGCGTTTTGTTTCAGCTGCCCCAGCAGGTAGCGCTGATAAACGCGGGAGAAGCCTTGCTCCATGCGGTAGGCGCAGGGTTCCAGCATCAGCGGCGCCGAGACCACCACCGCCGCCTGCAGCAGGCTGTCGGCGCCTTGCTGCGCCAGATAACAGGCCAGCATGTTGCCGCCGAGCGAAACGCCTACCGCCGCGGTTGGCACCTCACCGTAGCTGTCGCGCAGCCAGCGCAGAAAGAAGCGCGCGTCTTCGGTTTCACCGGAGTGGTAGATGCGCTGCTTGCGGTTGGGTACGCCGCTGCAGCCGCGAAAGTGCATCACCACCCCGAGCCAGCCGCGCTCGCGCCAGGCGTTGAGCAGGCCGTGTGCGTAGGGGCTGTAGAAGCTGCCTTCCAGGCCATGAAACAGCACTGCACGCGGTTTGTCGCGCGCCTGCGCCGGATCCTCGCTCCAGGCGAGATCGACGAAATCGCCGTCGGGCAATTCCAGCCGTTGCCAATGCGGTTTCAATAACACGCGGCGGCGCACCAGCCGCGGCAACAGCGTTTGCAGGTGCGGGTTACTGGCCCCTGTCAGAGGGCGAAAGGTGTTAGGCATAGGCTGAGTAAAATGTTGTGGGCGGCTATTGTGAGATCCCTAGCGCACTGTTAGCTTCAATACCAAGAATTATCAATGATACTGCAAAAAAGCGCCTTGGGTGAGGAGCACCCGTGCCATGGAACCGAGTTTATTCCTTTCGATGCTGGGCTTCCTGTGGGTCGCCGCCATCACGCCTGGCCCCAATAATCTGCTGCTGACCACCTCCGGCGCTAACTTCGGCTTTATGCGATCGCTGTGGCTGATGGTCGGCATCATGCTCGGCATGCAAAGCATCTTGCTGCTGGTGGCGTTCGGCGTCGGCAGCCTGATCCTGGTCTACCCGTCGCTGCACCTGATCCTGAAAATCCTCGGCAGCCTGTACCTGCTGTGGCTGGCGTGGAAAGTGGCCACCGCCGCCTATGAAAAGCTGGAAACCGACGTGGCGCCGCCGCAGCCGGTGCGGCTGTATCAGGGCTGGCTGCTGCAGTTCCTCAACCCGAAAGCCTGGCTGATGGCGCTGGGGGCGGTGGCGAGCTTCAGCCTGGCGGGCGATAAGTACAACGGTTCCATTGCGGCGATCGCGCTGGGCATTGTGGTGGTGAACATCGTCGCCGGCATTATCTGGCTGGCGTTCGGCACGGTGCTCGGCCGCCTGCTGCGCAGCAAAAAGGCCTGGATTATCTTCAACGTTTCCATGGGGCTGCTGACTGCAGCCTGTGTATTACTGATTTGGCATTAAGGAGCGGAACGATGGCGGAAAACTATTATCACGTGGTCGCCTTTACCGGTGAGGGGTTGCGCGGCAACCCGGCCGGGGTCTGCCTGCTGACGCAGCCGCTGCCGACGGAGCGGCTGCAGGCGATCGCTAACGAGATCGGCCTGCCGGAAACCAGCTTTGTCTGGGATGACGGCGATATGACCGCCATCCGCTGGTTTACCCCGGAACGCGAGGTCGATCTTTGCGGCCACGGCACGCTGGCGGCGGCGCATGTGATGTTCAGCGCGGTTAACCCGGCGCTGAAGGATATTCGCTTCAGATCGGCCGGCGGCGAGCTGTTCGTCAAGCGCGATGAGCGGGACGGGGAGCGGCTGGTGCTTGATTTCCCCGCCAGGCCGCCGCAGAAAGTCGCCGAACCGGCGGGCCTCGCGGCGCTGCTGGGCGTGCAGCCACAGGAAGTGTGGCAGGCGAAAGCGCTGCTGGTGGTGCTTGAAAACGAGGCGCAGGTGCGCGCGCTGCGGCCGGACATCCCGGCGCTGATCGCATTGGCCGGCCGCGCGGTGATCGTCACCGCGCCGGGTGACACCGTGGACTTCGTTTCGCGCTATTTCACGCTCGACGGCGGCGAGGATCCGGTGACCGGCTCCGCGCACTGCACGCTGATGCCCTACTGGACGGCGCGTCTCGGCCGCCATCGGTTGCACGCCCGGCAGATTTCGGCGCGCGGCGGCGAGCTGTTCTGCGAACTGCAAGGGGACCGCACGCTGCTAGGCGGCTACGCTCACGTGTTCTTGCACGGGACGATCGCGCTGTGATCCGCTTTAATATTACCTAAGGTAATAAAGAAGACTTTTTTATTCTTTTATCGCCCGTCACCGCTCAGATAAAACTGTCAGCAACTGAACAGATTTTTATCAACGGAGCGGAACATGGCGGGCAAACTCTTTTCTTTACGCAACGCGGCGCTGCTGGCGTTGTCGCTCAGCGCGGCCAGCGCCTACGCGGTGGACGTGACCGTGGCGTACCAGACGTCGGCGGAGCCGGCCAAGGTGGCGCAGGCGGAAAACAGCTTCGCCAAACAGTCCGGCGCGACCGTCGACTGGCGTAAGTTCGACAGCGGTTCCAGCGTGCTGCGCGCGCTGGCCTCCGGCGACGTGCAGATCGGCAATATCGGCTCCAGCCCGCTGGCGGTGGCCGCCAGCCAAAAACTCCCCATCGAAGTGTTCCTCATCGCTTCGCAGCTCGGCAGCTCCGAAGCGCTGGTGGTGAAGAATGACATCAAAAGCCCGCAGGATCTGATCGGCAAGCGCATCGCGGTGCCGTTTATCTCCACCACCCATTACAGCCTGCTGGCTTCGCTCAAACATTGGGGCATCAAGCCGGAGCAGGTGAAGATCCTCAATCTGCAGCCGCCGGCCATCGCCGCCGCCTGGCAGCGCGGCGACATCGACGGCGCTTACGTCTGGGCGCCGGTGGTCAACGAACTGGCCAAACAGGGCAAGGTGCTGACCGACTCCGCGCAGGTGGGCGAATGGGGCTCGCCGACGCTGGACGTGTGGGTGGTGCGCAAAGACTTCGCAGAGAAACATCCCGACGTAGTAACCGCCTTTGCCGCCAGCGCCCTGCAGGCGCAAAAGGCCTACCTGGCGGCACCGGAACAGTGGCTGAAAGATCCGAGCCATCTCAGCACACTGGCGCGCCTGAGCGGCGTGCCGGAAGCGCAGGTG
The DNA here is from genome assembly GCF_009900725.1 of Serratia sp. Z4. Classification (NCBI taxonomy): domain Bacteria; kingdom Pseudomonadati; phylum Pseudomonadota; class Gammaproteobacteria; order Enterobacterales; family Yersiniaceae; genus Serratia; species Serratia sp. Z4. The sequence goes on from NZ_JAAABD010000008.1 coordinate 198,328, forward strand.
CCGGAACTGGTGAAGGGGAACCGTTATCTGCCGGTGGCCGATCAGGTAGCCCAACTCGGCCAGCCGGTGGACAAGGCAATCCGCGATACCGCCGAATTCCTCAAGCAGCAGGGCAAGATCCCGCAGGTCGACAGCGACTACAGCGCTTACGTCACCGACCGTTTTGTGAAACAGGTGCAGGCTGCGCCGCAGTCGTAAGGAAGCAGGATGCTAAACGTCAGCCATCTTTCAGCAGAGTATCAGGGGCGGCCCGCGCTGCGTGACGTGTCGTTCCAGATCGCCGCCGGGCAACTGGTGGTGGTGCTCGGCCCGTCGGGCTGCGGCAAAACCACGCTGCTGAATTTAATCGCCGGGTTTATCGAGCCTTCAGCTGGCAGCATCACGCTGGATGGAACGTCCGTTCATGGCCCAAGCGCCGAACGGGGCGTGGTGTTCCAGCATGAGGGCTTACTGCCGTGGCGTAACGTGGTGGACAACGTCGAGTTCGGCCTGCAGCTGGCCGGCGTCGGCAAGGCGCAGCGCCGCCAGGTGGCGGAGCAGATGTTGCAGCGCGTCGGTCTGGCCGGTTACGAGCGGCATTTCATCTGGCAGCTTTCCGGCGGCATGCGCCAACGCGTCGGCATCGCTCGCGCCCTGGCCGCCGATCCGCGTCTGCTGTTGCTGGATGAACCGTTCGGCGCGCTGGACGCGTTCACGCGCGAGCAGATGCAGGAGTTGTTGTTGACCATCTGGCGAGATACCGGCAAACAGGTGCTGCTGATCACCCACGATATCGAAGAGGCGGTGTTCCTCGCCAGTGAACTGTTACTGCTGTCGCCGGGGCCGGGGCAGGTGGTGGAGCGGCTGTCGCTGAACTTCGGCCAGCGCTATGCCGACGGCGAAGCCTGCCGCGCCATCAAGTCCGATCCTGAATTTATCGCGCAGCGCGAATACGTGCTGGGCAAAGTTTTCCAACAGCGCGAGGCCTTGCTATGAGCCTGCATTCCACTCTGAAGGCTGCAGCCCAGCCGCAGGGCAAAGCGGCGCGCCGTTTCAGCGTGCCGCGCAACGTTTGGTTGAGCGGCGCCACGCTGTTGACGGTGTTGATCGTCTGGTGGGGCGTGACGGCGCTGCAGCTGATCAGCCCGCTGTTCCTACCGGCGCCGCAGCAGGTATTACATCAGCTGATCACCATCGCCAGCCCGCAAGGCTTTATGGACGCCACGCTGTGGCAGCATCTGGCGGCCAGCCTGGGGCGCATTTTGGTGGCGCTGCTGGCGGCGGTGATCGTCGGCATTCCGGTGGGCATCGCCATGGGGCTGAACGACACGGTGCGCGGCATCCTCGATCCGCTGATTGAGATCTATCGTCCGGTCCCGCCGCTGGCCTATCTGCCGCTGATGGTGATTTGGTTCGGCATCGGCGAGACCTCGAAAATCTTGCTGATTTATCTGGCGATCTTCGCGCCGGTGACGCTCTCCGCCGTGGCCGGCGTGCGCAGCGTGGCACAGGTACGAGTGCGCGCCGCCCGCGCGTTGGGCGCCACGCGTTGGCAGGTGCTGCGTTTCGTGGTACTGCCGAGCGCGCTGCCGGAGATCCTGACCGGCATTCGCATTGGGCTGGGCGTCGGCTGGTCGACGCTGGTGGCCGCCGAACTGATCGCCGCCACGCGCGGCCTGGGATTTATGGTGCAATCCGCCGGTGAGTTTCTGGCGACCGACGTGGTGCTGGCCGGCATCGGCGTGATTGCGGTGATTGCATTTGGGTTGGAGCTGGGGCTGCGCGCCCTGCAGCGCCGATTGACCCCGTGGCATGGAGTACAGCAATGAACGAACGTCTGAATATCACCCCGCTGGGGCCTTACATCGGGGCGCTGGTGGAAAATGTCGAGTTGGCCCGGCCGTTGGGCGATGGCCAGTTTGAACAGCTTTATCATGCGCTGCTCAAGCATCAGGTGCTGTTCTTCCGCAACCAGCCGATCACGCCGTTGCAGCAGCGCGATCTGGCCGGGCGCTTCGGCGATCTGCATATCCATCCGGTCTATCCGCACGCCACCGACGTGGAAGAGATCATCGTGCTCGATACTCACGACGACAATCCGCCGGACAACGACAACTGGCACACCGACGTGACCTTTATCGAGAACCCGCCGCTGGGCGCGATCCTGGCGGCCAAGACCTTGCCTGCCACCGGCGGCGATACGCTGTGGGCCAGCGGCATCGCGGCCTACGAAGCGCTGTCGGCGCCGTTCAGAACGCTGCTCGCGGGGTTGCACGCAGAGCATGACTTCACCAAGTCGTTCCCGGAGCACAAGCATCGCGGTAGCGAAGAAGAACACCAGCGTTGGCAACTGGCGGTGCAGAAAAACCCGCCGCTGCTGCATCCGGTGGTGCGCACTCACCCGGTCAGCGGCCGACAGGCGCTGTTCGTCAATGAAGGGTTCACCACGCGGATCGTGGATGTGGCGCCGAAGGAGAGCGATGCTTTACTGAATTTCCTGTTCGCTCACATCACTAAGCCGGAGTTTCAGGTGCGCTGGCGCTGGCAGGAAAATGACGTGGCGATCTGGGATAACCGCGTGACGCAGCACTACGCCAACGCGGATTATCTGCCGCAGCGGCGCATCATGCACCGCGCGACCATTCTGGGGGATAAACCTTTTTACAAGGCCTGAGGCTTAGGCTTCGAACGCCTGCGTTAACTGCTCCAGCTGTTCCTGCGCATCCAGCCAGGTCATTTCCGTCTCTTCCAACGCGGATTTGGCTTGGCTTTGCTTTTGCAGGCAGTCGGTCAACTCGGCCTTGCGGCTGATGTCGTACAGCGCGGGATCCGCCAGCTGTTCCTCCACCGCCGCCAGTTCGGCGCCCAGTTTTTCCATCTGCTGTTCCAGCTTGGCGATCTGCTTGCGCAGCGGTTGGGTTTGCGTACGGAACTCCGCCTCGCGGCGTTTTTGATCCTTGCGCGCCTGCGCGCTGTTGCCGCCGCTCTCTTTTTCCGGCGCGTCCTGCTGGCTTTCCTGGCGCTGCAGGTCGACAAGCCACTGCTGATAATCGTCGAGATCGCCTTCGAAAGGCTCGACCTGGCCATCGTGCACCAGGTACAGATCGTCGGTGGTGGAGCGCAGCAGGTGACGGTCGTGCGATACCACCACCAACGCGCCTTCGAAATCGATCAGCGCCTCGGTCAGCGCCTGACGCATGTCGAGATCCAGGTGGTTGGTCGGTTCATCGAGCAGCAGCAGGTTCGGGCGCTGCCAGACGATCAGCGCCAGCACCAGCCGCGCCTTCTCGCCGCCGGAGAAACGCTCGGTCATTTCGCTGACCTTGTCGCCCTGGAAGCCGAAACCGCCCAGATAGTCGCGCAGCTGCTGCTCCAGCACCCTTGGGGCGATGCGGCTCAGGTGCTGCAGCGGCGATTCGTCGGCGCGCAAAAATTCCAGCTGATGCTGGGCGAAGTAACCCAGCTTGATGCCTTTCGCCAGGCCGATCTCGCCGCTCAGCGGCTCCAGGGTGCCGGCCAGCAGTTTGATCAGCGTCGATTTCCCGGCGCCGTTGCGGCCGAGCAGGCCAATGCGCGAGCCGGGCACCAGGTTCAGCTTGATTGACTTCAGGATCACTTTATCGCCATACCCGGCGCTGACTTTTTCCATGCGCAGCAGCGGGTTCGGCAGGCTTTCCGGCGGGCGGAAGCTGAAGGTGAACGGGTTGTCGACGTGCGCCGGGGCTATCAGCTCCATGCGCTCCAGCATCTTGATGCGGCTCTGCGCCTGTTTGGCCTTGGTGGCCTGCGCGCGGAAACGGTCGATATAGCTTTGCAGGTGCGCCACTTTCTCTTGCTGGTGCTGATACAGCGACTGCTGCTGCGCCAGCTTGGTGGCGCGCTGGCGTTCGAACGACGAGTAGTTGCCGGTGTACTCGTTCATCGTCTGCTGTTCGATATGCAGGATCTTGTCGACGATCGGATCGAGGAAGTCGCGGTCGTGCGAGATCAGCACCAGCGTGCCGGGATAGCTTTTCAGCCAGCGCTCCAGCCAGATCACCGCATCGAGATCCAGGTGGTTGGTCGGTTCGTCGAGCAGCAGCAGATCGGAACGGCACACCAACGCCTGCGCCAGGTTGAGGCGCATGCGCCAGCCGCCGGAAAAGTCGCGTACCGGGCTTTGCAGTTGTTCGTTGGAGAAGCCGAGGCCGTGCAGCAGGCTGGCGGCGCGGGAACGGATGGTCCAGGCGTCGATGGCGTCCAGCTTGCCGTGCAGGGTGGCGATGGCGTGGCCGTCGTTGCGATCGTTGGCCGTCTGCAACTCGGCTTCAAGCTGGCGAAACTCGCGGTCGCCGTCGATAACATACTCGATCGCCGGCACATCCAGCGCCGGCGTCTCCTGGTTGACCCAGGCCAGCGCCCAGTTGCCGGGGAAGGTGAAACTGCCGCCGTCCGCCGCGATCTCGCCCTTCAGCAGCGACAGCAGCGTGGATTTGCCGCAGCCGTTTTTGCCCACCAGGCCGACCTTCTGACCGGGATTAACCGTCGCCGTGGCGTTGTCCAGCAGGACGCGAATGCCGCGTCGGATTTGTAGCGAGGAGAATACAATCATAAAGCGCCGTATGTTCAGAGTATGTTAAATTATCATTAAGGTAACAGAACGCGCACCGCGCGCTGTTTTTGTCTTTGCGATGCATGGTAACGGAAAACCGCTACCCTGACGACGCTTTGGAGGGGAATGATGTCGCAGCCGCCCAAGGTCTTGCTGCTGTATGCCCATCCGGAATCTCATGACTCGGTGGCGAACCGGGTTTTGCTTCGACCGGCGCAGCAGTTGGAACATGTCACCGTGCACGATCTCTACGCGCACTATCCTGATTTTTTTATCGATATCCATCACGAACAACAGCTGCTGCGTGAGCACCAGGTCATCGTGTTTCAGCATCCTCTTTATACCTACAGCTGCCCGGCGCTGCTGAAGGAGTGGCTGGATCGCGTGCTGGCGCGCGGCTTCGCCAGCGGCGTGGGCGGCAATGCGCTGGCGGGCAAATACTGGCGCTCGGTGATCACCACCGGCGAGCCGGAAGGCGCCTACCGTACCGGCGGTTATAACCACTATCCGATGGAAGATATCCTGCGGCCGTTCGAGCTGACCGCCGGGATGTGCCATATGCATTGGTTGACGCCGTTCGTGGTGTATTGGGCGCGGCGGCAAAAGCCGGAGGTGCTGCGCAGCCATGCGGACGCCTACGGGGACTGGCTGAGCCACCCGCTGCCGCACGGAGGACGATGATCATGGAAGGATCGACCTTACTGACCGCCATTTTGCTGTTCCTGTTCGCCGCGGTGGTGACGGTGCCGATTGCCCGCCGTCTGGGGATCGGCGCGGTGCTGGGCTATCTGATCGCCGGTATCGCCATCGGCCCGTGGGGATTGGGCTTCATTCGCGACGTTGACGAGATCCTGCACTTCTCCGAGTTGGGCGTGGTGTTCCTGATGTTCATCATCGGCCTGGAGCTGAACCCCAGCAAGCTGTGGGAGCTGCGGCGCTCGATCTTCGGCGCCGGCGCCGGCCAGGTGTTGATCACCGCGGCGGTGCTGGGCGCATTGTTGTACCTGACGCACTTCGCCTGGCAGGCGGCGGTGATAGGCGGTATCGGCCTGGCGATGTCTTCCACCGCCATGGCGCTGCAGCTGATGCGCGAAAAGGGCATGAATCGCAACGAAGGCGGGCAGCTGGGTTTCTCGGTGCTGCTGTTCCAGGATATGGCGGTGATCCCGGCGCTGGCGTTGATCCCCATCCTGGCCGGCGCCGGCGGCACCAGCGACGACTGGGCGAAGATCGCGCTCAAGGTGGCGGCGTTCGGCGGCATGCTGATCGGCGGCCGCTTCCTGCTGCGGCCGCTGTTCCGCTATATCGCCGCTTCCGGCGTGCGCGAGATCTTCACTGCCGCGGCGCTGTTGCTGGTGCTCGGCTCGGCGCTGTTTATGGAGACGCTTGGCCTGTCGATGGCGCTCGGCACCTTCATTGCCGGCGTGCTGCTGGCGGAGAGCGAATACCGCCACGAACTGGAGATCTCCATCGAGCCGTTTAAAGGGCTGCTGCTGGGACTGTTCTTTATCTCGGTGGGCATGGTGTTGAATATCGGCGTGCTCTACACCCATCTGGCCGAGGTGTTGATCGGCGTACTGGCGCTGGTGGCGGTGAAATCCGGCGTGCTCTACGGCGTGTCGCGCCTGTTCGGCCTGCGTAGTTCGGTGCGCCTGCAGTTTGCCGGCGTGCTCAGCCAGGGCGGTGAGTTTGCCTTCGTGCTGTTTTCTGCGGCGGGCGCGCAAAAGGTGCTGCAGCCGGATCAACTCTCTTTGCTGTTGGTGGTAGTGACGCTGTCGATGATGACCACACCGTTACTCATGCAGGCCATCGACCGCATTTTGGCGCGCCGCTATAACGCCAAAGGCGAAGACGAGGAGACGCCGTACGTAGAGGACGACGATCCTCAGGTGATCATCGTTGGCTTCGGGCGTTTCGGCCAGGTGATCGGCCGCCTGTTGATGGCCAACAAAATGCGCATTACCGTACTGGAACGCGACGTCAGCGCCGTCGGGGTGCTGCGGCGTTACGGATATCAGGTTTATTACGGCGACGCCACCGAGTTGGAGCTGTTGCGCGCGGCGGGCGCCGAAAAGGCCAAGTCGATCGTGATCACCTGCAATGAGCCGGAAGACACCATGGAGATCGTGCGGCTGTGCCAGCAGCACTTCCCGAATCTGAGTATTCTGGCGCGGGCACGCGGCCGCGTGGAGGCGCATGAGTTGCTGCAGGCGGGCGTGAAACAGTTCAGCCGCGAAACCTTCTCCAGCGCGCTGGAACTGGGGCGCAAGGCGTTGATGGAGTTGGGCATGCACCCGCATCAGGCCTTCCGTGCCCAGCAGCATTTCCGCCGCCTGGATATGCGCATGCTGCGTGAACTGATGCCGCCGCATCAGGGCGACGTGGCGCAAATTTCCCGCGTGAAAGAGGCGCGGCGCGAGCTGGAAGAGCTGTTCCATCGCGAAATGCAAAAAGAAAGTCGCCAGTTTGACGGCTGGGATGAATACGAATAAGCGGGAGCATAACGATGTCTGCAACACGTAAGAGATTTATCGCCGGGGCGGTGTGCCCAAGCTGTAGCGCCATGGATACGCTGGCGGTGTGGCGGGAGGATCAGGTGGAAGTGGTGGAGTGCGTCAAGTGCGGCCATCACCAGCGCCAGACCGAGCAACAGGTGGAAAAACACGTTCGCCCGCAAGAGCAGGTGATCGGCATTTTTCAGCCGAAGTAGCGTTTTTTTATCCCGGAGGGTACAGCGAGGCAGATTTCCGTTACAATCTGTCCGGAAAAGGCGCGCATCCCGATAACGGTGCGCGTCCTAGTAGCCAACGGTAGGAGATATCATGAAAGTAGCAAAAGACTTGGTGGTCAGCCTGGCTTACCAAGTACGTACAGAAGACGGTGTTTTGGTTGATGAGTCTCCGGTGAGCGCACCGCTGGACTATCTGCACGGGCATGGTTCTCTGATCGCAGGTCTGGAAAAAGCGCTCGAAGGCCACGACGTTGGCGATCGTTTTGACGTTCACGTCGGCGCGAACGACGCGTACGGCAACTACGACGAAAACCTGGTGCAGCGCGTACCGAAAGACGTCTTCATGGGCGTTGACGAACTGCAGGTCGGCATGCGTTTCCTGGCTGACACCGATCAGGGCCCGGTACCGGTTGAAATCACCGAAGTTGACGGCGACCACGTGGTGGTTGACGGCAACCACATGCTGGCCGGCCAAAACCTGAACTTCAACGTGGAAGTTGTCGCGATCCGCGAAGCGACCGCAGAAGAACTGGCGCACGGTCACGTACACGGCGAGCACGACCATCACCACGAACACGGTGAAGGCTGCTGCGGCGGTCACGGCCACAGCCACGATCACGACCATGGTCACGACCACGGTAAAGGCGGTTGCGGTAACGGCGGTTGCGGCTGCCACTAAGCAGAACGCGATCACGAGACAAGAGGGCGGCCATCGGCTGCCCTTTTTTATGCGCGGCGCACCGGGCGCCGAACGGCACAACAGGACATGCCATGGCCACCATGAAAGACGTTGCGCGGCGCGCCGGCGTTTCCACGGCCACCGTCAGCCGGGTGATCAATAATACCGCCTACGTTGAACCGGTGACCCGCGAACGCGTCGAGAAGGCGATGCGCGAGTTTAACTACCACCGCAACGCCGCCGCGCTGGCGCTGGCGAAAAGAAGCGGCAATATGCTGGGGTTGCTGACCGGCAACCTCGACGATCCGTTTTTTTCACGCCTGGCGCGGGGCGTGGAAGACATCACGCGACAGGCCGGCGTGCGTTTGATGTTGTGCAGCGGCGGGCATCAGGCCGAACTGGAAAAAAGCGGCCTCGACTTTCTCATCAATCAGGGATGCGAAGCCATCGTGGCGCACGTCACGCGCATGGGGGAGGAGGAGCTGCTGCGCTACGCCGCCCACACGCCCGCGCTGGTGCTGATCAACCGTTACCTGCCCGCCATCGCCAACCGTTGCATCTGGCTCGACAACGCCAATGCGGCGCAGACGGCGACCAAGCTGCTCATTCGTCAGGGGCATCGGAGAATCGCCTGCGTGACGACGGATCTGCCGATCGACGACCGCGCGCAGCGGTTAGCGGGTTACCGCCAGGCCATGGCCGCCGGCGGCATTGAGGTGCCCGGCAGCTGGATCATCAGCGTGCCCTTCAATGAAAGAGGGGGCGAACTGGCGGCCGAGCGCGTTCTGGCCAGCGACCAACGCTTCACCGCCGCAGTGACGTTCAACGACGTGATGGCCGCCGGCATGATGCGCACCTGCCACCAACGGCAAGTTCAGTTGCCTGAAGCGCTGTCAATCGTCGGTTTTGACGACATTGCCCTGGCGAAATATCTCCACCCCGCGTTGACCACCGTGCATTACCCCATCGAAAAAATGGCCCGCCGCGCCGCGCGTCTGGCGCTACAAATCCACAGCGGCAGCGACGTCGCGCCGCAGAACAACCGCTTTTCGGCCGAACTTATCCTGCGAGACTCCGTCGCCGATGGTGAGAGGACTGAGCAAAGCAAGCGCGGCGAATGAGAGGCGGCTCACATAACGCCATCTCATGAAACCGATTACATGGCCAGTGGCCTGCGCTCACATCCTCCGATTACCGAAGCCATTACGCTGTTGCAGTACCCCCTCTTCAACAGGAGCCGTATATGGATAATAAGAAAACGCTCAACCTTGGGCTGGCGACGCTGCCGATTGTGGCCATGCTGTTGCTGCTCATCATCGGCTATGGCCAGTTTGGCCTGCGCATTGAACCGCTGCTGCTGGCTTCCGCCGCCATCGCCGCCGCGTTGGCCTGGTGGCAAGGCTACCGCTGGGATGACATCATCGGGGCCATCGTGGCCAAGCTGGCTAAGGCAATGCCGGTGATCATGATCCTGATCTGCGTGGGCGGGCTGATCGGCACCTGGATGATCAGCGGCACAATCCCTTACATGGTGTATTGGGGGCTGAAGCTGATTAGCCCGCAATACATTCTGATCGCCGCGTTCTTCATCACCAGCGTGATCTCGGTGTGCACCGGTACCTCGTGGGGGGCGGCCGGCACCGTGGGCGTGGCGCTGATGGGCGTGGCCGCCGGTCTGGACGTGCCGCTGGCCGCCGCGGCCGGGGCGGTGGTGTCCGGCGCCTACTTCGGCGACAAAATTTCCCCGTTGTCCGATTCGACGAACTTCGCGGCTATCGTCGCGGATACCGATCTCTACAGCCATATCCAGCATCTGATGTACACGACGCTGCCGAGTTTCATCCTGGCCGCCGTGGTGTACCTGATCGCCGGCCACACCGGCGCGGTGGGCAGCGTGGCAACGCCGGAAAAAGTGACCGAAATCGTCAGCGCGCTTGAGGGGTTGTACCATTTCAATCTGCTGTTGATCCTGCCGCCGGTGCTGGTGCTGTGGGGCGCGGTGACCAAACGGCCGGTGATCCCCGTCATGCTGGCCGCCTGCGCGCTGGCGATCGCCATCGGCGTCGCGCTGCAGGGTTTTAGCCTGCAACAGGGGCTGAATGCGTTGATGGACGGTTTCAATCTGTCGATGTTCGCCAGCCAGGGCCATAACGTTGAAGGGATCGTCGCCGATGTGCCGCGCCTGCTGAACCGCGGCGGCATGTTCTCGATGATGAGTACGATCCTGCTGGTGTTCTGCGCCTTTTCCTTCGCCGGCGCCTTGACGCTGACCGGCGCGCTGACGGTGATCATCAGCCGGCTGCTGAAAGTGGTGCACACCACCGGCCAGCTGATCGCCGCTACCGTTGCCACCACCATCCTGGTGACCGGCGCGACCAGCGACGGCAAGCTGGCGCTGCTGATCCCGGCGGAGCTGTTCAAAGGGGCCTATCGACGCATGGGGCTGGACAACAAAAACCTGTCGCGCACCGTCGAAGATGCGGGCACCGTCATCGAGCCGCTGATCCCGTGGACGGCCGCCGGTATTTACATGGCGACCACGCTGGGAGTGAGCACGCTCGATCTGCTGCCGTGGGCGATCCAATGTTATGTCGCAGTGGTGTTCGCCCTGATTTATGGCTTCACCGGCTTCGGTATCGCCAAACTCCAACCTCAGAACGACTTGCAGCGTAAGGAAGCCTGACATGACGAGTCATTTCAACGCCATCATCGATCGCCACAATACCGGCTCCGTGAAGTGGGACTTCATCGACCGCTATCTGCAACTGGACGGCAGCGAATTGTTGCCGATGTGGGTGTCCGATTTCGACTTTCCATGTCCGCCGGAGGTGCAACAGGCGCTGCATCAGCGGGTGGACCACGGCGTCTTTGGCTACAGCGAACGCGACGACGCCTACTACCAGGCGGCGATCGACTGGTTTGCCAAGCGGCACGACCTGCCGCTGCGGCGCGAGTGGTTCACGTCGATTGAAGGGGTGGTGCCGGGGTTGGCGATGCTGATCCAACTGCTCAGCAAGCCGGGGGACGGCGTGGTAGTGCAGGGGCCGTACTATGGCTCGTTCGCCAAGATAGTCACCATGAACGGCAGAGAGGTGATTGAAAATCCGCTGCTGGAAACCCCGCAGGGATACCGGATCGATTTCGACCGGCTGGCCGCCTGCCTGGCGCAGCGCAAACCGCCGCTGTTGTTGCTGTGCAATCCGCACAATCCGACCGGCCGTTGCTGGCGCCGCGAGGAACTGGAGCGGCTCATGGCGATCTGCCACGCCCACGATGTCACGGTGATCTCCGATGAAATTTGGGCCGATCTGCTGCTGCCCGGCGAGACGTTTACATCGGTGTTGCATCTGGACGAGGAATATCGCGAGCGGGTGATTGCGGCGACGTCCGCCAGCAAAACCTTCGGACTCTCTTCGCTGCGCATTTCGAATTTCCTGATCCCCAATGCCCGGCTGCGGCAGGCGTTTGTCGATCGGCTGAACGCCCACGGGCTGGATGTATTCAACGCGCTGTCGATGATGGCGGCGACCGCGGCCTATCAACGGGGCGCTGCCTGGCTTGATGAGCTGCTCGACTACCTGGCGGAGAATCGGCGCTGGTTTGAGCAGGCGCTGGCGGCCGCCGCGCCCTGGTGCACGATGACCCAGGCTGAAGGGACTTATCTCGCCTGGCTGGATTGCCGTGCACTGGGTTTGAACGATGCTGACTTACAGCAGGCGCTGGTGGCGGTGGCGAAGCTGGCGCCGTCGATGGGCAGCGGTTTCGGCCCGCAGGGGAGCGGTTTTATCCGCATCAACCTGGGGTGCCCGCGCCGCTATCTCGAGCGTGCCGTCGACGGGCTGGCACGCCTGAAATAACCGCGCAGCGGGCCCTCAATAGTGCGGCGGAGGGGTTTCTTCCGATTGCGAGGCGATCATTGAGGTTTGGGTCGAGCGCAGCTTGTCGGTCAACATGCGCAGGTGTTCGCGCATCTTCAGCATTTCCATTTGATGCTGGATGACGGTCTGGTTGAGCTCTTCGATGGTGAGCTCTTGGAAGGCCTGGCGGCTCTCCAGTTCTTCAAGCCGCTGTAGCAGGCGTTGAATGTCGGCGTTGTGCATGAGGCTACCTCTGACGCGATAAAATCCTGATTCGGCGCTATGGTAACAGCTGATGCCGGGTTTGCTCGCGCTATTTCTCCAGGTGGCGCGCAACGTTGCGATCGGCAGTGTAAAGTGCTGAAAAGTTGCACGCCCGATACGCCGTTTTTTGCTAACCTCGCCGAATATTCTGCAAGAAAAATCTGATTTATCATGCGAGTAGCACACAGAGGGAAACTTCTTGGCAAAGCGGGAGTCACACTTTGACTCGATTGGTTACCTGTGCGACTGTTTTGTTTTGTTTCAGGCAGCTATAGTAGCCCGGTTATCTTACCTAATGATTGTTTGGGGCATTGCTTCAGACACTGGAGAAATGGATGAAATCTTTGTTTAAAGTCACGCTTCTGGCAACCACCATGGCTTTTGCTCTGAATGCGACCCAGGTCATGGCAGCCGATGCCGCCAAACCGGCAGAAGCCGCTAAACCAGCGGACGCGGCGGCAGCACCGAGCACCGGCAAGTTCAAAAACGACGACGAGCAAGCCGCTTACGCACTGGGCGCCTCTCTCGGCCGTTACATGGACAACTCTCTGAAAGAGCAAGAGAAGCTGGGCATCAAGCTGGACAAAGATCAGCTGATCGCCGGCGTTCAGGACGCGTTCGCCAACAAGAGCAAGCTGAACGACGCCGACATCGAGAAGACCCTTCAGGGCTTCGAAGCGCGCGTGAAGGCTTCCGCTCAGGCGAAGATGGAACAGGACGCCAAGGACAACGAAACCAAAGGCGCCAAGTACCGCGACAGCTTCGCGAAAGAAAAAGGCGTGAAGAAAACCGAATCCGGCCTGCTGTACCAGGTAGAGAAACCGGGCGCGGGTGAAGCGCCGAAAGACAGCGACACCGTGGTAGTAAACTACAAAGGCACCCTGACCGACGGTACTGAGTTCGATAACTCCTACACCCGCGGCGAGCCGCTGTCGTTCCGTCTGGATGGCGTGATCCCGGGCTGGACCGAAGGCCTGAAGCACATCAAGAAAGGCGGCAAAATCAAGCTGGTGATCCCGCCGGCATTGGCCTACGGCAAAACCGGCGTTCCGGGCATCCCGGCTAACTCCACGCTGGTGTTCGACGTTGAGCTGCTGGACGTGAAAGCGGCGCCGAAAGCCGACGCTAAAGCCGAAAAATCGGCTGACGCGAAAGCAGACGCTAAAGCGAAATAATCTCGTCGCTCTGTTTGCCACCGCCGCGGATGCCCTCCGCGGCGGTTTTCATTTCGACCGCCGCCGCTTCTCTCTCCATTGAACGCTTGACGCCTGCCGGGCATCGGGCTTAACGTCAATACCACGCGCAAACGCAAGGACTTTGCTCCGGCCGCTTTGCTAGACTAATAATTCTGACTTATCAGTCATGCGTCTGCCCCTTAGGGCGTGTACCTAAAATTGTTCCCGGCCGCCTCGCCCGCGGATGTCATCGTGCCGTTTATGCTGCTCTCAGCCAGCCGCGCTGCGGCGTGCCGACGACGGCAGCGATCCGGTCCGAGCGGTTTTAGCTGCGCCCCCTGGCACAGGCGATCTATGAGGGTGGTATCTTCGATGTCGAATTCGCTTTTATCCAGCGAAGCCAGCGAACTTGATTTGCTGAATGAACGTCCGTTTACTCAAACGGATCATGAAATCCTGAAATCCTATGAAGCGGTGGTCGATGGGCTGGCGATGTTGATCGGCGGCCACTGCGAGATCGTATTGCACGCGCTGGAAGACCTGAACAGTTCGGCGGTGCGCATCGCCAACGGGGAACATACCGGGCGTAAAATCGGTTCGCCGATCACCGACCTGGCGCTGCGCATGCTGCACGACATGGCCGGCGACGACAGCAGCGTGTCGAAAGCCTACTTCACCCGCGCCAAGAGCGGCGTGCTGATGAAGTCGGTGACCATCGCCATTCGCAATCGCGAACAGCGGGTAATCGGCCTGCTGTGCATCAACATGAACCTCGATGTGCCGTTCTCGCAGATCATGCAGACCTTTATGCCGCCGGCCACGCAGGACGTGCCGTCGTCGGTGAATTTCGCGTCTTCAGTCGACGATCTGGTGGCGCAGACGCTGGAGTTCACCATCGAAGAGGTGAATGCCGATCGCTCGGTATCCAATAACGCCAAGAACCGCCAGGTAGTGCTAAACCTCTATGAGAAAGGCATCTTCGACATCAAGGATGCGATCAATCAGGTGGCGGATCGCCTGAATATCTCCAAACACACCGTGTATTTGTACATCCGCCAGTTCAAGAGCGGCGATCTGTTGGGAAGCGACCGTTGATGCTCGATTATTGTCTGTTGGTCACCGGTCCGGCTTACGGCACGCAGCAGGCCAGCAGCGCCTATCAGTTCGCTCAGGCCCTGCTGGCGAAAGGACACCGGCTTTCCAGCGTCTTTTTCTACCGTGAAGGGGTGTTGAACGCCAACCAGCTGACCGCGCCCGCCAGCGATGAGTTCGACCTGGTGCGCGCTTGGGCGCAGCTGGCTCAGCAACACGGCGTGGCGCTCAACGTCTGCGTGGCCGCCGCGTTGCGCCGCGGCGTCACCGACGAGCAGGAGGCGGCGCAGCAGGGGCTGGCAAGCGCCAACCTGCAGCCCGGTTTTACCCTGAGCGGGTTGGGTTCCCTGGCCGAAGCGTCGCTAAGTTGCGACCGTCTGGTGCAGTTCTGAGGATAGGATGAAACGAGTCGCTTTTGTTTTCACCCATGGGCCGCACGGCGGCGCCAGCGGCAGGGAAGGGCTGGATGCGCTGCTCGCCACGTCGGCGCTCAGTGAAGATGTGGGGGTGTTTTTTGTCGGCGATGGCGTATTGCAGCTGTTGCCGGGCCAACAGCCGGAAAAGATTTTGGCGCGCAATTACATTGCCACCTTTGGCGTGCTGCCGCTGTATGACGTGGAGCGGTGCTATCTGTGCCAGGCTTCACTGCAGGAACGCGGACTGAGCCAGGTGACCGATTGGGTGCTGGACGCCGAGGTGCTGGCGCCGGACGAGCTGCGCCGCGAACTGGACGGCTACGACGCCGTGATGACGTTTTAGGATCCTCTGATGCTGTATACCCTGAGCCATTCGCCAAACCAATGTGACCTGCCTGCGCTGCTGCGCCTGACGGCGCAGGGCGACGCGCTGTTGCTGCTGCAGGACGGCGTGCTGGCAGGCCTTGCCGGCAGCGCTCATCTTGAATTGCTGCTCGCCGCCCCCATATCCCTTTATGCGCTGCAGGACGACCTGGAAGCTCGGGGATTGGTTGGTCATTTTTCGCACAAAATCACTGTCGTCGGCTATAATCACTTCGTTGAATTAACCGAACAACACCGCAGCCAAATGGCCTGGTGATGAGAGTGATGTTGTATATTTCTTGACACCCATACTGGTCAGCCATAAAATTCTGCGTCCTCGTACTTTGCCAGTAGTGCATACGAGGGGATTTATCACATGTTTACGAAGCTAGTACGAAGCAAAAACCAGGAGCTTTTTTAATGGCAACAATTAACCAGCTGGTTCGCAAACCACGCTCTGTGAAGGCTGCTAAAAGCAACGTTCCAGCGCTGGAAGCCTGCCCGCAGAAACGTGGCGTATGCACCCGCGTATATACCACTACCCCGAAAAAACCAAACTCCGCACTGCGTAAAGTTTGCCGTGTGCGTTTGACCAACGGTTTCGAAGTGACTTCCTACATCGGTGGCGAAGGCCACAACCTGCAGGAACACTCCGTAATCCTGATCCGTGGCGGTCGTGTAAAAGACTTGCCAGGTGTGCGTTACCACACCGTCCGTGGTGCACTTGACTGCTCCGGTGTTAAAGACCGTAAGCAAGCTCGTTCCAAGTACGGCGTGAAGAAGCCAAAGGCTTAATGGTTCTCCGTTAAGTAAGGCCAAACGTTTTAACTTTAATGTCAAAATAAACTCGTAGAGTTTTGGACAATCCTGAATTAACAACGGAGTATTTCCATGCCACGTCGTCGCGTAATCGGCCAACGTAAAATCCTGCCAGATCCTAAGTTCGGATCTGAGCTGCTGGCCAAATTTGTAAATATCCTGATGGTAGACGGTAAAAAATCTACTGCAGAAGCAATCGTCTATACCGCGCTGGAGACCCTGGCTCAGCGTTCTGGTAAAGATCACCTGGAAGCTTTCGAAGTCGCTCTCGACAACGTTCGCCCGACTGTAGAAGTTAAGTCGCGTCGCGTTGGCGGTTCTACTTATCAGGTACCAGTTGAAGTCCGCCCGGTTCGTCGTAATGCTCTGGCAATGCGTTGGATCGTTGATGCTGCACGTAAACGCGGTGATAAATCCATGGCTCTGCGCCTGGCGAACGAGCTGTCTGACGCAGCAGAGAACAAAGGTTCTGCTGTTAAGAAGCGTGAAGACGTTCACCGTATGGCCGAAGCCAACAAGGCGTTCGCCCACTACCGCTGGTAATCATCCGGCTGTAGTCATGCTAACCAAGCGGGCGCGTCAAATCGGCCCGCTTGGGTTAACTGAACTTGAACGCCCTAGGAATAGAGGAATCAAATGGCTCGTACAACACCCATTGCACGCTACCGTAACATCGGTATCAGTGCTCACATCGACGCCGGTAAAACCACCACTACCGAACGTATTCTGTTCTACACCGGTGTAAACCACAAAATCGGTGAAGTTCATGACGGCGCTGCCACCATGGACTGGATGGAACAGGAGCAGGAGCGTGGTATTACCATCACTTCTGCAGCGACTACTGCCTTCTGGTCTGGTATGGCCAAGCAGTTCGAACCGCATCGCGTAAACATCATCGACACCCCAGGGCACGTTGACTTCACCATCGAAGTAGAACGTTCCATGCGTGTGCTGGATGGCGCGGTAATGGTTTACTGTGCTGTTGGTGGTGTTCAGCCACAGTCTGAAACCGTATGGCGTCAGGCTAACAAATACAAAGTGCCACGTATCGCGTTCGTTAACAAAATGGACCGTATGGGCGCTAACTTCCTGAAAGTTGTAGGCCAGATCAAAACTCGTCTGGGCGCCAACCCTGTTCCTCTGCAGCTGGCTATCGGCGCAGAAGACAAATTCACCGGCGTTATCGACCTGGTGAAGATGAAGGCGATCAACTGGAACGAAGAAGACGCAGGCGTAACCTTCGAATACGAAGACGTGCCGGCTGACATGATGGATCTGGCTGAAGAATGGCGCCAGAACCTGATCGAGTCCGCTGCGGAAGCTTCCGAAGAGCTGATGGAAAAATACCTGGGCGGCGAAGAGCTGACCGAGGAAGAAATCAAATCCGCTCTGCGTCAGCGCGTGCTGAACAACGAAATCATCCTGGTTACCTGTGGTTCTGCGTTCAAGAACAAAGGCGTACAGGCGATGCTGGATGCGGTAATCGAATACCTGCCGGCACCAACTGACGTTCCTGCGATCAACGGTATCCTGGACGATGGCAAAGATACTCCGGCTGAGCGTCACGCAAGTGATGACGAGCCGTTCTCTGCGCTGGCGTTCAAAATCGCTACCGACCCGTTCGTGGGTAACCTGACCTTCTTCCGCGTGTACTCCGGCGTTGTTAACTCCGGCGACACCGTGCTGAACTCCGTTAAGGCTGCGCGCGAGCGTTTCGGCCGTATCGTTCAGATGCACGCCAACAAGCGTGAAGAGATCAAAGAAGTTCGCGCAGGCGACATCGCCGCTGCGATCGGTCTGAAAGACGTGACCACCGGGGACACCCTGTGTGATCCAGACTCTCCAATCATCCTGGAGCGTATGGAATTCCCTGAGCCGGTAATCTCTATCGCCGTTGAACCAAAAACCAAAGCTGACCAAGAAAAAATGGGTCTGGCTCTGGGCCGTCTGGCTAAAGAAGACCCGTCATTCCGCGTATGGACTGACGAAGAGTCTAACCAGACCATCATCGCCGGTATGGGTGAACTGCACCTCGACATCATCGTTGACCGCATGAAGCGTGAATTCAACGTTGAAGCTAACGTGGGCAAACCTCAGGTAGCTTACCGCGAAGCGATTCGCGCGAAGATTACCGATGTTGAAGGTAAGCACGCCAAGCAGTCTGGTGGTCGCGGTCAGTACGGTCACGTTGTGATCGACATGTACCCACTGGAGCCGGGCTCTAACCCGAAAGGTTACGAGTTCATCAACGACATCAAAGGCGGCGTAATTCCTGGCGAATACATCCCTGCCGTTGATAAAGGCATCCAGGAGCAGCTGAAGTCTGGTCCGTTGGCTGGTTACCCGGTAGTAGACATGGGTATTCGTCTGCACTTCGGTTCTTACCACGACGTTGACTCCTCTGAACTGGCGTTTAAACTGGCCGCGTCTATCGCCTTTAAAGAAGGCTTTAAGAAAGCGAAACCAGTTCTGCTTGAGCCTATCATGAAGGTTGAAGTTGAGACTCCAGAAGAGAACACCGGTGACGTTATCGGTGACTTGAGCCGTCGTCGCGGCATGCTGCGCGGTCAGGAATCTGAAGTGACTGGCGTTAAGATCCACGCTGAAGTACCGTTGTCCGAAATGTTCGGCTACGCAACTCAGCTGCGTTCTCTGACTAAAGGTCGCGCATCATACACCATGGAATTCCTGAAGTATGATGATGCACCGAACAACGTCGCTCAGGCCGTAATCGAAGCCCGTGGCAAATAAGCCGCAGGGTTAAAACCAAAGTCCCGTGCTCTCTCCAGAAGGGGAGAGCGCTATAGTAAGGAATATAGCCGTGTCTAAAGAAAAATTTGAACGTACAAAACCGCACGTTAACGTTGGTACTATCGGCCACGTTGACCACGGTAAAACTACCCTGACTGCAGCGATCACCACCGTTCTGGCTAAAACCTACGGCGGTTCTGCACGTGCTTTCGACCAGATCGATAACGCGCCAGAAGAAAAAGCTCGTGGTATCACCATCAACACCTCCCACGTTGAGTATGACACCCCGACTCGTCACTACG
>NZ_JAAABD010000009.1:0-185292 GCF_009900725.1 Serratia sp. Z4
GTCCACATTCATCGCTGGATTACCAGACGCCAGCTGAATTTGCAGCGGACTGGCGAAACGGGAAATATGAAGAAAAACCAACTGACATTACTAACTGAAGGTTGTATCTAATCTTGGGGGCAGGTCACATTTACAACAACTGGAAGACAGACAGGGAGTTAGCTTTTTACCAGACGTACACAATGCTCGTTAAGAACGTTGCTAAGCAGATTAAGAGTGATGTTGAGGTGATCATCGACCAGAAGATTGATAAATACAAAAAGAACGATGAAGTGACAGGTATTGTTGCTAACAACATGCTGGCTAGGGCAGGGATGAAGAAGCTGGTTAAGTCTGTGACGATGCACGACTCTAAGCATCATCTTGGATTACAAGTTGTCGACATTCTGACCGGAGCTGTGAACTCTGGGTACTTGAAGTACCTTAATCCTCGGCTAGAACTATCAGTGGCTAAGGAGCTTGCCTTTGAACGTATGGCTGCTCTGCTTGGCTGGGATTTTTTCCATTACGATACATTCCCGAATAAGGATTTTAATATCTGGCATTTCCCGCAAGAGATGCGAGCTATGCCGGGTTCAAAGAGTATTCGACCTGATTACAGCGTTCCATTGGTTAATCGGGAAGAGCTGCCCTAATCTTGACTTCAAAAATCGATTGTTTATGCATAGGCCGACCAGATTTAAAGGATAGGTGTCAATCGATACTGTAGTAGTGCACTAAATTTGGCCACTGGAACAAATATGTAAATGTCGGCTTCTCGCTCAAAGCCGACCAACAGCGCCCCTAGACACTGTAAGTCCAGTAGTGAGCTAGCACAGCTCAACATCATCCTCGATAACGCTTCCGGATTTTCTCCTTGAATAAAGCCATTCGTTTTTCTGCCTCCGAATGGCTGAGATAAACCGCGGTACCGTTTCTTAAGCGTTCAAGGTCGGCATCCACCCTTTCACGCAGCGACTGCTCCAGCAACATCGCCTCTACGTCCATTTCAGATTTATTCCGCTGTTCCATTGCCATCTCCTCCTTGAGATAGCATCGGGTCACGAATCAGTTACACCAACCCCATCCCCACCACGCCGGTCAGTGCGCCGCACAGCGCTACCAGCGCCGCCGTCAGGCACAGCGCCCGGGCGGAGAAAGCTTTGTTGAGCATCAGCAGCGAAGGCAGGCTAACCGCCGGCAGGGTCATCAGCAGCGCCAGCGCCGGGCCTGCGCCCATACCCGCCAGCATCATGGTCTGCACGATCGGGATTTCCGCCGCGGTGGGGATAACGAACAGGCAGCCGACGATCGCCAGCGCGATGATCCACAGCAGGCTATTGTCGACGGCGCCGTCGGCGTGCGGGAACAGCCAGACGCGCGCCGCCCCCAGCGCCAGCACCGCCAGCACGTAGATCGGGATGGTCGACCAAAACAGCGCCCACAGCGCTTTGCCCCAGCGGGCGAGGAACGGCTGCTCGTCGTTCTGCGCCGTCATCACCGGCGGCTGCGGCGCGGCGGGCTTCGGATCGTTGGCGGTCACGCGCTGCACCAGCCAGGCGATGCCCAACACCATCACCACGCCCGCCACCAGACGGATGGCGGCGAACGGCCAACCGAGCACAAACCCCATAAACACCAGCGTCGCCGGGTTCAACACCGGGTTGGCGAGCCAAAAGGCCAGCGCGGCACCGCTGGATACCGACTGGCGGCGCAGGCCGGCGGCAACCGGTGCGGCGCAGCAGGTGCACATCATGCCCGGCAGCGCGATCAGCGCCCCCAGCACGGTGCCGGAAAAACGCCGGTGGCCGAGCGTGCGCGCCAGCCAGTCGCGCGGGATCAGCACCTGCACCAGCGAACCTAACAGCACCCCGAGCAGCGCCGCCTTCCACACCGCGGTGAAGTAGACCAGCGCGTACTGCCAGGCCGCCAGCCAGGGACTCGCGGCGCCGTCGGCCAGGATCGATTTGCCGATCGAGTGGCTGTCCGCCGCCACGAACGCCTTGCCGTAGTAAGGCTGCCATTTGACGTAGTAGAGGCCGACGGCCACCACCAGCAGAAACAGGATCGGTTTCCACAGCGGCCAGGCGCGTGGGGCGGGTTCAGGGGCATTCAAAGGTTGCGGCATGGTAGCGGCCAGAGTCAGTCAACAGTGGCGCCAGCATAGCGCGCCGCCGCCGCCCGTGCACGTTCGGGCTGTCCTAAATAGTTCATCTGTTCGCCACCGAGGCGTAACGCGATTGTCATCTGCGCCCGTCACCATGATGCCAACTTGAAAACCACAGGATAGACGCACGATGAAACGCACCGCTTCCGCCTTCATCGCACAGCCATCGGTATGACGAGGTTTTTATTATGATGGAGTTATCTAGACATCCGACCACTTACCCCACCCGCTATCAGCAGATCGCCGCGCAGCTGGAACAGGAGCTGCGCACGCAGTACCGCTGTGGCGACTACCTGCCTTCGGAACAGCAGTTGGCCGAGCGTTATCAGGTCAATCGCCACACCCTGCGCCGCGCGGTGGATCAGCTGGTGGAGCGCGGCTGGCTGCAGCGCCGCCACGGCGTCGGCATTCTGGTGTTGATGCGGCCTTACGACTACCCGCTGCACGCCAACACCCGCTTCAGCCAGAACCTGTTCGAGCAGGGCAGCCATCCCACCAGTGAGCGCTTACTCGCTGTCTTGCGCCCGTGCAATGGGCATGTCGCCAGCGCGCTCTCGCGTGAAGAAGGCGAAATGGTGATCCACCTGCGCACCCTGCGCCGGGTCAACGGCGTGCCGATGAGCGTGATCGACCACTATCTGCCCGATCTGGACTGGTGGCCGGCGCTGCAGCAGTTCCACAGCGGTTCGCTGCACCAGTTTATCGAACAGCACCTCCAGCAGCCGCTGACCCGCCGCCAGACGCGCATCAGCGCACGCCGCGCGCAGGCCAAAGAGAGCCGGCTGCTGGAGATCGCCACCCACGCGCCACTGCTGTGCGTGCGCACCCTTAACGTCCGCAGCGGCGGCGAAGACGTGGCGGAATACTCCGTCAGCCTGGCCCGCGCCGACATGATTGAACTGACGATGGAGCACTGAATGCACGCCTTAGAGTCGAGACAACGCTGGATGTCGGTGCTGGCGCACAGCCGGCCCGAGCAGCTGCGCAGCCACTGGCAGGCGCTGAACCTCAGCCCGGGTTACCGCAGCATCCGCGCGCCGGAGATCGGCCTGGCCCAGCTGCAGGGGCGCATGGGCGCCACCGGCCGCCGCTTCGTGCTGGGGGACATGACCGTCACCCGCGCGGTGGTGCAGCTGGACAACGGCGGCTACGGCTACAGCTATATCGCCGGGCGCGACAAGGCGCACGCCGAGCTGTGCGCGCTGGCCGATGCGCTGCTGCAACAGCCGGAACACGGCGAACGCCTGCAACAACAGCTGATCGCGCCGCTGGCCGCGCTGCAGCACGAACAGCGCCAACTGCGCGCCCGGGCGATCGCCGCCAGCCGGGTGGACTTCTTTACGCTGGTGCGAGGGGATTAAGCCATGAGTTTATTGACCGGTTTTGAACAACCGATAGACCAATCGCAGCACGCTTTCCGTTTGATTCTTAAAGCCTTGAGCGAACCGGGCCACCGGGTGACGCTGCCGGCCGGCCCGGCCTGGGCGCCGCTGAACGCCGCCAGCACCGCCGCGCTGCTGACGCTGGCCGATCAGGAAACGCCGCTGCAGCTGTGCGCGGCGCTTAAAAGTAAGCAAGTGCTAACAAACATTCGTTTTCACAGCGGCGCGCCGCTGGCCGCCACGGCGCAGGAGGTCTGCTTTGCCCTGTTCGATGAGCACGTTCAGGCCGCCGATCTGCAGGCGTTGCCGCACGGCACTGAAATCTCGCCGGAATGCGGCGCCACGGTCATCGTGCAGCTCGCCGAGCTGGAGAACGGCGCCGCGCTGCGCCTGACCGGCCCCGGCATCGAGAGCCAACGCCTGATAGCGCCACGCCTGCCGCCGGCGCTGCTGGATTATCTGGTCAATCGTCCGCAGCGCTTCCCGCTGGGGCTGGATATTTTGCTGACCTGCGGCGATCGCCTGCTGGCGATCCCGCGGACCACCCGCGTGGAGGTGTGCTGATGTACGTAGCGGTAAAAGGGGGCGAAAAAGCCATTGAGGCCGCCCATCAGCTGCAGGAACAGCTGCGGCGCGGCGACGAGGCGCTGCCGGCGATCGGCGCGGAACAAATCGAACAGCAGCTGGGGCTGGCGGTGGATCGGGTGATGACCGAAGGCGGCATCTACGATCGCGAGCTGGCGGCGCTGGCCATCAAACAGGCCAGTGGCGATCTGGTAGAGGCGATCTTCCTGCTGCGCGCCTATCGCACCACCCTGCCGCGCCTGGCGGTCAGCGAGCCGCTGGCCAGCGAAAACATGCGGCTGGAGCGGCGCATCTCGGCGGTTTACAAGGACTTGCCCGGCGGGCAGGTACTGGGGCCGACCTACGACTACACCCACCGGCTGCTGGACTTCGCGCTGCTGGCAGAAGGCGAGGCGCCGCGTGCGCCGCAGGCCGACGAACCGCTGCCGGACAACTGCAGCCACGTGTTCGATCTGTTGTGTCGCCAGCAGCTGGCGCGGGAGGAACAGGACGACGGCAGCGCGCCGGACGACATCACCCGCAACCCGCCGGTTTACCCCTGCTCGCGCTCGGCGCGCCTGCAGCAGCTGGTGCGCGGCGACGAAGGTTTTCTGCTGGCGCTCGGCTATGCCACCCAGCGCGGCTACGGCCGCAACCACCCGTTCGCCGGCGAGATCCGCACCGGCCACGTTTCGGTGGAGATCGTGCCTGAAGAGCTCGGTTTCGCCATCGATATCGGCGAAATCCTGCTGACCGAGTGCGAAATGGTCAACGGCTTCGTCGATCCAAAAGACCACCCGCCGCACTTCACCCGCGGTTACGGGCTGGTGTTCGGCCGCGCCGAACGCAAGGCGATGGCGATGGCGCTGGTGGACCGCGCATTGCAGAGCCCGGACTACGGCGAAGGCGTCGCCGGCCCGGCGCAGGACGAAGAGTTCGTGCTGGCCCACGCCGACAACGTCGAGGCCGCCGGCTTCGTCTCCCATCTCAAGCTGCCGCACTACGTCGACTTCCAGGCCGAACTGGAGCTGCTCAAGCGGCTGCGACAGGAATACAGCGAGCGTCAGGAGGCCCGCGATGAGTGAAGTATTGACCGGCTATAACCTCGGTTATCTGGACGAACAGACCAAGCGCATGATCCGCCGCGCCATCCTGAAGGCGGTGGCGATCCCCGGCTATCAGGTGCCGTTTGGCGGCCGCGAGATGCCGATGCCCTACGGCTGGGGCACCGGCGGCATTCAGCTCACCGCCAGCGTCATCGGCCGCGCCGACGTGCTGAAGGTGATAGACCAAGGGGCCGACGACACCACTAACGCGGTGTCGATCCGCCGCTTCTTCCAGCGCGTCGCCGGGGTGGAAACCACCGAGCGCACGCCGGAGGCTACGCTGATCCAGACCCGTCACCGAATTCCGGAAACCGCGCTGCGCGAAGACCAGATCCTGATCTATCAGGTGCCGATCCCGGAGCCGCTGCGCTTTATCGAACCGCGCGAAACCGAGACCCGCAAAATGCACGCGCTGGAGGAGTACGGCGTGATGCAGGTGAAGCTGTATGAGGACATCGCGCGCTACGGCCATATCGCCACCACCTACGCCTACCCGGTTAAGGTCAACGATCGCTACGTGATGGATCCGTCACCGATCCCGAAATTCGACAACCCGAAAATGCACATGATGCCGGCGCTGCAGCTGTTCGGCGCCGGGCGCGAGAAACGCATCTACGCCCTGCCGCCATTCACCAAGGTGGAGAGCCTGGACTTCGACGACCATCCATTCAGCGTGCAGCAGTGGGACGAACCCTGCGCGCTGTGCGGCTCGCGCCACAGCTACCTGGACGAGGTGGTGCTCGACGATCGGGGCAACCGCATGTTCGTCTGTTCGGACACCGACTACTGCCGGCAGCAGCTGGCGCAATCTTCGCAAGAGGCGCAGCACTGATGACTTCCACCCTTTTGAGCACCACCCCGCTGCTGTCGGTGAACCGGCTCACCCACCTGTACGCCCCCGGCAAGGGCTTCAGCGACGTGTCGTTCGACATCTACCCCGGTGAAGTGCTGGGCATCGTCGGCGAATCCGGCTCCGGCAAAACCACGCTGCTGAAGTCAATCTCGGCGCGGCTGGCGCCGCAGCGCGGGCAGATCCTTTACCGCCCGCAGGCGGAGCAGGAGCACGACCTGTACGCCATGGCGGAGAGCGATCGCCGCCGCCTGCTGCGCACCGACTGGGGCGTGGTGCACCAGCACCCGCTCGACGGGCTGCGGCCGCAGGTCTCCGCCGGCGGCAACATCGGCGAGCGGCTGATGGCCATCGGCCAACGCCACTATGGCGACATTCGCCGCCAGGCCGGCCAGTGGCTGGAAGACGTCGAAATCCCGCTGTCGCGCCTCGACGATCTGCCGACCACCTTCTCCGGCGGCATGCAGCAGCGGCTGCAGATCGCCCGCAATCTGGTCACCCACCCCAGGCTGGTGTTTATGGATGAACCGACCGGCGGGCTGGACGTGTCGGTGCAGGCGCGCCTGCTCGATCTGCTGCGCAACCTGGTGGTGGAGATGCAGCTGGCGGCGGTGATCGTCACTCACGATCTCGGCGTGGCGCGGCTGCTGGCCCACCGCCTGCTGGTGATGAAACAGGGCGAAGTGGTGGAGAGCGGCCTGACCGACCGGGTGCTGGACGATCCTCACCACCCCTACACCCAGCTGCTGGTTTCTTCGGTGCTGTCGTAACCCAAGGCGATAACAAATGACTATGCAAATCCGAGTTGAACATCTCAGTAAAACCTTTGTGCTGCATCAGCAATACGGCACCCGCCTGCCGGTGCTGCACGACGCCAACCTGACGGTCCACGGCGGCGAATGCGTGGTGCTGCACGGCCACTCCGGCAGCGGCAAATCCACCCTGCTGCGCTCGCTGTACGCCAACTACCTGCCGGACAGCGGCCATATCTGGATCAACCACCAGGGCGACTGGCTGGACATGGTCAGCGCCGATGCGCGCCAGATTCTGGCGGTGCGCCGCCATACGCTGGGCTGGGTCAGCCAGTTCCTGCGGGTGATCCCGCGCATCAGCGCGCTGGAGGTGGTGATGCAACCCTTGCTGGAACAGGGCGTCGAGCGCGCCGAGTGCCGCGAACGCGCCGAAGCGCTGCTCGCTGCGCTCAACGTGCCGCCGCGCCTGTGGCCGCTGGCGCCGTCCACCTTCTCCGGCGGCGAACAGCAGCGGGTAAACATCGCGCGCGGCTTTATCGTCGATTACCCGATCCTGTTGCTGGACGAACCGACCGCCTCGCTCGACAGCCGCAACAGCGCGGCGGTGGTGCAGCTTATCGAACGCGCCAAGGCGCGCGGCGCGGCGATCGTCGGCATTTTTCACGATGAAGGCGTCCGCCGACAGGTCGCCGACCGGCTTTATGACATGCAGGCGCCGCAGGCGCTGGAGGCCCTCTGATGATCGTCAATAACGTTAAGCTGGTGCTGGATGACCAGGTGGTGCAAGGCTCGCTGGAGATGCAGGATGGCGTGATCCGCAGCTTCGCCGACGGCCCGAGCCGGCTGCCGCAGGCGCTGGACGGCGACGGCGGCTGGCTGCTGCCGGGGCTGATCGAGCTGCATACCGACAACCTGGACAAGTTCTTTACCCCGCGCCCGAACGTCGACTGGCCGGCCCATTCGGCGATGAGCAGCCACGATGCGCTGATGGTGGCCAACGGCATCACCACGGTGCTGGACGCGGTGGCGATCGGCGACGTGCGCGACGGCGGCCACCGGCTGGAAAACCTGCAGAAGATGATCGACGCGGTGATCCACAGCCAGCGCGCCGGGGTGAACCGCGCCGAGCATCGGCTGCACCTGCGCTGCGAGCTGCCGCACGAGAGCACCCTGCCGCTGTTCGAACAGCTGATGGACAAGCCGGGCGTGTCGCTGGTGTCGCTGATGGACCACTCGCCGGGCCAGCGCCAGTTCGCCTCGCGCGAAAAGTATCGCGAATATTATCAGGGCAAATACCACCTCAACGACCAGCAGATGAGCGAGTACGAGGAGCAGCAGGTCGCCCTGTCCGCCCGCTGGGCCGCACCGAACCGCGAGGCGATCGCCGCCCACTGCCGCGCGCGCCGCATCTCGCTGGCCAGCCATGACGACGCCACCGCCGCGCACGTGGCCGAGTCCTGCGCGCTGGGCAGCGCGATTGCCGAGTTCCCCACCACCGAGGCGGCCGCCCGCGCCTCGCACCAGCAGGGCCTGCAGGTGCTGATGGGCGCACCGAACATCGTGCGTGGCGGTTCCCACTCCGGCAACGTGGCGGCGCACCACCTGGCGGCGCTGGGGGTGCTGGATATTCTCTCTTCCGATTATTACCCGGCCAGCCTGCTGGACGCGGCGTTTCGCCTCGCGGCGGACGAGCGCAACGCCTACGATCTGCCCCAGGCGGTGCGTATGATCACCCGCAACCCGGCGCGGGCGCTGGATCTGCAGGATCGCGGCACCCTCGCCGAAGGATTGCGGGCGGATCTGGTGCTGGCACGGCCGCACGGCGAGCACGTTTACGTGCAGAACGTGTGGCGTCAGGGCAAGCAGGTGTTCTGATGGCGCGGCTCATCTATCTGATGGGGCCTTCCGGCGCAGGCAAGGACAGCCTGCTGGCCGCGCTGCGGGCCGACGCCGACCGCGCGCCGCTGGTGGCGCACCGCTACATCACCCGGCCGGCGGACGCCGGCTGCGAGAATCACATCGCGCTGAGCGAACCCGAATTTCTGCGCCGCCGCGCCAAGGGGCTGTTCGCGCTCGACTGGCAGGCCCACCAGCAGCGCTACGCGTTCGGGATCGAGGTGGATCTTTGGCTGCTGCAGGGGATCGACGTGGCGGTCAACGGTTCACGCGCCCACCTGCCGCAGGCGCAGCAGCGCTACGGGGCGCAGCTGCTGCCGGTGTGCCTGCAGGTCAGCGCCGCGATCCTGCGCCAGCGCCTGCAGGATCGCGGGCGGGAAAGCGCCGAACAGATCGAGCAGCGGCTGGCGCGGGCGGCGGAATATCAGCAGAGCCTGCCCGCCGGCTGCCGGGTGCTGCACAACGACGGCCCACTCGACGACACCCTGGCGGCGCTGCTGGCGCTGCTGCCGACCTCTACCCGACAAACTCAGGACGCGACGCCATGAACGACTTCGCCCAGCCGAAAATCGGCGACAACGTGACCCTTAACCGCACCCGGCTCGGCCAGTATGTGCATCTGGCCGACGATGCGATCCTGGAAGAGGTGGAGATGGGGGACTACTCCTACACCGCCGGGCACAACCAGATCTTTTACGCCACTATCGGCAAGTTCGTCTCCATCGCCTCCTATGCGCGCATCAATCCCGGCAACCACCCGACCTACCAGCGCATCGCGCAGCACCACTTTACCTACCGCGCCTCCGAATACGGGCTGGGGGAAGATGACGCAGCGTTCTTCGACTGGCGGCGCGAGCACCACGTCACCGTCGGCCACGACGTGTGGATCGGCCATAACGCCATTCTGATGCCGGGCGTCAGCGTCGGCAACGGCGCGGTGATCGGCAGCGCGGCGGTGGTCACCAAAGACGTGGAACCCTACAGCATCGTCGCCGGCGTGGCGGCCAAAAAGATCGGCATGCGCTTTGACGATGCGCTGATAGAGCGTATCGAACGCAGCCAGTGGTGGCACTGGGATCACGCCACGCTGCAGGCGCGGCTGGCGGATTTTCGCGACATCAACCGCTTTGCGCAGAAGTACCTTTAACGGAGGGGAGCGATGCAACTGACCTTTCTCGGCACCGGCGGCGCGCAGCAGGTGCCGGTGTTCGGCTGCGACTGCCCTATCTGCCAACGGGCGCGGCGCGAGCCGGCATTTCGGCGGCGGGCGTGCAGCGCCATGCTCAACTATCAGGGGGAAACGACCTTATTGGATGCGGGATTACCGGCTTTGGAGCGGCGGTTTTCGGCGGGGCAAATTCAACGTTTTTTACTGACACATTACCACATGGATCACGTTCAGGGGTTATTTCCTTTGCGTTGGGGGTGCGGAAATTCCATTCCGGTATATGGCCCGCCGGATGAACAGGGCTGCGACGACCTGTTCAAACACCCCGGCATTTTGGCATTTCAGCCGCCGCTGGCGCCCTTCGCCACCGTCGAACTGGGCGGCATGCGCATCACCCCGCTGCCGCTGCAACACTCCAAACTGACCCACGGCTATCTGATCCAGGCGGCGGGCGCTGCGCTGGCCTACCTGACCGACACCGTCGGCCTGCCGCCGGCCACCGTCGGCTATCTGCAGAACGTGGCGCTGGATCTGCTGGTGCTCGACTGCAGCCTGCCGCCTCAGCCGCAGGCGCCGCGCAACCACAACGATCTGACCCGCGCGCAGGAGACGCAGCGGTTGCTGCAGCCCAAACGCACGCTGCTGACGCACATCAGCCATCATCTCGATCTGTGGCTGCTGGACCACGAACTGCCCGCCGGGCTGGAGCTGGCGTTCGACCACCTCAGCGTCAGCCTCGGTAGCAGTGCAGCCGGTCCGACTCCAGCACCCTGACCCCTTCACCCGGCGTGAACGCCTGCTGCAACAGCGTCTGCGCCACGTCTTTGGCGGCGACCGCCCGCCATTTGCCGGGCAGCAGCCTGAACAGCGGCAACGTGAGGCGCTCCATCAGGCGCGGCGCCGGGCGATCCCCCACCAGCATGGAAGGCCGCACCAGCGTCAGGCGCGGCCAGCGCTGTTCGCGCAGCGCCTGCTCCATCTCGCCTTTGGTGCGGTTATACAGGAAGGTGGAATCCGCGTTGGCGCCCAGCGCGCTCACCACCAGACAGTGCTGCGCCCCCAAGCGGCGGCCGCTCAGCGCGCTCTCCACCACCAGTTGATAATCGACGTAGCGGAAGGCATCGGCGCTGCCCGCCGCCCGGCGGGTGGTGCCCAGGCAGCAGAACACCAGATCGACCGGTTGCTGCAGGCCGCTCAGCAGCTCGAACAGCGCATCGCCGACCGGGTTGGTCAGCTTGCCGTGCGGCGGCAGCGGCGTGCGCGTCGGCGCCACGATGGCCGTTATCTGCGGATCGCTTTGCAACCGCTGCAACAACTCGCGCCCCACCAGCCCGGTTGCGCCGACTAACAGTGCTCGCGCCATGCGATCTCCCGTTGTAATCAATACGTCGACTTAAAGTATAGACCGCGCCCAGTGCAGCTTCTTGCCGAAGCCGAGGGTGTTGTCGGTCATCTTCACCTCGTGCAGATCCAGCCGCCAAACCGAGGCCTTCATCGCCCTGGCGATCGGGAAACGCTTGCAGTAACGCGCGCGCGCCGCCTCGGCCTCTTCGCCGCTCAGCAGCACCGCCTCGGCGCGGTACTGCACGCCACGGATCAGCGCGATGCTTTTCGGCTTCGGCGCGATAGTGCCGACCACCCGGCCGTTGTTCAGCATCAGCCCGCCGTGGCGGGTGTGCGGTTCGGTCATCAGCCACAGCGCCATCGTCGCGGCGTCGAACACGTAAAAACAGTTGGCGCACCACATGTCGAGGCCGTCGCCGGCGCACAGCGTCAAGACGTGTTGCTTACCGATAAAATCCGCAATCTGCTGCCGTTGTTCTGGGGTATTCAAGGTCAATCGCCTCCCTGTTCACTCGCCTCATCTTACCCTGCGTTGTTGAGGCGAGTCACAAATAACGATAATCATCAAAAATCGCATGTGAATACAAAACCATTATATTTGAATTTTTACCCAATCCAGCATAAAGCAGGTTGATAACATAAATAACACAATACAGATTTATTTGATCGTTATGCAGCCGGTTATTTGACCGCTTTTTTTATTCCTTTCCGAGCGCCATTGAAATTAAGTGTTCAGGGCTCGCGAACATTAGCAATTCATTTACATGCCAACCTCTGCGCCTGGATGATACTTATGCAATACATTGCATAACCGGTGAATAGTTATTTATCAAAACCGGCATTTATGTGATTCTCATCACAATTTTTAGTGCATCTTGCGTTAAAATAGCGCCATCTTTTCACTCAGCAAGGTGGATTAGAAAATGGAAAACAATAACCGAAAAATGGCGCACATCAGGCGCACAACCCATATTATGATGATGGCTCATCGCAGCTGCTTTAGTTTCGCATTCTTCAACTACAGATAACCCTCACCCCCTCGCTCTTACGCCGTTGTTAAGAGTGTCTTTGCGTTTCACTTTATTCTCCGCACTCCGGTGATAATGTCTTTTTCTCGCTAAGCGGGAAGGACACGCAACACATTTTTAATTTCGGCCAAGCGCATCCAGGATAAATAAAACAGCGAACACAGTTAATGCCTTTCGGCATCACTGGGTTCTCGCACACCTTTATTTTCGTGAAGGCGTTAACGGCAAATGAAATTATTTGCCGGCGGAATGCCTTTGCCTGAAGAATGAGAAAAATGAAAAAATTAAAAATTGCCGCCAACACCCAAACCCTCGGCTGCTTTGAAACTGAACGCGACATTGTCGATGTGCATCACAGCGATTTCAATGACGTCGCCGCCATCGTGCTGTCGGTAGACGACGTCGCGCAAGGCATGGTGGCGCGCATCGAAGAACACGGCCTGAACATTCCGCTGTTCGTCGCCGTCTGCTGCGAAGAAGAGCTGGATAATGCCGTCTTGCCGGCGCTGCACGGCGTGTTTGAGCTGTGCGGCAAGAATACCCAGTTCTACGGCAAACAGCTGGAGGCCGCCGCCGCCAAATATGAGAGCGAGCTACTGCCGCCATTCTTCAACACGCTGACGCAATACGTAGAAATGGGTAACGCCACTTTCGCCTGCCCCGGCCACCAGGGCGGCGAGTTCTTCCGCAAACACCCGGCGGGCCGCCAGTTCTTCGACTTCTACGGCGAAACGCTTTTCCGCTCCGACATGTGCAACGCCGACGTCAAACTGGGCGACCTGTTGATCCACGAAGGCGCGCCTTGCGCCGCGCAGCAGCACGCCGCCAAGGTGTTCAACGCCGACAAGACCTACTTCGTGCTCAACGGCACCTCGGCCTCGAACAAGGTGGCGACCAACGCCCTGCTGACGCGCGGCGACCTGGTGCTGTTCGACCGCAACAACCATAAATCCAACCACCACGGCGCGTTGATCCAGGCCGGTGCTACGCCGGTTTACCTGGAAACCGCGCGCAACCCGTTCGGCTTTATCGGCGGCATCGACGCGCACTGCTTCGACGAACGCTACCTGCGCCAACAGATCCGCGAAGTGGCGCCGGAACGCGCCAACGAAGCCCGCCCGTTCCGCCTGGCGATCATCCAGCTCGGCACCTACGACGGCACCATCTACAACGCCCGCCAGGTGGTCGACAAAATTGGCCACCTGTGCGACTACATCCTGTTCGACTCCGCCTGGGTGGGCTATGAGCAGTTCATTCCGATGATGAAAGACTGCTCGCCGCTGCTGCTGGAGCTGAACGAAAACGATCCCGGCATCATCGTCACCCAGTCGGTGCACAAACAGCAGGCCGGTTTCTCGCAGACCTCGCAGATCCACAAAAAAGACAAGCATATCAAGGGGCAGAGCCGCTACTGCAACCACAAGCGCTTCAACAACGCCTTTATGCTGCACGCCTCCACCAGCCCGTTCTACCCGCTGTTCGCCGCGCTGGACGTCAACGCCAAGATGCACGAGGGCAAGAGCGGCCAGCGCCTGTGGCAAGAATGTGTGCGCGTGGGCATCGAAGCGCGCAAAATGCTGCTGGATACCTGCACGATGATCAAACCGTTCGTGCCGGATCAGATCGACGGCAAGCCGTGGCAGGCCTATGACACCGCGGCGATGGCCAACGATCTGCGCTTCTTCAACTTCGTGCCCGGCGAGAAATGGCACGCCTTTGAGGGCTATGCCGAGTCGCAGTACTTCGTCGATCCGTGCAAACTGCTGCTCACCACGCCGGGCATCGATACCGCCACCGGCAGCTACAGCGAGTTCGGCATCCCGGCGACCATTCTGGCCAACTACCTGCGTGAAAACGGCATCGTGCCGGAAAAATGCGATCTCAACTCGATCCTGTTCCTGCTGACGCCGGCGGAAGACATCGCCAAGATGCAGCATCTGGTGGCCCTGATCGCCCGCTTCGAGAAGCACATCGAGCAAAACTCATTGCTCAGCGAGGTGCTGCCTGCGGTCTATAAAAACCACCAGCAGCGCTACAAAAACTACACCATCCGCCAGCTGTGCCAGGAAATGCACGACCTTTACGTCAGCTATGACGTTAAAGAACTGCAAAAAGAGATGTTCCGCAAAAGCTATTTCCCACGCGTGGTGATGAACCCGCAGGACGCCAATACCGAGTTCGTGCGCGGCAATGTGGAATTGGTGTCGCTGGCCAAGGCCGAGGGCCGCATCGCCGCCGAAGGCGCCCTGCCTTACCCACCAGGCGTGCTGTGCGTGGTGCCCGGCGAAATTTGGGGTGGCGCCGCGCAGCGTTATTTCCTGGCACTGGAAGAAGGCATCAATTTATTGCCGGGATTCGCGCCGGAATTGCAGGGCGTTTATATCCAACAGGATGAGGACGGCTGGAACCGCGCTTACGGCTACGTCATGAAAAATTAATCACCTTACGGGGCGGCGATTATTCTCGCCGCCCGGATCGCATCCTAAAAGAGAAAATGATCATGAGTAAGTCCAATAATAAAATGGGGGTCGTGCAATTAACGATCCTGACCGCCGTGAATATGATGGGTTCCGGCATAATTATGCTGCCGACCAAGCTGGCCGAAGTGGGCACGATTTCGATCGTTTCCTGGCTGGTGACCGCCGTCGGCTCAATGGCGCTGGCCTACGCGTTCGCCAAATGCGGCATGTTCAGCCGTAAATCCGGCGGCATGGGCGGCTACGCCGAATACGCCTTCGGTAAATCAGGCAACTTTATGGCGAACTACACCTATGGCGTTTCGCTGCTGATCGCCAATATCGCCATCGCCATTTCCGCCGTCGGCTACGGCACCGAGCTGTTCGACACCACGCTCAGCCCGCTGGGGATCTGCATCGCCACCATCGGCGTGCTGTGGCTTGCGACCGTCGCCAACTTCGGCGGTGCGCGCATCACCGGCAAAATCAGCGGCATCACCGTCTGGGGCGTGATCATTCCGGTGGTGGGCATCTCGGTTATCGGCTGGTACTGGTTCAGCGGCAGCGCCTACGTCGCCGCCTGGAACCCGCATCAGGTGCCGACCTTCGAAGCCATCGGCGCCTCGATCTCGATGACCCTGTGGGCATTCCTGGGGCTGGAATCCGCCTGCGCCAACACCGACGTGGTGGAAAACCCGGAGCGCAACGTGCCGATCGCCGTACTGGGCGGCACCCTCAGCGCGGCGGTGATCTATATCGTTTCGACCAACGTGATCGCCGGCATCGTGCCGAACATGGATCTGGCCAACTCCACCGCTCCGTTCGGGCTGGCGTTCTCCCACATGTTCAACCCGACGGTCGGCAAGATCATCATGGCGTTGATGGTAATGTCCTGCGTCGGCTCGCTGCTCGGCTGGCAGTTCACCATCGCTCAGGTGTTCAAATCCTCCGCCGACAGCGGCTTCTTCCCGAAAATCTTCTCCAGGCTGAGCAAGGCCGACGCGCCGGTTAAAGGCATGCTGACCATCGTCGTCATCCAGAGCGGCCTGTCGCTGATGACCATCAGCCCATCGTTGAACAAGCAGTTCAACGTGCTGGTGAACCTGGCAGTGGTGACCAACATCATCCCGTACATCCTGTCGATGGCGGCGCTGGTCATTATTCAGAAAGTGGCGAAAGTGCCGGACAACAAGGCGCGCATCGCCAATATCATCGCCGGCATCGGCGCGCTGTACAGCTTCTATGCGCTTTACAGCTCCGGTGAGGAAGCGATGATGTGGGGCGCCATCGCCACCTTCCTCGGCTGGACGCTGTACGGCATCGTCTCGCCGCGCTTCGAGCTGGCGGGAAAAAAGGGGTAAAGCGGTAAAGCACCGGCGGCCGGGGATGGGATTGTGATAGGGCGCAATATCACCTCATCGCAACCCTGGCCAGCCGACGCTCTCTGTCGCCCACGCCGCTCTAGTGACTGGAATGACTCACTCTCTTTCTTACTCTCGGGCTTTATTATCAGTAAATCCAAGCCACCAAGCATAATTCCTGTTCACTACCGCCATTCATAAATAAAAAGCATCAAAACATCATTGATACCGCTTATATAAATCCATTTAAAACAGCGTTCTCGCTTCGTCACCCCATGTGCGCCAACGCCTTTACCATGAATAAAACCCCTTATTTAATATGTCGTTATGATGATTAATGCCGTTTTGCAGGGACTTTATTTCCTGAACGCCTAAGCACTTTCTATCATCTGCTCTGCTTTCCGGCGGTGCTATGATCATCGTTGATTTACAACCAATCACCGGCTCATCATCGGAATAAACGGCCAATTATTCACCCCGGAAGTCACGTGACGAGGTTTATATGAAAAACAATGAAAAACTCATTGTGAAAGCAGAAGAGACTCAACTGCCAAAAGATGTGGTTTATGCATTCTTGATGAACACGGCAAAGGAAGACGTCACCAATGCCGCCATGCGTCTTATCGATGAAAACGCGGTTTATACTTCCCTGAACTTTGAAAACAAAGAGCTCAAACAGATCGAGCCCTGGGCGGGCACTTCTCAAGGGCGACAGGTTTACATCGATACCTTTTCAAATGTCGGAACTTACTGGGAAATAAACGACTTCACGATCGGTGACATTCTTGCCGACGGAGGCACCGTGGCCGTATTTGGTCAATTCACCTATACCTCAGTAGCGTTAGGCCATCAGTTCACCTCTCCTTTCGCAATAAAAGCGCAAGTCAAAGACGGAAAAATCGTTTATTTCCAGTTTATGGAAGACACCTATGCTTCCGCGGCTTCATTCCGCGTCAGTGGCGAGTGGACAATTCAGCATCATAAAGGGGAAGAAAACAAATTTACCGTGGGTGTAAAATAATCCCTTATCGTCAAGACGGAATAAACAAACCGTTCCGCCAGTGGTGAAATCCATCGTTAAATCGTGACAAAATAGAGATGCCGCGCTTAGCTATGGCGGCCTGATGTCATCTCTACCCTTGCACAGGACCCCAATGATGGACTTACCCCACTGGTATCTCTATATGCTGCGTTTACCGAGCGGCATGCTGTATACCGGCATCACCACCGACGTGGCGCGCCGCCTGGCGCAACATCAAGCCGGCAAAGGTGCCAAGGCGCTGCGCGGTAAAGGGGAGCTGACGCTGGCGTTTCACTGCCAGGTGGGGGATCGCTCAACGGCGCTGAAGCTGGAATACCGCGTCAAACAGCTGAGCAAAATACAAAAAGAGCGGCTGGTGAATCACCCGCCGCTGTCGTTGGAGGATTTGTTGCCGATCGTTAAAAGCGATTAAACGGCGCCGAAAAAGCCACTTCGCCGCTGACGCCATTCAGGGCGTCTTCCGCCAGCGGATACACCTGGAATGCGCTTTCCGTGTCAGGCCAGCGACAATTCAGGCCATAGGCGGCGGCCGGTTTGAAACCGAAGCGGCCGTAATAGGCCGGATCGCCCAGCACCACCACCGCGGCGTAGCTGAATTCGTTCAGCGAATCCAACCCCTCGTACACCAGCTTTTCCGCCAGCCCCTGACGGCGCAGGCTTTCATCTACCGCCAGCGGCGCCAGCGCCACCCATTGACGGTCTTCACCGGCCACGTCTACCGGGCTGAACGCGGCATAACCCACTACGCCGCCTTCGTCGTCAGTGGCGACCACGCCCAGCGTCAGCAGGCCGTCTTCGCGCAGCTGTTGCACCAGGTCTGCTTCGTCGTCGCGGCCAAAGGCGCGGCGCAGCAAGGCATCGATGCCCGCCGCGTCTACCGGGATCTCTACGCGGATCAGCATGATACCGCCACACGGGAAGCCGACGCCGTGCCCTCCTGCAGCCCTGCTTCGACAAAATCAGCCAACTGCAGCAGCCCCATGCGCAGCGGCGCAGGCATGCTTTCCAGCTCGATGGCGTCCATCAAATTTTTCACATACAGGCCCAATTCGGTATCCCCTTCAATCTGCAGCCGACGCTGAAAGAACAGCGTATCCGGATCTTGCTTGCGCGCCGCGATCAGGATCAGATCGTTGGCGTCGCCGCTGAAGCTGACGTCCGCTTCGGCGTGCTGGCTGACCACCAGTTTGTCGTTTTCTACCGTCATAAAC
Organism: Serratia sp. Z4; assembly: GCF_009900725.1. Classification (NCBI taxonomy): domain Bacteria; kingdom Pseudomonadati; phylum Pseudomonadota; class Gammaproteobacteria; order Enterobacterales; family Yersiniaceae; genus Serratia; species Serratia sp. Z4. The sequence goes on from NZ_JAAABD010000009.1 coordinate 18,307, forward strand.
CAGTGTAGCGCCAGATCGCGAACTTCGATCTTTAACCAGCGCGATTCGAGAAATTCCAGCTCGCCATCCGCCAACGCCTGGCGGAACTGCCAGCTCAGCACCTGCTGCAGCAGCTGGCGCTGCAGGGCGAACGGCGTGAATTTCAGCGGGATGCGCAGCAGCGACGGCCCCTGGCGCACAAGGCGTGCTCGTAGTTGTTCCAACACGGTCATCCACTCCTTTCAATACGGACTACCGCTATTTTGCCACACTGGCGCGCGGCTTCAGCGGTCTATATCAACAAATAGTGCATTTCACCGCCATGTTTATCAATACGCCATAAGCTGCCCCAAATCAAAACCTGTGTGCGCCCCTTCGCCTAAAATGGCCTCCCCGATTCGCGTTTGCCGGCAGAACACCGCCGCCGGCAACCTTTAAAGACAGCGTGCGCCCGGCCGGGCGCACGGCTAAGCCAGGATAAATCTATGGAGCTGCTTTGCCCCGCCGGCAACCTGCCGGCCCTGAAGGCCGCGGTAGATAACGGCGCCGACGCCGTTTACATCGGGCTGAAAGACGATACCAACGCGCGCCACTTCGCCGGCCTCAACTTCACCGAGAAAAAGCTGCAGGAAGCGGTTGATTACGTGCATCGCCACGGCCGCAAATTGCATATCGCCATCAACACCTTCGCCCATCCCGACGGCTACGCCCGCTGGCAGCGCGCGGTGGATATGGCCGCCCAGCTGGGCGCCGACGCGCTGATTCTGGCGGATCTGGCGATGCTGGAATACGCCGCCCAGCGCTACCCGCAGCTGGAGCGCCACGTTTCGGTGCAGGCCTCCGCCACCAACGAAGAGGCGATCCGTTTCTACCAGCGCAACTTCGAGGTGGGCCGGGTGGTGCTGCCGCGCGTGCTGTCGATGCATCAGGTGAAACAGCTGGCGCGCACCAGCCCGGTGCCGCTGGAAGTGTTCGCCTTCGGCAGCCTGTGCATCATGGCCGAGGGGCGCTGCTACCTCTCCTCCTACCTGACCGGCGAGTCGCCGAACACCGTCGGCGCCTGCTCGCCGGCGCGCTTCGTGCGCTGGCAGCAAACCCCGCAGGGTATGGAGTCGCGCCTGAACGACGTGCTGATCGACCGCTACCAGGACCATGAAAACGCCGGTTACCCGACGCTGTGCAAGGGCCGCTATCTGGTGGACGACGTGCGCTACCACGCGCTGGAAGAGCCCACCAGCCTCAATACGCTGGAGCTGCTGCCGGAGCTGCTGGCCGCCAACATCGCCTCGGTGAAGATCGAAGGCCGCCAGCGCAGCCCGGCTTACGTCAGCCAGGTGGCGCGCGTCTGGCGCCAGGCGATCGACCATTGTCAGGCCGATCCGGCCGCCTACCGCGCCGACGCCGCCTGGATGGAGACGCTGGGCGCGATGTCCGAGGGCACCCAGACCACGCTGGGCGCCTATCACCGCAAATGGCAGTAGCCGGAGGAAACATGAAATACGCACTGGGGCCGGTACTCTACTACTGGCCGAAAACCGACATCGCGGCGTTCTATCAACAGGCGGCGGAGAGCAGCGCCGACATCATTTACCTTGGCGAGAGCGTCTGCACCAAACGGCGCGAGATGAAGGTCAGCGATTGGCTGGCGCTGGCGCGCGAGATCGCCCGCAGCGGCAAACAGGTGGTTATCTCCACGCTGGCGCTGCTGCAGGCGCCGTCCGAGCTGAATGAGCTGAAACGCTATGTGGAGAACGGCGAGTTCCTGCTGGAAGCCAACGATCTGGGCGCGGTGAACATGGCGGCGGAACGCGGCTTGCCGTTCGTCGCCGGCCATGCGCTGAACTGCTACAACGCCTATACCCTGCGCCTGCTGCGCCGCCAGGGCATGATCCGCTGGTGCATGCCGGTCGAGCTGTCGCGCGACTGGCTGGCCAACCTGCTGACGCAGTGCGACGAGCTGGGCTTCCGCCACGATTTCGAGGTGGAGGTGCTGAGCTACGGCCACCTGCCGTTGGCCTACTCGGCGCGCTGCTTCACCGCCCGCTCGGAGAACCGCGGCAAGGACGAGTGCGAAACCTGCTGCATCAAATATCCGCAGGGCCGCATGATGCGCTCCCAGGAGCAACAGCAGGTGTTCGTGCTCAACGGCATCCAGACCATGAGCGGCTACTGCTACAACCTCGGCAACGAGCTGCCAAGCATGCAGGGGCTGGTGGACATCGTGCGGCTGTCGCCGCAGGGCGCCGAGACGCTGGCGCAGATCGACGCCTTCCGCGCCAACGAGCGCGGCGAGCAACCGCTGAACTTGATCGACCGCGCCGACTGCAACGGCTACTGGCGCCGCGTGGCGGGGTTGGAGTTGGTGTCTTAACGAGGACAGAGCCGGCAGCGGGCGCTGCCGGCTCTGTTTATTTATCAAGATTAATGCGCTCATCTCCACCGTGGAACCAATGGAATAAACTTACACACATCAGGCAGCAGCTTCTGATACCAAAATAAGTGAAAACCGCGATGGCCGCATCTACCAAATGTTCTCCGTATGAAATAATACTCAGTGAGGAGAACGAGACAAGTAACATACTCAACGTTAGCGCAATCATATTACATAGCGGGTTTAAAAGACGTCTATTAACCATAACCCACCCTCTATTTTTGACACTCTAAAAGCGATTTACTCATCACCAGCGACATTGCCCATTAACGCTATTGGCGTTTTTATTCCCACCCAAGGCACCACCGTTATTCTTATTATTCCCGGCAGGGCTGTTATCTGCGCAAGAGACCGCCCCCATTAAGCCACCGGCAACGGCCATACCTATCATCCCTGGCGGGCCGCCGGAAAAACCGGTAAATGCGCCAATGATAATGCCCATTCCAACCTGATTGGCACAAGAGTTTGACGCACCTCTGCCTGGCCTGTCACGATCGCCGCCGTTATTTCCATCGCCACAACCGCCAATCAATTTCATCTCATCAAAATCAAGCGCGCTTATTGTTGACATATTATTCCATCCTTTAAATAACACGTTATAGATAAAGTTAACGCCAACCATTAATTCCCTAAGCAGGTCGACAATTACAACTACCAAAATCAACATAACAAATCAAATTAAAAATAAGAGTAGACGCCCAGCTAAATAAATCACCTTAGACATATCAATAATACGAAATAATAAAGGCGCCGAAAATGGCGCCTTTATTTATCCCCTACGCCCGCCGCTTCCTGAACATCCCGCGCAGCGCCACGCTGTTGCGCAAGAAGCCGACGCCAAAGCCTAGTAGGGTGTAGACCACACCGAGTATCAGCATCATCATCACGTCGCCCCACACCTCATTCAGCGACAGCCCCATCTGGTTGACGCCGGCGATCGCCTTGGTGCCCCAGGTGGAGGGAATGCTGTACGAGATGGCGCGCACCCAGGCCGGCATCGACTGCAGCGGCCAGATAGTGCCGGACAGGTAGAAGATCGGCGTGGTGATGAACGCCAGCGTCAGGTAGATCATCTCGACGCTGCGCAGACATTCTGTCACCAGCTTGCCCAGCCCCAATACCGCCAGCAGGAACGGGAAGGTCAGCAGCAGCAGTTCGGCGATGTTCGCCGTCTGCCTATAGCCCAATACCCACGGCCACAGCACGAACAGCACGATCGACAGGAACAGCCAGATCGGCAGCAGCGCCGTCAGCCCGCCGAGGTGCGCCGCCAGCGGCGCCTTGCCGCCGGGCATGCTCTTCATGGCGATATTGACGCGGATACAGGCGATCAGCAGCGAGTGCTGCAACAGCATCACCAGCAGGCCGGGGAAGATGATCGCCGCAAAGCTGATGCCGGGGTTGAACACGTCCAGCGTTTGCCCCAGTATCGGCGTCAGCAGTATCTGCGCCTGCCGTTCGCTGAAGCCGCTGCGCAGCAGCAGCCCGTTGTTGTATTGCGTCAGCAGCTGCTGATAGGCCGCCACCACGTCCTGCTGGATCTGGCCGTTGGCCAGGCGGTTGGTGGCGTCGCCGTACATCGGCACCACGATGTTCTGCCCGCTGAGAATTTTCTTCTCCAGATCCACCGGCATGATGATCACCGCAAACAGCTTGCGCCAGCTGAGATCGCGCTGCGCCTGTTCCAGGCTGTCGTAGGTTTCAATCGCGATCTTGGAGGTTGCGTCCAGTTGGCGGATCAGCTGCCGGCTGGCGGTGCTGTGATCCTGATCGATCACACCCACCGGCAGATCCCACACCGTGCGGTTGGCGTACACCAGGCTCATGATGCACAGCGACAGGATCAGCATCAGCCACACCGGCCGCTCCAGCATGCCGAGCAGCACTTTAACGAAGGTTTGCCAATAAAGCTTCATCAGGCGCTCCCCTCTTTTGCCAGCCGCGCCGGCAGGCGATTGCGCACCAGCAGCGCGGCCACCAGCGGATAGACCGCCAGCAGCGCGCACACGCTGAAGATGGCGCTGGCGTGCACCTGCCGCAGGAACACGTCAAACATCGCGTACAGCGCGTGGGTCAGCGGTTCGATGTTGGAAATAATGCGCGCCGGCAGCGGCATCGACAGCTCAGGCACCGCCATGCCGGAGAAGGTCATTGCGATACTGACCAAAATACCGATCAGGCTGTAGGCGGTGATGGTGCTGCCGGTAAAGGTGTACAGCAGCAGGCCGATGCTCTGCGCCGCCATCACATAGAACAGGCCGATCATCAGCATAAACAGCGGGTTGCCGCTGACGCGGGCGTCAAAGATGCCCACCAGCGCCGCGATCTCCACCATCAGCAGGGTGGTGAAACACAGCGTGTATGGCGCCAGCTTGCCGAGCAGCGCCAGGCTGAACGGCTTGGCCTGCAGCAGCGACTTGCTGCGCGCCAGCACATATATCATGCAGGTCACCGCGAACAGCTGCAGCAGGTGGATGGTGGCGGCGAACTGCTGGTAATAGATATAGCTGCCGCTGGCGTTGAACAGGCTGCCGTAGGAGAGCGTCACGTCCGCCAGCGGCGGCAACGTTTTGCCCATCTCGGTGGAGATGATGCTGCGGGTGCTGGCGTTGATTTCGTTCATCAGGCCGCCAAAGTCCTGGGTGGAGTACAGCCCGGCGCCGTAAAACAGCGCGTTGTAGTACATCACCACGCTCGGCTGTTTGCCCGACAGCGCATTGGCCTCAAAGTCCGGCGGGATATACAGCAACGCGTAATCCTGCGCGCTGCGCAGGCGGCTCAGCGACTCCGGCAGCCCGCCGCCGTATGCCTCGACGTGGGCGTGCGACCCGGCGTCCAGCCGGCGCGTCAGCGATTTGGACAGCGGGCTGTGATCGCTGTCCACTACCGAGACCGGCAGATCGAGCAGCGTGCCTTCGGAGAAGTTGCTGCTGATCAGCGCAAACAGGATCAGCGGAAAGATCCAGCTCAGCCAGTGCACCACCGGGCTGCGAAAGGCGACGCGACACTCTTTGTCGAACGCGTGACTGAAGCAGCGCCAGCCGGCCCTTACTCTTTCCATTGCCATAAGGTGCTCATCCCCGGACGCAGGCCGTCCACCGGCTGTGACGGATACAGGCGCACTTCGAAGGTTTTCAGGTCGAAGTCGCCGGTGGCGCGGGTGGCGCGTTTGGTGGCGTAATCCCCCAGCGGCGCGATGTAGCGCACCTCGGTGTCGATCATTTTGTCCTTCAGCGCCGGCACCCGCAGCTTGACCTTGTCGCCTTTGCGCACGTGGGCCAGGATGTCTTCACGCAGGTTAAACACGAAGTAAGCGTCCGGCACCCGGATCAACGTCACCAGCGGGCTGCCGGCGTTCAGCAATTCGCCCACTTCGGCCGGGATCGGCCCCACTTCGCCGTCCACCGGCGCTTTCACCTGCAGATCGTCGCTCTGCGCCTGGATCTGCAGCAGGTTCTCTTCCGCCGCCCGCAGCGCCGCCGCATATTGCTGCCGCTGCTCGACGCGGTCGCCGTTGATGCCTTCATCCAGGTTGGCCTTGGCGGCCTGCACCTGCTGGAAGGCGGTGTCGCGCGACCGGCGCGAAGCGTCCAGCTCGGACTTCGAGATATAGCCCTTGCCGGCCACGCTCAGGTTACGGTTGTAGTCGTTTTGCGCATTGCGGTACTGCGCCTCGGCCTGCGCCAGGTTGGCGCGCAGGTTGCGGATGCTCTCTTCTCGGGTGCCGTGCAGCGACAGTTCGAGCTGCGCTTTGGCCTCGTCGCGCGTCGCCTGCGCGGAACGCAGCTGCGCCATCAATTCGGGGCTGTCGAGTTGGATGATCAGCTGGCCGCTTTTCACGTCATCGCCGCGTTCGATCAGGCGTTCAACAACCCGGCCTTTCGCCTTGGATGCGACGATCACTTCGGGGGCATCCACTTCACCCTGCAGCAACAGATCCTGATTGTGCGCGCGGAACAGGATCGCCAATGCGATCGCCACCATCATCAGCAACAGGGTAAACAGCGTCTTTTTTTTCATTATATCGGCTCCCGGAACGGTAAGCGGCGGGCGGGGATCATCATTTCCATGTCTCAAATTGCTCCAAAAAACACCATTGCACTCATGAGGATATCACAAGCACATATCTCCTCTTTTATAACTATAAATTGGATTATGCTTTTAACACTAAAAAGCATCTTTTTTCGGCCTTTTAGTATGCAGATTCCTGCAATCGCCCTTTAAGCGATCCACTCTCTGATGGACGATGTCATGACTGAACACACTGCCGTACCGCTTTCGGTACTGGATTTATCGCCAATCCCGCAAGGGGCCAAGGCGCGCGACGCTTTCCACTGTTCGCTGGATCTGGCGCAACACGCCGAACGCTGGGGCTACCAGCGCTACTGGCTGGCCGAGCACCACAATATGACCGGCATCGGCAGCGCCGCCACCTCGGTGCTGCTGGGCTATCTGGCCGCCGGCACCCAGAGCATTCGCCTCGGCTCCGGCGGCGTAATGCTGCCGAACCATGCGCCGCTGGTGATCGCTGAACAGTTCGGCACGCTGGAATCGCTCTACCCCGGCCGCATCGATCTGGGGCTGGGCCGCGCGCCCGGCACCGATCAACGCACCATGATGGCGCTGCGCCGCCACCTGTCCGGCGATGTGGATACCTTCCCGCGCGACGTGCAGGAACTGCAAAACTACTTCTGCGACGCGCAGCCCGGCCAGCCGGTGCAGGCGGTGCCGGGCCAGGGGCTGCATGTGCCGCTCTGGCTGCTCGGCTCCAGCCTCTACAGCGCACAGCTGGCGGCGCAGCTCGGCCTGCCGTTCGCCTTCGCTTCGCACTTCGCTCCGGATATGCTGTTCCAGGCGCTGCAACTGTACCGCGAGAACTTCAAACCCTCCAAACAGCTGGCGCAGCCGCATGCCATGGTGTGCGTCAACGTGATCGCCGCCGACAGCGACCGCGACGCGCGCTTCCTGTTCAGCTCGATGCAGCAGCAGTTCATCAATCTGCGCCGCGGTTCGCCCGGCCCGCTGCCGCCGCCGGTGGATAACATCCACGCGCTGTGGAGCGCCGGCGAGCAGTACGGCGTCGAACAGGCGCTGCGGATGTCGATCGTCGGCGATGAAAAAACGGTGCGTCACGGGCTGCAAACGCTGCTGCGTGAAACCGATGCCGACGAGATCATGGTCAACGGCCAGATTTTCGATCATCAGGCGCGGCTGCGTTCGTTCGAGATCGTCGCCGGCGTGAAGGGCGACATCGTGAAGGGCTAAAAAGCGAAAAGGCGGTGGGAACCCCACCGCCTTGGCGTTAACGCTGGATCAGGTAGCGGATGGTCGGCCCGTCCTGCTGGATATCCAACACCTTGTAGCCGTGGTTGCGCGCATCGAGCGGGATGTTGTTGATCGACTGCGGGCAATCACTGATCACCTCCAGGATCTCCCCCGGCTTCAGCTGCGGCATCGCCTCCAGCGTCGCCACCGCCGGGTACGGGCAAGGCTCACCCAGCATGTCCAGCCGGTAGTCCGGCACTATCGTCGTCTCTTTCATGGCATGCTCCTCAAATTCACCACCTGCGCCTCAGGCCGGGCGCGGAAAAAGCGTTTCTCCCACCACAGCATGGCGGCGAAGGCCAGCGCCAGCAGCAGGTAAGTCACCAGCAGGCCGCCGATCGGGCCGAAGGTATCGAGCAGGTTGATCTTGTCGTAGTCGGTCGCCAGCGCCGGCGCCAGGTCGTCCCAGTAATAGGCCAGCAGCGTAGCGCCGATGATGTTGCCCAACCCCACCCACCAGTAGTGCACCTGCCCTTCCACGGCGCGGTACATCCAACCGGTCTCGCAGCCGCCGGCCAGCACGATGCCGAAGCCAAACAGCAAACCGCCCAGCACCGCATTCGGGCCGGCCCACATGATCTTCGGCGCCACGCCGAGCTGCACATAGCTGAAGATGCCGATGGCGCTCACCGCCATGCCGATGATGATGGCTTTCGCCATGTGGGTGCGGCCGGTGATCCACAGATCGCGGAACGCCGAAGTGAAGCAGATCTGTGCGCGCTCGATCAGCAGGCCAAAGCCGATGCCGAACAGCATGGCGATGCCGAGCTTCGGCGCATCGAACAGCGTCCACAGCGACCAGGCCACCGCCAGACCGAAGATCGCCATGCCCAACCGGAAGCGGCGGCGCGCCTGCTCAGGCTTCTGCGTCAGCGGCGCGGCGGCCTTCACCTTTTGCAATTTGACCGGAATGCGGAACATCGGCAGCAGCGTGAATTTGGCGCCGAAGTAAGAGCCGGCTGCGGTCGCCAGCGCGAAGAACCAGGCGTGCAACGAGAACTGAGGGATGCCGGTGAAGAACGCCGCCAGGTTGCACCCCATCGCCAGCCGCGCGCCGAAACCGGCGATGATGCCGCCCAGCAGCGCCTGCACGATGCGAATGCGGTGCTGCGGTTGACGCAGCTTGATGTTGTTGGCCCACAACGCGGCGGCGATGCAGCCGGCGAACATGCCGATGATCATGCGCCCGTCGATGCGCTCCAGCGGCGTGCCCTGCAGGCCGATGACCTTGAAATAGCCCCATTGCTCGGGGTGCAGGCCGAACCACTGCAGCACATGGCCGCCCCAGCGGGTGAATTCGCCGGTCACCGCCCAGAAGGTGCCGGTCATGCCGAAGTAGTAGGTAGAGAGGATCCCGGCGGCGATCACCGCCGGCAGCGGCGCCCAAAAGCGCACCAGGTATTGAGATTTGAACTGCTGCCAACTCATGGCATCTCCCGTGCATATCATCCGTAAGAAAAAACCTTATGAATGATACGCCATTCAGGGGCGTTTGACGGCAATTTTCAGGCATAAAAAAACCAGCCCGCAGGCTGGTTTTTCAGAGCGCTTCACCGCGAACGGCGAATCAGCGATTACGCGTCGCCGAAACGACGACGTGGTGCCGCCGGTGCGCCGTCATCACGGCGTGGCGCCGGCTTGCCGTCACGGTTGTAGTTACCGCCACGACGCTCGCCGCCGTTGCCGCCTTCACGACGTTCGCCGAAGGAGCGACGTGGGCCGCCTTCGCGACGTTCGCCGTTGAACGGACGACCGTTGCCGCGACGCTCGCCGCCGTTGCCACCGTCACGACGCTCGCGACGTTCGAACGGCTGTGCATCGCCCAGCAGCTGCATGTTCATCGGCTTGTTCAGGATGCGAGTGCGAGTGAAGTGATTCAGGATCTCGCCCGGCATGCCTTTTGGCAGCTCGATGGTGGAGTGGGAAGCGAACAGCTTGATGTTACCGATGTAACGGCTGCTGATGTCGCCTTCGTTAGCGATAGCGCCAACGATGTGACGCACTTCAACGCCATCGTCACGGCCCACTTCGATGCGGTACAGCTGCATTTCGCCAACGTCACGACGTTCGCGACGCGGACGATCGCCGTCACGGCTGTCACGACGGTCGCCACGATCACCGCGACGATCGTCACGGTCGTTGAACTCGCGGCGCTGACGCGGCTTGAAGACCGGATCCGGCGGCAGGATCAGCGGACGTTCGCCCTGTGCCATTTTCAGCAGCGCTGCGGCCAGGGTTTCCATATCCAGCTCTTCTTCCGGCTGCAGTTTGGTCAGCAGTGCGCGGTACAGGTCCAGATCGCTGCTTTCCAGCTGCTGCTGAACTTTCGCGGCGAACTTGGCCAGACGACGCTCGCCCAGCAGTTCTGCGTTCGGCAGCTCCACTTCCGGGATGGTCAGCTTCATGGTGCGTTCGATGTTGCGCAGCAGGCGGCGTTCGCGGTTTTCCACGAACAGCAGCGCGCGGCCGGCGCGGCCCGCACGACCGGTACGGCCGATACGGTGAACGTAAGACTCGGAGTCCATCGGGATGTCGTAGTTGACAACCAGGCTGATGCGCTCAACGTCCAGGCCACGGGCCGCAACGTCGGTCGCGATCAGGATATCCAGACGACCGTCTTTCAGACGCTCCAGAGTCTGCTCACGCAGCGCCTGGTTCATGTCGCCGTTCAGCGCGGCGCTGCTGTAACCGCTGCGCTCCAGCGCTTCGGCCACTTCCAGGGTCGCGTTCTTGGTACGGACGAAGATGATCGCCGCGTCAAAGTCTTCGGCTTCCAGGAAACGCACCAGCGCTTCGTTTTTACGCATGCCGTAGACCGACCAGTAGCTCTGGCTGATGTCCGGACGGGTGGTGACGCTGGACTGGATGCGCACTTCCTGCGGCTCTTTCATGAAGCGGCGGGTGATGCGACGGATCGCTTCCGGCATGGTGGCGGAGAACAGCGCGGTCTGATGCTCAGCCGGGATCTCAGCCATGATGGTTTCTACGTCTTCGATAAAGCCCATGCGCAGCATTTCGTCGGCTTCATCCAGCACCAGACCGCTCAGGTTGGAGAGGTTCAGGGTGCCGCGCTTCAGGTGGTCCAGCAGGCGGCCTGGGGTACCCACAACGATTTGCGGGCCCTGGCGCAGAGCGCGCAGCTGCACGTCGTAACGCTGGCCGCCGTACAGGGCTACCACGTTGACGCCGTTCATGTGTTTGGAGAAATCGGTCATCGCTTCGGCAACCTGAACCGCCAGTTCGCGGGTCGGCGCCAGCACCAGGATCTGAGGTGCTTTCAGGTCTGCCTGCAGGTTGTGCAGCAGCGGCAGCGAGAACGCTGCAGTTTTACCACTACCGGTCTGCGCCATGCCCAGCACGTCGCGGCCGTTCAACAGGTGAGGAATACACTCAGCCTGGATCGGAGATGGTTTTTCATAGCCCAGATCGTTCAGGGCGGAAATGATTGGAGCAGACAGCCCCAGATCGGCAAAAGAGGTTTCAAACTCAGTCGTCATGTACACGTGCCTCATTAATAATGGCAGCCAGTCTACATAACTCGTCGAGAAAATTTTCAGTCATTTTCATTGAAAAGTGTGAACCGGCTCAAATTAGATTATAAAACGAACAAAAAAGCCCTCGCCCGTTAAGGCGATAACTTTGGTTAAAAACCAATGTCCATCAGGCTGATAGGTGTTCGTCAGCTATTGCTGGTCCGATTCCGATAGGTCGTCTTGCTCTTGGCCCAAAAGCGCCAATTCCAACAATGCATAGCGGTGCTCAACGAAGTTGTGAACGTTGTTAGACACCGTCAGTTTGAACAGCGCCGAAGCGGTGTCCTTGTCCCCCAGACTCAGGTAGTGTTTACCCAAATAGAAGTCAGTTTCACTGAGATGCTCAGCGAGCGAAGTGTTATCCGTTGCATCTGCCTTGAGGCGTTCCATCAGCGTTTTTTCGCTGATCTTGCCCAGGTAGAATTCGACAATATTCCATCCCCATTGCCCTCTGTCCGCTTTGTCATAGCGCTGCTGAAGCGCTACCTCGGCCTTCTTGGGATCGATTTCTCGCTCCACCAGATACAGCCATAACGAACGGAAGGGATCGTTTGGGTCGTCTTGATAAAACGCCTGCAGATCATCCTGCGCCAACGGGAAGCGGCCGCCATAATACAGTGCGATGCCCCGGTTTAAACGCGCGTAATTGTAAGTTGGATCAAGCTCTAGTACAGAATCAAACGCTTCATAGGCAGCATCAAAATTGCCTGCCTGCGTTAAGTAAATGCCCAGGTAGTTGAAAACTTCCGGCATGTCGGGACGTATCGCCAGCGCCTGCGAGAAATCATTGCGCGCTAATGCACGTAACCCGAGGCTATCATACAGCACACCGCGCTCATATAAAAGCTGTGCGCGTTCGTCATCCGTCAGTGCCCGGCTGGCAAGAATTTGTTCCATGCGCGCCAGGATCACTTCCTGCTGCAACGTAGGCTGCAACGGGATTGCCAAAACTTCGTCTTTACGCCAATCATGGTTGCTGCATCCTGCCAGCATGAGTGCTGTCGCAACGTAACACCAGCGCAAGAAAGGCTTCATTTCCCACTCCCGAAGACAAACATTGGATGAACGTCCTGTCCTCCGTTTGCTAAAACGCGGGCATCCTACCCGCGCGATACGAACAGCCCCCAACCCCGTGGCGGGGAGCTGTAAAACTATCTATACAGTTATTCTGCTTCAGGCGCAGGTGAACCTGCTTCCGGCGCCATCGCTTCTTTGATGCTCAGACGCACGCGGCCCTGACGGTCAACTTCCAGTACCTTAACCGGCACTTCCTGACCCATCTGCAGATAGTCGGTCACTTTCTCAACGCGCTTGTCGGCGATCTGAGAAATGTGCACCAGACCTTCTTTACCACCGCCGATAGCGACGAATGCGCCGAAATCAACGATACGGGTCACTTTACCCTGGTAGATACGGCCCACTTCGATCTCTGCCGTGATCTCTTCGATGCGACGGATAGCGAATTTCGCTTTCTCACCGTCGGTCGCAGCGATTTTAACTGTACCATCATCTTCGATTTCGATGGTAGTGCCAGTCTCTTCGGTCAGCGCGCGGATAACGGAACCGCCCTTACCGATCACGTCTTTGATTTTATCCGGGTTGATGCGGATAGTATGAATACGCGGTGCGAATTCGGAGATATCGCCGCGCGGGGTGCTGATAGCCTGTTCCATTACGCCCAGGATGTGCAGACGCGCGCCCTTGGCCTGGTTCAGAGCCACCTGCATGATTTCGCGGGTGATGCCTTCGATTTTGATGTCCATCTGCAGCGCGGTGATACCGTCGCGGCTACCGGCCACTTTGAAGTCCATGTCGCCCAGGTGATCTTCGTCACCCAGAATGTCGGACAGAACCACATAGTTGTCGGCTTCTTTCACCAGACCCATCGCGATGCCCGCAACGGCAGCCTTGATTGGCACACCGGCGTCCATCAGCGCCAGAGACGCGCCGCACACGGAAGCCATGGAAGAAGAACCGTTGGATTCGGTGATTTCAGACACCACGCGAACCGTGTACGGGAAATCTTCCGGTTTAGGCATCATAGCCAATACGCCGCGTTTCGCCAGGCGACCGTGACCGATTTCACGACGCTTAGGAGAACCGACCATGCCGGTTTCGCCTACGGAGTACGGAGGGAAGTTGTAGTGGAACAGGAAGCTGTCGGTCTTCTCGCCCATCAGCTCGTCCAGGTTCTGGGCGTCGCGCGCGGTGCCCAGGGTCGCGGTAACCAGCGCCTGAGTTTCGCCACGGGTGAACAGCGCGGAACCGTGGGTGCGCGGCAGTACGCCGGTGCGCACGTCCAGGCCACGGATCATGTCTTTTTCACGGCCGTCGATACGCGGCTCGCCACGCAGTACGCGGCTGCGCACCACGTTTTTCTCCAGGTTGCCCAGGATGTCCTGGATCTCACCGGCGTCCAGCGTTTCGTCCTGCGCCAGCAGGGTTTCAACCACGCTGTCTTTGATCGCGTCAACCTGAGCGTAACGCTCTTGTTTTTCGGTGATGTGGTAAGCGTCGCCCAAGCGAGCTTCGGCCAGTTCAGCCACGCGCGCGTGCAGCGCTTCGTTGACCGCAGGCGCCTGCCAATCCCACTTCGGTTTGCCGGCTTCGGCAACCAGCGCGTTGATATTTTCGATAACCACTTGCTGCTGGTCGTGGCCGAACACCACGGCGCCCAGCATCTGATCTTCGCTCAGCACGTCCGCTTCGGATTCAACCATCAGCACCGCACCGGCAGTACCGGCAACCACCAGATCCAGACGGCTTTCTTTCAGCTCGTCGGTCGTCGGGTTCAGCACGTACTGGTCGTTGATGTAACCCACGCGCGCGGCGCCGATTGGGCCGTTGAACGGAATACCGGACAGGCTCAGGGCCGCGGAAGCACCGATCATCGCAACGATGTCCGGGTTCACCTGCGGGTTAACGGAAACCACGGTCGCGATCACCTGAACTTCGTTCAGGAAGCTGTCCGGGAACAGTGGACGGATCGGACGGTCGATCAGACGGGAAGTCAGGGTCTCGCCTTCGCTTGGACGGCCTTCGCGACGGAAGAAGCTGCCCGGGATACGGCCGGCGGCGTAGGTACGCTCTTGGTAGTTAACGGTCAGCGGGAAGAAGCTCTGGCCCGGCTTGGCTTTTTTCTGGCCAACGACGGTAACGAATACGGCGGTGTCATCCATGCTCACCATAACGGCGGCGGTGGCCTGACGAGCCATCATACCGGTTTCGATGGTGACGGTATGCTGGCCATACTGGAATTTGCGAATGATCGGTGTCAGCAAAATTATATCCTTGATTAGCGGCGCGCAATCGCATTGACGACTCGACACGCCTGTGACTCGATTTGCCTTCTCACTACATCCTCGCGACTAATGACAATCCTTATCTCAGGCGGGAGATAAAGCCTCTCATTAGCCGCGCGAACCTCTGTAACGGAAGAACCTGTTTGGAAACATCAGTAATACATTAACCTGATTTGCTTATGCTTCCTAGAAGAAAGGGGCCAAAATAGGCCCCTTTCCACTGAAACTTGCTAGATTAGCGACGCAGACCCAGACGCTCGATCAGGCTGGTGTAACGTGCTACATCTTTACGCTTCAGGTAGTCCAGCAGCTTACGACGCTGAGAAACCATACGCAGCAGACCACGACGGCTGTGGTGATCTTTTTTGTGCTCGGAGAAGTGGCCTTGCAGATGGTTGATCTGCGCAGTCAGCAGGGCAACCTGAACTTCGGTAGAACCGCTGTCGTTAGTACCACGACCGAAATCAGCTACGATTTGAGCTTTAGCTTCAACACTTAGAGACATTGTAATACTCCAGATTATAGATAATAAAAACAGGCGCCGATCTCTAATTCAGCAACCCAATGCATAAGCTGCGCCATTCTACTCTTAGCGCAGTGCGATCGCAAGGCGACGCAGTGCCCCGCCGTCAGTCGAAATGTTCGACCACCAGGCGGCGCGGCGCCACGCGACCATCCTCGGCGATGTCGCCAACGCCGATGAATTTCCGCTCTTCACCCTCGGTGATACGCACCATGCCGGAGGCCGGCGCGCCGGCCACCTGCACCGGCTGCCCCTGCTTGACGTAGCCCGCCACCACCGGCAACAAATTCACTTCCGGATAGTTCTCAACCGGGCTGTCCATCGGCATCAGCAGCGGATCGAGCAGCTCGCTGGGGGCGATCGCCTGTTCCTGCGCCTGCGCCAGCAAGGCGTTCAGCTGTTCCAGCGTCACCATGCGCGCGATCGGGTAAGTCGCCACCTGCAGGCGGCGCAGATAGATCACGTGCGCGCCGCAGCCCAGCAGCTCGCCGAGATCGTCGGTGATGGTGCGGATGTAGGTGCCTTTCGAGCAGTGGATCTCCAGCTCCAGCTCATCCCCTTCCCAGCGGATAAACTGCAGCTCGTACACCGTGATGCTGCGCGCTTCGCGCGGCACTTCAATCCCCTGGCGCGCATACTCGTAGAGTTTCTTGCCCTGGTATTTCAGCGCCGAATACATCGACGGCACCTGCTGGATGTCACCGCGGAAGGTGTCCAGCGCCGCGTCGAGCTGCGCCTGGGTAAAGTTCACCGGGCGCTCCTGCACGATCTGACCGTCGGCGTCCGAGGTATCGGTACGCTGCCCCAGCTTGGCGATCACCCGATAACGCTTGTCGGAATCGAGCAGATATTGCGAAAACTTGGTCGCTTCACCCAGGCAGATAGGCAGCATGCCGGTCGCCAACGGATCGAGCGCGCCGGTGTGACCCGCTCGGTTGGCGTTGTACAGGCGCTTTACTTTTTGCAGCGCATCGTTGGACGACAAACCCTGCGGCTTGTCCAGCAACAGCACGCCGTGGATATCACGGCCGCGGCGACGAGGGCGACTCATCAGTCCTCCTTGTCATCGCCTGAGGCGGAACGGCGCTCGGCGTCGTTCTTCACCACGTTGGTCACCAGGTTGGACATGCGCATGCCTTCCACCAGGGAGTTGTCGTAGGCGAAGGTCAGCTCCGGCACCACGCGCAGGCGCATCGCTTTGCCCAGCAGAGTGCGGATGTAACCGGAAGCGTCCTGCAACGCTTTGATGCCGTTGGTGACCAGATCCGGATCGTGGTTCTCGGTCAGCACGTTCAGGAAGGTGACGTAAACCTTGGCGTACGCCAGGTCACGGGACACTTCCACGCCGGAAACGGTCGCCATGCCGACGCGCGGATCTTTCACTTCACGCTGCAGAATGATCGCAATCTCTTTCTGCATCTCTTGCGCCACGCGTTGACCGCGGCTGAATTCTTTTGCCATTTTGGATTCTCCAGACAAATCGGGGGGCACAAAGGCCCCCCGTAAACAGATATAAGCAGATGTGCAATCGTTAAGCGATGGTGCGTTGGATCTCAATGATTTCGAACACTTCGATCATGTCGCCGACGCGCACGTCGTTATAGTTCTTAACGCCGATACCACATTCCATGCCGTTACGGACTTCGTTAACGTCATCTTTGAAGCGACGCAGGGATTCCAGCTCGCCTTCATAGATAACCACGTTGTCGCGCAGTACGCGGATTGGGTTGTGACGCTTGATGGTCCCTTCGGTAACCATACAGCCGGCGATAGCGCCGAACTTAGGCGATTTGAACACGTCGCGCACTTCGGCCAGGCCGATGATCTGCTGCTTGTATTCCGGCGCCAGCATGCCGCTCATCGCCTGCTTCACTTCGTCGATCAGGTTATAGATCACGGAGTAGTAACGCAGATCCAGGCTTTCCGCTTCGATCACGCGGCGCGCAGAAGCGTCGGCACGCACGTTGAAGCCCAGGATGATGGCGTTGGAAGCCGCCGCCAGCGTCGCGTCGGTTTCGGTGATACCACCTACGCCGGAGCCGACAATCTTCACCTTCACTTCGTCGGTGGAGAGTTTCAGCAGCGAGTCGCTGATCGCTTCGCAAGAACCCTGTACGTCGGATTTCAGTACGATGTTCAGCTCGGACACTTCGCCGTCGGTCATGTTGGCGAACATGTTTTCCAGCTTGGACTTCTGCTGACGCGCCAGTTTGACTTCGCGGAACTTGCCCTGACGGTACAGCGCCACTTCACGCGCTTTCTTCTCGTCACGCACCACGGTCGCTTCGTCACCCGCTGCAGGCACGCTGGACAGACCCAGGATTTCCACAGGGATGGACGGACCGGCGGAGGTCACTTCACGGCCCAATTCGTCGCGCATCGCACGCACACGGCCGTATTCGAAGCCACACAGGACGATGTCGCCCTTGTTCAGCGTACCTTCCTGAACCAGCACGGTAGCCACCGGGCCACGGCCTTTATCCAGGAAGGACTCGATCACTACGCCGCTCGCCATGCCGCTGCGTACCGCTTTCAGCTCCAGAACTTCGGCCTGCAGCAGGATAGCCTGCAGCAGCTCGTCGATACCGGTACCGGCTTTCGCGGACACGTGGACGAACTGCGCTTCGCCGCCCCACTCTTCCGGCATCACGCCGTACTGGGACAGTTCCTGCTTAACGCGGTCCGGATCGGCTTCCGGCTTGTCGATTTTGTTCACCGCAACCACCAACGGCACCTGCGCCGCTTTCGCGTGCTGGATAGCTTCGATGGTTTGTGGCATCACGCCGTCGTCGGCCGCCACCACCAGAACCACGATGTCAGTCGCCTGAGCACCGCGAGCACGCATCGAGGTAAACGCGGCGTGACCCGGGGTGTCCAGGAAGGTGATCATGCCGTTCTCGGTTTCTACGTGGTAGGCACCGATGTGCTGGGTAATGCCGCCGGCTTCGCCCGCCGCCACTTTGGTGGAGCGGATGTAGTCCAGCAGAGAGGTTTTACCGTGGTCAACGTGGCCCATGATGGTCACGACCGGCGCGCGCGGCTCGGCCGCAGCACCCGTATCACGGTCGCTCATCAGCGCTTCTTCCAGCTCGTTTTCACGACGCAGGATAACTTTGTGGCCCATCTCTTCGGCAACCAGCTGCGCGGTTTCCTGGTCGATAACCTGGTTGATGGTGGCCATGGCGCCCAGCTTCATCATCACTTTGATGACCTGAGAACCTTTTACCGCCATCTTGTTGGCCAGCTCGGCCACGGTGATGGTTTCACCGATCACCACGTCGCGGTTAACCACCTGCGCCGGCTTGTTGAAGCCCTGCTGCAGAGCGCTAGGCTTGCGTTTGCCTTTACCACCACGGGTAACGGCGCGCGCTTCTTCGCGATCCGCTTTGGATTCGGACAGCTTGTTGCCTTTCTTCTGCTTGGTGGCTTTGCCGCCGCGGGTGCGGCTGCGACGATCGCCTTCAACTTTGGCGTCGTTTTCATCTTCCGCGGCACGGGCGTGCTGAGAGGTGGTCACGTGATAGTCGGCGCTTTCAACCGCGGCGCTTGCCGCGTCTGCCTGGGCCCACTTCTCGCCGTTCTCTTCGGCCATGCGACGGGCTTCTTCCGCCACGCGCTTGGCTTCCTCTTCAACCTTGCGGCGCACTTCCTCTTCCGCTTTACGTTTCAGTTCAGCGGCTTCGGCTTCACGGCGTGCTTTTTCCGCCTGAGCTGGCTTGGTCATTTCGTCGGTATGTTGATTGGTCACTTTTTCTTTTTCCGCTGAATTACGCTTAGCAATCTCCGCGGCCTCACGTTTGGCTTGCTCTTCGGCTGCGCGCTTCGCTTCCGCTTCGCGTTTTGCGAGCTCTTCCGCTTCGCGCCGTGCCTGCTCTTCCGCTTCACGCTGTGCCTGCTCTGCCGCTTCAGCCAACTGGGCTTCCTGCGTATCGCGATTTACATAAGTGCGTTTCTTGCGGACCTCAATTTGCACCGATTTACTTTTACCGCCGGTGCTCGGGATATTCAAGGTGCTGCGCGTTTTGCGCTGCAAAGTGAGTTTACCCGGCGCGCTGCCGTGTTCACGGTTCAGGTGCGCCAGCAATGTTTCTTTTTCTTGCTGGGTAACAGAGTCCGACTCGGACTTGTTGATCCCTGCATCAGCAAACTGCTGTACCAGGCGATCAACCGGAGTCTGAATCTCTGCTGCCAGCGATTTTACGGTTACATCTGTCGTCATGCTGTTCCTTCCTGCTACAGTTATTACGCGTTGTCGCCAAACCAACAGATATTGCGCGCAGCCATGATCAGCTCGCCGGCTTGCTCGTCGCTAAGCCCTTCAATATCAGCCAGATCGTCAACACCCTGCTCGGCAAGATCTTCCAGCGTACAAACCCCACGCGCGGCCAGTTTAAAGGCCATGCTGCGCTCAAGACCCGGCAGGTTGAGCAAATCGTCGGCCGGTTTGTTGTCGCCCAGGCTTTCTTCTTGTGCCAGGGCCAGCGTGGTCAATGCAGCTTTGGCGCGTTCGCGCAATGCTTCAACCGTATCTTCATCCAGACCGTCGATTTCCAACAGCTCTTTGATCGGCACGTAGGCCAGCTCTTCCAGCGTGGAGAAGCCTTCTTCAACCAGTACGGTGGCGAAATCTTCGTCGATATCAAGATACTTGGTGAAGGTATCAATAGCGGCATGAGCCTCGGCCTGGTGCTTGGCCTGCAGGTCGTCCGCCGTCATCACGTTCAGTTCCCAACGATCGTCGCCGCGGTGTTGTTTCAGCAGCTGGGAAGCCAAACGCACGTTTTGGCCGTTACGGCCGATCGCCTGTGCCAGGTTGCTGGCTTCAACGGCGATATCCATGGTGCAGTTATCTTCATCTACCACGATCGACGCGACGTCGGCCGGCGCCATGGCGTTGATGACGAATTGCGCTGGATTATCATCCCACAGGATGATGTCGATGCGTTCGCCGCCGAGCTCGCTCGACACGGCCTGAACGCGCGCACCGCGCATACCTACGCAGGCGCCGACCGGGTCGATGCGCTTGTCGTTGGTTTTCACTGCAATTTTCGCACGGGAGCCAGGATCGCGGGCTGCCGCTTTAATTTCAATCACTTCTTCGCCGATTTCCGGCACTTCGATGCGGAACAGTTCTTTCAGCATTTCCGGGCTGGAACGGCTGACGAACAACTGCGCGCCGCGGGCTTCAGGACGCACGGCGTACAGTACGCCGCGAATGCGGTCGCCCGGACGGAAGTTTTCGCGCGGCAACATGTCTTCACGGCCAATCACCGCTTCGGCGTTGTTGCCCAGATCCAGCGCGATGCTGTCACGGTTCACTTTCTTCACCACGCCGGTGACGATCTCGCCTTCATGTTCACGGAAAGCGTCAACCACCATCGCGCGCTCGGCCTCGCGCACTTTCTGCACGATAACCTGCTTGGCGGTTTGGGTGGTGATGCGGTCGAAGGTTACGGATTCGATCTGATCTTCGACGTAGCCGCCGAGCTCGATGCTCGGATCTTCAAACTGAGCGGCTTCCAGCGTGATTTCACGCGTCGGCTGCGTCACTTCGTCTACGGCGACCCAACGGCGGAAGGTATCGAAATCGCCGGTTCTGCGGTCAATGCTGACGCGCACGTCGATTTCCTGCTCGTATTTTTTCTTGGTTGCGGTGGCTAATGCAGTTTCCAGCGCTTCGAAAATCTTCTCGCGCGGAAGGGATTTTTCATTGGAAACTGCTTCAACAACAGCCAGAATCTCTTTGTTCATCCTAGTTGCCTCTTCCAAACTTTAAAAGTGGGGTACCAGGTTCGCTTTCTGGATGTTGCTCAGCGCGAACACTTCATCTTTCCCTTCCACAGTAACCGTGATCATCTCGCCTTCGACAGACTTGATAATACCCTGCCACTTGCGACGGTTCTGTACCGCCATGCGCAGGACCAGGCTGACTTCTTCACCGAGGAAACGCGTATAGTGCTCTGCGGTGAACATCGGGCGATCAAGGCCAGGAGAGGAGACTTCCAAGTTGTAAGCGACCGTGATTGGATCTTCGACGTCCAATACAGCGCTGACCTGGTGGCTGACATCAGCGCAATCATCAACATTGATGCCGTTGTCACTATCAATATAGATGCGGAGCGTCGATTGGCGCGCACGAATGAATTCGATGCCTACAAGCTCAAAGCCCAACGCTTCTACGGGTGCCGAAAGCATCTCTGTTAACTGTTGCTCTAATGTGGACAAGCCCACCCCCAAGACATAAAAAAAGGGCTAAATAGCCCAGTGATTCTGTTGCCAAATAACAAAAAACCCCGAAAAATCGGGGCTTTATGCAACTGGACCCTGTTTGCCGCTAGGCGGCCTCGGTACAACTTTCGAGCAAGTGTCATTTTCAAATGTTGATCGAGAAAAGCGGATTTCAATCGAAAAGTGTATTTGAAAATAAACACTTAAAGGAAAGTGGTTGCGGGGGCCGGATTTGAACCGACGACCTTCGGGTTATGAGCCCGACGAGCTACCAGGCTGCTCCACCCCGCGTCCGAAAACGTGGCAAATACTACGCCGATAATCGCAAAATTGCAAGTTATCTCTGGGATTTGGTACCGAGGATGGGACTCGAACCCACAAGCCCGTTAGGGCACTACCACCTCAAGGTAGCGTGTCTACCAATTCCACCACCTCGGTACTGATTCTTACTGCTAACGGCCGTTGTTCTTTCGAGTTCACAACCACCGTTTACAAACTTTTTGCGGCTTACTGCGGGATGTCGCTGCTCGGCTTGGCAGGTGCTGCCGGCGCGGTTGTCTGCTCAGTTTTCACCGGCTGACCGAGGTTTTCCCACTCGCTGCCTTTCTTGCTTTGGTTGCTGCTGAGGTTGCCCAGAATCAGGCTGATGACGAAGAACAGCGTCGCCAATACAGCAGTCATGCGGGTCATAAAGTTACCGGAACCACTCGAACCGAACAACGTGCCTGATGCACCTGCTCCGAAAGAGGCTCCCATATCAGCGCCTTTACCTTGCTGCAACATAATCAGAGCAACCAGCCCGATTGAAATCAGCAGGAAAATTACCAGAAGAGCTTCGTACATAGTAGTACCCGTATCCTTGCGGCCTCACCGCATGCCAAATGCTTCACACTCATCAAGCAGGCGTGTTTATAAACTGCCTACTGAAGCGGGTGTGAATACTAACCAAAGCCGCCAACCCGCGCAAGGGCAATTTGCAGCCGCCGGCGCGTTTGCGGAAAAAAACGCCAACAATCGCCTGTTCGGGCTCAGCGATGCCAAGCCCGGCGGCTAACTGTCTGTTTTAACCTGCGGATTTCACCGCATCGGCGATGCGATGCGCCAGCGCGGTCACCTGCTGCTCGTCCTCACCCTCCACCATCACGCGGATCAGCGGTTCAGTGCCCGATTTGCGCAGCAGCACCCGGCCGCGACCGGCCAGCTCGGCTTCCACCTGTTCGGTGACCTTGCGCACCGCTTCGGACTCCAGCGGATTGTGATCGCCGGCGAAACGCACGTTGACCAGGATCTGCGGCAACAGCTTCATGCCGCTGCACAGGTCATGCAGGCTCATGTGGTTGCGCACCATGGCGGTCAGCACCTGCAACCCGGCCACGATGCCGTCGCCGGTGGTGGTTTTGTCCAGCAAGATCACATGGCCGGAGTTTTCCGCACCGATGCGCCAGCCTAACTCCTGCAGCTTCTCCAGCACGTAACGGTCGCCCACTTTGGCGCGAGCGAACGGAATGCCCAGCTGTTTCAGCGCCAGCTCCAGCCCCATATTGCTCATCAGGGTGCCGACCGCGCCGCCGCGCAGCTGCCCCTGACGCAGGCCTTCGCGGGCGATGATGTACAGGATCTGATCGCCGTCCACCTTATTGCCCAGGTGATCCACCATCATCACGCGGTCGCCGTCGCCGTCGAACGCCAGGCCAACGTGCGCTTTTTCCTGCAGCACGCGCTCCTGCAGCTGACGCACATCGGTAGCGCCGCATTTCTCGTTGATGTTCATGCCGTCCGGCTCAACGCCGATGGCGATCACCGTAGCGCCCAGCTCGCGCAGCACGCTCGGCGCGATGTGGTAAGTCGCGCCG
Source organism: Serratia sp. Z4 (assembly GCF_009900725.1). Classification (NCBI taxonomy): domain Bacteria; kingdom Pseudomonadati; phylum Pseudomonadota; class Gammaproteobacteria; order Enterobacterales; family Yersiniaceae; genus Serratia; species Serratia sp. Z4. The sequence continues at coordinate 41,481 of NZ_JAAABD010000009.1, forward strand.
TTGGCGCAGTCGACCACGATTTTCAGCCCTTTCAGGCTCAGCTCGCTCGGGAAGGTGCCTTTGCAGAATTCGATATAGCGGCCGGCGGCGTCGATGATGCGGCTGGCTTTACCCAGTTCGGCGGACTCCACGCAGGTCAGCGGTTTTTCCATCTCGGCTTCAATTGCCTCTTCGACGTTGTCCGGCAGCTTGGCGCCGTCGATCGAGAAGAATTTGATGCCGTTGTCGTAGAACGGGTTATGCGAGGCGGAAATGACAATGCCCGCTTCGGCGCGGAAGGTACGCGTCAAATAAGCCACCGCCGGCGTAGGCATCGGCCCGGTGAAGGAGGCGGACAATCCGGCGGCCGCCAGACCGGCTTCCAGCGCGGACTCCAGCATATAGCCGGAGATGCGCGTATCCTTACCGATGATGATCTTGCGGGAACCGTGACGCGCCAGCACTTTACCGGCCGCCCAGCCCAGCTTCAGCACGAAGTCCGGCGTGATGGGGCTGTCCCCGACCTTGCCACGGATGCCGTCGGTGCCAAAATATTTGCGCTCGCTCATGTCTCTACTGTCCCTTAGCTGAAAGTGTTGCCTCGACGACACGCATCGCCTCGACGGTTTCTTTAACGTCATGCACTCTGACAATCTGCGCACCCTGCATCGCCGCGATCACCGCGCAGGCCACGCTGCCGATAACCCGTTGATCCGGCGGCACGTTCAGCAGTTGTCCAATCATCGATTTGCGCGACATGCCGACCAACAGCGGCAAACCAAAACGATGAAACTCCGACAACCGAGCCAGAAGCTGATAGTTGTGCGCCAAATTTTTACCGAAACCGAAGCCGGGGTCGAGCAGCAATTTCTGATTTGTTATCCCCGCCTCGTTACAGCGCCGGATATGGTGCTCGAAAAACGTCTGAACGTCGGCGATCAGATCGTCGTAGTGCGGCGCCTGCTGCATGGTGCGCGGCTGTCCCTGCATGTGCATCAGGCAGACCGGCAAACCGCTTTCCGCCGCCGCCGCCAGGGCGCCCGGCTCCTGCAGCGAACGGATGTCGTTGATCAGATGGGCGCCGGCCTGCGCCGATTCGCGGATCACGCCCGCCTTCGAGGTATCGACCGAGATAAAGACCTCGAAGCGCTGCGCCAGCGCTTCCACCACTGGCACGACCCGCTCAAGCTCCTCCTCTTCGCTCACCTCCGCCGCCCCCGGCCTTGTCGATTCGCCGCCGACGTCGATCATCGTGGCGCCGGCCGAAATCAGCGCATGCGCATGCACCAGCGCCTGGTTCAGGGTGTTGTGGCGGCCGCCGTCGGAAAACGAATCCGGTGTCACGTTGAGGATGCCCATCACCTGCGGATGGGAGAGATTGAGCGTCATGTCGCGCACGGTTAACTGCATGGTTGGTCCACCTTACTGTTGCCTGGTTCACTGCCCGCCGGGCAAAAAAAAACCCCGGCGTACCGGGGTTTGATGTTATTACACAGCCGTTGTTACTTGTCGAGCTGTTCGGACATGGTGTTGCCCGGCGTTGGGGTGCGCGGCTCATCTACCGGCGTCGGGGCTTTCGGGGTGCCGCCGTTGTCGGAGCTGTTGCCTTTGTTCGCATCGTCCCAGCCCGCCGGCGGACGCACGTCTTTGCGGTTCATCAGATCGTCGATCTGCGGCGCATCGATGGTTTCATACTTCATCAGCGCATCCTTCATCGAGTGCAGGATGTCCATGTTTTCCATCAGCAGCGAGCGAGCACGCGTGTAGTTACGTTCGATCAGCGACTTCACTTCCTGGTCGATGATACGCGCGGTTTCATCCGACATGTGCTTCGCCTTGGCCACGGAACGGCCCAGGAACACTTCACCCTCTTCTTCCGCATACAGCAGCGGCCCCAGCTTCTCGGAGAAGCCCCATTGGGTCACCATGTTGCGGGCGATGGAGGTCGCCACTTTGATGTCGTTCGACGCACCGGTAGAGACTTTTTCCGGCCCGTAGATGATCTCTTCCGCCAGACGGCCGCCGTACAGGGTGGAGATTTGGCTCTCCAGCTTCTGACGGCTGGCGCTGATCGCATCCCCTTCCGGCAGGAAGAAGGTCACGCCAAGCGCACGGCCACGAGGAATGATCGTCACTTTATGTACCGGATCATGTTCAGGAACCAGGCGGCCAATGATGGCGTGGCCCGCTTCGTGATACGCGGTCGACTCTTTCTGCGCTTCGGTCATTACCATGGAGCGGCGTTCCGCACCCATCATGATCTTGTCTTTGGCTTTCTCGAACTCCACCATCGACACCACGCGCTTGTTGCCGCGGGCGGCGAACAGCGCCGCTTCGTTGACCAGGTTGGCCAGATCGGCACCGGAGAAGCCCGGCGTACCGCGCGCAATGACGGAGGCGTCGATGTCGGCAGCCAACGGCACGCGGCGCATGTGCACCTTCAGGATCTGCTCACGGCCACGCACATCCGGCAGCCCGACCACGACCTGACGGTCGAAACGGCCCGGGCGCAGCAGCGCGGGGTCAAGCACGTCCGGACGGTTGGTGGCCGCGATGACGATGATGCCCTCGTTGCCTTCGAAACCGTCCATCTCAACCAGCATCTGGTTCAGGGTCTGCTCGCGCTCATCGTGACCGCCACCCAGGCCGGCGCCACGCTGGCGGCCGACGGCGTCGATTTCATCGATGAAGATGATGCACGGCGCGGCTTTCTTCGCTTGTTCGAACATGTCACGCACGCGGGATGCGCCCACGCCGACGAACATTTCAACGAAGTCGGAACCGGAAATGGTGAAGAACGGCACCTTCGCTTCGCCGGCGATCGCTTTCGCCAACAGCGTTTTACCGGTCCCCGGCGGGCCAACCATCAGCACGCCTTTCGGGATCTTGCCGCCCAGCTTCTGGAAACGGCTCGGTTCGCGCAGGTATTCCACCAGTTCGCTCACCTCTTCTTTCGCTTCGTCACACCCGGCGACATCGGCGAAAGTGGTCTTGATCTGGTCTTCCGTCAGCATGCGGGCCTTGCTCTTGCCGAAGGACATCGCGCCCTTGCCGCCGCCGCCCTGCATTTGCCGCATAAAGAAGATCCAGACCCCGATCAGCAACAGCATCGGGAACCAGGAGATAAAGATAGAAGCCAGCAGGCTCGGCTCTTCAGGCGGCTCGCCGACAACTTTCACATTCTTCGTTAACAACGTATCCAGCAACTTAGGATCGTTGACGGGGATGTAGGTCGTGTATTTGTTACTGTCTTTCTTGGTAACGTTAATTTCACGTCCGTTGATTCGCGCTTCGCGAACCTGGTCCTGGGTCAGTTCGGACATGAAGGTAGAGTAATCCACCCTACGGCCATTCGACTCGCTGGGCCCAAAGCTCTGGAATACAGACATCAACACTACCGCGATGACTAACCAGAGAATTAGGTTTTTCGCCATGTCACTCAAGGGATTAACCTCATCTTACAACTGTGTTAACAAACAGCGTTAGGGTACTACAGTTTGCGCCCTGTCGCTACAATGTACACTTCGCGCGAACGGGCGCGGGAAGCGTCTGGCTTACGAATCTTAACCTTCGTAAACAGGGAGCGAATTTCCCGTAGGTACTCGTCAAAGCCATCTCCCTGGAACACCTTCACCAGGAAACTTCCGCCTGGTGCGAGGACATCACGACACATATCCAGCGCCAACTCCACCAGATACATCGACCTTGGAATATCGACCGCCGGGGTGCCACTCATATTCGGGGCCATATCGGACATGACCACCTGAACCTTACTCTCGCCTACTCGTTCCAACAGTGCCTTCAGCACCAGTTCATCACGAAAATCGCCCTGAAGGAAATCGACGCCAACGATAGGATCCATTGGCAAAATATCACAGGCGATGATGCGCCCGGTACCGCCGATTTGGGTGACCACATACTGCGACCAGCCGCCCGGTGCGGCGCCCAGGTCAACCACGGTCATGCCCGGTTTGAACAGTTTGTCGCTCTGCTGTATTTCATCAAGTTTAAACCAGGCACGGGAACGCAGTCCCTTTTTCTGCGCCTGCTGTACATATTTATCGCTAAAGTGTTCTTGTAACCAGCGACTGGAGCTAGCCGAACGCTTTTTATTAGCCATCTCGTTTTCCAACTATCATAAAAAGAGTCTTATGTCAGGGTCGCTGCTCACGTAGACTCACACCGGTGAAGACCGATTTGGTGATATACATGAGATGGCGGTAGAATGTACCGTTTTCAATCCCAACTTAAGCAAAAAAGACAATGAATCTGAATAATAAACAAAAACAGCACCTGAAAGGCCTGGCGCATCCGTTAAAACCGGTGGTGATGCTGGGCAATAACGGTCTTACCGAAGGGGTGCTGGCTGAAATTGAACAGGCTCTGGAGCATCATGAGCTGATCAAGGTAAAAATCGCCGCTGAAGATCGCGAAACCAAGACCCTGATCGCCGACGCTATCGTGCGTGAAACGGGCGCCTGCAATGTGCAAGTTATCGGCAGTACGCTTATTCTTTACCGCCCGTCGAAAGAGCGCAAGATCAGTCTACCGCGTTAATAACCATCAGGTTAACGAAAAGGTGCCATGCGCCTGACCAAGATAAAAGGCCGCTTGCGGCCTTTTTCCTATCTTTACAAAACGTTGGCGCATTAATGACCAACGATCCCGATCAGAGATACTCGACCTTCAGGATCTCGTATTCCACGTCGCCGCCTGGGGTTTTGATTACTACCACATCGTCTTGCTCTTTGCCAATCAGGCCGCGCGCCATCGGCGAGTTTACCGAAATCAGATTTTTCTTGAAATCGGCCTCATCGTCGCCAACGATGCGGTAAGTCACTTCTTCTTCACTGTCCAGATTCATCACCGATACGGTGGCGCCGAAGATCACCCGGCCGGTGTTCGGCATCTTGGTGATATCGATCACCTGCGCATTGGACAGTTTGGCTTCGATTTCCTGAATGCGGCCTTCGCAGAAACCCTGCTGTTCGCGGGCGGCATGGTACTCGGCATTTTCTTTCAAGTCGCCGTGTTCACGCGCTTCAGCGATATCCGCAATGATTTTCGGGCGGCGCACGCTTTTCAGATATTCGAGCTCTTCGCGCAGTTTTTCAGCGCCAAACAAGGTCATCGGAATTTGGTTCATCGTATAAATACCTCTAAATCTTTCCTGTTCAAATAACCGTCATCCTGACGTATTCGTATGAAAACACGGTTGGCATACCGCCCCCCGCCTCCAGGCGACAAACAAAAGAAACCTGACTCGGAACGGAGCCCAAGCCAAGATCGGTTTTGCATTTTGATACGCATTTTAGCCTAGAGTTCCTTGAGGGTCATCGTTTACTTTTTCCCTGATTGCACCGTAGTATGACGGCACGTTATCCAGCTGTTATCCCGAGATTATGCGTTTTTCACGAATTGTCAGTGCATTGGCTTGCGCATTTGTTCTGAATGCGAATGCGGCCCCGGTTGAAGAGTACACACAATATCTGCCTGATGGGGCCAACCTTGCCCTGGTCGTTCAGAAGATCGGCGCCGGCTCGCCGACGATCGATTACCACTCTCAGCAGATGGCGCTGCCGGCCAGTACCCAAAAAGTGCTGACGGCGCTGGCGGCATTGCTGCAACTCGGGCCCGATTACCGTTTCACCACCACGCTGGAGAGCCAGGGTGATATCCGCGACGGCGTGCTGCGCGGCAACCTGATCGCCCGCTTCAGCGGCGATCCGACCTTCAAACGCCAGAGCCTGCGCAATATGGTGGCCGTCCTAAAAAAGCAGGGCGTGCGCCAAATCAGCGGCGACGTGCTGGTCGATACCTCGGTCTTCGCCAGCCATGACAAGGCGCCCGGCTGGCCGTGGAACGATCTGACGCAGTGCTTCAGCGCGCCGCCGGCCGCCGCCATTGTCGATCGCAACTGTTTCTCGGTCTCGCTGTACAGCGCGCCGAATCCGGGCGACATGGCGTTTATCCGCGTCGCCTCCTATTATCCGGTTAATATGTTTAGCCAGGTGCGCACCCTGGCGCGCGGCTCCGCAGACGCGCAGTACTGCGAGCTGGACGTGGTGCCGGGCGAGCTGAACCGCTTTACCCTGACCGGCTGCCTGACGCAGCGCAGCGAGCCGTTGCCGCTGGCCTTCGCCATCCAGGACGGCGCCAGCTATGCGGGCGCCATCCTGAAAGACGAGCTGAAGCAGGCCGACATCCAGATCGACGGGCATTTGAAACGCCAGACGCGCCCCGGCATCACCGGCACGGTGATCGCGCAAACCCAGTCGGCGCCGCTGCACGATCTGTTGAAAATCATGCTGAAGAAATCGGACAACATGATCGCCGATACCGTCTTCCGCACCATCGGCCACGAACGCTTCGGCGTGCCGGGCACCTGGCGAGCCGGTTCCGATGCGGTACGGCAGGTGCTGCGCCAGAAGGCCGGCATCGATCTGGGCAACACCATCATCGCCGACGGTTCCGGCCTGTCGCGCCACAACCTGCTGGCCCCGGCGACCATGATGCAGGCGCTGCAGTACATCGCGCAGCACGACAACGAGCTGAACTTTATCTCGATGCTGCCGCTGTCCGGCTATGATGGCACCCTGCGCTACCGCGGCGGCCTGCATGAGGCTGGCGTAGACGGCAAGGTGTCGGCCAAGACCGGCGCGCTGCAGGGCGTCTACAACCTGGCGGGCTTCATCACTACCGCCAGCGGCCAGCGCATGGCCTTCGTGCAGTATCTCTCCGGCTACGCCGTGCCGCCGGAAGATCAGAAACAGCGCCGCGCACCGCTGGTGCGTTTCGAAAGCCGCCTGTATCGGGATATTTACCAAAACAACTGAGGATCGCCATGAAGCTGCTGGTCGTTGAAGATGATGAACTGCTGCAACAAGGGCTGGCGCTGGCGCTGACCGGTGAAGGCTACGTGTGCGACTGCGCCGCCACAGCGGCGGAGGCCAGCAGCCTGCTCATCACCAGCCAATACAGCATGGTGATCCTGGATCTCGGCCTGCCGGACATGGACGGCGCAGCGCTGCTGCGGCAGTGGCGCCGCCAGCAGATCGATCTGCCGGTGCTGATCCTGACCGCCCGCGACGCCCTGGAAGACCGCGTCGATGGGCTGGACGCCGGCGCCGACGACTACCTGGTCAAACCCTTCGCGCTGGTTGAGCTGCAGGCGCGCGTGCGCGCTCTCCTGCGGCGCTACCAGGGCCACAGCGACAATCTGATGCAGGTGGATGACCTGCAGTTGAATCTCTCCAGCCAGCAGGTCTATCTGCAACAGCAGCCGGTGGAGGTCACGCCGAAAGAGTTCGCCATTCTGGCGCGCCTGATCATGCGTGCCGGGCAGACGGTCAACCGCGAACTCCTGCAGCAGGATCTCTACACCTGGCAAGATGATTTAGGTTCCAACACCCTGGAAGTGCATATTCACAACCTGCGCCGCAAACTGGGCAAGGATCGCATTCGCACCGTGCGCGGCATCGGCTACCGCCTGGAACCCTCGTCATGATCAGCATGCGCCGCCGCCTGCTGCTGATGCTGGCGCTGATCCTGCTGGTCACGCAACTCATCAGCGCCTTCTGGCTGTGGCACGAAAGCCAGGAGCAGATCAGCTTCCTGGTGGACGAAACCCTGTCCGCCAAAGTGCGTACCGAACGCGTCGATACCGAGATCGCCGAGGCCATCGCATCGCTGTTGGCGCCTTCGCTGATCATGATGATCGTCACCCTGTTGGCGTCATTCTGGGCTATCAGCTGGATCATCCGCCCACTCAACCAACTGCAACAGCGGCTGGAAAAGCGCTCTGCCGATAACCTGACGCCGCTGCCGATCACCAGCGATAGCCAGGAAATGGTGGCCGTCACCAATGCGCTCAATCAGCTGTTCTCACGGTTGGACAACACCATTCAACAGGAACGCCTGTTCACCGCCGACGCCGCCCACGAACTGCGCACGCCGCTGGCCGGCATCCGCCTGCATCTGGAATTGATGGAAAAACAAGGCGTCAAGGGCAGCCAGGCGCTGATCGCCCGCATCGATCAGCTGATGCATACCGTCGAGCAGTTGCTGATGCTGTCGCGCGCCGGGCAAGACTTCGCCAGCGGCCATTATCAGCATTTCGATTGGGTGGCCGATGTGATCCAGCCGCTGCGCGAAGAGCTCGACGAAATGGCCGCCCAACGCGGGCAGACGCTGGGCTGGCAATTGCCGGCTGCTGCCACAGTGAACGGCGATCCGGTGTTGCTGCGGCTTCTGCTGCGCAACCTGGTCGAAAACGCTCACCGTTACGGCCCGGAAGGCGGCGCGATACAGGTGCGGTTAACGCCGCAAGACAACGGCTATCTGCTGCAGGTCATCGACGATGGCCCGGGAATCAAGGAAGAAATGGTCGGGGAGCTGACGCAGGCGTTTCGCCGCATGGATCAACGCTACGGCGGCAGCGGACTGGGCCTGAATATCGTGATCCGCATTGCGCAACTGCACCAGGGGCGTTTGACGCTGGAAAACCGCCGCGATGCGCGCGGCCTGAATGCCCAGTGCTGGCTGCCGGAAAAGGCGCTCAAATAATAAGGGCCCAGCGTTGCTGAGCCCTTTATCACCGAATTACTTCTGGTAAATGATTTCGACGCCTTCGTCGTCGTCTTCGTCCCAGTCGTCATCCCAGTCATCTTCCGCTTCGGCTTCCACTTCCGCGATTTGCTCGCGGTGGTAGTCATCCCACATGAATTCGACTTTTTCCGGTGCGCTTTCTTCGATCGCCATCGCTTTCGGCTGGGTGTTGATGAAGTTCATCACGTCCCAGCACAGCGCGTTGACGCCTTCGCGGTTGGCGGCGGAGATCATGTAGTACTTCCCTTCCCAGCCCATGCCTTCCACAATCGCCTTGGCGCGTTCGGCGGCTTCTTCCTCACCAATCACATCAATTTTGTTGAACACCAGCCAGCGCGGCTTCTGCGCCAGATTTTCGCTGTATTGGTTCAACTCGTTGATGATGACTTTGGCGTTTTCCACCGGATCGGATTCGTCGATCGGCGCGATGTCCACCAGGTGCAGCAGCACGCGGCAACGCTCCAGGTGTTTCAGGAAACGAATACCCAGGCCGGCGCCTTCGGAGGCGCCCTCGATCAGCCCCGGAATGTCGGCGACCACAAAGCTCTGCTCGTGATCCATGCGCACCACGCCCAGGCTCGGCACCAGCGTGGTAAACGGATAATCGGCCACCTTCGGCTTGGCGGCGGACACCGCGCGGATGAAGGTCGATTTGCCGGCGTTCGGCAGCCCCAGCATGCCCACATCGGCCAGCAGCAACAGCTCCAGCAACAGGTCACGCGCTTCGCCGGCGGTACCCAGCGTCTTCTGACGCGGCGCGCGGTTGACCGAAGATTTGAAACGGGTGTTGCCCAGACCGTGCCAGCCGCCTTTGGCGACCATCAGCTTCTGCTCGTGGCGGGTCATGTCGCCGAGGATCTCGCCGGTGCCCTGATCCTTCACGCGCGTGCCGACCGGCACCTTGATGATGACGTCTTTACCGCGTTTGCCGGTACAGTCGCGGCTCTGGCCATTCTGGCCGCGTTCGGCGCGGAAAGACTTCTCAAAGCGGTAGTCGATCAGGGTGTTAAGGTTCTCGTCCGCCAGCAGGTAGACGTCGCCGCCGTCGCCGCCGTCACCGCCGTCAGGCCCACCGTTCGGGATATATTTTTCGCGGCGGAAGCTGACGCACCCGTTGCCGCCGTCGCCTGCAACGACCAGAATCGCTGCTTCATCTACAAACTTCATTTACCGTCTCCGTAAATCATTCACCGGGCTGCTTCAAAGGAGCAACCAGGGGGGGGTCTGCCCGTCGCGGCCACCACCGGTGACCAATTGCGGAAAACATGGCGCCCGCCACAACCACAAACGCACCGACATAGCCGACGATGTTCAGCGTCGGCATGGCGAATGCCTGGGGCCAAGCCAGCGCCAATAAATCTGAAAACAGCAGGGTAAACAGCGGGGTCAGCGTAACCAACGCGCTCACCTGCGCCGCCTGCCAGCGCGCCATCGCTTCTGCCAGCGCGCCATAGCCGATCAGCGTGTTGGCGCCGCAAAACAGCAGGCACGCCAATTGCCAGCCGCTAAGCTGGAAAATCACCTCGGGTTTGGCCAGAGGGAACAACGCAATCGCACATAAAGTGTACAACATAACCAGGATCTGCGGCGAAGCCAGCCGGCGCAGCAACACCTTCTGCGCCACGCCATAGCTCACCCAGACCATCGCCGCACACACACCCAGCATGACGCCCAGCGTGTAGTCCGTCAGCCGGGTGAAGATCTCTATCAGACTGACGTTGAAAAACAGCATCAGCCCGCAAATCAGCATCAGGGCGCCAATGACCTGGGTGATGCGCATGCGCTCTTTTAAAATCAGCACGCTGGCGAACATCATACCGACTGGCGACAGCTGGCCAATCACCTGCGACGCCGTCGGGCTCAGGTATTGCAGCGAGGAGCTGAAGAACACAAAGTTGCCCAGCAGCCCCGCCGTCGCGATCGCCAACAGCAGCAGCCAACGCGGCTGGCGGAACATCGTCAGCGGCGGCAGCTTGCCGCGCACCGCAAGGATCAGGCCCAAACCGATGGCGGCCATGGTAAAGCGATACCAGACAACGGTAAACGGCTCCATCACCACCAACACTTCTTTCATCGCGATCGGCAACGCGCCCCAGCAAACCGCCGTGGTTAACGCCAAAGAAATACCAACGCCGACCTGCTGCTTCGTATCCATATCACCTTCGCCAACGCTGACGGGCCAACCCTCAGGCAACCCATAAATGTAAAAAGCCCCGCAACGAATTGCGGGGCTTACATCTATTTCGTAAGGCTCGAAAAATTATTCAGCTTCGATGCTGATGAATTTACGATTGCTCGGGCCTTTAACTTCGAATTTGACTTTACCGTCTTTCAAAGCAAACAGAGTGTGGTCTTTGCCGCAACCCACGTTGGTACCAGCGTGGAATTTGGTGCCGCGCTGACGAACGATGATGCTGCCTGCCAGTACTGCTTCGCCGCCAAAGCGTTTTACGCCCAGACGTTTAGCTTCTGAATCGCGACCGTTACGAGTCGAGCCGCCAGCCTTTTTGTGTGCCATTAATCCGCTCTCCTAACTTAAGCGCTGATGCCGGTGATTTTAACGTCAGTGAACCACTGACGGTGGCCCTGCTGCTTACGGTGGTGTTTACGACGACGAAACTTAACGATTTTAATTTTCTCGCCACGACCGTGAGCAACGACTTCAGCTTTGATCTTGCCGCCATCGACGAAAGGAACGCCGATTTTGATATCTTCGCCATTAGCGATCATCAGAATCTGGTCAAACTCAACCGCTTCACCAGTTGCGATGTCCAGCTTTTCCAAGCGAACGGTCTGACCTTCGCTTACTCGGTGTTGTTTACCACCACTTTGGAAAACCGCGTACATATAAAACTCCGCTTTCCGCGTGCCCGACTGTGTTAGTTCAGAGCGCGCTATAAATATTCACAATAGGGCGCGAATTCTACGCAAAAAAGCGGCGCATGACAAGAGCAGAATAAGACCAGAAGGAGAAAAAAGAAGAAAAAAAGCGCAGTTTCTTTCGTGGCGTTTATCTGAACCGTTTTTCAAGTACAATCATAGGGACAGTTACCGCCATGTACCGATGTGAGCAGCGATCTCAACGCGGTGAAGAGAAACACAGCTGAAAAAAACACAATGAACCTAGAGCAAATTACCGAGTTAACCGCGCAAGATATGGCGGCCGTGAACGCAACAATTCTCGAACAGCTGAATTCCGATGTCACGCTCATCAATCAGCTTGGCTATTACATTATCAGCGGTGGCGGTAAGCGCATCCGGCCGATGATCGCCGTCCTGGCGGCGCGGGCGTTGGGCTACGAAGGCAACAAGCACGTCACCGTAGCCGCCCTGATCGAATTCATTCATACCGCCACGCTGTTGCATGACGACGTCGTCGACGAGTCGGATATGCGCCGCGGCAAAGCCACCGCCAACGCGGCGTTCGGCAACGCCGCCAGCGTGCTGGTCGGCGACTTTATCTATACCCGCGCCTTCCAGATGATGACCAGCCTGGAATCGCTGCGCGTGCTGGCGCTGATGTCGGAGGCGGTCAACGTCATCGCCGAAGGCGAAGTGCTGCAGTTGATGAACGTGCACGATCCTGACATCAGCGAAGAAAGCTATATGCGGGTGATCTACAGCAAAACCGCCCGTCTGTTTGAGGCGGCGGCGCAATCGTCGGCGATCCTGTCCGGCGCCAACGCCGAGCAAGAGAAGGCGCTGCAAGATTATGGCCGCTACCTCGGCACCGCTTTCCAGCTGATCGACGATCTGCTCGACTACAGCGCCGACGGCAGCACCCTGGGCAAAAACACCGGTGACGATCTGAATGAAGGGAAACCGACCCTGCCGCTGCTGCACGCGATGCACAACGGCGACGACGCCCAGCGTGACATGATCCGCGGCGCGATTGAGCAAGGTAACGGCCGCCACCTGCTGGAGCCGGTGCTGCAGGCGATGCAACAATGCGGTTCGCTGGAATACACCCGCCAACGCGCCGAGGAAGAAGCCGACAAGGCGATCGCCGCGCTGCAGGTCTTGCCGGCCTCGGAGCACCGCACGGCGCTGGAAGGCCTGGCGCATCTGGCAGTGCAACGCGACTTTTAAGAAACAAAAGTTTCTTAACGTTCTTATCAGGCCCGCTGAGGCGGGCCTGTCTAGGTATTGTTCTCTTCGTCAATGCGCGCCAGCAGGCCGCCTATCCCTTCCCGCATCAGGAAAGCCACCATTTTCTCGCGCTCGCTCTCCGTCAAATGGTAGTAATACTCGATCCATACCGCCAACGGATCCTGGCGTTCTACGTCATATGTCGCCCCGTCTTCTTTCAGCGCCAGCAGGTTACGCACGCCTGGAGGCAGGCTGTCGATATGGTACTCCAACGCTTTTCCCTGCACGCCTTTACGCCTGCGGCTGATCCAGCCTTCGCGTCGGGCCATCAGATTGATTCCCTGTGGTGAGGAAGGTAATCCTGCGATGCCTGTCAGTTCCTTGGCGGCAAACCACTCGTTTTTCATAGCCATCATCTCTGGGCAATAGTGGGCAATGTCGTTTTTTGGAAATTACTTGGGTATTTTTTAGGAAATTTAATGGTATTCTTGTTTCCGAATAAGCGTTTCACGTTGTTCAAACGCTTAACCATGACCCGTTAGTTATACCACTAACGCAACTTTGGCTAATCAGAAAAGGAATGTAAACATGAATTCAAGGAACCCAGATTGGCATCCGGCAGATATCATCGCGGCGCTACGCAAGCAGGGCACCACGCTGGCGGCAGTGTCGCGCAAGGCCGGATTAAGCTCATCGACGCTGGCCAATGCGCTGTCGCGCCCGTGGCCAAAGGGGGAATGGCTGATCGCCGAAGCGATAGGCATCCACCCTTCGGAGATCTGGCCAAGCCGCTATTACGATCCGCACAGCGATTGCCTGCTGGATCGCAAAGCACGCATCAAATCGTGAACGCGGAGCAAAAAAAACCGCCGGAACAGCGTCCGGCGGCGTTTATCGGCTGACTATCGGTGTCGATCAGTTATTGATGAACTTCTCGCCCAGTTCGATATCTTTATGCAGCACGTCCAGCATCTCGTTCAGTGCTTTCTGCTCGAAGGCGCTCAGGGTGCCGATATCTTTGCGTTCTTCAACGCCGTTCTTGCCCAGCACCAGCGGCTGCGCGAAGAAGCGAGCGTATTTGCCGTCGCCTTCAACGTAAGCGCATTCCACAACGCCTTTCTCGCCCTGCAGCGCACGCACCAGAGACAGACCGAAACGGGCGGCCGCCTGACCCATGGACAGCGTTGCAGACCCGCCGCCGGCTTTGGCTTCCACCACTTCAGTGCCGGCGTTCTGAATACGTTTGGTCAGATCCGCCACTTCCTGATCGGTGAAGCTCACGCCAGGGATCTGCGACAGCAGAGGCAGGATGGTCACGCCAGAGTGGCCGCCGATCACCGGCACGTTCAGTTCTTCAGGCTGCTTGCCTTTCAGCTCGGCCACGAAGGTATTGGAACGGATGATATCCAGCGAAGTCACGCCGAACAGTTTGTTCTTGTCGTAAACGCCGGCTTTTTTCAGCACTTCCGCCGCGATGGCGACCGTGGTGTTAACCGGGTTGGTGATGATGCCGATGCAGGCTTTCGGGCAGGTTTTCGCCACTTGCTCAATCAGGTTACGCACGATGCCGGCGTTAACGTTGAACAGGTCAGAGCGATCCATGCCTGGCTTACGGGCCACGCCGGCGGAAATCAGCACCACGTCCGCACCGTGCAGAGCCGGAGTCGCGTCTTCGCCGCTGAAGCCTTTGATTTTAACTGCGGTTGGGATGTGGCTTAAGTCGACGGCAACGCCTGGGGTAACGGGGGCAATGTCGTAGAGAGAGAGTTCAGAACCTGAAGGAAGCTGGGTTTTGAGTAGAAGGGCGAGGGCCTGGCCGATACCGCCAGCAGCACCGAGAACTGCAACTTTCATCCTATACTCCTTTATTATCTTAAATATATAAAGCGCCGTGAATGTGTTGGTTACGGACCTTACGTTATTACACCTTTCAAAACAATAAATTAGCCAATTCTTGCCTGCAGGTGTAATAAAACGGCCGCTGTCGCGCCCATTTTAGATTAAATCGCTTACGCATGAAGGGCATAGCGCACACTAATCAAAAAAAGTGCGAGGTTATTCACGAGCAAGTTAACCGGCCGTTACATTACACCCTTACGCAACATCAGAACAACATCATTTTAATAACATTTTATTTACCACCGCAGGCCGATTTTCCGTCGTCAAAAGGGCATATTCATCGCGGCCGGATTTTGTTAAAATGCCGCCCTTTCCTCGCCGTCCGGTCATTTTTATTTTCTTTGGGGCGGCCTTTGTTGCATAAAAATTCATCTATATGCATAATCATGACTTCCACTATCAACATTCCACGGTGCAAAATGCGTAATCCCGCAAAACAGGAAGATCTGATCAAGACGTTCAAAGCGTTATTGAAAGAAGAAAAATTCAGTTCTCAAGGCGAGATCGTTTTGGCGCTGCAAGAAGAAGGCTTCGAAAACATTAACCAATCCAAAGTATCGCGCATGCTGACCAAGTTCGGCGCGGTACGTACGCGCAATGCCAAAATGGAAATGGTGTATTGCCTTCCTGCCGAACTCGGCGTGCCGACCACCACCAGCCCATTGAAGAATCTGGTGCTCGACGTCGACCATAACGATGCCGTCGTGGTGATCCACACCAGCCCGGGCGCCGCACAGCTGATCGCCCGCCTGCTCGACTCACTGGGTAAATCCCAGGGTATCCTCGGCACAATTGCCGGCGACGACACGATTTTCGTCACCCCGTCCAACGGCTTTACCGCTCAGAAGCTGCATGAAGCGATCCTGGGCGTGTTCGAACAAGAGCTGTGAAACCTGGCGCTAACAAAGTGCGGCTGTAAACCGCATTTTGTTAGCGCTTCTTTAACCCTCGCGTTACCTTCCCAGCCTTCAACCGCGTTTAACACTGCTTTTTTATCCCGCAACAACACATTTCCATGACATCTCCATGTAACCAGCAGTACCCACTGTGATCTTCCGCACTTTTGGTCAAAATCACTTACCTTATTGAAATTACATAAATTTAACATCAAAAGATCGTTTTATGAGCGTTTTTTATTCCTTACGGTTATAAAAAATAAGGATCATGAGGTTAAAGTTTCACTAGCAACTGTTAGCGAACTATTAATTTTTCGCGTTACTAGCTGTATACTCATTTTCGTGAACTGAATCACAGTTCGTTGGAACTGATAAAAGAATACGATGAGGTGAGATGATGAAAATTAAAGCTACCGTTGCAACCCTGAGCGTTCTGTCCATGCTTTCCTTTGGTGCATTCGCAGCACAATCTGTTGATGCAACCCAGGCCGCAAAACTGCAGCCCGCCGGTGTGATCACCGTGAGCGGCGTCGCCGCTGCGCCTTCCGACATTCGCCAGGCACTGTCCGACAAAGCCGACGCCAAAGGGGCGACCGCTTACCGCGTGATCGAAGCGCGCAACGACGGCAACTTCCACGCGACCGCTGAAATCTACAAATAAGTAACGGCATTACCCGGCAACGGGCAATACATCTCTGGAATCAAACGCTGTCATAACGGCCTTCAAGAATAAAAATCGCTGCCAAGCCCTTCCAGGCTGTTATGACCAAGGATCGCTATCATGAACATGAAAACTACTGTTGCTGCACTCGGTTTGCTGTCCGTCATCTCCTTCGGCGCGTCTGCCGCCCAGTTGGTGACTAACGATCAGACCGCCAATCTGCAATCTATCGGCACCATTACCGTCAGCGGCATCGACGGCGCGCCGACCGACATTCGCCAGGCGTTGTCGGAGAAAGCCGACGCGAAAGGCGCGACCGCCTACCGCGTGATCGAAGCCCGTAACGAAGGCAACTACCACGCCACCGCCGAGATTTACAAATAACAACTCTGGGAACGGCTTTGCAGAGCTGATTACCCTCGTCACTGCCACTGCCGAGTTCTGACGCAAACGCCGATTTCCCAGAGACCCTCTCGTCGTCCTATCCGACGAACCCCGTTGCCCTCGCTCGCGAGGGCTTTTTTATGGGCGTAAAAAAGGCCGCGAATGCGGCCCTTAGGTTGGCTGATGCGGCTAAGCGATCAGTAGGTCACCTTCGGTTCCTGCTTTTTCGCCAGCGCGTCCAGCAAGCGATCGTGAATACCGCCGAAACCGCCGTTGCTCATCACCAGAATGTGGTCGCCCGGCTGTGCGGTTTTCACCACCATCTCCACCAGCGTGTCGAGATCCGCGCTCCAATGCGCCGGCTGCACGCAGGCATCCGCCACTTCCGCGACCTGCCACGGAATGTGGTGCGGCTGGAACAGGAACACTTCGTCGGCACGGCCGAGCGAAGGCGCCAGATCATTTTTGCTGATGCCCATTTTCATGGTGTTGGATCGCGGTTCCAGCACCGCCAGAATGCGCGCCGTACCGCCGACCTTGCCGCGCAGCGCGGCCAGAGTGGCCAGGATCGCCGTCGGGTGGTGCGCGAAATCGTCGTAAACCGTGACGCCGTTGGCTTCGCCGCGCAGCTCCAGGCGGCGGCGGGCGTTGATGAAATCGCCCAACGCGCGGCAGGCGTCCGCCGGCTGCACGCCGACGTGGCGAGTCGCGGCGATGGCCATCAGGCCGTTATGCATGTTGTGCTCGCCCACCAGCGCCCACTTCACTTCGCCGACCTGCTCACCGTCGAGGAACACCGCGTAATGGCTGGCGTCCGGCGTCAGCTTCTGCGCGCGCCAGGCGCCCTCTTCGCCCACCAGCTCCTGTTCGCTCCAGCAGCCCATCGCCATCACCTGCTTCAGGTGGCTGTCGTTGTCCGGCAGGATGATTTTACCTTTGCCCGGCACCAGACGCACCAGGTGGTGGAACTGTTTCTGGATGGCTTTCAGATCGTCGAAAATATCGGCGTGGTCGAACTCCAGGTTGTTCATGATCAGCGTGCGCGGGCTGTAGTGCACGAACTTGGAGCGCTTGTCGAAGAACGCGCAGTCATACTCGTCGGCCTCGATCACGAAGAACGGGCTGCCGCCGAGGCGGGCCGATACGTCGAAGTTGCCCGGCACGCCGCCGATGACGAAGCCGGGCTGGTAGCCGCAGGCCTCGAGGATCCAGGTCGCCATGCCGGCGGTGGTGGTTTTGCCGTGGGTGCCGGCGACCGCCAGTACCCAGCGATCGCGCAACACGGCGTCGTGCAGCCACTGCGGGCCGGAAACGTAAGGGATACCACGCTCCAGCACCGCCTCCACGCACGGGTTGCCGCGCGTCATGGCGTTGCCGATGATCACCAGATCCGGCGCCGGATCCAGCTGGGCGGGATCATAACCCTGAATCAGATCGATCCCCTGGTTCTCCAGCAGCGTGCTCATCGGCGGATAGACGTTGGCGTCCGAACCGGTGACGTCATGCCCCAGTGAGCGCGCCAGCATCGCCAGCCCGCCCATAAAGGTGCCACAGATCCCAAGAATGTGAATGCGCATAGGTTTCTCATGTGAGTGCATCGAATGTCGGCATATTCTAACGCTCAGAATCGTCCAGAAGAAATGGATTTGCCTATGAATGGCGCGCATCTTTGGGCTACACTGCACGCGAAAACGTTGGCGGTTTGTTAACAGGCCGCTATCCATCCGTAGATTCAGGGATTGTGTCATGAAAACGTTAGGCGAATTTATCGTCGAGAAACAGCACGACTTCTCTCACGCCACCGGCGAGCTGACCGCGTTACTTTCTGCAATTAAACTGGGCGCCAAAATCATCCACCGCGACATCAACAAGGCCGGCCTGGTTGATATTCTGGGAACCAGCGGGGTGTCCAACGTACAGGGCGAAGTTCAGATGAAACTGGACCTGTACGCGAACGAAAAACTGAAAGCGGCGTTGAAAGCGCGTGGTGAAGTTGCGGGTATCGCTTCCGAAGAAGAAGATGAAATCGTGATATTCGACGGCGAGCGAGCTGAAAATGCCAAGTATGTCGTATTGATGGATCCGTTGGACGGCTCGTCCAACATCGATGTCAACGTCTCGGTCGGTACGATTTTCTCTATCTATCGTCGCATCACGCCGGTCGGCACGCCGGTGACCGAAGAAGACTTCCTGCAGCCGGGCAGCGCCCAGGTCGCAGCGGGTTACGTGGTTTACGGCTCGTCCACCATGCTGGTGTACACCACCGGTTACGGCGTCCACGCCTTCACGTACGATCCGTCTCTGGGCGTGTTCTGTCTCTCTCACGAGAAAGTGCGCTTCCCGGCGAGCGGCAACATGTATTCCATCAACGAAGGCAACTACATCAAGTTCCCTCTCGGCGTGAAGAAATACATCAAGTACTGCCAGGAGCAGGACGAAGCGACGCAGCGCCCTTATACCTCGCGCTACATCGGTTCTCTGGTGGCGGACTTCCACCGCAACCTGCTGAAAGGCGGCATCTACATCTACCCAAGCACCGCCAGCCACCCGCAAGGCAAGCTGCGCCTGCTGTACGAATGCAACCCGATGGCGTTCCTGGCCGAACAGGCCGGCGGTAAGGCCAGCGACGGCAAAAATCGCATTCTGGACATCACGCCGGTGAAACTGCACCAGCGCGCGCCATTCTTCGTCGGCACCAAGTCGATGGTAGAAGACGCAGAACGCTTCATCGCCGAAAACCCGGACGAGTAACGCGTTACTGGCAAGGGTTCGGCGCCGCGCCGAACCCTTATCGCCTTACAGCTTGAACGCCGCCATGCTCTGCGCCAGCAGCTGAGCCTGCTCTTCCAGCGAGCGCGTCGCCGCCGCCGACTCTTCCACCAGCGCCGCATTCTGCTGCGCCACCTGATCCATCTGCGCCACCGCCAGATTCACCTGTTCGATACCGCTGCTTTGTTCGCGCGTCGCCGCCGAGATCTCACGCATCAACGCCGTCACCCGGCCCACTTCACCGGTGATACCGCTCATGGTCTGCGCCGCCGACTCCACCATCTGCTCGCCTTCCTGCACCCGGTTCTGCGACGCTTCGATCAACCCTTTGATCTCTTTCGCCGACTGGGCGCTGCGCTGCGCCAGATTGCGCACTTCGCCGGCCACCACCGCGAAGCCGCGGCCCTGTTCACCGGCGCGCGCCGCCTCCACCGCTGCGTTCAACGCCAGGATATTGGTCTGGAAGGCGATGCCGTCCATCACGCTGATGATATCGGCGATGCGGCGCGAGCTGTCGGTGATCGCCTGCATCTTGCTCATCACCTGACTGACCACGTCGCTGCCCTGGTTGGCGATATCGGACACGCTCAGCGCCAGTTGGTTGGCTTGCTCGCAGTTCTCGGCGTTCATTTTCACCGTCGAGGTCAGCTGTTCCATGCTGGCGGCAGTCTCTTCCAGCGAAGCGGCCGATTCTTCGGTGCGCTGCGCCAGATGCAGGTTACCGGCCGCCAGTTCGCGTGAACCGGTGTCGATCTGGCTGCTGGCGTCACGCACTTTGCTGACCGAATTGGCCAGCGCCCGCTGCATGCGCTGCATCGCCCGCACCAGGCGGCCCATTTCGGTATCGCCCTCGCCGCGGATCTCATGGGTCAGATCGCCGCCGGCGATGTATTCCAGCTGCGCGATGGACTCATCCAGCGGACGCAAAATGATCACCCGCAACGCAAACCAGGCCAGCACCGCCAGCAGCACGCTGAGCAGGCCCGCCACCACGATCAGCGAGATCTTGGTGCTGGCGTTGCTTTCGGCGTCATACACCTGCTTCTCGCCGAGCTTCATGGCGAAACTGCGGAAATCGCTGAGATCCTTTTCAAACGCGATGCTCAAGGCGGAAATGCGCGTCTCCTGGATATGGTAATACTCATCGATCTTGCCGGCCTTGATGGCGGCGGCCATCGGCTTCACACCCTGCTCCAGATAGGCGCGATAGCTGTTTTGCAGGCGGCTGGAGAGTTCGCGGCCGCGCTCGGTCACGGTGCCGACGCCGACAAAGCGCGCCATTTCCTTGTTCGACTGCTCGAGGTAACCGTAGATGCGGCCCACGGTGGCGTCGGAGACATCAGTCTGGCCGATCTCCCGTTGGCGCACCGCCAGCGAAGCGGCGGTTCGGGCGCGCAGCGTCAGGTTGGAGCTGTTGGCCAGCGAGCCCAGCTCTTCGCCGAGGATCTGGTTTAAGGTATGGATCGAGCGCGATCCTTCGTTAATCGCGTTGACGCCAATAACGCTGACCATGATCAGCAGCATGGTCATCAGGCTCAGCAGGGCGATCAGCCCAGCCTTCACCGTAATCTTTTTTAGCATGAGTTCTTCCCGGCTTCAGAATAGTGAGATCAGACGTAGTAGGGGTGGCAAAACGCGGAGCCAGCTTTGCTGGCTCATTATTGTTTGTTGAAGTTATCGGCAGGCGGAGGCAAAACTTCATGCCGCGGCGGGATTAATCTGGAAATTCTCCGCGCGCAGAGACACTGGGTTTTCGACGATGAAAAGGGCAGGAAATCGCAAAAGAGTCCGCTATAATAGCCGCCACTCCATTTCTGGTTTGATGATTAAAGGAAACCGACATGAGCTTGAATCTGGTCCCAGCTGGCAAAGACCTGCCGGAAGACATCTACGTAGTAATCGAAATCCCGGCCAACGCCGATCCAATCAAATACGAAATCGACAAAGAAACCGGCGCGCTGTTCGTTGACCGTTTCATGTCCACCGCGATGTTCTACCCGTGCAACTACGGCTACATCAACCACACTCTGTCTCTGGATGGTGATCCGGTTGACGTGCTGGTCCCAACCCCATATCCGCTGCAGCCGGGCTCCGTGATCCGCTGCCGTCCGGTTGGCGTGCTGAAGATGACCGACGAAGCCGGTGAAGACGCCAAGCTGGTTGCGGTACCGCACAGCAAGCTGACCAAAGAGTACGATCACGTGAAAGACGTGAACGACCTGCCGGAACTGCTGAAAGCCCAGATCGCTCACTTCTTCGAGCACTACAAAGATCTGGAAAAAGGCAAATGGGTGAAAGTGGAAGGCTGGGCAGACGCTGCCGCAGCTAAAGCGGAAATCATCGCCTCCTTCGAACGCGCCGCCAAGAAGTAATTTTCGCCGCCGTCCGATGAAAAAACACCGCTCATTGAGCGGTGTTTTTTTATTACTGATCTTCGAGGCGTTTCAGCCAGTCACCGCTGGTAATTCGCGGGTAACCGTCCACGCTGTGTTTATACAGGTAGATCCACGCACTCCCATAAGGCGTCTGAATCAGCTCGCGCTTATAGTCCTTGGTGTTGCTTTTCAGTTCGTCCAGCTCTGCCAGAATCGATGAGTTAATACGATACACTTCGCAATGTATCGTGCCCTCTCCAGGGATCGCCGCCGGGTAATGGCCCAGATTATAAATCTGATAGCCTTCGAGCTCGTGCTCGCCGAGCCATTGGGCGTTGGTCATCCAATGGCTGTTTCCCTGTTTGCGCCGTAAACTGCCGTAGACAATTATTCGCATCGCTAAAACTCAAACTGATAGAGCAAATCTAATGCCTGGTCGAGACCAGACACCGCTTCAAGATACAACTTAGGCATCAGGCGATAACGCAACGTCAGCGTGGCCAGCGAGTCGAAAATGCCCACCCCATATTTTACTTGTAAGCCTGGGAGGACATAGCCGCTCACGACAACCTGGGAATTGTCGCCAACCCCTTGAGTGTCCAGAGCCAAATTACTCACGCCGAATGCCTCGCCGATTTTACCCACAAGTTGACCACTTTGTGCAACCCCCATGCCGATTAACATCGACGTCATGGCGTTGCCGTCGGCGCCGGAACTGCTTAAGCCCTGACCGCGCAGCAGATAAGACAGGGCTTCCTGTTGCGATTTGGCCGGATCGGAGAACACTTCCAGCTTCGGCGCATCCGCCAGGCCGGTCACGCGCACGCCGGCGGTCACGTCGTCCTCGGTGGATTCCGGGTTGCGGATCGCCTCGATATTGAGCAGCGGCTGATCCGGCGGGCCAGAGAACATCAGCTGCCCTTTACGCACGATCAAATCCTGACCATAAGCATGGAAGCGACCGGAAGGGATGTCAATCTGGCCATTGAGGCCCAGCCCTTTCTTGTCCTGCACCACTTTCAAATCGCCCTTCAGGCGGGCTTTCAGGCCGAAGGCGTCCAGCCGCACGTCGTTGCCGACGTGGATCATCAGATTGCTGTTGATCGGGATCGAGGCGGTCTTCGGTTGAATCGGCTTCAGCTGATCGTCCAGCATCACCTCGTCGGAAGAGACGCCCACCGCGCTTTCCGGCAGTTCCTGCACCGTGATGCGCGCCCAGGGAATATCGACCTTGCCGTTGAGCGAGAACAGCTGCGGCGTGGCTTCGAACACCAGATCCGGCGACACGTCGATGCGGATCATCGGCGGTACCGTCACCCGCAGCTTGTCGCCCTTGGCGGCAATGCGCGCACGCCAGGCATTGATGTCACGCCAGTCGGCATCGCCCGCCAGATTCAGCTGGCCGCGCGTGGTGCTGAGCAGCCCTTCCAGCGTCGAGGTCATGCCGTTGAAATTCACCGCCAGCCGCGCGTCGGTCATATCGAACGGCATCCAGTGTCCTTGCACCTTCGCCCGATCCAACGCCAGACGGCCGAACACCAGCGGCTTCTGCGCGCTGCCGCCCAGGCGCAGGTTGGCGTTCAGCATGCCCGCCGCGCTTTCGCCCTTCATCAGCGCCGGGTTGATCAGCGCCAGCGAGATGTTGGTGATATTGACATTGCCGCTGATGGTGCGCCGCACCTGCGGATCCGCCACCTGGATATTGCCGTCGAACTGGCCGTTGTTGGTCAGTTTGATCCGCCAGTCGGCCTGCGCGCGGCCGTTGTTCAGGCCGGCGTTGAGGGTCAGCGTATCGAAGGCGATCGGTAGCGCGTTGCCCTGCACCTGCTGCACCACCTTGACGCCGTTGCCGGCCAACGTGACCTTCGCCTCTGGCAGCGCGCCGCCCGGTTTCCAGCTGACGTCGGCCCGGCCGGTGAACACGCCGCTCAGGGCGGTCTCCGGGCCGAGGAACGGCTTGATCATCGCCAGATCGAAGCGGTTGAGCACCACGCTGGCCTGGCCGCTCTGGCCGGCTTCGATGGTCTTCGGCACGCACAGCTCGGCGTTCGGGTTCTGCCAGCAGTGCGGCCCGACGCTGATCTTCTGCGCGGTGTTCAGGTAGTCCAGCGCGATGGCGCGCGTCAGGCGCCACTCCCCCACCGGCGTATCGAAGCGGGTATTGTTCAGATTGCCGCGCCAGCGCTGCTGCTGACGATCGAAGCTGCCCTGCAGCGCCAGCTGGCCGGAGACCGGTTTGCCGTCGATCTTCAACTGCAGCTGATGCTGCTTCTCGCTGCCTTTGGCGTCGAGGGTCAGCAGGCTGACCTCCAGCGCGTCCTGCTTCAGCTGCTCGACGCGTACCGCCAGCTGCCCCTGGATCTGATCCGTGGAGCGCACGTCGCCGTCGATCTTCACGCGGTTGATGCGCAGCGCCTGCCACTGCAAGCCGGAGGCGGTCAAATCCGCCAGCAGCTGAGGCGCCTGCAGATTGCCGCGCAGCTTCAGCAGCCCTTTGGCGGTGCCGCCGAGGCCCGGCAGCGCGCCGTCCAGACGCGGCGCGTCGATGTTGGCGTCCAGGTTCCAGTTCTTCTCGTCCAGCTGTCCTTTGACATTCAGCTGGTTGCGCCCCAGCGTCAGATCGATGCCGGGGATTTTCCACTGCCCGGCGGCGTTGCCGCTCAGCGTGCCGCGCGCCGTGACCTTGTTCTGCTTCACGTTGCCGTCCAGCTGCAGCACCGGCACCTGCAGCTGCCAGCTGCCGCCGTGCAGGCTGCCGCGCGTGGTGATCTTGCCGTCGAGTTTCGCCGGCCATTCCGGCCACTGCTTGGCGGTATTGATGCCGCTCAGCGTCAATTGCGAGGTCCAGCTGATGGCCTTGCTCCAGTCCACCAGCGCGGTGAGATCGGTATTGCCCTGCAGCGCCGCCAGGCGCAGGCGCTCCAGCCTGAACTGCTCGACGTTGCCTTTGCCGTCCAGCGTCAGCACCGCCGGCGGCAGATCCTGGCCTTTCAGATTGGCGCGCGTCGACAGCGCATAGTCGGTCGCCTTGCCGTTAAAGCGCAGGCGGAAATCGTTGACCTGATACTGCGCCTCGCCGCTCAGCGGCCATTTCAGCTGCTTGCTCTGCAGCGTCAGCGCCAGCGGCAGGCCCGCTTCGGCCAGCCGGGTTTGCACATCGAGCTGGGCGCCGACCGGGCCGGACAGATTCAGCGCCACCTTCAGCTCATCACGCAACCCGCCGTCGATGTTCAGCTTCACCTTCTCGCCCTTCAACGGGTCGATATTCAACGCGCTGTTGGCGGTCAGCGCCACCGGCCAGTCGCCGGTCAGGGTCGCCTGCCCCTGCACCGACAGCGTGCCCTGCGGCGACTTCACGTCGAAGTTGTCCAGCTGGATATGCTGATCCTGCGTGCTGGCCTGCAGCAACAGGCTCGTGATCAGCACGTCAGTATCGCCGGTCAAGCGCAGCTGTTCGCCGCTGATCTCTTTCACGGTGATATCCAGCGGCAGGCGGATGTCCGGCAGATCCGGCAACAGCGGTTTGGCGAACAGTTCCTTCAGCGTTTCGCCGAGCGGCTTCTCCTCCGGCTGCGGCGCCGGTTTCGCCGCGTCGGTAACCTGCTCACCGACCTTTTTCGCCACCTCGACCGCCGGTTGCACCGCTTCCGGCAACGGATTTTGCGGCGTTTTCGGCAAGGCGATCAGCAACGAGCCGATCTTGGTTGGCATCAGCGTCAGCGCGCGCTCTTGCCACTGCGCGCCGGTGCGGAACTCGGCCAGAGAAATGGCGGTGTCGTCGACGGTGACCTTGACGTTATTCAGCGCCAACAGGCGCAGGGTGATCGGATAAGGGGTGCTGAGATTGGTGGTCGGTTCACTGCTCTCCTCCACCGGCGCGGAGGGCGCCATCTCTTTGGTGTTCACCGCCACGTCCACGTCCTGAGCGGTCAAAGCGTTGACGCACAGCGAGCTGCGTTTAAAGCAGGAGAGATCGAGGGAGAGATGGAACTGCCCGGCGTTGACCGTCACGCCCGGCATCTGATACTTCACGCCCTTCAGCGTCAGATCGCGCCAGCCGCCGCTGACGCCGGCGATCTCCAGCCCCGGCACCCAGCGCGCCGCGCCGTTGATGACCATATGCAAACCGGTGGTGGTCCCCACCAGAAAGGCCAGTCCGCCGATCAGCAGCAGCAGAATGACCAGAAATCCGAGGCAAATCTTTTTAACCAGGCTCATAGTTCAGGCCCCAAACCGATGTAGAACTGCATCCCGTGGGTGTCCTTGTCCCCCACGGGCGCGGCGATATCCAGCTTCACCGGCCCCACCGGCGACTGCCAGCGCACGCCTACGCCGGCGCCGGTCTTGAAGTTGCTCTGCTTGATATCGTTCACCGCTTCACCGGAATCGACGAACATCGCCCCCCACCATTTGCCGGTCACGTTGTATTGATACTCCAGCGAGCCGGTCAGCATCTTGGAGGCGCCGGTCAGCTTGCCGTCGTCGCCGCGCGGCGAAATGTCTTTGTACTTGTAGCCACGAATGCTGCGGTCACCGCCGGCGAAGAAGCGCAGATCCGGCGGCACCTTGTCGAAGTCGTTGGTTTCGATCCAGCCCACCTGCCCGCGCGCTACAAAGCGATGCTTGTCGGCCAGGGTGCGGATCCAGACGTTCTGCGCCTGCATCAGCGCGAAGTCCACGCCGGAGCCCCAGGAAGTGTCGGACACGTCGATGGAATAGCGTTGGCTGTCGCCCCAGGTCGGCATCAGCCCGCCGCGCGAACGGGTGCGGTTGAAGCTGACGCCGGGGTACAGCAGCATGGTGGTGTTGCTGACGTTGCCCTGGGTAAAGTTATCCCAGCGCCAGGTCAGGTTGATCGCCCGCTGCCAGCCGCTGGAGAGATCCCAGTTGCGCGAGGCCACCACTTTGGAGGTCACGGATTTGGTGTCGTTAAGATCGACGTTCTTGAGCCCGCCCTGCAGCAGGTAATACTGCTCCAGCGGGTTCTTGAGCAGCGGGATCTTGTAAGTCAGATCCAGCTGCTGCTCCGGCGCCGACACGCTGGCGCTGGTTTCCAGGCTATGCCCGCGATCGTTGAGCCAGGGCTTTTTCCAGGTGCCTTTCACCCGCGGGCCGACGTCGGTGGAATAACCGATACCGGTTTCGACGGTGTTGCGCGTGCGCGGCGTCACCAGCGCGTCCAACGGCAAAATCTTGTTCTCTTTGGCATCGTTGAAATCAGGGGACACCACCACCGAGTTGAACCAGTTGGTGGCGGACAAACGGCGGTTCAGCTCGGCCAAATCCTCCGAACTGTAGTAATCCCCCTGATGAAAGGGCACCAGATTTTGCAGATAGTCTTCGCGGATTTGCGAACCGGTGAATTTCACCTTGCCGAAGCGGTAACGTTCGCCGCTGTTGAAATCGATATCCCAAAACGCCTTGTGCAGATCTTCGGCCACGCCGAGCTGGCTTTTGGTCATGTCGGCGTCGAAGTAGCCTTTGCGCAGCGCCAGGCCGGTCAGCGAGCCTTTGAAACTGTCATACTTGCCGTGGTTGAGGATCTCACCGATGGTCGGCCGATCCTTCTTTACCAGCGCCAGGTAGTCCTCATCGGTCTTCGCGCCGCCTTCCAGCACGATGTTGGCGCCGGCGATGCGCACCGGTTCGCCCGGATTGACCTTGGCATGCAGCACCGGGCGCGACATCCCCGGCCGATCGTCCAGCGTAAACTCGATAGTCGGCTGGTAATAGCCGAGCGCGCGCAGCCCCTGGCGCACCGCCTCGTCCACCCGTGCGCGGAAGCGGCCGTCGGTGCCGACCTCTTCAGGCGTGATCGACGACAGCCGCACCCGGACGTTTTTTTCCAACTCTCCGCTTAACCCCTCCACCTGCAGCCGCACGTTCGCCGCATAGGCTGCAGGTGCCGCAAGCAACACAGATATCAAGCACATGACCGGGTACTTTGGCACGTGTTCTCCTTATTGATTTTACTGTCCTGTTATGGTGTTCGCTCCGGGGCCAGGGCAGACTCCGCGCTATCATGACGGCAGCCCTCTTCAACCTTCTTCCGGACGCCGCCCGCCGCGCTTTGCCACCGCCGCGCAACAGGCGAATTCTTCACTTTTGGCGCTCAAAATACTGCGTTAAGCTTATACAAAATCCAACTTGCCGCTTATTGTGGGCAAAGACGCGGTGAGATACAACCGAACCGCCGCCATGTAGGGTCAATTCTTACTGTGACAACAGGAGTCAACCGTGGTGCCATTTTTTGATAAATCACAAACCGTCGATAAGGCAAGCGCGCTGCCTGGCCGCACCACGCCAATGCCTGTCGCAACGCTCAACGTCGTCACCGAACACTCGATGACTCAGGTGCCGGCCGGCATGGAGGTGGCAGTTTTCGCCATGGGCTGTTTCTGGGGCGTTGAGCGCCTGTTCTGGCAACAGCCGGGCGTCTACAGCACCGCCGCCGGCTACAGCGGCGGCTACACGCCGAACCCGACCTACCGCGAAGTGTGCAGCGGCCAGACCGGCCACGCCGAAGTGGTGCGCGTGGTGTTCGATCCGCACGTCGTCAGCTACAAACAGCTGCTGCAGCTGTTCTGGGAAAATCACGATCCGGCGCAGGGCATGCGCCAGGGCGGCGACGTCGGCACGCAGTACCGCTCGGCGATTTATACGCTGAGCCCAGAGCAGCAGGCCGAGGCGGAAAGCAGCCTGCAACGCTTCCAGCAGGCGATGGATGCGGCGGGCGATAAGCGCGCCATCACCACCGAGATCGCACCGGCTCTGCCGTTCTATTACGCGGAAGACGATCACCAACAGTACCTGTACAAGAACCCGGAAGGCTACTGCGGGCTGGGCGGCATCGGCGTTTGCCTGCCGCCGCAGGGCTGATTTGATGCCGGCCGGCGGCACTTTTTTAACCGCTGGCGGCCCCTGTGGGGCAACTGCTATACTATGCGGGCCGCTTCTGCGGCCCGATAGCTTCCCTTCTGGTTGTTATCGCTGCTTTTTTTACTATGTACTACCCTTCCTCAAGAGCGCCGGCATCCCGTCGGCACGTATGGATAGATTATGTTAAACAGTATTTTACTGATTCTTTTTCTGATCGCGGTGAGTGCGTTCTTCTCACTGTCGGAAATCTCTCTGGCCGCCTCGCGCAAGATCAAACTGAAGCTGATGGCTGACGAAGGTAACGTCAACGCCGCCAGAGTGCTCAAGCTGCAAGAAACCCCTGGCATCTTTTTCACCGTGGTGCAGATCGGCCTGAACGCCGTGGCCATCCTCGGCGGTATCGTCGGCGACGCGGCTTTCTCGCCCACTTTCAAGGTGTTGTTCGATCGTTTCCTGTCGCCCGAATTGGCGGAACAGGTCAGCTTCATCTGCTCTTTCGTGCTGGTGACCAGCCTGTTTATCCTGTTCGCCGATTTGACCCCGAAGCGCATCGGTATGATTGCACCAGAGACGGTCGCCGTCCGGATCATCAACCCGATGCGTTTCTCCATCATGATCTTCCGCCCGCTGGTGTGGTTCTTCAACGGCATGGCCAACCTGATCTTCCGTATGTTCAAGCTGCCGATGGTGCGTAAAGACGACATCACCTCCGATGACATCTATGCGGTGGTGGAAGCCGGCGCCCTGGCGGGCGTACTGCGCAAACAGGAGCACGAGCTGATTGAAAACGTGTTCGAACTGGAATCGCGCACCGTGCCGTCTTCGATGACCTCGCGCGAAAGCGTGGTGTACTTCGATCTGCGCGAAAGCGAAGAGAGCATCAAGGAGAAAGTCTCGACTCACCCGCACTCCAAGTTCCTGGTGTGCGACGGCCATATCGATCAGGTGGTCGGCTACGTCGATTCCAAAGACCTGCTGAACCGCGTGCTGGGCAACCAAAGCCTGGTGCTGAGCAGCGGCGTGCAGATCCGCTCGGCGCTGATCGTGCCGGACACGCTGACGCTGTCCGAAGCGCTGGAAAGCTTCAAAACCGCCGGCGAAGACTTCGCGGTGATCCTCAATGAATATGCGTTGGTGGTGGGCATCATCACCCTTAACGACGTGATGACCACGCTGATGGGCGATCTGGTCGGCCAGGGCCAGGAAGAGCAGATCGTGGCGCGCGACGAAAGTTCATGGCTGATTGAAGGCGGCACGCCGATCGACGACGTGATGCGCGTGCTGGACATCGACGAGTTCCCGCAGGCGGGCAACTACGAGACCATCGGCGGCTTTATGATGTATATGCTGCGCAAGATCCCGAAACGCACCGACTTCGTCAAATACGCCGGCTACAAGTTCGAAGTGGTGGATATCGACAGCTACAAGATAGACCAGCTGCTGGTCACCCGGCTGAGCGACAAGCCGGCGGCGGTGCTGCCGAAAGCGCCGGACGACACGCCTGCGGCCTGACGGCGCGAAGGACAAAAACATCAGCGGCCCCATCGGGGCCGCATTTTTTTACCGCTGTCAGCGAGGTGCTCACCCCATCTCGGTCTGCAACAGCAGCACCTGACGGTTCACTTCAGACATCACGCTGAAATGGCGCTTGTCGCGAATCTTCGGCGGCAGGATTTTCCCCTCGTCGAATTCAAATGCGCCCACGTCCTTGATATACAGCCTTCCGCGAAACAGGGTCTTAACGTACTTTGCCACTTTCAAAGGGTTATAACGCTGGAAGATTCTCATTCTTTTACGCTCCTCCCGTTGATCCATGCGCTCAGCGAGCCGCCAAAGGTGGCAGCCTCGAAATTCAGAACGCAACTTGATTGCATGTAGTAGACCCAGTAAAGACCAGAACGTTCACTTCTGCCCGGATATCTACGCTGGATTTACACTTTTTGACAGAATTGTATATGATAATTTATAACGTTTTCAGGATATCCCTTCAAAATCTGATGATTAGCGAACCAAGGGAAAATCTGCGATCCGGTTAACAGGACAGACCTCTTATCACATCCTATGCTTTAGGCTGTCGAAGTGCTGTCGCACAAATTCCCCCCATTACAAGGAGAAAGCATGAAAACAAGTCGCATGCTGATGGTATCCCTGCTGCTCGCCCCGCTTTTCGCTTCCGCGCACAACTTCCAGCTCCAGCAGCGCGTGGCGCCGGTCGGCGTCAGCGACAAAGGAGAGCTCAATTACGCTGACGGTAATTTTAGCTACCAGAACTGGAACAGCGCGCAGCTCAGTGGAAAAGTGCGAGTGATACAACATATTGCCGGCCGCAGCTCCGCCAAAGACATGAACGACCCACTGATTGAAGCGATCAAGAAGGCGAAGCTACCACACGATCGTTACCAAACGACGACAATCGTCAACACCGACGATGCCCTGATGGGCACCGCGATGTTCGTGCGCAGCAGCATTGAAGACAGCAAGAAGGAGTTCCCATGGTCGCAGTTTATCGTCGACAGCGACGGCAACGTGCGCAAAGCCTGGGATCTGCAGCCGAAAGGCTCCGCCATCGTGGTGCTGGATAAGCAAGGGCGCATCCAGTTCGCCAAAGACGGCGCGCTGACGCCGGAAGAGGTGCAGCAGGTGATGTCCAAGCTGCACCAGCTGTTGGCGAACTAACTCAGAACAGCGACACCCGGAAGCCGGGGTTGAGGAAAGATTCACGCGGGGTATAGAGCAATGGCTTACCCTGCCAATCGTGAATTTGCGCCCCGGCGGCCACCGCCACCGCATGCCCTGCGGCGGTATCCCAAATGTTGGTCGGCCCGAAGCGCGGATAGAGCTGCGCCTTGCCTTCCGCCACCAGACAGAACTTCAGCGAGGAACCGACTGACACGGTCTGGTGCTCGCCCAACTGCTGCAAATAATCTTTCAGTTCGTCATCGATATGCGAGCGGCTCACCACCACCAGCGGCGGATGCGCGTTGCTGACGCCGATCGCCTGCCGCACGCCCTTCTCTTCTTTCCAGGCCTTACCGCGCTCCGCCAGATACAACACGTCGATCGCCGGGGCATACACCACCCCCATCACCGCCTGCCCATCTTCAATCAGGGCGATATTGACCGTGAACTCGCCATTGCGATGTAAAAACTCTTTGGTGCCGTCCAACGGATCGACCAGCCAGTAGCGCGTCCAGCCGCGCCGCTCTTCCCACGCCGGCGGATCCTCTTCCGACAGCAGCGGCACCTCCGGCGTCAGCGCCGCCAGGCCGCGCTTGATGATATGGTGTGCCGCCAGATCGGCCGCCGTCACCGGTGAATCATCTTTTTTCTGTGCGACATCAAGCGGTTGTTCACCATCGTACACCGCCATGATCGCCGCCCCCGCCTCGCGGGACAGTTGGCAAATTCGCTCTAACATCATGCACCTCAACTCCGCATCTCCGTGGGAAATTTCCCCCTGTCTCTGCTAGCAGACTAGTTTTTTTTACGCCGAATATCCATCTCAACCGCCTAAGCCTCGGGAATTCCTCATTTCTTGTTGGGCACAACTGTGAACTTCCCCGCGTTACCCGCCGCCATTTTCTGCCACACTTCACAGTTTACTGTGGCAAGCAATGTTAATTACATTTCCCTCTGCGATAACACTCGAATAATGGAATGGAGAGAATCCCAAATGATGAAGCATCCACTGACGCTGTCCGCGCTTGCGCTGCTGGTGTGCGCCTCCGCGCAAGCGGCCACCGTCGATCTGAGCGTGCTGGAAACCACCGATCTGCACAGCAACATGATGGACTTCGATTACTACAAGGACACACCGACCGACAAGTTCGGCCTGGTGCGCACCGCCAGCCTGATCCAACAGGCGCGCCAGCAGGCCGCCAACGCGGTGTTGGTGGACAACGGCGACATCATTCAGGGCAGCCCGCTCGGCGACTACATGGCGGCCAAGGGGCTGAAACCGGGCGACGTGCACCCGGTCTATAAGGCGATGAACACGCTGGACTACGTCGTCGGCAACATCGGCAACCATGAGTTCAACTATGGGCTGGACTACCTGAAGAACGCTATCGCGGGCGCCAAATTCCCGTATATCAACGCCAACGTCATCGACGCCAAAACGCAAAAACCGCTGTTCACGCCGTACATCATCGTCGATACGCCGGTGAAAGATCGCGACGGCAAGGCGCATACGCTGCGCATCGGCTACATCGGCTTCGTGCCGCCGCAGATCCTGGTGTGGGACAAGGCCAACCTGCAGGGCAAAGTGACGGTGGACGACATCACCGCCACCGCCAAGCGCTACGTGCCGCAGATGCGTAAAGAGGGCGCCGATCTGGTGGTGGCGATCCCTCATTCCGGGCTGTCCAGCGAGCCTTACAAGGCGATGGCGGAAAACTCGGTCTATTACCTCAGCCAGGTGCCGGGCATCGACGCCATCATGTTCGGCCACGCCCATGCGGTGTTCCCGAGCAAGGACTTTGCCAACATCAAAGGCGCGGATATCGACAAAGGCCTGCTGAACGGCGTGCCGGCGGTGATGCCGGGCCAATGGGGCGATCATCTCGGCGTGGTCGACCTGCAGCTCAACAACGATGGCGGCAGCTGGAAAGTGACCGCCGCCAACGCGGAAGCACGGCCGATCTACGACAAAGAGAACAAGAAATCGCTGGCGGCGGAAGACGCCGCGCTGGTGAAAGTGTTGGCGGACGATCACAAGGGCACGCGCGAGTTCGTCAGCCAGCCGATCGGTAAATCCGACGGCAACATGTACAGCTACCTGGCGCTGGTGCAGGACGACCCGACGGTGCAGATCGTCAACAATGCGCAGAAAGCCTACGTCGAACATTACATCCAGGGCGACCCGGACCTGGCCGATCTGCCGGTGCTGTCGGCGGCGGCCCCGTTCAAGGTCGGCGGCCGCAAGAACGATCCCGCCAGCTTCGTCGAAGTGGAAAAAGGCCAGCTCACCTTCCGCAACGCCGCCGATCTCTATCTCTACCCCAATACGCTGGTGGTGGTGAAGGCGAGCGGCAAAGAGGTGAAAGAGTGGCTGGAGTGCTCCGCCGGTCAGTTCAACCAGATCGACGTCAACAGCGCCAAGCCGCAGGGCTTGATCAACTGGGACGGCTTCCGTACCTATAACTTCGACGTGATCGACGGCGTCAACTACCAGATCGACGTCAGTCAGCCGGCGCGCTACGACGGCGAATGCCAACTGATCAACGACAAGGCGGAGCGTATCAAGCAGTTGACCTTCAACGGCAAGCCGATCGATCCGAACGCCACCTTCCTGGTCGCCACCAACAACTACCGCGCCTACGGCGGCAAATTTGCCGGCACCGGCGACCAACATATCGCCTTCGCTTCGCCGGATGAAAACCGCTCGGTGCTGGCGGCCTACATCAGCGCCGAAACCCAGCGGCATGGCGCGGTGCGCCCGCAGGCGGACAACAACTGGCGTTTGGCGAACTTCAGCAGCCAGCAGCCGCTGGATATCCGCTTCGAGACCTCGCCTTCGGACAAAGCGACAAGGTTTATCAAAGAGCACGCCCAATATCCGATGAGCGCCGCAGGCAGCGACAGCATCGGCTTCGCGGTTTATCGCATCGATTTAAGCGGTAAGTAACACGGTTTATGGCCGGCGCGCCCGGCCATTCATCGCCCGTCTGCGCGGCGCATAAAATAAGGGCGCCACGAAGGCGCCCAGAACAATCCTCGGTGGGATTACAGGATTTCCAGCAGCTCGACGTCGAACACCAGCGCGCTGAACGGCGGGATGGACGCGCCTGCGCCACGCTCGCCGTAGGCCAGGTTGTGCGGGATATACAGCTGCCATTTGGAGCCGACCGGCATCAGGGTCAGCGCTTCGATCCAGCCTGGGATCACGCCGCTGACCGGGAATTCTGCCGGCTGGCCGCGTTCAACCGAGCTGTCGAACACGTCGCCGTTGATCAGACGGCCGGTGTAGTGCACGCGCACGCGATCCTGACGGGACGGAATTGGGCCGTTGCCCTGCTCCAGTACGGAGAACTGCAGGCCAGACTCGGTCAGCGTCACGTCATCGCGCTTGGCGTTGTCGTCCAGGAATTTCTGGCCTTCAACCGCCATCGCCTGCTGGCGCTCGCGGCGCACCGCGTCCGCACGCTCGTGGATTTCACGCAGCGCACGGTGCACCACGTCTACCGGAACCGCCGGGGCATTCCCTTCCAGCGCGTCACGCAAACCCGCCAGCAAAGCTTCCGGTTGCAAACCTTCCAGCCCGGACTCTTGCAGCTGCTGGCCGACCTGTAAACCAATCCCGTAACTTGCTTGCGCTTCAACGCTGTCAAAAGAAGGGGTTGTCATGGGGTTTTCCTTAAGTCTGTAAAAAGTCGAAAGCGCAGCATAACAGCGCGTCAATGCCGGGTAAAATCTTGTGTGGAGAATGATGACTTTTGTCGTAGAAAAAGAAACAATAACCTTCTGTTAACGCCCGCAGCCGCAAACCCCGGCTCTGCCGCTCAGCCGCCTTTCACTTCAATCAGTTAGCGGACTATACTGAAAGCAGGATATCGGGCAGGCGACGCGTTTGCCGCGCCGCACTGATTATTACGCCGTCGAAGAGAGGTCACCATGGGCAGAATCGCGCCCAGGAGAAGGAAAACCACCCGCATCTACCAGCCGCTGCTGCGCACCTGGCTGAACATCAGCCAGCGCCTGAAACCAGGCGCCGCACCCACGGCTGAAGGCGCGGAACCGCCATCGGAGCCGCCGTCGGCCAACGACAAAATGCAGCGGGTCAAAGCGCTGCTGATTAAAGTCTGGCATCTGCCGGACGGTTTCCATTGGATGGAACCGCTGCCCTACTTTCATCGCCGCTGGGTGCTGATCTTCGGCATCATTCTGCTGCTGGCGTTGCTATGGCCCTACTCGCCCGAAAGACAGCCGTTCCCGGTCTCTCAGCAGGAAACCAGCGTGCCGCTGCAGGCCGAGCTGCAAAACGGCGGTAGCGCCGCCACGCCTGCCAACGAACCGACGCCGGCAGGCAACTGGCAGCGTTATCAGATCCAGCCCGGCCAGACCCTGGCCCAACTGTTTCGCGACAACAATCTGCCGGTGAATGAAGTGTTCGCCATGGCACAGGTGGAAGGCGGCGACAAGCCGCTGAGCAACATGAAAGCCGGCCAGGAAGTGCGCATCGAACGCGATGCCAACGGTGTGATTAGCGCGCTGTCGGTCACCACGGCAGACAACAGCCAGGCGCTGTTCCGCCGCCAGGCCGACGGCAGCTACCGCCGGGAACGCTAATCTCTACAGCTGCGCCAGCAGAAACTCGCGCAGCACCACGCCCTGATTGTGCTCGGTATCTTTGCTGCCATACAGCAACGTCAGCGTTTGCCCCTGCCGTAACAGCGCCACCAGCGGCTGCCAGGCGTCGTTGGCCGCCAGCTGTTGGCGATAGCGCGTCTCAAAGGCTTCCCACTGGTCGGTATGCTGATGGAACCACTTGCGCAGCTCGTCATCCGGCGCCACCTGTTTCAACCACTGCACGCCCGTCAACCGCTCTTTGCTGATGCCGCGCGGCCATAGCCGGTCTATCAGATAACAGTGTTCCGGCGCCGGCGCGCTGAAATCGTAAACCCGCTGTAGCGTAATCGTTGCCATCGCACGCTCTCCTTTTCATCCCGTCTTCAAGCGTAGCGCGTTTTGCCGGGCGCAGAAAAGCAAAACGCCAGCGCGAGGCTGGCGTTTTAACCGGTTAACAGCAGCGTAAATTACGCTTCTGCAACCACAACTACATTCAGCTGTGCGAACACGTCGCTGTGTACCTGGAAGTGCACTTCGTGCTCGCCAGTGGTACGCAGAACGCCGTTCGGCAGACGAACTTCGCTCTTGGCAACTTCAACGCCTGCCGCAGTCACTGCGTCAGCGATGTCGCGGGTGCCGATAGAGCCGAACAGTTTACCTTCGTCGCCAGATTTGGAAGCGATGGTGACTGAACCCAGTTCGTTGATCTTGGTTGCGCGAGCTTCAGCAGCAGCCAGAACGTCAGCCAGTTTGGCTTCCAGTTCAGCACGGCGTGCTTCGAAGAACTCAACGTTTTTCTTGGTAGCAGGAACAGCTTTGCCCTGTGGTACCAAGAAGTTACGAGCGTAGCCCGCTTTAACGTTAACTTGATCACCCAGGCTGCCCAGGTTTGCTACTTTATCAAGCAGAATAACTTGCATTACCTTATCCTCTCAAAGTCGTTAATGGACAGTGGCCGATTACTGATGACGATCAGTGTACGGCAACAAAGACAGGTAGCGCGCGCGCTTGATAGCACGGGCCAGCTGGCGCTGATATTTTGCACGAGTACCGGTGATACGGCTCGGTACAATTTTACCACTTTCGGTGATGTAGTTTTTCAGCGTAGCGATGTCTTTATAGTCAATCTCTTGAACGCCTTCCGCGGTGAAACGGCAGAACTTGCGACGACGGAAATAACGTGCCATTTGGCTAGTCTCCAGAATCTATCAATTCAATCTGCTCGGCATGCAGAACCAATTTGCTCAGCCCGTTGCGCCCTTGATGGCAGCTTACAAAGCCTTGCACGGTAATCTGACTGCCGACCGTTAATCTTTGAGTTAGTGCTTGTGACTGTTGTCCGCTGACAACCACGGGCATTCGGCACCATGCTTGTCTGCTGAATCCGGCTTCCGTCTGCTGCGAACGGTGATCTAGCACAAATTGGCAGTGCGGTATCCCGGAAGGACTCACTTTTCGAACCGGCGCCTTGCACACAGTGCCCGACAAAACCAGACGATTAGCCGTCACGGCGGCAATTACTCTTCAGAATCCCCAGCATCTGCATCATCTGCGGTTTCGTTAGCGAAATCTTCGCGGCGATCGCCACGACGTTCGTCTTTCGCTTTAACCATCGGAGATGCTTCGGTTACCGCGTGCTTAACGCGCATAACCATGCTGCGGATAACGGCGTCGTTGAAGCGGAAGTTAGTTTCCAGCTCATCGATCGCTTCCTGCGGCGCTTCAACGTTCAGCAGAACGTAGTGAGCTTTGTGCAGTTTGTTGATCGGATAAGCCAGCTGACGGCGGCCCCAGTCTTCCAGACGGTGAATCTGACCTTGCGCGTTAGTGATGGTAGCACTGTAACGCTCGATCATGCCCGGAACCTGTTCGCTTTGGTCAGGATGGACCATAAAAACGATTTCGTAATGACGCATCGAATTGCTCCTTACGGATTATTCAGCCTCCTGTCAGGGTCAACCGCGGCCCATGGAAGCAAGGAACGTGTTTAGTGTGCGGCTGAAAAATGACGCGTAATCATACTGACGCAGGGCGGGAAACTCAAGGACTGCGTGGGTTTTATTCGCGTTAATGCGAGGCGCTATGGGAAATAGCACGATTTGCTCGTGAGTGAACCTATGTACGCCGATCCATCAGTTCAAAAATCTTTCAATGAAATCAGCGTTGAGTCACAAATCTATTTCACTTTTTTTGAAGGATGCCTTCAAAACACCCCGCTTTTTAATCGCCGGCAACGGACTAAAATTAACCATATCCGCCGCAGACAGCGCGACGAAAAAGATCCCAGGTTATTCAATGCAGATAAATGACTTTTTGCCGCAGCGACACTCGCTGTCAGGCCGTAACGGCAAAAAGTAAGAGAGGCACTATGAAACGCATTATTCTCGCGACGGCGCTGGCCGCCCTGTTCTCCGCCAATGTGATGGCCGCGACGGAGATCACCTCGCACCAGGCCGATCAACGCCAAAGCGTCGGCTTCGTCACCCTGAACCAGAATGTGGTTTCGCCGGACGACGCCAGCAGCCAGGTCAGTAAAATCGCCGACCAACGCGGCGCAAGCTCTTATCGCATCATCGCCCTGCACGAACCGGGCGACAACAGCACGATGCACGTCAGCGCCGAGCTGTACCGCTAAAGAGACGCGCCACGCCAGGGAAATCCCAGGGCTTCATCAGAAAGCCCGTTCAGTCCGCACCGGAGCGCCGCCCGTTGGGCGCTCCGCTTCCCCCGCCAATCAGAGCTTGAGCAACGCCGGCGCGTTGAGCGCCTTGCCCGGATTGTGCAACTGCAACGCCATCCGCAGATAGTGGGTGCGCATTTGCAGCAGATCGGCACTTTCCGCCAGGGTCGCCCGCTGTTCGAACGAGAGCGCTCCCGGCGCCGCAGTGTGAGTGGCCGCCGCTTTCGGCGCGAAAGAGAACAGTGCCGTCATGTTTTGCACCGTCTGCGCGGTAATGCGCGACAGCGGATGCACCTTGCCGTCGGCTGCCTCCAGCATCTCGCTGAAGGCCGCTGAGTTAAGCTCGGCGCGCGCTTTCATCGTTCCCATCAAACTGCGATCGGCGTCGGCCGTCTTGCTGATACCCTTTATCATGCCCTGCTCCTTGCTGCCCCAGAAAGAATTCACGCTGACATTCTCCCCTTCATTCGGCCAAACGATGGCCGAAACAGCAGGCACAGAGCGCTGCAATTCCATGCATCGTGCCCGGCGGCGCATCACAGCTCGCGGCGGAAAAAGTCGGCCGTGGCGGACAACGCCAACGGCGTGATGCGGTGCTTCACCCCCGGCTCGACGAGCGACGTCAAACGGCCATCCGCGCCTTGCCGCCGCAGTTCGGCCGCCAAACGCAGGCTGTCCGCCGCAGGCACCACGTCGTCCGTCTCGCCGTGCCACAGCAACAACGGCCGCCCGGCTATCGTCTCCAAACGCCCTTCCAGCTCATATTCCGCCAGCACGGCGGTGCGCGCGGCAAACGCCGCCGGCGAGAGCACCTCGCCCTCTTCGCCCAACGGCGGATACAGCGTTTGCGCCAGTGAACGGTAATAGCCGGAGCCCATCAGACTGGCGGCCGCCCGGATCCACGGGAAGCGCGCGAAGGCGCCAAGCGCGGTCATGCCGCCCATTGAGGCGCCGGCAACGCCGATGCGTCCGTCGGCAATCAGGCCAAGCCGCTCAAAATGTGCCTTGATCTGCGGCAGCTCGTCGATATTGCTGCGCAGGATCTCCCAGAACGCCGCCAGGCGCCGCGTCTCATCGCCGTCGAACCGCTCGCCGTGCCGATCGGCATCCGGCAGCACCGCCCGAAAACCGGCGCGCGCCAGCGCATAGGCGAAGTAGGCGTACACCTCTTTCGACGAGGTATAACCATGGCAGAAGAACACCGTCGGCAGCGGCCGATGATACTGCCCCGCCGGCACCGCATGGATCACCGCAATATCGCCCGCCCGCTCGTCATGAATTTCGATCATCCGTTCATCCTCAACTCACCTGTTGGCATTCATCATGACAAACTTGCGCCAGCCAGCGTTAGCTCAATCTGTTCCAGCTTATATTGCGTTACACTGAAGCCATCGCACCGGCTCTTTCGAGGTTCCCATGACGTTTGTCCGCACACTTATCGCCCTGACGCTGGCCGCACAGCTTGCCGCCTGCGGCATCATGACCACCACGCCGAAACCGCCGCCGCCGCCCACCGCACAGGCGCAGGAGATCGTCCGCGCGCAGACCGCCGAGCTGGTGAAAATCGGCACCGTCACCGCCGTGGTACGCGGCAGCCCGATGGACGTGGAAGCGGAGATCCAGCGCAAGGCCACCGCCGCCGGCGCCCGTTATTATGTGATCATCATGAACAGCGAAACCGTCGTGCCGGGCCAATGGTATTCCCAGGCGATCCTGTATCGCTAAGGCGGGGATTTTTTAAGCAGATTTACACTGGCTTTGCACAGGCTGAAGCAGGGTGTTGCACACTGAGGGACAGCATGCCGCATGTTGCGGGTGCGATTCAGGATCTGACGAAGGGGAACGCCATGAAACGCTCCACCGCACTCACCTCCCTCTTGCTTTCCATGGGGTTGCTCAGCACCGGCGCACAGTCCGCCGAGCTGGCGCCCGCCGATCGCGTGACGCCGCTCAGTGAAATCGCCGAGATCACCTTCAGCAATCTGCCCGGCTCGCCGCAGGAAGCGGAACTGGCCATCGCCCGCACCGCCGACCGACACGGCGCCAGTTATTACCGCATCCTGCGGATGGAAGAGCAGGCGCACCCGCTTGGCTGGCGCGCCTCGGCCATCTTATACCTTTAGTAGCTCATGCACGCCGCATTCAACACGCCGCCGCTAACGGAGACGCCCCCCAGGAAAATCCCGGCGGCCAGGTGATTCGCTTCGATCTTTTCGCTGATGCGCGGCATGTAGATCTTCACGGCCGCGAACAGCAGCAGTTGCACCACCAGCGCCACTACGCCCCACAGCAGGTAATCCAGCAGGCTGATCGAGTTGATCGCCGCGCTGGCCAGCGGGATCACATACCCCAGGCAAGCGCCGATAAAAGCAAAGGCGGCGGATTGATTATCGGCCTTGATCAACGCCCATTCGTCGTGCGGGGTGATGCGGGTATAGACGAACAGAAACACCAAAATCATGGCGAAACCGCTGAAGAAGTAAGAGGCGAACGCCGCCAACGCGCTGAGAATATCCATGTGCATTTTCCTGTCAGAGTGAGGCTGAATTAAAAAGGTTTTCGCCGCCGCGCGCCACCCTTTTCCCTAACCGCCGATGGCGCGGTTCAGCAGCAGTTCGCACACCTCGGCCGACAGCAGGCTCTCGCCGCGATGATCCAGCGTCAGGTGGCACCAGGCGTCGGCGATCTGCGGGCTGGCATGCTGCAGCAGCTGCGCGGCGCAGCACAGGTCGAACAGCTGCTGGGTCAGCAGCCGCCCCATCTCTTCACGCGGTTGCCGGGCGCGCTGCTGCCACTGCCGCCAGGCGTGATCGAACAACCGATTCTGGCCGCGCACCGGCTGCAGCTCGAACTGCAACATCTCGAGCGCGCCCGGCAGTTTATGCAGACTGCGCAACACGTCCAGACACATGATGTTGCCGGAGCCCTCCCAGATGCTGTTCACCGGCATTTCACGGTACAGGCGCGGCAGCTCGCTCTCTTCGCAGTAGCCGATGCCGCCCAGCACCTCCATCGCCTCGGCGATGAACGGCATGCCCTGGCGGCAGATGCTGTATTTGGCCGCCGGCGTCAGCAGGCGGCTGTAGATCAGCTCGCCCTCATTGCTGCGACTTTCCCAGGCGCGAGCCAGCCGGAACAGCAACGCGGTATGCCCTTCCAGCCGCAGCGCCATGCGCGCCAGAACCTGGCGCATTAGCGGTTGTTCGATCAACAGCTTACCAAATGCCTGCCGCTGCAGCGCATGATACAACGCCACCGACAACCCGCGGCGCATCAGACCGTGGCTGCCCAGCGAGCAGTCGAAACGGGTCAGGCCACCCATTTTCAGGATATGCCGCACGCCGTCGCCCTCATCGCCCAGCAGCCAGGCCGCGGCGTCCTGAAACTCCACCTCGCTGCTGGCGTTGGAGCGGTTGCCCAGCTTGTCTTTCAGCCGTTCCAGGCGAATGGCGTTGCGGCTGCCGTCCGGCAAAATGCGCGGCAGGAAGAAGCAGGACAGCCCGCCTTCGGCCTGCGCCAGCACCAGGTGCGCATCGCTCTGCGGCACCGAGAAGAACCACTTGTGCCCCACCAGCCGGTAGGCTTCGCCCGGCCCACGCGCGCCGAGCGGCACGGCGGTGGTGGTATTGCTCAAGACATCGGAGCCGCCCTGCTTCTCCGTCATGCCCATGCCGATCAGCAGGCCGCGCTTTTGCCCGCCAGGCAGCAGGTGAGCATCATAACGATCCGACAGCAACGGCGTCAGCCAGGAACGGAATTCCGCCGGTAACGCCTGCAGCAACAGCGGCGTGGCGCCGAAGGTCATGGTCACCGGGCACAGCGTGCCGGCCTCGACCTGCGCATGCAGCATAAAGCGCGCGGCGCGCGCCACGAAGGAACCGATGCGCGCATCCTCCTGCCAGGGCA
This sequence comes from Serratia sp. Z4, assembly GCF_009900725.1. Classification (NCBI taxonomy): domain Bacteria; kingdom Pseudomonadati; phylum Pseudomonadota; class Gammaproteobacteria; order Enterobacterales; family Yersiniaceae; genus Serratia; species Serratia sp. Z4. The sequence continues at coordinate 83,892 of NZ_JAAABD010000009.1, forward strand.
GGTTGTGCACCCGGTTGGCGATCAGCCCCTGCATCAGGATATGCCAGGCCGGGTGAAAGCGGACGTCGTCCAGTCGCTGGCCGGTGGCGTCGTAGCGCAGCAGCTCCGGCGGGTTGGCGTTGGCCAGCCGCCCCAGCTCCAGCGACTCCTGCGTGCCGAGCTGCTGGCCCAGCGAAGCCAATACCTCGGCGTCCCAACCACCTTGCTCGCGCTGCAGCGCTTCGCGCAGCGGCGTATCGGAGAGAAACAGGTTGCTGTTACCCAGCGGCTTGGGTTGGTTAAAAACGGTGTGCGTAGTCCAGACCATGAGAGTGCTCCCTGAAAAAAGCGTCAGGAGTAAGTATGGTCGGCGCAGGGATTTCTGCCGCAGGCGGGATCACAAGAGGGGGAATTAACGGGGGCACTGCGCCCCCGTCAGGAGAATCAGCCGCGCTGACGCACCGCTTCGAACAGGCAGATGCCGGTGGCGACCGACACGTTCAGCGAAGAGACGGTACCGGCCATCGGGATGCTGATCAGCTCGTCGCAGTGTTCGCGGGTCAGGCGGCGCATACCTTCGCCTTCCGCGCCCATCACCAGCGCCATCGGGCCGGTCATTTTGCTCTGATACAGCGTATGGTCGGCTTCGCCGGCGGTGCCCACCACCCAGACATTCATTTCCTGCAACAGACGCAGCGTGCGCGCCAGGTTGGTCACGCGGATCAGCGGCACGTTTTCAGCCGCGCCGCAGGCCACTTTCTTGGCGGTGGCGTTCAGCTGGGCGGAACGGTCGCGCGGCACGATCACCGCGTGCACGCCGGCCGCGTCGGCGCTGCGCAGGCAGGCACCGAGGTTGTGCGGGTCGGTCACGCCATCCAGCACCAGCAGGAACGGCGTCTCCACGCTTTCCAGCAGGCCTGGCAGATCGTTCTCCTGATACTGACGCCCTTCGCGCACCCGGGCGATGATCCCCTGGTGCACCGCGCCTTCAACCTTGTCATCCAGCCATTGGCGGTTCGCCACCTGGATCACGATGCCGGTCGCTTCCAGCTCGGCGATCAGCGGTTGCAGGCGGCGATCTTCGCGGCCTTTCAGGATAAACACTTCCAGGAAGCGTTGCGGGTCGCGCTCTAACAGGGCTTTGACGGCGTGGATGCCGTAAATAATTTCGCTCATGATGCTCTTTTAAATTCGTGCGGCCGGCGATAACCGGCCGATGATAACGATGTGCGGCAGGTTAGGCCTGCTCGGCACCTTTCTTCTTGGCTGCGCGTTTGGCTTTGGTCGCCGCCGCGATTTTCCGCGTTTTGTCGGACGCTTTCTTGGCTTTCTTTTTCGCCTTCTTCACGTTGTCCGCAGGCTTGGCGTCATCCTGCTTGCGGAAGGCGCTGTCCGGCTCGAAGTTGGCCGGCGGTTTGCCGCCGCGGCGCTTGCCGCGCCCTGCGCTACCGTTGTCGCGCAGCGTACGCTGGCCGCCTTTCTTGGCGCGATCGCGCTCGGTTTTGCCTTCACCGCGCGCTTTGCGGGTGCTGGACACCAGCGCGAAGTCGATCTTGCGCTCGTCCATATGCACCGCGTCCACGCGGATCTCCACCGTATCCCCCAGGCGATAGACCGTGCCGGAAGACTCGCCGATCAGGCGCTGGCCGATATTATCGTAGCGATAGTAATCATTATCCAGCGTTGATACGTGCACCAGCCCGTCGATAAACAGATCGTTCAGGCGCACGAAGAAGCCGAAGCCGGTCACGCTGGAGATGATGCCGCTGAACACTTCACCGACGTGATCCTGCATGAAGTCGCACTTCAGCCAGTCGGCGACGTTGCGCGTCGCTTCGTCCGCGCGACGCTCGGTCATCGAGCAGTGTTCGCCCAGCTGCAGCATCTCTTCAAATTCGCTGTGCCAGCCGCCGGTCGGCGTCCAGCGCTCTTTCGGCTCGCCGTGTTCTTTGGCCAGCTGATATTTGATCGCGCGGTGCAGCGCCAGATCCGGATAACGGCGGATCGGCGAGGTGAAGTGGCCGTAAGACGCCAGCGCCAGGCCGAAGTGGCCGCGGTTTTCCGGATCGTAAATCGCCTGTTTCATCGAGCGCAGCAACATGGTTTGCAGCATTTCGTGGTCAGGGCGCTCAGACACTTCATCCATCAGCACCGCATAGTCCTTCGGCTGCGGCTTATTGCCGCCGCCCAGCGTCAGCCCCAGTTCGCTCAGCACGCTGCGCAGTGCGGAGATGTGATCGTCGCTTGGACGATCGTGCACGCGGTACAGCGCCGGCTCGTTGCGTTTCTCGACGAAGCGCGCGGCCGCCACGTTGGCCATGATCATGCACTCTTCGATCAGCTTGTGGGCGTCGTTGCGCACCGTCGGCTCTACGCGCTCGATGCGACGCTCGGCGTTGAAGATGAATTTGGCTTCTTCGGTTTCGAACGCGATGCCGCCGCGCTCGGCGCGCGCCTTATCCAGCACCTTGTACATGGCGTGCAGCTCTTCCAGGTGCTTGACCAGCGGATGGTAATGCTCGCGCAGCTCCTGATCGCCCTGCAGAATGTGCCACACCTTGTTGTAGGTCAGGCGGGCGTGAGAGCTCATTACCGCCTCGTAGAACTTGGCCGTGGACAGGCGCCCCTGGGCGGAGATGGTCATCTCGCACACCATGCACAGGCGATCGACCTGCGGGTTCAGGGAGCACAGCCCGTTGGACAGCACTTCCGGCAGCATCGGGATCACCTGCGACGGGAAATACACCGAGTTGCCGCGGCTGCGCGCTTCATCGTCCAGCGCGGTGCGCGGACGCACGTAGTAGCTGACGTCGGCGATCGCCACCCACAGGCGCCAACCGCCGCCGCGTTTTTTCTCGCAGTACACGGCGTCATCGAAGTCGCGCGCGTCTTCACCATCGATGGTGACCAACGGCAGCTTGCGCAGATCGACGCGGCCCTTCTTGGCCGCTTCCGGCACCTGTTCGCTGAGATCGGCCACCTGTTTTTCCACCTGCGGCGGCCAGGTATGCGGGATCTCATGGGTGCGCAGCGCGATGTCCACCGCCATGCTGGTGCCCATCTTGTCGCCGAGGATCTCAACGATCTTGCCAACCGCCTTGGTGCGGCGGGTCGGACGCTGAGTCAACTCCACCACCACCATAAAGCCCATGCGCGCGCCGCTGACGCTGTCCGCCGGGATCAGAATATCGAAGCTCAGACGGCTGTCGTCCGGCACCACGAAGCCGGTACCGGCGTCCATGAAGAAGCGGCCGACGATCTGGCTGGTTTTCGGCACCAGCACGCGCACGATGCGCGCTTCGCGGCGCCCTTTGCGATCCGCGCCCAGCGCCTGCGCCAGCACCACGTCACCGTGGATCGCCATTTTCATCTGTTCGGCGGACAGGTACAGGTCGTCTTTGCTGCCTTCAACGCGCAGGAAGCCGTAGCCGTCACGGTGGCCGATCACCGTGCCGCGCAGCAGATCCAAACGTTCCGGCAGCGCGTAGCACTGGCGGCGGGTAAACACTAACTGTCCATCGCGCTCCATGGCGCGCAGGCGGCGGCGCAGCGCTTCCAGCTGTTCTTCACCGCTGAGACCCAATTCGTTGCCCAGTTCTTCGCGGCTGGCCGGCGTTTCTCTTTTCGCCAAATGGGCCAGGATATATTCACGGCTGGGGATAGGGGATTCGTATTTTTCTGCTTCTCGTTCCAGGAATGGATCTTGTGACATTGCGGTTCCTCCGTTGTCATCAGCAGGATGACGTTGAGCCTTGTCTTCTCAACGTCGTTTTATTCGACAAGCAATAGCTTGTAGAGCGGCGGATTGTCTTCGACCATGTCGGCCAACGTATGCTTATCCAGCTCTTCAAGGAAATTCTGTACGCCCTGGTGGAGCACCTGCTTCAATCGGCAGGCAGGGGTGATGTGGCAAAACTCGCTGCTGCAGTTAACCAGCGCGAGCGGCTCCAGCGCCCGCACCACGTCGCCGAGGCGAATGCTCTCGGCCGGTTTGCCCAAACGGATGCCGCCATGCTTGCCGCGCACCGCCGTGACAAAACCCACCCGGCTCAACTGATTGATGATCTTCACCATATGGTTGCGAGACACGCCATAAACCTCGGTCACTTCCGAGATGCTGGTCATCTTGTCCTGCGGCAACGAGGCCATGTAGATCAACGCCCGCAGGCCATAATCAGTAAAACTTGTTAACTGCACATCTTACCTCTGGGTATCACTTTACCCGTCTGATACGCCGCTTTTCGGCGCTATTCAAAAGATTACTCATTGGATAATAAACCAGCCGGAGAGTTCGTCGCTAATTATTTAGCGAATCCCGCGCCCTAAGGCGGGTTTATGAAAGGATTTTTTGACGTGAAACCGCAATCGGAGGGAGTCAGGATAAAAACAAACCGGGACGCGCCCGGTTTGTTTAATGCCGCAAAGCCTGATTATGCGTCGAACGGGTCGCGCAGGATCATGGTTTCGCTGCGATCCGGGCCGGTAGAGATGATGTCTACCGGTACGCCGGTCACTTCTTCGATGCGCTTGATGTAGTTCAGCGCAGCCTGAGGCAGCTTGCTGTGCTCTTTCACGCCAAAGGTGGTTTCGCTCCAGCCCGGCATGGTTTCGTAGATAGGCTCGATGCCTTCCCAGCCTTCAGCCGCCAGCGGAGTGGTGTCCACTTCGCGGCCGTCCGGCATGCGGTAGCCCACGCAGATCTTCACTTCTTTCAGGCCGTCCAGGACGTCCAGTTTGGTCAGGCAGAAGCCGGACAGGGAGTTGATCTGCACGGCGCGGCGCACCGCTACCGCGTCCAGCCAGCCGGTACGACGACGACGGCCGGTGGTGGCGCCGAACTCGTTACCCTGCTTGCACAGGTACTCGCCGGTTTCATCGAACAGTTCGGTTGGGAACGGACCTGCACCCACGCGAGTGGAGTAGGCTTTCACGATGCCCAGCACGTAGTCCACATAACGTGGGCCAATGCCGGAACCGGTAGCTACGCCGCCTGCGGTGGTGTTGGAAGAGGTAACGTACGGGTAAGTACCGTGGTCGATATCCAGCAGGGTGCCCTGAGCGCCTTCGAACATGATCAGGTCGCCACGCTTGCGCGCGCCGTCCAGCAGTTCGGAAACGTCAACCACCATGGCGGTCAGGATGTCGGCGATAGACAGCACATAGTCCAGCGTCGCCTGATAATCGACGGCGTCAACTTTGTAGTAGTTGACCAGCTGGAAGTTGTGGTAATCGACGATCTCTTTCAGCTTAACGGCGAAAGTTTCTTTGTTGAACAGATCGCCGACGCGCAGGCCGCGACGAGCCACTTTATCTTCGTAAGCCGGGCCGATGCCGCGACCGGTGGTGCCGATCGCTTTCGCGCCGCGCGCTTTCTCACGCGCGTTATCCAACGCAACGTGGTAAGGCAGGATCAACGGGCAAGCTTCAGAGAGCAACAGACGTTCGCGTACCGGGATGCCACGCGCTTCGAGTTCACCCATTTCTTTCATCAACGCGTCCGGCGCCAGAACAACACCGTTGCCGATGATGCTGGTGACGTTTTCACGCAGAATACCTGAAGGAATTAAATGAAGAACGGTTTTTTCACCGTTGATTACCAGAGTGTGGCCAGCGTTATGGCCACCTTGGTAGCGCACAACATATTGAGCCCGTTCAGTCAGCAGGTCTACAACCTTGCCTTTACCTTCGTCACCCCATTGGGTGCCCAGTACGACGACGTTCTTACCCATTTTTCAAAATCACCGATTGCTTAAAAATGGATTCTACCACCGTAATTTTCGATTTTCAGCACTTTTAGCATACGATTGCATAAATTTTGGGCTAGACTTTAAAGACCCGTGCGGCCGCTCAACATGTAGTAGATCACGCAGCCCGCAACCACTATTCCACCGCCAAATCGCCGCAGCGTCGCGTCCGGCAACTGCGACATCGCCACAATCATTTTGCGCCAGGCCTGCGGAAACAGCATCGGCCCCAATCCTTCCAGCACCAGAACCAGCCCGAGCGCCAGCCAAATCGTTGAGTTCATGCATCCCCCAAAAACGAGAAAGGGCCCGCGTAAACGGGCCCTCGATCAGATTGCCTCCCGCGCTTATTTGCGCAGGGTATCAGGCGACTTCATGTAGCGGAAGAAATCGCTGTCCGGGCTCAGTACCAGCACGTCCTGATTGTCCTTGAAGCTGGCTTCATAGGCACGCAGGCTGCGGATAAAGGCATAGAAGTCCGGATCCTGGCTGAACGCGTTGGCGAACAGCTTGGCTGCTTCGGCATCGCCTTCACCGCGGGTGATACGCGCCTGACGCTCTGCTTCCGCCAGGGTACGGGTCACTTCGTAATCCGCGCTGGCGCGCAGCTTCTCGGCTTCTTCCTGGCCCTGCGAGCGCAGACGACGGGCTACCGCTTCACGCTCGGCGCGCATACGCTGGTAGATGGCGTCGGACACTTCGGCTGGCAGGTTGATCTGCTTGATACGCACGTCGATCACTTCGATGCCCAGCGCCGCCATGCTGTTCGGGTTCACCTGCGGCTGTTTGCCGGTGGTTTCCCGCTCAACGCGCGCCGCCGCAGAGGCGATAGCGTCATCGGCTTCGGTGGTCGCCACTTCTTCGCCGTCGCCCACTGTGCCGGTGTTCAGCGCGTCACGCACGTCAGACATCAGCTTGCCGCGCGAGTCGGTCACGATGTCTTTCACGTCCAGGCGGCCGATTTCGGAACGCAGACGGTCGCTGAACTTGCGTTTCAGCAGCACTTCGGCCTGGGAGACGTCGCCGCCGCCGGTCGCCAGATAGTAACGGCTGAAATCGCTGATGCGCCACTTCAGATAGGAGTCGACGATCAGGTCTTTCTTCTCGCTGGTCACGAAGCGATCGGCCTGGTTGTCCATGGTCTGGATGCGCGCATCCAGGTTCTTCACGGTCTCAATGAATGGGATCTTGAGGTGCAGACCCGGCGCATACACCAGCGGCTTGTTTTCGCCATCGCGCAGCACCTTGCCGAAGCGCAGCACGATGCCGCGCTGGCCTTCCTGCACCACGAACAGCGAAGCGTACAGCACCACCAGCACCGCGAGGACAATAACTACAAAAGACTTACGCATTGATTACTCTCTCCCTACGCGAGTGGTGTCGTCACGCTGCGCATTCGCCCGGCGCTGATCCATAACCGATCCGCCGCTGGTGCGCGGAGTGCTGCTGTTGGCAGCCGGCGCAGGATTCGGATTGAGGCGAATCAGGCTGGTATCCTTGTTGCCGCTCTCCGTCGCCGCGCCTTGGCCGCGCAGCATCTGATCCAGCGGCAGCACCATCAGGTTGTTGCCTTTGTCGCTCACCAACACCTTACGGGTATGGCCCAGCACTTTTTCCATGGTTTCGATATACAGACGCTCGCGGGTGATCTGCGGTGCGGACTTGTATTCCGGCAACAGCTTGGCAAAGCGCGCCACCTCACCCTGAGCTTCCAGGACGGTGCGGTCCTTATAAGCCTTGGAGTCTTCCAGCAAACGCTGCGCCTGGCCGTTCGCACGCGGCTGAACTTCGTTGGCGTAAGCTTCCGCTTCACGGATGTATTGCTGCTCGTTCTCACGCGCGGCGATCGCATCGTCGAACGACGCCTTCACCTCTTCCGGCGGACGCGCCGCCTGGAAGTTGACGTCCAGCAGCGTGATGCCCATGTTGTAAGGACGAATGGTCTCTTCCAGCATGCGCTGCGTATCGTTACGCACCACGGTACGGCCTTCGGTCAGGATGCGGTCCATCGAGTATTTGCCGATCACGCCGCGCAGGGCGCTGTCGGTCGCCTGGCTCAGGCTGTCGTCGGCATTGACGACGCTGAACAGGTACGCTTCCGGGTTGGTCACGCGGTACTGCACGTTCATTTCCACGCGCACCACGTTTTCATCGGAGGTCAGCATCACGCCGGACGCTGCCAATTCGCGCACGGACTCCACGTTCACCGGACGCACGTCGTCGATGAAGGTCGGCTTCCAGTTCAGGCCCGGCTGCACCAGATGACTGAACTTACCGAAACGCGTCACGACGCCGCGCTCGGCTTCCTTGATGGTGTAGAAGCCGCTGGCGGCCCAGATCACCACCACGGCGACCGCCGCGATACCGATAATGCGGCCGCTGAAGCCCGGACCAGAGGTGCCGGTGCCGCCGCTATTGCTGTTGGAGCCTTTGCCCCCGCCGAAACCGCTCAATTTCTTGCTCAGTTTGCGGAAGATATCGTCCAAATCAGGTGGCCCTTGATCACGACCGCCTTTGTTGTTACCGCCAGAGTTGCCGCCATTGTTATTGCTGCTCCCCCACGGGTCGCGGTCCTGTCCGTTATTACCGGGCTGATTCCACGCCATGTTTTAGCTCCATATTCTGTGATTGGGTACTTCAGGCTTTCGCGAAGCATAAATGTAACAGGATATGATCATACGATAAAGTCAATCAGGTCCTGTTCTTGCTTGCAGAGACGACGCCATTCGACGATCGGCATTCGCACCACCACGCCAATGCTGCCGTCTTCTTCGTTCCACTCTTTTTCAATCGCCTGAAGCTGGTAAAAACGGCTGCGAAGACGGCCTGCCCGTGGCGGTAAGCGCAATTCGTAATGCGCGATCTCCCCCGATAAGCGCTCCGTCAACGCCTGATACAGCAACGGAATACCCTCTCCGCTGGCGGCGGACAGCCACACCCGGATCGGCAGGTTTTCGTCGTTGCGGTCGATACGCGGCACAAAATCGTCCAGCATATCTATTTTGTTCATCACTAACAGTGTAGGAATTTCATCCGAGTCTATCTCCGCCAGCACGGTGTTCACCGCTTCGATGTTCTCATCGACGCGCGGATCTGCGGCATCGATGACGTGCAGCAGCAGAGATGCCTGGCGCGTTTCCTGCAGCGTCGCCTTGAAGGCGGCCACCAGATCGTGCGGCAGGTGCCGGATAAAGCCTACGGTATCCGCCAACACGGTATCCCCCACGTCCGGCACGTCAATGCGCCGCAACGTAGGATCCAGGGTGGCAAATAGCTGGTCCGCCGCATACACCTCGGCAGACGTTATTCGGTTAAACAGGGTGGATTTGCCGGCGTTGGTGTAGCCCACCAGCGATACGGTCGGCACATCGGCGCGGGTCCGCGCGCGTCGGCCTTGTTCACGCTGCTTTTCTACCCGCTCCAGGCGGCGCAGAATCAAGCTGATGCGATCGCGCAACAGGCGACGGTCGGTCTCAAGCTGGGTTTCCCCCGGCCCGCGCAGGCCAATCCCCCCTTTTTGCCGCTCCAGGTGCGTCCAGCCGCGTACCAGGCGCGTGGCGATGTGACGCAACTGCGCCAGCTCCACCTGCAGCTTACCTTCATGGGTGCGGGCACGCTGGGCAAAGATGTCTAAAATCAGCCCGGTGCGATCGATCACCCGGCATTCGCACAGGCGCTCGAGGTTTCTTTCCTGCGCCGGGGAAAGGGAATGATCAAACAGGACAACAGACGCGCCGCTGGCTTTCACCGCATCTGCAATTTCTTCGGCCTTTCCTTCGCCGACAAAGTACTTCGGATGCGGGGCTTTGCGGCTACCAGTCACCACTTGCAAAGCTTCGACACCGGCTGAGGAGACCAGCGATTCGAACTCGTTGAGGTCTTCCGTATCTTTGTCTTGCGAGAAATAGATATGAACCAGTACGGCCTGCTCACCGGCTTCATAACGGTCAAACAAGCGTGCAACCTCTCAAACGGACACTCACCGTGAGTTTGGGGGACATAAACAGCCCGCGGCTGCTTATGCTCCCCGTCATGGTTGACTTGCAACGCGCTTTATTCAGCGTCATCGCTTTCCTGCTGCGGCTGTTGCTGCGCAGACGGATTGTTGCCATGGTGATAGTTGCTTGAACCGCCGCTCGGGTTGTTGCTGTGATGCGAAACCGGGCGTGACGGGACAACGGTAGAGATAGCGTGCTTGTACACCATCTGGCTAACCGTGTTCTTCAACAGGATGACAAACTGGTCAAAAGACTCAATCTGGCCTTGCAGCTTAATACCATTCACCAAATAAATAGAAACCGGAACACGTTCACGACGCAATGCGTTCAGGAACGGATCTTGCAAAGATTGCCCCTTAGCCATTCTATCTTTTCCTTATTTGCTTGTTGTTTGTAACTAAGAACCTGTCGGCTCTAAAATAAACGACGTAAAAAATTTGCGCGCTGAATACTCAGCAATTGTACACAATCACCCAACCTATGCACTAACAACCTGTGTCACCGAGTCCAAAGCCTCTCCCGGCTTTTCACTGTCCAACCAATGGACCGACTCCCAACCCCGTAACCAGGTCATCTGGCGTTTAGCCAACTGACGTGTTGCGCAAATACCACGATAAACCATCTCATCGTAACTAATTTCACCAGACAAGTATGACCACATCTGGCGGTAACCGACACAGCGAATGGAGGGCAAGTCCGTATGCAAATCACCCCGTGCGAAAAGTGCACGCGCTTCCGTCTCAAAACCCGCCGCCAACATTTGATGGTACCGCAGCTCGATGCGTTGATGGATCAACTCACGGCTGGTCGGCGCTATCGCAAATTGGTGAACTTGATACGGCAACGATTCACCCGAAATTTGAGTCAGTTCCGTTAAAGTTTTACCCGAAATAAAAAAAACTTCCAGTGCTCTGGACAGTCTCTGCGGATCATTCGGATGAATTCTCAATGCCGCGACCGGATCGATCGCCTGTAACTGACGGTGCAACGCCTCCCAGCCCTGCTCCGCCGCTTGCCGTTCGATGCGCTCGCGCACCGCGGGATCGGCGGACGGCAACGGCGACAATCCTTCCAGCAACGCCTTGAAATACAACATGGTGCCGCCCACCAACAGCGGAATGCGGCCGGCGGCGGTGATGTCGGCCATCTCTTTGAGCGCATCGGCGCGGAACTCCGCGGCCGAGTAAGCTTCGGCGGGATCGCGGATATCGATCAGCCGGTGCGGCGCCTGCGCCAATTCTTCGGCGCTCGGCTTGGCGGTGCCGATATCCATGCCGCGGTAAATCAGCGCGGAATCGACGCTGATCAGCTCCACCGGCAGGCGTTCACGCAGCGCGATCGCCAGCGCAGTCTTGCCTGAGGCGGTTGGCCCCATGATGAAAATAGCCGGGGGACGTGGTGTCATTTCAGTGTCAGTCATGCTTGAGGGCCGCCAGTGCGGCCTGTAAATCAACGGGTTGTAAAAGTCCGCTCGGTGGCGATTTGACCAGCTGCGGGCAAAGTCGTTCAACGTCGGTCAGCAATTGTATCGCTTGCGAGGTGTTCCACTGTTCATGTTCGCTGCCAAGGCGGCGAGCGAGCCAGGTAGCCAGCACCGCGGGCGACATCTCCTGATGTTCGGCCAGATAGCCTAACAGTTCGGGTATCAGTTTTTGTAAATTTTGTTGGCGTAATGGTAAAGGCACTGCGCGCAGCGTCACACGGCCGTGATCCGCCTGCAGATCCAGCCCCATCATCGTCAGCAGCGCCTGATGCCGCGCGATGGCCGCCGCTTCGCTCTTCTCCAACGTCAGCTTGACTGGGATCAGCAGCGGCTGCGGCCGCAGCCCTTCTGCCGGCGGGTTGAGCTGCGCCTGGCGCAGCCAGCGTTCCGCCACCGTCAGATTGAGCAACGCCGGCTGCTGGCACTGTTCAATCAACGCATAACACGGCGGATGGATCATCAACACTCGGCCAAAACTGTGCTGGCCACCCGCCAACGGCGTTTCCGCTGCGGCTTTCGCCGGCGGGAACAGCGGCGGCTTGCTTGAGACTTCCGGCGCGGCCTCGGCCGGCGGCTCGGCGGCGGGCTGCATCAGTTTACCGTACAGCTCGCCTTCGCGTTTTTGGTAACCGCCCGCCGTTTGCCAACCGGGCTGCGGCGCGCGCTCGCGGGCGGCGCCGGGCGATGACGGCGTTTCACGTCGCGACGCCGGCAAAGAAAAATGGTTGCCGCCGGCGGCGACGCGGTTTTCCTGCTGCCAGACCGGCGCGGGCGCTTCGTCCGGCGTTTCCGCCAGCGGCAGCGACGGCGTCTGCCCGGCCTGTTGCAGCACGGTGGTCACTGCCTGGTAGATAAAATCGTGCACCAGCCGCGCCTGATGGAAACGCACCTCGTGCTTGGCGGGATGAACGTTGACATCCACCTGGTGCGGATCGACCTCCAGATACAGCACGTAAGCGGGCTGCTGATCGTCCTTCAACTGGTCCTGATAGGCCTGACGAATGGCGTGGTTGATCAAGCGATCGCGCATCATGCGGCAGTTGACGTAACAATACTGCATTTCACCCAGTTGGCGTGCCCCGGCCGGATCCGCCACCCAACCGCGGATGCTCAGATCGCCGTGCTGCCAGTCGATGCTCAACGCATGCTGTAAAAACGCCGGGCCGCAGATGCTGCCTAAACGGCGCTCGTGCTGGCTCTCTTCCTTCGCCGCCCGGTATTGGCGGATCAGTTTGCCGTTGTGGCTGAGGTTGATCGCCACATCGAAACGCGCCAGCGCGATGCGCCGCACCACTTCATCGATATGGCCAAATTCGGTTTTCTCGGTGCGCATGAACTTGCGGCGCGCCGGCGTGTTGTAAAACAGATCCAGCACTTCCAGTGTGCTGCCGACCGGGTGTGCAGCGGGTTTGACCGTCACCGCCTGCTCGCGCCCTTCGGCGTAGGCTTGCCACGCTTCGCTCTGCTCGGCGGTGCGCGACGTCAGGGTCAAACGGGACACCGAACTGATACTGGCCAGCGCTTCGCCGCGAAAACCGAGGCTGACGATCGCTTCCAGGTCGTCGAGCGTGCTGATTTTACTGGTGGCATGCCGCGCCAGCGCCAGCGCCAAATCGTCCTTGCCGATGCCGCAGCCGTTATCGCGAATGCGGATCAGCTTGGCACCGCCGCGTTCGATATCGATATCGATGCGCGTCGCACCGGCGTCCAGACTGTTTTCCACCAGCTCTTTGACCACCGACGCGGGGCGTTCAACCACCTCTCCGGCGGCGATCTGGTTGGCGAGCTGTGGCGGTAACACCTGGATAGGCATGCTGACTCCTGTAGCGGTGGCGCTAGGCCTGCGGAATGGTCAACGTCCGATCCAGCGGCGCGACGTCCGACTTCAGATTATTGACCCGTTTCAGATCGCCGACGCTGACCCCATAACGAGAAGCGATAGAGGACAGCGTGTCCCCACGGGCCACTTTATGTTTAGACGGCTTCTTCGCCGGCGTTTTCGCCTTGGCGACGGCGGTGACGGCGGCGGTTTTCCCCGCCGGCACCTTCAGGCGTTGCCCGACCCACACGCCGTCTTTCTTCAGTTTGTTCAGATCCCGCAGGGCCGCCATGGTGGTGCCGTAGCTGTCGGCGATGCCGGACAGCGTCTCCGCCCGCTTCACCACGTGGATCTGGGTCTTGCCGCTAACGCTGCGGCTCGCGCCGGCCGGGCTGACGATAGGCTCCGGCTGGCGCACGTCTGGTGTTGAGGTGTTAACCGCCGCTGCGACGTCCAGCGGTCGGTTTTCCACCTTTGGGTCGGCTTGCAGCGGATGCGCCAGGAAGTAGCTGCGCAGGCCGTTATGAATGGCCTTGGCAATCTTCTCCTGATACGCGCTACTGCCCAGCAGCCGCTCCTCCGTGCTATTACTGATAAATCCTGTTTCCACCAGCAGCGATGGAATATCCGGCGAACGCAGCACGCCCAGGCTGGCGTGTTCCGGCCGACGTTTATGCAACGATCCGACGCTCTGCAGCTGCTGCAGCACTTTCACCGCCACATCGTACCCGACGCGCTGCGAGTGGCCGAACTGCAGATCCAGCACCGCCTGGCTCAGATAAGGGTCGGCCTGGCTGTTGGCCAGCAAATCGCCGGCGCCGCCGAGCAGCTCAGACTGCTTCTCGTGCTGTTCCAGCCAGCCGGCCATTTCGCTGTTGGCGCGGCGGTTGGACAGCACCCAGACGGAAGCGCCGCTGGCGCTGCGGTTTGGCGCGGCGTCGGCATGAATGGAGACCAGCACGTTGGCGCCCTGTTTGCGCGCAACGTCGGAACGCCCCATCACCGAGATGAAATAGTCGCCGTTACGCGTCAGCACCGGTTTGAACTGCGGATCGGCGTCCAGCATCGCCTGCAGGCGGCGTGCGATGGCGATGGTGACATTCTTTTCTTTCAACCCGCTCGGGCCAATGGCCCCCGGATCCTGGCCGCCGTGGCCGGCGTCGATCGCCACCACCACCCGATCGCCGGAACCGGCGGAAACGCGGCTGCTGCGCGGCGTGACCTCAGTGGCGGTGCCTGCGACCACAGTCTGTTTTTGGGTAAAGGGATTCGATCCCGTCGGCGCTTTGCGCAGCGGCGGCTCCGGCGCTTCACGCACCGCAACCGGCGCCTGACGCGGCGGTTGACTGACGGCGACCGGCGGAGGCGTTTGCACCGGCGCTTTACGCGCCACGATATTGGCGCCGCCTTCGGCCGAAATGGTGAACACCACGGTATGCACGCCGCCGTTCTGGCGAGTGGAAACGCGGGTTTTGGCGCGCTGGGTCAGATCAAACACCAGGCGCACGCTCTGAGCGTCTTTCGGCGCGCTGGAGCGAATGCTCTTTACCAGGTTTTGCCCGCTAAAGTTGAGCGGCAGGCCGCCGACTTTGCCCTTCTGGTTAACGTCCAGCACCACCCGTTCCGGGCCGTGCAGCGGGAAAAACGCATAGTCCGGCGGGCCATTGAAGCTCACCGACACCGTCGCTTCGCGTTGGGCGTTCGACACTTTGATATCGGACAGCGAGGACGCCGCCAGCGCGTTCAACGCGCCGAGCGGCCCCAGCACGGCGATCAGCATGATGACCGCAAATTTTTTCAACGCATGCGTCATTGCAGCATCATCCCTGTGATCCATGAATGCGGTCTAACAACTGGCTGCCGTATGCGGAAATCGCCTCGATCTTCGCCTCTCGCCCCTCGCCCTGATAGCTGAGGTGCAGCGCCAGATCCGGCTCCGGCAGCACGCCGGTGCCCTGCTGCGGCCATTCGACCAGGCAGATGGCGTCTTGCGCGAAGTAATCACGAATGCCCATGAATTCAAGCTCTTCCGGATCGGCCAGGCGATACAGATCGAAGTGATACACCGCCAGCGGCTGCAAGGCATAGGGTTCCACCAGCGTGTAGGTCGGGCTTTTGACATTGCCCTGATGCCCCAACGCCTGCAAGAAGCCACGGCTGAAGGTGGTTTTACCGGCGCCCAGGTCGCCGTAGAGATAGATGACGCTGGCGCGATCGCAGGCCTTGGCCAAAGTGGTGCCCAAAGCGACAGTCGCTGCCTCGTCCGGCAGAGGTAAAACGAGTTCTTTCATTCGATAAAGTCTATTTTGCCCACTCAGGGTTAACGAAATGAAGGATGTCCGGCAGTAAATCGGTCGCCAACATGCCTCTTGTTCCTTGTCTTTCCGCTACGCGATCGCCGGCCGCGCCATGCACGACGCAGCCCGCACAGGCGGCATCATACAGCGGGAGCTTTTGCGCCAGCAAACCGCCGATGATGCCCGACAGCACATCACCCATGCCGCCGGAGGCCATGCCGGCGTTGCCGACGTCGGCGATCGCCATCTGCCCCTGCTCATCGGCGATCAGCGTACCGGCGCCTTTCAGCACCGCCACGCCGCCGTAGCGCGCCGTCAGCTTGCGCACAGCAAGTAAGCGATCACTCTCGATGTCGGCAGTGCTGCAGCTCAACAGCCGCGCCGCCTCTCCAGGATGCGGAGTCATCACGCGATTCTGCCGTTTCTCGGGATTTAATGCCAGCAAGTTCAGCGCATCGGCGTCCCACAAGGCTGGTTTATCGCTGGTTTGCAGCACGCTCAAGGCGTTTTTGCCCCACTCAGCCTGGCCCAGCCCCGGGCCAATCACCAGCACATCCGCCCATTGCATCGCCTGCCGCAGCGTCGCCTCGTCGAGCGCCTGCGCCATCAGCTCCGGCCTGGCCGCCAGCAGCGGCGCAACATGATCAATGTGAGTAAGCACTCGCACCAATCCAGCCCCGCTGCGCAGCGCCGCTTCCGCCGCCATGCGAATGGCGCCACCGAAACCGCTATCGCCGCCCACCAACAGCAGGCGGCCATGCTCGCCCTTATGCGCGCAAGGACGGCGCGGATGCAGCCAGCGCGGCAACGCCTCGGCGGTAAGCCGCTGAATCTGCTCCGGTTGCTTCGCCAACCAACCCGATAAGCCTAGCGCATTCTGATGAAGTTGCCCGACCCAGTCGCGCGCCTGGCCGGTCAGCAGCCCCGGTTTGAGGCCGATGAACGTGACGGTATGCGCGGCACGCACCACCGCGCCCGGCGCCGCGCCGCTTTCCGCCAGCAGCCCGGACGGGACATCGAGCGCCACCACCGGCGCCGAATGGCGGTTGGCGGCCTCAATCAGCGCATCAAAAGGCGCGCGCGGCGCGCTGCCAAGGCCAGTGCCCAGCAAGCCGTCGATAATGAGCGAAACAGACGCCGGCCAGCGGCTGTTCGCCGGCAGAATGTCGCCGCCTGCAGCTTGCCAGGCCTCGCGAGCCGCTGCGGCTTCCGGTGGCAAAGGGCGTGCGCCTTCGCAGGCGATCAGCGTCACCTGCACGCCCGCCGCCTTCGCCAGGCGCGCCACCACATAGCCGTCGCCGCCGTTGTTGCCGTGGCCACACAGCACCAGCCAGTGGTCACGGGAGGGGTACGCGTTGCGAGCCAGCGCGTAGGCCGCCTGACCGGCGCGCTGCATCAAATCGTAAAGAGAAATACCGAGCGAGGCCGCCGCCGCGGGTTCCGAGCGACGGATCCAATCCGCAGGCCAGACAGAGTGTGGTAAACTGTCAGCGTATGCTTTTTCACTGTGGCCCGTCATGACGCACCCCCTCGATCTTCATCAACTCGCCCAACATATCAAGCAATGGGGGCAATCGCTAGGATTCCAGCAGGTTGGCATCTGCGATACCGATCTGAGCCTTGAAGAGCCGAAGCTGCAGGCCTGGCTCGACAAGCAGTACCACGGCGAGATGGAATGGATGGCGCGCCACGGCATGTTGCGCGCACGCCCTCACGAACTGTTGCCGGGCACGCTGCGAGTGATCAGCGTACGCATGAACTACCTGCCGGCCAAGGCGGCGTTCGCCAGCACCTTGCAGAATTCGCAACTGGGCTACGTCAGCCGCTACGCGCTGGGGCGTGACTATCACAAGCTGTTGCGCCAGCGCCTGAAAAAACTGGGCGATCAGATCCAGGAATACTGCGGCGAGTTGAATTTCCGCCCCTTTGTCGATTCTGCGCCGGTGATGGAGCGCGCGCTGGCCGCCAAGGCGGGCATCGGCTGGGTTGGTAAACACTCACTAATTCTCAACCGTGAAGCCGGGTCGTGGTTTTTCCTCGGCGAGTTGCTGATCGATCTGCCGCTGCCGGTGGATCGGCCGCAGGAAGAGCAGTGCGGCCGCTGCGTCGCCTGCATCACCACTTGCCCGACCGGCGCCATCGTCGCCCCCTATACTGTCGACGCCCGGCGCTGCATCTCCTACCTCACCATCGAGCTGGAAGGCGCGATCCCGGAAGAATTTCGCCCGCTGCTCGGCAACCGCATCTACGGCTGCGACGACTGCCAGCTGATCTGCCCGTGGAATCGCTTTTCGCAGCTCACTGACGAAGACGATTTCAGCCCGCGCGCCGCACTGCATGCGCCGCAGCTGATCGATCTGTTCAACTGGACAGAAGAAAAATTCCTGCGCATCACCGAAGGCTCGGCGATACGCCGCATCGGCCACCTGCGCTGGTTGCGCAATATCGCCATGGCGCTGGGCAATGCGCCTTATGAGGACGGCGTCGTGCTCGCGCTGCGCACGCGTTTGGGCCAGGACAGCATGCTGGACGAGCATATCCACTGGGCGCTGGCGCAACAGCTTGCTCGCCGTGAAGCGCAGGGCATCGAGGTGCAGACGGCACAGAAAAAACGGCTGATACGGGCTGTGGAAAAAGGTTTGCCGAGGGACGCCTGACGGCGTGCGCCGCGCGGCCGCATCACCGGCATCCTTACTCTGTGGATTTGTGCATAAAAATAAAAACACGTTGTCTTTCAACTGCAACAAAAAGAGCAAGTGATCGGCATAACGTTTTGGGATAAATAAATAAGCATATAAATCAAATAGATAAATATTTAATTTGTATGACGTTGATTTTTCAGGCAGGCGAGTTTATGTGCAGAGGCTGTGGATAACTCTGTTCACAACATTTTTACCGGGCGTGTAAAACGGGACAAAAATCCGCGCCGGATAAGGCGTTGGACTTGAGTTTGAAACGAAGAGAAAATTGGAGCGGGAAACGAGACTCGAACTCGCGACCCCGACCTTGGCAAGGTCGTGCTCTACCAACTGAGCTATTCCCGCATAGAGATGCTTTCGGCATCCGGTCACCAAACACTGGCGTGACCTTTGAATTTTTGGAGCGGGAAACGAGGCTCGAACTCGCGACCTCAACCTTGGCAAGGTTGCGCTCTACCAACTGAGCTATTCCCGCGTCGCATAGGTACTGCTTGATACTGCTTTATTTATTCATCATGCCGCATCGCGACATTGTTGAATTTGGAGCGGGAAACGAGACTCGAACTCGCGACCCCGACCTTGGCAAGGTCGTGCTCTACCAACTGAGCTATTCCCGCCCGGCGTATCGATGGTGGAACGTTACGAAATTCTTCATCGGTACGGGGTGCGCATTATACGAGAAATCCTTTTTGCCGCAAGCCCCTGAAAGCAAAAAAACGCGATTTTTGTTTGATTGCCGATTAAAGCGCCAGATTGGCGAATTAAGCGGCTAAAAACGGCGTATTTTCCCCGCAGGGGCCGCCATCGCCTTAAAGCTGAATGAAATGTTCGCGGTAATAAGCCAGTTCGGCCACCGATTCGCGGATGTCATCCAGCGCCTGATGGGTGCCCTGCTTCTTAAAGCCGCCAAGAATTTCCGGCTTCCAACGGCGTGCCAGTTCCTTCAGCGTGCTGACGTCCAGGTAGCGGTAATGGAAGTAGGCTTCCAGCTCCGGCATGTAGCGGAACAGGAAACGGCGATCCTGGCCCACGCTGTTGCCGCAGATCGGCGATTTGCCGGCCGGCACCCATTGCTGCAGGAAGGCGATGGTTTCCAGCTCGGCGGCGCGATCGTCCTGGCGGCTGGCTTTCACCCGCTCCACCAGCCCGCTGCCGGTATGGGTGCGCACGTTCCACTCGTCCATCAAGGCCAGCTGCTCGTCGGATTGGTGCACGGCGATCACCGGCCCTTCGGCCAGGATGTTCAGGTTGGCGTCGGTGACCAGCGTGGCGATCTCGATAATGCGGTCACGCTCGGGATCCAGCCCGGTCATCTCCAAATCGATCCAAATCAGGTTATTTTCGTTTCCTGTCATGATGTTTCCTGCCTAAAAGCCGAGAGAAAAACGCTGTGCGGACGAGACGACGGGCGCCGCCGGTGGCGACGCGCCGCAGCCGGCGGCTAACAACGGTTATTTAATATAAAATAGCGTGTATCATAGTCTTTTTGGTCGCCTTGGGCGACATATACCCTGACGGGTTCAAGGCTGCGCCGGGGGCAACTCCCCGCCGCGGCTGTGCATATACGTAAAGGTATAAAACCGATTCAAGTGAGGCGCAGTGAGTAAGAACAAACTGTCCAAAGGTCAGCAACGCCGCGTGCAGGCGAACCATCAGCGCCGTTTGAAGCGCGCCGATAACAAACCGGAACCGGATGATTCCCAGCTGGGCGAGCCGCAGGAAGGCGTCGTCATCAGCCGTTTCGGCATGCACGCCGACGTTGAGGCGCCGGATGGCACTCAGCACCGCTGCAACATCCGCCGCACGCTGCGTTCGCTGGTCACCGGCGATCGCGTGGTGTGGCGCCCCGGCCTGGGCACCCATGAAGGGGTGAAGGGCATCGTGGAAGCGGTGCACGAGCGCACCTCGGTGCTGACGCGCCCGGACTTCTATGACGGCGTGAAGCCGATCGCCGCCAATATCAATCAGATCGTCATTGTGTCGGCGATCCTGCCCGAGCTGTCGCTGAACATCATCGACCGCTATCTGGTGGCCTGCGAAACGCTCGAAGTCGAGCCGCTGATCGTGCTCAACAAAATTGACCTGCTGGACGCCGAAGCGCGCAAGCTGGTCGACGGCATGATGGATATCTATCGCAAGATTGGCTACCGGGTGCTGGAAGTCTCCAGCCAGACGCGGGAAGGCATGGCGGAATTCGAACAGGCGCTGGCCGGGCGCATCAGCATCTTCGCCGGCCAGTCGGGGGTCGGCAAATCCAGCCTGCTGAACGCGCTGCTGCCGCCGTCTGAAGAGCAAATTCTGGTAAATCAGGTTTCCGACGTCTCGGGCCTCGGGCAACATACCACCACCGCCGCGCGGCTGTACCACTTCCAGCACGGCGGCGACGTGATCGACTCCCCCGGAGTGCGCGAGTTTGGCCTGTGGCACCTGGAGCCGGAACAAATTACCCGCGGCTTTGTCGAATTCCGTGATTATTTAGGCGGTTGCAAATTCCGCGACTGCCGCCACGATACCGATCCCGGCTGCGCTATCCGCGCGGCGATGGAGAAAGGCGATATCGCGCAAGAGCGTTTCGACAACTACCACCGCATTCTGGAAAGCATGGCGCAGGTGAAGGTTCGCAAGAACTTCACGGACGCCGCAGACTGACACTGACGGGCGGGCATTGACGACGGCGGAGCCCTCGTTACAATGCGCGCCCTTTACCCTGATTCACGAGGTTAACGTGCTGGATAGCATCAAGATTAAACTGCAATATTGGCTGCCGAAGCTGGCGCTGACCCGCCTGGCGGGCTGGGGCGCCGACAAACGTGCCGGCTGGCTGACCCAACTGGTGGTCAAAACCTTCGCCCGCTACTACCGCGTGGACATGCAGGAAGCGCAAAACCCGGACCTGGCGTCTTACGCCACCTTCAACGACTTCTTCGTGCGCCCGCTGCGCGATGGCGCGCGCCCGATCATCGCCGACGCCAACTGGCTGGCGCTGCCCGCCGATGGCGCCATCAGCCAGCTCGGCCCGATCCGCGAGGATCAAATCTTCCAGGCCAAAGGCCACCACTACAGCCTGGAAGCGCTGCTGGCCGGCAACTATCTGTTGGCCGAGCCGTTCCGCAACGGCCTGTTCGCCACCACCTACCTGGCGCCGCGCGACTATCACCGCGTCCACATGCCGTGCGCCGGCGTGCTGCGCGAAATGATCTATGTGCCGGGCGATCTGTTCTCGGTCAACCCGCTCACCGCCGCCAACGTGCCTAACCTGTTCGCACGCAACGAGCGCGTGATCTGCGTCTTCGACACCGACATCGGGCCGATGGTGCAAATCCTGGTCGGCGCCACCATCGTCGGCAGCATTGAAACCGTCTGGGCCGGCACCGTCACGCCGCCGCGCGAAGGCATTATCAAGCGCTGGACCTACCCGGCCGCTGGTGAAGAAGGCGCCATCACATTGGAAAAAGGCGCCGAGATGGGCCGTTTCAAGCTCGGCTCCACGGTGATCAACCTGTTTACCGCAGGCAGCGTGCAGTTTGCGCCGCAGCTGCATAACGGCACCGTCACCCGCATGGGTGAAGCCTTCGCCGAAATCCCGGCCGCCGCTGAAACACCACAGACCCCGATCTAAAGGAATCGACGCCGTGCGCCTTTTCATCACGCTTTTGCTCGGTTGCCTGTTGTGGCAACCGGCGCTGGCCGCCCCCGTGCCGACCGAGAGCCAGCTCAAACAGGAGCTGAAGCAGGCGGAAAGCAGCAAAAACGCGCCGAATCAGGCGGAAACCACCGAGGCGCTGCAAAGCGCCCTCAACTGGCTGACGGAGCGCAAAGAGTCGCAGACTCGCTCCGAGCAGTATCAGAGGGTGATCGACGATTTCCCGAAGATGACGCAGGAGCTGCGCCGTCAGTTGGTGCTGGAAAGCAACAAGATCCTGCCGAACGGCGACGATTTGCCGGCCGCCGAGCTGGAACAGCAGATCCTGCAAACCAGCAGCCTGCTGCTGGAACAGGCGCGCCTGCTGCAGCAAGAGCAGGATCGCACGCGGGAGATCAGCGATTCGCTCGGCCAGCTGCCGCAGCAGCAGACCGACGCTCGCCGTGCGCTGACGGAAGTGCAGCGCCGCCTGCAGGCGCAGCCTGCCAACCCGACCACGCCGTACGCGCAGGCCGCCCTGGCCCTGCTGCAGACCGAAGCGGCGGCGCGCAAAGCCAAAGTGGACGAGCTGGAGCTGGCGCAGCTGTCGGCCAACAACCGGCAGGAGCTGGCGCGCATGCGCGCCGAGGTCTATAAAAAGCGCCACGAGAAAATAGACGTGCAGCTGCAGGCGCTGCGCAACAACCTCAATGCCCAGCGCCAACGCGAAGCGGAACTGGCGCTGGAAAAAACCGAGCAGTTGGCCGAGCAGAACGGCGACTTGCCAAGAAGCATCAGCCAACAGTTGCAGATCAACCGCGAACTGTCCGCCGCGCTGAACAGCCAGGCGCAGCGCATGGATCTGATTTCGTCGCAGCAGCGGCAGGCGGCGGCACAGACGCTGCAGGTGCGCCAGGCGCTGAGCACCATCATCGAACAGGCCCAGTGGCTCGGCTCGTCGTCGGCGCTGGGGGAAACCCTGCGCGCCCAAGTGGCGACGCTGCCGGAAATGCCCAAGCCGCAACAGCTGGACGGCGACATGGCCCAGCTGCGCGTGCAGCGCCTGCAGTTTGAAAATCAGTTGGAAAAGCTGTCGCAGCGCGAATTCAAGCGCGACGACGGCAGCGCGCTGACCAGCCAGGAGCAGCGCATCGTCGATGCCCAGCTGCGCACCCAGCGCGAGCTGCTCAACTCGCTGCTGTCCGGTTGCGACACCCAAATCCTCGAGCTGACCAAGCTGAAGGTGGCCAACACCCAACTGATCGAAGCGTTGAACGAAATTCGCGACGCCACCCACCGCTATCTGTTCTGGGTGCCGGACGTCAATCCGATCAACTTCTCTTATCCGCTCAACGTGGCGCACGATCTGACGCGCGTCCTGTCGTTGGACACGCTGTCGCAGCTCGGCGGCGCCTTCATGATGATGGTGACCAGCCGCGAAACGCTGATCCCGATCTTCGGCGCCCTGCTGCTGGTGATTTTCAGCATCAGTTCACGCAAGCACTATCACGCCTTCCTCGAGCGCGCCAGCAGCCGCGTCGGCAAGGTGACGCAGGACGAATTCTTCCTCACGGTGCGCACCGTGTTCTGGTCGATTCTGGTGGCGATGCCGCTGCCGGTGCTGTGGGCCGCGCTCGGTTACGGCCTGCAGAGCGCCTGGAACTACCCGGTGGCAGAAGCGATCGGCAAAGGGGTGACCGCCACGCTGCCGATCCTGTGGATCTGCATGATCTGCGCCGCCTTCGCCCACCCGCAGGGGCTGTTCATCGTGCACTTCCGCTGGCCGGCGAAGCAGGTCTCGCGCGCCATGCGCTACTACAAGATGTCGATCTGGCTGATCGTGCCGCTGATCATGGCGCTGATCACCTTCGATAGCCTGAAAGAACGCGAGTTCGCCAACACCCTGGGACGGCTGTGCTTTATCCTGCTGTGTCTGGCGCTGGCGCTGGTCACCCACAGCCTGAAACGCGCCGGCATTCCGCTGTATCTGGATAAAAACGGCTCCGGCGACAACATGCTCAACAGCGCCTTCTGGGGGCTGCTGCTGTCGGCGCCGCTGCTGGCGGCGCTGGCGTCGACCGTCGGTTACCTCACCACCGCGCAGGCGCTGTTGGCGCGCCTGGAGACCTCGGTGGCGATCTGGTTCCTGTTGCTGGTCATCTACCACATCATCCGCCGCTGGATGCTGATCCAACGGCGGCGCATCGCCTTCGATCGCGCCAAACAGCGCCGCGCCGACATCCTGGCCCAGCGCGCCCGCGGCGAAGACGAAACCTCGCACACCCCGAACAGCACCGAAGGCGCCATCGATCCGGACGATTCGGACTTCGATCTGGACACCATCAGCGCCCAGTCGCTGCGGCTGGTGCGGTCGATCCTGACGCTGATCGCGCTGGTGTCGGTGATCGTGCTGTGGTCCGAGATCCACTCCGCGTTCGCCTTCCTGGAAAACATCTCGCTGTGGGACGTGACTTCGACGGTGAACGGCGTAGAGACCGCCCATCCGATCACCCTCGGCGCGGTTCTGATCGCTATTCTGGTGCTGATCATCACCATGCAGCTGGTGCGCAACCTGCCGGCGCTGCTGGAGCTGGCGGTGCTGCAGCACTTGGATCTGTCGCCGGGCACCGGCTACGCCATCACCACCATCACCAAGTACTTGCTGCTGCTGTTCGGCGCGGTGCTCAGCTTCGCCTGGATCGGCATCGAATGGTCAAAACTGCAGTGGGTGGTTACCGCGCTCAGTCTGGGGTTGGGCTTCGGCATGCAGGAGATCTTCTCTAACTTCATCTCCGGCCTGATCATCCTGTTCGAGAAACCGATCCGCATCGGCGACACCGTGACGATCCGCAACCTGACCGGCACCGTCACCAAGATCAATACCCGCGCCACCACCATTTCGGACTGGGACCGCAAAGAGATCATCGTGCCGAACAAAGCGTTCATCACCGAACAGTTCGTCAACTGGTCGCTGTCGGACACCCTGACCCGTGTGGTGCTGACCGTACCGGCGCCGGGCGAAGCCAACAGCGAGGAGGTGACCAAAATCCTGATGAACGCCGCCGAACGCTGCTCGCTGGTGCTGGATAATCCGGCGCCGGAGGTTTACCTGGTCGATCTGCAACAGGGCATCCAGATCTTCGAGATGCGTATTTACGCCGCCGAGATGGGCCACCGCATGCCGCTGCGCCACGAGATCCACCAGCTGATCCTGGCGGGCTATCGCGAGCACGGCATCACGCTGCCGTACCCGCCGTTCCAGGTGCGCACCGAGACGCTGTCGCGGCTGACCAACAACGGCCGTACGCCGCCGTCTACGCCGGCGCCGAATACCAAGCGCGACGCCGGAGGACTGTAAGGGATTCTCGCGATAAAAAAAGGGCCGGCAAATGCCGACCCTTTTTGCTTTTCTTACCGCCTGAAACGTCAGGCGATCCCGACCGGGAAGGCCAACACGTCGCTTAGGCTCTCGGCGCCCAGCGCCAGCATCACCAGACGATCCACGCCCAGCGCCACGCCGGAACATTCCGGCATGCCGTGCTGCAACGCCGCCAACAGGTGATAGTCGATCGGCTGCTGCGGCAGACCGCGCTCCGCGCGTTTGCGGTTGTCCTGCTCGAAGCGCTGCTGTTGTTCACGGCCGTCGGTCAGCTCGCGGAAACCGTTCGCCAGTTCGATGCCCTTGAAGTACACCTCGAAACGCTCCGCCACGCGGTGGTCTTCGGTGCTGATCTCCGCCAACGCCGCCTGGCTGGCCGGGAAGTGGTAAACGAACGCCGGCTTTTCACGGCCGATATGCGGTTCCACGCCCACGGTGAACAGCAGCTGCAGCAGCGTATCGCGATCTTCTTCGGTATCGGCGATGTTGCTCAGATCGAGTTTGGCCGCCGCTTCGCGCAGCTGCGTCTTCTCCGCCGACAGCGGATCGATGTCCAGATGGCGCAGGAACGCCTGCTGATAAGACAGGGTCTCCGCGCTCTCGCAGTCCAGCACCTGTTGCAGCAGATCGTCCACCTCATTCATCAGGCGGTACATGTCGTAGTGCGGACGGTACCACTCCAGCATGGTGAATTCCGGGTTGTGATGCCGCCCGGCTTCTTCATTGCGGAAGCTGCGCCCCATTTGGTAGATCGGGCCGCTGCCCGCCGCCAGCAGGCGCTTCATGTGATATTCCGGGCTGGTCATCATGTATAGCGTCAGGCCCTCTGCCGCCCCCGGCCCGACGAAACGCGTCTCGAACGGGAACAGGTGAACGTCGGTGACCGTCGCCTGGCTCATGGTGGGCGTCTCAACTTCCAGCACGCCACGATCGGCGAAGAAACGCCGGATCTCAGCCAGAATCGCTGCGCGTTTCAACAAATTGGCGATGGGTGCACTAGGCTGCCAGCTTGCCGTTTCGCTCATGGTAATTAACTCCGAAATCAAACAGGGGATGCAGTCTACTCGCATCCTTGCAGCCAAACAAATTCTTCACGATGCGCAACCGGCCATAACGCCAATTTCCGATAAATAGGCGGCAAAAGCGCGTTAAAAAGGGTAAAGCACGCCGAACGCGCGAAAAGGCAGGCAAGCCTGTTGGGCAAGCGTTAATCGACAAAACAATCGATCACATCAAATTTCGACTACTTAACTTTAGGTATAGTTAATTCCCCATTATTGGTGGGAGATATCTATCCTTAACCTTTAAGCAACATTAATCGGTTCAATTAGTTAGCACCCGAAGAGTTCGCTAAATTTTAAGCATAGATATTTAACTTGCCGTTCTTAACAAGAACATTGGAGGAATGCAGTGCAAACCTTTAACGCCGATCTTGCCATTATTGGGGCCGGGGGCGCTGGTTTACGTGCAGCAATAGCCGCAGCGGAAGCCAATCCCCAACTGAAAATCGCGCTGATCTCTAAGGTCTACCCGATGCGCAGCCACACGGTCGCCGCCGAGGGGGGCTCCGCCGCCGTCACTCAGGATCACGATACCTTTGACTACCACTTCCACGACACCGTCGCCGGCGGCGACTGGCTGTGCGAGCAGGACGTGGTCGATCACTTCGTGCATCAGTGTCCGCGCGAGATGACCCAGCTCGAACAATGGGGCTGCCCGTGGAGCCGCAAACCGGACGGTTCGGTCAACGTGCGGCGTTTCGGCGGCATGAAGATCGAACGCACCTGGTTCGCCGCCGACAAGACCGGCTTCCACATGCTGCACACCCTGTTCCAGACCTCGCTGAAATACCCGCAAATTCAACGCTTCGACGAGCACTTCGTACTGGATATCCTGGTGGATGACGGCCAGGCGCGCGGCCTGGTGGCGCTCAACATGATGGAAGGTACCCGCGTGCAGATCCGCGCCAACGCGGTGGTGATGGCCACCGGCGGCGCCGGGCGCGTTTACCGCTACAACACCAACGGCGGCATCGTCACCGGCGACGGCATGGGCATGGCGTTCCACCACGGCGTACCGCTGCGCGACATGGAGTTCGTGCAGTATCACCCGACCGGCCTGCCCGGTTCCGGCATCCTGATGACCGAGGGCTGCCGCGGCGAAGGCGGCATCCTGGTGAACAAGGATGGCTACCGCTACCTGCAAGACTACGGCATGGGCCCGGAAACCCCGCTGGGCGAGCCGAAGAACAAATACATGGAGCTGGGCCCACGCGATAAAGTGTCGCAGGCTTTCTGGCACGAATGGCGCGCCGGCCGCACCATCGCCACCCCACGCGGCGACGTGGTCTACCTCGATCTGCGCCACCTGGGCGAGAAAAAGCTGCTGGAGCGGCTGCCGTTCATCTGTGAACTGGCCAAGGCCTATGTCGGCGTCGATCCGGTGAAAGATCCGATCCCGGTGCGCCCTACCGCGCACTACACCATGGGCGGCATTGAAACCGACCAGAACTGCGAAACCCGCATCAAGGGGCTGTTCGCGGTCGGCGAATGTTCCTCCGTCGGCCTGCACGGCGCCAACCGTCTCGGCTCCAACTCGCTGGCGGAACTGGTGGTATTCGGCCGCGTCGCTGGTGAGCACGCGGCGCGCCGCGCGCTGGAAACCGCGCCGGCCAACGGCGCCGCGCTGGATGCGCAAACCCGCGACGTCGAAACCCGCCTGGGCAACCTGATGAAGCAGGAAGGCAACGAAAACTGGGCGAAGATCCGCGACGAAATGGGGCTGTCGATGGAAGAAGGCTGCGGCATCTACCGCACGCCGGAGCTGATGCAAAAAACCATCGATAAGCTGGCCGAGCTGAAAGAGCGCTTCAAACGCGTCAAAATCACCGACAACACCAGCGTGTTCAATACCGATCTGCTGTACACCATCGAGCTGGGCTACGGCCTGGACGTCGCCGAATGCATGGCGCACTCCGCATTTAACCGCAAAGAGTCGCGCGGCGCCCACCAGCGCCTGGACGAAGGCTGCACCGAGCGTGACGACGTCAACTTCCTCAAGCATACGCTGGCGTTCCACAACCCGCAGGGCGCACCGCGTCTCGAATACAGCGACGTGAAAATCACCAAGCTGCCGCCGGCCAAACGCGTCTACGGCGCAGAAGCCGAAGCGCAGGAGAAAAAGAATAAGGAGCAGGCAAATGGCTGAGATGCAAACCCTGAAGATCGACGTCATGCGCTATAACCCGGAAAGTGACGCCGAGCCGCATTTCGTCACTTACGCCGTGCCTTATGATGAACAGACCTCGCTGCTTGATGCGCTGGGCTACATCAAGGATAACCTGGCGCCGGATCTCTCCTACCGCTGGTCGTGCCGCATGGCGATCTGCGGCTCCTGCGGCATGATGGTCAACCGCGTGCCGAAGCTGGCGTGCAAAACCTTCCTGCGCGACTACGTCGGCGGCATGAAGGTCGAAGCGCTGGGCAACTTCCCGATCGAGCGCGATCTGGTGGTGGACATGACCCACTTCATCGAGAGCCTGGAGGCGATCAAACCGTACATCATCGGCAACGATCGCAAACCGGAGGATGGCCCGAACGTGCAGACCCCGGCGCAGATGGCCAAATACCACCAGTTCTCCGGCTGCATCAACTGCGGCCTGTGCTACGCCGCGTGCCCGCAGTTCGGCCTCAACCCCGAGTTTATCGGCCCGGCGGCGATCACGCTGGCGCACCGCTATAACCTGGACAACCGCGACCACGGCAAGAAACAGCGCATGCCGCAGCTCAACGGCCAAAACGGCGTCTGGAGCTGCACCTTCGTCGGCTATTGCTCTGAAGTCTGCCCGAAACACGTCGATCCCGCCGCCGCCATCCAGCAGGGCAAGGTGGAGAGCGCCAAAGACTTCATGATCGCCATGCTGAAGCCGCAATAAGGGAGAAAAATTGCCATGACAACTCAACGTAAGCCCTATGTGCGCACCATGACGCCCACCTGGTGGCAAAAGCTCGGCTTCTACCGTTTCTACATGCTGCGCGAAGGCACCTCGGTGCTGGCGGTGTGGTTCAGCATCGTGCTGCTCTACGGCGTGTTCGCGCTGAAGGGCGGCGCCGAGAGCTGGGCCGGCTTCGTCGGTTTCTTGCAGAATCCGCTGGTGCTGTTGATCAACGTCGTCGCCCTGCTGGCGGCGGCGCTACATACCAAAACCTGGTTCGATCTGGCGCCGAAGGCCGCCAATATCGTGGTCAACAGCGAGAAAATGGGGCCAGGCCCCATCGTGAAAGGGCTGTGGGCCGTCACCATCGTCGTCAGCGTGGTCATCCTGGCCGTGGCCCTGTTCTAATCCGGAGGAAACATGATAAATCAAGCACCTAAACGTTCCGACGAGCCGGTTTTTTGGGGATTGTTCGGCGCCGGCGGTATGTGGGGGGCGATCGTCGCGCCGGCCATCGTACTGCTGGTCGGCATTCTGCTGCCGCTGGGGCTGTTCCCCGGTGAGGCGCTGGGTTACGAGCGCGTGCTGGCGTTCTGCCAGAGCCTGATCGGCCGCCTATTCCTGCTGCTGATGATCATTCTGCCGCTGTGGTGCGGCCTGCACCGCATCCACCATGCGATGCACGATCTGAAGATCCACGTGCCGGCCGGCAAGTGGGTGTTCTACGGTCTGGCGGCGATCCTTAGCGTCGTCACCGTCATCGGCGTCGTCACGCTGTAAACCGCTCAGGCGGCCAACGCCCGTTGGCCGCCCTTTTCTCATCGGCTACACTGTCTACTCGCCCCCGGTAAACAGGAGTCACCGATGCGTTTATGGTCAAAGCTTAGCGTCATGCTTTCCGCCCTGCTCTCCGTCGCCTGCAGCGTCTCCCCGCCTAAAGACATCAAGGTCGTGACCCCTTTCGACAGCCAGCGCTATCTCGGCACCTGGTATGAGATTGCACGTCTGGATCATCGCTTCGAACGCGGTTTACAGCAGGTGACCGCCCACTACAGCCCGCGTGCCGACGGCGGACTGAAAGTCATCAATCGCGGCTTCAATCCGCAGAAACAGCAATGGCAAGAAAGCGAAGGCAAAGCCTACTTTATCGGTTCACCGCAGATCGCGGCGCTGAAAGTGTCGTTCTTCGGTCCCTTCTATGGCGGCTACAACGTGATTGCCCTGGATCCGGCGTATCGCTACGCGCTGGTTTGCGGCCCGAACCGCGACTATCTGTGGATCCTGTCGCGCACGCCGACGCTTGACGCCGCCGTGCGCGACCGCTTATTGCAGACAGCCAAAGGCTACGGTTTCGCCACCGACAAGCTGATCTGGGTGCAGCAGTCCGCCGGTCAGTGACTGCTAAACTTCAGCCCGAGTATGCCGACCACGATCAGGCACAGGCTGATGATGCGCGCGATATTGGTCGATTCCCCCAACAGCACCATGCCCATGATGGCCGCGCCCACCGCGCCGATGCCGGTCCACACCGCGTAGGCGGTGCCGGCGGGCAGCGTTTTCATGGCGTTGGCCAACAGCAACATGCTGACCACCATCGCGGCGATGGTGATAATGCTCGGCGTCAGCCGGGTAAAACCGTGGGTGTATTTCAGACCGATAGCCCAAACCACTTCGAGCAAACCGGCGATAAGCAGAATAATCCAGGCCATGAGACGGCCTCCCTACCACTGGGGTCGTCCCCGATAAAATGACGCGTAAACGGGCCGTCCCGTTCAGCGAGGTGATGCATGACGGGTAACCTCACCCGCACTGCGGCAGGATAGCAGCAGCGTTAACGCTCAGGCAAGGGATAGAAATGTGGCGGCTCTCCGCAGCCGGAACGCCGCCGGGTGGAATGCGGATTATTCCGCGCTGCGCTGAATAGCCTTGCCGCCGGCCTGAATGTCTTCACCCACACCGCGGGTGGTATTGCAGGCGGTCAGCGAGCTCAAAATCATCAAAGAGAAGATCGCGATAATACTTTTCTTCAGCATAAGAAAGTCCTTATTTGTCGTTGATGAAAAAGTACGGCTTTCTAAGCGTAGTCAAAATTGACGGAGGGTGTGGGATCGTGACCGGCTTTGTGGCGCAAATACATCGGGTTAAAGGCGGGATCAGCTGGCCGTGCGGGAGATGGCGCCGCCGAGATGCTGAACGTCTTCGCCGAAACCGCGAAACGTATTGCAACTGCTGAGGGAGAAAAGGAACAACAGGGAGAGCACGGCCAACAGCGTTTTCTTGAACATGCGGATTTTCTGCCAACGAACGAGGATGGGATAAAACAGAGGAACCGCGGGGGTTCCTCTGTTTTGAAACTTACTTAACGCGAGAGACGTATTCGCCAGAGCGAGTGTCAACTTTGATCACTTCGCCGATCTGGACGAACAACGGCACTTTTACTACGGCGCCGGTGCTCAGGGTCGCCGGCTTGCCGCCAGTCCCTGCGGTATCGCCTTTCAGGCCAGGATCGGTATCGGTGATTTCCGCTTCGATGAAGTTCGGCGGCTGAACGGCGATTGGACGGCCATCCCACAGGGTGATGATGCACTCTGCGTTATCCTGCAGCCATTTGGCCGCGTCGCCGACGGTTTTGCCGTCAACCTGATGCTGTTCGAAAGACTCAGGGTGCATGAAGTGGTAGAACTCACCGTCGCTGTACAGGTAGTTCATGTTGGTGTCCATCACGTCTGCGCCTTCGCAAGAATCGGTAGACTTGAAGGTTTTTTCCACGCGGGTGCCGGTCAGCAGACGGCGCATTTTCACGCGTGCAAACGCCTGGCCTTTGCCCGGCTTAACGAACTCACTGGCTTCGACGGCGTAAGGTTCGCCCTCGAACATGATTTTAAGACCCGGACGGAAATCGTTGCTAGAATAAGTCGCCATGATGGCCCTCTGAATATTTGAACTGGTAGCTTAGCCAAAAAAATGGCACACATTATAACCCAAAGTACGGCACATAGAGAAGATTGGTTGCATCAACTCGCCGATGTTATTACCGATCCCGATGAATTACTGCAGCTTTTGTCACTGAATACGCACCCGGAACTGCCGCAGGGGCGCGATGCCCGCCGGCTGTTTGCCCTGCGCGTGCCGCGCGCCTTCGCTGCGCGCATGCGCCCCGGCGATGCCAACGACCCATTGCTGCGCCAGGTGCTGACCGCCAGAGAGGAGTTCATCAACGCCCCAGGGTTCACCACCGATCCACTCGATGAGCAGCGCAGCGTGGTGCCGGGCCTGCTGCACAAATACCGTAATCGCGCGCTGCTGCTGGTCAAAGGCGGCTGTGCGGTCAACTGCCGTTACTGCTTCCGCCGCCACTTCCCCTATCAGGATAATCAGGGCAACAAGAACAACTGGCGGCAGGCGCTGGATTATATCCGCCAACACCCGGAACTCGACGAGATCATTTTTTCCGGCGGCGATCCGCTGATGGCCAAAGACAGCGAGTTGGAGTGGCTGGTCGGCGAACTGGAGACCATCCCGCACCTGAAACGCCTGCGCATTCACACCCGTCTGCCGGTGGTGATCCCGGCGCGCATTACGCCGGCGCTGTGCCGCCTGCTGTCGGCCTCGCGCCTGCAGGTGCTGATGGTCACGCATATCAACCACGCCAACGAAATCGACCGCGAGCTGCAGAGCGCCATGGCCCAGCTGCGCCTCGCCGGCGTCACGCTGCTCAATCAAAGCGTGCTGCTGCGCGACGTCAACGATGACGCCGACACGCTGGCCGCGCTCAGCAACGCGCTGTTCGACGCCGGCATCCTGCCCTACTACATTCACGTGCTGGACAAGGTGCAGGGCGCGGCGCACTTCATGGTCAGCGACGATGAAGCGCGCGTCATCATGCAGGCGCTGCTGAGCAAGGTGTCCGGTTATCTGGTGCCGCGCCTGACGCGTGAAGTGGGCGGCGAACCGAGCAAAACACCGATCGACCTGCGCCTGATGCAGGAGTGATGCGCGCCACATGGCCTGATGGAACGAAAAGAGGAATGCCGTGGCATTCCTCTTTTTTTATCTCTGTGCGGCGTTTGGCCTCAGCGCCTTACGGGCACTTGTAAACCTGGCCGACCATTTTGCTGTCCAGCGGCGCGAAGCTGGAGAGCAGGTTCTGGCTTGGGCTGTTGGCGCCGTAGATCACGTTGCCGCCCATTGCCGCCGCCTTGTTGCGCAGATCGTTGGCCGCACCGCGCATGGAGCTGCCCTCACCGCCGTTGCCGGACAGCCAGTTGCTCTGGGTGCCGGTCACTTCCCCCAGCAGCTGGCATTCCGCCGCCGGCTTGCTGTCGGTGAACTTGATCTGCTGACCCGCAGCGGTCAGTTCATGAGTGGTGCTGCAACCCGCCAGCAGCACCGCTGCCGAAAGACCCAGTAAGGCTTTAATCCGCATCTTGTTCCCCATTCGATGTTGAGAATTACGCAAAATCTTCTACCCGTCGCCTTTCAAGCTGTAGCGTTGTTGACTGCACTCGCTCACCCCAGTTACTTACTCAAGTAAGCGCCTGGGGACTCACGAGCTGGCCGCCTAGCTACAACTTGAAATTCATAGGGTATATCAGAAAGCGATGCCATCTCTTAAGCATCCGTTGCCGCGCGAGCGGGCCAACGTCTTGAGCGACAGCTGATGACTAACCAGTTTACCAGCTAAATCGCCCCGGGCGGCAAAAATATCATCAAATACAGAGCGGCGGCATTATACCCAGCCGGCACCGGCCGCCGAAGCCGACGCTTCCGGCTCTCCCGCCAGTTGGAATACCGCCACCGCCTGCGCCAGCAGGGCCGCCTGCTCCTCCACGCCGACGGCGGTGGTCGCCACCTCTTCCACCAGCGCGGCATTCTGCTGGGTTACCTGATCCATCTGGGTCACCGCCACCCCGACCTGCTCAACGCCCTTGCTTTGCTCTTGCGACGCGTACGAGATGTTATCCATCAGCGACGTCACCTGGTTCACCGAGCCGACGATGGCATTCATCGTCTCGCCCGCCTGTTCCACCAGCCGCACGCCGGCGGCGATATCGCCGGTGACGCCGTCGACCAGGCTGCTGATCTCCTTGGCAGAAGTCGCGCAGCGCTGCGCCAGATTGCGCACTTCGCCGGCCACCACCGCAAAACCCCGCCCCTGCTCCCCGGCGCGCGCGGCCTCGACGGCGGCGTTCAGCGCCAGAATGTTGGTCTGGAAGGCGATGCCGTCGATCACGCTGGTAATATCCCCCACCTGACGCGCGCTGTCGTTGATCGCCCGCATCTTGTCGACCGCGCTGGCCATCAGCGTTTCGCCGTTGCGGGCAATGCCGGCGGTCTGATTGACCATCCCGGCGGCCTGGTTGGCGTTATCGGCGTTTTGCCGCACCGTAGCGGTGATCTGTTCCATGCTGGCGGCGGTTTCCGTCAGCGCGCTGGCCTGTTCTTCTGTGCGGCTGGAGAGATCGGCGTTGCCGACGGCGATCTCATGCGTGCCGTGGTTGATCGACTCCACGCCGTCACGCACCTGCTGCACGGTGGCGCTCAGCTCCTGCTGCATCGCCTGCAGGCTGACGAACAGCATGCCAATCTCATCGTTGCTGCGCGCCACGATCTTGCTGCGCAGATCGCCACGCCCAACCTTTTGCAAATGTTCGGCAATCTGGCGCAGCGGCAGGATCAGGCGCCGGCGGAAATCACGCTGTACGGCGACCAGCAGCAGCAGGATCGCCGCCAGGGTGCCGCTCAGCAGGCGGGCGAACACTTTCTGAGTCTGCTCCGCCTCCTCCACCGCCAGACGGTGGGCGGCCACCGTGGCCCGCATGTAGTCGGCAAACTGGCCGTCCAACCGTTGGCGCACCTGACGCTTCTCGGCCGCCATGGCGTGCAGCCGTTCAATCAACGATGCCTGCGGCGTCTCGGCCAGCAGCATCAACTCTTGCTTCAGCACTCTCTGCTGCGCCAGGTAGACCTTTTTCATCGCCTCGCCCAGCTCCGGGCGCGATACCGTCAGGCCCGGCGTATCCCAGAACAGATTGAAAGCGACATCGGCGCCGCGCAGCTCGCCGCGCGCCTCATCAATGCCCTGCTGAATATCGGCTCTGCTGGTTTGCGCCATACGCTCGAACGCCAGGTTGTCGATCAGCGTCTGCGTTTGCAGCAAGGAACGCCAGCTGCGGTTCAGCGCCGCTTCCTCGTCGGAGAAAGTGCTCATCCTGCCGATGCTGTTGCCGTTTTGCTGCATGAAATAGAAGGCGATGGCGCCGGTTCCCATGGGCATCAAGCCCAGCAGCAACAGCATCAACATCAACCAGGTGGCTATTTTCATATTTTTCAGCATAAGTCGTCTCCGTTGACAGTCACCCCGGCGGGGGAAAATTCCCCGCCCGGTAGGGGCTATATCGGTACGAAACGACAGCGGTTTAGGGCAAAAGCAAAATAATGCAATAATTCATTCAGTGAACTAATAACGCGCTAAACAAACATTCTTTTTATTGATTTTTAAGATAAAAAAACCCCGGTCGTTTGACCGGGGTTCTCAGCACACAAGCGTGTGGGGGGATGATTACATCATGCCGCCCATACCGCCCATGCCGCCCATGCCGCCTGCTGCGCCCAGATCCGGTGCGTCAGCCTTCGGCAGGTCGGTGACCATGCATTCGGTGGTGATCATCAGGCCAGCCACGGAAGCCGCGTACTGCAGAGCAGAACGGGTCACTTTGGTTGGATCCAGGATACCCATCGCGATCATGTCGCCGTATTCTTCAGAGTAAGCGTTGTAGCCGTAGCTGCCTTCGCCCGCTTTCACCTGGTTGGCGATAACGGAAGCTTCTTCACCGGCGTTAACCACGATCTGACGCAGAGGGGCTTCCATTGCGCGCAGCGCAACTTTGATACCCACGTTCTGGTCTTCGTTGTCGCCTTTCAGCGCGGCGATTTTGCCTGCAACGCGGATCAGCGCGACGCCGCCGCCGGCAACCACGCCTTCTTCCACTGCAGCGCGGGTTGCGTGCAGGGCGTCTTCAACGCGGGCTTTCTTCTCTTTCATTTCAACTTCAGTCGCTGCGCCAACCTTGATAACGGCAACGCCGCCGGCCAGTTTCGCTACGCGCTCCTGCAGTTTTTCACGATCGTAGTCAGAGGTCGCTTCTTCGATCTGCTGACGGATCTGAGCAACGCGGCCCTGGATGGTCGCTTCGTCGCCCACGCCATCGATGATGATGGTGGTGTCTTTGTTGATGACAACGCGTTTCGCCTGACCCAGGTCTTCCAGGGTGGCTTTTTCCAGCTCCAGACCGATCTCTTCAGAGATAACGGTACCGGCAGTCAGGGTCGCGATGTCCTGCAGCATGGCTTTACGACGGTCGCCGAAGCCAGGCGCCTTAACGGCAGCCACTTTCACGATGCCGCGCATGGTGTTGACCACCAGGGTCGCCAGCGCTTCACCTTCAACGTCTTCAGCGATGATCAGCAGCGGTTTGCCTGCTTTGGCAACGGCTTCCAGCACCGGCAGCATTTCGCGGATGTTGGAGATCTTCTTGTCAGCCAGCAGGATGAACGGGCTTTCCAGCTCAACAGAACCGGTTTCCGGCTTGTTGATGAAGTATGGGGACAGGTAACCGCGGTCGAACTGCATACCTTCAACCACGTCCAGCTCGTCTTGCAGGCCGGTGCCTTCTTCAACGGTGATAACGCCTTCTTTGCCCACTTTCTCCATCGCTTCCGCGATCAGTTTACCCACGGTTTCGTCGGAGTTGGCGGAGATGGTGCCCACCTGAGCGATAGCTTTGGAATCGGAGCAAGGTACGGACAGTTTTTTCAGTTCTTCAACCGCAGCGACAACCGCTTTGTCGATGCCGCGCTTCAGATCCATCGGGTTCATGCCGGCAGCAACCGCTTTCAGGCCTTCGGTGATGATGGATTGAGCCAGTACGGTTGCCGTGGTGGTGCCGTCGCCCGCCGCGTCGTTCGCTTTGGAGGCCACTTCTTTCACCATCTGTGCG
The DNA here is from genome assembly GCF_009900725.1 of Serratia sp. Z4. Classification (NCBI taxonomy): domain Bacteria; kingdom Pseudomonadati; phylum Pseudomonadota; class Gammaproteobacteria; order Enterobacterales; family Yersiniaceae; genus Serratia; species Serratia sp. Z4. Next base: position 120,846 of record NZ_JAAABD010000009.1, read on the forward strand.
CCCATGTTCTCGAACTTGTCTTCCAGCTCGATTTCACGCGCAACGGAAACGCCGTCTTTGGTGATGGTCGGTGCGCCGAAAGATTTATCCAGCACTACGTTGCGGCCTTTCGGGCCCAGGGTCACTTTTACTGCATCAGCGAGAACATTCACGCCGCGGAGCATTTTCACGCGAGCGTCATTGCCGAATTTTACGTCTTTAGCTGCCATTGGTATTTCCCTTCAACTCGTTCAGTTCAGAAGATAAAGCGCAATTACGCTTCAACAATTGCCAGAATGTCGCTTTCGGACATGATCAACACTTCTTCATTGTCGATCTTCTCTGCTTTCACGCCGTAGCCGTCGTTGAAAATCACGATATCGCCAACTTTCACATCCAGCGGTTGGATGTTGCCGTTTTCCAGCACACGCCCTTTACCCACTGCAACCACTTCACCGCGAGTGGATTTACCCGCAGCAGAGCCAGTCAGGACGATGCCGCCAGCAGATTTTGATTCAACTTCTTTGCGCTTGACGATAACGCGGTCATGCAATGGACGAATACTCATTGAACGCTCTCCTGTAAGAAGGTCTCTATCAGATTTAGGGTTGTACACCGGATGGTTGTTATTACCGGCCTCGTGGCATTTGAGATGGGGGCGTTCCAGCCCCCTTCAAGGGGGCTAACGAAAAAAATTTCGCATTTTTGGTTCGGCGAGTGCCGCAGAGATGAAAAACGCGGCCTGGGCCGCGTTTGCTTAACGATCGTGAGGTTTGCGATCCTCGTCCGGGCGGTGTTCCAGCACCGGGCGCTCGTCGTCCTTGCGCTGGAATTCGCCGTCAAAGGTGTTGCCGTTGGCGGCGTCGCCGCCCGTCCAACCGCCGGGGCGATACACCGACAGATGCGGCATCAGCTTCAGCGTCAGCGATTTTTGCACCGGCGGCAGCAGCAGCAGCAGGCCGAGGAAGTCGGTGAAGAAGCCCGGAATCAGCAGCAGGAAGCCCGCCAGCACCAGCGAAACGCTTTTCACCATTTCCGCCGCCGGGCTTTCGCCGGCCGCCAGTTTTTGCTGCATCTGCACGAAGGTTTTCATGCCCTGATTGCGCACCAGCGAAATGCCGACGCAGGAGCTGAATACCACCAGCAACAGGGTGACAGCCACGCCGAGCACGGCGGCGACTTTGATAAAGATGGATATTTCTATGTAAGCCAGCAGAAATATCAGCAGTAGCGGTAACCAGCGCACCTGGTTCTCCTATCGGTAGGTAAAGCGCGGCCGCCACGGGGGCGACGGCGCGAAAAAAGAGGCCGTAAACGGCCGACACTATTACAATGAGGGCATCCCCCCACCATTTCAACCGAGAGCCGGTTTTTATTGCTAAAGTTCACAAACGTGAAAGAAGTCACAGAACCGGAAAAGGGCATATCCTTAAACACCATAAGGTGATCTGGATTCAGTCATTTCTTATCAACCAGCATATGATCTGGGCAGCAACGGGCGATTTGGTTAATCGTTTCACGCCCCAAGCCTTCGGCAATATTAATTTAGGCTGTGCCCTTTAGCCTTGACCTGACAAATTATTAATTCGGCAGCAACACATAGAGAAGGTTCTCATGTCAAACAACATTCGTATCGAAGAAGACCTGTTAGGAACACGTGAAGTCCCCGCAGACGCTTACTACGGAGTTCACACTCTGCGTGCGATTGAAAACTTCTACATCAGCAACAGCAAAATCAGCGATGTTCCCGAGTTCGTTCGCGGCATGGTGATGGTGAAAAAGGCCGCGGCGATGGCCAACAAAGAACTCAAAACCATTCCGCGCAAAATCGCCGACGTGATCATCCAGGCCTGCGACGAGGTGCTGGATAAAGGCAAGTGCATGGATCAGTTCCCGGTGGACGTATTCCAGGGCGGCGCGGGCACCTCGCTGAACATGAACACCAACGAAGTGCTGGCGAACATTGGCCTGGAGCTGATGGGTCACCAAAAAGGCGAATACCAGTACCTGAATCCGAACGATCACCTCAATAAATGCCAGTCCACCAACGACGCCTACCCGACCGGGTTCCGCATCGCGGTGTACGCCTCCAACCAGAAACTGATCGACGCCATCAACCAGCTGCGCGAAGGCTTCGATCGCAAGGCGAAAGAGTTCGAAACCATCCTGAAAATGGGCCGCACCCAGCTGCAGGACGCGGTGCCGATGACCCTCGGCCAGGAATTCCACGCCTTCAGCGTGCTGCTGAACGAAGAGACCCGCAACCTGCACCGCACCGCGGAGCTGCTGCTGGAAGTGAACCTGGGCGCCACCGCCATCGGCACCGCGCTCAACACCCCGGAAGGCTACCAGCCGCTGGCGGTGCAAAAACTGGCGGAAGTCAGCGGCCTGCCGGTGGTGCCGGCGGAAGACCTGATCGAAGCCACCTCCGACTGCGGCGCCTACGTGATGGTGCACAGCGCGCTCAAACGCCTGGCGGTGAAACTGTCCAAAATCTGTAACGACCTGCGCCTGCTCTCCTCCGGCCCGCGCGCCGGCCTGAACGAAATCAACCTGCCGGAGCTGCAGGCGGGATCGTCCATCATGCCGGCCAAAGTGAACCCGGTGGTGCCGGAAGTGGTCAATCAGGTGTGTTTCAAGGTGATTGGCAACGACACTTGCGTTACCATGGCGGCCGAAGCGGGCCAGCTGCAGTTGAACGTGATGGAGCCGGTGATCGGCCAGGCGATGTTCGAGTCGATCCACATCCTGACCAACGCCTGCTACAACCTGTTGGAAAAATGCATTAACGGCATCACCGCGAATAAAGAAGTCTGCGAACACTACGTCTTCAACTCGATCGGTATCGTCACCTATCTGAACCCGTTCATCGGCCACCATAACGGTGACATCGTCGGGAAGATCTGCGCCGAAACCGGCAAGAGCGTGCGCGAAGTGGTGCTGGAACGCGGCCTGCTGACCGAAGCCGAGCTGGATGACATCTTCTCCGTGGAGAACCTGATGCACCCGGCCTATAAAGCCAAACGCTATACGGATGAAAATGAACAATAACAGACCTACCCGGTAGCCCTGAAAGGCACGCTAAATCCTCTGGATAGCGTGCCTTTTTACTTTTAGGCGCCCACAAAATTTTAACGTTTTATTTTCAATTTACACCCTAAATCATTGGGACTGCATCAAGGCGGCAAGAGCGCAAGTCCCCAGGAGCTTACTCAAGTAAGTGACTGGGGTGAGTGCTCGCAGCCAACACCGATGCAGTTTCAAGGATGACGGGAAATCTCATTTTAAGGAGTAAACACTATGCTAGCCTTGGAATTGGTTATCGTTCTGCTGGCCATCTTTTTAGGGGCCAGGTTGGGCGGTATCGGTATCGGGTTCGCGGGGGGGTTGGGCGTTCTGGTCCTGGCGCTGATCGGCGTCAAGCCGGGCAGCATCCCTTTCGACGTGATTTCCATCATCATGGCGGTGATCGCGGCGATCTCCGCCATGCAGGTCGCCGGGGGGATGGACTACCTGGTGCAGCAGACCGAAAAGCTGCTGCGCAAGAACCCCAAACATATCACCATTCTCGCCCCTATCGTCACCTACTTCCTGACCATCTTCGCCGGCACCGGCAACATCTCGCTCTCGGCGCTGCCAGTGATCGCCGAAGTGGCGAAAGAACAGGGCATCAAGCCTTGCCGGCCGCTGTCGACCGCCGTGGTCTCCGCCCAGATCGCCATCACCGCCTCGCCGATTTCCGCCGCGGTGGTGTACATGTCTTCGGTGATGGAAGGCCACGGCGTCAGCTACCTGCACCTGCTGATGGTGGTGATCCCGTCCACCTTCTGCGCCGTGCTGGTGATGTCGCTGCTGGTGACCTGGCTGTTCGACTCCAAGCTGTCTAACGATCCGGTCTACCTGAAACGCCTGGAAGAAGGCCTGATCACCCTGCGCGGCAACAACGCGCTGGCGATCAAACCGCGCGCCAAAGCCTCGGTGCTGCTGTTCCTGCTGGGCGTGCTGTGCGTGGTCGCCTACGCCATCATCAACAGCCCGGGCCTGGGCCTGGTGGCCAAGCCGCTGATGAACACCACCAACGCCATCCTGATCATCATGCTGAGCGTCGCCACGCTGACCACCCTGCTGTGCCGCGTCGACACCGACATGGTGCTGAACTCCAGCACCTTCAAGGCCGGCATGAGCGCCTGTATCTGTATCCTCGGCGTCGCCTGGCTGGGCGACACCTTCGTGCAGGCCAACATCGATTGGATCAAAGAGACGGCCGGCAGCGTCATTCAGGCGCACCCGTGGCTGCTGGCGGTGATCTTCTTCTTCTGCTCGGCGCTGCTGTACTCGCAGGCCGCCACCGCCAAGGCGCTGATGCCGATGGCGCTGGCGCTGAACGTGTCGCCGCTGACCGCCGTCGCCTCCTTCGCCGCCGTTTCCGGCCTGTTCATCCTGCCGACCTACCCGACGCTGGTCGCCGCGGTGCAGATGGACGATACCGGCACCACGCGCATCGGCCGCTTCGTGTTCAACCATCCGTTCTTCATTCCCGGCACCATGGGCGTGATCTTCGCGGTGGTATTCGGCTTCCTGCTCGGCAGCGTCATGCTGTAACGCTTCGACCGGGGCTTCGGCCCCGGTTTTCCTTCTGGCGATAAACTCGCCTTCTAGCCAATCCGCCTTCAGGGTATAGTGCCCATTCGAACCGATGAGAGGGCTGAAGATGTCTGATTGCGAAGCTGTCGTCATACTCTGTACCGCACCCGATGAAGCCAGCGCCCAGGAACTGGCGGCGCGGGTCTTGGGCGATAAGCTGGCGGCCTGCGCCACGCTGCTGCCCGGCGCCACCTCGCTGTATTACTGGGAAGGGAAACTGGAACAGGAATACGAGGTGCAGATGCTGTTCAAAAGCGATCGCCGCCGTCAGCAGGCCCTGCTCGACACCCTGAAACAACATCACCCCTACCAGACACCCGAGCTGCTGGTATTGCCGGTGATGGCCGGAGATAAAGACTACCTGTCATGGATCAACGCTTCATTAAACTGATTTTGCTGCTGTGCAGCCTGTTCTTCCTGCCGCAGGCGGCGCAGGCTTCGCTGTTCGCACCGACGGGCGGCAGCCAGTTCGTGCCCGTCGATCGGGCCTTCGCTTTCGATTTCAAACAGCAAGGCAACCAGGTAACGCTGAACTGGCAGATCCGCCCCGGCTATTACCTGTATCGTCAGCAGATCAAACTGGTGCCCCAGCAGGCAACGCTCGGCGCGTTTACCCTGCCCGAAGGGCTAAGCCACAAGGACGAGTTCTTCGGCGAAGTGGCGATTTTCAAACAGCAGCTGAATCTGCAGGTGCCGCTGCAACAGGCGGCGGCCAACGCCAGCCTCAGCGTCACCTATCAGGGCTGCGCCGAGGCCGGCTTCTGCTATCCGCCGGAAACCCGGGTCATCCCGCTGGACGCGGTCAGCGCCGGCGCTGCCGCGCCGCTCCCGGCGGCTGCCTCTGAGCCAGCCGAACAATCCGCAACACCGGCCAGCCTGCCGTTCTCGCCGCTGTGGGCATTGCTGATCGGCATCGGCATCGCCTTCACGCCGTGCGTGCTGCCGATGTACCCGCTGATCTCCGGCATCATTCTCGGCCGTGACCGGCCGCAAAGCAGCGGCCGCATTCTGGCGCTGGCGGTGGTTTACGTGCAGGGCATGGCGCTCACCTACACCCTGCTCGGGTTGGTGGTGGCCGCCGCCGGGCTGCAGTTCCAGGCGGCGCTGCAGCATCCTTATGTCTTGATCGGCCTGTCGGTGCTGTTCATCGCCCTGGCGCTGTCGATGTTCGGCCTCTATTCCCTGCAGTTGCCTTCCGCACTGCAAACCCGGCTGGCTAACTGGAGCAACACCCAGCGCGGCGGCTCGCTGACCGGCGTGTTCCTGATGGGCGCCCTGGCCGGGCTGATTTGCTCGCCCTGCACCACCGCGCCGCTCAGCGCCATCCTGCTGTATATCGCCCAGAGCGGCAATCTGTGGGCCGGCGGCGGCACGCTATACCTGTACGCGCTGGGGATGGGCATTCCGCTGGTGATCGTCACCCTGTTCGGCAACCGCCTGCTGCCGCGCAGCGGCCCGTGGATGCAGTACGTGAAAGAGGCCTTCGGCTTCGTCATTCTGGCGCTGCCGGTGTTCCTGCTGGAGCGAGTGATCGGCGATCTGTGGGGCATGCGCCTGTGGAGCCTGCTCGGCCTGGCGTTCTTCGGTTGGGCCTTCGCCCTGAGCCTGAGAAGCGCGCGCGGCTGGGCTCGCGCCCTGCAACTGCTGCTGCTGGCGGCGGCGGTGATCGCCGCACGGCCGCTGCAGGACTGGGCTTTCGGCGCCGACCAGGCGCAGCAGGCCGCTCAGCCACACCTGGCCTTTACCCGCATCAACAACGTCGCACAGCTCGATCTGGCGCTGCAACAGGCGCGCGGCAAGCCGGTGATGCTGGATCTGTACGCCGACTGGTGCGTAGCCTGTAAAGAATTCGAGAAATACACCTTCAGCGATGCGGCGGTGCAGGCGAGCCTGGCCAACGCGGTGCTGCTGCAGGCGGATGTGACCGCCAACAGCGCGGAACAGGCGGCGCTGCTGAAGCATCTGCAGGTGCTGGGGCTGCCGACGATCCTGTTCTTCGATCCGGCGGGCCAGGAACTGACGGCGCAGCGGGTCACCGGTTTTATGAAGGCGGAAGCCTTCAACGCGCATTTGCAGAAAGTGATGCGATAACTGACACTGAAGATCGGAAGTGAATGGGAGGAAGCACAAGTGCAACGTGAACACGTCCTTGATACCGCGCTGGGTCTGTTGGAACAACAGGGCCTGGCGACCGCCACATTAGAGATGCTGGCGGAAAAACTCGACGTTCAGCCCGGCGATCTCAAACGGTTCTGGCCGGATCGCGAAGCGCTGCTGTACGACTGCCTGCGCTACCACGGCCAACAGATCGACACCTGGCGCCGCCAGCTGCTGCTGGACGAAAATCTGAGCCCGCAGCAAAAGCTGCTGGCGCGCTATGACGTGCTGGCGGAATACGTGCAGCAAGACCGCTATCCCGGCTGCCTGTTTATCGCCGCCTGCAGCTTCTTCCCGGAAACGGACCACCCGATCCACCAGCTGGCGGAGCAGCAAAAGCTGACCTCGCTGGAGCTGACCCGCGAATTGCTGCGTGAAATGGACGCCGACGACGCCGACATGGTGGCGCAGCAAATGGAGCTGATTCAGGAAGGTTGCCTGAGCAAACTGCTGGTAAAACGCCAGCTCCAGGACGTATCGGTCGCCAAACGGCTGGCGGAAGACATCTTGCAGGTGGCGCAGTGCCGCCGCAACGGGGCGCTGAGCTGAATCGGCAGGGTTGGCAGCGCCACCAACCCGAGGCGATAGCCACAACAGGCGCATTTTTTGCGCCCTTTGCCTGAAAAGCCAGCAACCGGAGGCATTTTCGCGTATTTCACGCATAAAGCCGTTGACGGCTTTCGGCCAATACGGTTTAATGCTGCCCGTTGCCCGGATAGCTCAGTCGGTAGAGCAGGGGATTGAAAATCCCCGTGTCCTTGGTTCGATTCCGAGTCCGGGCACCATATTTAGAGAACCCAGCCTATGGCTGGGTTTTTCGCTTTCTGGGGTACGGACTCTCCATCGAACTGCGTTCGATTATTCGGCCAGAGGCCTCACCCTGCGGGCCAGCGCTGAAGCGCTGTTCAACGCGGCGCCAGCGCCGGTTGTCCGAGTCCGGGCACCATATTTAGAGAACCCAGCCTATGGCTGGGTTTTTCGCTTTCTGGGGTACGGACTCTCCATCGAACTGCGTTCGATTATTCGGCCAGAGGCCTCACCCTGCGGGCCAGCGCTGAAGCGCTGTTCAACGCGGCGCCAGCGCCGGTTGTCCGAGTCCGGGCACCATATTTAGAGAACCCAGCCTATGGCTGGGTTTTTCGCTTTCTGGGGTACGGACTCTCCATCGAACTGCGTTCGATTATTCGGCCAGAGGCCTCACCCTGCGGGCCAGCGCTGAAGCGCTGTTCAACGCGGCGCCAGCGCCGGTTGTCCGAGTCCGGGCACCATCTTCAGAAGAACCCGCCTATGGCGGGTTTTTCGCTTTCTGGGATACGGACTCTCCATCGAACTGCGTTCGATTATTCGGCCAGAGGCCTCACCCTGCGGGCCAGCGCTGAAGCGCTGTTCAACGCGGCGCCAGCGCCGGTTGTCCGAGTCCGGTCGCCCTATTCAGAAGAACCCGCCTATGGCGGGTTTTTCGCTTTCTGAGATACGGACTCTCCATCGAACTGCGTTCGATTATTCGGTCTTCCGCTTCCTCGGTGGGATCAGCCCAATCAGCGCCAGCACACAGGATTTGGCGGCTAATACCAGATTGAGATGCCCGGGGAAAGCGACGTTGATAAACCAAAAGGCCAGGAAGATCGCCAGAGAAACCGGCCAGGCGAGCACGAAGAACCGGGTATCGCATAACCGCTGGGCGCAAAACAGCAGCGTCAGCACCACCGCCAATAGCCCGAAAGGAAGATACAGAATCAGTCTCAGGTAAGGGGCGATAACATCAGCGAACGAAACGTTATTGATGACGGAAATCGTCAACTTCTGAAAAAATAACGTATCACGATTATAAATCTCTAAAAGATTTAGCCACGCAAAGCTGAACCCTATCGTTAACGACATCCATACTGCGTATTCTTTGCGGGATAGGGGATTGGTGATCAAACTCAGTCTCTCGTTCAGCCAGCGGTTCCGAACAAAGGATATAGCATAACAACGCTGAACCGGCGGTAAACGGCGGTTCAGCGTTGTTGTTCAACTCGTCCGAACAGACGATCTTTTTCTCACTCCGTCATTGTCTCCGTACGCGCAAAATGAATAAACTCAGGCGCCGCAATACGCAGATAATCCTGCGCATTGAGCACCACGGAGCGTTGCAGATCGCCGGCGTTAAACGCAATTTCATCGTAACGGTCAAACAGCTCCGGATCGGCGACCAGCCTGAGCTGCGGGTGGAAGCTGAACGGCGGGATCGCCCCCGGCACGCAGGCCGTCAGGGTCGTGATTTCCGCCGGGCTGACCAACGATGCCTTTTTACCGCCCAACTCGGCCGCCAACCGCTGCAGATCCGCCTGACGGTCCGCCGCCAGCACCGCCAAAATGTAATGCTTGGCGCCGTCGATGCGCGTTTGGCAGACCAGTGCCTTGGCGCCCTGCCCCTGTTCGGTGCCGCGCAGCGCCGCCACCGCTTCGCAGCGCCCCTCCGCCGGATGTTCTATCACCCGGAATGCGGCCTCTCCGGCGCTCAGCAGCGCCATGACCTGCTCAAATACTGTCTTGTCTGTCACCATGGTTCTCTCTCGTCACCCGCCTGTTTCTATTGACCTGCCAGCAACTCGCCGTAGCGGCGAATGTCGACGTTGCCACCGCTGATGATCACACCGACGCGTTTTCCCCGCAGCATCGATTTATGCGCGCAGGCGGCGGCGAATCCCAGGCAGCCGGTTGGCTCCACCACCATTTTCATTCGTTCGGCGAAAAAGCGCATGGCGCTAATCAGCTCATCGTCGGTCACCGTCAGAATGTCGTCAACGTCCCGGCGGATAATAGGGAAAGTATATTGGCCCAGGTGCTGCGTCTGCGCGCCATCGGCGAGGGTCTGCGGCGTCTCAATGTGAACGATGCGGCCGGTACGGAATGATTGCTGCCCGTCATTGCCCGCCAAAGGCTCTACGCCATAGACTCGGCAACCCGGCGACAGCCGGCGCCCGGCAAGCGCAGAACCGGCCAGCAACCCGCCGCCGCCCAGACAAACGAACAGCGCGTCCAGTTCGCCAACCTCGTCGAACAGCTCTTTAGCTGCGGTGCCCTGCCCGGCGATCACCTGCGGATGATCGTAAGGCGGGATCAGCGTTAATCCCTGTTGCTGCGCCAGATCCCGGCCGATCTGCTCGCGATCTTCATGATAACGGTTGTACTCCACCACTTTGCCGCCATAGCCGCGCGTCGCAGCCACTTTGGCCGCCGGCGCGTCGTGCGGCATGACGATCGTGGCGGGAATGTCGAGCAGCCGGGCAGCCAGCGCGATCGCCTGCGCATGATTGCCGGAAGAAAAGGCCACGACCCCGGCCTTGCGCTGCGCCGGAGAAAACTGCAGCAAAGCATTCATCGCACCGCGAAATTTAAAGGCGCCCATGCGCTGCAGGTTCTCGCATTTGAAAAATATGCTGGCGCCGAAATCGTCGTCAACCGTGCGTGAAGTCTGCACCGGCGTGCGGTGAGTATAATCATTGATGCGCGCGGCGGCGGCGGCCACGTCGTCATAAACGGGTAAAATCAAATCGGTCATAGCGTTACCTGTCAGTAAGGGTTAAAGGGCGGCCAACGCGACAGCTTCCACTTCCACGGCGGCGCCATAATGCAGTTGCGATACGCCGGCCACCGCGCGCGCAGGGCGAAACTCGCCGATCCATTCGGCATACAGCGCATTGAAGGTCGGCCACAAATCGATATCCGTCAGATAGACGCGCACCTGAACCAGCTGCGCGCGGCCGACGCCGGCCCCTGCCAGGCAGGCATCCAGATTGGCCAGCACCTGGCGGGCTTGCCGCGCGAAAGGTTCGTCGGCAAGACTCTCACCGGAAAAGGCGATCGGCAATTGACCAGAGATATAGACCGTCCCATTGGCCGTACAGCTGGGCGAATAATGACCGGCGGGAGGAAAGCCGCCGGCGGCGTTGTAAACCACATCATGCTTCATATTTAATCCTTGCACAGGTTCGAAAAGCCCTGCGGAAACGGCGCAGGGCGGCATTCAGACGGGTTTGCGCGCAGCCGCTTCAGGCAGCCTCGCCTGAAAACCCACACGCTCTTTCTGCCAGTAAGAAATCGCCATGGTCGCCACGCCGTTGCCGGCCACGTTGGTCAACGTACGCATGGTATCCATCAAGCGATCCACGCCGAGAATCAGCGCCAGCCCCTCCATCGGTATCTCTGGAAACATCAACAGCGAAGCGGACAGCGTGACGAAAGCGCCGCCCGTCACGCCGGCTACGCCTTTCGAGGTCAACAGAAACACCATCAATAGACCGGCCTGTTGCGCCAGGCTCAGCTCCAAACCGGCGGCCTGAGCGATAAACAGCGCCGCTAACGTCATGTAGATTGAAGAGCCGTCCAGATTCAAGGAGTAGCCGGTCGGCACGACAAAACCGACGGTGGCTTTACTGCAGCCGACCGATTCAAGTTTTTTCATCAGGCCAGGCAAGGCGGCTTCCGATGAGGTGGTGGTAAAGGCGATGATCAGCTCTTCCCTGATGAGTTTTAAGAAACTGAACAGGCTAAAACGGGTCAACCAGGCCACCACGGAAAACACCACCACAATGAGGAACAGACACCCCAGATAGACCAGCCCCACCAATTTCATCACCGGCATCAGCGCGCCGATGCCGTATTTGCCCAGCATGAACGCCGCCGCGCCAAATACGCCAACGGGCGCCAGCTTGAGGATGATATTGACCACTTTGAAGGTGGCGTCGGTCAGCAGATTCACCAAATCAACCACCGGCTTGCTTTTATCGCCCATCGCGTACAGCGCATAGCCAAACAGCAGAGCCACCAACAAGATTTGCAGCATGATGCCGCCGGCCAACGCATCAACCACCGTTTTCGGGATGATGCTCATCACGAAATCCATGCCTTGCAGGGGCTCCGCCGGTTTAAGCGCCGTGGCGGCATCGGCATGCAAGACCAGCCCCTTGCCCGGCTCAAACAGATTGCCCATCGCCAGGCCGATCAGCAGCGCCAACGTGCTGACCACTTCGAAATAACAGACCGAGATCATGCCCAGGCGGCCAACGCCGGCACCGCGTTTAACCTGCGCAAAACCGGCTACCACGGTGAGAAACACAATCAGGCCGGCCACCATTTTGATCAGTTTGACGAAGGCCGCCGCCAGCGGATTGAGCTGAGCGCCGATTTGCGGCCACAACAGGCCCAGCGCGCTACCGGCCGCCAGCCCTACCACCAACTGAAAGGTCAACGTGTAATAAAAAGGTTTTCGTGCAGAACCGACGACTGAAGTTGCAGACATTATTGTTCTCCATGCCCTTGCGGGCCGTTGAAGCTAGCGCTGAAAAACCCCGGTGTGTGCGATACGGCTTTTAACGCACGAACATTGTCATATTTAAAACAAATAATCTAAAATTAGAAAATAAGTCCAAAAATGATGTTATATACCTGCGCGACGGCCAAATGCCAATCGGGAAGTGCAGAATTGGGAGCAAGATCATTTTTAGTGCCGCCAGGCGCCAGATGAAAACCGCCGTGCGCCGCACTTGTGGTATGTTCTTCATCTGGCTCGAAATGAGCCAACGCCGCCAAGAAAGTGATCGGAGTGCCCTATGCCTGAAGTGCCGGAAAACCTGTTGTTATCCCAGTTGAATGTGATTGCCGAGGGGCTGAGCGCCACCTTCGCGCCGTTTTGCGAGGTGGTGGTTCACGATCTGCAAAATCCCGAACACGCCATTTTGGCGATCCACAACAACCTGTCCGGACGAGAAGTCGGCCAAGCGGCGACGGAACTTGGCCTGGCTCGCATCGCTTCGGCGGAGTTTCCCAGCGTGATCGCCAACTACGGCAACCTGTTCGCCGATGGCCGCCCGGCGAAAAGCACCTCGATCGGCATCAAGAATGCGCAGGGCGACTACGTCGCCGCACTCTGTTTGAACGTTGATATGACGCTGTTCCGCGGCATGCAAAACGCGCTGGCGCAGTTCACGCAAACGGCGGCCGGCGCGGTGACGGAACACCTGGAGCCCAGCGGCGCGGAGGCCATCCGCAACCGTATCGATCGCTTCGCCGCACGCCACGCCACCACGCCGCGCGCGCTGAAAACGCCGGAGAGAAAGCGGTTGATTCAGGAACTGAGGGAGCAAGGCCTGCTCGAGGTGAAAAAGGCGATGGAGATTGTGGCGCAGCACCTCGGCGTTTCCCGCGCTTCGGTGTATCTCTACGCCAAGGAAGAGTGAAGTTCAGGAAACGGCCAGGCGCGGATTGACGAAAAGCAGGCAGACGGCTGCCAGCAGCGACGGCAGCGCGAAAGCCATAAAGTTTTGCTGAAGCGTCAATTCACTATCAATCAACAGACCCCCCATGAAGGGCCCCAGAATCGCGCCAATACGGCCAATGCCCAGGCCCCAGCCAAGGCCCGTCGAAGTCATGGTTCCAGGATAAAAACGGGCGACATAAGAACTCATCGCGATTTGCGTACCAATGGTGCTTGCACCTGCAATAATCAGCAGCAAATACAGGATGTACACCGGCGTCTGAGTACCCAACAACACTAAAGTGGCGGCGCCCAGCAAAAAATACCCAATAAGAATACGTCTTCCATTCATTCGGTCCATCAGCCAGCAACTGCTCAACGCCCCGACAATGGTGCCCAGATGCAGCGCAAACAGGAACGACAGGCTGGAGCCTAATGGATAGCCAGCCTGCAACATCAACTTAGGCAACCAGGAGGTCATGCCGTAGATGACAAACAGCGACATGAAGAAAACCAGCCAGAACATCAACGTACTTAAGCCTCTGCGTTCAGCGAACAGATCCTTCAGGGTCGCCTTTCCCGCTTTTATACCTGCCGAGGAAGAGCTGATAAACTTCGTACCGGGTTGATGGATATAGTCTGGCGCAATCTTTTCCAAAAGGCGTTTTAAACGGTCATGCTGTTCGGTTTTCACTAAAAATGCCGCCGATTCGGGCAGGTGGCTTAACATCCATGGCAAAACAATGAGTGGCAAAGCGGCAATATAAAATATAGATTGCCACCCCGCGACCGGGATCAAATAAATGCCTGACAGCGCCGCGAGCATGCCGCCGATGGAATAACCACTAAACATCAGCCCAACCATCAGGCTCCGCTTACTTTTAGGTGAATATTCGCTGGTGAGGGCCGTAACGCTGGGCATAACGCCTCCCAGCCCCATGCCGGCGATAAAACGACACCAGCCGAATTGGCCAGCATTAACGCTAAAGCCGCAAAGAAAAGTAAATAAGCTAAAGGTGATAATACACAAACTAATGGTTTTCTTCCTGCCTATTTTATCTGAGAGCGGACCCAATAAAATCGCGCCGAGCATCATGCCTACTAAGGTATAACTGCCCAGCAGGCCCGCCTGAGCCGCAGTGATGCCCCAGTTCGCCATGAGTTCAGGAAGGACCACACCCAGTACTGCAAGATCGAAACCGTCAAAAACAATAATAAAAGCGCACCATAACACCGTGAGTCGGTGCATATTATTCAGTTTCGCGTTATCTATTATTGGATTGATATCCACGACATAAATATTAGCTTGCGACATATGTCCTCCCGGAAATGAAATCGGCACCAACCATAAATATCAGAGCAAACCACCAATAATAGGTTGAGCTTATGTATTTCACTTATATAGACGAGTTGGATTTAGCTAAAAAACTTATTCTTTAATAAAAATTAAAAACCACCTATGATGAGTGGCCAATACATATTTTATTTTCATTCGCGACGATATCGCTCATGGGCGCGCTCGTCTAACACCCATTTTGCATCGTATTGATACCTTAAAGGCATAATCTTGGAGCTGCGTCATTTACGCTATTTTATCGCCGTCGCGGAAGAGCAGAATTTCAGCCGAGCGGCTGAGCGGCTGCATATCAGCCAACCGCCGCTCAGCCGGCAAATTCAGCAGTTGGAGGCGAGCCTGGGGGTGAGGCTGTTTAAACGCGGCGCCCGTCCTCTGGTGCTGACCGCGGCCGGGCGCTTTCTCTATGGGCACGCACTGCAATTCCTGGCGCAAAGTCTCGAATTGAAGACCATGACCCAGCGCGTGGGGCAAGTAGAGCGCCCGCTGTCGCTCGGTTTTGTCGCCTCAACGCTCTATGACATCCTGCCGCAGCTGATTCGCCGTTTCCGCACCGCTCACCCCGAAGTAGGTCTGAACCTGCATGAAATGACCACTCTGGAACAGATTCGAGCGCTCAAGGAAGGGAAAATTGATGTAGGATTCGGTCGCATTCGCCATGAAGACATGCATATACGCCGCATTATCCTGCGAGAAGAGCCTCTGATGGCGGCCTTAGCGGCCGATCACCCGCTGGCTCGTTCGGAGGGATTAACGCTGCGCGCCCTACAGGCGGAAACGCTGATCGTTTACCCGCAAACGCCGCGCCCAAGCTTTGCCGATCAGGTGCTGGCGACCTTTCGCGATCGTGTGTTAGTCCCCAGAAAAATCATGGAGGTGCGGGAACTGCAGGTCGCATTGGGGCTGGTAGCCGCTGGTGAAGGCATCGCGTTGGTTCCTCACTGCCTGCACAGCCTGAAGCGCCCGGACGTGGTCTACAACATATTGAACGAACGGCGCCTGGTTTCCCCGATCATCATGAGCACCCGACAGTTGGATGAATCTGAAGAGATCAGGACACTGTTGCGGATGATTTACACTCTGTATGACGAACAAGGCATTGCCTACATCAAGCCTGAACGGCAAGATTGAGATACCTATGGCGGGCAAAACGAAGAAAAAGCCCACCATAGTCGTGGCGGGCTTAATTACATACATCCTTACTGACAAATCGAAGCGTATTTCTTCATAAACGGGCTGGCGCAAATTGACGCGTAAATGTCTTTTTGCAGTTGGCTGGCGCTAGAATCCGGCTTTTGCGAACCGCCAACGTTTACACCGGTGCCGTTGTTGCCGTTGTTGCCGTTAGTGCTGCCGTTAATGCTGACGTCAACTGAAGCACCGTTGCCGCTGCCGATATTGCCATTAAGACCACCTTCAATCACCAGCTTGGCCTGAGCCAGCTGCGAACACATCAGCAGTGTGCAACCCAGTAATGCGATTTTTCTTCTCATCATGTCCTTCTCCTTGTTTATTGAATTACCCGTTTGTATTTATTTCCCTGTGCGGCAGACCCTGTACCGGTTTCCTGTTGCGGCTAATGCCCTCTTCCACCTATCGCCAATCGCCTTTTCTTCATACGCTGATCGTGTTTGAAAAACGCATATAAACTCAGAAAAAACAAAAAAATCGCCAGATAAAAAAGATCCACTTTACCTTCCCTGGGTACACCTCGGCACCACACAAAATATAATATTCACTTGATAAATAGTTTTTCATAACTCATAAGCCATAGCGCGTTATGAGCCAAAAAAAGCAGGACTCATTCCTGCTTATCGATAAGAAATTATTAGCAAATCCCCAGCAGACTCGCCCACTGCCGTGTAGCGGTCTAATTCAAGCTTGAAACAACAGAGAGAACTAGGGTAACAACAAATAAGCAATAGACCATCCCTAATCAAGGTTAGGAATACTCTTCCATTCAGGATACCTTCTGTAACCTAGTAAAGCATTAAGATCACTTTTTCATTGAATGGATACCACAATTGTAGCGCTCCCTTGAAAATCACCCACTTCACCAGAGTAATTAGCCAGCGTTGAGGTCAAATTAACTTTCGTACCGGCCGACCCGGCATCAATAAAGGCACCTTTCGAGAAGGGACTCCCGTTGATCGTTACGATGCTACGAAAGTTACTGGCTTTACTCAGGCTAATAAAGTCAGTGGCATTCGCTTCTGCCGCGACAATACGCACCGGCAAAGTTTCATTGCACCAAACGGTAATCTGTGCCGAAGCCTGACTGCCGTTAACTTTGTCTGGTGCAACCAACCCATGTCGAATATCTACCTGGGGCTCACGAATATTACATTGAGTAGGGTGCACTACAGGCGCCTCGCAAGCCGGATAGCGATTCGCATCTATGGCACCACCAAGAATAGTGCCTTTAATCACAGCATGGTCAGAGTACGCTAAGTAGGCACACAGCCCCCAACCACTCACTGATCTAACAAGATATCGAGTCGCATTCGGTCCGACCAGCCCCTGTTGTTGAGCCCCCAGAGCCACTTCGCCAAGCGTCTTGCTGTTGCTAAGCCAGCCTCCTGTGTCGGCAAATACCTGAGCATCATGACCTGATCCCCACCAAGGCAACCTATACCGCAGATGGAGAGCACAGCTGTTACAGCCGTACATAGGGTTAGGCCTGAGATCATTGGTATCCCATTGGTTAATATAAACGTGCCAGATTCCCTGAACAGCCGGTCCCTGCCCTGGTGAGTTGGGGGGTATAATTTCCACTTCTGCCGCCGTTTTCCAATCAGCTATAGCGCTGATTGGAAAAAAGAGCAAGGCTCCCACTTTCAACGCTAATATAAATCGCAACTTAATTCGTCCCTTCAACATCATCGTGCTCCAATATCAAAAACCAACCACCTCATGCGGTTATTAACAAGATATCTCAGCTCGGTACTATTTCCCAATGCCCAACCACAAATAGAAAGAGCCGCGGATGGAAAACAGGAATGAAATATATCAACTTTCAGTATATTCATCACCATGAAGCAATAACCAATAAATAAACTCATGATGCCGATTTAACATTAACTTTCTCATTATCGAGCGTTTATGGCTATGAATCGTCTTGACGCTTAACCCCAGCAACCTAGCAGTATGGGATTGATCGAATCCATTACGAAGATAACCAACCACCTGCCGCTCTCTGCCGGTTAAGATTTGCCGCTTAGCGGTAGCCGGGAACGCAGAACAGGACAATGCTTCAGACAATAACTCAAACAGCTTGTTCTGATTATCTGTTCGGTACAGCACGCCAGAGATACCCCTCGCAGCTAAAACAGGCCGTTCCTTAACGGTAAGGATAAACGGTGCGCCTGAAAGATTCGCCCTGCGCCAGCGTTGCGCACGCCGCAGTGAAGAAGCAACAACCATGTCGGTATGCCCCTCACCGTCCGGTGATAAAAAATTGACGGATTTATTGCGATTCTGCGCATACTTTTCAATACTGAGTCGAAGCCCCTCAGCAAAATAGCGATTCTCATCATCTATTACGATATTAAATGTTCCCATGTAACACCTCTTGTCGGCCAAGATAATTTTATTCCGTACAAAATTGGTATTCTGCTCGGCCTGTTTTAAAGTTTTCCACCGGATATATTACGATATTTATTCTACTCGTATCGCTTACAGTCTATTATTCGTAATCAAGTAAAAATGTAGCCGTACTGACAAATTCTCCTCTGGCGATACTTTTGTTTTTAATAGCCTCAGGTTCACCACGCACATAAGCTTTAAGCGTAATTCTATTGCTTCCTTCCTGTAGTCGCAGTTTCCCCGAAGGCTGATTCAAGGGTAATAGCTCACCTGAAACATTCTCCAGGCCAATGGCGATGCCGCTCGCACCACCGCTACTGATAGCCAGCAACCCCGGCAGCGCAGCGCTTTCCGTACCGCTGAAGGAAACGCTTACCGTTTCGCCAAGGCTGAGATCGCATTCCGTCAGCTGTAGAGAAAACGCTTTCCCCGCCGTACGCTGATTGAGATAAAGATATTTATCAATCACCGTGCCAAAATCCAGCTCGATATTTTCCTCTCCAGGGGGGATCACGCAAGGCTCCGCCACCAGCTCACCACGGTAGTTAACCGCCACCGTAGGCGGGGCACCCCAACCGGTATGGCTAATACACAGCAATGCCATCGCTAACGCTGTCTTTTTCATCCCTTTCTCCTGGTTGATATCGTATAAAAACGCTTATATCCGCGATGTGCACAGTCATAATCAAGATGGAGTGATACCCTCTGTCACAAATGCCCATCACCAGCCACATATTTGTCCGATTCGCCAGGCAATTAATTAAAAAATCGGAAACATTACTACTCGCAAATGCCATTCTCAGATTTAAAAGCACACTGTTGCTTCGCCACATATATCTGTTCAACCAAGTCGTCACGCTGTATCGCGATGACGACGCGGCACAGAGGGAGAGACATCTCGTTACCTATCGGTCTCCAAAATATTCTAGCCTATGGATACCTAACGTATTTATAGCAGCGCCTTGTGTGGCAAGGTAAGCAGCACCTTTAAACTCCATTATAGAAATATCAGTGCTGCTGTTTCTCATGAAAGTCACGGCGAAAATACCCATGCCGATTACGGTAAAGAAACAATGATCGTTTTAGATCCCTGAAATACCCCAATACTGCCATCATACCCCATCAACGTGGAACTTAAGGTTAGCGACACCCCTTGCGGCGTTGCCTCAACAACTTTCCCTTCACCTAAATCCTTGCCATCTATTTTCAGT
Source organism: Serratia sp. Z4 (assembly GCF_009900725.1). Classification (NCBI taxonomy): domain Bacteria; kingdom Pseudomonadati; phylum Pseudomonadota; class Gammaproteobacteria; order Enterobacterales; family Yersiniaceae; genus Serratia; species Serratia sp. Z4. The sequence continues at coordinate 140,017 of NZ_JAAABD010000009.1, forward strand.
TCACTCCGGAACTGTTTCCCACCATTAAAGTAAACGCTGCCGACTCTGTCTGCCGACATAATTCGCACCGGATATTTGGAACTGCACGTCACATGCAGCGAGGTGCTAACAGTCTGACCATTCACCTCCTCGTCGCGCAGCACGCCATGACGCAGCTCAATCTCTTTTTCCGCCAGGTCACAATAGGTGGGATCAATCACCGGCGGAACGCATTGCATCCCCCCAGGAAAACGAGCAGGGCCATAAGCCCCTCCGGGGTACCTCCCCCAATAGCCAAAAAAGACACATACATTTTTGTCAGGAAAGCCTTGTCGACTATAGAACTCCCTATTAAAGAATCCTGAATTAGCAAAGCTTTGCGCCAGTTCCCCCATGGTCTTGCTGGTCGTGAGTCCTGGGAAACTCACTTCGTTCATGGGAGAACCCGTCGTCCCAGCGGCTACTACCCAAAAGGTGACACTACATAGATCAGAACAACCATACATTGGATTCGGCGTGACATCACCAGTATCCCAGTAAGTGACTTTGGCAAAATACTGTTTTTCTCTGGGGGAATATCGAATGTCAGCACTCCACCCCGCCCACGCGCCTGAAGTATATAAGAGCAGTAATATAAAAAAACTTCTTACTACATTTGATCTGGCTAACGTGTTAACCATTATATTGAGTCTCGCTCACTGAACCTATTAAGAATACGAGGCATGAGTCAGCTACCGTGAATATCAATTTCAGGCAACTGTAGTCACACCGGCATAAGCATCTTGCTCTCTTTCTCGTCATTTCCCCTCGCGCAGTTAACAACTGCGAGCTCACTCATATTTAAGCAGGAACGATGCGGAGGCATTGAACGCACCCGGCACCAGCTCCGTATTCACTTTCCGGACAGGCACCACCTGGAAATTAAGATCCATATCAGCCAGACCGTTAATCGCACCGCCGACGCCAAGATCAACAAAAGCGCCATTTTTTTGCCACTGCGCCTTAATCCCCAACCCCTTGACGTTAGTGGCCAACGCCGCCGTATCAAAACTACTGGGTTGACCGACATAGTAAATCTTATAGGCAACATCGAATTCCGCCGGGCAACTCACCTTCACCGAAAACGACTTCTTGTAACGCTCCCCATCGATTTTATTAACGCCCACCGTTTCAAAATCCACGTTTATCGGTTGCCCATCATTGAGCTCACAGGGCACATCCTCGCGTAGCGTCCCTTTGAAACTCATGTTTTCCACTGCTATCCCCTCTCGAGCAGTGATACCCAATAGGATGAGGCAAACTATGCCAAGCTTTTTCATCGTTGCCTCTCCTCTATTGATAGGCTAGCAGCAGGGTGGCGCCGGCAGTAAAGTCACCGCCGGGCAGCTTCGCATTCGCTCTTTTTACCGGAACAGCCTCTAATGGCGGAGCCTGACTACCCGAGTAGGTGAACTTCAGCCAGCTATTAATGGGCAATGGCTTCCCATCAGAACGAAATGCCACCCCGAAGTCGCTGATATTAGTCCGCAGCGCGGAAGCATCGAACGCGGTCGCACCGCCTTGAATTTTCATCTGCATGGCATTGGACTTAATGCCCGAACATTTCAGCGTATAATCAACCGATTTCTTATAATTGTTGCCATCCACCTTGACCGTCAGGATCTCGCCGAAGTCCACTTCGATGGTTTTATTGTCGTTAATCACGCAAGACGGTGTTTCCAGTACGGTGACGCTGACCGTCACCGTGGTCGCCGCATTGGCCAATGGTGACATTCCCACACAGAGAAGACACATCGCCGCATTGCGCCAAAGGCTGCAACTACCGGCCGGGCTGAATATGTGCGCCATACTTCTCAACTCCTTAGTCATAGCTCAGGCTAAAATCCACCGTGGCACGATAGGCTCCGGCCGCCAGACGGGCCGCCGTGCGTTCCGGCGCCACGCTATAGCTCAAGGTATTCTGCCCCGGCGTCAGCAGCAGCGGTTCCCCGCGGCTGCCCAGCCGCACATCCTGTCCACGGCTGTCGGTAAGACGCAATCCCAACCCGGCAACACCCTGAGCCCTGACCAGCTGCGGATTATCCGCATCCTGCCCGGCGCGGAAAGTGACCGTTACCGCCGGTTGATCATTGGCCCAGGTTAAGGCGCCGGTACGTGAATCCCGGCTGCCGGCCGGGCTGCGCAGGCAGTCTCTCAGCCGTAACTCAAAGGCTACCGGCGCGCCGCGGTCACCAATATTCTGCAGGCGCCCGGTGCCGATCTCCCCCAGGCTGATAACCTGCCAGGCGCTTTCCATCTCCAGCCGACAGGCGCTCTCCGTTAGCGCACCGCGCACCTGCAGCACGCCATTGGCGCCGTCTGTGTACCAGTTATCCGCCACCTGCCCTTGTGCAGCCGGCATCAGCCACAGCATCGCCCCGAGGGTGAGAGGCACCATCAGCGCCAGCCCACCCAAGGTGCCGTAATACCGACAGTCGTGACGCTCCGGCAGGTGTTTTCTCAGTTTCTCGCTCATCCATTGCATCTTTATTCCTCCCGATGACCCGCCGCAGCCGGTGGTGTTACGACTTGCTCTTTTCCGGCACGACCTGGCAGGCGTTGCCGCTGCAGTTAAAGCTCAGCTGCGGGCGACCGCCGTAGTCGTTGATATAGGTCAGCACCGGGCCGTTACCCAACGCGCTGGCGTTGACGCCGAGCGGCGCACTGCTCTTCGGCGGCACCATCAACGGCTCGAAACCTTGCACGCCAGCCACGCCTTTCCTGGCCCCTGCGTCCACCAAAGTGACGTAATAAGGCGTCGGGTTATTCACCACATACTTGTCGCCCTGCTTGCTCAGCGTCAGCTGCTCTTGCCATGGCGCGGCATTCTGCTGCGGTGCAATCGCCGACGGGCGATAGAACAGCTTGATGCGCGTCTGCAGCGCAATCTGCAGCGTATTCGGCTTGTCGCTCTTCGGCGGGATCTCACGCAGGTTGAAGTAGTAGAGCGACTCCCTGTCCTGCGGCAGCTGTTTGGTCGCCGGCAGCGCCTGGATCTTCACCTGGCTCGGCTTGCCCGGCTCCACGCGCTGCACCGGCGGCAACACGGCCAGAGGGCTCTGAATCTTGTTGCCCTTTTCGTCCTCCAGCCAGCCCTGCGCCAGGTATGGCAACTGCTTGTTCTGGTTGCTGATATTCAGGCTGACAGACTTTTCGCTGCCGTCGAAGATCACCCGGGTGCGATCCAGCGCGATAGCGGCCTGCGCCTGCGGCGCCAGCAGCGCGCCCAACAGCGCGGCGGTCAGCAATTGATGTTTGCTCATGGTAAAGTTCTTTTTCATACGTTTATCACTCTTACAGATTCAAATAGGGTGTTCGCGTTCATTACGCCTCTGGCTCATTGGCCGGCAACGCCCGGCACGGCAGCAGCAGGTTGCTCATCATGTCAGCCGGCAACGCTTGCGGCAGGCTGATGGCGCACTGCGCCGCGCCGTTCCAGTGCACGGTCATGCTTTCACCTGGCCGGATGCCGCTCAGGTAGACGCTGCCGCCGTCGTTCACAATCCCTGTATCCTGTTTGCTGGCGTTCATCACCGTGGCGCCGAACGGCGGCGTGCTGCCGTCCGCCAGCCGGATAACCGCCATCGCCTTCTCCCCGGCGATCACATCAAACTTGCGATAGCCGATTGCCCCTTCGGTCAGGGTGGCCTGCACCACCGATTTGGTAGCCTCGGCGTTTTCTCCCAGCTTGTTCAGATCGATGCTGGCCTTGTTGCGGTAGTAACTGTTAACGTCTGTCACCACCGCCTTGCCCCAGCGGTTGGTATCTACGGTGCTGCCGTAACCACGCACCGGCACCCCGGCCACGCCGCCGGTATCCAGCAGCAGCCGGGTACTGCCCGGCATGCCGATGCGGTGCAGCGCTCCACCTTCTGCCGTTAAGGTCGCACCGCCCTGCGCGCTGAAGCCCAGCGCGCTGTAGCTGCCCTGCTGATAGCTGGCGTTGGCACTCAACTGGGCCATATCGCCCTCACGGTTGTAATAGCCGCTGAAGCTGGCGCCGTTTCTGGCGCTGCCGACGTTCAGCTGATAGTTGCTATGCTCATCCAACCGATCGTAATACCCCACTCGCTGGCTGCTGTCGTGACGGTTTACCGTCGCGCTGTAGCTCAGGTTGGCGCTCTGTCCCCACGGCAGCGACAGCGACAGGTACATGCCGTCGTCGTTGGTGTTTTCGTACTTGTTGCGGTAACCGGTCAACGACAGGCTCAGGTTACGGAAGCGGCCGATATCGAAATAGCGCGACAGCGTCAGGTTGTAACGATCATTAGCCGGCCGATCCCAATAGGTCTGGTGGTCATAGTTCAGGTACAGGCTCAGGCCGATATCCCGGAACTGCTGGTTAAAGGTGATGGTGTACATCTCCTTGTTGTTGCCCACCCGGCCGCCGTAGTAGCGCGCGTCCAGATACTCGCTCATGCTCATAAAGTCCTGCTCCGAGAAGCGGTAGCCGGCGAAGGTCACCTGGCTGTCGGTCTCGTCGAAGGTCTTCGAATAGCTCAGGCGGTATGAACCGCCGCTCAGCGTGCCGTCCTGCTGCGGCAACCGCGCCCGCGACTGGGTGGCGTCGAACGACAGCGCGCCCAGCGCCATCAGATCGCGGCCGATACCCAACGAAGCCGCGTTGTAGTCGCCGCCGAACAGGCCGCCGCCGTACAGCGACCAACCGTTGCTCACCCCCCAGGAAAACTCGCCGGTGCCGAACAGCGGCCCATTGCTGCGATGCTGCCAGTCTGAAGGTTTGCCCGCCGCCATTTTGAAGCGCCAGGAACCAGGGCGCGTCAGGTATGGAATGCTGGCGGTGTTCATCTTGAACGCCTGCACGCTGCCGTCTTGCTCCTCCACCCGCACGTCCAGCTCGCCGGAGACCGCCTCGCTGATATCCTGGATGCGGAACGGCCCCGCCGCCACCTGAGTCTCATAAATCACCCGCCCCTGCTGGCTGATGGTGACTTTGGCGTTGGTTTTTGCCACCCCGACCACTTCCGGGGCATAGCCGCGCAGGTTCGGCGGCAACATGTTGTCGTCAGACACCAGGCTAACGCCGGTGAAACGGAAGCTGTCGAACAGGCCGGAGTTGAGGTAGTCCTCACCCAGCGTCAGGCGCGAGCGCAGCGCAGAAACGGCCCGATAGGCGTAGTAACGGCTCCAGTCCAGCCGCTGATCGGTACCCTGGCCGCTGCCGGTTTGGTGATTGAGCTGCCCCTGCCAGTCAGCGCGCAATCGCCAGGCACCGACGTTGGCGCCGGCGGTGCCGTTGCCGCTCAGGCTGTTACTCTGCCCACCGCTCCGCTCCTGGCGCTGAGTCTGGCCGTTAACGTTATAGTCAAACAGCAGGCCCGGAATGCCCTCATCCCAGCGCGACGGCGGATCCCAGTCAGGCGAGGAATATTCCAGATAAGCCTGCGGAATGCTCAAATACAGCGCCGCCGTGGCTAAATCGCCGCGCGCCTCCATGCCCTTCAGGCTGGCGATATCCAGACACTCGTCCTGATGCCACCAACGCAGTCCTTTCAACGCATCCGGTTTCAGCCCCAGCTGTTCCACCAGCGCCGGTGAAATACAGGCCTGGCTGCCCTGAGCATCGTCATCCGGCGGATAAAAACTGACGCTCTGTTCCGGCAATTCATTGTTATTAAGATGAATCACCATGGCATAGGCGCCCGGCATGATATAGCCGCTGCGTGAAAACTGGCTCAGGTCGATATTTTTTCTATCGTTCACGTCCAAAATATCGGTATTAAACTGAATGCCATCCTCGGCTTCTGCCTTTGGCGTTAAATGCGCTAACGCCAGAAATATACCGATACTTAGCGCATGAGGACGAAACAGCTTCCATGCAGGAGAAAAAAACATATCCACGACCCTGTTTATTTAATAGTATTTATCGGCAGAGCTCAGCCTCAGTAATAGTCCATTTTAAAACGCACCGCAGAATAATACTCTCCTGCCTGCAGTGGCTGATTATTAGCGACCAGCCGCATTTGGTAGTTAAGCAGCATTCTTTCCGGCAATACTTCTCGAATGGGCAATGGGTTTCCTGGGTGGGCAATATTTCCTTCTGCATCGACGATTTGCAATCCGATGCCTTTTGCCCCACCATGCATCTCAAATAACTCCCCGTCGGCATCCCCGTCAAAAGTCACCCGAAAACCACTCCAGTCTGGCAAATTACTCTCAGCCCGAGATAAAACACAGTTAATTAGCTCAATGGAGAAATAACTAGCTCCCCCGCTGCCGTCACGAATAATATCTGCAACCGGTGTGACATCCATATCGATTAACTGTTCCCGACTGCCGGCGGCAATAGCGCAGGCGGTATTGATAATGGCTCCTTGCATATTGACCTGTCCCCATCCTTGACTGGGGCGAGCGGCCTGAACGTTATCCGCGATTAACATTAAGGACAATAGGCAGGGAAGCATTAATTTTGCAGGAAAATAACTCATTGAATGCTCCCTATTCACAGAATTTCCACCGCTCGAATCCCGGGAAAAGCATGCGGGCAAGCCCGCATGCTGCATTATCACTGCACAACCGGACTTACTGGTAAGCCAAGGTGAAGTCAGCCACGGACTGGAAGTCACCCGGGGTGATAACAGCGTTAGAAGCCTTGTTACCCTGCAGGTAAGCGGAGAAGCTCAGGGTGTTATTGCCATTGCCCAGCGTTTGCGCTGAAGAAGCTTTACCCAGCTCGATCACCTTGCCGGAACCGTCGGTGATGGCGATGCCAGCGCCTTTAGCAGTACCGGTAATGCCCAGCAGCTTAGCGTCCTCTACTGAAGCTGCACCGGTGAAGGTGATAGCTACAGCATTATTCTTGCCAACGCCATTTGCATCACCAGCGTTCAGCTCGCAGTTTTCCAGCTTAATCTGGAAGTTTTTCGGCGTAGACTGGCCGCCGTTTTTCAGCGCCACGTTGGAAACCTGGCCCAGGTTAACGGTCTGGTCTACGGTTTCCGGGGTAATTGAGCAAGGTGCGTCAATGATCGCGCCTTTAAAGGTTACGGTGCCGTGGCCCTGGTCTTTTGCGTGAGCCACAGACGCTACGCCGAAAGCCAATACTGCTGCCATCATGATTTTATTCAGTTTCATATTAAATCCCTTACATTCCTTAGTAAGAAAGAGGTACTCATTGACGTCAATTAGATCAACAATTCACTCTTGATGTTTAACGCGCCGCTTTATTATCGAGCGCAGATTCTTTCGCTGATACCTGCCTTTCAGCGTTCCGTATCAGTGGCAACAAATTTACCCCGCCCAGATCAAAAATAAAACGTTATGTCGCAAAAAGACAAAAACACAGGATTTAAATATGAAAAATACACATTAAATAGATTTAAATACCAAAAAATAGAAATTAAATGACCTTATTTATTTTTTAATACTTATACACTTAGACCCGGATTAATATAATTATATGAATAGAGGGAAAAATCCTATTGACCATTAATACGAAGGATTGAAAAAACAGCACGCAGGTCTCAGAATCATCTCTCGACAGGTAAGTTGACAGGTTGAAAAAATGATCTTCCATATAAATAACAACGTTCTCTATGATGAAGATGAGAACACATTGTCGCATATTGATAATGCGGCAACTAAAATAGTCTTACTTAGACCCAGCGCCAGGCTGTTATCACTGTTCATCCGTAACAATAATGTGTTATTAATGCGTGAAAGGCTGCTTAATGATGTCTGGGTTGAGCATGGTCTTAAGGCCTCGAACAACAATCTGAATAATTATGTATCAGGGTTACGCAAATCGCTGGCGCAGTTCGGCGAAGAGGCGCTTATTGTCACCTATCCGCGTCAGGGGTTTAAGTTCACCGCAGATATCATTCATGAAGTAAATAACAATGAGGAGGTAAAAAAACCGGAAAACAATCCAGAGGGAGATAATGAGGTCAGTAAACTAACCAATAAAGAAGTGCTGCATAATGGCACCAATAGCCCATTCAGGCGTCTTCTGCTGGCATTTTTAGCCTGCCTGGTGCCGTTTGCCGCTATCGTGCTTTATCAAAACGCCACCCGTATCAGCATGTATCCTTTAGGTGACTACGATCGCTGCCAAATATACAGCATGAATTCGGGGAGCGGCCACTTATCCGAAATCAAGCGATTTATCCAGCGCGCTGGTTTTAATTGTAGAAGTAAAGCTGACGTGTATTACTATGATAACATTCGCGATGAGGCTTCGCAGAAAGGCAAAGAGCTGTTAACCTTCTGCCCGCGAGAAAAAAGCAGCCCGTGTATCTACAATTATATCGACAAAGAATAGCATTGATATTGCAAGATGTTACCTCACCAGGCCATCTCACTCTCAGGATCCCCTTGTCCTAACCAAGGGGATTCATCTTAGGGTGTAGCACACACAAATAACGGCGCATGGTTATCGGCAAACAAGAAATGCCGGCTATCAATTTGCTCGATACGCCAGTGTAACTGCATACCTTCCACCGGCAACCGCCGATTAAAATCCTCAAGCCTTATCGAGTCATGCGGTTTCTTGATATTTTCCTTCACCCACAGCGTATAGTTATTGCCCTGCCATCGATAATCCAGAACCAGAGTACGTGAGACAACATAGTGCTCTTTACCGTCATAGACTCTGCCGTTCAATAATATGTTGATACGCCGCGGGCCATCGGGAACCACATTTATCAGAACAATGCGTTCAACGCTGCGGCCGGCAATGTTGTCAGTTACGTGTTCAACCGCCCGGCACTCCGGGATTTGCGGTCTGAAAAATAAAAAGTAACCGGCGATGGCGCAGCACCCCATAGCCAGTAACGCCGCAATCGCGTAACCATATCGTTTCATCGCTTACAGGCCCCAGCTTTCATAGAAACTCTCGCATTGCACCTTGTTATCCGCCATTTGCGACTCTGGGCAGTAATAGAAATAGGACGTTCGGGTTCTCCCGGCGCCGTTTGGCACCAGTGTTTGCGTGTCGTAGTAGAGCAGCGTCGCCGGTTCGTTGCAGTGAATCTGCGGCCGCCGCTTCAGCATGTCGCGCAGATGATCCAAATCGACCTTGTTGATTGCCGGCTTGTGATAAGTGGTGATAAGGCGCACGCTGCAGCTGTCGATGCGCCCCCCGTCGATCGTGCTGATCGGCTGATAGCCTGCATCGCACCACGCCCAAATACCGCTGCCCAACGCCAGAACCAACAAAGCCGCCAGCCCGGCGGCTTTGAAACGCGTATAGCTGCGTACAGCGGCGGAGCCTACCTCAGAGGGGATACCCACATCCTGGCCCACCTCCGGAGCCGGATCCTCTGCGGGCGCCTGGCTGTCCGCCGTTTTGATCGTAGCGGCGGTGAACATAAAACCTTGCCGCGGCAAGGTGACGATGATCTCCTCCTCGCCAAGCGAAGAGAACGCCTTGCGTAAAATTGAAATGGTATTGTTGAGGTTATTACCGGAAGCGACCTGACCGTGAGCCTCCCACACCTGCGTCAACAACGTCTCTCTGGATAACACCAGATTGTTGTTTCTGACTAATGTGGAGAGCAGGCGGTTCAGTGTGGCCGTCAGCATAATCGGCGGGATATCGTCATGCACCGAGACCAATTCCGATCTATCTTCGTGATATTTAATATTATTATTAATTATGTATCTCATACATTCCCTGCGCTACAAACCATGTCAACGCCAATTCCCCACCAAACAACATGATATTAGCACAGCAATTATAATAAGAAAATTCTTACAAATTAAATATAAGTTCATATAAAACAATGAAATATAAACAGCAAATCATAGAGAACGGCGGAACCTTGGGCGCAGTTAAGGCTCCCGGCCTTCGCTTGATGCGACAACGTTCATTGCGATATATATAAAAAAACCCGCCATAAAGGCGGGCTAATTCTGTTTGAAATTTATCAAACTAAGCGAGTGATTTGCCGATCCTGCCAGCGCCCGAACAGCAACAGGCCGCATATCGCCCCGAGCAGCGCGCAGAACATGTCGGACTGGGTGTCCCACGGGTCGCCCTGGGTGCCGAGAAACTCGTCAGCGCCCTGGCCCAGCGCCAGTGCCGCCCACCATTCGATCAGCTCATACAGGGCACTGATGGCGAGCGCGATGCAGCACACCACGAAGCCCAGCATCTTGCGCCCCTGTACATAACCACCGCGCAGCAGGATCTCGCGCGCCGCCAGCGCCGGCACCAATCCCTGAAAGAAATGCCCCAGTTTGTCGTACGGGTTGCGATCAAGATCCAGCCACTGCTGCACCTCAACCCCCAGTGGCACGCGGGCATAGCTGTACATGCCGCCAAAAATCAGGATCAGCGCGTGGAAGAAAATCAGCGTGTAGAGCAGCGGCGTCAGCGGGTAACGGCGGTGGGTGAGCCACAGCAGCGGCAAAACGATCAAGACCGGCGCCACCTCCATCAGCCAGGTGGTGCGATCGTAAGGGCTGATGCCGCTGTGGATCAGCGCGGCCAGCAGCAGCAGAGTGATAACGGACAACAACAGCGGAGAGCGTGAGACGGGCATAACCAACGTTCCTTCGGGTCAATAAGGCAATCCACACGTTATACCGCAGATCGCACGGCGAAAAAAAACAGGCGGAGCGTCGCCGCTTCGCCTGTTCGGTGTGCTTACCTGGGTGGGATTATTTCAGCACGACGCGGATCACGTCGTCCGGCGCGGTCGCTTCTTTCTCGCGGCTGGAAGCCTGCTTGACGCTGACATACAGCGTTTGGCCATCAGGCGACAGCGCCAGGCTGTTCGGATGGGTCGGCGTCTTGATGGTGTTCAACACCTTGTAGCTCTTGGCGTCGATCACGCTCACTTCGCCCGCCTGACGGTGGGTGACGTACACTTCATTGCGCGCCGGGTTGAACAGCACCGCCAGCGATTCCGGCACGTCGATCTTGCTCAGGATGTTGCCGTTACGGGTATCCACCACCAGCACCTGTGGCTGCTTGGAATCAGTGATGAAGGCGCGATGGGTGGCGGTATCCAGGCTGATGTTCAGGAAGAAGTGCTCTTTGGACTCATCCAGTTTCTTGCGCGACAGCACCTTGTTGCTCTGGGTATCGATGGTCACCAGTTCGCCGTCGGCGTTGGTGACGTACAGGCGTTTGGCGGCGGCGTCCAGCGCCAGGCCAGTGCCGTACTTGCCGGTGTCGGTCACGGTGGCGCGCAGGGTCAGATCCTTGCCGTCCACCACCCATACTACGCTGGAATCCCCCAGCCCGGTGATGTACAGGGTATCGCTGTCGGCATCCGCCACCAGTTCACGCGGCGCCAGCGGCTTGACGGTTTCGGAGCGCTGGCGCGCGTCCAGCACCAGGCGACCTTTCACGTCGCCGGTCTTGGCGTCGATGGCGGTCACCGAGTTATTGACGGTGTTACCGAAGAACAGCGTGCCGGTCTTGGCGTTGACGGCGGCGCCAAACGGCTTGATGTCGTTATGGATAATTTGGGTCACGTCCAGCGTGGTCGGATCCAGACGGTAAACGATGCCGCCCTTGTCCAGCTTGCGGCTCTGCGAGGTGGCCAGGTAGAGCGCGTTCTCGCTCGGGCTGTAGGCCATTTCATAGGCGCCTTTGCCGACCGGCTTGCGCAGCACTTCCGGCGCGGTTTGCGCCTGCAAAGTGTTGGAGAACAGCAGCGTAGACAGCAGCATCAGCGGAAATGCCGCACGTTTTCCCTTGGTGATCAAAGTATTCATCAAAATCTCCTTATAAAGCCAACAGGGTGGCCGAACGGCCGCCCTCTGCTCGTGATTAAAATCAGGCTTTCTCTTCGGAAAGCAGCGCCCACCAGCTGTCGATGGTCGGGTTGCGCGCCAGCGCGATAAAGTCGATGTCGCCGCGGATCTTGCGCCAGCGGGTCGCCAGTTCCATGATGCGCACCGAATCCAGGCCGTAATCGATCAGGTTTTCATCGTTGCCCATGTCCTCGCTGTCTTCGTCCAGCAGCGGCAGGATCTGCTGACGCAGCGCATCAATGCTGGCGATGCCGGCCGCCGGCAGCAGAGACGCGGTGGTCACCACCCGGCCGCAGCGGCCGGCGGTGTAGCGCAGCGCCATCAGGTGTTCGTCGCGCGAGAAGTCCGCCAGACCGTCGGCCACCATGAACGGCTGGATGTTGCGCATGAAGGCGTCGATGGCGGTGGTCAGGCAGCCGATGTGCGCATACACGCCGCAGATGATCAGCTGATCGCGGCCGGACTCCTGCAGGATTTCCTGCAGCGGCGAGCGATGGAAGGCGCTGTAGCGCCATTTCACCAGCACCGTATCGTCTTCGTCCGGCGCCAGCGCGGCGGTCACCGCCTGCTGCTCGGGGTGTTTGTTCAGACCCGGCCCCCACATGTCGTTCAATAGCGCGCGATCTTCATCGCTCTGCTGGTTCGGCTGCGCGGTATAGAACACCGGAATGCCCTGCTGTTTGCAGTAACGACGCAGGTTGGCGATGTTCTCCACCACCTGTTTAATCAGCGCGCTGTCCTCGCCCCAGAAGTTGAGGAAATACTGCTGCATATCGTGGATCAGCAGCGCGGCGCGCTGCGGTTCTACCTGCCAGGTGACTTTATTTTGCGGCAGTTCGTCCGCCGTCGGCAGCGCGTAATCATTAAGTTTTGGAATGGCCATCGATTAATCTCCCTGAGCCTGAGTCTGTAGTTGCGCGTCGAGCTGCTGGCGCAGCCGTTTTTTGTCCACTTTGCCGACCGGGGTCAGCGGCAGGCTGTCCACCTGAATAAAGCGATCCGGCAGTTTGAAGTCCGCCACGCCCTGTTCACGCAGGTGACGGCGCAGCACCACCGGTTTCAGCGGCGCGTTGGCGATGATATAGGCGCAGCTCTTCTCCCCCATCAGCGCGTCCGGCATCGACACCAGCGCGGCGTTGATCACGTCAGGATGACGCAGCAGCAGGTTCTCGATCTCCTCGGCGGCGATCTTCTCCCCACCGCGGTTGATCTGGTCTTTTTGCCGCCCCTGCACGGTGATGTAACCGTCTTCGCTGATGCTGATCAGATCGCCGGAGCAGTAGAAACCGTCGGCGTCGAAAGCATCGGCGTTGTGCGCCGGGCTCTGGTAGTAACCGCGGAAGGTGTAAGGCCCGCGCGTCATCAACCGCCCGACCTCGCCCGCCGGCAACGGATTGCCGTCGTCATCCGCCACCCACACTTCGTCGTCCGGCGACATCGGCCGCCCTTGCGTCGCCAGAATGTGGCGTTCGTCATCGTCCAGCCGGGTGTAGTTCACCAGCCCTTCCGCCATGCCGAACACCTGCTGCAGTTGGCAGCCGATTTCGTTCTGAATGCGCGCCGCCAGCGTTTCGCCCAGCTTGGCGCCGCCCACCTGCAGCAGTTTCAGGCTGGCGAGCTGGGCATTGCCGCCCCACTCTTCGATCGCCTGCAGCCACAGCGTGACCGCCGGCGGCACCAGCGCCGTCACGTTGATTTGGTGCTGTTCGATCAGGCGGAAGCATTGCCCGGCGTCCGGATCGGCGGCGAACACCACCAGCCCGGCGCCATAAAACACGCCCAGCACGCCCGGCGAACTCATCGGGTAGTTGTGCGCCACCGGCAGCGCGCACAGATAGCGGGTCTGCGCGTCGAAGCGGCAGATCTCCACGCTGCGGCGAATGCTGTAGTAGTAATCATTGTGGGTGCGCGGGATCAGCTTCGGCGTACCGGTGCTGCCGCCGGAAAGCTGGAAGAACGCCACCTGATCGGCCGCGGAAGGCTGCGCGACGAAACCGTCGCTCGCTTCGTTCAGCCAGGCGGCCAGCGCCAGCTCGCCCTCGGCCTGACTGCGCAGCGCCACGACGCGCAGCGAAGGATGCGCATCGCGGAAGGCGTTCAGGAATTGATCGTCGGCAAACAGCGCGTGCTGGCGATCGGCGATCAGCAGCGCCGGTTTGATCTGCTCGGCATAGGCGTTCAGCTCACTGCGCTGATGGCTGAACAGCGCGTTGACCGGCGCCACACCAATTTTCAGCAGCGCGAAGAACACGATATAGAACTCCGCCACGTTGCCCAGCTGCACCAGTGCGGTGTCGCCGGATTTCACGCCGCGGCGCAGCAAAGCGGCTGCCAGGCGATCGGAGCGCTGCTGCAGCTCGCGGTAGGTCAGGCTGCCCTGGGCGTCGATGATCGCCGGGGCGTCGTTGTTGGCCTGGCGGTCGAGGATCTCGGTCAGCGGTTTGTCAATCCAGTAGCCGCGCTCGCGATAGCGGCTGGCGAACTCCGCCGGCCAGGGGGTAAAGGCAATGCTCATCTTGTCGTTATCCTTGATTTATACCAAAGGCACGCAGAATGGTGCTGAGTTTGGTGCCTGTTTCATGCCATTCAGATTCGGGTGAAGAGTCTTCCACGATGCCGGCGCCGGCGAACAGCCGCACCCGGTTGCCGTCAACGGTGCCACAGCGGATGGTGACCACCCACTCGCCGTTGCCTTCATCGTCGCACCAGCCGACGATGCCGCCGAACAGGCCGCGATCGAACGGCTCCAGCTTGCCGATCAGGGCGTGCGCCTGGGCCGTCGGCATGCCGCACAGCGCCGGCGTCGGGTGCAACAGGCAGGCCAGCGACAGGGCGTTTTCGTCGGGAGATGCCGCCTCGCCGTCGATCGGCGTGGAGAGATGCCACAGCGTGGTGGTGGTCAGCAGTTCAGGGGTTTGCGGCACGTTCAGGTAGCGGCAGCGGCCGGCCAGCACGTCACGCATGCTTTCGGTGACGATGCGGTGCTCGTGGCGATCTTTCGCCGAGGCCATCAGCCGCTCTCCCACTTCGCGATCGCGCTCTGGGTCGGCCTCGCGCCGGGCGGAACCGGCCAGCGGGTTGGAATAGAAACGGCCGCCGTCCTGGCGCAGCAGCAGCTCGGGGCTAGCGCCCAACAGCGCGCCCTGCTCCAGCGGCACATGGAAATGGAAACCGTGCGGGTTTTGGGCAATCACGCGCGCCATCAGCGCATGGCGATCCACCGGCTGACGCGTTTCGATCTCCAGCAGGCGCGACAAGACCACTTTGTCCAACTCACCGGCCTTCATCGCGTCGACGGCGTCGCTGACCATATTCATGAACGGCTGCTGTGGCGGCAGTTCCGTTACCCCGGCCAGCTCCGGCCCATCCGCCGCCGGCCTAACGCCGGCCATAAAGGCGGCGCGATCGAACCAGCGGCTCTGCTGCGGAATAAACAGCGCCGAAGGCTGCCGGGTATCGAACGGGATGGCGCCGCACAGCAGCGGCTTTTTGATGCCGGCCTGGCGGGCCTCGGCAAACGCCTGCCGTACGCTGCGCTGGAACTCGCCGTTCAGATCGGCGCCGTCTGCGGCCGGCAGGCGAATGCGGCTGAAACAACCGGTGGTGGTCAGACTACGGAAAGGAGAAGTAAAGAAGAAGCCCGACGCGGGAGAAAAATCAGCGGCAAATCGCTGCTCTTCGCACTCCTGCACTTCCTTTCGATTGATGTCGTTCACGGCAGTATCCATCGCTTCGCCCTCAAGAATTTGAAGTGATAACCAATATAATAATGATTATCATTTGAGTTAATTCCGCGCTAAATTACTCGCCGATATTTGCTATGTCAATAAACGTAAGCACTTCTTTCATTTCGAAATCATGACATAAACGCTGTGGGTTTTACGCATGCCGATGATAAGCATTGCTATTTGATCCCACAGCGTTGTTTTAACGCGTTCGACTACTTTTCTGTGGCGGGCTGCGGCTCCGGTTTGTGCAGCGTAACCTGGCGCAAACCGGTCATGGCGAACAGCAACAGGATGCCGAGCAGCGCCGCGCCGAAGCCGAAACCGCTGGCGCTCATCGCCGGCAGCATAAAGGCGCCCATCGCCCCCAGCAGCAACGCGCCCAGCGCATCGCCCACCACGTTCTGCGCCGTCCACAGGCCATTGATGCGGCCGAGGAAGTTGTCCGGCGTCAGGCTCTGGATCAGACCGTATTGCAGCAGCGAGTTCAGCGCGCTCAGGTAGCCGAACGCCACCAGGCACAGTAACGCCAGGCTGTACCACGGCATCAGGCCGAACAGGCCGATGGCGGCGAACGCCGCGATCGCCGTCAGCAGCATCACCCAGCCGGGGCGCGCCACATGCGCCACGCGCCCGCTGGTGAACGCGCCGATGGCGGCGCCGAGCGGCACGGCGGCGTACATATAACCGAGGTGGGCAGCGTCGATGTGCCAGCCTTCCGCCATCGCCGGGTACAGCACGCGCACCGCGCTGGCCATGGTCAGCAGCGCGCCGATCAGTGCCACCATGCCGATCACCTTGTTCTGGAACAGGAAGGCGAAACCGCCCGCCAGCGCGCGCAGCGGGTGTTCACGCGGCTGCGGCGGCGGCATCAGCTGCGGCAGACTCAGCAGCGGCAGCAGCGTCAGCAGGGTGCCGAACGCCGCCAGACCGTAGTTCCAGGTGATGCCCATATGGGCGATCACCAGGCCGCCGATCGCCGGAGAAAGAATCGAGCCGAAGCGCACCGTCAGCATGCTGATGGCGCCCGCCTGCACGATGTTTTCGCGGCCCACCAGCGCCGGCGTGGCCGCCAGCAGCGCCGTCACCCCCACCGCGCCAAAGAAGCCGTCCCACACCGCCAGCAGATAAATGGCCGCCAGCGAAGGCGACGGCAACAGGGCATTGAGACACAGGCCGACAAATCCGACGCCGCAGGTGGAACGCGCAAACAGAATCAGCCGGCGTCGCTCATAGCGATCGGCCAATACGCCCCCCATCAGCAGCCCGGCGAACATGCCGCCGCCGGCCAGCGTCACCGCCAGCCCGACCTGCAGGGTGGAACCGGTCAGCGCCTGGATCTGCACCGGGATGGCGATCGCCATCAGTCCCAGCGCCACAATGGAGATAAAGCGCGCGCAGAACACCGCGCGGAAAGCCCGGTTGGTTTTCAGCAGGCTGAAATCAAGCAGGATGGAGGGTTTGCTACTCATCGGTTGTTCACCACATCTTTAAACGGGGATTCTGCAGTTGCGGAGCGCTATGCTAGCACAGATGACGAAATCAATAATGATAATAAAAATCATTGATATTCAATTGTTAGCGACCGCAAGAAACGCCGCCAAACGCGGGGCAATCCCCGTGCCTGGCGGCGGGATGAGGGCGTCATTACAGCGTGCGCAAGATCCGGTTCAGCAGCGGCCCCAGCACTTTGAACGACGCCGGCGAAACGATATCGACGTGCGCGCAGTCCAGCTCGTGCGCCTGCAGCGCATCGACATACTGCGACCAGGTTTGCTGCACGTCCATCCCTTCCTGCAGCGTGCGTTTGGCGACGAACAGCGTCGCCTGGCCGTGGAAACGGGCGGTCCGCGTGTGCGACAACAACCGCACCGAATCGGCGTAGTTGGCTTCGATGTTGTCGAACATCGCCGTGCGCGTCTCACCCAGCGCCGGATCGAGCGTGTCCTGCGACACCGCCAGGAACTGCTCGCGCTCGCGCTGCACTTCCTTCAACACGTTGTCGTCCAGCATCACGTCCCAGTTTTGGGTCTCCGGCGGATAGGTATCCAGCAGGCCGAGGAACGCCACCTGCTCGCCGAGCGCCTGCAGCCGGGCGGCGATGCCCTGCGCCAGCGTGCCGCCCAGCGAATAACCGATGAAGTGGTACGGCCCGTGCGGTTGGACCTGCAACACCGTCTGCAGGTGAGCATCCACCACCTGATCCATGTCTTCGCTCAGCGCCAGCGGGCCGTCCGGCCGCGGCGACTGGATGCCGACCAGCGACCAGTGCTGGTCGAGATAGCGCGGCAATACGCTGAACTGCCAGGAGAAGCCGGATGCCGGGTGCAGGCAGAACAGCGTCGGCCCCTCGGTAACGCGCAGCGGCAATACGCTGTCGAAGCCACTGCGATCGGCCTCTTCCTGCGTGCGATCTTCCGCCAGCAAGGCGGCCAGTTGCTCAACGCGCGACGCCACCATCACCTGGCCGACGGACACCGCCTTGCCCAGATCGCGGCGCAGCTCCGCCGCCAGGCGCATCGCCAGCAGCGAGTGGCCGCCGAGCGCGAAGAAATCGTCGTCGGCGAACACCTGCTCGCGCTGCAGCAAGCGGGCGAATACCGCCGCGATCTCGCTTTCCAACCCGGCCTGCGGCGTCCGCCCCGCCTTGCGCTCACCGCCCTGCGGCTGCGGCAACGCCTTGCGATCCAGCTTGCCGTTGGCGCTCAGCGGCAAATCCTGCATTTCCACCAGCGCCACCGGCACCATGTGCGGCGGCAGGCGGTCGGCCAGCGCCGCGCGCAGGGCTTCCGCATCCCAGCTCGCGCCTGGCTGCATCACCAGATAGCCCACCAGCTGGCGCGCATCGCCGCCGGCGTCCACCGGAGTGCCCTGCAACACCAGCGCGTGCGTCACCGCCTGGCGCACGCCCGGCAGCGACAGCAAGGCGTGATCGATTTCACTCAGCTCGATACGCTGCCCGCGGATCTTCAGCTGATCGTCGCTGCGGCCCAAATATTCCACCGCGCCGTCCGGCAGCCAGCGCGCCACGTCGCCGGTACGGTACATCCGTCCGCCCTCGCCGAACGGGTCGGCGACAAAGCGGCTGGCGGTCAGATCCGGCCGGCCAAGGTAGCCGTGCGCCAGCTGCACGCCGGTCAGATACAGATCGCCCGCCACGCCCGGCGGCACCGGCCGCAGGCGCGCGTCCAGAATGCGCAACCCAGTGTTCCATACCGGCAGGCCGATCGGCACGTTGGCGCCGGTCACCTTCGCCAGCGCGTCGCCGTAGGCCGGATGCCAGGTCACGTCCACCGCCGCTTCGGTCGGGCCGTAGAGGTTGTGCAACGGCACCGCCGTGCGGCTTTGCCACAGGCGGCACAGCTCCGCCGGCAGCGCTTCGCCGCTGCAGAACACCTGACGCAACGCGGCGCAGCTCGCCACCGCCGCGTCGTCGTCCAGGGCGGCCACGAAAGCCGCCAGCATCGACGGCACGAAGTGCAGCGTGGTAATGCGATGTTGGGCGATCAGCTGTTGCAGCTGCTGCGGATCGCGATGCGCCTCCGGCGGCGCCATCACCAGCCGGGCGCCGACCATCAGCGGCCAGAAGAATTCCCACACCGAGACGTCGAAACTGCACGGCGTTTTCTGCAGCACCGCGTCGTCCGCCCCCAGCGGATACTGGTGTTGCATCCACAGTAGGCGGTTGACGATCGCCTGATGGCCGACCAGCACGCCTTTCGGGCGCCCGGTGGAGCCGGAGGTAAAGATGATATAGGCCGCATGATCCGGCGTCGGGCCCGCGATCGCCACCCCGGCGGCGTGATCGGCCGCCAGCGGTGCGTCATACAGCAAAATTTCGCCCTTGTCGGCGAAACGCGCCTGCTGCGCCGGGCTGGTGATGACCAGCCGGGGTGCGGCGTCTTCCAGCATCATCGCCAGCCGCTCGTCCGGATAACCGGTGTCCAGCGGCAGGTAGGCGGCGCCCGCTTCCACGATCGCCATCAACGCCAGCGACAGGAACACCGAGCGCGGCAGCGCCACCGCCACGATGTCGCCCGGCCGTACGCCCTGCACAACCAGCTGGCGCGCCAGCGCCGTGACCTGTTCGCGCGTTTCGCGGTAGGTGAAGCTGAAATGCGCATCCGCCAGCGCCGGCGCGTTCGGCGTGCTTTGCGCCTGCTGCGCCAGCAGTTGGCTCAGCGTGGTCGCCGGCACCGGATGCGCCGTGTCGTTGACCCGCGCCAGCAGAGCGCGATCGTCGGCGGTCAGCATGTCGGCTTCGCCGATCGGCAACGTTGCCTGCGCGGCGAACTGCGCCAGCAGCAGCGGCAACCGCTGCAGATGCGCCAGCAGTTCCTGACGGCTGTAACGCTCGGCGTTGGCCAGCAGCTCCACCTTCAGCTGATGGTGTTCGTCGATAAACAGCGCAATCTCCAGATCGCGCACCGGCCCGGAGGCCAGATCGTGGGTAATGCCTTCGATACCGGCGAAGTCCAGCTGGTAATCGAACATTTTGAAGTTGAAGACCGTACCGTACAGCGGTTCGCCGTCGCCGATGCGCCCCAGATCGCGCTGCACCTGTTCGGCGTCGTAGCGCTGATGGCGGCGCACCGTTTTCAGCTCGCGGCTGATGCGGGCGGCGGCCTCATACAGCGTGGCCTGCGGCTCGAGGTGCATCTCCATCGGCAACACGTTGATCACCGGGCCGGCGGCGCACAGGGCGGCCGATCCGGTACGGCGCATGAAGATAAAACCGGCGCTGAAGCTCGGTTGGCCGCTCAGACGCGACACCCACAGCGCCACCAGCGCCACCGCCATATCGGCGGCGTTCAGCTTCTGCTGCGCGCCGCACTGCACCAGTTCGGCGAAGGCCTGCGGATCGCAGCGCTGTTCCAGCCGGTGGATGCGCGGCGTGGGCGTTTGCCCGGCCAGCGGCTGCGGGCAGATCGTGGCCGGCGGCGGCAGCTGCCGTGCTTTTTCGCGCCAGAAATCGGCGTCGCGTTGCCAGGCCGGCGCCTCCCGGTAAGCCTGGTATTCCGCCACCACGTCGCTGAACGCCGTGAAAGGCGTCGGTTCCAGCGCGTCGCCGCGGCAAAGATGGGTGTAAATCGCCGCCACGCGGCGCGCGATGGCGGTGAAGCTGAAACCGTCCACCAGCAGATGGTGATAGCGCTGATACCAGAACCAGCGGTCATCCGCCAGACGCATCACCACATGACGATACAGCGGCGCGCCGCTGCCGGCGCGCAGATCGCTCGCCAGATCGATGTCCATCAGCGCGCGCGCGGCGGCTTCAGGATCCGGCGACGTCGTCAGATCGACAAGTTCCGGCGCGTGCACCACCAGCGTGTCATCCAGCCATTGCACCGGCACGCCGTCGCGTTCCGCAAAACGCAGGCGCAGCATGTCCACCTCGCCCAGACCCTGGATGATGGCCTGCAGCAGAGGCTCCACGGCGACAGGGCCGTTGAGTTCGATGGCGTGAGCCACCGCGTAGGCATTGCGATGCGGGGAGATTTGATCGGCGACCCAGATGCCGGGTTGTGCCGCGACCAGCGGCCATTCGCCCGCAAGCGCCGGGCCGCTGAGAGAGTTAGGGGTGTGTGACACTGCTTATTGCTCCCGTGATTACCTGGCGCCGGTCACGCCTCGCGTGCTGCGACCGGCAGAATATCTTGCCAATGCTGTTCCAGCCATTCGGCGCACTCGAGGCGCGCCGCCGGGCCAAAGACGATCGTCCACTCGGACGGAATGGCGCGGAAATCCGGCCACAAACTGTATTGTTGTTGTACGTTGCGCAGCACCAGGCTGCGCTGCTGTTGATCATCGAACGGATTCAGGCTTTCCATCATGTGTTCCTCGTGCCGTCGCCGATGCCGGGTAAGCGGTGGCGAAAGCGGAAGCCCATACCGCCTGCAGCCCATCGGTCAGGCCGCTGCGCCAGCACAGCGCATCGTGCCCGCCCTCCACCACCCGGTAGTGCACCCGATGGCCGGCGTCGCTCAGGCGCGCCGCCATTTCGCCACTGACCCGATGCACCAGTTTTTCCTGCGAACCGGCTTCCATAAAGACCTTCAGCGCGCCGTGGTTGCCCAAGCCGTGCCGTTCTACCTGTTGCATCAGCCAGCAGGCGTCGTCGGGAATGCTCGGCAGCTGCAGCATGTCGCGCCGCGGCCACCAGTAGGAACCGGACTGGGTGATCACCGCGCCGAAGCGCTGCGGCCAGCGCAGCCCGGCATACAGGGAGGCCAGGCCGCCAAAGCTTTGCCCCGCCACCACCGTATCGGCCGGCTTGTCGCTGTGCGGCGCCCAGTCGGCCAGCTGCGGCATCAGTTCTTCCTGCACCGCCAGCCAGAAATCGTCCTTGCAGGTTAATTCTCGCGCCCGGTGCGGCAGATCGATGATGTCGATCAGCACATAAACCGCTTCCGGCAACGCCCCCTCGCGGGTCAGCTGCATCAGCGGCGCCCAAACCGGCATCTGCTTCGCCCAGAACTGGCCGTCGAGCAAGATCGCGAGCGGGCGCTCGGCCGGCTTGCTGTCGCCGGTGGTGTAGATCCAGACATCGCGGCTGTTGCCCAGGCGCTCGCTCTGCCAGGTATGCCGCTGCAAACGCGCCGGCAGCGGCGGCGTGCAGCGCCCGCTGGCGATCTCATATTCGTCGAACGAACGCCATACCGGCTGCGGCGGCGCATCCGGCATGTGCAGACCGGAGACGCTGTGACCGCTGGCGCTTTGCCAGGAGCGATACGGGTTGAGCAGATCGGGGGTAGCGCTGGCGAACACCTGATGCCACCAGTGACGCAGGTTGTGCATGTTGGCGTGCGCATCGTCGCCGCTGAACGCCGGCGGCCGCTCGTCAAAGCAGGGGATAAAGCAGTAGCTGCCGCGCCAGGCGCCGCTCAGTTCGGTCTGCCAATACCACACGTCGGTGCCGGCCAAACGCTGCAGGCTTTGCGGCGGATTCGGCTGATGGTGGTCGGTCAGGCAGTTAATGTTGATCCACACGCGACGGTAGGCGGAGGTCAATTCGCATCCCTGGGGATCGCGCCAGAAAAAGGTGGTGCGCCAGCGGCCGTTACCCGCCGGTTCTACCCATGGCGTACCGCGTCGTGCCACCGTCAACCACCACCCTGGACTGCCCGCATTGCTGCTGGCCAATAATCTGCTGCTTTCTGACTGTAGTTCTGTATTCACAACGCCTACCCATTTTGTAGTTGGCGGCACCGGGAACGTCGACTTTTCCCTATCGCCGGCCACCGCCCGAACGCACTGTACGCCAAATACTATTGATAATAATTTGCATTTGCAATAGTGTGTAAGGCTTGGAGATCGTGCTGGTATTGCGCGCAACGGACAGGGATCGGGGATACATCAATGGCATCCCTTGCCGCAGCCGATTTTCTATTTCCGACTACACAAAAACTACAACCGCCCTTCCCCCCGTTCGGCGAGGGATGGCAGCAAGGTAGGACACTCAGATGAAAAGCAAGCTATCACGTTATTCTTTAGCCACTCTTATCGGCTTGGGATTGGGCGCGTCCGCGTTCGCCAGCGCCGCGCAGCAAACCGACACCACCACCACGGAAGAGAACAGCGGCGCCACGGATAAAAAGCCGCGCGGCGAAGACACCATCGTCGTGACCGCCGCCCGGCAGAACCTGCAGGCGCCAGGGGTGTCCACCATCACCGCCGACGAGATCAAAAAACGCCCGCCGGCGCGCGACATCAGCGAACTGATCCGCACCATGCCCGGGGTTAACCTGACCGGCAACTCCACCAGCGGCCAGCGCGGCAACAATCGCCAGATCGATATCCGCGGCATGGGCCCGGAAAACACCCTGATTCTGATCGACGGCAAACCGGCCTCCAGCCGCAACTCGGTGCGTCAGGGTTGGCGCGGCGAACGCGACTCCCGCGGCGATACCGCCTGGGTGCCGCCGGAAATGATCGAACGCATCGAAGTGCTGCGCGGCCCCGCTGCTGCACGCTACGGCAACGGCGCCGCGGGCGGCGTGGTCAACATCATCACCAAGAAAGCCGGCGATGCGCTGCACGGCTCGCTGAACGGCTACTTCAACGTGCCGCAGCACAAGCAGGAAGGCGCCACCAAGCGCACCGATTTCAGCCTGTCCGGCCCGCTGAGCGATTCCCTGAGCTTCCGCCTGTTCGGCGGCTACAGCAAAACGCAGGCCGATGCCTGGGATATTAACCAAGGCCATCAATCCGAGCGCACCGGCAGCTATTCCAATACCTTACCTGCCGGACGTGAAGGGGTGGTCGATAAAAACATCGACGCTCTGCTGCACTGGGATTTCGCCCATCTGCAGTCATTGGAGTTCGAGTACGCCTATGGCCGCCAGGGCAACCTGTACGCCGGCGATACCCAGAACACCAACACCAACCCCCTGGTGCAGAGCAATTACGGCAAAGAGACCAACCGCATCTACCGTGAAACCTTCGGCCTGACCCACCGCGGCGCCTGGGACAACGGCGTGAGCACCAACAACTACGTGCAGTTTGAGCGCACCCGCAACACCCGCCTGAACGAAGGGTTGGCCGGTGGCACCGAAGGCATCTTCGACACCAATAACACCGGTTTCGGCACAATCAAGCTGGACGACTTCCTGGCGCACAGCGAAGTCAGCGTGCCGTTTGAGCTGGGCGTCGCGCAAACCGCCACGCTGGGTACCGAGTGGTCTCAGCAACGGATGAAAGACGGCACCTCCACCAGCCAGTCTCTCACCGAAGGTGGAGCGATCCCTGGAGTGGACAGCTCTAACCGTAGTCCTTATTCCTCCGCACATATCTTCTCGCTGTTCGCCGAAGACAATATCGAGCTGACCGACACCACCATGCTGACGCCGGGCCTGCGCTACGATCTGCACTCCGAATCCGGCAACAACTGGAGCCCGGCGCTGAATCTGTCGCAGGAACTGGGTGATTACTTCACGTTGAAAATGGGGATCGCACGCTCCTACAAAGCGCCCAATCTGTTCCAGAACAACGGTAACTATATCCTGTATAGCCGTGGTCAAGGTTGTGCAGCCAGTGCTGGCGCTTGCTATCTGATGGGCAACGACGATTTGAAAGCGGAAACCAGCGTTAACAAAGAGATCGGGCTGGAGTTCCATAACGACGGCTGGCTGGCCGGCGTGACCTACTTCCGCAACGATTACCGCAACAAAATTGAGGCTGGCTATGCGCCAATTTCCTCAAACAGTCTTAAAACCGATATCTATCAGTGGGAAAACGTGCCGAAGGCGGTGGTGCAGGGGCTGGAAGGCTCGTTGAACGTGCCGGTCAGCGAGACCGTCACCTGGAGCAACAACGCCACCTACATGATCGAGAACAAGAACAAGACCACCGGCGATTACCTGTCGGTGATCCCGAAGTTCACCGTCAACTCGACCCTCAGCTGGCAGGCCACGCAGGATCTGTCGATGCAGTCCACCCTGACCTGGTACGGCCGCCAGAAACCGAAGAAGTATAACTATAAAGGAGAGAGCGCTGTCGGCTCAGAAGCCCGCGAGGTCAGCCCTTACGCCGTCGTCGGCGCCAGCGCGACCTATGACCTGACCAAAAACGTCAGCCTCACCGCCGGCATCGACAACCTGTTCGACAAACGCCAATTCCGCGCCGGTAATGCACAAACTGTCGGTAACGCGAAAACCAACTCCTACATGTATGGCGCAGGCGCAGCCACCTATAACGAATCGGGCCGTACCTACTACATGAGCATCAACACCCACTTCTGATGACATGACCCAACGAAAAAGGGGCGCCGCGGCGCCCCTTTTTTTACCTTTGCAATTCAGTTACCTGGTGTGCAGCTGAATGCGCACCACGCTTTCCGGCTTGCCGGCCTTGGTGGCAGCGCCGTCGTTTTTCACCGTCACGAACAGCGCGTCGCCTTTCGGATCCAGCGCCAGGCTGTTAGGGTGCGGCGGCAGGTCTACGGTTTGCAGGCGCTTGAGGGTCTTGGCGTCGAACACCGTCAGCGTGCCGGCGCCGTGATCCACGCGCACGCCTTTGCGGTTGGCGACATACAGCCGCTGGCTGCGCTCATCGAGCAACAGGCCGATCGGCACCTCATCCGTCAGCTCGCTGGCCAGCACTTTTCCGCTGTCCGCATCCAGCGCGAATACCCGGTGGCCGCTACTGCGCTTCACATAGTCGTGCCCCAGATGATGATTGCGGTAGTCGTCGCGATCGATGCCCTGATCGACGCCCAGCAGGCGATTGCTCGCCGGGTCATACACCAGGTTCAGCAGCTGATCGGCCTGTACTTCGTGCGTGGCGGTGATCGCCAGCGTGTCGGCGTTCAGGGTGATCACCTGCCCCTGCATGTTGGAGACGAACACCCGGCGGCCCTTCTCATCCAGCGTGATGCCCACCGCGTTGTAGCCGAAGCCCGGGATCACTTTCTCCAGCTTGCCGGCCTTGGTATCGACCACATACAGCACGCTGTCGACGCCGAAGCCCAGACCCGGCAGGAACAGACGGCCGCTTTGCGCGTCATACTTGAGCTCGCGGAGGCGGTACAGGTAGTCCTCGGTGATTTTAAACTTCTTCAGCTCCGCCAACAGGAAATCCAGACGCTTGCCGCTGATGCCCGCCTGCTTGTAAGCCTGCTCCAGCACCGCTTTGTCCAGCAACTTGATGCTGCCCAGCGCGTGGTTGGTGGTGGTGTCCACTACCCCGACTTCGCCGTTGAAGGCCTGCGTCAGGTACAGGCGATTGCCCGCGTCGTTCAGCGCCACGCCGAAGCCTTTCACCTGCAACGGGATCTCCGCCTTGATCGCCAGGGTGTTGGGATCCAGCCGCAGCACGCGGGAGCGCGCCTCTTCCTTCCAGTCCGGCGCGCTGACGAACAGCGCCTGTTGCGAGGTGCTGTAGGCCATCTCCACCACCGTCGACGACAGCGCCTGGCGCTTGATGTCCTGCGGTTTGATGCCGGCATCGTCGGCCTGCGCGGCGCCGGCGACCACCAGAGAGGCCGCCACCAGCAGCGACAGTAACGCGCGCGGGGTTGCTAGGGTTCCAGACATCCTTTTATCTCCTTGAAAATCATGCTTTCGGTTAGAGTGAAACAACGTCATGCCTGCGGCCCGGGCGGCAGCGCCGCCAGAGCGATATCGCCAGCGATGTGCTGCGCAAACTGGGTAAAGACGTGCTGAACGCCGTCGGCGATCAGATTGGCCTGCTCCCGGCTGTAGTGATCCTGGCGGTAGGTCATCATCACCCGCAGGGATTTCGCCCCCCCCAGATCGTCTTCCATCACCTCAAACTGCAGGCCGAGCAACGATTCGGCTTTCTCCGGCTCCACCTGACGGTAGGCGATCGCGCTGCCGTCCTGCAGCCGGAACTCGCCGTTCAGTTTGATGCGGCTGTGGATCTGGATGAACACTTCAAACATGTGGTTCTTGCGGTCGGCGTCCACGCCGAACAGCCCTTCTTCCACCAGATCGATCGGAATGTCGGTGTATGGCAGCGAGCCGTTGATGGTGTTTTTCACCTGGCTGACCAAGCCGGCCACCGTCAACCCTTCGTCGAAGCGCACGCGGTGCACCACCACGGTGGTGAAGTAGCCGACGGTATCGAAGAACTCGGCGTCGTTACGGCCGGAGGTCGAAGTGCCCACCAGCAGATCCGCCGGGCCGCCAAGCAGGCGCAGCGCCGAGGTGATCCCGGCATACACCACGTTGAACAGCGAAGCGTTATTGCGGCGAGCGAGCTGATACAGGCCTTCCGCCACAGCGGGATCGACCTCGAACTCCAGCCAGCCGCCGTTGACGTCCGCCGGCGCCGGCACTGCCGGGTGGGTAGAGGGTTCTTGCCGGAAGATCGGCTGGCCGACCGGCGCGCCGCGCAGCGCATCGAGCCAGTAGTCCAGATGTTGCTGCTGCACCCCGGAGGCCCGCTGCTGCCGGGCGAAGGTGTGGAACTGCGGCGGTTGCCCGCTCCACTGCGGCGCCTGGCCGACGACGCGATGGCGGTAGGCGATGCCCAGCTCATCCATCATCAGGTTGAGCGACCATTCATCCAGCACCACATGGTGGAACAGCAGCGACAGCAGCTGCTGGCCGTTGTCCGCATCGCGCAGCAGCGTGACGCGCAGCGGCAGCTCGGCGGCCAGATCGAACCGGTGCTGGCCGGCGTCGGCCAACAGGGCGGCGGCGTTGCCCGCCGGCGTCTCGTGAGAGAAGCGGAACCATGAGTAATCCGGCAGTTCGGCGGCCGGCACCACCACCTGCACCACCTCGCCCAGCTGCTCAACAAAGCGTGAACGCAGCACGGTATGGCGAGTCATGACGTCGATAAACGCCTGATGCAGCGCCGTTTCATCCACCGCATCGAAGAAGCGCAGAGAGAACGGCAGGTTGAAAATCTCGTCATGGCCGAAGGCTTCATACACCTTCCACAGCGATTCCTGCGCCAGCGACAGCGGCGCCTGCGCGCGATCATGATCGTCGGCGGCGGCCACCGGGGCATTCGGCTGCGCGACGTTCAGACGTTTGGCGTAGCCCGCCAGCCCACGCGCCGTCGGATGGCTGAACAGATCGTTAATGTTGATTTCGATCTGATGCAGGCTCAACAAGCGGCCGATCACCCGGGTGGCGACCAGCGAATGGCCGCCGCGATCGAAGAAGTCTTCATCCAGGGTCATTTCCGGCGCCACCAGCGCCTCACGGAACTCCTGCAAAATCAGCGGTGCAACGCTTTCGTCCGCCTCGCCGTTCGTCGCCGGCGCGGCCATCGCCGGGGAAGCGGCCTCAGCCGCCGGCAAGGCGACGGCAATCCGCTGCCCGGCCAGGAACGCGCTGAACTGCTCCAGCAGGAAAGGCGCCACATGGGGAGACAGGCGCGGATCGGTGACCAGCTCGAGCGTCAGCGCTTCCGCCTCTGGCAAGCCCAACAGCAGCGCCAGTTCAAACGGCGTATGCAGCGGCGGCAGCAACATGCGCTCGGCGTGAACGCCTTCCAGCCGCCACTCTGCGGCCAGATCGTCGCGCCAGGCCACCAGCAGCTGCGCCCGTTGCGGGTCCGGCTGTTCAGCCACGGCCTGCACCAGCAGCCGCTGCCCGACGTCGCTCTCGCCATGCTGCACGGTCAGGCGCATCAGCGGCGGCGCCGTCAGGCCAAGCTCCAGGCCGACGAACTCCGCCGTTTCCGCGGCCGGCACGCACAGCTGCACCGCTTGGCCGCCGGCCTGCGCGGCGACGAACTCGGCAAACCGCGCCGCCACCGCCGCCAGCAAGGCCCGCGGCGTGTCGTTGGCGGGCAACAGCGAGCGATCAATGCGCGTGACCACGCGCGCGCCCATCGGCGGCAACGCTTCAGCACGCGGCGCCGGGCTGCGGTAATCCTGCAGCGAGACCGCCTGGCGCGCCCAGGGCAGTTGCGGCTCCGTGGTTTCCGCCAGCTCGACCGGCTCCGCCGCGAAAGGCAGAGGCATCACATCCCCGTTGTAACGGGCGGACAGCATCGCCGGCAGGTGGCGCCAAGGCAGCGTTTCCGCCAGGATGTCATGCAAGACCACGCCCAAAATCACGGCATCGCCCGGCGTGAGCAACAGCAAGCCGCGCAGCGGCGCTTCGTTTTCCAGTTCAAACGGTGCCGCCTGCGCCTGCAGCAGGCAGCCAATGGCGTGCTGTTCGTCCGCCACCTGACGAAGGCTCACCGGTAACGGCGCCGAACCGGCGGCGCGTTTAATCAGCCCGTTTTCGTCATCAAAAACGTAGCGCACGTCCACGCCCGGCGTCTCCCGCACCAGCGCCTGCAGCGCCGCCGCCAGCCGGGCGATATCCACTTCCCCCGTCAGGCGCCAGGCCAGCGCCCGCTGCCCGCGTGCGTCACCCTGCTGCAGATGGGCGAACCATGCCCGCTCTTCGGCTTCGCTTACCGACCGCTCGCCGTTGGCCGACGCCGCGCCCAGCGCCTGAAACGCGCTCTCCAGCCGCTGGGCCTCTTCATCGCTCAGAATGCTGTCAAAATCACCGATCACTGCGTTATCTCCTTTGCCCGGCCGTGCCGGGATAGCGCACAAAACGGGGGACATGCGTCCCCCGTCACCGCGATAGCGTTAGAAAGTCAGCTCAACCGCCGCGCCGATCAGGCGGCCGCGCTGGAGCGTCGCCGTGTAGATGTCATTGCTTCGGATCATCTCGCGGCGGTCGGAGTCAAACAGGTTCTTCGCATACAGCGTGGCGCGGCCGTAGTCGAAGGTGTAAGCCAGCTGGGCGTTGGCCGTCCAATAGGAGCCGATGCGCCCGCGCGAGTCGTTGTCGTATTGCGAATAGTAGGAGTCGGTGAACGCCACGTTGCTGCTCAGCTCCCACCCTTTCAGGAACTGATACTTGGCCCCCATGTTGGCGGTGTAAGCCGGCGCGCGCGCCAGCTCATGCCCTTCCACGCCGCTGCCCGAGAACTTTTTGATGTCGGTTTTCAGCAGGCCGAGGTTGCCGAACAGCTCGAAGTCCCAGCGCGGCTGCCAGGTGGCGCCGATTTCCGCCCCGTAGGTTTCCACCTTGTCGGCGTTGCGGATCACGCTGGAGTTCTCACCCAGCGAGTACGGCAGCTGCATGTCTTTGTAATCGTTGTAGAAGATGTTACCCGTCAGCACCACGTTGGCGTCTTTCAGGTGATGACGGGTGTACAGCTCGTAGTTCCAGACATACTCGGAACCGTAGGTGTAGCTGACCACCGGCGTGCCGATCGTGATGCCGCCACCGCCGGCGTTATAGCCGCGTGCGATCTTGGCGCCGTAGGTTTGGGTATCCGTCGGTTTCCAGGCCACGTCCAGCTTCGGCAGGAACACGGTGTAGGTTTCATCAAAATCGATGCGCACCGCCTGGCTGCCGCCGTCGCGGCGACGGTGTTCGCGTTCCAGACGGCTGGCGGCGGTCACGTCCACCTGCGGCGTCAGCGCATAGGTCAGCTCGGCGAACGCCGAATGGGTATCGGTTTTATCCTTGAAGGTCGAGCCGCCGAAAATGTTGACGAACTCATCCTGCGTGCCGTGGAAGTAACGCAGCCCCGCCAGCCCGTGCAGGCGGCTGTCCGCGCCACCGAAGCGCACCACCGGCTCCACGTGAACTTCCTGGCCGTCGATCTCGGCGTATTGGATGTTGTAAGCGGTAGGACGGTTGATGTTGAAATCGGTGTAGATAACGCGGTTTTCAAACGTCAGCGCATCGGAGGCCTCCCAGGCCAGATCCCAGATAGTGCTGTTCATGTTGCTTTTGAACACGGCGCGGCGCGGATCGTGACGCGGATTGGTCGGATGCGGCTGCGGGTTGAGGCTTTCGTTTTGCGGTGCGGTGCTGCCGAAGTGGTTAAAGGTCAGCTTAGTGGTCAGATCGCGCAGGCCGGCCGGATTGAACAACAGCTTGGCGCGGGCGGTGGTGGCTTCCACTTCACGCGGATCGCCCACTGGCGCATAGGCCGGCAGGTCAGCCTCGCTGCGGCGGCGCTGGCGATCGACGCTGACGCGGAACGCCAGCTGATCCTCCACCAGCGGGCCAGACGCCATGGCGGCCAACTGTGACGAGTGCTGGTTGCCGGCTCCACCCTTGAAGGCGCTTTCCCATTCGAAGGTCGGGTCTTTACTGGCCATGACGATGGCGCCGGCGATGGCGTTGCGCCCCTGGATGTAGCTTTGCGGGCCGAGGAACACTTCGACGCGATCCAGATCCCACAGCGACTGCGGGCCGAACGCCTGTTCGTTATAGGTCAGCGAACGGCCGTCCAACGACAGATTGAGGCGCGGGCGGGTGCCGCTGAGGAAAGCATTGGCCCCGACGTTCGGGCCGGAACCGTCGATACCGCGCACGGTCGGCAGTTCGTTGCCGATGCCCAGATCCACCACGTTGGGGGTCATGCGCAGCAGATCGGGGATCTGCACCGCGTCGGGCATCGAGGCGATGCGGTTGCTGTCGAACACCTGCACGCTGGAGCCGGTGTCGAAAATGGAACGTTTGATCTTCTCACCGGTGACCAGCAGCGTTTCCGCGTCCTGGTAGGTTTCGTTGCTCTTCGTTTCCGCCGCGTTGACGTTACCGATCGCCAGTGAACACACGCCTAAAAATACCGAGGAAAACGCCCCAATGGCTCTTAACCCCGCCTTTTCCCCGTTTCCTACGCTTTCATGCCGTTGAGCCGCAAAATGCTTGCCCATAGATGTCTTCTCCTTTCATCCCAGAGGTGCACAAAATTTGATTTTTTTTACACAACCTACATCGACACTCACACAGACCATGACGCTGCGGCCTTCCCGGCCTTGCTGTTGCTTATCCCTGCGGCAAACCCATGTCTTTCGCGGCCGAACGGGCGCGGCCCGTCCACGGCCAAGCCGCCGGCGGAGCGGCCGACGGCTTGTATAAAAACGTAAAATAATGTTAAGAATGATAATATTTTGCATTTTCTAATGCAAATCATTATCAATAAAGGTGTGAGAGCGGCCACGATAACCGCCAGAAAACCTTATACTTTCGCAGGTAAAACAAGCGCTGCAATAACAGACAATAATTACAATGCTAAGAATAATATGAATAAATTATTCACACCCAACCCCATGCCTGCCCGTTACAGCTAAAACCCCTTATAGATAGCACCCTCGCGTCAAATGGATCAAATAATAATAATTTTCATTCCTATTAACATTTGGATATATTCTTGCAGTCTCGTTGGCTGAATCAAAATGGATACCCGATGAAAGCTTTGACCACGATGCAGGCCGCCTATTGGGTTGGCCGACAGTCCGCTCCCCCTCTGGGCGGCATGGCCGCCCATCTTTATGCGGAATTCGACGGCGGCGAGCTGAACATCGCCCGGCTGCGCCAGGCCGTCGAGGCGTTGTACCTGCGTCATCCGCTGTTACGCCTGCGCATTACCGACGATGGCAGGCAGACGATCGCACCTCCCGGCTCCCGGCATACTTTGCATCTCGACGACTGGCGACACACCGATGAAGCAACGCTGACAGCCGCGCTCGCCGCCAAACGCCAGGCGAAAAGCACCCAGCTGCTGCCGCTGGAACAGGGCGTTCCCTGCGACATCAGCCTGAGCCTGCTGCCGGAAGGGCGCAGCCGCTTGCACGTCGATCTCGACATGATCGCCGGCGATGCCATGAGCTTTCGCCTGCTGATGGAGGATCTGGCGGCGTTTTATCACCAGTGTCCGGCGGCGCCCTCCCATGACGCGCCGCCGGCCTACTTCGATCACCTAGAACGACGCGACGCCGACGAGGCGCTGCGTCAGCGGCGCGAACGCGGCCAGCGTTGGTGGCGTGCTCGCCTGGCGCAGGTGCCGCCGGCGCCGCGCCTGTTGCGCACGCCGGACCGCTGCCGCAGCGATCGTTTGGCCATACAGCTGAATGCAGAAGAAAGCCGCGCGCTGGAGAGTGTGGCCAAGCGGCACCACACCTCCCTCTCGACGCTGTTTCTGGCGCTGTTCGCGCTGGCCGTCGGCCAGGGGTGGAACATGACGCGCTTTCGGCTCAACGTGCCGCTGTTCCACCGCGAGAGCGAACGGGAGGACGCACATCGCCTCATCGGCGATTTCTCTAACCTGGTGCTGCTCGGCGTGGAACTGAACCCGACGGAAAACCTGAACGCCTTCTGCCGGCGCCTGATGACGCAGCTGGCGGAGCTGATCGAGCATGCGGATTACCCCGGCGTCAGCGTGATGCGCGATCTGTCGCGCCTGCACGGCAGCCTGCAGCCTTCGCCGGTGGTGTTTACCGCCGGTTTCGGCATCCGCGGCAAAACGCTGTTTTCCGAACGGGTCGCCAACACCTTTGGCCGTCTCGGTTGGGTGATCTCTCAGGGGCCGCAGGTGGCGCTGGATGCGCAGGTCGCCCACGTCGACGACGGCATTCTGATCAACTGGGACGTGCGGCTGGACGCGTTCCCCGAGCACGTGCTGCCGCGCCTGCTGGCCTGTTACCGGGCGCTGCTGCACCTGGCCGTGCGGCAAGCGGGGGCGTTCGATCGCCCGCTGTCGCAGCTGCTGGCGCAATGCACGCCCGACGCGCTGGCGCAGCAGGCGCCGGTGCGCCAGGTGCTGCACCGGCTGCTGGCGCGGGTGGCTCCCGAGGCCAGTGTGCGCGACCACGACGATATCCGCCGGTTGGCCTTGCCGGATGCCGGGGTGAACGCGCTGCTGACGGTGCTCAACAAGTATCTGGCGGCGGCGCTGACGGCGCAGGATCTGACGGCGCATCCCTCCCCGGCGGCGCTGGCGGCGCTGATTTGCCAACGTTCGCCCGAGGCGGGGCGAAATGCAAAAACGCTGCTCGCCGCCCTGGCGCCGCAGCACTGAGATCGGTTTCCGGGCGCACGGCGCCCGGCTCGTTTTAATCGGTTAGCGACTATAGGGAAGTACCATGGAGACAGCTTTAACCGCACTGCAGCAGGCCTATCTTCTGGGCCGCAGCGATCGATGGCCGCTCGGCGGCGTGGCGATGCACGACTTTCGCGAATACCGCGCCCGGCAGCTGGACGTACCGCGCCTTGAAGCGCGCCTGACCGAGCTGGTACAGCACTACCCGGCGCTTCGCACCTGCATCGATGTGCAGCGCGGCACGCAGCACGTACGCCCGGAGGTGACGCTGCATCTGGATCGCCACGATCTGCGCGCCCTGGGTGGCGAAACGGCGCAGCGCCAGGTCGAACAACTGCGCGAGCGTTACTCCCACCAGCGCCACGATCCGAGCCAACCGCTGTGGCGCATCGCCGTGATCCAACTTGCCGAACAGCAGGATCCGACGGGATCGCCGTACGATACGCTGATCTTTACCAGCTTTGATGCCTTGATCCTCGACGGCCAGGGGATCTCCACCGTGATCGCGCGCCTGTTCGACGCTCGCCCTCTGACCTCGACCGCCGCCGCACTGCCGCCCCCCGCCGCATCGGCGGCGCAGCGCCAGGCCGATGCCGCCTACTGGCGTGAAAAGCTGCAAGATGTCACCACCCCGTCGGCACTGCCGTGGCGCGCCCCGCTCGCCAATCTCACCTCATCACGCTATCGCCGCGCCACCCTGACGCTGCCACGCGATACGGTAAAACAGCTTGGCCGCCTGGGATCGCCGCATGCGCTGCTGCGCAACAGCCTGCTGTCGGCGCTGGTCCTCGATACGCTGGCCCACTGGACCACCGACGGTGAGCTGTGCGTCGGGGTGCCGGTAGCGTTCCCCGCCGCCGATGGTGCCCTGGGCAACGCCTCCAGCTTCGTGGCGGTGCGCTATTCCCGTCACGGTGAAGACTTTATCCAGCGCGCGCAAGCCCTGCAGGACGATGTGCTCGGCGCGCTCGACCACCTGACGTTTTCCGGCGTCGATCTGGCGCGGCAATTGCTCGGCCAAAGCCAGGGCGGCCCGGCGCTGCCGGTGATCCTGACCAACTGTCTGGGTTGGGAAACGCTGCCGGCCGAGGCGCCGGTGCGCTTTCACGACGGCCTGACCCAAACGCCGCAGGTCGCCATCGATATTCGCCTGACGCTGGACAGCGAAAAAAACCTGCAGCTGTGCGTGGACTACGCCGAACAGGCGCTGCACGGCGAGCAGGTAGAAGCCATGCTGGCGGCGTTGCAGCGACGCATCCTGCGCAGTTGCCAACGCGCCGACCTGGCGATCGCGCCGCGAGATTTCATCGATCTGGCGCATTATCGCCACAACGACAGCGAAGCGAATTACGCGCCTTATCCTTATCTGGCGCAGCTGGCCGAGCGGCTGTTTGGCGCACAAAACGGCGGTAACGCGCTGATCTGCGGCGAACAGACGCTAACCTACCGCGAACTGGGCCAGCAGATCGCCACGGCGATCGCCAACCTGCAGAGCCGCGGCGTGCAGCCGGGCAACGTGGTGGCGCTGTATCTGCCGCGCAGCCCAGAACAGATCATCTTCAGCCTCGCCTGCGCCCTGCAGGGGGTGATCTGGGTGCCTATCGATATCAACTCACCGCCGGAACGCACCGCCTACCTGCTGGAGAACTGCCGGCCAACGCTGGTGGTGCACGGCGGCGATCTGGAGACGCCGATCGGCGTGACGCCGGCGATCCTGCTGGCGCCGACGGATCGCGCGCCTGCGCTGCCGGATGAACAGACGTTGGTGGAACGCAGCGCCAGCCTGGCCGCAAGCTACTATCTGTATACCTCCGGCACCACCGGCAAGCCCAAATGCGTGGTGCTCAACAACCGCGCCACCGCCAACGTTATCCACCAGACCCAGCAGCGCTGGGCGGTCACCGCCGACGACGTGTTCATTTCCGTCACGCCGCCGCACCATGACATGTCGATGTTCGATCTGTTCGGTTCGCTGTGCGCCGGCGCTACGCTGGTGCTGCCGGCGCCGCATCAGGAAAAAGACGCCATCAGCTGGAACCAGCTGGTGGAAAAACATCGGGTCAGCCTGTGGTGTTCGGTGCCGGCCATTCTGGAGATGCTGCTCACCTGCAAAACGGCCGACAGCCTGCGTTCGCTGCGCCTGGTGGCGCAAGGCGGCGACTACATCAAGCCGGCGACGGTGCAAACCCTGCGAACCCTGCGCCCGGATCTCGCGCTGTTCTCGCTCGGCGGGCCGACCGAAACCACCATCTGGAGCATCTGGCATCCTATCACCCCGCAGGAGAGCGGCACCGTGCCTTACGGCCGCCCGCTGCCCGCCAACCGTTATTTCATCTGCCATGACGACGGCAGCCACTGCCCGGCCGGCGTGGTCGGCCGCATCCATACCGCCGGGGTGAACCTGGCGTTGGGCTACCTGGAGCAGGGGGAGCTGAAGCAGCACGATTTCATCACCCTCGAAGGGCCGGACGGACAACCGCTGCGCGCTTTCCGCACTGGCGATCAGGGCTACTACCGTGCGGACGGCAACATCATGTTCGCCACCCGGGTGAACGGCTATGTGAAGATCCGCGGCGTGCGCGTCTCGCTGCCGGAAATCGAAGACGTGCTGCGCCGCCATCCGGCGATCCTGGATATGGTGGTGGTGGATTATCCCAGCGGAGAGAACAACGAGGCGGCGCTCGGCGCCCTGTATCTGACCCGCGACGGCAAACCGCTGCCGCTGTCCGAGATCCGCGCCTTCGCCACCGGCTATCTGCCCTGTACCCATATTCCGACGCGCTTTATCCATGCCGAGGCGCTGCCGCTGTCTGCCAACGGTAAAACCGATCGCCATCGCATCCGCGCCGACCTGAGCCACCAGCAAACCGCGCCGGCGTTGAACGCCTGCGCGGCCCCGCCGCCGAACGCGCCGCTGGCGCGCAGCGCCGAGATCCTGACCATTTACTGGCAGGCGATCGGCGTGACCCCGCGCCCGGAATGGGGGGAAGAGACGGCGTTTATCGCCATGGGGCTGAAGCTGCCGCATATCAAACAGGTGGCCTCACGCCTCAATGACGCTTTCGGCACCCGTCTGGTAAGCAGTTCGCTCTTGCCGTGCAAGAACGCGCGCGAAGTGGCGGCGTTGCTGGCCAGCTGAAGTCCTGCCACTCGGGCGGGAGCACCCTCCCGCCCGCACTTTCTCAGGCGGGCAACGCCGTCAGGGCCGCCAGCGGTTGCTCCCAGGCTTCCCGCTGCAGCGCACGCAACAGAAATTCTTGCAGCGCCTCGCCATAGTCCAGCGCATCCTCCGTCGGAAACTGCTCCAGATAGATATCGATATCCACCTGCAGATCGCGGGCGTCGGTGCGGCCGCGATAAGTCAGGTTGAAACCGTCGCCCGAGCCGCCGGCCAATACGCTGCGCGTACCGCTGCAGCCGGTAAAACGGGGCGTATCGAAGGGTTGCACGTTGATGAAAGGGGAAATAAAGAAGCGCGAGTCCGGATCCACGCCGCGATCGGCGGCCAGTTGGCGCAGGCGGTAGCCGGCGTGGCTGCGCAGCTCCCGCAGCTGCTGCGTCAGCGTGGTGAGAAAGCTCCCCAGCGTCTCCGCTTGCGGCGGTGACACCAGCAGCGGCAGGGTATTGACCGCCAGCGAAGGCACGTTGGTGGCGGCATGCCCACGGCGATTCAGCGCCGGCATCCACATCGGCAGCGTATCGCCCTGCCGGGTACCGCGCGGCATCACCTGAAACAGCCAGGCCGCCGACAGCGCCACCAGCAAGTCGGGCCAATTGATGCCACTGCGTTCCGACTGCTGCGCCAGACGTTGCGCGACTTCTGTCGGCAACCGACGGTTGACGCTCAGGCGTCGCACGCCATACTCCCTGCCGCCCTTGCGCACCGTCGGCAGCGCCTGCGACGGCGGCAGATAGCTCTGCCAAAAGCGCCGATCGCGCTCGCATCGCTCAGAATCAGCGTAGGCCAGCTCGGCCTGTTGAAAGACATTAAAGGCACCCAGGGGCATACCCGCGCTACCCTCACCCAGATAGTGCGCGTATAACGCGGCGCAGCGGTGTTCGATCAGGGCCATACCGAAGCCATCAATCAGAATATGGTGCGCACGCACGTACCAGAGGTAGCGCTCCGGCCCCAGTTTGAGCAGCCAGGCTGCGGCTAGCGGCTCGCTATGCAACGCCCGGCGCTGCGCGATATCTTCGCGCATCAGGCTTTGCGCCGCCTGCCAGGGATCGCCGTGCGTTTGCAGATCGATGCGTTGCAATGGCGGTGTGCACTGTGGATCGTAACGTAACGGCGGGGGAGCGTCGCCATGCCGCTCACCAAAGCGCAAGGCAAACGCCTGCGTCTCGGCGAGAGTGGTGGCGATCGCCCGGCAGAGCGCCTCTTCCTCTACCGCGCCACACAGTTCGGTGCAATGTGCGACGGTGGACAGAGTCTGCCCAGGGTGCAAGGTGTGTTCTTCCCAGAAATCAAGCTGCGCTGGCGCCAGCGGCAACCATTCAGAGGCCAAAGCGGTGTCCGACATGTTACCTACCTTTGATAAGCCTGAATAAAGACGCCGAACGGGCGTAACCCCACCGTTCAACGACTTTGCGTGTCTCCATACATCATCAAATGAAAATGATAATAACATCTATTATCATTTCTATTAATTTGGTAACACTTTAGATTCTGTTAAGCGGGGATGCAAGTCGCGCAGTAGGACAGAGAAAAGAAAGTGGCCGGTTGAAGAGCCATAAAAACAAAACGCCCCGGCACAGCTGCCTGGGGCGTTTTCAACGTCGGCGATACTCGGTAATTAGGCCTGGTTGGCCGGCTTCACCTTCTGCGCCAGGAACTCCGTTTCGTAGGCCAGCGCCTTCTTGCGATCAAACTGGTGCTCCCATTTGGCGATCACCAATACCGCCAGCGCGTTACCCACCACATTCAGCGCAGTGCGCGCCATATCCAGGATACGGTCCACGCCGGCGATGAACGCCAGGCCTTCCAACGGAATGCCGACGCTGCCCAGGGTGGCCAGCAGCACCACGAACGAGACGCCCGGCACGCCGGCGATCCCTTTCGAGGTCACCATCAGCGTCAGCACCAGCACGATCTCCTGCCCCAACGACAGCTCGATGCCGTACAACTGGGCAATAAAGATGGCGGCGATGCTCTGGTACAGCGTCGAGCCATCCAGGTTAAAGGAGTAACCCGTCGGCACCACGAAGCTGGTGATCGACTTGGGCGCGCCATAAGCCTCCATCTTTTCGATGATGCGCGGCAGCACCGTTTCCGAACTGGCGGTGGAATAAGCCAGGATCAGTTCGTCTTTCAGGATGCGGATCAGCGTCCAGATGCGCAGGTTGCACAGCCGGGCGACCGCCCCCAGCACCACCAGGGCGAAGAACGCAATGGCGAAGTACACCAGCACCACCAGCTTGGCCAGCGGCAGCAGCGAAGCGAAACCGAAGTTGGCTACCGTGACCGCAATCAGGCCAAACACCCCGATCGGCGCATAGCGCATAATCATGTGGGTGACTTTGAACATGCTCTCGGACACCGCCTTGAACACCTTCAGCAGCGGCTCTTTGGTCTCTTTCGGCAACGACGACAGCCCCAGACCGAACAGCACCGAGAAGAAGATAATCGGCAACATGTCACCCTTGGCCATCGACGAGAAGACGTTCGACGGGATCAGCGACAGAATGGTCGCCACCAGACTGTGCGAACCGCTTTGCACCTGTTCGGTGGTTTTCTCGTACTGCGAAATGTCCACCGTGGTCAGCGTCGACATATCGATGCCGTGGCCGGGTTGGAAAACGTTGGCCAAGGTGAGCCCCACCACGATGGCGACGGTGGTGATCACTTCGAAGTAGATAATGGTTTTCAATCCGATGCGGCCCAGCTTTTTCGCATCCCCCACGCCGGCAATACCGACGATCAGCGTGGAAATAACGATCGGCACCACAATCATCTTGATCAAACGAATAAAGATATCACCCGCCGGGCTGAGAATATTACTCACTAGCCACTCACGAGATTCGGTCTGGTTGTGCAATACCGCGCCAACAATAATACCCAGTACCAACGCGATCAGGATTTGCCAAGCCAGGCTAATTTTTACACTTTTCATACCCAAAAAGTCCTCAAAGACTCTTTGCGCCGTACAAAGTCGCAACACGGCGAAAAGAATACTTAATCATTTATTACAGGCTTATGTTAATTCAGTGGAAGCGTTCACCTGCCCTGGGTGCGACGCAGTATAAATCTGTATCATCCGGGCGGCATGCTCTGCAAGCCTTGATTTGTCAGGCTTGAGCGCTGAATCGAATCACAAAAATTTCGCGTAACTATTTCAAATGGCATAATTGCTTGTTATTAAAAACATAATTTTTCATATAATGAAGTACATAACCGCGCCGACGACGATTTTTTGAACGCGATTAAAATGCGTTATTTTTCGTCCATTCTGCATATTTAATCCGCATCATATGTTTATATTTTGTTACTCAAAAGTCAAATAAATGAGAATTGGCCGAGTGACACTTTCGTCCATAAATGCAGCGCCACTTTATATTTCGATTAAAAATCGAACGATACCGCAGGATGAATGCCACAGGATATTTCCCGAGTTTTCATCAGGAATTAAGCGTTAATAAAACGTTATTTCACGCTGTGCAGTCCATCGTTATATCGTGCTAATGCCAACTTAGAATATTAATAGCGAAAAACAACCCAAAAAGATTTATAGCGAGAAATAATGGCGGCCCTGATCGTATCTATTAATTTCGCGGCAGTTGAGTCCGTTTTGGTTTATTCTTTTTTGTTCTTTATATAAGTGTTTTTGGTTAAAAACGTGGGTTTATGAGGATTTAAGCGCCAAAGAGATAGATACGCCCTGCAAATGCGACAGAACGATTACAAATCAATATCTTTGTTGCGTGATCTGCCGCGCAAAAAAGAAACAAAGAATCGTAGCAAACTATACTTAACCTTCAGTTG
This sequence comes from Serratia sp. Z4, assembly GCF_009900725.1. NCBI lineage: Bacteria > Pseudomonadati > Pseudomonadota > Gammaproteobacteria > Enterobacterales > Yersiniaceae > Serratia > Serratia sp. Z4. The sequence goes on from NZ_JAAABD010000009.1 coordinate 180,799, forward strand.
ACATATCATTAACAACTTCAAGGAGAAAAGCTATGAGCCAACTGCATAAACACGCTATTCCTTCTGCAATTGCAGAACGCGCCCTGATTAATCCGGCACAATACCAACAGTATTATCAACAGTCGGTTCAAGACCCAGAGGCTTTCTGGGGTGAGCATGGCAAAATCCTGGATTGGATCAAACCCTATACCAAAATTAAAAATACCTCGTTCGATCCGGGCCACGTCAGCATTCGCTGGTTTGAAGACGGCACCTTGAACCTGGCGGCCAACTGCCTGGACCGCCATCTGGCCGAGCGCGGTGACCAAACCGCCATTATCTGGGAAGGCGATGATCCGACCCAATCCAAAAAGGTGACTTACAAACAGCTGCACCACGATGTCTGCCAATTCGCCAACGTGCTGAAACAGCTCGGCGTTAAAAAAGGCGACGTGGTGGCCATCTATATGCCGATGGTGCCGGAAGCGGCGGTCGCCATGCTGGCCTGCGCGCGCATCGGCGCCGTACATTCGGTGATCTTCGGCGGCTTCTCGCCGGAAGCCGTCGCCGGGCGCATTATCGACTCCAACGCCAAACTGGTGATCACCGCCGATGAAGGCCTGCGCGCCGGCCGCGCCGTGCCGCTGAAAAAGAACGTCGACGATGCGCTGAAAAATCCCGGCGTGGTCAGCGTGGCCAACGTGGTGGTATTCAAACGCACCGGTAAACCGGGCTACTGGCAGGAAGGGCGCGATCTGTGGTGGCATGAGCTGACCCAGGGCGTCTCCGCAGACTGCCCGCCGGAAGAAGTGAACGCCGAAGATCCGCTGTTCATCCTGTACACCTCCGGTTCGACCGGCAAGCCGAAAGGCGTGCTGCACACCACCGGCGGCTACCTGGTCTACGCTGCGATGACCTTTAAGTATGTGTTCGACTACCACGACGGCGACATTTACTGGTGCACCGCCGACGTGGGCTGGGTCACCGGCCACAGCTATCTGCTGTACGGCCCGCTGGCCTGCGGTGCCACCACGCTGATGTTCGAAGGCGTGCCTAACTATCCGGGCGTCAATCGCCTGTCGCAGGTGATCGACAAACACCAGGTCAACATTCTGTATACCGCGCCGACCGCCATTCGCGCGTTGATGGCCGAAGGCGACAAGGCGATCGAAGGCACCCGACGCGATTCGCTGCGCATCATGGGCTCGGTCGGCGAACCGATCAACCCGGAAGCCTGGGAGTGGTATTACAACAAGATCGGCAACGCGAGATGCCCGATCGTCGACACCTGGTGGCAAACCGAAACCGGCGGCTTCATGATTACCCCGCTGCCGGGCGCCACTGAGCTGAAAGCCGGTTCCGCCACGCGGCCGTTCTTTGGCGTACAGCCGGCGCTGGTCGATAACGTCGGCACGCCGCAGGAAGGCGCCTGCGAAGGCAACCTGGTGATCGTCGATTCCTGGCCGGGCCAGGCGCGCACCCTGTTCGGCGATCATGATCGCTTCGAGCAAACTTACTTCTCGACCTTCAAAGGCATGTACTTCAGCGGTGACGGCGCCCGCCGCGACGAGGACGGTTACTACTGGATCACCGGCCGCGTCGACGACGTGCTGAACGTCTCCGGCCACCGTCTGGGCACCGCCGAGATCGAGTCCGCGCTGGTATCGCACCCGAAAATCGCCGAAGCGGCGGTGGTCGGCATTCCTCACAACATCAAAGGCCAGGCGATCTACGCCTACATCACGCTGAACCACGGCGAAGAACCGACGCCGGAGCTCTATACCGAAGTGCGCAACTGGGTGCGCAAAGAGATAGGGCCGATCGCTACACCGGATGTGCTGCACTGGACAGACTCACTGCCCAAAACGCGCTCCGGCAAGATCATGCGGCGCATCCTGCGCAAAATTGCCGCCGGCGACACCAGCAACCTGGGGGATACCTCCACGCTGGCGGATCCGGCCGTAGTCGACAAGCTGTTGGAAGAAAAACAATCAATGAAAGTGCCGTCATAATTTACGCCGCTTCAGGCCGCTCATTCGGATAACGCGCCGTTGAGCGGCCCTGGCGCGGCGTACTCTCTCAATACCGACTGGAGACACTCTGATGAATGACACCATTTATCAAGGGATTGAAGAAAACCCGCGCTTTAAAGAGCTGGTGAGAAAACGCGGCCGGTTCGCCTGGCTGCTTTCGCTGATTACGCTGGCGCTGTACGTCGGCTTTATTTTGTTGATCGCCTTCGATCCACAATGGCTCGGTACGCCGATCGCCGCCGGATCGACCATCACCCGCGGGATCCCGGTCGGCGTCGGGTTGATCGTGATCTCTTTCGTCTTGACCGGGATCTACGTGTTTCGCGCCAACGGCGAGTTCGATCGCCTCACCGCAGAGATCCTGCGCGAGGTGAAACAATGAAGCGCTTATTGTCCGCCGCCGCGCTGCTATTACTGCCGGGCCTGGCCTGCGCCGACGCCATTGGCGGCGAGGTGCATCGTCAACCGCTGAACATCCAGGCGATCGTGATGTTTATCCTGTTTGTCGGTGCCACGCTCTACATCACCTATTGGGCGTCCAAACGCACCCGTTCCCGTCAGGACTACTACACCGCGGGCGGGCGCATTACCGGCCTGCAAAACGGCCTGGCGATCGCCGGTGACTTCATGTCCGCCGCCTCGTTCCTCGGCATCTCCGCATTGGTCTACACCTCGGGCTATGACGGGCTGATCTACTCCATCGGCTTCCTCATCGGCTGGCCGATCATTCTGTTCCTGATCGCGGAACGCCTGCGCAATCTCGGCCGCTATACCTTCGCCGATGTCGCCTCTTACCGTCTGCAGCAGAAACCGATCCGCACCCTCTCGGCCTGCGGCTCGTTGGTAGTGGTGGCGCTATATCTGATCGCGCAGATGGTCGGCGCCGGTAAACTGATCCAGCTGCTGTTCGGGCTCAACTACCACGTGGCGGTGATCCTGGTCGGCATTCTGATGGTGCTGTACGTGCTGTTCGGCGGCATGCTGGCCACCACCTGGGTGCAGATCATCAAAGCGGTGCTGCTGCTGGCCGGCGCCAGCTTTATGGCGCTGATGGTGATGAAGTCGGTCAACTTCGACTTCAATACCCTGTTCGCCGAAGCGGTGAAGGTGCACCCGAAAGGCATCGCCATCATGAGCCCCGGCGGGCTGGTGTCCGATCCGATCTCCGCGCTGTCACTTGGCCTGGCGCTGATGTTCGGCACCGCCGGCCTGCCGCACATCCTGATGCGTTTCTTCACCGTGAGTGACGCCAAGGAAGCGCGCAAGAGCGTGTTCTACGCCACCGGCTTTATCGGTTACTTCTATATCCTGACCTTTATCATCGGCTTCGGCGCCATCTTGCTGGTTAGCGCCAATCCGGCGTTCAAAGACGCCACCGGCGCGCTGCTGGGCGGGACCAACATGGCGGCGGTGCACCTGGCCAATGCCGTTGGCGGCAACTTCTTCCTCGGCTTTATCTCGGCGGTGGCGTTCGCCACCATTCTGGCAGTGGTTGCAGGCCTGACGCTGGCCGGCGCCTCGGCCGTGTCCCATGACCTGTACGCCAGCGTGATTAAAAATGGCAAGGCGACCGAGCGCGATGAGCTGAAGGTCTCCAAGATCACCGTCGTGGTATTGGGGCTGGTCGCCATTGCCCTGGGGATTTTGTTCGAGAAGCAGAATATCGCCTTTATGGTCGGGCTGGCGTTCTCCATCGCTGCCAGCTGTAACTTCCCTATCATTATCCTGTCGATGTACTGGTCGCGTTTGACGACTCGCGGCGCGATGATTGGCGGCTGGCTGGGTCTGTTAACGGCGGTGATTCTGATGATCCTCGGCCCGACGATCTGGGTGCAGATCCTCGGCCATGAGAAACCGATTTATCCGTATGAATACCCGGCGTTGTTCTCGATGATCGTGGCCTTTGTCGGCACCTGGCTGTTCTCGATCACCGACAGCTCGCTGGCCGGGCAGCAGGAGCGGGAACGCTTCCGGGCCCAGTTTGTCCGTTCGCAAACCGGGCTGGGCATCTCTCAGGGCAGCTCGCATTGATCGAATAATAAGTGAAAAAAGCAAACACACCCTAATCAAAGGCCCTTCGGGGCCTTTTCTCTGGCTCGCTGGCGGAGAATAAGGAGGAGGGGGAAAACCGCGCAGCGTAGCTGCGCTTTTTTACGTATTGCACATAGCAAAAAGCCCTGAACGTCAGTTCAGGGCTTTCGGCTTTATTTGATGCCTGGCAGTTTATGGCGGGCGTCCTGCCCGCCCCCCTTCGGGCCGTTGCTTCGCAACGTTCAAATCCGCTCCCGGCGGATTTGTCCTACACCATTCGTCTCAGGATGCCCATGCTCGAGCAGAACGCCAGATAACAGACAAAGTAAAAGACCACCTCCTGAGGAGGTGGCTTTACACGACGCCCCCTAAAAGGGGGCAATTTTCGAGTTAATCCTGCAACAGCTCCATCTGCTGCTCGATCTCTTGGTCCTTCTTATCCTGATGCTTC